>NZ_CP185946.1:0-1904306 GCF_049393735.1 Streptococcus equinus
ATGACTGAAAATGAACAAATTTTTTGGAATAGGGTTCTCGAGTTAGCAAAAAGTCAACTAAAACAAGCAACGTATGAATTTTTCGTTTTAGATGCCAGGCTGATTCAAATTGAGCAAAATACAGCAACAATTTACTTGGACCCTATGAAAGAACTATTTTGGGATAAAAATTTGAAACCAATCATTTTAACGGCTGGTTTCGAGGTTTATAACGCTGAAATTGTAGTAAACTATGTTTTCGAAGAAGATTTAGCCAAACAAGCAGTAGCTGAACCAACATCCCAAGTTCTCCAAGCACCACAAAAAAGTAACCTGCCACAGGTTGACTCAGACCTAAATACAAAGTACACTTTTGACAACTTTGTACAAGGTGATGAAAACCGTTGGGCTTTTTCTGCGTCTTACGCCGTTGCGGACGCTCCAGGAACAACTTACAACCCTTTATTTATTTGGGGTGGACCCGGACTTGGAAAAACTCACTTGCTAAACGCCATTGGTAATGCCGTACTTCAAAACAATCCTAAGGCACGTGTGAAGTACATCACTGCAGAAAATTTCATCAATGAATTTGTTATCCATATTCGATTGGATACTATGGAAGAATTAAAAGAAAAATTCCGTAATCTTGATGTCTTGCTGATTGATGATATCCAATCTTTAGCGAAAAAAACACTATCTGGTACGCAAGAAGAATTTTTCAATACCTTCAATGCACTTTACGATAACAATAAGCAAATCGTACTCACTAGTGACCGTACGCCAGATCACTTGGATAACTTGGAGCAACGTTTGGTCACGCGCTTCAAATGGGGATTAACTATCAATATCACACCACCTGATTTTGAAACACGTGTTGCCATTTTGACAAACAAAACACAAGAATATGATTTTGTGTTCCCGCAGGATACTATTGAATATCTTGCAGGACAGTTTGATTCTAACGTGCGTGATCTAGAAGGGGCTTTGAAAGATATTAGTCTTGTTGCAAGTATCAAAAAAGCTAAAACAATCACAGTTGATATTGCTGCAGAAGCCATTCGTGCACGTAAGCAAGATGGTCCAAAAATGACAGTAATCCCAATCGAAGAAATCCAAAGTCAAGTTGGAAAATTCTATGGCGTTACTGTTAAAGAAATTAAAGCAACCAAACGAACACAAGATATCGTTTTGGCGCGACAAGTAGCAATGTACCTCACACGTGAAATGACAGATAACTCACTTCCGAAAATCGGTAAGGAATTTGGTGGACGTGACCACTCAACGGTCCTACACGCTTATAATAAAATCAAAAATATGATAGCTCAAGATAACAACCTACGTATTGAAATCGAAACTATCAAAAACAAGATTAAATAGTGGGTGTGGATAACGTGCCAAAATTTTATAGAGTTATCCACAAGTTGTGAACAACTCTCTTTCGCTGATTTTTCTAGCGTTTTTAGAGTTATCAACAGTTTAAACAGGACCTACTACTACTACTAACTTAATACTTATAAAATAAAGGAGTTATCTCATGATAAAATTCTCAATTAATAAATCATTCTTTCTTCAAGCATTGAATGCAACTAAGAGAGCAATCTCTACGAAGAACGCACTTCCAATTTTATCTACTATCAAAATTGAAGTACAAAACAACAACATTACTTTAACTGGTTCTAATGGACAAATTTCTATTGAAAACACAATTCCAACAACAAATGAAAATGCAGGTCTATTAATTACATCACCAGGTGCAGTACTATTAGAAGCGAACTTCTTTATTAATATTGTTTCAAGTCTTCCAGATGTAACATTAGATTTTGAAGAAATTGAAAGTCACCAAATCGTATTGACAAGTGGTAAATCAGAAATCACACTTAAAGGAAAAGATGTTGACCTTTATCCTCGTCTTCAAGAAATGGCGACTGAAAACCCACTTGTTATTGAAACAAAACTATTAAAATCAATTATCACTGAAACAGCATTTGCAGCTAGTCTTCAAGAAAGTCGTCCAATTTTGACAGGTGTTCACATGGTTCTTAGTGATCACAAAGATTTCAAAGCAGTAGCAACTGACTCACACCGTATGAGCCAACGTAAATTGACTTTGGAAAATACATCAAACGACTTTAATGTTGTTGTTCCAAGTAAATCACTTCGCGAATTTGCGGCTGTATTTACAGATGATATTGAAACTGTCGAAGTCTTCTTCTCAGATAGCCAAATGCTCTTTAGAAGTGACTACATTAGTTTCTACACACGTCTACTAGAAGGAAATTATCCTGACACTGACCGTTTGTTGACAAATTCATTTGAAACTGAAGTCACATTTAATACCAACGCTCTTCGTTCAGCTATGGAACGTGCTCACTTGATTTCAAATGCTACACAAAATGGTACTGTTAAACTTGAAATTACAAATAACAGCGTATCAGCACACGTTAACTCTCCAGAAGTTGGTAAAGTTAACGAAGAACTTGATATCATTGACCAATCAGGTAGCGATTTAACAATCAGCTTTAACCCAACTTATCTGATTGAAGCTCTTAAAGCTTTGAAGAGTGAAACAGTTATTATCCGTTTCATCTCACCAGTACGTCCATTTACTTTGGTACCAGGTGATGATGCTGAAAATCTTATCCAACTTATCACACCAGTTCGTACAAACTAAAAATCTTTAAGGAAACTTTAAGGATGACTTCGTATACTATAATCATCCTAAAACTTTTCTTTTTCATAATCTCCGGCAAGGGTACTGTCTATGCAGTGCTCTTGCTTTTTATGTTATAATATCTTTTGATATGACACTTTATATTATTGCTAATCCTCATTCAGGAAATCGTAGTGCCAAAGATATTATTGCAACATTGAAAAATCACTCAGAACAAGACGTAATTGCTTTTTTTACGCGATATCGAAATGATGAAGAAAATCAAGTTAAACAAGTTTTAAAATCTTTTCAATGCTCCCAAGATAAGTTATTGATTCTTGGTGGTGATGGAACTTTGTCTAAAGTTTTGTATCATTGGCCAGCTGAGATTCCATTTGCTTATTATCCGATTGGTTCGGGAAATGATTTTGCGCGTGCTCTTGATTTAAGAAAAAATCCCATGCAGCTAATTAAATCACTGGAAAAAGCGCCAAAAGAGATCAATGTTTTCACTTATCAGAAAGGTTTAGTGTTAAATAGTTTAGACCTTGGTTTTGCTTCATGGGTGATTAATCACGTTGAACATTCACAGCTTAAAGCGAAACTCAATAAATATCATTTAGGAAATTTAATCTATGTTTTAACGGCAATTCAGTGTTTGATTAAGAAACCAGCATTTGCTTCACTTGTTTTAGAAAATGAAGTGGGAGAGTCTATTGAGTTGAAAGACCTTTTCTTCTTTTCACTAGCAAACAACACTTATTTTGGTGGTGGTGTGATGATTTGGCCAGATGCGACGGCCTACTCGGGAAACTTAGATTGTGTTTATGCTACAGGTGAAACTTTGTGGAAACGAGCCTTGGTGCTGCTTACTTTAGTTTTGAAACAGCACAAGCAACTCAACTATTTCCAGCATCAGACTTACCGAAAAATCACTCTAAAACCAGCTGAGAGCAGCCTAATCGAGATTGATGGAGAAATTGTATCGCTTGATGAAGTGACTTTATCACCTCAGAAACGTTATATTTATTTGTAAAGGAGAAATCATGTACGAAATTGGAAGCCTTGTTGAAATGAAAAAACCTCATGCATGCACTATCAAAGCCACTGGTAAAAAAGCGAATGAGTGGGAAGTTGTTCGTGTTGGTGCTGATATTAAAATTCGCTGCACGAACTGTGACCATATTGTCATGATGAGTCGTCATGATTTTGAACGTAAATTGAAAAAAGTATTGTCATAAGAATATATCAATTTAATTAAGTCTGCGCATATAGCAGGCTTTTTTGTTGGATTTTATGCTATAATAGTTTTGATTGAATAAATTTAACGGAGACTAATAAAATATGGCTTTAACAGCAGGTATCGTTGGTTTACCAAACGTCGGAAAATCAACACTTTTTAATGCGATTACAAAGGCAGGTGCGGAAGCTGCTAACTATCCTTTCGCGACAATTGACCCTAACGTTGGTATGGTAGAAGTTCCAGATGAACGTCTACAAAAATTGACTGAACTTATTACACCTAAAAAAACAGTTCCAACAACATTTGAATTTACTGATATTGCAGGTATCGTAAAAGGTGCATCTCGTGGTGAAGGTCTTGGTAATAAATTCCTTGCTAACATTCGTGAAGTTGATGCGATTGTTCACGTTGTTCGTGCATTTGATGACGAAAACGTTATGCGTGAACAAGGTCGTGAAGATGCCTTTGTTGATCCACTTGCTGATATTGATACAATCAACTTGGAATTGATTCTTGCTGACTTAGAATCAGTTAACAAACGCTATGCGCGTGTTGAAAAAGTGGCACGTACACAAAAAGATAAAGATTCTATTGCAGAATTTAACGTTCTTCAAAAAATCAAACCAGTACTTGAAGATGGTAAATCAGCTCGTACAATTGAATTTACAGAAGATGAACAAAAAATTGTTAAACAATTGTTCCTTTTGACAACAAAACCAGTTCTTTACGTAGCAAACGTTGATGAAGATAAAGTTGCTAATCCAGATGATATCGAATATGTGAAACAAATTCGTGAATTTGCAGCAACTGAAAATGCTGAAGTTGTTGTTATCTCAGCGCGTGCGGAGGAAGAAATTTCAGAACTTGATGATGAAGATAAAGAATTCTTCCTTGAAGATCTTGGATTGAAAGAATCTGGTGTCGATCGTTTGACTCGTGCAGCTTACCACTTGCTTGGTCTTGGAACTTATTTCACTGCAGGTGAAAAAGAAGTTCGTGCATGGACATTTAAACGTGGTATCAAAGCACCTCAAGCAGCTGGTATCATTCACTCTGACTTCGAACGTGGATTCATCCGTGCAATTACAATGTCTTACGATGATTTAATCAAATACGGTTCAGAAAAAGCTGTCAAAGAAGCAGGTCGTCTTCGTGAAGAAGGGAAAGATTATGTGGTTCAAGATGGTGACATCATGGAATTCCGCTTTAACGTCTAAGCTAATTAATAATTGAAAATCAATGAGGTTGGAAAAATTTTTTCCAGCCCTTTTGACATTTGAAAGGAAAAATAATGGTAAAAATGATTGTTGGTCTGGGAAATCCAGGCAGTAAATATCACGAAACACGTCACAATATTGGTTTTATGGCAATTGACCGTCTAGCCAAAGACTTAAATGTGACATTTTCAGAAGATAAAAACTTTAAAGCAGAAGTTGGCTCTGCTTTTATCAACGGCGAAAAAGTTTATCTTGTAAAACCTACCACTTTTATGAATAATTCAGGAATTGCAGTGCACGCTTTGTTGACTTACTATAATATTAATCTTGAAGATTTCTTGGTTATCTATGATGATTTAGATATGGAAGTTGGCCGTATTCGTCTTCGTCAAAAAGGCTCTGCTGGTGGTCATAACGGTATCAAATCAATTATTGCTCATACAGGAACACAAGCATTTGACCGTATTAAAGTTGGTATTGGACGTCCAAAACAAGGACGCTCAGTTGTTGATCACGTTCTTGGAAAATTTGATAAAGATGATTACATAACAGTAACTAATACACTTGAAAAAGTGAATGATGCCGTTCAATTTTATTTACAGGAAGCAGACTTTGTGAAGACAATGCAAAAATTTAATGGGTAAAGTCTTATGAATATCATTGATTTATTTAGCCAGAATAAGCTGATTCAAACATGGCATAGAGGAGTTTCAAATCTTGGAAGACAGCTTATCATGGGGTTGTCAGGGGCCAGCAAGGCTCTTGCCATTGCTTCGGCTTATCAGGCAAATGAAGAAAAAATTGTCGTTTTGACATCAACTCAAAATGAAGTTGAAAAATTAGCTAGTGATTTATCTGGGCTAATCGGTGAGGATAAGGTTTATACATTTTTTGCGGATGACGTTGCAGCAGCAGAATTTATTTTTGCATCTATGGATAAAGCACATTCGCGATTGGAAGCTTTAAATTTTTTACAAGATACTACACAAACAGGAATTTTAATTACGAGCTTGGTAGGGGCACGAGTCTTATTACCAAATCCTAAAACTTATGCTGAGAGTCAGTTGAAATTTGCTGTTGGTGAGGATTACAACCTTGACAAGATTGTAAAGGTTTTGTCAAACGTAGGTTACCAGAAGGTATCCCAAGTTTTAAATCCTGGAGAGTTTAGCAGACGTGGTGATATTGTAGACATTTATGAGGTAACGGCTGACTATCCTTATCGTTTGGAATTCTTTGGCGATGAAGTCGATGGTATTCGTGAGTTCGATGCTGAGACCCAAAAATCACTTAGTAATGTTGATCAAGTTACAATCTATCCAGCAGATGAATTGATTTTGTCTGAAGAAGACTTTATCAGGGCTAGTACGGCTTTTGAAAAGTACTTAGAGACAGCTAAGGATAATCAACATGCTTATCTAAGCGAACTCTATGCTGCAACTCAAGAAAATTATCGTCATCAGGATATAAGACGTTTCTTATCACTCTTTTATGCTAAAGAGTGGACGCTTTTGGATTATATTCCAAAAGGGATACCGGTGTTCTTTGATGATTATCAAAAGATTGTTGATCGCAATGCTAAGTTTGATTTAGAGGTTGCAAACTTGTTGACAGAGGATTTACAACGTGGTAAAGCTGTGTCAAGTTTGGTTTACTTTGCTGATATTTATAAGGATTTGCGTCAGTATCAGCCAGCAACCTTCTTTTCAAATTTCCATAAAGGATTGGGAAATTTAAAATTTGATAGTTTGCACAATTTTACGCAGTATCCTATGCAGGAATTTTTCAATCAATTTCCATTGTTGATTGATGAAATTAATCGCTATCAAAAGTCTAAAGCAACTATTCTAATTCAGTCGGATACACAACATGGCTTAGAGCGTCTACAAGAAAATTTACAAGAGTATGGTTTAGATTTGCCGATGGTTTCTGCAGATGAAGTGCAAGAACATCAGGCTCAGCTAATTACTGGAAACCTTTCAAATGGTTTTTACTTTGCTGATGAAAAAATCGTCTTAATTACAGAGCATGAAATTTATCATAAGAAAGTCAAACGTCGCATTCGTCGTTCAAATATCAGCAATGCTGAACGTCTAAAAGACTATAATGAACTTTCTAAAGGTGATTATGTTGTTCACCATGTTCATGGGATTGGTAAGTTTTTGGGAATTGAGACAATTGAAATTCACGGTGTGCATCGTGACTATCTAACTATCCAATATCAAGGTTCTTCGACAATTTCCTTGCCAGTTGAGCAGATTGAAAGTTTATCAAAATATGTTTCAGCTGACGGTAAAGAGCCTAAAATCAATAAATTAAATGATGGTCGTTTCCAAAAGACTAAACAAAAAGTTTCTAAGCAAGTTGAAGATATTGCTGATGATTTATTGAAATTATACGCCGAACGTAGTCAGATGAAAGGTTTTGCCTTCTCACCAGACGATGATCTTCAACGAGAGTTTGATGATGATTTTGCTTATGTTGAGACAGAAGATCAACTTCGTTCAATCAAAGAAATCAAACACGACATGGAAGAAGCTAAACCTATGGATCGTCTTTTGGTAGGTGATGTTGGTTTTGGTAAAACAGAAGTTGCTATGCGTGCAGCCTTCAAGGCAGTTAATGACCACAAGCAAGTAGCTGTTTTGGTGCCAACTACTGTTCTTGCACAACAGCACTTCACAAATTTCTCAGAGCGTTTTGATAATTATCCTGTAGAGGTGGCTGTTCTTAGCCGTTTTCAAAGTAAAAAAGAACAAAATGAGACTTTAGAGAAATTAAAACAAGGTCAAGTTGATATCATTATTGGTACGCATCGACTCTTGTCTAAAGACGTTGAATTTGCTGATTTGGGCCTGATTATTATTGATGAAGAACAGCGTTTTGGTGTTAAGCACAAGGAAAAATTAAAAGAGCTTAAAACTAAAGTCGACGTGCTAACGTTAACGGCAACACCAATTCCACGAACTTTGCATATGTCCATGCTTGGAATTCGTGATTTGTCAGTTATCGAAACGCCACCGACAAATCGTTATCCTGTTCAAACTTATGTTTTGGAAACTAATCCTGGTTTGATTCGCGAAGCCATTATTCGTGAAATGGACCGTGGTGGTCAAGTTTTCTACGTTTATAATCGAGTTGACACGATTGACCAAAAAGTATCAGAACTGCAAGAGTTGGTTCCTGAAGCAAGCATTGGTTTTGTTCATGGTCAAATGAGTGAGATTCAACTTGAAAACACGTTGATGGATTTTATTGAAGGTGTTTACGATGTTCTTGTTGCGACAACTATCATTGAAACAGGCGTTGATATTTCAAATGTTAATACACTTTTCATTGAAAATGCTGACCATATGGGTTTGTCAACTTTGTATCAACTTCGTGGTCGTGTTGGGCGTTCTAATCGTATTGCTTATGCTTATCTCATGTATCGCCCAGACAAGATTTTGACAGAAGTTTCTGAGAAACGTTTGGATGCTATCAAAGGTTTTACAGAACTTGGATCTGGTTTCAAGATTGCAATGCGAGATCTGTCTATTCGTGGTGCCGGAAACATCCTTGGTGCCTCACAAAGTGGTTTTATCGATTCAGTTGGTTTTGAAATGTATTCCCAACTGCTAGAAGAAGCTATTGCTAAGAAGCAGGGCAAATCTCAAACACGTCGTAAGAGCAATGCTGAGATCAATCTACAAATTGATGCTTATCTTCCAAGTGATTATATTGATGACGAACGTCAAAAAATCGAAATCTACAAACGCATTCGTGAAATTGAAAGTCAAAATGATTATCAAACTTTACAGGATGAATTGATTGACCGTTTTGGAGAGTATCCAGATCAGGTTGCTTACCTTCTTGAGATTGGTCTTGTGAAATCGTATATGGACAATGCCTTTACTGAACTTGTTGAACGTAAAGATAACAATTTGTTGGTACGTTTTGAGAAAGCTTCACTGCAACACTATTTAACACAAGATTATTTTGAGGCTCTTTCTAAAACAAATTTGAAAGCTCGTATTGGAGAAAATCAAGGTAAGATTGAAATTACGTTCAATGTCAGAGGTAAAAAAGATTACGAAATCCTAGAAGAACTTCAAAAATTTGGTAGCATGCTAGCTGAAATCAAAGCCAGAAAAGCCCAAGAAGACTAGCTGTTAAAGAATTTTGATAATGTTTCACGTCGAACATTTTTATACTTACTATAGTAAGGGTAGTATTTTCATTAAGAGAGCACTTGCTCTCTTTTTATTACATTATCTTAACAAACAGATTGAAAGCATCTATTTTCTGAAAAAAAGTGATAAAATAGAAAAGATTGCGAGGTAAAATATATGAGACTAGATAAATATTTAAAAGTATCCCGTATTATTAAACGTCGTCCAGTAGCAAAAGAAGTTGCTGATAAAGGACGTATCAAAGTTAATGGCATCTTAGCCAAATCATCAACAGATTTAAAACTTAACGACGAAGTTGAAATTCGTTTTGGAAATAAATTGCTAACAGTACGTGTTCTAGAAATGAAAGACAGTACCAAAAAAGAAGATGCTACTAAAATGTATGAAATCATTAATGAAACAAGGATAGAAGCGGATGGAGAAGCCTAATATCGTTCAGTTGAACAATCAATACATCAACGATGAGAACACCAAAAAACGTTACCTTGAAGAGGAAAATCGCAAGCGCAATCGTTTTATGGGATGGATTTTGATTGTTGTAATGTTGTTGTTCATTTTACCGACATATAATCTTGTCAAAAGTTATCAAACACTGCAAGAGCGTAAAGATAAAGTTGTATCACTTCAAAAAACTTACAATAACTTAGTTGTTGAGACAGATGCAGAAAAAGTCTTGGCTAATCGCTTAAAAGATGACACATATGTTGAAAAATACGCTCGAGCTAAATACTATTTGTCACGCTCAGGCGAAACAGTTTATCCATTGCCAAATTTATTACCAAAATAATATGGAAAATTTAATCGAAACAATTGAAAAATTTTTAGCCTATTCCGATGAAAAATTAGAAGAATTGGCAAAAGAAAATCAAAAATTACGTGAAGAAAATCATCAAACACCAAAAAAATAATGAAAGGAGGAGCCAATGAAAAAATTATTCGCAGTGATGCTAATACCATTTTTCTTGACTTCTCTTTCTGCTGTTAGTACTGAAAAAAATGTTGATTTAACTAATGTTGAAAAGTATCAATTGGCTGCTGGTATTGCAACAACAGCAGCTTATTATGACTCACTACCGTCAAATCCGATTCTTATACAAGCAACCGATGTTTTTAAAGATAGTAATTTGACAACTGTATCAGGGTCACTTGCTGCTAATCATCATTTAGATGTTATTGATTTATCCGTTAACGATAATTCAGAACCTGTCTTTAAATTATCAAATGGTTCTTATATTGAGGCGAGTCATCAATTGATTTACGATGATGTGGTTCTTAGTCAAGAATCTGACAACGAAAAATATTGGCTAAAAGAGGATTTCAAAGTGTATCAAGCACCGTATGTTGTAGGTACACATGAAGTTCAGACTGATTTAACAGCTTATTCAGCTGTTACAGTTACTCAAAAAGCCACAACTTATCATGGCACTTATTATAAAGTTGACGGTAAAGGTTGGATTAGCGAAGACTATCTATCAACCTCTGATAACCGTATGGAAAAAATTCAGCAAGTTCTTAATCAGAAATATAATAAGGGCAATTATTCCATTTACGTTAAACAATTATCAACGCAAGAAACAGCAGGTATCAATTCTGATACAACCATGTATGCAGCTAGTGTTGCTAAGCTCGCAACACTTTACTACGTTGAAGAAAAAATCCAAGATGGCAGTGTTAAGATGGATGATAAATTAAGATACACTGCTGATGTGAATAATTTTTCTAAAGCCTATAATCCAAGTGGTAGTGGGAAAATTAGCAAGACCGCTGACAATAAAGATTACAGTGTTGAGGACTTGTTAAAAGCTGTCTGCCAGCATTCTGATAATGTTGCAACAAACATCTTAGGTTACTATATTGCTAAACAATATGGTGAACATTTCACTTCAGATATTAGTGCTGTAACAAATACAGCATTTGATATGAAATCGCGTGAAATGTCTTCTAAAACAGCTGCTGATTTAATGGAAGCTATCTATCAGCAAAACGGTGATATCATTTCCTATCTATCGTCAACTGATTTTGATACAGCACGTATCTCCAAAGATATCAATGTTCAAGTTGCTCATAAAATCGGTGATGCTTATGACTACAGACATGATGTTGCGATAGTCTATGCTAACGAACCTTTTATCTTATCAATTTTTACAGATAATGCTTCGTACGACGATATTTCAAATATCGCTAACGACGTTTACAATATTTTAAATTAGTGATGTCTTATGTATGATAAATTAGTAAAAGAAATTCAAAAGAAGGCATATTTTGCCAAACACAAAAAAGTTTTAATAGCTGTCTCAGGTGGAGTAGATTCTATGAATCTGCTACACTTTTTGTATATATACCGAAAAAATTTAGGTATAGAAATTGGGATTGCACACGTCAATCATAAACAGCGTGTTGAATCAGATACAGAAGAAAATTATTTACGAGATTGGGCAAAAGAGCATCGAATTCCAATTTATGTTTCTCATTTTTCAGGAAACTTTTCTGAAAAAACGGCGCGTGATTTCCGGTATCACTTTTTTAAGCAAGTTATGAATGAGCAAAACTACACGGCACTTGTAACAGCTCATCATGCTGATGACCAGGCAGAGACAATCTTTATGAGACTTTTACGTGGTAGTCGCTTGCGTCATTTATCAGGGATTCAGGCAGTCTCCCACTTTGCTAATGGTGAATTAATTCGTCCCTTTTTAGACTATTTCAAAAAAGATTTACCAGATATTTTTCATTTTGAAGATGATTCAAATCAATCCTTGGATTTTTTGAGAAATCGTATTCGAAATCGCTATATTCCAATTTTGGAAGAAGAAAATCCAAAATTTAAGCAGGGACTTCGTCAGCTTGGAGAAGAAAGTGAACAACTTTTTCAGGCGTTTCAAGATTTAACACAAAATATTGATGTAACGAATTGCTCTGAGTTTTTGGCTCAATCTCAAGCTGTTCAGACAATTCTTTTTCAAAATTATCTAGAAAATTACCCTGATTTACAGGTTTCTCGTGGCCAATTTGAAGAGATGCTTCAGCTATTGAGAAATAAATCGAATGCGAAGTATCACATAAAATCAGATTATTGGTTAGTTAAGGATTACGATGCATTTCAGATTAAAAAAATCAGCCCTAAGACCGATAGGGAACTGGATCAAAAGATGATAGACTATAGTAGTATAGTCAATTATGGTCAGTATCGATTTCAATTTGTCAGCAAAGATAAGGAAGGTATTGCCCTTTATAGTCTAAATCCGGTTCTTCTACGGCGAAGACAAGAAGGTGATCGTATTGATTTTGGAAAATTTTCAAAGAAATTGCGGAGGCTGTTTATTGATGAAAAGATTCCAAGTCAAGAACGTACTAATGCCATTATCGGTGAACAAGATGGAAAAATAATTTTTGTCCTGGTTGCTGGTAAAACTTATTTGAGAAAACCCTCTAAACATGATATAATGGAGGGCAAATTGTATATTGAAAAAATTAGAAATAGGTGATGTCATGCTTGAACAAGATATTGAAAAAGTGTTATATTCTGAAGAGGAGATTGTTAGTAAAACCAAAGAATTGGGTGAACAACTCACAAAAGATTATGAAGGTAAAAATCCTCTATTGATTGGTGTTTTAAAAGGTTCTGTTCCCTTTATGGCAGAATTGATTAAACACATTGATACGCACGTTGAAATTGATTTTATGGTCGTTTCTAGCTACCATGGTGGAGTCCAAAGTAGTGGTGAGGTAAAAATCCTTAAAGATGTCAATACGAATATTGAAGGTCGTGATGTCATCTTCATCGAAGATATTATTGATACAGGACGTACTCTTAAATACCTTCGTGACATGTTTAAATATCGTAAAGCTAATTCAGTTAAAATTGCAACTCTTTTTGATAAACCAGAAGGCCGTGTTGTCGATATTGAAGCTGACTATGTCTGCTACGATGTACCAAATGAGTTTATTGTAGGGTTTGGCCTTGACTATGCTGAACGTTACCGTAATTTACCATATGTTGGCGTTTTGAAAGAAGAAATCTATTCAAAATAGTAGAAAGTCGTTAGTTATATGAAAAATAACAAAAATAATGGCTTTGTAAAAAATTCCTTTATCTATATTCTTGTCATTATTGCGGCGATTACCGCATTTCAATATTATTTAAGAGGAACAAGTACACAAAGCCAGCAAATTAATTACTCGACTTTAGTTAAACAAATTAAATCGGGTGATATTAAATCAATTACTTACCAGCCAAGCGGAAGTATCATCGAAGTAAGTGGTAAGTACAAAAAGGCTCAAAAAACAAAATCAAGTGCTTCACTTCCTTTTCTAGAAGGGGACACTTCAACTTCAGTTACTGAATTTACATCAATTATTTTACCAAGTGATTCTTCTATTGATTCGCTTACTAAAGCAGCAGAAAAAGCTGATGTTGATGTAAATATCAAACAAGAGAGCTCAAGCGGTACTTGGTTATCGTTGGCACTTACTTATCTTCCACTTATCTTAGTGATTGTTTTCTTCTTTATGATGATGAATCAAGGAGGAAATGGTGCTCGTGGAGCAATGAGCTTCGGTAAAAACCGAGCTAAATCACAACAAAAAGGTGATGTAAAAGTAAGATTCTCTGATGTTGCAGGTGCTGAAGAAGAAAAACAAGAACTTGTTGAAGTTGTTGATTTCTTGAAAAATCCTAAAAAATACAAAGCACTTGGAGCACGTATCCCGGCAGGTGTCCTTCTTGAAGGCCCTCCAGGAACAGGTAAAACACTTCTTGCAAAAGCCGTCGCCGGTGAAGCAGGCGTTCCATTTTTCTCAATTTCAGGTTCTGATTTTGTTGAGATGTTTGTTGGTGTAGGTGCAAGTCGTGTAAGATCCCTCTTTGAAGATGCTAAGAAGGCTGAACGTGCCATCATTTTCATCGATGAAATTGATGCTGTAGGTCGTCGCCGTGGTGCTGGTATGGGTGGCGGAAACGATGAACGTGAACAAACCCTCAACCAACTTCTTATCGAAATGGATGGTTTTGAAGGAAATGAAAATATCATCGTTATTGCTGCAACTAACCGTAGCGATGTGCTAGACCCTGCTCTTCTTCGTCCAGGACGTTTTGACCGTAAAATTCTTGTCGGTAGCCCAGATGTTAAGGGACGTGAAGCTATCCTTCGAGTGCATGCTAAAAATAAACCATTAGCAGAAGATGTTAACTTGAAAGTTGTCGCACAGCAAACCCCTGGATTTGTTGGTGCAGATCTTGAAAATGTCTTAAATGAAGCTGCTCTTGTTGCAGCTCGCCGCAATAAAACTAAAATTGATGCTTCAGATATTGATGAAGCTGAAGATAGAGTTATTGCTGGTCCATCTAAGAAAGATCGTACTATTTCGCAACGTGAGCGTGAAATGGTCGCATACCATGAAGCTGGACACACTATTGTTGGTTTAGTTCTCTCAAGTGCTCGCGTTGTACATAAAGTTACAATCGTTCCTCGAGGTCGTGCTGGAGGTTACATGATTGCTCTTCCAAAAGAAGATCAAATGCTTCACTCTAAGTCAGATCTTAAAGAACAATTAGCTGGTTTAATGGGTGGTCGAGTCGCTGAAGAAATTATCTTTAATGCACAAACAACAGGTGCATCAAATGACTTTGAACAAGCTACACAATTAGCTCGCGCAATGGTCACTGAGTATGGTATGAGTGAAAAACTTGGCCCAGTTCAATATGAGGGTAGTCATGCTATGATAGCAGGTCAATTATCACCAGAAAAATCATATTCACCTCAAACTGCACAATTGATTGATGATGAAGTCCGTGCACTTCTTAATGAAGCACGCAACAAAGCTGCTGATATCATCAATAATAATCGCGAAACTCATAAACTTATCGCAGAAGCACTTCTTAAATATGAAACTCTTGATGCTGCTCAGATTAAATCAATTTATGAAACAGGTAAAGTACCTGCTGAGTTAGAAGAAGATACTGAAGAAGCACATGCACTTTCATATGATGAGTTGAAAGAAAAGATGGATGATTCAGAAGAATAACTTTTGAACAAGTCTAAGACATCATATAAGCAAGAAAGAAGGCCGATTGGCCTTCTTTTTACTATATATATAATAGAACAAACAGCTGTAAAAGTGACCGAAATTGGGCTGATTACACGGTTTGAAAGGAAGAATAATATAAAATGAAAAACTTTTCAAAAAAGTGTTGACAGTGTAAGTTAAGTTTAGTATACTAATATAGCTGTCGCATGAGACAGCAAGAGTTTCTAAGAGGTTTTGAAAAACTTGAAAAAAGTTCTTGACAAATCCGTTTAGAAATGTTAAACTAATATAGCTGTTGTTTGAGAGAGAACGATGGCAATCAGATTTGAAACTTGTTTGAAAAAACTTTGAAAAAAGTGTTGACAACGAGAATTAAATTTGATAGAATATAGAAGTTGTCTCGAGTGAGACAAAGACCTTTGAAAACTGAACAATACGAACCAAACGTGCGGGTTACGAAAGTAACCTGTCAAAAAACGATAAATCTGTCAGTGACAGAATGAGAACAAGATTAAATGAGAGTTTGATCCTGGCTCAGGACGAACGCTGGCGGCGTGCCTAATACATGCAAGTAGAACGCTGAAGACTTTAGCTTGCTAAAGTTGGAAGAGTTGCGAACGGGTGAGTAACGCGTAGGTAACCTGCCTACTAGCGGGGGATAACTATTGGAAACGATAGCTAATACCGCATAACAGCATTTAACACATGTTAGATGCTTGAAAGGAGCAATTGCTTCACTAGTAGATGGACCTGCGTTGTATTAGCTAGTTGGTGAGGTAACGGCTCACCAAGGCGACGATACATAGCCGACCTGAGAGGGTGATCGGCCACACTGGGACTGAGACACGGCCCAGACTCCTACGGGAGGCAGCAGTAGGGAATCTTCGGCAATGGGGGCAACCCTGACCGAGCAACGCCGCGTGAGTGAAGAAGGTTTTCGGATCGTAAAGCTCTGTTGTAAGAGAAGAACGTGTGTGAGAGTGGAAAGTTCACACAGTGACGGTAACTTACCAGAAAGGGACGGCTAACTACGTGCCAGCAGCCGCGGTAATACGTAGGTCCCGAGCGTTGTCCGGATTTATTGGGCGTAAAGCGAGCGCAGGCGGTTTAATAAGTCTGAAGTTAAAGGCAGTGGCTTAACCATTGTTCGCTTTGGAAACTGTTAGACTTGAGTGCAGAAGGGGAGAGTGGAATTCCATGTGTAGCGGTGAAATGCGTAGATATATGGAGGAACACCGGTGGCGAAAGCGGCTCTCTGGTCTGTAACTGACGCTGAGGCTCGAAAGCGTGGGGAGCAAACAGGATTAGATACCCTGGTAGTCCACGCCGTAAACGATGAGTGCTAGGTGTTAGGCCCTTTCCGGGGCTTAGTGCCGCAGCTAACGCATTAAGCACTCCGCCTGGGGAGTACGACCGCAAGGTTGAAACTCAAAGGAATTGACGGGGGCCCGCACAAGCGGTGGAGCATGTGGTTTAATTCGAAGCAACGCGAAGAACCTTACCAGGTCTTGACATCCCGATGCTATTCCTAGAGATAGGAAGTTTCTTCGGAACATCGGTGACAGGTGGTGCATGGTTGTCGTCAGCTCGTGTCGTGAGATGTTGGGTTAAGTCCCGCAACGAGCGCAACCCCTATTGTTAGTTGCCATCATTAAGTTGGGCACTCTAGCGAGACTGCCGGTAATAAACCGGAGGAAGGTGGGGATGACGTCAAATCATCATGCCCCTTATGACCTGGGCTACACACGTGCTACAATGGTTGGTACAACGAGTCGCGAGTCGGTGACGGCAAGCAAATCTCTTAAAGCCAATCTCAGTTCGGATTGTAGGCTGCAACTCGCCTACATGAAGTCGGAATCGCTAGTAATCGCGGATCAGCACGCCGCGGTGAATACGTTCCCGGGCCTTGTACACACCGCCCGTCACACCACGAGAGTTTGTAACACCCGAAGTCGGTGAGGTAACCTTTTGGAGCCAGCCGCCTAAGGTGGGATAGATGATTGGGGTGAAGTCGTAACAAGGTAGCCGTATCGGAAGGTGCGGCTGGATCACCTCCTTTCTAAGGATAAACGGAAGCACGTTTGGAGTATTGTTTAGTTTTGAGAGGTCTTGTGGGGCCTTAGCTCAGCTGGGAGAGCGCCTGCTTTGCACGCAGGAGGTCAGCGGTTCGATCCCGCTAGGCTCCATTGAATCGAAAGATTCAAAGATTGTCCATTGAAAATTGAATATCTATATCAAATTCCACGATTCAAGAAATTGAATTGTAGATAGTAACAAGAAATAAACCGAAACGCTGTGATTTAATGAGTTTAAGGTCAACAGACCAAAATAAGGTTAAGTTAATAAGGGCGCACGGTGGATGCCTTGGCACTAGAAGCCGATGAAGGACGTGACTAACGACGAAATGCTTTGGGGAGTTGTAAGTAAACATTGATCCAGAGATGTCCGAATGGGGGAACCCGGCATGTAATGCATGTCACTCATTACTGTTAAGGTAATGTAGAGGAAGACGCAGTGAACTGAAACATCTAAGTAGCTGCAGGAAGAGAAAGCAAACGCGATTGCCTTAGTAGCGGCGAGCGAAAAGGTAAGAGGGCAAACCGATGTGTTTACACATCGGGGTTGTAGGACTGCGTTGTGGGACGACAAGATTATAGAAGAATTACCTGGGAAGGTAAGCCAAAGAGAGTAACAGCCTCGTATTCGAAATAGTCTTTAACCCTAGCAGTATCCTGAGTACGGCGAGACACGAGAAATCTCGTCGGAATCTGGGAGGACCATCTCCTAACCCTAAATACTCTCTAGTGACCGATAGTGAACCAGTACCGTGAGGGAAAGGTGAAAAGCACCCCGGGAGGGGAGTGAAATAGAACCTGAAACCGTGTGCCTACAACAAGTTCGAGCCCGTTAATGGGTGAGAGCGTGCCTTTTGTAGAATGAACCGGCGAGTTACGATATGATGCGAGGTTAAGTTGAAGAGACGGAGCCGTAGGGAAACCGAGTCTTAATAGGGCGACTTAGTATCATGTCGTAGACCCGAAACCATGTGACCTACCCATGAGCAGGGTGAAGGTGAGGTAAAACTCACTGGAGGCCCGAACCAGGGCACGTTGAAAAGTGCTTGGATGACTTGTGGGTAGCGGAGAAATTCCAAACGAACTTGGAGATAGCTGGTTCTCTCCGAAATAGCTTTAGGGCTAGCGTCGATGTTAAGTCTCTTGGAGGTAGAGCACTGTTTGATTGAGGGGTCCATCCCGGATTACCAATATCAGATAAACTCCGAATGCCAACGAGATATAATCGGCAGTCAGACTGCGAGTGCTAAGATCCGTAGTCGAAAGGGAAACAGCCCAGACCACCAGCTAAGGTCCCAAAATATATGTTAAGTGGAAAAGGATGTGGGGTTGCACAGACAACTAGGATGTTAGCTTAGAAGCAGCTATTCATTCAAAGAGTGCGTAATAGCTCACTAGTCGAGTGACCCTGCGCCGAAAATGTACCGGGGCTAAAACATATTACCGAAGCTGTGGATACCTTTTAGGTATGGTAGGAGAGCGTTCTATGTGTGATGAAGGTGTACCGTGAGGAGCGCTGGAACGCATAGAAGTGAGAATGCCGGTATGAGTAGCGAAAGACAGGTGAGAATCCTGTCCACCGTATGACTAAGGTTTCCAGGGGAAGGCTCGTCCTCCCTGGGTTAGTCGGGACCTAAGGAGAGACCGAAAGGTGTATCCGATGGACAACAGGTTGATATTCCTGTACTAGAGTATATAGTGATGGAGGGACGCAGTAGGCTAACTAAAGCGTGCGATTGGAAGTGCACGTCTAAGCAGTGAGGTGTGATATGAGTCAAATGCTTATATCTATAACATTGAGCTGTGATGGGGAGCGAAGTTAAGTAGCGAAGTTAGTGATGTCACACTGCCAAGAAAAGCTTCTAGCGTTAATTATACTCTACCCGTACCGCAAACCGACACAGGTAGTCGAGGCGAGTAGCCTCAGGTGAGCGAGAGAACTCTCGTTAAGGAACTCGGCAAAATGGCCCCGTAACTTCGGGAGAAGGGGCGCTGGCTTTAAGTCAGCCGCAGTGAATAGGCCCAAGCAACTGTTTATCAAAAACACAGCTCTCTGCTAAATCGTAAGATGATGTATAGGGGGTGACGCCTGCCCGGTGCTGGAAGGTTAAGAGGAGCGCTTAGCATTAGCGAAGGTGTGAATTGAAGCCCCAGTAAACGGCGGCCGTAACTATAACGGTCCTAAGGTAGCGAAATTCCTTGTCGGGTAAGTTCCGACCCGCACGAAAGGCGTAATGATTTGGGCACTGTCTCAACGAGAGACTCGGTGAAATTTTAGTACCTGTGAAGATGCAGGTTACCCGCGACAGGACGGAAAGACCCCATGGAGCTTTACTGCAGTTTGATATTGAGTATCTGTACCACATGTACAGGATAGGTAGGAGCCTATGAAATCGGGACGCTAGTTTCGGTGGAGGCGTTGTTGGGATACTACCCTTGTGTTATGGCTACTCTAACCCAGATAGGTTATCCCTATCGGAGACAGTGTCTGACGGGCAGTTTGACTGGGGCGGTCGCCTCCTAAAAGGTAACGGAGGCGCCCAAAGGTTCCCTCAGAATGGTTGGAAATCATTCGCAGAGTGTAAAGGTATAAGGGAGCTTGACTGCGAGAGCTACAACTCGAGCAGGGACGAAAGTCGGGCTTAGTGATCCGGTGGTTCCGCATGGAAGGGCCATCGCTCAACGGATAAAAGCTACCCTGGGGATAACAGGCTTATCTCCCCCAAGAGTTCACATCGACGGGGAGGTTTGGCACCTCGATGTCGGCTCGTCGCATCCTGGGGCTGTAGTCGGTCCCAAGGGTTGGGCTGTTCGCCCATTAAAGCGGCACGCGAGCTGGGTTCAGAACGTCGTGAGACAGTTCGGTCCCTATCCGTCGCGGGCGTAGGAAATTTGAGAGGATCTGCTCCTAGTACGAGAGGACCAGAGTGGACTTACCGCTGGTGTACCAGTTGTCTTGCCAAAGGCATCGCTGGGTAGCTATGTAGGGAAGGGATAAACGCTGAAAGCATCTAAGTGTGAAGCCCACCTCAAGATGAGATTTCCCATGATTTTATATCAGTAAGAGCCCTGAGAGATGATCAGGTAGATAGGTTAGAAGTGTAAGTGTGGTGACACATGTAGCGGACTAATACTAATAGCTCGAGGACTTATCCAAAAAAGAAACGAGTCAATATTGACAGCGAGTCGGTTTCTTGTTAGAATATATAGGTATTCAATTTTGATTGGATAATCAATCATAGTTAAGTGACGATAGCCTAGGAGATACACCTGTTCCCATGCCGAACACAGAAGTTAAGCCCTAGCACGCCTGATGTAGTTGGGGGTTGCCCCCTGTTAGATATGGTAGTCGCTTAGCAAAAGGGAGTTTAGCTCAGCTGGGAGAGCATCTGCCTTACAAGCAGAGGGTCAGCGGTTCGATCCCGTTAACTCCCATTTACAATGGTATATAAACCAAAAGGTCCCGTGGTGTAGCGGTTATCACGTCGCCCTGTCACGGCGAAGATCGCGGGTTCGATTCCCGTCGGGACCGTTTGACTCGTTAGCTCAGTTGGTAGAGCATCTGACTTTTAATCAGAGGGTCACTGGTTCGAGCCCAGTACGGGTCATATTAATATGCGGGTTTGGCGGAATTGGCAGACGCACCAGATTTAGGATCTGGCGCTTAACGGCGTGGGGGTTCAAGTCCCTTAACCCGCATTAAATAAGAAGTTGCCGGCTTAGCTCAGTTGGTAGAGCATCTGATTTGTAATCAGAGGGTCGCGTGTTCAAGTCATGTAGCCGGCATATAAGGATACTCTTTATGCGAACGTAGTTCAGTGGTAGAACATCACCTTGCCAAGGTGGGGGTCGCGGGTTCGAACCCCGTCGTTCGCTTGTTAGAGGCCGGGGTGGCGGAACTGGCAGACGCACAGGACTTAAAATCCTGCGAAGGGTAACCTTCGTACCGGTTCGATTCCGGTCCTCGGCAGTATACAATTTAATATTATGATGCACCCTTGGCTCAACTGGATAGAGTACCTGACTACGAATCAGGCGGTTGCAGGTTCGAATCCTGCAGGGTGCATAATTTCGGGAAGTAGCTCAGCTTGGTAGAGCACTTGGTTTGGGACCAAGGGGTCGCAGGTTCGAATCCTGTCTTCCCGATGTGAATTCTTGAAATTCACAAAGACCTTTGAAAACTGAACAATACGAACCAAACGTGCGGGTTACGAAAGTAACCTGTCAAAAAACGATAAATCTGTCAGTGACAGAATGAGAACAAGATTAAATGAGAGTTTGATCCTGGCTCAGGACGAACGCTGGCGGCGTGCCTAATACATGCAAGTAGAACGCTGAAGACTTTAGCTTGCTAAAGTTGGAAGAGTTGCGAACGGGTGAGTAACGCGTAGGTAACCTGCCTACTAGCGGGGGATAACTATTGGAAACGATAGCTAATACCGCATAACAGCATTTAACACATGTTAGATGCTTGAAAGGAGCAATTGCTTCACTAGTAGATGGACCTGCGTTGTATTAGCTAGTTGGTGAGGTAACGGCTCACCAAGGCGACGATACATAGCCGACCTGAGAGGGTGATCGGCCACACTGGGACTGAGACACGGCCCAGACTCCTACGGGAGGCAGCAGTAGGGAATCTTCGGCAATGGGGGCAACCCTGACCGAGCAACGCCGCGTGAGTGAAGAAGGTTTTCGGATCGTAAAGCTCTGTTGTAAGAGAAGAACGTGTGTGAGAGTGGAAAGTTCACACAGTGACGGTAACTTACCAGAAAGGGACGGCTAACTACGTGCCAGCAGCCGCGGTAATACGTAGGTCCCGAGCGTTGTCCGGATTTATTGGGCGTAAAGCGAGCGCAGGCGGTTTAATAAGTCTGAAGTTAAAGGCAGTGGCTTAACCATTGTTCGCTTTGGAAACTGTTAGACTTGAGTGCAGAAGGGGAGAGTGGAATTCCATGTGTAGCGGTGAAATGCGTAGATATATGGAGGAACACCGGTGGCGAAAGCGGCTCTCTGGTCTGTAACTGACGCTGAGGCTCGAAAGCGTGGGGAGCAAACAGGATTAGATACCCTGGTAGTCCACGCCGTAAACGATGAGTGCTAGGTGTTAGGCCCTTTCCGGGGCTTAGTGCCGCAGCTAACGCATTAAGCACTCCGCCTGGGGAGTACGACCGCAAGGTTGAAACTCAAAGGAATTGACGGGGGCCCGCACAAGCGGTGGAGCATGTGGTTTAATTCGAAGCAACGCGAAGAACCTTACCAGGTCTTGACATCCCGATGCTATTCCTAGAGATAGGAAGTTTCTTCGGAACATCGGTGACAGGTGGTGCATGGTTGTCGTCAGCTCGTGTCGTGAGATGTTGGGTTAAGTCCCGCAACGAGCGCAACCCCTATTGTTAGTTGCCATCATTAAGTTGGGCACTCTAGCGAGACTGCCGGTAATAAACCGGAGGAAGGTGGGGATGACGTCAAATCATCATGCCCCTTATGACCTGGGCTACACACGTGCTACAATGGTTGGTACAACGAGTCGCGAGTCGGTGACGGCAAGCAAATCTCTTAAAGCCAATCTCAGTTCGGATTGTAGGCTGCAACTCGCCTACATGAAGTCGGAATCGCTAGTAATCGCGGATCAGCACGCCGCGGTGAATACGTTCCCGGGCCTTGTACACACCGCCCGTCACACCACGAGAGTTTGTAACACCCGAAGTCGGTGAGGTAACCTTTTGGAGCCAGCCGCCTAAGGTGGGATAGATGATTGGGGTGAAGTCGTAACAAGGTAGCCGTATCGGAAGGTGCGGCTGGATCACCTCCTTTCTAAGGATAAACGGAAGCACGTTTGGAGTATTGTTTAGTTTTGAGAGGTCTTGTGGGGCCTTAGCTCAGCTGGGAGAGCGCCTGCTTTGCACGCAGGAGGTCAGCGGTTCGATCCCGCTAGGCTCCATTGAATCGAAAGATTCAAAGATTGTCCATTGAAAATTGAATATCTATATCAAATTCCACGATTCAAGAAATTGAATTGTAGATAGTAACAAGAAATAAACCGAAACGCTGTGATTTAATGAGTTTAAGGTCAACAGACCAAAATAAGGTTAAGTTAATAAGGGCGCACGGTGGATGCCTTGGCACTAGAAGCCGATGAAGGACGTGACTAACGACGAAATGCTTTGGGGAGTTGTAAGTAAACATTGATCCAGAGATGTCCGAATGGGGGAACCCGGCATGTAATGCATGTCACTCATTACTGTTAAGGTAATGTAGAGGAAGACGCAGTGAACTGAAACATCTAAGTAGCTGCAGGAAGAGAAAGCAAACGCGATTGCCTTAGTAGCGGCGAGCGAAAAGGTAAGAGGGCAAACCGATGTGTTTACACATCGGGGTTGTAGGACTGCGTTGTGGGACGACAAGATTATAGAAGAATTACCTGGGAAGGTAAGCCAAAGAGAGTAACAGCCTCGTATTCGAAATAGTCTTTAACCCTAGCAGTATCCTGAGTACGGCGAGACACGAGAAATCTCGTCGGAATCTGGGAGGACCATCTCCTAACCCTAAATACTCTCTAGTGACCGATAGTGAACCAGTACCGTGAGGGAAAGGTGAAAAGCACCCCGGGAGGGGAGTGAAATAGAACCTGAAACCGTGTGCCTACAACAAGTTCGAGCCCGTTAATGGGTGAGAGCGTGCCTTTTGTAGAATGAACCGGCGAGTTACGATATGATGCGAGGTTAAGTTGAAGAGACGGAGCCGTAGGGAAACCGAGTCTTAATAGGGCGACTTAGTATCATGTCGTAGACCCGAAACCATGTGACCTACCCATGAGCAGGGTGAAGGTGAGGTAAAACTCACTGGAGGCCCGAACCAGGGCACGTTGAAAAGTGCTTGGATGACTTGTGGGTAGCGGAGAAATTCCAAACGAACTTGGAGATAGCTGGTTCTCTCCGAAATAGCTTTAGGGCTAGCGTCGATGTTAAGTCTCTTGGAGGTAGAGCACTGTTTGATTGAGGGGTCCATCCCGGATTACCAATATCAGATAAACTCCGAATGCCAACGAGATATAATCGGCAGTCAGACTGCGAGTGCTAAGATCCGTAGTCGAAAGGGAAACAGCCCAGACCACCAGCTAAGGTCCCAAAATATATGTTAAGTGGAAAAGGATGTGGGGTTGCACAGACAACTAGGATGTTAGCTTAGAAGCAGCTATTCATTCAAAGAGTGCGTAATAGCTCACTAGTCGAGTGACCCTGCGCCGAAAATGTACCGGGGCTAAAACATATTACCGAAGCTGTGGATACCTTTTAGGTATGGTAGGAGAGCGTTCTATGTGTGATGAAGGTGTACCGTGAGGAGCGCTGGAACGCATAGAAGTGAGAATGCCGGTATGAGTAGCGAAAGACAGGTGAGAATCCTGTCCACCGTATGACTAAGGTTTCCAGGGGAAGGCTCGTCCTCCCTGGGTTAGTCGGGACCTAAGGAGAGACCGAAAGGTGTATCCGATGGACAACAGGTTGATATTCCTGTACTAGAGTATATAGTGATGGAGGGACGCAGTAGGCTAACTAAAGCGTGCGATTGGAAGTGCACGTCTAAGCAGTGAGGTGTGATATGAGTCAAATGCTTATATCTATAACATTGAGCTGTGATGGGGAGCGAAGTTAAGTAGCGAAGTTAGTGATGTCACACTGCCAAGAAAAGCTTCTAGCGTTAATTATACTCTACCCGTACCGCAAACCGACACAGGTAGTCGAGGCGAGTAGCCTCAGGTGAGCGAGAGAACTCTCGTTAAGGAACTCGGCAAAATGGCCCCGTAACTTCGGGAGAAGGGGCGCTGGCTTTAAGTCAGCCGCAGTGAATAGGCCCAAGCAACTGTTTATCAAAAACACAGCTCTCTGCTAAATCGTAAGATGATGTATAGGGGGTGACGCCTGCCCGGTGCTGGAAGGTTAAGAGGAGCGCTTAGCATTAGCGAAGGTGTGAATTGAAGCCCCAGTAAACGGCGGCCGTAACTATAACGGTCCTAAGGTAGCGAAATTCCTTGTCGGGTAAGTTCCGACCCGCACGAAAGGCGTAATGATTTGGGCACTGTCTCAACGAGAGACTCGGTGAAATTTTAGTACCTGTGAAGATGCAGGTTACCCGCGACAGGACGGAAAGACCCCATGGAGCTTTACTGCAGTTTGATATTGAGTATCTGTACCACATGTACAGGATAGGTAGGAGCCTATGAAATCGGGACGCTAGTTTCGGTGGAGGCGTTGTTGGGATACTACCCTTGTGTTATGGCTACTCTAACCCAGATAGGTTATCCCTATCGGAGACAGTGTCTGACGGGCAGTTTGACTGGGGCGGTCGCCTCCTAAAAGGTAACGGAGGCGCCCAAAGGTTCCCTCAGAATGGTTGGAAATCATTCGCAGAGTGTAAAGGTATAAGGGAGCTTGACTGCGAGAGCTACAACTCGAGCAGGGACGAAAGTCGGGCTTAGTGATCCGGTGGTTCCGCATGGAAGGGCCATCGCTCAACGGATAAAAGCTACCCTGGGGATAACAGGCTTATCTCCCCCAAGAGTTCACATCGACGGGGAGGTTTGGCACCTCGATGTCGGCTCGTCGCATCCTGGGGCTGTAGTCGGTCCCAAGGGTTGGGCTGTTCGCCCATTAAAGCGGCACGCGAGCTGGGTTCAGAACGTCGTGAGACAGTTCGGTCCCTATCCGTCGCGGGCGTAGGAAATTTGAGAGGATCTGCTCCTAGTACGAGAGGACCAGAGTGGACTTACCGCTGGTGTACCAGTTGTCTTGCCAAAGGCATCGCTGGGTAGCTATGTAGGGAAGGGATAAACGCTGAAAGCATCTAAGTGTGAAGCCCACCTCAAGATGAGATTTCCCATGATTTTATATCAGTAAGAGCCCTGAGAGATGATCAGGTAGATAGGTTAGAAGTGTAAGTGTGGTGACACATGTAGCGGACTAATACTAATAGCTCGAGGACTTATCCAAAAAAGAAACGAGTCAATATTGACAGCGAGTCGGTTTCTTGTTAGAATATATAGGTATTCAATTTTGATTGGATAATCAATCATAGTTAAGTGACGATAGCCTAGGAGATACACCTGTTCCCATGCCGAACACAGAAGTTAAGCCCTAGCACGCCTGATGTAGTTGGGGGTTGCCCCCTGTTAGATATGGTAGTCGCTTAGCAAAAGGGAGTTTAGCTCAGCTGGGAGAGCATCTGCCTTACAAGCAGAGGGTCAGCGGTTCGATCCCGTTAACTCCCATTTACAATGGTATATAAACCAAAAGGTCCCGTGGTGTAGCGGTTATCACGTCGCCCTGTCACGGCGAAGATCGCGGGTTCGATTCCCGTCGGGACCGTTTGACTCGTTAGCTCAGTTGGTAGAGCATCTGACTTTTAATCAGAGGGTCACTGGTTCGAGCCCAGTACGGGTCATATTAATATGCGGGTTTGGCGGAATTGGCAGACGCACCAGATTTAGGATCTGGCGCTTAACGGCGTGGGGGTTCAAGTCCCTTAACCCGCATTAAATAAGAAGTTGCCGGCTTAGCTCAGTTGGTAGAGCATCTGATTTGTAATCAGAGGGTCGCGTGTTCAAGTCATGTAGCCGGCATATAAGGATACTCTTTATGCGAACGTAGTTCAGTGGTAGAACATCACCTTGCCAAGGTGGGGGTCGCGGGTTCGAACCCCGTCGTTCGCTTGTTAGAGGCCGGGGTGGCGGAACTGGCAGACGCACAGGACTTAAAATCCTGCGAAGGGTAACCTTCGTACCGGTTCGATTCCGGTCCTCGGCAGTATACAATTTAATATTATGATGCACCCTTGGCTCAACTGGATAGAGTACCTGACTACGAATCAGGCGGTTGCAGGTTCGAATCCTGCAGGGTGCATAATTTCGGGAAGTAGCTCAGCTTGGTAGAGCACTTGGTTTGGGACCAAGGGGTCGCAGGTTCGAATCCTGTCTTCCCGATTGATGGCGGTGTAGCTCAGCTGGCTAGAGCGTCCGGTTCATACCCGGGAGGTCGGGGGTTCGATCCCCTTCGCCGCTATAGATGATATATGGATGACTTTGGACCTTTAGCTCAACTGGTTAGAGCACTCGGCTCATAACCGAGCGGTCGTAGGTTCGAGTCCTACAAGGTCCATATTGATTTGAATTTTTATTTTGGAGGATTACCCAAGTCCGGCTGAAGGGAACGGTCTTGAAAACCGTCAGGCGTGTAAAAGCGTGCGTGGGTTCGAATCCCACATCCTCCTTTATATTGTTAGCGCGGGATGGAGCAGCTCGGTAGCTCGTCGGGCTCATAACCCGAAGGTCGTAGGTTCAAATCCTGCTCCCGCAATAGAAGGCTCGGTAGCTCAGTTGGTAGAGCAATGGATTGAAGCTCCATGTGTCGGCGGTTCGATTCCGTCTCGCGCCATTTAGTTGAATAATATTATGCGGGTGTAGTTTAGTGGTAAAACTACAGCCTTCCAAGCTGTTGTCGCGAGTTCGATTCTCGTCACCCGCTTTTTATTTTTATATTGGTTATTCCAAGTTTCATGGGCGCATAGCTCAGCTGGTTAGAGCGCACGCCTGATAAGCGTGAGGTCGGTGGTTCGAGTCCACTTGTGCCCATACATGGAATGGAGAATTACTCAAGAGGCTGAAGAGGACGGTTTGCTAAATCGTTAGGTCGGGTAACTGGCGCAAGGGTTCGAATCCCTTATTCTCCGTGCTATTTTCAAACGAGTTATCTTTTGATATCTCGTTTATTTTTATATTCTAAGTTAGTTGGTGCGCAATCTTGAAAAAATTAAGAGTCTCACGTTTCGTTTTCTTCGCTGTTGTGATTTTGTTGATTTTGTCATTTTCATTATCGCTACTTTTCAGAAATTTAGGTGTTATTTCGGTGATTTCGTCGCCGATTAGAAGTGTTGTTGCTAGGGTTGATTCTGTTGTTTCTGCTCCATTTAGGTCATTAGGATCTTTAAATGAAGATATTCATGATTTATTTGATACTTATTCTGAAAATAAAAAATTGAAGAAAAAAGTTGCTGAACTTGAGAATCAAAGTGAAGAAATTGCATCATTAAAAACTGAGAATGATCAATTAAATAATGCTATTAATGCTGCTTCCTCAATTACAACTCAGTTTTCTGCAACAGGAAAAGTTATAGTTAGAAGTCCTGTTTCTTGGTATGAGTCTTTGACGGTTAAGATTGGGAAGGATAAAAACGTTGCTAAAAAAATGTTAGCACTCTCTAATGGAGGGCTTATAGGTGTTGTTGATGATGTTGATTCTTCGACATCAAATATCGCACTTTTAGCTAATGGTTCTGATTTTAGTATCCCTGTCAAGATATCTACTGCTTCAGGAGATCTTTATGGAATTTTAGAATCATATGATTCAGAAAAGAAGTGTTTTGTAGTTTCTAACCTTAATTCTTCTGCAGATGTTGTTGAGGGTGATAGTGTTGCGACGAGTGGTCTTGATGGTGATACTGTAGCTAATATTTCAGTTGGTTCAGTTTCTAGCGTCAAGAATAGTTCTGAAAATTTAGAGCGTGTTGTTTATGTTAAACCGACAGCAGATTTCTCTGATATTTCTTATGTAACAGTGGTTGGTGATTAATGTGGCGTTTTTAAAAAACAGATATTTTTTACTTTTTACACTTTTCCTATTGATGTTAGTTGATGGTCAGTTTTCCTATCTAATGAGTTCTGTCTTTACATACCATGTGACGATTAGCAGTCATTTACTTTTACTGGCTATTATATATTTCTACCATAATCAGACTAAGTATTTTACTATATTTAGCTCTTTGGTTCTTGGTGGATTATATGATATTTACTATTTGAATAGAATCGGGATTGTTGTTCTTTTATTGCCGTTTTTAGTAATTTTTACTAATAGTATTACTAAGACTATTTTCTCTAGTAATTTTCAAACATTAACATTCTTTATTATTGTTTTATTTGTGTTTGAAATTGTTGGAGATGTTTGTGCGGTATTACTGGGGATGACAACGTTAACAATAGCTAATTTTATTGCTTATGGTTTTGCGCCAACACTGATTTTCAATATTTTGTTGTATTTGATATTTCAAAAATTGTTTAAAAAAGTATATTTTAATGCTTAGATTACCATAACAAAACATAAATGTAACAATCACGTAATATTACTTGCGTGATTTTTTGGTAAAATAATAATGTCTTATCAAAAAGGAGTAGTTTAATTAATATGAAAAAAAGAATTTTATCAGCTGTTCTTGTCAGTGGTGTAACACTAGGGACAGCAGCCGTAACTGTAAATGCGGATGATTTTGATACACAAATTGCTGCACAGGATGCTGTAATCAGTAACCTGACTTCTGAGCAAGCTGCAGCACAAAGCCAAGTTGATGCAATCCAAACTCAAGTGTCTTCTCTTCAATCACAACAAGCTGAATTGGAAGCACAAAATGCACAACTTGAAGCTGAATCTCAAAAATTGAGCGAAGAAATTCAAGTTCTTTCAAGCAAAATTGTTGCTCGTAACGAAACTTTGAAAAACCAAGCTCGTAATGCTCAAAAGAACGTTTCAGCTACTAGCTACATTAACACAATCTTGAACTCTAAATCAGTTTCTGATGCTATTAACCGTGTTCAAGCTATTCGTGAAGTAGTTGCTGCAAACAAAAAAATGCTTGATGAACAAGAAGCAGATAAAGCTGCTATTGAACAAAAACAAGCAGAAAACCAAGAAGCTATCAACACTGTAGCTGCTAACAAAGCAACTATCGAACAAAACCAAGCTGCTTTGGCAACACAACAAGCTGAATTGGAAGCTGCACAATTGAACCTTTCAGCTCAATTGGCAACTGCTGAAGATGAACGTGCTAACCTTGTAGCTCAAAAAGAAGCTGCTGAACAAGCTGCTGCTGAAGCCGCTGCAGCACAAGCCGCTGCTGAAGCACAAGCTGCTGCCGAAGCACAAGCACAAGCAGAATCTGTAGCACAAGCACAAGCTGCTGTTCAAAACAATACAGCTACAACTGATACAACTACAGATACTTCAGCTCAAGATTCAACAGCTGCACAACCAGCTGCTACAACACCAGCACAACCAGCTGCTGCTACACCAGCACAAAGTACTTCAACAGCTGCACAATCAACAGCAGCTACACCAGCACAAACTACAACAGCTTCAAAACCAGCTGCTACAACAACTGCTACTAAATCTTCATCAGTATCAGCATCAGTTAATACAGCAGGTAACTCTTACCCAGTTGGTCAATGTACTTGGGGTGTTAAATCACTTGCTTCTTGGGTTGGTAACTATTGGGGTAACGCAAACCAATGGATTGCTAGTGCACAAGCTGCAGGTCACTCTGTAGGTACTACACCACAAGCTGGTGCAGTAGCTGTATGGCCATATGATGGTGGTGGATACGGACACGTTGCTTACGTAACATCTGTTCAAAGTTCAACAAATATCCAAGTTATGGAAGCTAACTACGCTGGTAATTCTTCAATCGGTAACTACCGTGGATGGTTTAACCCAACTTCATCAACTTGGGGTGGCGGTACTGTCTACTACATTTACCAATAATAAATCTGTGAGAGGGGTAGCTCCCTCTCTTTTTTATTTCCTTGTATTTAAGCGGATTTAACGCATTTGTCATTGAAAAAAAGCCGAAAAAACGTTAAAATGGTAAAGGATAAAAACTTTGGAGGAAATCATGTCTTATTCTGATTTAAAATTGTTTGCCTTATCGTCAAACAAAGAATTAGCAGAAAAAGTAGCTTCGGCTATGGGAATTCAGCTCGGAAAATCATCTGTACGTCAATTTTCTGATGGTGAAATCCAAGTCAATATTGAAGAATCAATTCGCGGCGACCATGTCTTTATTTTGCAATCAACTAGCTCACCAGTTAACAATAATTTGATGGAAATCTTAATCATGGTTGATGCCCTTAAACGTGCTAGTGCTGAAAAAATTAGCGTTGTTATTCCTTATTACGGTTATGCACGTCAAGACCGTAAAGCTCGTTCACGCGAACCGATTACATCTAAATTAGTAGCAAATATGCTTGAAGTAGCAGGTGTTGACCGTCTTTTGACTGTTGATTTGCACGCTGCTCAAATTCAAGGCTTCTTTGATATTCCAGTTGATCATTTGATGGGTGCACCATTGATCGCTGATTATTTCGATCGTCACGGATTGGTTGGGGACGATGTTGTTGTTGTTAGTCCTGACCACGGTGGTGTGACACGTGCTCGTAAATTGGCACACTTCCTCCAAACACCGATTGCTATCATTGATAAACGTCGTAGTGTTACAAAAATGAATACCAGTGAAGTTATGCACATCATTGGTAATGTTAAAGGTAAAAAATGTATCTTGATTGATGACATGATCGATACTGCAGGTACAATTTGTCACGCAGCTGATGCTCTTGCTGAAGCTGGTGCAACAGAAGTTTACGCTTCATGTACTCACCCAGTTCTTTCAGGTCCAGCTCTTGATAACATTCAAAACTCAGCTATTAAGAAATTGGTAGTTTTGGATACAATTTATCTTCCAGAAGAACGTTTGATTGATAAAATTGAACAAATTTCTATTGCAGAATTAATTGCAGAAGCAATTACTCGCATTCATGAAAAACGTCCATTGTCACCATTGTTTGAAGTGGGAGTTAGCGACCGTTAATAATTAATTTTAGAGTAAGTAAAAAATCGTTGGTTTTTCTACCAGCGATTTTTATTTTGAATTGTACACATGTGGACAACTTTCGGAAATCTTTTCTATCAGGATGCTGTGGATAAATCAAAAAAGTGTAGAATTATTAGAATTATTATGTATAATAGATGTAATTAGATTTTTGAGGTGAAACTATGAGTTTAACAGATCGTTTTAATAAAAATTTAGATAAAATTGAAGTGTCGTTGATTCGTCAATTTGATCAATCAATTTCGGATGTACCAGGGATTATGAAACTGACTCTTGGTGAGCCTGATTTTACAACACCTGATCATGTTAAAGAGGCAGCTAAGGCTGCGATTGATGCCAATCAGTCTCATTATACTGGTATGGCTGGTTTACCTGCTCTGCGTCAAGCTGCAGCTGATTTTGTAAAAACAAAGTATAATTTGTCATACAACCCTGACAATGAAATTTTGGTTACAATTGGAGCTACTGAAGCTCTATCAGCTACATTGACTGCTATTTTAGAACCTGGTGATACAGTTCTTTTGCCAGCGCCAGCTTATCCAGGTTATGAACCGATTGCTAATCTTGTGGGAGCTGAAATTGTTGAAATTGATACAACTGATAATGATTTTGTTTTGACGCCAGAAATGCTTGAAAAAGCAATTTTAGAACAAGGTGATAAGCTAAAAGCGGTTTTGCTAAATTATCCAACGAATCCGACTGGTGTGACTTATTCACGTAAACAAATCAAAGAGTTGGCTGATGTGCTCAAGAAATATGATGTTTTTGTAATTTCTGATGAAGTTTATGCTGAGTTGACTTATAGTAATGAACCTCACGTATCGATTGCTGAGTACCTTCCAGAACAAACTATTTTGATTAATGGTCTGTCTAAATCTCATGCCATGACTGGTTGGCGAATAGGTTTGATTTTTGCGCCTGCTGTCTTCACTGCTCAGTTGATTAAGAGTCACCAATATTTGGTAACGGCTGCAGCGACGATGGCACAATTTGCGGCTATTGAAGCTCTTTCTGTTGGTAAAGATGATGCTCTTCCAATGAAAGCTGAGTATTTGAAACGTCGTGATTATATTATGGATAAAATGTCTGCTCTTGGATTTAAGATTATTAAACCAGATGGAGCTTTCTATATCTTTGCCAAAATTCCTGCTGGTTATGAACAAGATTCATTTAAATTCTGTCAAAGTTTCGCGCGTGAAAAGGCTGTTGCCTTTATCCCAGGTGTAGCCTTTGGTCAGTACGGTGAAGGTTATGTTCGTTTATCTTACGCAGCTAGCATGGAAACAATCACTACAGCGATGGATCGTTTGAAAGAATTTATGGAAGAACATGCAAACTAAAGAAACTTATGGCCTTGTCCTTTATAATCGTAATTATCGCGAGGATGACAAACTAGTTAAGATTTTTACAGAAACAGATGGAAAGCATATGTTTTTTGTGAGACATGCGGGAAAATCTCGTTTTAATTCTGTGATTCAGCCGTTGACCATTGCTAAATTTATCGTGAAGATTAACGACAATGGTTTATCGTTCATCGAGGATTATAAGGAAGTAGCTTCGTTTAAGGAAATCAATGCTGATTTATTTAAGTTGTCATACGCTTCTTATGTAACTTCTTTGGCTGATGCTGCTGTGCCTGATAATGTAGCAGATTCACAGTTGTTTGCTTTTTTGAACAAGACTTTATCTTTGATGGAAGAGGGGCTTGATTATGAAATCTTGACGAATATCTTTGAGATTCAGATTTTGGAGCGCTTCGGTATTAGTTTGAATCTGCATGAATGTGCATTTTGTCATCGTGTAGGACTTCCTTTTGATTTTTCTCATAAGTACACTGGCTTGCTTTGTCCAGAGCATTATCCAAAAGATGAGCATCGAAGTCATGTTGATCCGAATATGCTTTATCTCCTTGATCGTTTTCAAGCTATTCAATTTGATGAGTTAAAAACGATTTCAGTTAAACCTGAAATGAAACGAAAATTGCGTTTGTTTATAGATGATATCTATGACAACTATGTCGGTGTTCGATTGAAGAGTAAAAAGTTCATCGATGATTTAGGTTCTTGGGGAAATATCATGAAATAAAGGTCACTTGATAAACACTTTTTGATGTGTTTGTCAGGTGGCTTTTTTCTGAAAGTTGCTCTGCTATTTTCGAAAAATGAAAAAAATCTCGAATCATGCTATAATAAAGCGATAATGTTTTGTGAGGAAATTCATATGAAAAAAATTGCTATTGATGCTATGGGCGGCGATAATGCTCCTAAAGCTATTGTTGAAGGAGTCAATCGTGCCGTAGCCGAATTCTCAGATATTGAGGTTCAACTTTATGGAGATGAAGCAAAAATTAAAAAATATTTGACAGCGACAGAGCGCGTGTCAATCATTCATACAGATGAAAAAATTAATTCAGACGATGAGCCAGCTAAGGCAATTCGTCGTAAAAAGAAAGCAAGTATGGTGCTTGGTGCCAAAGCTGTTAAAGAAGGTGAAGCAGATGCTGTTATTTCTGCAGGAAATACAGGTGCTCTTCTAGCAGCAGGCTTGTTTGTTGTTGGACGTATTAAAGGGATTGATCGTCCAGGTCTTATGTCTACATTACCAACTTTGGATGGCAAAGGATATGACATGTTAGACCTTGGTGCTAATGCTGAAAATACACCAAAACATTTGCATCAGTATGCTATCTTAGGTTCATTTTATGCTAAGAATGTTCGTGGGATTGATAAACCGCGTGTTGGTTTGCTTAATAACGGGACAGAATCTACTAAAGGTGATCCACTTCACAAGGAAACTTATGCTTTGTTAGCTGAAGATGACACGTTGAATTTTGTTGGAAATGTTGAAGCGCGTGATTTGATGAATGGTGTTGCTGATGTTGTGGTATCAGATGGTTTCACAGGAAATGCTGTTCTTAAAACAATGGAAGGAACTGCCCTCAATATTATGGGAGCTTTGAAATCTTCTATTAAATCAGGTGGACTTAAGGCAAAATTGGGAGCTCTTTTATTGAAAGACAGCTTGTATAGTTTGAAAGATACTATGGATTATTCAAGTGCTGGTGGAGCTGTTCTTTTTGGACTTAAAGCACCTGTTGTGAAATGCCATGGTTCAAGTGATGCGCAAGCAGTTTATTATACGATTAGACAAGCTCGTAAGATGTTGGATACTAATGTTGTAGGTCAATTAGTAGAAGCATTCACACCGAAAGATTAACGAAAAGGGAGGATGAGATGACAAAAGAGGCTATTTTTGAAAGGATTAGTTTCATCATTAAGGAGCAAATGAATAAGCCTGATTTGGAGATTACACAAACAACGAGTCTCCACGATGATTTGGGAGTTGATTCTATTGCTTTGACAGAATTTGTTATCAATCTTGAAGATGAGTTCCATTTGGAAATCCCTGATGAAGATGTTGAAGACATGAAATGTATGGGAGAAATGATGGAATATCTCTATAATAGAGTAAAATAAAGAAAAACGTTCGCAAAAAGCGGACGTTTTTAATTTTATTTTATTAAAAAGTCTGTTAAATGTTGAAATTGGTTTGAGCATGTGATAAAATTTAGTAGAATAAAAGCGAAAGGCGAACAAAAACATGTCACGACAACTAATTTATACGGGAAAAGCTAAAGATATTTACACAACATCAGAAGATGAGAACTTGATTATTTCGGTCTACAAAGACCAAGCTACTATGCTTAATGGTGCTCGAAAAGAGACTATTAAAGGTAAAGGCGTTCTTAATAATCAAATCTCATCTTTAATTTTTACAAAATTGAATGAAGCAGGAGTAGCCACTCACTTTGTTAAACAATTGTCAGAAACCGAACAATTGAACAAAAAAGTTGATATTGTTCCTCTTGAAGTTGTTTTACGTAATGTCACTGCAGGTTCATTCTCAAAACGTTTTGGTGTTGAAGAAGGTATTAAATTAGATACACCGATTGTTGAGTTCTACTACAAAAATGATGAATTGGATGATCCATTCATCAATGATGAACACGTGAAATTCCTTGGAATTGCAAGTGAAGAAGACATTGCTTACATCAAAGCTGAAACACGTCGTATTAACGAACTTTTGAAAGATTGGTTCAAACAAATCGGTCTTACTTTGATTGATTTCAAATTGGAATTTGGTAAAGACAAAGATGGCAAAATTATTCTTGCTGATGAATTTTCACCAGATAACTGCCGCCTTTGGGATGCTGAAGGTCACCACATGGATAAAGACGTTTTCCGTCGTGACTTGGGTAGTTTGACTGATGTTTACGAAGTGGTTCTTGAAAAATTAAAAGGACTTGACTAAGTAATTGCGATTTCTAGAGTGTCAAAAGAATTTCTAAAAAGGGTAAAAAATGAATAAACGAATTTTCGTTGAGAAAAAATCAAATTTCAACATCAAAGCTCAAGCGCTTGTTAAAGAACTTAAACATAATCTTCAGTTAACAAGTTTGACTGATTTACGTATCGTTCAAGTGTATGATGTTTTTGGATTAGCAGACTCACTTTTTGAACGTGCTGAAAAACATATCTTTTCTGAACAAGTTACAGATAATATCTTGGCAGAAGATGAAGTAGTTGCTGAACTTGCTAATTATGCTTTCTTTGCTATTGAGTCACTTCCTGGTCAATTTGACCAACGTGCAGCTTCATCACAAGAAGCATTGCTCCTTCTTGGTAGCAGCAGTGATGTGACAGTTAATACAGCGCAGCTTTATCTTGTGAATAAAGATATTGATACTGCTGAACTTGATGCGGTTAAGAATTATCTTCTTAATCCTGTTGATTCTCGTTTTAAAGATATTACGACAGGTATTGCGCCTCAAGCATTTTCAGAATCAGACAAAACAATTCCAACTCTTGATTTCTTCCAAACTTATACGGCAGCTGAATTTGCTGATTATAAAGCTGAGCAAGGTTTGGCGATGGAAGTTGATGACCTTGTCTTCATCCAAGATTATTTCAAATCAATTGGGCGCGTGCCAACTGAAACTGAATTGAAAGTTTTAGATACTTACTGGTCTGACCACTGTCGTCACACAACGTTTGAAACTGAGCTTAAACATATTGATTTCTCAGCGTCTAAATTCCAAAAACAATTGCAAGCAACTTATGACAAATACATTGCTATGCGTGATGAACTAGGTCGCTCTGAAAAACCACAAACATTGATGGATATGGCGACTATCTTTGGTCGTTATGAACGTGCTAATGGTCGTTTGGATGACATGGAAGTTTCAGATGAAATCAATGCATGTTCTGTTGAAATTGAAGTTGATGTGAATGGTGTCAAAGAACCTTGGCTTTTGATGTTCAAGAATGAAACACACAACCACCCAACAGAAATCGAACCATTCGGTGGTGCGGCAACATGTATCGGTGGTGCAATCCGTGACCCATTGTCAGGACGTTCATATGTTTATCAAGCAATGCGTATCTCAGGTGCTGGAGACATCACAACACCAATCTCAGAAACTCGTCTTGGTAAATTGCCACAACAAGTAATTTCAAAAACAGCAGCTCACGGTTATTCTTCATATGGTAACCAAATCGGTCTTGCAACAACTTACGTTAAAGAATATTTCCACCCAGGGTTTGTCGCTAAACGTATGGAACTAGGTGCCGTTGTCGGTGCAGCTCCTAAAGGTAATGTTGTTCGTGAAAAACCAGAAGCTGGCGATGTTGTCATCCTTCTCGGTGGTAAAACTGGTCGTGATGGTGTCGGCGGTGCAACTGGTTCATCTAAAGTTCAAACGGTAGAATCTGTTGAAACAGCTGGTGCAGAAGTTCAAAAAGGTAACGCCATTGAAGAACGTAAAATCCAACGTCTCTTCCGTAATGGTAATGTGACCCGCCTTATCAAAAAATCAAATGACTTTGGTGCTGGTGGTGTCTGTGTTGCAATCGGTGAATTGGCAGACGGACTTGAAATTGACCTTAACAAAGTACCTTTGAAATACCAAGGTCTTAACGGAACTGAAATTGCTATTTCAGAGTCACAAGAACGTATGGCAGTTGTGGTTCGTCCAAAAGACGTTGATGCTTTCGTAGAGGAATGCCACAAAGAAAATATTGATGCTGTAGTGGTTGCGACAGTTACTGAAAAACCAAACCTTGTCATGACTTGGAATGGTCAAACAATCGTTGATATTGAACGTCGTTTCCTTGATACAAATGGTGTGCGCGTGGTTGTTGATGCAAATGTCGTTGACAGAACAGTTGATATGCCAGAACAACGCACAACATCAGTAGCAACTCTTGAAGCTGATGTTGTAAATGTTCTTTCTGACCTTAACCACGCTAGTCAAAAAGGTTTGCAAACTATCTTTGATAGTTCAGTTGGTCGTTCAACAGTTAACCATCCAATTGGTGGTCGTTACCAAATCACTCCAACAGAAAGTTCTGTTCAAAAACTTCCTGTTCAAAATGGTGTTACAACAACAGCTTCTGTCATGGCACAAGGGTTCAACCCATATATCGCTGAATGGTCACCATATCACGGTGCAGCATACGCTGTGATTGAAGCAACAGCTCGCTTGGTAGCAACTGGTGCTAACTGGTCTAAGGCGCGCTTCTCTTACCAAGAATATTTCCAACGTATGGATAAAAAAGCTGAACGTTTTGGTCAACCAGTTTCAGCCCTTCTTGGTTCAATCGAAGCACAAATCCAACTTGGTTTGCCATCAATCGGTGGTAAAGACTCAATGTCTGGTACGTTTGAAGAATTGACAGTGCCACCAACATTGGTTGCCTTTGGTGTGACAACAGCAGATAGCCGTAATGTTCTTTCACCAGAATTTAAAGCAGCTGGAGAAAATGTTTACTACATTCCAGGACAAGCTATTTCACAAGATATTGATTTTGATTTGATTAAAGCTAATTTCGCTAAATTTGAAGCGATTCAAAAAGCGCATCATATCACATCAGCTTCAGCTGTTAAATATGGTGGTGTGATGGAAAGCCTAGCAATTGCTAGCTTTGGTAATCACATCGGTGCTAAGGTTGAATTGGCAGAGCTTGCTACTAGCTTGACAGCTCAACTCGGTGGCTTCATCTTTACATCTGCTGAAGAAATTGCTGACGCAGTTAAAATCGGTGAAACAACAGCTGACTTTACACTTACTGTCAATGGTGTCAACCTTGCTGGTGAAAAACTTCTTTCAGCCTTTGAAGGAACACTTGAAGAAGTTTACCCAACTGAGTTTGAACAAAGTACTAAACTTGAAGAAGTTCCAGCAGTAGCCTCAGATGCAGTTATCAAAGCAAGTCAAAAAGTTGCTGAACCACTCGTTTATATCCCAGTCTTCCCTGGTACTAACTCAGAGTATGATTCAGCTAAAGCTTTTGAACAAGCTGGTGCAAAAGTTAATTTGGTTCCATTTGTCACACTTAATGAAGCAGCAATTGAAGCATCAGTTGACACAATGGTTGACAACATCAATAAAGCTAACATCATCTTCTTTGCTGGTGGGTTCTCTGCCGCTGATGAACCAGATGGCTCAGCTAAATTCATCGTCAACATCTTGCTCAACCAAAAAGTTCGCGCTGCTATTGATAGCTTTATCGAAAAAGGTGGTCTTATCATCGGTATCTGTAATGGATTCCAAGCCCTTGTTAAATCAGGTCTTCTTCCATACGGTAACTTTGAAGATGCTACTGAAACAAGTCCAACTCTTTTCTACAATGATGCTAACCAACACGTTGCGAAAATGGTTGAAACACGTATTGCTAATACGAACTCACCTTGGCTTGCTGGAGTTGAAGTTGGTGATGTTTATGCTATCCCAGTTTCACACGGTGAAGGTAAATTTGTTGTGACTGATGAAGAGTTCGCTGAACTTCGTGACAACGGACAAATCTTTAGCCAATACGTTGACTTTGATGGTAAACCAAGCATGGATTCTAAATACAATCCAAATGGTTCTGTTAATGCTATCGAAGGTATCACAAGCAAGAACGGACAAATCATCGGTAAGATGGGACACTCAGAACGTTATGAAGATGGTCTTTTCCAAAATATTCCTGGAAATAAAGACCAACACTTGTTCCGTAGCGCTGTTGAGTATTTCACTAAAGCTTAATATCCACGATAAATATATTTTATAGAAATGACAATGACAAGGTACGCGAGTACCTTTTGTCAACTTGTCAAAGGAATTTTTAGGTAATAAAAAAGAATGACATACGAAGTTAAATCTCTTAATGAAGAGTGTGGTGTGTTTGGGATTTGGGGACATCCTCAAGCAGCTCACGTTACTTATTTTGGGCTCCACAGTCTTCAACACCGCGGTCAAGAAGGTGCTGGTATCGTCACAAACGATAACGGCAAACTTCTTCAGCACCGTAATACAGGTCTCCTTTCAGATGTGTTTAAAAATCCTGCTGATTTGGAAAAATTGACAGGGACTGCAGCAATTGGTCACGTTCGTTACGCGACAGCTGGTTCAGCATCAATCAACAATATTCAACCTTTTCTTTACAATTTTACAGATGAACAATTTGGTCTTTGCCACAATGGTAATTTGACAAATGCTGTTTCATTGAAAAAAGAATTGGAAAACGAAGGTGCGATTTTTAACGCATCATCAGATACTGAAATTTTGATGCACTTGATTCGACGTAGCCACAATCCAGAGTTTATCGGCAAAGTCAAAGAAGCTCTTAATACTGTTAAAGGTGGCTTTGCTTATCTCTTGATGACAAAAGATAAATTGATTGCTGCGCTTGATCCAAATGGTTTCCGTCCATTGTCAATCGGTCAAATGGATAACGGTGCTTGGGTTGTTTCAAGTGAAACATGTGCGTTTGAGGTGATCGGTGCGAAATGGGTTCGCGATGTAAAACCAGGTGAACTTGTTATCATTGATGACAATGGTATCCAGTATGATACCTACACAACTGACACTCAGCTTGCTATTTGTTCAATGGAATATATTTATTTCGCTCGTCCTGATAGTGATATTTATGGCGTCAATGTTCATACAGCTCGCAAAAATATGGGTAAACGTTTGGCGCAAGAGTTTCATCATGAAGCTGATATTGTTGTTGGGGTACCAAATTCATCACTGTCAGCAGCCATGGGATTTGCAGAAGAGTCAGGTCTCCCAAATGAAATGGGCTTGGTGAAAAATCAATACACACAACGTACTTTCATTCAACCAACACAAGAATTGCGTGAGCAAGGTGTTCGCATGAAGCTCTCAGCAGTATCTGGTGTTGTTAAAGGTAAGCGTGTTGTCATGGTTGACGATTCTATCGTACGTGGAACAACGTCACGTCGTATCGTTCGTCTGCTTCGTGAAGCTGGCGCGACAGAAGTTCACGTGGCAATCGGTAGTCCAGAATTGAAATACCCATGTTTCTACGGTATTGACATTCAAAATCGTCGTGAGTTGATTTCGGCTAATCATACCAAAGAGGAAGTCTGTGAGATTATCGGAGCTGATAGTTTAACTTACCTATCAATTGATGGTTTGATTGAGTCAATTGGTCTTGATACAGATGCTCCAAACGGTGGTCTTTGTGTGGCTTACTTTGACGGTAAGTATCCAACACCACTTTACGATTACGAAGAAGCATACCTCAAGAGCTTGGAAGAAAAAACAAGTTTCTATATTCACGAAGTTAATGAGAATAAATAGCTTTTGGTTAGAGGAAGGAACAATGTAATGCAAGAATTTGGTTTGTCCATGCTATGGTACTGGTTGGCTTATATTGTAGTGACTTTTATCTTTGGTGTAGGACATACGGTCTTTAATATTGTTGTTCTTAAAATGTCATCGATGGTTGATGGTCCAGGTATGGGAGAAGGTTACGAAGCAACTAAGCCTTGGCATCCACTATATAATATTTTAATTTTCCCTATTGCTGCTTATATGTATTTGTTTACTTTACCAGTAGTTACGCTGTATGAAGTGGTTCTAACATCACTACTCTGGGGAACATTAACTATAATTGTCGATGTTGTTGGGTGGGTAATTATTAAACACCCATGGTCGTTGACTTTTAAGGAGTTTTATATTGATTATCAGCCATGGATTACATTGATTTATCTAGCCATCTATATTAGTCCATTTTTGGCATATTTAGTTATGATGTAGAAATGGTCAACGATACTTTGGAAAAGTCAAATAAACTTATCTGGAAAAATGTTTAAATAGCTCTGCTATTTCCCAAAAGGAGAAAAAATTATGACAAAAAATGCTTATGCTCAATCTGGTGTTGATGTTGAAGCGGGTTATGAAGTTGTTGCACGTATCAAAAAACATGTTGCGCGTACTGAACGTGCGGGTGTTATGGGAGCTCTTGGTGGCTTTGGTGGTATGTTTGATCTTACCAAAACTGGCGTGAAAGAACCTGTTTTGATTTCAGGGACTGACGGTGTGGGAACAAAACTCATGCTTGCCATCAAATACGACAAACACGATACAATCGGTCAAGACTGTGTTGCTATGTGTGTTAATGACATCATTGCAGCTGGTGCTGAACCACTTTATTTCCTAGATTACATTGCGACTGGTAAAAATGAACCTGCCAAACTTGAACAAGTCGTTGCGGGTGTAGCTGAAGGTTGCGTTCAATCTGGCGCAGCTCTTATCGGTGGTGAAACTGCTGAAATGCCTGGTATGTACGGTGAAGATGATTATGATTTGGCTGGTTTTGCAGTAGGTGTTGCTGAAAAATCACAAATCATTGATGGTTCAAAAGTTTCTGATGGTGATGTTCTTCTTGGGCTTGCTTCAAGTGGTATTCACTCAAATGGTTACTCACTTGTTCGTCGTGTTTTTGCTGACTACACAGGGGAAGAAGTTCTTCCAGAACTTGAAGGCAAAAAATTGAAAGAAGTCCTTCTTGAACCAACTCGTATCTACGTTAAAGCAGTGCTTCCACTTATCAAAGAAGAATTGGTTAACGGTATTGCTCACATTACTGGTGGTGGATTCATCGAAAATGTTCCACGTATGTTCGCTGATGATTTGGCTGCTGAAATCGAAGAAGACAAAATCCCTGTTCTTCCAATTTTCAAAGCTCTTGAAAAATATGGCAATATCAAACACGAAGAAATGTTTGAAATCTTCAACATGGGTATTGGTTTGATGATGGCAGTTAGTCCTGATAAAGTTGAGCGCGTGAAAGAATTGCTTGACGAGCCAGTTTACGAACTCGGTCATATCGTCAAAAAAGCTGATGCAAGTGTGGTGATTAAATAATGAAAAAAATCGCAGTATTTGCGAGTGGTAACGGGTCAAATTTTCAAGTCATTGCAGAGCAGTTTCCTGTTGAGTTTGTCTTTTCAGACCACCGAGATGCATACGTCTTAGAACGTGCAGAAAAACTCGGTGTGACAGCTCATGCTTTTGAACTTAAAGAGTTTGATGGTAAAGCAGCTTACGAGGAGGCGATTGTTGCTTTACTTGAAAAATATGACATTGACTTGGTTTGTTTGGCTGGATATATGAAGATTGTCGGTCCGACTTTGCTAGCAGCTTACGAAGGTCGAATCATCAATATACATCCAGCTTACTTGCCTGAATTTCCAGGTGCTCATGGTATTGATGATGCTTGGAAAGCAGGTGTTGACCAATCTGGCGTTACTATTCACTGGGTTGACAATGGCGTTGACACAGGAAAAGTGATTAAACAAGTTCGTGTGCCTCGATTGGCTGACGATACCATCGAAAGCTTTGAAGCTCGCATTCATGAAAATGAGTATAAGCTCTATCCTGAGGTTTTGGAGAGCTTGGGAGTTGAGAAAAAGTAATCTCATAACTTATGCTTTGTGATGACTTTAAATTTAAAAATAGCAGTAACATCTTTTTAAAGGAGAAAAAATGACAAAACGTGCACTAATTAGTGTTTCTGACAAAGCGGGCATTGTTGAATTTGCTCAAGAATTGAAAAAACTTGGTTGGGATATCATCTCAACTGGTGGAACAAAAGTTGCGCTTGATAAAGCAGGTGTTGACACTATTGCGATTGATGATGTGACTGGTTTCCCAGAAATGATGGATGGTCGTGTGAAGACACTTCACCCAAATATCCACGGTGGTCTTTTGGCTCGTCGTGACCTTGACAGCCACCTTCAAGCAGCAAAAGACAATCATATTGAATTGATTGACCTTGTTGTGGTTAACCTTTACCCATTCAAAGAAACAATCTTGAAACCAGATGTGACATATGCTGATGCAGTTGAAAACATTGATATCGGTGGACCTTCAATGCTTCGTTCTGCGGCTAAAAACCACGCTAGCGTTACAGTTGTTGTAGACCCAGCTGATTACGCAGTTGTTTTGGATGAATTGTCAGTTAATGGCGAAACAAGCTTTGAAACTCGTCAACGTTTGGCGGCAAAAGTCTTCCGTCACACAGCAGCATACGATGCTTTGATTGCGGAATACTTCACAAAACAAGTTGGTGAAACAAAACCTGAAAAACTCACAATCACTTACGATTTGAAACAACCAATGCGTTATGGTGAAAACCCACAACAAGATGCTGATTTCTACCAAAAAGCTTTGCCAACTGATTACTCAATCGCTTCTGCTAAACAATTGAACGGTAAAGAATTGTCATTTAACAACATTCGCGATGCAGATGCTGCTATCCGCATTATCCGTGATTTCAAAGACCGTCCAACTGTTGTTGCGCTTAAACACATGAATCCATGTGGTATCGGTCAAGCAGATGACATCGAAACAGCTTGGGATTACGCTTATGAATCAGACCCTGTTTCAATCTTTGGTGGAATCGTTGTGCTTAACCGCGAGGTCGACGCTGCAACAGCTAAGAAAATGCACGCTATTTTCCTTGAAATCATCATTGCACCAAGCTATTCTGATGAAGCTCTTGAAATTTTAACAACTAAGAAGAAAAATATGCGTATTCTTCAATTGCCATTTGATGCTCAAGAAGCTAGTCAAGTTGAAAAAGAATACACTGGTGTTGTCGGTGGTCTTTTGGTTCAAAATCAAGATGTTATCGAAGAAAATCCAGCTGACTGGAAAGTTGTGACAAAACGTCAACCAACTGACCAAGAAAAAGCAGCTCTTGAATTTGCTTGGAAATCAATCAAATATGTTAAATCTAACGGTATCATCGTGACAAATGACCATATGACACTTGGTGTTGGTCCTGGTCAAACAAACCGTGTAGCTTCAGTTCGTATTGCACTTGACCAAGCTAAAGACCGTCTTGACGGTGCTGTTCTTGCTAGTGATGCTTTCTTCCCATTTGCAGATAACGTTGAAGAAATTGCTGCAGCTGGTGTGAAAGCTATCATCCAACCTGGTGGTTCAGTTCGTGACCAAGAATCAATCGACATGGCTGATAAATACGGCATTGCCATGGTATTTACAGGCGTTCGTCACTTCCGTCACTAAGATAAACTAGACTTCCTTTATTAAATATACAACTTGAGTTGACACCTTAGCTTATCAGTTGAGGTGTTTTTTGTTTTAAGGCTTTTGAAAGTTGTTTTTTAGACTTCCTTAAGTAAGGAAATTTATACTGAAGATACTCCTAAAAAAACTTTTTTTCATAATTCTCTCTAGTCCTACTCTGCTTAGATTAGGATTTTTTTGTTTTATAGTAAAAAAATCTAAACTTATCACTGGAATTTTATTTATTTCCGAACAAATGTGTTATAATATATCTATATAATTCGTGAAAATGTTTTGTTTTTGCGGGCTTTGTTGATTGTGGAGCACGAGCTCCTGTGATTGTTTTCTATTGAGGTATTTTTACTTATGAAACTTTTAGTTGTTGGCTCTGGCGGGCGTGAGCACGCTATTGCTAAGAAGTTGTTGGAATCTCCTCAAGTGGATCAGGTTTTTGTAGCACCTGGTAATGATGGGATGGCACTTGATGGACTAGATTTGGTAAATATCGGAATTTCCGAACATTCTAAACTGATTGAATTTGCAAAGGCAAATGATATTGCATGGACATTTATCGGTCCTGATGATGCTTTGGCAGCAGGAATTGTTGATGATTTTAATGCAGCTGGCTTAAAAGCTTTTGGACCAAGTAAGGCTGCAGCAGAGCTTGAATGGTCTAAAGACTTTGCTAAATCAATCATGGCTAAATACCATGTTCCAACAGCGGCTTACAGCACCTTCTCAGATTTTGAACAAGCAAAGAGTTATATTGAAGAACATGGTGCACCGATTGTTGTCAAAGCAGACGGCTTGGCACTTGGTAAAGGTGTGGTTGTTGCTGAAACAGTTGAGCAAGCGGTAGAAGCCGCACATGAAATGTTGCTTGATAATAAATTTGGTGATTCTGGTGCGCGCGTGGTTATCGAAGAATTTCTTGATGGTGAAGAATTCTCATTGTTTGCTTTTGTCAATGGCGATAAATTCTACGTTATGCCAACAGCACAAGACCACAAACGTGCTTTTGATGGTGATAAAGGTCCAAATACTGGTGGTATGGGAGCTTATGCACCAGTACCACATTTGCCACAATCTGTAGTTGATACAGCTGTTGAAACAATCGTTAAGCCAGTCCTTAACGGTATGATTGCTGAAGGTCGTCCATATCTTGGCGTGCTTTACGCTGGTCTTATCTTGACAGCTGATGGACCAAAAGTTATCGAGTTTAATTCACGTTTTGGTGACCCTGAAACGCAAGTTATCTTGCCACGTTTGACATCTGATTTTGCACAAAATATGACTGATATTTTGGATGGAAAAGTTCCAGAAATTACATGGACAGATAAAGGTGTGACTCTTGGTGTAGTGGTTGCTTCAGAAGGTTACCCTGTTGCTTATGAAAAGGGTGTTCGTCTTCCTGCAAAAACTACAGGTGACATTATCACTTACTATGCAGGGGCAAAATTTGCTGAAGATAAATCCCTTCTTTCAAATGGCGGACGTGTGTATATGTTAGTGACGACAGAAGATAATGTAAAATCAGCTCAAGACATTATCTATGCAGAGCTTGCCAAACAAGATACAACAGGTCTTTTCTATCGTAACGATATCGGAAGTAAAGCCCTTGGACGCTAAAACTTGTATTTTAGTCAGCGCTTGTCTCTTGGGTGAGAGATGTAAGTATAATGGCGGTCATAATTACAACCAAGCTCTTGTTGATTATGTTGCTGACAAAGATGTGATAGCTGTTTGTCCAGAGGTCTTAGCTGGGCTTCCTACACCACGAGAACCTGTTGAATTAGTAGATGGGCATGTTCTTGATAAGAGAGGTAATTGCTACGATGATCTTTTTGAAAAAGGGATTGAGCGTTGCGTGGCTGAGATTGCTGGAAAATCTATTGATTTAGCGGTTCTGCAATCACGCAGTCCATCATGTGGTGTTAATCAAATTTATGATGGAAACTTTTCTGGTCAAAAAGTGGCAGGTAATGGACTTTTTACTCAAAAATTAAAGAAACTTGGCTATCGTGTTCTTGATGTTGAAGATATAAAACAATTGGAAGGAAAATAATGAAACCATTAATTTCAGTTATCATGGGTAGCAAATCAGATTGGGCTACCATGAAAAAAACAGCAGAAGTACTTGATGAATTTGGTGTGGCTTATGAAAAGAAAGTTGTTTCAGCTCATCGTACACCAGATTTGATGTTTAAACATGCCGAAGAAGCACGAGGTCGTGGTATCAAGGTGATTATTGCTGGTGCTGGTGGTGCTGCGCATTTGCCTGGTATGGTTGCAGCAAAAACAACACTTCCAGTTATTGGTGTTCCTGTGAAATCACGTGCTCTTAGTGGACTTGATTCTCTTTATTCAATCGTTCAAATGCCTGGTGGTGTACCAGTTGCGACAATGGCGATTGGTGAATCAGGAGCTAAAAATGCGGCTTTGACAGCTCTTCGTATTTTGGCGATTGAAGATGCAGCTTTAGCAGAAAAACTAGAAAACTTTGCTATCGAACAAGGTAAGGTTGCGGAGGCATCAACAGATGAACTCGACTAAAACAATTGGGATTATCGGTGGTGGACAATTAGGTCAAATGATGGCTATCTCGGCTATCTATATGGGACACAAGGTGGTTACCCTTGACCCAACAGCGGATTGCCCAGCATCACGTGTTAGTGATATGATTGTGGCACCGTACGATGATGTTGATGCGATGCGTGAATTGGCAGAGCGTTGCGATGTGCTTACTTATGAGTTTGAAAATGTCGATGCAGATGCCTTGGATGCTGTGGTAAAAGACAATCAATTACCACAAGGAACTGACCTACTTCGCATCTCACAAAACCGTATCTTTGAGAAAAACTTTTTGTCTCAAAAAGCAGGTGTAAAAGTGGCACCTTACAAGGTTGTGACATCAAGCCTTGATCTTGAGAATATTGATTTATCCAAGAATTATGTCTTGAAAACAGCAACTGGTGGCTACGATGGTCACGGGCAAATCGTGATTAAGTCAGCAGACAATTTAGCTGACGCTAACAAATTAGCGAACTCTTGTGAGTGTGTTTTGGAAGAATTTGTGAATTTTGACCTTGAAATTTCAGTGATTGTATCTGGTAATGGCAAGGATATGACTGTTTTCCCAGTGCAAGAAAACATTCATCGTAATAACATTCTATCTAAGACAATTGTGCCGGCTCGCATTTCTGATGAACTTGCTAAAAAAGCACAAGCGATGGCTGTTCAAATTGCTGAAAAACTAGAATTGTCTGGAACACTATGTGTTGAAATGTTTGCGACATCTGATGACATTATTGTTAATGAAATTGCGCCACGTCCCCACAATTCTGGACATTATTCAATCGAGGCTTGTGATTTTTCACAATTTGATACACATATTTTGGGAATCCTCGGTTTGCCTCTTCCTAAGATTCATTTGCACCAACCAGCTGTTATGCTTAATGTTCTTGGTCAACACATGGACAAAGCACAAGCATATGTCAAGGAAAATCCTAGCGCTCACCTCCACCTTTATGGTAAACTAGAGGCAAAACATAACCGCAAAATGGGACATATTACTTTGTTTAGTAATGACCCTGATGCCATTGCGGAAATGGGTGAAGGAATGGATTTCTAGGAAGTTATCTTGCCACATTCCACTGAGTTGGCAAAGAAGATTTTAATTAATTGTGTTAGTTATTTTTTGATATATAACTTAAAAAAGGAAAGGAGCTAGGGTGTTAAATTTATTTGCTTAATGCCCTTAATATCTTAAAAATGATCGATCGTTATTCACGCCCTGAGATGGCGGCAATTTGGAGTGAAGAAAACAAATATAAAGCTTGGCTTGAAGTTGAAATTTTGGCTGACGAGGCTTGGGCTGAATTAGGAGAAATTCCTAAAGAAGATGTGGCTAAAATTCGTGCGAATGCAAGCTTTGATGTTGATCGTATTTTGGAAATTGAACAACAAACACGTCACGACGTTGTTGCATTCACTCGTGCGGTTTCTGAAAGTCTTGGTCAAGAACGTAAATGGGTTCACTATGGTTTGACATCAACTGACGTTGTTGACACAGCTTACGGTTACCTTTACAAACAAGCTAATGAAATCATCCGTAAAGATTTGCATAATTTCCTTGAAATCATTGCTAACAAAGCTAAAGAACATAAATTTACAATCATGATGGGACGTACTCACGGTGTCCACGCTGAACCAACTACATTTGGTTTGAAATTGGCTACTTGGTACAGTGAAATGAAACGTAACATCGAACGTTTTGAACATGCTGCTGCTGGTGTTGAAGCAGGTAAAATCTCAGGTGCTGTTGGTAACTTCGCTAACATTCCACCATTTGTTGAAGCTTATGTTTGTGAAAAACTTGGCATCCGTGCTCAAGAAATCTCAACACAAGTTCTTCCACGTGACCTTCATGCAGAATACTTTGCAGTTCTTGCAAGTATTGCAACATCAATCGAACGTATGGCAACTGAAATCCGTGGTCTTCAAAAATCTGAACAACGTGAAGTAGAAGAATACTTTGCTAAAGGTCAAAAAGGTAGCTCAGCTATGCCGCACAAGCGTAACCCAATCGGTTCAGAAAACATGACAGGTCTTGCACGTGTTATTCGTGGTCACATGATTACAGCTTACGAAAACGTGTCACTATGGCATGAACGTGATATTTCTCACTCATCTGCTGAACGTATCATTTCACCAGATACAACAATCCTTATCGATTACATGCTTAATCGTTTCGGCAACATCGTGAAAAACTTGACTGTTTTCCCAGAAAACATGATTCGCAACATGGGTTCTACATTTGGTCTTATCTTCAGTCAACGTGTAATGCTTAAATTAATCGAAAAAGGTATGACACGTGAACAAGCTTACGACCTTGTTCAACCTAAGACAGCTTATTCTTGGGATAATCAAGTTGACTTCAAACCACTTCTTGAAGCTGACGAAGAAGTCACTTCACGTTTGACACAAGACGAAATCGATGAATTGTTCAATCCATCATATTACACTAAACGTGTTGATGAAATCTTTGAACGTATCGGTTTAGGTGACTAATATAATAGAAAAATGTCTGAGATGTTTGTCTCAGACGTTTTTTTATTAAATGTTTTATTAGAAAATTTGTTATTTTTAATGGAAATATTTTGTTGCATGAAAGCGGTATGTTAAAATATAGGATATACCAACTTTTTTGTAATAGGAGATGGAAGTGAAAAAATTTGGGAACAAAATTCGTATTTTGCGAGAGAAAAAGGGGATTTCACGCGAAGAATTCTGTGGGGACGAAACTGAATTGTCCGTAAGACAATTAGCACGGATTGAACTAAATCAATCGATACCTAACCTAAGTAAAGCGCAATTCATTGCCAACCGTTTAGGCGTAAAACTCGGAACCTTGACAGATGGTGACAGTTTAGAATTACCGAAGCGGTATAAAGAGCTGAAGTATTTGATTCTGCGTACGCCAACGTATAAAGATGAAAAGCGTGTGAATTTAAGAGATTCTTATTTTGATGAGATTTACTCTGACTTTTACGATGACCTTCCTGAGGAGGAGCAATTAATCGTGGAGTGCATGCGCTCAAAAGCAGATGTCTTTTTAACTGATAATAGTAATTTAGCCACAAAGTTGTTAGAAGACTATTTTTATCAAACAAAATCAAAATCGCATTATTCGATTAATGATTTAATCATAATTGATTTGTATATGGTTTGTGCAAATGCTTCGAATTATGAATATTTTATGTTTGATAAAGATGAATTTATTGGTATAGCTAAGAATCTGTTGAAACAAGAAAATCACTTTTCACTAGCAGAAATTTTTGTCTTAAACAATATTTTATTTGGTAGCTTGAGCTTGTTGGTTGATTTAAAAATGTGGGACGAAGTTGAATTGACTTTAGATGTTTTAAAAGGAATTATGGCTAAAATTCAAGATTTTCATAAGAAGCCAGTTTTGAATATGATTGAGTGGAAGTATATTTTGGAACGTTTTGGTCAAATAGAAAAGGCTCAAAAATTATATGAAGAGGCAGTGTTATATGCAAATCTGATAGGTGATGTTTATTTAGCCAATAAAATAACTGAAGAATGGATAAAAGATACGACAGCATGACATTTTTGTCATGTTGTTTTTTCTTAAAACCTTTTACAATAATATTAGAAATTGGGAAAGGAGAGAGAAAGTTAATAATGAAGGTATTTTCAATTCTTTTAACAGGTTGGTGGCTTGGGTAAGACGTTAAAACAATTCACTGATAGTCTTTGTTTTGGTATAATAAAGCTATGAGCAGAATTTTAGACAACGATATTATGGGTGATGAAGAGTTTGTGGAACGTACGCTTCGTCCTCAGTATTTAAAAGAATATATTGGACAGGATAAGGTAAAAAATCAGCTGAAAATTTTTATTGAAGCTGCTAAATTGCGAGATGAGTCATTGGACCATGTGCTATTGTTTGGCCCTCCAGGGTTAGGTAAGACGACAATGGCGTTTGTGATTGCTAATGAATTGGGGGTGAATTTAAAACAAACATCTGGACCAGCTATCGAAAAAGCTGGTGATTTGGTTGCCATTTTGAATGATTTGGAACCAGGAGATGTGTTGTTTATTGATGAAATTCACCGTATGCCAATGGCGGTAGAAGAAGTGCTTTATAGTGCTATGGAAGATTTCTATATTGATATTATGATTGGTAATGGTGAGACTAGTCGTAGTGTCCATTTAGAATTGCCACCTTTTACTTTGATTGGTGCGACAACGCGTGCAGGGATGCTTTCAAATCCATTACGTGCTCGTTTTGGTATCACTGGTCACATGGAATATTATGCTGTTGAAGATTTAACAGAAATTGTAGAACGTACGGCTGATATTTTTGAGATGGAAATTGTCCATGAAGCCGCACAAGAACTAGCGCGACGCAGTCGTGGAACGCCACGTATCGCTAACCGTTTGTTGAAACGTGTGCGTGATTATGCCCAAATCATGGGCGATGGTATCATCACAAAAGACATTACAGATAAAGCGTTGACGATGCTTGATGTTGATCACGAGGGGCTTGATTATATTGACCAAAAAATCTTGCGCACGATGATTGAAGTTTATAACGGTGGACCTGTTGGATTAGGGACTCTTTCTGTTAACATCGCAGAAGAACGTGATACGGTTGAAGATATGTATGAACCCTATTTGATTCAAAAAGGATTTATCATGCGTACCAGAACTGGGCGCGTGGCAACTGCTAAGGCATATGAACATTTAGGATATCCTTATATAGAAAAATAAAAAACATGCTTAAGCTTTATTTAAGCATGTTTTCTTATACTATAAACAATCCTAAAACTTTTCTTTTTCATAATCTCCTGAGAGAGCCCTGCTTAGCAGGGCTCTCTCTTTTGATACTATTGTGCTTAAAAAATTAAAGATGATATAATGAAGAAAAAGATTTATGAGAAAGGATTGTTGAGGATGGATTTGGATAATTTGCGAATGATATCAGTTTGAAGCAAAAAAAGGATTATCTTTCATTGTAACTTCTATTATTATTTGGATGTTAATCACTTTAGTAACTATGCTACAGTTTCCGTTAGCTGTTCAAAATCTTTGGTTTTAGCGATAGTAATGACAGCTTTGGAAATACTATTTGTTATTTTGTTACAAATTGAAATAAAAAAGAATAATTAATTCAGAAAGGCTTTGAAGTTTCAGAGCTTTTTCTTTATAGCAAAATGAAAAGGGCTCCGCTTAGCGGAAGCCCTTTTGGAGATTATGAAAAAGAAAAGTTTTAGGATTGATGATATTGTAATTCAATCGTCTTAATTTTTTCTTAAAGAAGAAATATAAGAGTTAGCTTATTTCACGTGTGATAAGGTACTATTTTTTGTTATAATGGTAGATGAAGTTTTTAACCAAGGTGCTAATAACTCGCAGGAGAAAAAATGAAAAAAGTCTGTTTTGTTTGCTTGGGAAATATTTGTCGAAGTCCGATGGCGGAGTTTGTGATGAAAGATTTGATGAGCGATGACAATCTGCTGGTTGAGAGTCGTGCGACATCTAGTTGGGAACACGGTAATCCCATTCATCATGGAACGCAAAGGATTTTTAAAAAGCATCAGATTACTTATGATTATCACAAGTCATCCCAACAGATTTCATATCAAGACTTTTGTGAATTTGATGTTATTATTGGTATGGATGCAAATAATGTGGCAGATTTAAAACAAATGTCACATGGAAGATTTGATAACAAAATCTTTCTTTTTGTAGATGGTGGTGTGCCAGATCCGTGGTTTACAGGTGACTTTGATACTACTTATGATTTAGTTGAACGTGGTTGTAAACAATGGCTAGCGCGTCTAAGAAATTCTTAAAAGAAGAAGTTGAGTAAAATGAAAAAAATCAAAATAACCAGAGGTCGCATAGAGCTGCTGACGGTTTTAGTTCTTATTGTTTGTGGTTTGTCGGTCTTTACTTTATCGATGAAATCAAAAACGACATTGACATACGATAATGGTAGGATTACCTATACAGGTTACGTAGTTAATCATCGTATGAATGGTCAAGGTAAGTTGACGTATGAGAATGGTGATATCTATGAAGGTAATTTTGTAGAAGGTGTTTTTGAGGGACAAGGCGTCTTTACGTCTCATTCTGGTTGGATTTACAAAGGTGAGTTTAAAAATGGTCAACCAAATGGTGAAGGTGTTTTGACTGCACAGAATGGTAAGGTATATACAGGAACCTTTAAACAGGGGATTTTTCAAAAATGAGAATAAAATGGTTTTCAATGGTTAGGGTGACAGGGCTTTTGTTAGTTCTGTTCTACCATTTCTTTAAAACAGCTTTTCCAGGCGGTTTTATTGGTGTTGATATTTTCTTTACTTTTTCAGGGTATTTGATTACAGCTTTGCTGATTGATGAGTATTCGCGAAGTAAGAAAATTGATCTTTTAGGATTTTATAAGAGACGTTTTTACCGTATTGTTCCACCATTAATTTTAATGATTTTGATTGTCATGCCATTTACTTATTTAGTCCGTAGAGATTACGTGGCAAGTATTGGTAGTCAAGTAGCTGCGGCGATAGGTTTCACGACAAACTTTTATGAAATCATTACAGGTGGTAATTACGAAACACAATTTATCCCTCATCTCTTTGTTCATACGTGGAGTTTGGCAATTGAGATGCATTTCTATCTAATTTGGGGATTTTTAGTTTGGTTACTTGGAAGACGTCAGGATAGTTTGGCAAAATTCCGTAGTTTGATTTTTGTACTTTCTTTAGTATTTTTCACAGGAAGTTTTCTATCCATGTTCGTTCGAGCATTCTTTGTTGATAATGTGTCAACAATTTACTTTTCATCTCTAACCCACAGTTTCCCATTCTTCTTGGGAGCAATGACTGCGACAATGACAGGGATTAAAGAGACGACTATTCGTTTTAAAAAGAATGTTCGATTGTGGTCTACAAAGCGCAGCGTTTTAACCATGCTAGTAAGCGCAGCTCTATTAGTGTTGTTGATGTTCACATTGAAGTTTGATCAACGTATCACCTATTTATTTGGTTTTGTTTTGGCAAGCTTATTTGCTACGGTGATGATTTATGCAGCACGTATTTTGAATGACCAAACACCAAACGTCAAAGAACCTGCAATAATCAATTATCTAGCAGATGTGAGTTATGGTGTTTATTTATTCCATTGGCCGTTTTACATTATCTTTACACAGCTAATGTCAAATGGTTTTGCTGTTTTGTTGACAGTCATTCTTTCTTTGGCATTTTCAACAATGTCTTATTATGTTATCGAACCTTTCCTTGTTGGAAAAACACCAAAATTACTTGGTAAGGATTTAAATATAGCGCCTTATAAGAAATGGATTTTGGGTGGCTCAGCGGTACTGGGTGTGGTTACGCTAGCGACTGTTATGACTGCACCTGCGATGGGGAATTTTGAAACTAGTCTTTTAGTTAGTTCGCTTCAACAATCTCAAGTGAATTTGAATCGTACTCACACGGTAACAGCAGGAGATGCAGGAGCGTTGAGTGATATCACTGTTATTGGTGATTCTGTTGCTCTTCGTTCAAGTGCTGCATTCTCAACCTTGCTTCCAAATGCACAGCTAGATGCGGCGGTTAGTCGAAGTTTTGATAATGCTTTTGAAATTTTCCAAAATGAAATTTCTAGTGGCACTCTTTCTAAAACCACAGTTCTTGCAGTTGGTGTGAACTCACTAGATCATTATCAAGAAGATATTCAACAGTTTATTGATGCTTTGCCTGATGGCTATCGTTTGGTTATTGTAACGCCTTATAATGCTGGTGATGAAGCGAAAGTCAAAGAGGCGCGTGATTATGAATTGAGCCTCACGAAGTCTTATAGTTATATTACGGTTGCTGATTGGTATAAGGCGGCAACTAATCATCCTGAAATTTGGAATGGCACTGATGGCGTTCACTACAGCGATGCCAATACAAAGGGTGCTGATCTTTACGTCAAGACAATTCAACAAGCGATTGATAAATCGGCTAAAAAGCCGGCAAAAGGTGAATCGGATAATTAATAAAAAAGTCAACTTCGGTTGGCTTTTTTATGTTATAAACTATCAATTCATGTAAGGAAATATAACGTCAAAAATATATTAAAAATCCCTTTACATCAGGGGGTTATAGCGTTATAATACATGTGACATAAAACGTGAGAAAAGGGGTAAAAAAGTGGCTGAGTTGTTCTATGATGTTTTGGCAAATGTCTGGATTTCTATTGCGGGTGTTGATTCACGCTGGGGTAAATAATGAACTGTAAAAGCACCGAAAAGGTGCTTTTTTTAATAAATAGCGCAAAACTGTATAAATTTTCTGATAATTATGATACAATTGGTGCAAGACTATCTAAAATGAGGAACTTGCGATGACGTTAATTTACCAATCAACTCGTGACGAAAATAACAAAGTAACTGCTAGCCAAGCTATTTTACAAGGATTGGCAACTGACGGCGGTTTGTTTACCCCTGTGTCAATTCCAAAAGTAGCTTTAGATTTTAATACTTTAAAGGATGCTTCGTACCAAGAAGTGGCAAAATTGGTCTTGTCAGCTTTTTTGGATGATTTTACTGAAGAAGAGTTGGATTATTGCATCAATTCAGCTTACGATGAAAAATTTGATACGCCAGCAATTGCTCCAGTGGTAAAATTGGGCGACCAATATAATCTTGAACTTTTCCATGGTTCTACTATTGCTTTTAAAGATATGGCTTTGTCAATTTTGCCTTATCTTTTGACAACATCAGCTAAGAAGCAAGGTGTTGACAATAAAATTGTAATTTTGACAGCGACATCAGGCGATACCGGTAAAGCTGCCATGGCTGGTTTTGCAGATATTCCAGGAACTGAAATCATTGTCTTTTATCCAAAAGATGGTGTCAGCAAAATTCAAGAACTCCAAATGACAACTCAAACTGGTAATAATACGCATGTTGTCGCAATTACTGGTAATTTCGATGATGCCCAAACGGATGTTAAACGTATGTTTAATGATGTGGCTTTGCGCGAAAAATTACTTGTCCACAAAACACAATTTTCATCAGCTAACTCGATGAACGTCGGACGCTTGGTTCCCCAAGTTGTTTATTACGTTTACGCTTATGCTCAACTTGTCAAAGCTGGTCATATCAAGGTTGGTGACAAAGTTAATATTACAGTTCCAACTGGAAATTTCGGTAACATTTTAGCGGCTTACTATGCTAGTCAAATTGGTGTTCCAGTAGGTAAATTAATCTGTGCATCGAACGAAAATAAAGTGTTGACTGATTTCTTTACAACAGGTACTTACGATAAAAAACGTGAGTTCAAAGTGACAACAAGCCCTTCGATGGATATCTTGGTATCTTCTAACCTAGAGCGCCTGATTTTCCACCTTTTGGGTAATGATGCTGCTAAGACAAAAGAATTAATGGAGAAACTTACTACAGAAGGTGAGTACACCCTTCCGGAAGTTAATCAAGAAATTCTTGAGATGTTTGAAGCAGGATATGCAACAGAAGCTGAAACATCAGCTGAAATCAAACGCGTTTACGATGCTTCTGACTATGTTGAAGACCCTCATACAGCAGTTGCATCAGCTGTTTATCAAAAATATGTTGAACGTACAGGAAATCACACGCCGACGGTTATTGCCTCAACAGCAAGTCCCTATAAATTCCCACGTGTGGCAGTTGAAGCAGTGAGTGGAAAAGCTCCAGCAGACGATTTTGCTGCAGTAAAAGAACTTGAAAAATTATCAGGTGTCGTTATTCCGAAAGCTGTCGATGGACTTGAAACAGCTGAAATTCGACATAAGACAGTTGTTGCGACAAGTGATATGCAAAAAGCTGTCGAAGATTATTTGGGACTTTAAAAAGTAGAAGCTGAGACTGGTTCTCGGCTTTTCTTTTTGTTACGATAGAGATATGAAACAAACAAAGAAAATTATGCGTCTGGCTTTTCCAGCGATGATGGAAAATTTTCTGCAGATGCTCATGGGTGTTGTCGATAATTACCTTGTTGCGCAAGTCGGCTTAATTGCTGTTTCAGGGGTATCTGTGGCCAATAACATTATTACGATTTATCAAGCGATTTTTATTGCTCTTGGTGCAGCGGTGTCTAGTTTGGTGTCTAAAAGTATTGGTGAAAAGAATCCTCAAAAGTCACTGCATTATCAGTCGGAGTCCTTGCTTATTACTTTAGGCTTGAGTGTCCTTCTCGGCTTGATTTCAATAGTATTTGGTAAGTACATTTTAGTTTGGTTGGGGACTGAAGCGGCTGTTACACAAGCGGGAGGTTTGTATCTTGCTATTGTAGGTGGTTTGATTGTTAGTCTGGGACTTATGACAACTCTAAGTGCTTTTTTGCGAGCGCTTGGAAAACCACAGCTTCCTATGTACGTGAGTCTATTGACTAATGTTTTGAATGCAGTTTTGTCGGCTATAGCAGTATTTATTTTCCGTTGGGGAATTGTTGGGGTAGCGTGCTCAACAGTCATTTCTCGCCTTCTTGGTGTTATAATGCTAGCTTGTCAATTGCCGATTAAAAAGATTGTTAAAAACATTAGGTGGACACTTGATCGAGATTTGATTAGTATAGCTTTTCCGGCTGCAGGTGAACGTTTGATGATGCGGGCTGGGGATGTCGTCATTGTAGCTATTATTGTTAAATTTGGTACAGAGGTTGTAGCGGGAAATGCTATCGGTGAAACCTTGACTCAGTTTAACTACATGCCAGGAATGGGTGTAGCCACAGCAACAGTTATTTTGGTTGCTCACAGTCTTGGGCAAAAAAATAAACAAGAAATCCGTCAGTTGGTACGAGCTTCTTATCTTGTGTCAGTTGTGCTTATGCTTGCTGTGGGAGCAGTAGTTTATTTTTCAGGCAACCAGCTAACACATCTCTTTACGACGAATGAAGTTGCTTTAGAAGCGAGTCTTGTAGTTTTGTTTTACTCATTTATTGGCGGACCAGCAACTGCTGGAACTCTTATATTTACAGCGACTTGGCAAGGATTAGGAAATGCAAAGTTACCTTTTTATGCAACAACCGTCGGTATGTGGATGATTCGAATTGTAACAGGATATGTTCTAGGAATTGGTTTGCATTTGGGACTAACGGGAGTTTGGCTTGCTACGGTAGCAGATAATGTTTTTCGTTGGATATTCTTGTACATTCTTTACAGAAAATACATGAAAAAAATCTAAAACTCTACTATTAAATAACGCAAATTATGACCAGATATTTATCTGGTCTTTTTTGTGTAAGAAAACTGAAAACAGTTTCTTCTAAAAAATCGAAAAAAAGGGAGCAAAATCCTTGCAATGCACTGTTAAATCTGATATTATAGACAAGTGCTGTTGATACAGTGACTTTAGCTATGATACAAGAGGTTGCGACACGCTCGGTTGCATTGCCACGCAAAAGGCGTGTTGGTTTTCTTGAGGAGCTAGCCTATTATCTTAAATAGACGAAAAGGAGAAAAAGATGGCAAACAAAAAAATCCGTATCCGTTTGAAAGCATACGAACATCGTACACTTGATACAGCGGCAGAAAAAATTGTTGAAACTGCAACACGTACAGGTGCTTCAGTAGCTGGACCAGTTCCACTTCCAACTGAACGTAGCTTGTACACAATTATTCGTGCGACTCACAAATACAAAGATTCTCGCGAACAATTTGAAATGCGTACTCACAAACGCTTGATCGATATCGTCAACCCAACACAAAAAACTGTTGATGCTTTGATGAAATTGGATCTTCCAAGTGGTGTTAACGTAGAAATCAAACTTTAATAAGGATTTGATTCTTGAGCACAAAAAACGCTCGTTAAAAACTTTTTTGAGCATAAAAAACGCTCATTAAAAACTTTTTAAATAAATAAAGTAAAGGAAATATTTTCTCATGACAAAAGGAATCTTAGGGAAAAAAGTGGGAATGACTCAAATCTTCACTGAATCTGGTGAATTCATCCCTGTTACTGTCATCGAAGCAACTCCAAACGTTGTGCTTCAAGTGAAAACTGTTGAAACAGACGGTTATGAAGCTGTTCAAGTTGGTTTTGACGACAAACGTGAAGTATTGAGCAACAAACCTGCCAAAGGCCATGTAGCGAAAGCTAACACAGCTCCTAAGCGCTTCATTCGTGAATTCAAAAACATTGAAGGCTTAGAAGTTGGTCAAGAAATCACAGTTGATACATTCGAAGCTGGAGATGTTGTTGATGTAACTGGTACATCTAAAGGTAAAGGTTTCCAAGGTGTTATCAAACGCCATGGTCAAGCTCGTGGACCAATGGCTCACGGTTCTCGTTATCACCGTCGTCCAGGTTCTATGGGACCTGTTGCGCCTAACCGTGTTTTCAAAAACAAACACTTGGCAGGACGTATGGGTGGTAACCGCGTGACAATCCAAAACCTTGAAGTTGTCCAAGTTATCCCAGAGAAAAACGTTATCCTTATCAAAGGTAACGTACCAGGTGCTAAGAAATCTCTTATCACTATCAAATCAGCAGTTAAGGCTGCTAAATAATAAGAAAGGAGAAAACAGTTAAAATGGCAAACGTAAAACTATTTGACCAAACTGGTAAAGAAGTTAGCTCAGTTGAATTGAACGACGCTATCTTCGGTATCGAACCAAACGAATCAGTAGTGTTTGATGTTGTTATCAGCCAACGCGCTAGCCTTCGCCAAGGTACTCACGCAGTTAAAAACCGCTCTGCAGTATCTGGTGGTGGTCGTAAACCATGGCGTCAAAAAGGAACTGGACGCGCTCGTCAAGGTTCTATCCGCTCACCACAATGGCGTGGTGGTGGTGTAGTCTTCGGACCAACTCCACGTTCATACGGATACAAACTTCCACAAAAAGTTCGTCGCCTTGCATTGAAATCAGTTTACTCAGCTAAAGTTGCTGAAGAAAAATTTGTAGCTGTAGAAAGCCTTTCATTTGCAGCTCCAAAAACTGCTGAATTCGCAAACGTACTTTCAGCTCTTAACGTTGACTCAAAAGTACTTGTAATCCTTGAAGAAGGTAATGAATTTGCAGCTCTTTCTGCACGTAACCTTCCAAACGTTAAAGTTGCAACTGCAACAACTGCAAGTGTTCTTGATATCGTAAACAGCGACAAACTTCTTGTTACTAAAGAAGCAATCTCTACAATCGAGGAGGTTCTTGCATAATGAATTTGTACGACGTAATCAAAAAACCAGTTATCACTGAAAAATCAATGTACGACCTCGAAGCAGGTAAATATACATTTGAAGTTGACTCTCGTGCGCACAAACTTTTGATCAAACAAGCTGTTGAAGCTGCTTTTGATGGAGTTAAAGTTGCAAACGTGAACACTGTAACTGTTAAACCAAAAGCTAAACGTGTTGGTCGTTACACTGGTTTCACTTCAAAAACTAAAAAAGCTATCATCACTCTTACAGCTGATTCTAAAGCAATCGAGTTGTTTGCAGCTGAAGCTGAATAATCTAAGGAGGAAATAACGTGGGTATTAAAGCTTATAAACCAACGACAAATGGTCGTCGTAATATGACTTCTTTGGATTTTGCTGAAATCACTACAAGCACTCCTGAGAAATCATTGCTTGTTTCACTTAAAAACAAAGCTGGTCGTAACAACAACGGTCGCATCACTGTACGTCACCAAGGTGGCGGACACAAACGTCACTACCGTTTGATTGACTTCAAACGTAACAAAGATGGCGTTGAAGCAGTTGTTAAAACTATCGAGTACGATCCAAACCGTACAGCTAACATCGCTCTTGTACACTACACTGATGGTGTGAAAGCTTACATCCTTGCACCTAAAGGTCTTGAAGTTGGTCAACGTATCGTTTCAGGTCCAGATGCAGATATCAAAGTTGGTAACGCACTTCCACTTGCTAACATCCCTGTTGGTACAGTTATTCACAACATCGAACTTCAACCAGGTAAAGGTGCTGAATTGATCCGTGCCGCTGGTGCATCTGCACAAGTTCTTGGTCAAGAAGGTAAATATGTACTTGTTCGTCTTCAATCAGGCGAAGTTCGTATGATTCTTGGTACTTGCCGTGCTACAATCGGTACTGTAGGTAACGAACAACAAGTTCTTGTTAACCTTGGTAAAGCTGGTCGCAGCCGCTGGATGGGTATCCGTCCTACAGTTCGTGGTTCTGTAATGAACCCTAATGATCACCCACACGGTGGTGGTGAAGGTAAAGCACCAGTTGGACGTAAAGCGCCATCTACTCCTTGGGGTAAACCTGCGCTTGGTCTTAAAACTCGTAACAAAAAAGCTCAATCTGACAAACTTATTATTCGTCGTCGTAACGACAAATAATCAGCTAGTCGCTTAGCTAATTAATCATCCGCCAGCTCGGTAGTGTGCATTTTATGCACACAGGCCGCTGTGGTACTATAATTTAAAGGAGAAAACTACAAAATGGGACGTAGTCTTAAAAAAGGACCTTTCGTCGATGAGCATTTGATGAAAAAAGTTGAAGCTCAAGCAAACGACGAAAAGAAAAAAGTAATTAAAACTTGGTCACGTCGTTCAACGATTTTCCCAAGTTTCATCGGATATACAATCGCAGTTTATGATGGACGTAAACACGTACCAGTTTACATTCAAGAAGACATGGTAGGTCACAAACTTGGTGAATTCGCACCAACTCGTACTTACAAAGGTCACGCTGCTGACGATAAGAAAACACGTTAATAAGAGGAGGACACAATGGCAGAAATTACTTCAGCTAAAGCAATGGCTCGTACAGTCCGTGTTTCACCTCGTAAAACACGTCTTGTACTTGATCTTATCCGTGGTAAGAACGTTGCTGACGCAATCGCAATCTTGAAATTCACTCCAAACAAAGCAGCTCGTGTAGTTGAAAAAGTTCTTAACTCTGCTATCGCTAACGCAGAAAACAACTTTGGTTTGGAAAAAGCTAACTTGGTAGTATCTGAAACTTTCGCAAACGAAGGACCAACTATGAAACGTTTCCGTCCACGTGCTAAAGGTTCAGCTTCACCAATCAACAAACGCACAACTCACGTAACAGTAGTTGTGTCAGAAAAATAAGGAGGTAAAATCGTGGGTCAAAAAGTACATCCAATTGGTATGCGTGTCGGAATCATCCGTGATTGGGATGCGAAATGGTATGCTGAAAAAGAATACGCGGATTACCTTCATGAAGATCTTGCAATCCGCAAATTCATCCAAACAGAATTGGCAGACGCTTCAGTTTCACGTATTGAAATCGAACGTGCTGTAAATAAAGTAATTGTTTCACTTCACACTGCTAAACCAGGTATGGTTATCGGTAAAGGTGGAGCAAACGTAGACGCTCTTCGCGTTAAACTTAACAAATTGACTGGAAAACAAGTTCACATCAACATCGTTGAAATCAAACAACCTGATTTGGACGCTCACCTTGTTGGTGAAAACATCGCACGTCAACTTGAACAACGTGTTGCTTTCCGTCGTGCTCAAAAACAAGCTATCCAACGTACAATGCGTGCAGGTGCTAAAGGTATCAAAACTCAAGTATCTGGTCGTTTGAACGGTGCTGATATCGCTCGTGCTGAAGGTTACTCAGAAGGAACTGTTCCACTTCACACACTTCGTGCAGATATCGACTACGCTTGGGAAGAAGCTGACACTACTTACGGTAAACTAGGTGTTAAAGTTTGGATCTACCGTGGTGAAGTTCTTCCAGCTCGTAAAAACACTAAAGGAGGCAAATAACAAATGTTAGTACCTAAACGTGTTAAACACCGTCGCGAATTCCGTGGAAAAATGCGCGGTGAAGCTAAAGGTGGTAAAGAAGTCGCATTCGGTGAATACGGTCTTCAAGCTACTACTAGCCACTGGATCACAAACCGCCAAATCGAAGCTGCCCGTATCGCTATGACTCGTTACATGAAACGTGGTGGTAAAGTTTGGATTAAAATCTTCCCACACAAATCATACACTGCTAAAGCTATCGGTGTACGTATGGGTTCTGGTAAAGGGGCACCTGAAGGTTGGGTAGCACCAGTTAAACGTGGTAAAGTTATGTTCGAAATTGCTGGTGTACCTGAAGAAGTTGCACGTGAAGCACTTCGTCTTGCTAGCCACAAATTGCCAGTTAAGACTAAATTCGTGAAACGTGAAGCAGAATAAGGAGAAATCATGAAACTTCAAGAAATTAAAGATTTTGTTAAAGAGCTTCGTGGTCTTTCTCAAGAAGAACTTGCTAAGAAAGAAAACGAACTTAAGAAAGAACTTTTCGATCTTCGTTTCCAAGCTGCAGCAGGTCAACTTGATCAAACTGCTCGTTTGAACGAAGTTAAAAAACAAATTGCACGTGTTAAAACAGTGCAATCTGAAAAGAAATAATAGATTGGGAAAGGAGAAATTCTAATAATGGAACGTAATCAACGTAAAACCCTTGTTGGACGCGTAGTATCTGACAAAATGGATAAAACAATCACTGTTGTAGTTGAAACTAAACGTAACCACCCAGTCTATGGTAAACGTATCAACTATTCTAAAAAATACAAAGCACATGATGAAAACAACGTTGCTAAAGAAGGCGATATCGTTCGTATCATGGAAACTCGTCCACTTTCAGCTACAAAACGTTTCCGTCTTGTAGAAGTTGTGGAAAAAGCTGTTATTATCTAATCAAACTAAAAGGAGAAAATTGAAATGATTCAACAAGAAACTCGCTTGAAAGTTGCTGATAATAGCGGTGCTCGTGAAATCTTGACTATCAAAGTTCTTGGTGGTTCAGGACGTAAATTCGCTAACATCGGTGACGTAATCGTTGCTTCTGTAAAACAAGCTACTCCTGGTGGAGCTGTTAAAAAAGGTGATGTCGTAAAAGCTGTTGTTGTTCGTACTAAATCAGGTGCACGCCGTCCAGACGGTTCATACATCAAATTTGACGACAACGCTGCAGTAATCATCCGTGACGATAAAACTCCTCGCGGAACTCGTATCTTCGGCCCTGTTGCACGTGAATTGCGTGAAGGTGGCTTCATGAAGATCGTATCACTTGCACCAGAAGTACTTTAATAAGAACACAAACTAAGTCCCCTGCTTTTTGCAGGGTGCCCATTAGGGCGTAAGAAATAATAGGAGAAAAACCAAATGTTTGTAAAAAAAGGCGATAAAGTTCGCGTTATTGCTGGTAAGGACAAAGGCGTTGAAGCTGTAGTTCTTAAAGCCCTTCCTAAAGTCAACAAAGTTGTCGTTGAAGGTGTTGCTATTGTTAAAAAACATCAAAAACCAAACAACGTAAACCCTCAAGGTGCTATCGTGGAAAAAGAAGCACCAATCCATGTGTCTAACGTTCAAGTTCTTGACAAAAATGGTGTTGCAGGACGTGTTGGTTACAAAGTTGTAGACGGCAAAAAAGTTCGTTACAACAAAAAATCAGGCGAAGTGCTTGATTAATCACGAAGGAAAGGAGAAAGTATAAGTAATGGTAAATCGTTTAAAAGAAAAATACACTAACGAAGTAGTTCCTGCTTTGACTGAAAAATTCAACTACACTTCAGTTATGGCTGTCCCAAAAGTTGAGAAAATCGTTCTTAACATGGGTGTTGGTGATGCTGTAAATAATGCTAAAAACCTTGAAAAAGCTGCTGCTGAATTGGCACTTATCTCAGGTCAAAAACCATTGATTACTAAAGCTAAGAAATCAATCGCTGGCTTCCGTCTTCGTGAAGGTGTAGCGATCGGTGCAAAAGTTACCCTTCGTGGTGAACGTATGTACGAATTCTTAGATAAATTGGTAACTGTTTCACTTCCACGTGTTCGTGACTTCCACGGTGTTCCAACAAAATCATTTGACGGACGTGGTAACTACACACTTGGTGTGAAAGAACAATTGATCTTCCCAGAAATCAACTTTGATGATGTTGATAAAGTACGTGGTCTTGATATCGTTATCGTAACTACTGCTAACACTGACGAAGAAGGTCGTGAATTGCTTAAAGGCCTTGGAATGCCTTTTGCAAAATAATTTAGGAGGTAAATCAATTGGCTAAAAAATCTATGATTGCTAAGAATCATCGCCCTGCGAAATTCTCTACGCAAGCTTACACTCGTTGCGAACGTTGTGGCCGTCCACACTCAGTTTACCGCAAATTCAAACTTTGCCGTGTTTGCTTCCGTGAGTTAGCTTACAAAGGACAAATCCCAGGCGTTACCAAAGCTTCTTGGTAAGTCGATGATATAATATTCCTGACTGAACAAGCCATATAGAAGAATTTTTTCTTCTGTTTGGCAAAGTTCATGATGGGTTCAAGAATCATTCTTGAAAACAAGCCGTAAGGCACATTAACTAGCAAGTGAACTATTCAAACTACTAGTAAGAGGAGAATATATAAATGGTTATGACTGACCCAATTGCAGACTTTTTGACACGCATTCGTAACGCTAACCAAGCAAAACACGAAGTGCTTGAAGTACCTGCATCAAACATTAAAAAAGGTATTGCTGAAATCCTTAAACGCGAAGGTTTCGTGAAAAACGTTGAAGTTATCGAAGATGACAAACAAGGTATCATCCGCGTATTCCTTAAATACGGACAAAACGGTGAACGTGTTATCACTAACTTGAAACGTATCTCTAAACCAGGTCTTCGTGTTTACGCAAAACGTGAAGATGTTCCTAAAGTTCTTAACGGACTTGGAATTGCAATCATTTCTACATCAGAAGGTCTTTTGACTGACAAAGAAGCTCGTCAAAAGAACGTTGGTGGAGAAGTTATTGCTTACATTTGGTAAGAATTTCTTTTCTCCAAGTTTTTGGAGAGAGGCTTACTAACGTTATAATGGACTATTAAGCACCTTGGTGCAGATAGTCGCCCCGTGAAAACTCGTCGCTTTTTGCGGCTTGACAATTTAACAGGAGAAAATAAAACTATGTCACGTATTGGTAATAAAGTTATCAACTTGCCTGCTGGTGTAGAAGTTACTAACAACAACAACGTAGTAACTGTTAAAGGACCTAAAGGCGAACTCACTCGTGAGTTTAACAAAAACATTGAAATCAAAGTTGAAGGAACTGAAGTTTCACTTCACCGTCCAAACGACTCAAAAGAAATGAAAACAATCCACGGTACAGCTCGTGCTAACTTGAACAACATGGTTGTTGGTGTTTCTGAAGGTTTCAAAAAAGAACTTGAAATGCGCGGGGTTGGTTACCGTGCTCAACTTCAAGGTTCAAAACTTGTACTTTCTGTAGGTAAATCTCACCAAGACGAAGTAGAAGCTCCAGAAGGAATTTCATTTGAAGTGCCATCTGCAACTTCAATCGTCGTTAACGGTATCAGCAAAGAAGTTGTTGGTCAAACAGCTGCTTACATCCGTAGCCTTCGTGCTCCAGAACCTTACAAAGGTAAAGGTATCCGTTACGTTGGTGAATACGTACGTCGTAAAGAAGGTAAAACAGGTAAATAATAGCTTATGGGAGATTTTGCGAGAGTTATTCTCGCAGAACTCATATGCTAACATTTATACAACAATGTCGTTTTGACATTAATCAATTAATTAAGAGGTGAAAATTGTGATTTCGAAACCAGATAAAAACAAAATCCGCCAAAAACGCCACCGTCGCGTTCGCGGTAAACTCTCTGGAACTGCTGATCGCCCACGTTTGAACGTTTTCCGTTCTAATACAGGCATCTACGCTCAAGTTATTGATGACGTAGCGGGTGTAACGCTCGCAAGTGCATCAACTCTTGATAAAGAAGTTTCTAAAGGAACTAAAACAGAACAAGCCGTTGTTGTCGGTAAACTTGTTGCTGAACGCGCAGTAGCTAAAGGTATTTCTGAAGTGGTGTTTGACCGCGGTGGATATCTCTATCACGGACGTGTTAAAGCTTTGGCTGACTCAGCTCGTGAAAACGGATTGAAATTCTAATAGGGAGGACACTAAATAATGGCATTTAAAGATAATGCAGTTGAACTTGAAGAACGCGTTGTTGCGATCAACCGTGTTACAAAAGTTGTTAAAGGTGGACGTCGTCTTCGCTTTGCTGCTCTTGTAGTTGTTGGTGACCGTAATGGTCGTGTAGGTTTCGGTACTGGTAAAGCTCAAGAAGTACCAGAAGCTATTCGTAAAGCTGTTGAAGACGCTAAGAAAAACTTGATCGAAGTACCTATGGTTGGTACAACAATTCCTCACGAAGTTCGTTCAGAATTCGGTGGAGCTAAAGTATTGTTGAAACCTGCTGTAGAAGGTGCTGGGGTTGCCGCTGGTGGTGCTGTTCGTGCCGTCATCGAATTGGCTGGTGTTGCAGATGTTACATCTAAATCACTTGGCTCAAACACTCCAATCAACATTGTTCGCGCAACTGTTGAAGGTTTGAAACAACTTAAACGTGCAGAAGAAGTTGCTGCTCTTCGCGGTATTTCAGTTTCTGACTTAGCTTAAGAAAGGGGATAATAATGGCTCAAATTAAAATCACTTTGACTAAGTCTCCAATCGGACGCATTCCTGCACAACGTAAAACAGTTGCTGCTCTTGGACTTGGTAAATTACATAGCTCAGTTGTCAAAGAAGACACTCCAGCTATCCGTGGAATGGTTACTTCAGTTTCACACTTGGTAACTGTTGAAGATGTTAAATAATTAACATTAAATAAATTTTAGGTTTAAGTCGCGGGGGGAGACTCTTGCGACTTAAACTAGATATAGTATAGGCGAGTTTCTATGGGGAGTCCTTTCCCCTCATAGAGGCGCTAGCATTTTACAAATAAGGAGAAATTAATAATGAAACTTCATGAACTTAAACCTGCTGAAGGTTCTCGTAAAGTCCGTAACCGTGTAGGTCGTGGTACTTCATCTGGTAACGGTAAAACTGCTGGACGCGGTCAAAAAGGTCAAAAAGCTCGTAGCGGTGGTAAAGTACGTCTTGGTTTTGAAGGTGGACAAACTCCATTGTTCCGTCGTATGCCAAAACGTGGTTTCTTGAACATCAACGCTAAAGAATATGCTCTTGTAAACCTTGACCAACTTAACGTTTTCGAAGATGGTACAGAAGTAACTCCAGTTGTTCTTAAAGAAGCTGGAATCATCCGTGCTGAAAAATCAGGCGTTAAAGTTCTTGGTAACGGCGAATTGACTAAAAAATTGACTGTTAAAGCAGCTAAATTCTCAAAATCTGCTGAAGCAGCTATCACTGCAAAAGGTGGTTCAATCGAAGTCATCTAATTGAGGAGGACTCGGTATGTTCTTTAAATTACTTAAAGATGCACTAAAGGTAAAAAATGTAAGAAATAAAATTTTCTTTACGCTTTTTATCATCTTTGTTTTCCGAGTTGGTACGCATATTACCGTGCCAGGTATTAATGCCAAAAGTCTTGACCAACTAGGTGAACTTCCCTTTCTTAATATGTTGAACCTTGTTTCTGGTAATGCTATGAGTAACTTCTCTGTATTCTCAATGGGTGTTAGCCCGTACATCACAGCATCTATCATTGTTCAACTGTTACAGATGGATATTTTGCCTAAGTTTGTTGAATGGAGCAAACAAGGTGAGGTTGGTCGTCGTAAGTTAAACCAAGCGACTCGCTATATTTCACTAGTTCTTGCATTTATCCAATCAATTGGGATTACAGCAGGCTTTAATACTTTATCAAGCATTTCACTTGTTTCAACACCAAATGTTAAAACATATATCTTGATTGGGGCTTTGCTCACAACAGGTAGTATGATTGTGACTTGGCTTGGAGAACAAATCACCGATAAAGGTTTCGGAAATGGTGTCTCAATGATTATCTTTGCTGGTATCATTTCATCAATTCCAAATGCGATTTCAACAATCTATGAAGATTTCTTTGTAAATGTTCGTTCAAGTGATTTAGTATCTTCATACATCTTTGTAGCTTTGTTAATCGTTGCTGTATTGGCAATTGTTTTCTTTACAACCTTTGTCCAACAAGCAGAATATAAAATTCCAATCCAATATACAAAACTTGTTCAAGGAGCACCAACAAGTTCTTATCTTCCTTTAAAAATTAATCCGGCTGGCGTCATTCCCGTTATCTTTGCCAGTTCGATTACAACGATTCCAAGTACGATTATTCCGTTGATTTCAAATGGACATGATATTCCTTGGCTTACAACTCTAGAATCATTCTTGAATTACCAAACACCGATCGGAATGGTAATTTATGCAGTACTAATTATTTTATTCTCATTCTTCTATACTTTTGTACAAGTTAATCCTGAAAAAACTGCAGAAAACTTACAAAAGGGTGCGTCATATATTCCTAGTGTTCGACCTGGACGCGAAACAGAAGAATATTTGTCTTCATTATTGAAGAAATTAGCTACTGTAGGATCAATTTTCTTGGCGTTTATTTCATTAACACCAATTATTGCTCAACAAGCAATGAATCTATCTAGTAGTATTGCCCTTGGAGGAACAAGTCTTCTAATCTTGATCTCAACAGGCATTGAAGGAATGAAACAACTTGAAGGTTATCTCTTGAAGAGACAGTATGTTGGTTTCATGAATACAGCAGAATAGAATATAGGTTGACCTAGTCAACCTTTCTATTTTGTTTTTGAATAAGTTTAGCACTTCGGTGTTAAATTTATTTAAAAATAAAATAAGGAGAGTATCATGAATCTTTTAATCATGGGTTTACCAGGTGCTGGTAAAGGAACTCAAGCTGCGAAAATCGTTGAAAAATTTGGCGTAGCTCACATTTCAACTGGAGACATGTTCCGTGCTGCAATGGCAAACAAAACTGAAATGGGTGTTCTTGCTAAATCATTCATCGACAAAGGTGAACTTGTACCAGATGAAGTAACTAACGGTATCGTTAAAGAACGTTTGGCACAAGCTGATATCGCTGAAAAAGGTTTCTTGCTTGATGGATACCCACGTACTATCGAACAAGCACACGCTTTGGACGAAACACTTAAAAACTTGGATCTTAAATTGGACGGTGTTATCAACATCGACGTTAATCCAGAAAGCTTGATTGAACGTCTATCAGGTCGTTTCATCTGCCGTTCTTGTGGAGCAACTTATCACAAAGTATTCAATCCAACAAAAGTTGAAGGAACTTGTGATGCATGTGAAGGACATGACTTCTATCAACGTGAAGATGACAAACCTGAAACTGTTAAACGTCGTCTAGATGTTAATATTGCTCAAGGTGCACCAATCATCGAACACTATCGTAAAGCTGGTATTGTTTTTGATGTTCAAGGTAACCAAGACATTGATGATGTATTTGCTGACATTGCAAAAGCAATCTCATCATTAAAATAATTTAAGAGTTTCTACTTGCACAAGTAGAAGAGTCGTGATATAATAGGCTAGTCTGGCTTATAATTGTTACCTCTGCACTCAGAGGACATCAAATCGAAATTTAGGGGGTACTTTTGCGTGGCAAAAGAAGATGTGATTGAAATTGAAGGTAAAGTTGTTGAGACGATGCCTAACGCTATGTTTACTGTTGAATTAGAAAATGGACACCAAATCTTGGCAACTGTATCAGGAAAAATCCGTAAAAACTACATTCGTATTTTGGTAGGTGACCGTGTTACTGTTGAAATGAGTCCTTACGATTTAACACGTGGACGTATCACATACCGCTTTAAATAATCGAAATAATTGGAGGGATTAAAAAATGAAGGTAAGACCATCAGTCAAACCAATTTGCGAATACTGTAAAGTTATTCGTCGTAACGGTCGTGTTATGGTAATTTGTCCATCAAATCCAAAACACAAACAACGTCAAGGATAATATAGAAAGGAGAAAAAATGGCTCGTATTGCTGGAGTTGATATTCCAAATGAAAAACGTGTAGTAATTTCACTTACTTATGTATATGGTATCGGTCTTGCAACTTCTAAGAAAATCTTAGCAGCTGCTGGTATTTCTGAAGACATCCGTGTTAAAGATTTAACATCAGACCAAGAAGATGCTATCCGTCGTGAAGTTGATGCAATCAAAGTTGAAGGTGACCTTCGTCGTGAAGTGAACATGAACATCAAACGCTTGATGGAAATTGGTTCATACCGTGGTATCCGTCACCGTCGTGGACTTCCTGTCCGTGGTCAAAACACTAAAAATAACGCTCGCACTCGTAAAGGTAAAGCTGTTGCGATTGCAGGTAAGAAAAAATAAAATAGGAGGTAAAAAAATTGGCTAAACCAACACGTAAACGTCGTGTGAAAAAGAACATCGAATCTGGTGTTGCTCATATTCACGCTACATTCAATAACACTATTGTTATGATTACAGATGTGCACGGTAATGCAATTGCTTGGTCATCAGCTGGTGCTCTTGGATTCAAAGGTTCTCGTAAATCTACTCCATTCGCTGCACAAATGGCTGCTGAAGCTGCTGCTAAATCTGCACAAGAACATGGTCTTAAAACTGTTGAAGTTACTGTAAAAGGTCCTGGTTCAGGTCGTGAGTCTGCTATTCGTGCTCTTGCTGCTGCTGGTCTTGAAGTGACTTCAATCCGTGACGTTACTCCTGTGCCACACAATGGTGCTCGTCCTCCAAAACGTCGTCGTGTGTAATCATAATTGTTAATAGTACACAAGATTCGTTTCGAGGGAGTATAATAAATGATTGAGTTTGAAAAACCAATAATAACAAAAATTGATGAAAATAAAGATTACGGCAGATTTGTTATCGAACCACTTGAACGTGGTTATGGTACAACTCTAGGTAATTCTCTTCGTCGTGTACTCTTGTCTTCACTCCCAGGTGCGGCAGTAACATCAATTAAAATTGATGGAGTACTCCACGAATTTGACACTATTCCAGGTGTACGCGAAGATGTTATGCAAATCATCCTTAACATTAAAGGACTTGCAGTAAAATCTTATGTTGACGATGAAAAAATTATCGAACTTGACGTTGAAGGTCCAGCAGAAGTAACTGCAGGAGACATTTTGACAGATAGCGATGTTGAAATTGTCAACCCAGACCACTATCTCTTTACTATTGCTGAAGGACACAGTTTGAAAGCTACAATGACTGTTGCTAAAAAACGTGGTTACGTTCCAGCAGAAGGTAATAAAAAAGAAGATGCTCCAGTGGGAACACTGGCTGTAGATTCAATCTACACACCAGTGAAGAAAGTTAATTATCAAGTTGAACCTGCTCGTGTAGGTAGCAATGACGGCTTTGATAAATTGACAATCGAAATCATGACAAATGGCACAATCATTCCTGAAGATGCTTTAGGTCTATCTGCACGCGTTTTGATCGAACACTTGAATCTATTTACTGACCTTACAGAAGTTGCTAAAAACACTGATGTAATGAAAGAAACTGAAAAAGTTAACGATGAAAAAGTGCTTGACCGTACTATCGAAGAACTTGATTTGTCAGTCCGCTCATATAACTGTCTTAAACGTGCAGGTATTAACACTGTATTTGATTTGACAGAAAAAACTGAGCCCGAAATGATGAAAGTCCGTAACCTTGGTCGTAAGAGCCTTGAAGAAGTCAAAGTTAAACTTGCTGATCTTGGACTCGGACTCAAAAACGATAAATAATATAGGAGGATAAAATGGCTTACCGTAAACTAGGACGCACTAGCTCACAACGTAAAGCAATGCTTCGTGATTTGACAACAGATCTATTGATTAACGAATCTATTGTAACAACTGAAGCTCGTGCTAAAGAAATCCGTAAAACAGTTGAAAAAATGATTACTTTAGGTAAACGTGGTGACCTTCATGCACGTCGTCAAGCTGCTGCTTTCGTACGTAATGAAATTGCATCTGAAAACTTTGATGAAGCTACTGAAAAATACTCTTCACAAACAGCTCTTCAAAAACTTTTCGATGAAATCGCACCTCGCTACGCAGAACGCAACGGTGGATACACTCGTATTCTTAAAACTGAACCTCGCCGTGGTGATGCTGCTCCAATGGCAATCATTGAATTAGTTTAATTTTTATCAATTTTGTTGAGTGTTATGATGATGGAACCTCTGGTTCTTAGTCTAGCTCTGGTCTACCGCTAGGATTTTTTCCTAGCGGGAACACTCATCATATTGGTGATAGATAAGTAACGCTTGTTTACGAAATGTCTCTAGATTAGAAACACTTCGTAAGCAGGCGTTTTTCTATTGCATTTACGGCAAATTTTATCTTTCTCGAGGATTCCCGAGGTTTCTTCTATGCTTAAAACTATGATTTTCCCGGAATTGATTAGTATTTATTTCGGTGGAGAAATCAATGGAGTAGAGCTACATAGTCAAATTCTTTTTATCTTCTTTAAAAAAATTAGCTTTTAACTTTTGATTATTCATCCCAAACATTGAGATATCAGAGATTTGGTTACATATTTCTTTGCAAAATTTAAGTTTATTAGGTCTATATCATCAATTCAAATCTATTTTTAAAACAGCCAAATTGCCTTTTTAATCGCATTTTAGCAGATTCTCAAGAGGAAGGTGCCAAATTATCTTAAGTATACAAATAAGAAGCTCAGAAAGCCCTATTTTGCCCCCTAAGAGCTTCTTAATAGATTATTGCACGGAAGAAGGTAAAAGTTTGCAGAAAGTTTAAAACGGTTATGTACAGAAGCGGCTCTTTTGAGGGAATTAAAGTTGTTTTAATTTAGTAATTTTTACAAAAAACTAAACTAATTGTGTACCTCATCAGGAACTAGTCAGTTTTGAAAATATAAAAATTTTATGCTTTTTAAAAAATTTATAAGGCAATTTTTGCTTTAAAACTATATCTAACGTGCGTAAATATCGCTATTTTACAGTATTTTTAACCTCTTTTACGAAAATGTTACAAAAAGTTGAAAAACTTTTCAAAAAAGTGTTGACAGTGTAAGTTAAGTTTAGTATACTAATATAGCTGTCGCATGAGACAGCAAGAGTTTCTAAGAGGTTTTGAAAAACTTGAAAAAAGTTCTTGACAAATCCGTTTAGAAATGTTAAACTAATATAGCTGTTGTTTGAGAGAGAACGATGGCAATCAGATTTGAAACTTGTTTGAAAAAACTTTGAAAAAAGTGTTGACAACGAGAATTAAATTTGATAGAATATAGAAGTTGTCTCGAGTGAGACAAAGACCTTTGAAAACTGAACAATACGAACCAAACGTGCGGGTTACGAAAGTAACCTGTCAAAAAACGATAAATCTGTCAGTGACAGAATGAGAACAAGATTAAATGAGAGTTTGATCCTGGCTCAGGACGAACGCTGGCGGCGTGCCTAATACATGCAAGTAGAACGCTGAAGACTTTAGCTTGCTAAAGTTGGAAGAGTTGCGAACGGGTGAGTAACGCGTAGGTAACCTGCCTACTAGCGGGGGATAACTATTGGAAACGATAGCTAATACCGCATAACAGCATTTAACACATGTTAGATGCTTGAAAGGAGCAATTGCTTCACTAGTAGATGGACCTGCGTTGTATTAGCTAGTTGGTGAGGTAACGGCTCACCAAGGCGACGATACATAGCCGACCTGAGAGGGTGATCGGCCACACTGGGACTGAGACACGGCCCAGACTCCTACGGGAGGCAGCAGTAGGGAATCTTCGGCAATGGGGGCAACCCTGACCGAGCAACGCCGCGTGAGTGAAGAAGGTTTTCGGATCGTAAAGCTCTGTTGTAAGAGAAGAACGTGTGTGAGAGTGGAAAGTTCACACAGTGACGGTAACTTACCAGAAAGGGACGGCTAACTACGTGCCAGCAGCCGCGGTAATACGTAGGTCCCGAGCGTTGTCCGGATTTATTGGGCGTAAAGCGAGCGCAGGCGGTTTAATAAGTCTGAAGTTAAAGGCAGTGGCTTAACCATTGTTCGCTTTGGAAACTGTTAGACTTGAGTGCAGAAGGGGAGAGTGGAATTCCATGTGTAGCGGTGAAATGCGTAGATATATGGAGGAACACCGGTGGCGAAAGCGGCTCTCTGGTCTGTAACTGACGCTGAGGCTCGAAAGCGTGGGGAGCAAACAGGATTAGATACCCTGGTAGTCCACGCCGTAAACGATGAGTGCTAGGTGTTAGGCCCTTTCCGGGGCTTAGTGCCGCAGCTAACGCATTAAGCACTCCGCCTGGGGAGTACGACCGCAAGGTTGAAACTCAAAGGAATTGACGGGGGCCCGCACAAGCGGTGGAGCATGTGGTTTAATTCGAAGCAACGCGAAGAACCTTACCAGGTCTTGACATCCCGATGCTATTCCTAGAGATAGGAAGTTTCTTCGGAACATCGGTGACAGGTGGTGCATGGTTGTCGTCAGCTCGTGTCGTGAGATGTTGGGTTAAGTCCCGCAACGAGCGCAACCCCTATTGTTAGTTGCCATCATTAAGTTGGGCACTCTAGCGAGACTGCCGGTAATAAACCGGAGGAAGGTGGGGATGACGTCAAATCATCATGCCCCTTATGACCTGGGCTACACACGTGCTACAATGGTTGGTACAACGAGTCGCGAGTCGGTGACGGCAAGCAAATCTCTTAAAGCCAATCTCAGTTCGGATTGTAGGCTGCAACTCGCCTACATGAAGTCGGAATCGCTAGTAATCGCGGATCAGCACGCCGCGGTGAATACGTTCCCGGGCCTTGTACACACCGCCCGTCACACCACGAGAGTTTGTAACACCCGAAGTCGGTGAGGTAACCTTTTGGAGCCAGCCGCCTAAGGTGGGATAGATGATTGGGGTGAAGTCGTAACAAGGTAGCCGTATCGGAAGGTGCGGCTGGATCACCTCCTTTCTAAGGATAAACGGAAGCACGTTTGGAGTATTGTTTAGTTTTGAGAGGTCTTGTGGGGCCTTAGCTCAGCTGGGAGAGCGCCTGCTTTGCACGCAGGAGGTCAGCGGTTCGATCCCGCTAGGCTCCATTGAATCGAAAGATTCAAAGATTGTCCATTGAAAATTGAATATCTATATCAAATTCCACGATTCAAGAAATTGAATTGTAGATAGTAACAAGAAATAAACCGAAACGCTGTGATTTAATGAGTTTAAGGTCAACAGACCAAAATAAGGTTAAGTTAATAAGGGCGCACGGTGGATGCCTTGGCACTAGAAGCCGATGAAGGACGTGACTAACGACGAAATGCTTTGGGGAGTTGTAAGTAAACATTGATCCAGAGATGTCCGAATGGGGGAACCCGGCATGTAATGCATGTCACTCATTACTGTTAAGGTAATGTAGAGGAAGACGCAGTGAACTGAAACATCTAAGTAGCTGCAGGAAGAGAAAGCAAACGCGATTGCCTTAGTAGCGGCGAGCGAAAAGGTAAGAGGGCAAACCGATGTGTTTACACATCGGGGTTGTAGGACTGCGTTGTGGGACGACAAGATTATAGAAGAATTACCTGGGAAGGTAAGCCAAAGAGAGTAACAGCCTCGTATTCGAAATAGTCTTTAACCCTAGCAGTATCCTGAGTACGGCGAGACACGAGAAATCTCGTCGGAATCTGGGAGGACCATCTCCTAACCCTAAATACTCTCTAGTGACCGATAGTGAACCAGTACCGTGAGGGAAAGGTGAAAAGCACCCCGGGAGGGGAGTGAAATAGAACCTGAAACCGTGTGCCTACAACAAGTTCGAGCCCGTTAATGGGTGAGAGCGTGCCTTTTGTAGAATGAACCGGCGAGTTACGATATGATGCGAGGTTAAGTTGAAGAGACGGAGCCGTAGGGAAACCGAGTCTTAATAGGGCGACTTAGTATCATGTCGTAGACCCGAAACCATGTGACCTACCCATGAGCAGGGTGAAGGTGAGGTAAAACTCACTGGAGGCCCGAACCAGGGCACGTTGAAAAGTGCTTGGATGACTTGTGGGTAGCGGAGAAATTCCAAACGAACTTGGAGATAGCTGGTTCTCTCCGAAATAGCTTTAGGGCTAGCGTCGATGTTAAGTCTCTTGGAGGTAGAGCACTGTTTGATTGAGGGGTCCATCCCGGATTACCAATATCAGATAAACTCCGAATGCCAACGAGATATAATCGGCAGTCAGACTGCGAGTGCTAAGATCCGTAGTCGAAAGGGAAACAGCCCAGACCACCAGCTAAGGTCCCAAAATATATGTTAAGTGGAAAAGGATGTGGGGTTGCACAGACAACTAGGATGTTAGCTTAGAAGCAGCTATTCATTCAAAGAGTGCGTAATAGCTCACTAGTCGAGTGACCCTGCGCCGAAAATGTACCGGGGCTAAAACATATTACCGAAGCTGTGGATACCTTTTAGGTATGGTAGGAGAGCGTTCTATGTGTGATGAAGGTGTACCGTGAGGAGCGCTGGAACGCATAGAAGTGAGAATGCCGGTATGAGTAGCGAAAGACAGGTGAGAATCCTGTCCACCGTATGACTAAGGTTTCCAGGGGAAGGCTCGTCCTCCCTGGGTTAGTCGGGACCTAAGGAGAGACCGAAAGGTGTATCCGATGGACAACAGGTTGATATTCCTGTACTAGAGTATATAGTGATGGAGGGACGCAGTAGGCTAACTAAAGCGTGCGATTGGAAGTGCACGTCTAAGCAGTGAGGTGTGATATGAGTCAAATGCTTATATCTATAACATTGAGCTGTGATGGGGAGCGAAGTTAAGTAGCGAAGTTAGTGATGTCACACTGCCAAGAAAAGCTTCTAGCGTTAATTATACTCTACCCGTACCGCAAACCGACACAGGTAGTCGAGGCGAGTAGCCTCAGGTGAGCGAGAGAACTCTCGTTAAGGAACTCGGCAAAATGGCCCCGTAACTTCGGGAGAAGGGGCGCTGGCTTTAAGTCAGCCGCAGTGAATAGGCCCAAGCAACTGTTTATCAAAAACACAGCTCTCTGCTAAATCGTAAGATGATGTATAGGGGGTGACGCCTGCCCGGTGCTGGAAGGTTAAGAGGAGCGCTTAGCATTAGCGAAGGTGTGAATTGAAGCCCCAGTAAACGGCGGCCGTAACTATAACGGTCCTAAGGTAGCGAAATTCCTTGTCGGGTAAGTTCCGACCCGCACGAAAGGCGTAATGATTTGGGCACTGTCTCAACGAGAGACTCGGTGAAATTTTAGTACCTGTGAAGATGCAGGTTACCCGCGACAGGACGGAAAGACCCCATGGAGCTTTACTGCAGTTTGATATTGAGTATCTGTACCACATGTACAGGATAGGTAGGAGCCTATGAAATCGGGACGCTAGTTTCGGTGGAGGCGTTGTTGGGATACTACCCTTGTGTTATGGCTACTCTAACCCAGATAGGTTATCCCTATCGGAGACAGTGTCTGACGGGCAGTTTGACTGGGGCGGTCGCCTCCTAAAAGGTAACGGAGGCGCCCAAAGGTTCCCTCAGAATGGTTGGAAATCATTCGCAGAGTGTAAAGGTATAAGGGAGCTTGACTGCGAGAGCTACAACTCGAGCAGGGACGAAAGTCGGGCTTAGTGATCCGGTGGTTCCGCATGGAAGGGCCATCGCTCAACGGATAAAAGCTACCCTGGGGATAACAGGCTTATCTCCCCCAAGAGTTCACATCGACGGGGAGGTTTGGCACCTCGATGTCGGCTCGTCGCATCCTGGGGCTGTAGTCGGTCCCAAGGGTTGGGCTGTTCGCCCATTAAAGCGGCACGCGAGCTGGGTTCAGAACGTCGTGAGACAGTTCGGTCCCTATCCGTCGCGGGCGTAGGAAATTTGAGAGGATCTGCTCCTAGTACGAGAGGACCAGAGTGGACTTACCGCTGGTGTACCAGTTGTCTTGCCAAAGGCATCGCTGGGTAGCTATGTAGGGAAGGGATAAACGCTGAAAGCATCTAAGTGTGAAGCCCACCTCAAGATGAGATTTCCCATGATTTTATATCAGTAAGAGCCCTGAGAGATGATCAGGTAGATAGGTTAGAAGTGTAAGTGTGGTGACACATGTAGCGGACTAATACTAATAGCTCGAGGACTTATCCAAAAAAGAAACGAGTCAATATTGACAGCGAGTCGGTTTCTTGTTAGAATATATAGGTATTCAATTTTGATTGGATAATCAATCATAGTTAAGTGACGATAGCCTAGGAGATACACCTGTTCCCATGCCGAACACAGAAGTTAAGCCCTAGCACGCCTGATGTAGTTGGGGGTTGCCCCCTGTTAGATATGGTAGTCGCTTAGCAAAAGGGAGTTTAGCTCAGCTGGGAGAGCATCTGCCTTACAAGCAGAGGGTCAGCGGTTCGATCCCGTTAACTCCCATTTATGCGGGTGTAGTTTAGTGGTAAAACTACAGCCTTCCAAGCTGTTGTCGCGAGTTCGATTCTCGTCACCCGCTTTATTAAATTTGGTATCCCAAGTTTTCTTGGGCGCATAGCTCAGCTGGTTAGAGCGCACGCCTGATAAGCGTGAGGTCGGTGGTTCGAGTCCACTTGTGCCCATTATAAATATGGTCCGTTGGTCAAGGGGTTAAGACACCGCCTTTTCACGGCGGTAACACGGGTTCGAATCCCGTACGGACTATTATATTTTTGGAGGATTACCCAAGTCCGGCTGAAGGGAACGGTCTTGAAAACCGTCAGGCGTGTAAAAGCGTGCGTGGGTTCGAATCCCACATCCTCCTTTATATTGTTAGCGCGGGATGGAGCAGCTCGGTAGCTCGTCGGGCTCATAACCCGAAGGTCGTAGGTTCAAATCCTGCTCCCGCAATAGAAGGCTCGGTAGCTCAGTTGGTAGAGCAATGGATTGAAGCTCCATGTGTCGGCGGTTCGATTCCGTCTCGCGCCATTAAATTTAATATTTTGGAAGGGTAGCGAAGTGGCTAAACGCGGCGGACTGTAAATCCGCTCCTTCGGGTTCGGGGGTTCGAATCCCTCCCCTTCCATATTACGGGCATAGTTTAAAGGTAGAACTAAGGTCTCCAAAACCTTCAGTGTGGGTTCAATTCCTACTGCCCGTGTTAAAAATATGGCGAATGTGGTGAAGTGGTTAACACACCAGATTGTGGCTCTGGCACGCGTGGGTTCGATTCCCATCATTCGCCTTTCTATTATTGGGGTATAGCCAAGCGGTAAGGCAAGGGACTTTGACTCCCTCATGCGTTGGTTCGAATCCAGCTACCCCAGTTATTGCCGGCGTGGCGGAATTGGCAGACGCGCTGGACTCAAAATCCAGTGTCCGCGAGGACGTGCCGGTTCGACCCCGGCCGCCGGTATAGTTTCAGTATCATTTTTGATACTGTTTTTTTATTTTTTAATTTTTTTATCAAATTGAGAGGACAAGGATTGTTCTCTTTTTTGTTAGTATCGAAAATATTTGACATATTTCATTATTGTTTAAATCATACAGACGTTAATCTTTTGTTAGGGGGATATTTTCAATAGCTAGAAAGAATTATGTTATGAGGGGCGATTCTATTGAGTTATTTCAAAATTTGTTCATTATTATTTAAGCTGAAGGATTTGCGGAAGATAAGGTAGCAGACTTTATATTTGGTGACCTCCATGTGACATTTAGAAGCACCTACCTAAGAGAGTTTGTACGGCAGTATTCTATACTAAATGCCACGGACGTATTCAGTTGAATATGGGTAATCCAGAAACTCTCTTGCCTTGCTTATTGATAACAAGAAGATTTTTTACTGTGAGCTTTGATATCAGACATTTTACATAAAGGTTGGGCTTATTTACCTGATTTTTTATTTGAGAAAATCTTGAACCAACATCCTATACCGCCGTGAAGACGGAGAATTAGGCCTGATAGAGGCGAAATGAAAGTAAAAAAATCCGCTAATTATAGCGGATTTTAATTTTTTATCAAAAAGGTATTGACAAAAGAGGATAGTAGATGATAAATTAATATAGCTGCAAAAATCTGAGAGCAATACCTTGAAGCTGAGGAAAAAAAGTTTTAAAAAAGGTGTTGACAAAAAGAGATTGCAATGTTAAACTAATATAGCTGTTGTTTGAGAGAGAACGATGGCAATCAGATTTGAAACTTGTTTGAAAAAAACTTTGAAAAAAGTGTTGACAACGAGAATTAAATTTGATAGAATATAGAAGTTGTCTCGAGTGAGACAAAGACCTTTGAAAACTGAACAATACGAACCAAACGTGCGGGTTACGAAAGTAACCTGTCAAAAAACGATAAATCTGTCAGTGACAGAATGAGAACAAGATTAAATGAGAGTTTGATCCTGGCTCAGGACGAACGCTGGCGGCGTGCCTAATACATGCAAGTAGAACGCTGAAGACTTTAGCTTGCTAAAGTTGGAAGAGTTGCGAACGGGTGAGTAACGCGTAGGTAACCTGCCTACTAGCGGGGGATAACTATTGGAAACGATAGCTAATACCGCATAACAGCATTTAACACATGTTAGATGCTTGAAAGGAGCAATTGCTTCACTAGTAGATGGACCTGCGTTGTATTAGCTAGTTGGTGAGGTAACGGCTCACCAAGGCGACGATACATAGCCGACCTGAGAGGGTGATCGGCCACACTGGGACTGAGACACGGCCCAGACTCCTACGGGAGGCAGCAGTAGGGAATCTTCGGCAATGGGGGCAACCCTGACCGAGCAACGCCGCGTGAGTGAAGAAGGTTTTCGGATCGTAAAGCTCTGTTGTAAGAGAAGAACGTGTGTGAGAGTGGAAAGTTCACACAGTGACGGTAACTTACCAGAAAGGGACGGCTAACTACGTGCCAGCAGCCGCGGTAATACGTAGGTCCCGAGCGTTGTCCGGATTTATTGGGCGTAAAGCGAGCGCAGGCGGTTTAATAAGTCTGAAGTTAAAGGCAGTGGCTTAACCATTGTTCGCTTTGGAAACTGTTAGACTTGAGTGCAGAAGGGGAGAGTGGAATTCCATGTGTAGCGGTGAAATGCGTAGATATATGGAGGAACACCGGTGGCGAAAGCGGCTCTCTGGTCTGTAACTGACGCTGAGGCTCGAAAGCGTGGGGAGCAAACAGGATTAGATACCCTGGTAGTCCACGCCGTAAACGATGAGTGCTAGGTGTTAGGCCCTTTCCGGGGCTTAGTGCCGCAGCTAACGCATTAAGCACTCCGCCTGGGGAGTACGACCGCAAGGTTGAAACTCAAAGGAATTGACGGGGGCCCGCACAAGCGGTGGAGCATGTGGTTTAATTCGAAGCAACGCGAAGAACCTTACCAGGTCTTGACATCCCGATGCTATTCCTAGAGATAGGAAGTTTCTTCGGAACATCGGTGACAGGTGGTGCATGGTTGTCGTCAGCTCGTGTCGTGAGATGTTGGGTTAAGTCCCGCAACGAGCGCAACCCCTATTGTTAGTTGCCATCATTAAGTTGGGCACTCTAGCGAGACTGCCGGTAATAAACCGGAGGAAGGTGGGGATGACGTCAAATCATCATGCCCCTTATGACCTGGGCTACACACGTGCTACAATGGTTGGTACAACGAGTCGCGAGTCGGTGACGGCAAGCAAATCTCTTAAAGCCAATCTCAGTTCGGATTGTAGGCTGCAACTCGCCTACATGAAGTCGGAATCGCTAGTAATCGCGGATCAGCACGCCGCGGTGAATACGTTCCCGGGCCTTGTACACACCGCCCGTCACACCACGAGAGTTTGTAACACCCGAAGTCGGTGAGGTAACCTTTTGGAGCCAGCCGCCTAAGGTGGGATAGATGATTGGGGTGAAGTCGTAACAAGGTAGCCGTATCGGAAGGTGCGGCTGGATCACCTCCTTTCTAAGGATAAACGGAAGCACGTTTGGAGTATTGTTTAGTTTTGAGAGGTCTTGTGGGGCCTTAGCTCAGCTGGGAGAGCGCCTGCTTTGCACGCAGGAGGTCAGCGGTTCGATCCCGCTAGGCTCCATTGAATCGAAAGATTCAAAGATTGTCCATTGAAAATTGAATATCTATATCAAATTCCACGATTCAAGAAATTGAATTGTAGATAGTAACAAGAAATAAACCGAAACGCTGTGATTTAATGAGTTTAAGGTCAACAGACCAAAATAAGGTTAAGTTAATAAGGGCGCACGGTGGATGCCTTGGCACTAGAAGCCGATGAAGGACGTGACTAACGACGAAATGCTTTGGGGAGTTGTAAGTAAACATTGATCCAGAGATGTCCGAATGGGGGAACCCGGCATGTAATGCATGTCACTCATTACTGTTAAGGTAATGTAGAGGAAGACGCAGTGAACTGAAACATCTAAGTAGCTGCAGGAAGAGAAAGCAAACGCGATTGCCTTAGTAGCGGCGAGCGAAAAGGTAAGAGGGCAAACCGATGTGTTTACACATCGGGGTTGTAGGACTGCGTTGTGGGACGACAAGATTATAGAAGAATTACCTGGGAAGGTAAGCCAAAGAGAGTAACAGCCTCGTATTCGAAATAGTCTTTAACCCTAGCAGTATCCTGAGTACGGCGAGACACGAGAAATCTCGTCGGAATCTGGGAGGACCATCTCCTAACCCTAAATACTCTCTAGTGACCGATAGTGAACCAGTACCGTGAGGGAAAGGTGAAAAGCACCCCGGGAGGGGAGTGAAATAGAACCTGAAACCGTGTGCCTACAACAAGTTCGAGCCCGTTAATGGGTGAGAGCGTGCCTTTTGTAGAATGAACCGGCGAGTTACGATATGATGCGAGGTTAAGTTGAAGAGACGGAGCCGTAGGGAAACCGAGTCTTAATAGGGCGACTTAGTATCATGTCGTAGACCCGAAACCATGTGACCTACCCATGAGCAGGGTGAAGGTGAGGTAAAACTCACTGGAGGCCCGAACCAGGGCACGTTGAAAAGTGCTTGGATGACTTGTGGGTAGCGGAGAAATTCCAAACGAACTTGGAGATAGCTGGTTCTCTCCGAAATAGCTTTAGGGCTAGCGTCGATGTTAAGTCTCTTGGAGGTAGAGCACTGTTTGATTGAGGGGTCCATCCCGGATTACCAATATCAGATAAACTCCGAATGCCAACGAGATATAATCGGCAGTCAGACTGCGAGTGCTAAGATCCGTAGTCGAAAGGGAAACAGCCCAGACCACCAGCTAAGGTCCCAAAATATATGTTAAGTGGAAAAGGATGTGGGGTTGCACAGACAACTAGGATGTTAGCTTAGAAGCAGCTATTCATTCAAAGAGTGCGTAATAGCTCACTAGTCGAGTGACCCTGCGCCGAAAATGTACCGGGGCTAAAACATATTACCGAAGCTGTGGATACCTTTTAGGTATGGTAGGAGAGCGTTCTATGTGTGATGAAGGTGTACCGTGAGGAGCGCTGGAACGCATAGAAGTGAGAATGCCGGTATGAGTAGCGAAAGACAGGTGAGAATCCTGTCCACCGTATGACTAAGGTTTCCAGGGGAAGGCTCGTCCTCCCTGGGTTAGTCGGGACCTAAGGAGAGACCGAAAGGTGTATCCGATGGACAACAGGTTGATATTCCTGTACTAGAGTATATAGTGATGGAGGGACGCAGTAGGCTAACTAAAGCGTGCGATTGGAAGTGCACGTCTAAGCAGTGAGGTGTGATATGAGTCAAATGCTTATATCTATAACATTGAGCTGTGATGGGGAGCGAAGTTAAGTAGCGAAGTTAGTGATGTCACACTGCCAAGAAAAGCTTCTAGCGTTAATTATACTCTACCCGTACCGCAAACCGACACAGGTAGTCGAGGCGAGTAGCCTCAGGTGAGCGAGAGAACTCTCGTTAAGGAACTCGGCAAAATGGCCCCGTAACTTCGGGAGAAGGGGCGCTGGCTTTAAGTCAGCCGCAGTGAATAGGCCCAAGCAACTGTTTATCAAAAACACAGCTCTCTGCTAAATCGTAAGATGATGTATAGGGGGTGACGCCTGCCCGGTGCTGGAAGGTTAAGAGGAGCGCTTAGCATTAGCGAAGGTGTGAATTGAAGCCCCAGTAAACGGCGGCCGTAACTATAACGGTCCTAAGGTAGCGAAATTCCTTGTCGGGTAAGTTCCGACCCGCACGAAAGGCGTAATGATTTGGGCACTGTCTCAACGAGAGACTCGGTGAAATTTTAGTACCTGTGAAGATGCAGGTTACCCGCGACAGGACGGAAAGACCCCATGGAGCTTTACTGCAGTTTGATATTGAGTATCTGTACCACATGTACAGGATAGGTAGGAGCCTATGAAATCGGGACGCTAGTTTCGGTGGAGGCGTTGTTGGGATACTACCCTTGTGTTATGGCTACTCTAACCCAGATAGGTTATCCCTATCGGAGACAGTGTCTGACGGGCAGTTTGACTGGGGCGGTCGCCTCCTAAAAGGTAACGGAGGCGCCCAAAGGTTCCCTCAGAATGGTTGGAAATCATTCGCAGAGTGTAAAGGTATAAGGGAGCTTGACTGCGAGAGCTACAACTCGAGCAGGGACGAAAGTCGGGCTTAGTGATCCGGTGGTTCCGCATGGAAGGGCCATCGCTCAACGGATAAAAGCTACCCTGGGGATAACAGGCTTATCTCCCCCAAGAGTTCACATCGACGGGGAGGTTTGGCACCTCGATGTCGGCTCGTCGCATCCTGGGGCTGTAGTCGGTCCCAAGGGTTGGGCTGTTCGCCCATTAAAGCGGCACGCGAGCTGGGTTCAGAACGTCGTGAGACAGTTCGGTCCCTATCCGTCGCGGGCGTAGGAAATTTGAGAGGATCTGCTCCTAGTACGAGAGGACCAGAGTGGACTTACCGCTGGTGTACCAGTTGTCTTGCCAAAGGCATCGCTGGGTAGCTATGTAGGGAAGGGATAAACGCTGAAAGCATCTAAGTGTGAAGCCCACCTCAAGATGAGATTTCCCATGATTTTATATCAGTAAGAGCCCTGAGAGATGATCAGGTAGATAGGTTAGAAGTGTAAGTGTGGTGACACATGTAGCGGACTAATACTAATAGCTCGAGGACTTATCCAAAAAAGAAACGAGTCAATATTGACAGCGAGTCGGTTTCTTGTTAGAATATATAGGTATTCAATTTTGATTGGATAATCAATCATAGTTAAGTGACGATAGCCTAGGAGATACACCTGTTCCCATGCCGAACACAGAAGTTAAGCCCTAGCACGCCTGATGTAGTTGGGGGTTGCCCCCTGTTAGATATGGTAGTCGCTTAGCATTTATCCGCCATAGCTCAGTTGGTAGTAGCGCATGACTGTTAATCATGATGTCGTAGGTTCGAGTCCTACTGGCGGAGTCGTAAAGCGGTAGAGAAAGCAGCCTTCGGGTTGCTTTTTTTGTGCTGAAATTTTTTTGAAAATTTAGTAGTTTTTCAGATATAAGGTTTATTATTGTAGGTACTTTTGATAATATTTGTTATAATAGATGTAATATTTTAAAAGGATTATTTAATGGTTATTATTGAAAAGGCTCCAGCTAAGATTAATTTGGGTTTAGATATTATTGGTAAGAGACAGGATGGCTACCATGATTTATCAATGGTTATGGTTAGTGTTGATTTGAATGATTATGTGACTGTTTCTGAAATTTCGGGCTCTGACATTGTTGTGGAATCAAATAATCATAAAATGCCTTTGAATGATAAAAATGATGTCTTCAAAGCTGCTCAGCTTATTAAAGAAAGATATAGTATCAAGTCAGGTGTGAAAATTGAATTAGAGAAGTCTATTCCTATCTGTGCTGGGTTAGGTGGTGGTTCTACTGATGCTGCTGCTACGATTAGGGCTTTAAACCAATTATGGAAACTAAATTTATCCAAGGAAGAAATGATCGAAATTGGTTTTCAAATTGGCAGTGACGTTCCTTACTGTTTAAGTGCAGGTTGTGCTTGTATTTCTGGTAAGGGGGAAATAGTTGAGTGTCTTGATACTTCTTTGTCAGCTTGGGTTGTTCTAGTCAAGCCTGAATTTGGTGTTTCTACTCGTACAGTTTTTCCTGAGATTGATTGTGAGACGATTTCTCGTGTCGATATCGCTGCCCTAAAGGAAGCTGTTTTAGTTAACGATTATGATCAGATTATTTCTCATATGGGGAATTCTCTGGAAGATATTACCATTAAGCGTAAACCTTTTATACAAAAAATAAAAGATCGAATGATAAAATGTGGAGCTGATGTTGCTCTGATGACCGGTAGTGGACCAACGGTATTTGGTTTGTGTCGTTCTGAAAAGAAAGCAGATCGTTTGGTTAACAGTATGCGTGGATTTTGTAAGGAAGTGTATAAGGTTCGTATACTTTGATTGAGGAGAATCATGTGTTTGATTCTTTTTTTTCTTTTTGATATAATTAACTGGTTAATGAATGAGAGGAGTGTTGATAATGCAGCTAGAGAAGCAAATTGATTGTCTAGTGAATGAGATTTTATTAAAAGCCGAAAATCAGCACGAGTTATTATTTGGTGCTTGTCAAAGTGGTGTGAAATTGACTAATACACAGGAGCATATTTTGATGCTTTTATCGCAAGAGAGATTAACAAATTCTGCTTTGGCAAAGCGCTTAAATATCAGTCAGGCAGCTGTTACTAAAGCGATTAAGTGTTTGGTAAAAGAAGGTATGCTTGCGCCTGTAAAAAATCGAGATGATGCTCGTGTGACTTATTTTGAGTTGACTGAGCTTGCTAGACCAGTTGCTGATGAGCATACGCATCACCATGATGTGACATTATCAGTATATAGGAAAATGGTTAATGAATTTTCAGATGAAGAGCAAGCTGTTATTGGAAAATTTTTGGCTGCTTTTTCAGATGAGCTAGAAGGGTGTAAATGAGATATATTACTGTAGAGGATTTATCTTTTCAATATGATAGCGAAACGGTTTTAGATGGGATTAGCTATCATTTGGATAGTGGTGAATTCGTAACGTTAACAGGTGAAAATGGTGCAGCAAAGTCTACTTTAATTAAAGCGACTTTGGGGATTTTAACACCTAAAAGTGGTCAGGTGACTATTTCTAAAACAAATAAAGATGGGAAGAAGTTGCGTATTGCGTACTTGCCACAGCAGATTGCTAGTTTTAATGCTGGTTTTCCTTCAACTGTACATGAATTTGTCCGTTCAGGAAGATATCCAAGAAATGGTTGGTTCCGTCGTTTAACAAAGCATGATGAGGAACATGTTAAGGCTAGCCTTGAGTCTGTGGGAATGTGGGAAAGCCGAAATAAGCGCATTGGAAGCCTGTCTGGTGGGCAAAAGCAACGTATTGTGCTTGCGCGTATCTTTGCTTCTGATCCTGATATTTTTGTTTTGGATGAACCAACAACGGGTATGGATGCTGGAACGACGGAAAAATTTTATGAGTTAATGCATCATAGTGCGCACACACATGGAAAATCTGTTTTGATGATTACGCATGACCCTGATGAGGTTAAGCGTTATGCGGATCGAAATATTCATTTGGTTCGTAGTCAACAGACTCCATGGCATTGTTTTGATGTTCATGCTCTTGCAGCGAAAGGAGCTAAGGATGCTGACTGAAATTTTTTCATATGATTTTATGCAACGTGCAATTATGGCTGTTATTGCCATCAGTGTATTTGCTCCGATTTTAGGAATTTTTCTTATTTTGCGTCATCAGAGTTTGATGAGTGATACACTTAGTCATGTTTCACTAGCTGGTGTCGCTTTGGGGATTTTACTGGGAAAATCTACAACTTGGTCGACGGTTATCGTGGTTACAATTGCTGCAATTGTCTTGGAGTACTTGCAGACGGTTTATAAGCACTACATTGAGATTTCGACTGCTATTCTTATGTCGCTTGGTTTGGCTGTTGCTTTAATTGTGACAAGTAAATCAGAAAATGCTAGTGGTGTGAATCTAGAGCAGTATTTATTTGGTTCGATTGTGACAATTAATATGGGACAGGTTATTGCGCTTTTTGCTATTGCAGTTATTGTCTTGATTTTAACGTTGTTATTTATCAGACCGATGTATGTTTTGACGTTTGATGAAGAAACAGCTTTTGTGGATGGGTTGCCTGTACGTTTGATGTCATTGTTGTTTAATATTGTGACAGGTGTTGCCATTGCATTGACAATTCCTGCAGCTGGAGCTTTGTTAGTGTCAACGATTATGGTTCTGCCAGCAAGTATTGCCATGCGTCTTGGAAAAAACTTTAGATCTGTCATTTTTATTGGTGTTTTAGTTGGTTTCATTGGTATGGTTACGGGAATTATCACGTCCTATTATTGGGAAACACCAGCAAGTGCTACAATTACAGTTATCTTTGTTGGAATCTTCCTTTTGGTTAATCTGTTTAATGTTATTAAACGTCGTAGTAGTTAAAAAAGAGAGCTATTAGCTCTCTTTTTTGTATATAAAAAAACAGATGCTTGAAGCACCTGTTCATTTTTTAATTAGTAAGTCAATACGAAGTATTTTTTCTTACCGCGACGGATAACAGTAAGTTCGTTATCGATTTTATCGTCGTCAGAAAGTGCGTAATCTAGGTCTTGGATACGTTCACCGTTGATGTAAATAGCACCGTTTTGAACGTCTTCACGTGCTTGACGTTTTGATGGTGAGATTTTAGCTGCAACAAGCATTTCAACGATATTGCGGTTGTCATCTTCTTGAACAGCGTAGTTAGGAACGTTGTTTAGACCTTGTTTTAATTCTTTTGCTGAAAGGCTCTTGATGTTTCCAGCGAAAAGTTGTTCAGTGATTTTAAGAGCTTCTTTGTAAGCTTCTTCACCGTGAACAAGTGTAACAACTTCACGAGCCAAGATTTTTTGTGCTAGACGTTCGTGACGAGCAGCGTTAAATTCTTTTTCGATTTCAGCGATTTCGTCAAGTGAAAGGAATGTGAAAATCTTCAAGAAGCGAACAGCATCGTCGTCCATAACGTTGAGCCAGAATTGGTACATTTCGTATGGAGATGTTTTGTCAGCGTCAAGCCATACGGCATTTCCTTCAGATTTACCGAATTTTTTACCTGTAGCGTCAGTGATAAGTGGAACTGTCATAACGTGACCAGTTTTATCAGCTTTACGGCGAAGCAATTCTGTACCTGCAGTCATGTTACCCCATTGGTCAGAACCACCGATTTGCAAAGTAACGTTGTATTTGTCGTTGAGTTCGTAGAAATCGTAACCTTGCATGATTTGGTATGCGAACTCAGTATATGAAATACCTGTTTCAATACGTTTTTTAACTGATTCTTTACTCATCATAGCGTTGACAGTAAAGTATTTACCGACATCACGTAGGAAGTCGATGAAGCTAATGTTTCCAAACCAGTCATAGTTGTTAACCATAACGGCTTTGTTGTCACCATTTTCGAAATCTAGGAAACGTGACAATTGATTTTGGATTTTAACAACCCATCCATCAACAGTTTCTTTTGTTTGAAGGCTGCGTTCAGCGTCTTTGAATGAAGGGTCACCGATAAGTCCTGTAGCTCCTCCAACAAGTGCGTATGGTTTGTGACCTGCGAGTTGAAGACGACGTGATGTTAGGATAGCAACCAAGTGACCAAGGTGAAGGCTATCAGCTGTAGGATCGTAACCAGTATAATAGGATACTTGCCCTTCTGTTAATGCTTTGACAAGGGCTTCTTCATCAGTTGTTTGAAAAACTAAGCCACGTTCTTTGAGTTCTTCGAATATGTTCACGAGCTTTCTCCTTACTTAAAATTTTGAGGCTGGTTGTAATTTTCTAGCTAAGCTAAATCCACCTCAATGATATATTGTAGTTTACAGGCTATTATATCAAAAAGCGGTGCCTCTATGCAAGCTTTATCAAAGTTTGGTATAATAATAATGAGGTATTAGAATGAGTAAGAGAACGAAACATAAGAAAAAAGCAGATTATCAGAAGCTTGGTTTGCTGGATTTCGGTTCAGTTTTTTTGAGGACCGTTAAGCTGTTAACCGACTTCTTTTATATTATTGTTATTTTATTTGGTATGCTGGGAGTAGGTCTTGCTTTTGGGTACCTTGCTAGTCAAATTGATGCGGTTAAGGTTCCTGATAAAGAAAGTCTTGTAAGTCAGGTAACGTCTCTGACGCGCGTGTCGCAGATGTCTTATTCTGATGGTAGTTCGATTGCAGCCATTGATACGGACTTGTTGCGCACGCCTGTTGCTAGTGATGCTATTTCAGAAAACATCAAACACGCGATTGTGGCGACTGAGGATGAAAACTTTGAAGGACATGATGGTGTTGTTCCAAAAGCTGTTTTTCGTGCGACTTTAGGATCAGTCCTTGGTCTTGGTGAAACTAGCGGTGGTTCAACTCTTACCCAACAGCTTATCAAGCAGCAGATTTTAGGTGATGATCCAACGTTTAAACGTAAATCACGCGAAATTATCTATGCTCTTGCTTTGGAACGTTATTTGAGTAAAGATGAGATTTTAACAGATTATCTGAATGTATCGCCTTTTGGTCGAAATAATAAGGGGGAAAATATTGCAGGGATTGAAGAAGCGGCACAAGGAATTTTCGGTGTGTCTGCTAATGACCTGACTATTCCTCAAGCAGCATTTTTAGCGGGATTGCCTCAAAGTCCGATTGTGTATTCTCCTTACACGGCTGCGGGTCAATTAAAAGATGCAGATAACATGTCTTATGGTCTTTCACGTCAGCAGGATGTTCTTTATAACATGTATCGCGCAGGCTATTTGACTAAAGATGAATACAATGAGTACAAGTCTTATGATATTAGCAAAGACTTTATTCAACCTGCATCTGCCTCAACAAGTTATCATGATTTCCTCTATTACTCAGTCTTGGAAGAAGCACAAGATATTATGTATAACTACTTGATTGAGAAAAATGGTGTTTCTGAACAAGAGTTGAAAAATGATGCAACGAAAGAATCTTACCGTAAATTAGCTTCAGACACACTTCAACAAGGTGGTTATACAGTTAAGACGACGATTGATAAAAATGTCTATAATGCTATGCAAAATGCTGCGGCACAATATGGTGGTACTCTTGACCAAGGAAGTGCTCAAACAGTTGATGTCGGAAATGTTTTGATGGACAATTCGACAGGGGCTATTTTAGGATTTATCGGTGGACGAGATTATTCAACAAACCAAAATAATCACGCTTTTGACACCGCGCGTTCACCTGGGTCAAGTATCAAGCCAATCATTGCTTATGGTATTGCTATCGACCAAGGTTTGCTTGGTAGTGCAAGTATGCTTTCTAACTATCCGACAAACTTTTCAAGTGGTCAGCCAATTATGCACGGTAACGATGTCGGAACTGGCATGATTAATCTTCAAGAAGCTCTAAATGTATCATGGAATATTCCGGCTTATTGGACGTATCAAATGTTACTCAACAACAATGTCGATGTTGAATCATACATGAAGAAAATGGGATATAGCATTGATAACTACAATATTGAAAGTTTGCCTTTGGGTGGTGGTATTGAAACAACCGTTCTTCAACAGGTAAATGCTTATCAGATGATTTCAAACGGTGGTGTTTACTTGAAAGGTTATCTTGTAGACAGCATTACAGATAATCAAGGTAATGTTATTTACAAACACAAGGCTAATCCAGTCCGCGTCTTCTCAGAAGCGACAGCAAGCATTTTGAATCAACTTCTTAAAGAGGTTGTGACAGGTGGTGCAACGACTGAGTTCTATAAAGATTTGCAAGCTATTAATGGCTCAGCAGCTCAGGCAGATTGGTCAGGTAAGACTGGTACGACTGATAACTATACCGATGTGTGGTTGATGTTATCAACACCGAAAGTAACACTTGGTGGTTGGGCTGGTAATGATGATAATGCATCGCTTGACTCAATGGCAGGGTATAGATACAATGCGCAGTATATGGCTAATCTAGTTAACTCTATTTATAATGCAAATTCAAATACATTTGGTACAGGTAAGTATAATTTATCTTCAAATGTAATGAAGTCAACAGTTCTTAAGGCAACTGGTTTGCAGCCTGGAACGGTAACGGTTAATGGTCGCTCACTAAACGTTAGTGGTGAAACAACAACAAGTTACTGGGCTAAGACAGGTGCAGGTAATATGACTTATAAATTTGCGATTGGAGGAACAGATAGCGATTATACAAAAGCATGGGATGCTTTGCTTCATAATTCTTCAATTAAAACGAATAACAGTAACTAATAATACTTGCAAAAATTGAAAAAATAAGGTATAATATTAACAACTATTTGTCGTCTGCTTTAGTTGAAATATTGTCCAACTAAGGTTTGCAGCAGTTAAATCACGATTTTATTGGTCAGATTTAGCTGCTCTTTTTGTGCCTTTTTTAGAAAAAAATGAGGTTTGTAACCTATATTTAAAGATTCTAAAAATTCACATTGGCGGCACACTTGGCAGGGTGTTTTAACAGACATCCTAACTATAAGGGTCAAAATGAAAAAGTAATGATTTTTCTCCTCAATCGAAGAGAATTGTGGTTATGATGGAGTTTATAGACCTCTGTATTTTAATGAAGGAGTAAAAAACTTGGCAGGACATGAAGTTCAGTACGGGAAACACCGTACACGTCGTAGCTTTTCAAGAATCAAGGAAGTTCTTGATTTACCTAACTTGATTGAAATTCAAACGGATTCTTTTAAAGACTTCTTGGATAACGGATTAAGAGAAGTTTTTGAAGATGTACTTCCAATTACAAACTTTACGGATACTATGGAGCTTGAATTTGTTGGTTACGAATTGAAAGAGCCTAAGTATACGCTTGAAGAAGCTCGTATCCACGATGCATCTTACTCAGCACCTATTTTTGTAACCTTCCGTTTGATTAATAAAGAAACAGGAGAAATCAAAACTCAAGAAGTTTTCTTCGGTGATTTCCCAATTATGACTGAAATGGGTACATTCATCATCAACGGTGGTGAACGTATTATCGTTTCTCAGTTGGTTCGTTCTCCTGGTGTTTATTTCAACGATAAAGTTGATAAAAACGGTAAAGTTGGTTACGGTTCAACTGTAATCCCTAACCGTGGAGCATGGCTTGAATTAGAAACAGATTCAAAAGACATTGCTTACACACGTATCGACCGTACACGTAAAATTCCATTTACAACACTTGTACGTGCGCTTGGTTTCTCAGGTGATGATGAAATCATGGATATCTTTGGTGACAGCGAACTTGTTCGTAACACAATCGAAAAAGATATTCACAAAAACCCAGCAGACTCACGTACTGATGAAGCTCTTAAAGAAATTTACGAACGCCTTCGTCCAGGTGAACCAAAAACAGCTGATAGCTCACGTAGCTTGCTTGTAGCTCGTTTCTTTGACCCACGTCGTTATGACTTGGCAGCTGTTGGTCGTTACAAAATCAACAAAAAACTTAACATCAAGACTCGTCTTTTGAACCAAACAATCGCTGAAAACTTGGTTGACGCTGAAACTGGTGAAATCCTTGTTGAAGCTGGTACAGTAATGACACGTGACGTGATTGATTCAATCGCTGATCAATTGGATGGTGACCTTAACAAATTTGTTTACACACCAAACGATTACGCTGTTGTCACTGAACCTGTTGTTCTTCAAAAATTCAAAGTTGTTGCACCAAACGATCCAGACCGCGTTGTTACAATCGTTGGTAACGCAAATCCTGATGACAAAGCGCGTGCGCTTACACCAGCTGATATCTTGGCAGAAATGTCTTACTTCCTTAACCTTGCTGAAGGTCTAGGTAAAGTTGATGATATCGACCACCTTGGTAACCGTCGTATTCGTGCCGTAGGTGAATTGCTTGCTAACCAATTCCGTATTGGTCTTGCTCGTATGGAACGTAACGTTCGTGAACGTATGTCAGTTCAAGACAACGAAGTGTTGACACCACAACAAATCATCAACATTCGTCCTGTTACTGCAGCCGTTAAAGAATTCTTCGGTTCATCTCAATTGTCACAGTTCATGGACCAACACAACCCACTTTCTGAGTTGTCTCACAAACGTCGTTTGTCAGCCTTAGGACCTGGTGGTTTGACTCGTGACCGTGCTGGTTATGAAGTTCGTGACGTGCACTACACTCACTATGGTCGTATGTGTCCGATTGAAACTCCTGAAGGACCTAACATCGGTTTGATCAATAACTTGTCAACATACGGACACCTTAACAAATATGGTTTCATCCAAACACCATATCGTAAAGTTGACCGCGCTACAGGTGTGGTTACAAACGAAATCGTTTGGTTGACTGCCGATGAAGAAGATGAATACACAGTAGCACAGGCTAACTCAAAACTTAACGAAGATGGAACATTTGCTGAAGACATCGTTATGGGACGTCACCAAGGTAATAACCAAGAGTTCCCAGCAAGCGTTGTTGACTTCGTAGACGTTTCACCTAAACAAGTAGTTGCCGTTGCGACAGCATGTATTCCTTTCCTTGAAAACGATGACTCTAACCGTGCCCTTATGGGTGCCAACATGCAACGTCAAGCGGTGCCATTGATTGATCCACACGCACCATATGTTGGTACTGGTATGGAATATCAAGCAGCTCATGACTCAGGTGCTGCAGTTATCGCTAAACACGATGGACGCGTTGTCTTCTCTGATGCTGAAAAAGTTGAAGTTCGTCGCGAAGATGGTTCACTTGATGTTTACCACATTACTAAATTCCGTCGTTCTAACTCAGGTACAGCTTATAACCAACACACACTTGTTAAAGTTGGCGATATCGTTGAAAAAGGTGATTTCATCGCTGATGGTCCTTCAATGGAAAAAGGTGAAATGGCCCTTGGTCAAAACCCAATCGTCGCTTACATGACTTGGGATGGTTATAACTATGAAGATGCCATCATCTTGAGTGAACGTCTTGTTAAAGAAGATGTTTATACATCAGTTCACTTGGAAGAATTTGAATCAGAAACACGTGATACTAAATTAGGCCCTGAAGAAATCACTCGCGAAATTCCAAACGTTGGTGAAGAAGCTCTTAAAGACCTTGACGAAATGGGTATCATCCGTATCGGTGCTGAAGTTAAAGAAGGTGACATCCTTGTAGGTAAAGTAACACCTAAAGGTGAAAAAGACCTTTCTGCTGAAGAACGTCTTCTTCACGCAATCTTTGGTGATAAATCACGTGAAGTTCGTGATACATCACTTCGTGTACCACACGGTGGAGATGGTGTCGTTCGTGACGTTAAAATCTTTACACGTGCAAACGGTGATGAATTGCAATCAGGTGTTAACATGCTCGTTCGTGTTTACATTGCACAAAAACGTAAAATCAAAGTCGGAGATAAAATGGCCGGTCGTCACGGTAACAAAGGGGTTGTTTCTCGTGTTGTTCCAGTTGAAGACATGCCTTACCTTCCAGACGGAACTCCAGTCGATATCATGTTGAACCCACTTGGGGTGCCATCTCGTATGAACATCGGACAAGTTATGGAACTTCACCTTGGTATGGCTGCTCGTAACCTTGGTATTCACATTGCAACACCAGTCTTTGACGGGGCAACTTCTGAAGACCTTTGGGATACAGTTAACGAAGCTGGTATGGCTAGCGACGCTAAGACAGTTCTTTACGATGGACGTACTGGTGAACCATTTGATAACCGTGTGTCAGTTGGTGTCATGTACATGATCAAACTTCACCACATGGTTGATGATAAACTTCACGCACGTTCAGTTGGTCCTTACTCACTTGTTACGCAACAACCTCTTGGTGGTAAAGCACAATTTGGTGGACAACGTTTCGGTGAAATGGAAGTTTGGGCTTTGGAAGCTTACGGTGCATCAAATGTTCTTCAAGAAATCTTGACTTACAAATCAGATGATGTCAACGGTCGTCTTAAAGCTTATGAAGCTATCACTAAAGGTAAACCAATTCCAAAACCAGGTGTTCCAGAATCATTCCGAGTTCTTGTAAAAGAATTGCAATCACTTGGTCTTGACATGCGCGTGCTTGATGAAGATGACAACGAAGTAGAACTTCGTGATCTTGATGAAGGTGAAGATGACGACGTTATGCACGTTGATGATCTTGAAAAAGCTCGTCAAAAACAAGAAGCAGAAGAAACTGAAAAAACAGAAGTTTCTGCAGAAGAAAACAAATAATAGGAAAAAACATTCGGACATGAGAGAGGCAAATCTTGCTTCTCTTGGTCAGATTGTTTAATTGAGTCCTATAACGATAAATGATGTCTTACGAATCATGAATTTGTAAGTCATGACAGTTAGAAAGTAGCGCAGCTATTTTCAAAAGTACAATAAAGAAAGGTAATACTAGTGGTTGACGTAAATCGTTTTAAAAGTATGCAAATCACATTAGCCTCACCAAGTAAGGTCCGTTCATGGTCTTATGGTGAAGTTAAAAAACCTGAAACAATCAACTATCGTACGCTCAAACCAGAACGTGAAGGTCTTTTTGATGAAGTTATCTTCGGACCTACAAAAGACTGGGAATGTGCTTGTGGTAAATATAAACGTATTCGTTATAAAGGAATTGTTTGTGACCGCTGTGGTGTTGAAGTAACACGTGCTAAAGTTCGTCGTGAACGTATGGGTCACATCGAATTGAAAGCTCCAGTATCACACATTTGGTACTTCAAAGGAATTCCATCACGCATGGGTCTTACTTTGGACATGAGCCCACGTGCTCTTGAAGAAGTTATTTACTTCGCAGCTTACGTGGTTATCGATCCAAAAGATACTCCGCTTGAACCAAAATCACTTTTGACTGAACGCGAATACCGTGAAAAAATCCAAGAATATGGACAAGGTTCATTCGTTGCTAAAATGGGTGCTGAAGCCATCCAAGATCTTCTTAAACGCGTAGATTTGAAATCAGAAATCGCTGAACTTAAAGAAGAACTTAAAACAGCAACTGGTCAAAAACGTATCAAAGCAGTTCGTCGTTTGGATGTTCTTGATGCCTTCTACAAATCTGGTAACAAACCAGAATGGATGGTACTTAACATCTTGCCAGTTATTCCACCAGATCTTCGTCCAATGGTTCAATTGGATGGTGGACGTTTCGCTGCATCTGACTTGAATGATCTTTACCGTCGTGTTATCAACCGTAACAACCGTTTGGCTCGTTTGCTTGAATTGAATGCCCCTGGTATCATCGTGCAAAATGAAAAACGTATGTTGCAAGAAGCTGTTGATGCGCTTATCGATAACGGTCGTCGTGGTCGTCCAATTACAGGTCCTGGTAGCCGTCCTCTTAAATCTTTGAGCCACATGCTTAAAGGTAAACAAGGTCGTTTCCGTCAAAACTTGCTTGGTAAACGTGTTGACTTCTCTGGACGTTCAGTTATCGCCGTAGGTCCAACACTTAAAATGTATCAATGTGGTGTGCCACGTGAAATGGCTATCGAATTGTTCAAACCATTCGTAATGCGCGAAATCGTTGCACGTGATTACGCTGGTAACGTTAAAGCTGCTAAACGTATGGTTGAACGTGGAGATGAACGTATTTGGGATATTCTTGAAGATGTTATTAAAGAACACCCAGTACTTCTTAACCGCGCACCGACTCTTCACCGTTTGGGTATCCAAGCCTTTGAACCAGTCCTTATCGACGGTAAAGCACTTCGTCTTCACCCACTTGTTTGTGAAGCCTACAATGCCGACTTCGATGGTGACCAAATGGCCATCCACGTACCACTTTCTGAAGAAGCACAAGCAGAAGCACGCCTTCTTATGCTTGCCGCAGAACACATCCTTAACCCTAAAGATGGTAAACCAGTCGTAACTCCATCTCAAGATATGGTTCTTGGTAACTACTACCTAACAATGGAAGAACCAGGTCGTGAAGGTGAAGGAATGGTCTTCAAAGACCGTGATGAAGCAGTTATGGCATACCGTAATGGTTATGTACACTTGCACACACGTGTTGGTATCACAGTTGATAGCATGCCAAACAAACCATGGACTGACGAACAAAAACACAAAATCATGGTTACAACTGTTGGTAAGATCCTCTTCAACGACATCATGCCTGATGATCTACCTTACCTTCAAGAACCAAACAATGCTAACTTGACTGAAAAAACTCCAGATAAATACTTCTTGGCACCTGGTCAAGATATCCACACTGTTATCGACAGCTTGGACATCAATGTTCCATTCAAGAAGAAAAATCTTGGTAACATCATTGCGGAAATCTTTAAACGTTTCCGTACAACAGAAACATCAGCCTTCCTTGACCGCTTGAAAGACCTTGGTTACTACCATTCAACTCTTGCTGGTTTGACAGTGGGTATCGCCGATATCCCAGTTATCGATAACAAACAAGAAATTATCGATGCAGCCCACAGCAAAGTTGAACAAATCAACAAAGCCTTCCGTCGTGGTTTGATGACTGATGATGACCGTTATGTTGCTGTTACAACAACATGGCGTGAAGCTAAAGAAGAACTTGAACAACGTCTGATTGAAACACAAGATCCTAAGAACCCTATCGTTATGATGATGGACTCAGGAGCTCGTGGTAACATCTCTAACTTCTCACAACTTGCCGGTATGCGTGGTTTGATGGCTGCTCCGAACGGACGTATCATGGAATTGCCTATCTTGTCTAACTTCCGTGAAGGTTTGTCTGTCTTGGAAATGTTCTTCTCAACTCACGGTGCTCGTAAAGGTATGACCGATACAGCCCTTAAGACTGCCGATTCTGGTTACCTTACTCGTCGTTTGGTTGACGTTGCCCAAGACGTTATCATTCGTGAAGACGATTGTGGAACTGACCGTGGTCTTGTTATCCGTGCAATCACTGATGGTAAAGAAGTTACAGAAACTCTTGAAGAACGTCTTGTTGGTCGTTATACTAAGAAATCTGTTAAACACCCTGAAACAGGAGAAGTTATCGTTGGTGCTGATGTATTGATTACTGAAGATATGGCAGCTGAAATTGTTAAAGCTGGTGTTGAAGAAGTAACAATCCGTTCAGTATTTACATGTGATACTCGTCATGGTGTCTGCCGTCACTGTTATGGTGTCAACCTTGCTACAGGTGATGCGGTTGAAGTTGGTGAAGCAGTTGGTACAATTGCCGCTCAATCTATCGGTGAACCTGGTACACAGCTTACAATGCGTACCTTCCACACGGGTGGTGTAGCGTCAAATACCGATATCACACAAGGTCTTCCTCGTATCCAAGAAATCTTTGAAGCTCGTAACCCTAAAGGGGAAGCAGTTATCACTGAAGTTAAAGGTACTGTTGTTGACATCGAAGAAGATGCTTCTACACGTACTAAGAAAGTTTACGTTCAAGGTAAGACTGGTATGGGTGAATACGTGGTACCATTTACAGCTCGTATGAAAGTAGCTGTTGGTGATGAAGTTCACCGTGGTGCTCCACTTACTGAAGGTTCTATCCAACCTAAACGTCTCCTTGAAGTTCGTGATACATTATCAGTTGAAACTTACCTTCTTGCCGAAGTACAAAAAGTATACCGTAGCCAAGGGGTAGAAATCGGTGATAAACACGTCGAAGTAATGGTTCGTCAAATGCTTCGTAAAGTACGTATCATGGATCCAGGTGATACAGATCTTCTTCCAGGTACACTTATGGATATTGCAGACTTCACAGATGCTAACAAAGATGTTGTTATCTCTGGTGGTATCCCTGCAACTGCACGTCCAGTACTTATGGGTATTACTAAAGCTTCGCTTGAAACTAACTCATTCTTGTCAGCTGCATCATTCCAAGAAACAACTCGTGTTCTTACAGATGCTGCTATCCGTGGTAAAAAAGATCACCTTCTTGGTCTTAAAGAAAATGTTATCATCGGTAAAATCATTCCAGCTGGTACAGGTATGGCTCGTTACCGTAACCTTGAACCACAAGCTGTTAATGAACTTGAAACAAGTGAAGAAGCAGAAGTTGAAGCAACTGTATCAACAGACGCTGAATAATCTGATTTCACATTTAGAGTTAATAAATGAAAAAGCCTAGGACTTGTCCTGGGCTTTTTTTTGCTGAAAAATGAGATTAAAATAGATAATAATCATTATAAATAAGCATATATATTTTAAATTAGCTTTAATTCTTATATAATAAAGACCATAAGGAAGTGAGAAAAATGTACCAAGTAATCAAAATGTATGGGGACTGGGAACCCTGGTGGTTTTTAGATGATTGGCAGGATGATATCATCGAAGAACAATCTTTTGAATACTTTGAAGAAGCATTGTCGTTCTACTGTCAAGAATGGGAATTGCTTAGAACAAATCTGCCAAGTTGCAAATGTCATGATAATTTTCAAGCCGCTTTTTGGGATAAGGCTGAGAAGCGTTGGTGCGAAAATTGTGGTGATTATCTGCAACAATATCATTCACTTTTAATTCTAAAAGATGGGCAAGAATTAGCTAAAGAGCATTTTGCTTATCACTTTAATATTAGAAATGATGAACCGACACCCAGACCTCAAAAATGCAAATTTAAACCTTAATCATGGAAAATTCCATGATTTTTTTATTTTTTAAAATTTTTTTCGAATATAAAGATAAGGAGGTCAAAATGATTCAGGAAAAAGCAAAGCAGCTCATTAGAGATGCAGTTGAAAAGAATGCTCAGGATATTTATATTATTCCAAAGACAGAAAACTATGAGATTTATCAGCGAATTGGTGAGAAACGCCAGTTTATTCAAGAAGTTGCTACTGAGGAGATGACAAGCTTGATTAGTCACTTTAAATTTGTAGCTGGGATGAATGTTGGTGAAAAGCGTCGTAGTCAGCTTGGTTCTTGTGACTATGCTTTTGCAGATGATGAGGAGATTTCACTGCGCTTGTCTAGTGTTGGTGATTATCGTGGGCGTGAAAGTCTGGTCATTAGGCTCCTTTATTCAGGTCGTCATGATTTGCAGTATTGGTTTGATGGGATGAGAAACATTTTAGAGGCTATTGACAGTAGGGGACTTTACCTTTTTTCCGGGCCGGTAGGGAGTGGGAAAACCACTCTCATGTATCAATTAGTTCGTGAAAAATTTCCTGGAAAACAGGTGATTACGATTGAAGACCCTGTTGAGATAAAACAAGACAATATGTTGCAATTGCAGTTGAATGATGAAATCGGGATGACTTATGATAATCTTATCAAGCTCTCGCTTCGTCATAGACCTGATATTTTGATTATTGGTGAGATTCGTGATAGTGAGACAGCGCGTGCGGTTATTAGAGCTAGTCTGACAGGAGTCCTTGTTTTTTCAACCATTCATGCGAAAAGTATTCCAGGTGTCTATGCTAGGTTGTTAGAATTAGGTGTTAGTAGGCAGGAACTTGAAAATAGCTTGCGCGCTATCGTTTATCAACGATTAATTGGTGGTGGAGGTGTAGTTGATTTTGCCAAAAGAGATTTTGAGCAGTATCCCCCAACAAGGTGGAATGAGCAAATTGATAGCCTTGCTCGAGACGGACATATCAGTTTTGAAGAGGCAAAAATCGAAAAAATTGCCCTTTAAAAAACAACAGAAAGTCATTCAATTATTTAATAATTTGTTTAACAGTGGCTTTACTTTAACTGAGATAGTGTCTTTTTTGAGACGGAGTCAGTTATTGCAGGAATCATATGTGAATAATATGCAGGAGTCCTTGCTGAGTGGCGCAACTTTAGCAGATATGATGGCAGGGTTAGGCTTTTCAGATACGATTGTAACTCAGGTTGCTTTAGCTGATGTTCATGGAAATTGTCAGCAAAGTCTTGTAAAAATTGATCGTTATTTGGCTAGCATGTCTGTTGTGCGAAAGAAGCTGATTGAAGTGGCGACTTACCCTTTGATTTTATTAAGTTTTTTGATTTTGATAATGCTTGGCTTAAAAAATTATTTATTGCCACAACTTGAAAGTCAAAATTTTGCGACTCAGATTATTGCACATTTTCCGATGATTTTCTTGGGGAGTTTTGCGTTTTTTGGGGCTGTAGCAGTATTAGCTTTTTTCTACGCTAGACGTTTATCTCCGATATATCTTTTTAGCCGTATTAGTCGTTTGCCGATATTAGGTCGATTTATTCGCCTCTATCTGACGGCTTATTATGCGCGTGAGTGGGGAAATCTCATTGGGCAAGGAATTGATTTGATGGAAATTGTTCAGCTGATGCAACATCAAAAGTCACGTCTTTTTCAAGAAATAGGTAAGGATATGCAGCAAGCTCTTTTGTCTGGTCAGTCTTTTCATCAAAAAGTTTTAGATTATCCATTCTTTTTGCGGGAGTTAAGTTTAATGATTGAGTATGGAGAAGTAAAATCAAAACTTGGACGTGAGCTTGATATCTATGCTGAGGAAACATGGCAGACTTTCTTCAGCCAATTGACTCAGGCAACACAGCTGATTCAACCGCTAGTTTTTGTCTTTGTTGCTTTAATTATTGTTTTAATCTACGTGGCAATGCTTTTGCCAATGTATCAAAATATGGGAGGAAATTTTTAATGAAAAAACTATGGAAAAAATTACGTAAAAAATCTGTTGAAGCTTTCACACTTGTGGAGATGTTGATTGTCCTGTTAATCATCGGTGTCTTGATGCTTTTATTTGTACCGAATTTGAGTAAGCAAAAAGAGGCGATCCATGAAAAAGGTGATGCTGCTGTTGTGAAAGTTGTCGATAGCCAGAAGGAACTTTACGAACTCAAAACAGGAAAAGAAGCAACTATTAGAGATTTGGTGAAAGAAGGCTATATTTCACAACAACAAGCTCAAACGTACAATGAAAAAGCTAAACCTAAAGAATAAAAAAATCCGAGCCTTCACCCTTTTAGAGAGTCTACTAACTTTGGGAATATCTTGCTTTATCGTTATTATGCTCTCAAACTCTGTGAGTAGTATTTTTCAGACGGTCGAAGAAAAGTTGTTCTTTTTGTCGTTTGAGCATTGCTATCGTGACACTCAAAAACTAGCGAGCCTTAAACAAGAAAATCAAGTCCTGACAATTTCACAAGATGGCATTTCAAATGGTGTAGCTCATATGAATTTGCCAGAGACGGTATCAGTTGTTGAAAATTACAAAATTGTTTTTGATAATGCTGGGGGCAATTCATCTCTTGCAAAAGTAAAATTTCAGACGAAGAATCAGGCTATTGATTATCAATTATATATAGGAAGTGGTAATTATAAAAAGACAGAAACTAAAAGCTTATATACTCCTTGAAAGTTTGGCTGCTTTAGCTCTGTTAGCTACCATTACAATTCTTGTTTTGGGAGAAATGGATAAAAGTCGCCAACAGATGCTAGACAGCTTACATCAGCAAGAGGTTCTCAATGTCGCTACTATGGCTGTTCAGACAGGGCAAGATGACTTGGTGATGAATGGTGTTGAGGTTCATATTACTAGACGAGACGGAGAACTTTATGTCTATGATGGACAAAAAGAGGTGATGCATGTTAAGAAGAACTAGACTAAAGGCTTTTACGTTACTTGAAAGTTTGGTTGCTTTGCTGGTTATTTCAGGGACAGTTCTGGTTTATCAAGGGCTAACGCAGTCAATTTCACAAAATGATTATTACTTGTCCAATAACGAAGAAAATGAGTGGCTTTTATTTTCTCAGCAGCTGCGCTCAGAATTAGAGCGGTGCCACTTAGATTGTGTTTCTGACAATAAACTTTATGTTAGTAAGGATGATAAGAAATTAGCTTATGGGCTATCGAAAGCAGACGATTTTCGTAAAACAAATGCTTCTGGTCAAGGCTACCAACCAATGTTATTTGGTGTCAATTCTTCTAGCATTCGTCAGGATGGTAATAATATTTCGATAAAACTGCGAATGGATAATGGTTTGGAGAGAGAGTTTGTTTACACTTTTGATGCGGCAAGTTAAGGCAGGAATATTGTTGTATGCTATGCTGATGGCAGCTATATTTGCTTTGTTGTTACAGTTTTATTTAGGGCGCGTGGTAGCAAGTGAGCGTCAGCATCAAGCACAATTAAAGTATGCGCAAGCTTATTTGATGGCAGAAATCAGCAGGGATTATGCTAAAGAATCTTCAGGTAAGTGTTATTTTGATAAAGGTGTTGTCAGCTACCAACGTGAAAATGAGGCGCTAGTTGAGACAGTAGTTTTAGAGAGTAAAGAGGAGTTTCATTACATTTTTTCTCTTCCAAAAAAATCTGAACAAAGCATTGAAAAAGAAAGTCACTAGTGCTTTCTTTTCATTTTCAAGGTTTTTTGATATGATAAGTTTCGGAGGGGAAAATGAATTTTGAAAATATCGAAACAGCCTATGGGTTGATTCTTGAAAATATACAATTAATCGAAAATGAGTTGAAAACACACATTTACGATGCACTTATTGAACAAAACTCTTTTTATCTTGGTGCTGAGGGTGCCAGTGAAGCTGTAGCTGCAAATAATGAGAAACTACGCCAACTTAACTTAACGAAGGAAGAATGGCGTCGTGCTTTTCAGTTTATCTTTATTAAAGCTGCGCAAACAGAAGCACTTCAGGCAAATCACCAATTTACACCTGATGCTATTGGCTTCATTTTAATGTTCCTCATTGAGAATTTGACACCTTCTAAGGAACTTGATGTTTTGGAAATCGGTAGCGGAACAGGTAACCTTGCTCAAACGTTATTGAACAATTCATCTAAAGAACTAAACTATCTAGGTATTGAAGTTGATGATTTGTTGATTGACTTGTCAGCAAGTATCGCTGAAGTTATGGATTCTAAAGCTCAATTCGTTCAAGAAGATGCTGTTCGCCCACAGATTCTTAAGGAAAGTGATGTCATCATCAGTGACCTTCCAGTTGGGTTTTATCCAAATGATGAAATTGCAAAACGCTACAAAGTTGCTAGCAGCGAAGGGCACACTTATGCACATCATTTGTTGATGGAACAATCTCTTAAATATCTCAAAAAAGATGGAATTGCTGTCTTTTTAGCACCCGTTAGTCTTTTGACAAGCAAACAAAGTGATTTGTTGAAAGCATGGTTGAAAGATTATGCTGATGTCATCGCTGTGATTACTTTACCAGAATCTATTTTTGGAAATGCAGCTAACGCAAAGTCAATTTTTGTTTTGAAAAAACAGGCTGAACACACTCCAGAAACCTTTGTTTATCCACTTGCTGACTTGCAAAGTCGCGAGGTGTTGACAGATTTTATTGAAAAATTTAAAAAATGGAATGTTGAAAATATGATTTTTTAAATGACTTGTGCTAAAATAGAGATATATTATGAAAGCGCTTTAGAGGTATATTTATGGCGAAAACTATTTCTATTAATGCAGGAAGCTCAAGTCTAAAATGGCAGTTGTACAACATGCCAGAAGAAGAAGTTATTGCAAAAGGGTTGATCGAACGTATCGGTCTTCCTAACAGCGTTTCTACGGTAAAATTTAATGGCCAGAAACAGTCGGAAACGAAGGATATTCCAGATCATACCGCTGCGGTAAAAATTCTTCTAGATGATTTGATTTCTATGGATATTATTGCTAGCTATGATGAGATTACAGGTGTTGGTCACCGCGTGGTGGCTGGGGGTGAATATTTTAAAGAATCAGCTCTAGTAACTGACAAAGTCATCCAACAAGTTGAAGAACTATCAATGCTAGCACCGCTTCATAATCCAGGAGCTGCTCTTGGAATTCAAGCCTTTAAAGAAATTTTACCTGATATTACAAGTGTTGTCGTTTTTGATACTGCTTTTCATATGACAATGCCTGAAGTGGCCTATCGTTATCCAATCGCAAATCGTTATTACACTGATTATAAGATTCGTAAATATGGTGCTCACGGTACAAGTCACCAGTATGTTGCTCAGGAAGCTGCTAAGGTTCTAGGCAAACCTTTGGAAGACTTGAAATTGATTACTTGCCATATCGGTAATGGGGTTTCTATTACAGCGATTAAGGGCGGTAAATCTGTCGATACTTCAATGGGGCTCACACCACTTGGAGGAACAATGATGGGAACACGTTCAGGAAGTATTGACCCAGGTGTCATTACTTATTTGTTGGAATGTGAACCAGCTATAGCAGATCCGAAAAAAATTCGTACAATTTTGAATCGTGATTCAGGTTTACTTGGTATTTCGGAAAAATCAAGTGATATGCGTGATATCTTGGCAGGTAAGGCAGAAGGCGATGAAAAATGCCAACTTGCTTACGATATGTATGTTGATCGCTTGAGAAAATATATTGGACAATACTTTGCCGTTTTAAACGGTGCGGATGCTATTGTCTTTACAGCAGGAATTGGTGAAAATTCAAGTGATGTCCGTAAAGACATCATTTCTGGAATGACTTGGTTTGGTGTTGATGTTGACCCAACTAAGAATGTTTCAGGTGCTTATGGCGTTATTTCAACAGATCAAGCTCGCGTGAAAGCAGTTGTGATTCCAACAGATGAAGAACTTGTCATTGCGCGTGAAGTTGAACGCTTTAAAAATTCTACTAATTAGTTATCAAAATATTATGATAAGACCAGAAAAGCTGACCGTTTGGTCAGCTTTTTTGCTGCTTTTATATAAAAATGTAAAATAAACTTGACACAAAATGTAAAGTTTACTATACTATTTTTGTAAAGTTTGCTTTACAAATAGATGATAGGAGGAAAAAATGGAAACAAAAATTCAAGAACTTCGAAAAGCGAGCAAAGTTAGCCAAGCCGAGTTAGCAGAGGCGCTTGGGGTTACAAGACAAACCATTATTTCCTTAGAAAAAGGACGCTATAATGCTTCTTTGGAATTGGCGCACAAGATTGCCAGATATTTTGGCATGACAATCGAAGAAGTCTTTATCTTTGATGAAGAGTAAAATGTGAGGGTGTTACTGCACATTCTTGCTTGTATCGCTGAGTTTTTAAATTCTTAAAGTTATTTTTTCAAAGATTTTATAGAGGAGAATGTTATGAAAAAATTGGTATCATTTTTTAAATATTTTGGTATGGCAATTGGCTTGATTTTTTTAGAACAGTTGCCGACTGTTTTTCTAGCTAAAAATCAGCCGTTTTGGCAAAGTTTTCTGATTGCCCTTTCTTTGCTGGTGGTTGCGATTTTGACAATTTACGTCGCAAAACGTTTAGGATTTTTCAGCAAAGCTAGTCAGGTGTGGAATGGTGAGGCGTATAGACCGATAATTATGGGATTTTTGATTATGGTTCCTGTAAAAATGCTGGGTGGGATGACCTTGGTTTTAGAACATGGTGCTAACGCAAGCACACTTAACCAATCTGTGCTTGAACAACTTAGCATGCCGCCGATGCTTTTGTTTGCTTTATCAGTTGTTGTAGCACCGATTGTTGAAGAAGTAGTTTTTCGTGGGTTTATTGTAAAACAAGCATTTCATTATTCTTATCTTGGTGTTATTGTTAGTAGTGTTCTTTTTGGAGCTATTCATGCGCCAACAGACCTTGGAAGTTGGATTCTTTATGGAGGCATGGGTTTGGTACTTGCTTTGGTTTACCAAAAAACAAAAAAACTAGAGTACTCGATAGCTGTTCATGCCCTCAACAATTTTCTCGGTGTACTTTCGTTGATTTTGTAATTTATCATAGAAAAAAGGTTGAGATAATTATCTCAACCTTTTTATAATCTTTTACAAAGTTTTCGCTTTGTCGATTGTAGCGTCAATACTTGAAACAACGCTAGCTGTTAAACCAGTTTTTTCGAGATCAAGAAGACCTGCAATAGTTGTTCCACCAGGACTTGAAATTTTATCAATCAAATCATGTGGGCTGTCAGTTCCTTGAAGAAGATTTTCAGCGCTAGCTAGGACAGTCTGAGTTACAATGTCTAGAGATTTTTCTTTTGGAATACCGTATTTGACCCCAGCTTTAGCAAGAGCTTCGATAAATAGATAAATGTATGCTGGGCTTGATCCAGCAAGAGCTGTAAAGGTATCGAAGTCTTTTTCTGGAATATCAAAAGTTGATCCAAAGCTGTCAGTGATTTCTTTAGCGGTAGCTAGGAGTTCTGCAGAGACTTTGTCATTAGCACAAATAGCTGTTGTACTTTTTAGAATTTGGGCGTTGAGGTTTGGCATGATTCGAATCAATGGAAGATTTGGATCTGTCAGTTTACCAAGGCGTTCAAGTGTTACCCCAGCTGCCATTGAAAGAATGGGTTGATGGAAGTGAAGTCCAGCAAGGACTGTTTCAAACATTTGAGGTTTGATACCAAGGACAACCAAATCAGATTGGTCGATGAGTTCTTGGTGTGAAAGAGCTGCTTCAACTTCAAGCTGCTCTGCGATTTCACGTGAGCGAGGAAGTGAAGAACCTGAAATGATGATATCGTGTGATGTTGTGTTAAGTCCGTTGATAATGGCAGTCGCCATTTTTCCGACTCCGATAAATCCAATTTTCATAGTAAGACAAAGGGGAAAGTACAAGGAAAATGCCTAATGGCTTGGCTCCCCTAGCTCCTTTCTAGTATTTTTTGATGAGGTCAACAGTTGAGCGGTCTAGTTTTTTAACAATAGTTTGAATGAAAGCTTGGGCTTGCAAGAAGTCATCCATAGCGTAAAGGCTTTGATGTGAGTGGATGTAGCGAGCGCATACTCCGATAGTTGTTGATGGAATACCACCGTTTTTGAGGTGAGCAGCACCAGCATCTGTACCACCTTTGGCAGCGTAGTATTGGTATTTGATACCAGCTTCTTCGGCAGTTGTAAGCAAGAAATCACGCATATCTTTCAACATAACATGTCCTGGATCGTAGAAACGGAAAAGTGTTCCGTCACCGATTTTGCCTTGGTTGCCATAAATGTCGCCAGCAGGTGAACAGTCAACGGCAAAGAAGAGTTCTGGTTGGAATTTTGTAGCTGAGACATGTGCCCCACGAAGACCAACTTCTTCTTGGACGTTGGCACCAGCGATAAGCGTGTTATCAAGCTTTTGTCCTTTAAGGCTTTCAAGTAATTCTGTCACCATAAGCACACCAAAGCGGTTGTCCCAAGCTTTAGAGATAACATTTTTTTCATTAGCTGTGAGAATTGTTTCTGATTTTGGAACGATGATATCACCTGGCAAAATACCAAAGGCTTCAGCTTCAGCTTTGTCAGTAAATCCTGCATCGAAAATGATGTCATCGATTTTTGGAAGAGAAGCAGAGCCATTTGCCCCACGAAGGAAATGTGGTGGAACTGAACCAGAAACGACTGGAATAGCGCGGTTATCACGTGTGTAAAGAGTGAAACGTTGTGAACTTAAAACAAGTGGGTTCCATCCGCCGATTCCTACAGCACGCATAGTACCGTCAGCTTTGATTTCGCTAACCATGAAACCAACTTCGTCCATGTGCGCTGCGACCATGATACGTGGTGCATTTTCAGCATCAGAGTTTTTGATACCAAAAATACCACCAAGACCATCAGTTTGCACGTCATCAACGAGCGGTGTGATTTTTGAGCGAAGATAGTTGCGCACGCTGTGTTCGTACCCAGCGATGCTATCAAGTTCAGTGATTTCTTTTATTTTTGAAAATAAGTCTGACATATAAAACCTCGATTCTATGGTTTCTATTTTACCACGTTTTCTGACAATTTTTAGAAAAAACATATTAAATGTTTGCACCTTGGTATTATGTGCTGAAATATGCTAAAATAAAGCGTATGAAAAACAAAAAGAGAAGCTTACTGTCACGTTTTGGTTTAGTGGGAGTCAGCAGTGTCATTGTTTTGGGAGCAATCCTAAAAAAACAAAAGGATGAAAAGCGAAAAGAACAGGTTAAAGAGCAGATTCGTGATTATTTTAATCAACTTGGCAAGATTTCTGTGCTTTATTTGAATGATTTTGAATCTGATTCTCAAAAAACGACTGGAGGTCTTGTTTTTGAGGATGGTCGCACGCTTCAATTTGTTTACCAAAATGGTGAGATTAGCTACGAGGAGGAGAAAAAATGATTAGTCCAAAATCCTATGAAGAAATGGCAACCTATTTAGAAAATGACGGCAAGGTAGTTTTCTTTTTTACAGCAAATTGGTGCCCAGACTGCCAGTTTATCTACCCTGTTATGCCTGAAATTGAGGCAGAAAATCCAGAGTTCACATTTGTCCGTGTTGACCGTGATGAATTTATGGAAGTCGCACAACGCTGGAATATTTTTGGAATTCCAAGTTTTGTTGTAACTGAAAACGGGAAAGAAATTGGTCGTTTAGTTAATAAATTGCGCAAAACAAAAGCAGAAATTAACAGCTTTTTAGCTGGATTGAAATAGGAGAGAAAATGATTTTTACGTACAACAAAGAACACGTCGGTGATGTCCTAATGGTGATTGTCAAAGATAGCAAAGGTGCTAAACTTGACTACGAACGCAAAGGTAAAGTATCACGTGTTTTCCTTGAGAAAAATGGTGAAACAGTTGCTTGGAACATTTTTGAAGTGTCAAGTTTGATTGCAATTGATGGCGTTGGTCAAATCACTTTAACTGACGAAGATGTTGCTAAACTTAACGCTGAGTTGACAAAAGAAGGTTTCAGCGAACAATTGGAAAATGACCCTTCACCAAAATTTGTTGTTGGTCAAATCAAAGAAATGGTTGCTCACCCAGATAGTGACCACTTGAACATTTGCCAAGTGCAAATTTCAGATGACAAAACTGTTCAAATCGTTGCTGGTGCGCCAAATGCTGCAGTTGGTTTGAAAACAATCGTGGCACTTCCAGGTGCTATGATGCCAAACGGAAGTCTTATCTTCCCAGGAGCCCTTCGTGGTGAAAAGAGCTTTGGTATGATGTGTTCACCTCGTGAATTGGCACTTCCAAATGCTCCACAAAAACGTGGAATCATCGAACTTGATGACACAGCCGTTGTCGGCGAAGCCTTTAACCCAGAAAAACACTGGAAAGGGTAAGGAAAAGAAAACGAGCTAGAGAACTCTAGTTCGTTTTTTGTTGGAAATTATCAATTATCTTCAAGTTATTTCGAATAATAAGATAGGAGGTAATTGATGTACAATAAAGTAATTATGATTGGGCGCTTGACGGCGCAGCCAGAACTTGTGACGACAGCTAACGATAAAAGTGTTACACGTGTAACACTTGCGGTCAATCGACGTTTTAAATCGCAAAATGGTGAGCGTGAGGCTGATTTTATTTCAGTTGTGGTTTGGGGACGTTTGGCAGAAACACTTGTGTCTTATGCAGGAAAAGGTAGCTTACTTTCTGTTGATGGCGAACTTCGCACACGCAAATACGAAAAAGATGGTCACACGAATTATGTGACAGAAGTGCTTTGTCATTCTTTCCAACTCTTAGAAAGTCGTGCACAACGTGCTATGCGAGAAAATAATGTGGCAAATGATTTGGCAGATTTAGTTCTGGAAGAGGAGGAATTGCCATTTTAGTGTAAGTACAGTCTAAACTTTTTCAAAGTTTCCTTCTTCTCTTGAGTCAATTGATGAAAAAAGATGAAAGATTTGGTGACTATTGTCATTTTTAGCTAGTTTTACAGAAATTATGAGAAAAAAGCTTGGAAAGCCCTTTCAAAAATGCTATACTGGAGAAAATGTGTGGAGAAAGAGCTATGTTTAAAATAATTTTTAGCGATATTGATGGCACTCTCATCAATGACGCCTTGGAAGTAACGCCAAAAACGCGTCAAGCCCTAAGTGATGCTGTCAATTCAGGAGTGCGATTTGTGCCTGTTTCGGCGCGCATGCCTGAAGCAATTAAACCAATTATCAAAGATTTTTTACCCCAGGTTCCGATGATTTCTTATAATGGAGCTTTTATTCAAGATGAAAATGGTCAAGTGATTGATAGCTGCCCTATGAGCCCTCAAGCAGCGCAAGCCATTTGCCAATATTTAGAAAAGGAAGTTCCAGAGGTTGCTTGGAATGTCTATAGTGGTGAAAAATGGTTGTCGCAAAATCGAATGAATAAATGGATTTCTCGTGAGGAAAAAGTCGTTGGCTTGGTTTCCCAGGAGGCTGATTTGGAGGCAATTGGTCATTTGTCTGAAGTTCATAAATTGCTTTTGATGGGTGAGCCAGAGAAAATGGTTGTCTTGGAAGAAAAGTTAAAAGAGCTTTATCCTGGCTTATCGATTGCACGTTCGTTGCCGTATTACATTGAAGTGATGGCAAATGGTATTCAAAAAGGACGAGCAGTTAACCTTTTAGCCGACCATTATGGCGTTGATATGTCCGAAACTTTGGCATTCGGTGATAATTTTAACGACCTAGATATGCTAGAGGCGGCTGGAGAGGCATATGTCATGGCAAATGCTCCGCAGGAAGTTAAGGAGCGTATTGGTCACGTGACTGCAAACCACAACCACGACGGGATTGCCCTTGTTTTGGAGAAATTTAAACTAGCTAGATAAAAGAGTCTTTTTTATAATGATTGCTAAATTCCTACGTTTTGATGTAGGAATTTTTTTGATGACTTTTGCAATTAAAAAAATTGATTTTTGTCATCTTTAGCTTGTGACAAATGTCTGGTGATAGCGCTTTCTTTTTCTGTTAATATTATTTCTGTTGAATGTTGAAGCTACTTCGACAAATTTCAATAGGAGAAAGGACTTATGAAAAAAGAACAAGAAAAGAAATGTGTTAACTGGTTTATGCACAAACGCGGTAAACAATGGATTTATGGCTGTGGTGTTTTAGTTTGTGGTATGGTCTTAGGAACTGTAGCTACACCTGCTTTGGCGGATGAAGCTGTTTCTTCATCAACAGAATTAGTAGCGATTACAAACACAAATTCAGACAACACAAGTACAGAACAAAAAACTGAAGTTGGTCAAGAAGTACAACAACCTGCTAATCAGGTAGAAACTCCTGTTACAGAAAGTCAAACACCAACTGAACAAGGAGTTGTTGAAGAGCAAAATCAAAACGTCACAGAAGAAAATCAAGTAACAGAAAACCAAGATGTTACACAACAAAATCAAGTGACTGAAAATCAAGAATCTACAACTGAAACTTCAGACGATGCTCAAAAAACTGAGACAGCAGATGCTGAAGAAAAAGTTGATGTGACTGATTCACTTAAACAAAAAGCTGACCAACTTAGCGAGAGTGCCGAAAAAACTAAAAAAGCCCTTTCTGCTAATTTGACTAAGAAAAAAGAAAGTAACTATAATACAAATCTTCAAGGCTTGAGCTATGATGCAAATGTTTGGGAAGTTCGTGAAGATGGTTTGTATAGTAATGCTGTTGGAAAAGGTGATAACTTCCTCTTTTCAACATCAACAGGTAAAAATTTTGTCTTCCAAACAGATGTAACATTCTTACAAAATACAGGTGCAGCTTCACTTGTTTTCCGTTCAACTGGTGATGCTCAAAATCTAAAAGGTTATGTTGTAAACCTTGACGGAAATTCACACAAAGCAAGATTATGGCGCTGGGCTGAAGGAAATCTTATCAATGATAAAGAAATCCCAGCAAGCTCTGACAATAAATATTTCTTGAAAGTTGTGGCAGCTGATGGTTGGATTTCATACTACATTAATGGTATTTTAGTCGCAAACTTGAGTGACTACACTATCCAACGTGATGACCTTGGTCAAACAACATACATCAAAGATGGTAATTTCGGTCTTTTGAACTGGAATGGTGAAATGATTTTCCAAAATACTTTTTACCGTGAACTCACTGATCAAGAATTACCACTTCTTAAAGATGTGACAGTTACTTCAAAAAATGGTCCAGTTGAACCTAAGGGACAATTCTTCCCAGAAGGTGCTGTTTATATCCAATACGTATCACATGATGCCTCAACTGTAGACTTAAGTTTTGATACCAATAACCCATCTGCAGTTATTAAAGTGACAGATGCTCAAGGCAATGTCTACTCAGATCCAAGCGATATTCCAGTATCAGTTGGTGCTAACTACCTCACAGTAACAAGTACTTACACAGTAGATGGTTATGAAGTGACATCAACTTATCGTATCAATGTTCACCGCCGTCAATCAGCAGAAGTTTACTATAATGAAAACTTCCGTGACCAATATCACTACTCTGTTAAAGATGGCTGGGCAAATGACCCTAACGGATTGGTTTACTACAATGGTGTTTATCACATGTTCTACCAATTCTACGATGATATTCAATGGGGACCAATGCACTGGGCACATGCAACAAGTACAGATTTGATTCATTGGGAAGATCAACCAATTGCATTCTATCCAGACTATAACGGGGCAATGTTCTCAGGTTGTATCGTAGCTGATAATAACAACACAAGCGGTTTGTTTGACGGTAACAAAGGTGGCTTGGTTGCCTTGATTACAGCTGATGGTGAAGGTCAACGTATCAAAGTTGCATACAGTAAAGATGAAGGTAAAACTTGGCAAAAACTTGATGAAGTTGCGGCTGACTGGACAACTGACCCATTACAAAACCGTGATTTCCGTGACCCTAAAGTCTTTCGTTGGGAAGGTAAATGGTTCATGGTTCTTGCAGGTGGACCACTTCGTATTTACTCATCAGACAATCTCCTAAATTGGTCTGTTGAATCAACATATCCAGATCTTCATACAGAATGTCCAGACCTTTATCCAATCATGGCAGAAGGTAACACAGTGAAATGGGTTCTTTCTCGTGGTGGACGTTACTATAAAGTTGGTGATTTAAAACAAGTTGATGGACACTGGAAATTTGTTGCGGATGCTGATTACCAAGAATCAGATGGTATCATGAACTTTGGTAAAGATTCATATGCTGCAATGACTTACTACGTACAAGATTTTGGTACTAAAGCTAATCCTACACTTCCTCAAATTATTGAGCTTAACTGGATGAATACTTGGGACAACTATTGTAACCTTGTAGCTGAACGTGTTGGTCAAAAATTCAATGGTACATTCAACCTCAACTTGGCACTTGGTCTTGTCAAAGACGGTGATAAATACGTTCTTACTCAAACACCAATTAAAGCGTACGAAAGCTTGCGTGATGTAGACCACAAAGTCGAATACAAAGACGTTGTTGTTGGTAAAGATAATGACCTCTTTAAAGACTTCTCAGGTGATACTTATGAAATTGTAGCTCACTTTAAACCAAGTGATCAAACAACAAAAGTTGGTTTCAACCTTCGAGTAGGTCCAGGAGAAGTAACTAAGGTTTACTACGATTTGCAAACAGGACGAGTTGCTATCGACCGTAGTCAATCAGGAATTATCCTTGATTTGCAAACAGGACGAGTTGCTATCGACCGTAGTCAATCAGGAATTATCCTTACAGAGCTCTTTAGAAATATTGATAGCCAAGCAGTAACACGCAATGCTGATGGAAGTATCGACCTTCACATCTTTGTTGACCGTGCTAGTGTTGAAGTCTTCACAAAAGGTGATACTGTTGCAGGTGCCAACCAAATCTTCACATCACCTCAAAGTCTTGGTCTAGGTGTCTTTGCTGAAGGTTATGAAGCTAAAGCAGATATTGCTCTTTACCCATTGAAGAGCATTTGGAAAGATAAAGTTGAAACTAATGAACCACAAAGTATTGTTCCTGCATCTGCTAAGAATGTCAGAATGAATGTTGGTGACAGCACAGTAGTTAAAGCTTACGTTTCTCCAGCAGTTGCTAGCCAAGATTTGCTTTGGTCAATTCTTAACGATGGCAATGTATCAGCAGAAATTTCTGGTAACCAAGTCTTTGTTAAAGCACTTAAGAAAGGTCAAGTGATTGTTAGAGCACAATCTAAATCTAACCCAGCAGTTTATCAAGATTTCGTTCTTGATATTCTAGAAGATAACTTCAAGACAAATGTTAAAAATGTGAAAGTCTTTGCTGGTGACTGGCATGCTGACGGTGAATCATTGAAAGTTGAAAACCATGGCTCAAACGATATTTACATGGCAGCCGATAAGATGCCATACGAAAACTATCAAATGGATTTGGATATCAAATATGGTCGCGGAATTGTAAATATCTTCTTTGCTTCAGGCAATCCAGATGCTAACAATGCCTACACAATCCAATTCGGTGGAAATAACTCTGTTCGTTTGTTCCGCTTCTACGGTGATACTATTGCAGAATCACCAATGACAGCAGCCATTAACGACAATCAATTCCACCACGTTCGTTTGGTGAAATCAGCAAATGCTATTCAAGTCTTTGTTGATAATCAATTGGCAATGTCTTACACATTTGATCAAGTTGAAGACTTCTTCAATAATCCATATCTTGGTCTAGGTCTTTGGGATGGAGAGCTTGAGGTTCAAAACTTCTTCGTAGTAGATTTGGATGCTAAAGAACCAACACAAAGCGAAGAAAATGGTGGAGTCGTGCCAACAGATCCTCAAACACCGGAAGAAACACCTTCAGAACAAGCAGTTGCAACAACTACATTGGCAGCTAAAGCGCCTGCTAAATCAGTCAAAGTTGCAGATGCTAAAGCTCCAGTTATTCCAAAATCTGCGGTTGTTTCAGAAAGTGTCTTACCACAAACTGGTGAAAAAGATAATCATCTTGCTGGACTTGGTATTGTATCAATCCTAGCGGCTATGGGAGCATTCTTTGGACAATTCTTCAAGAAAAAAGAATCATAATATTTAGGATATCAGGGAAATAAAAGAAAGGAGAACACTTGTTTTCCTTTCTTTTTTGTCATCTTGCTAGGTGTCAATCAAGGTCAAATTGTCTAGACATTTTAAACATGCTATAATACTTGTATATTATCGGTTGAGATTTTTGAGTAAGTAGAGAAGGTAGGGAATGAAAAAAGGAAAACTTATAGCATTATTAGTAAGCGTTTTTATTGCGCTGCTAACGATGCTTGGCATTTATCTTCATTACAAATTGGTTCCTTATAATGAAAATCGTGTCAAAATCGGGGCAACTTATATGACCATGAACAATGATTTCTATAAGGTTCTAAATAATGAAATTGACAAAATTGTAGAGGAAAAAAATGATATTCTCTACACACGAGACCCAGCGCTTGATGTTAATAAACAAACTCAGCAAGTGGAACTGTTTATCAAAAAAAGGGTCAATATTATTATCATCAACCCTGTTGATGCCAATAGTAAAAAGTTGATTAAAGCTTTGAAAAAAGCTAAGGAAACAGGAATTAAGGTTGTGGTTGTGGATAGTCAGCTTTCAGATAATTCTCCAGTTGACACGACGATTGTGTCTGATAACTATCAAGCTGGTGTTTTATGTGCGCAAAACCTTATGCAGACTCAGTCAAGTGCCAAAATTTTACTTTTAGAACACCAAAAAGCGGTGTCTGCGGTAGATCGTATCAATGGTTTTTTGACGACAATCAAGGGACATGATAGCTATCAAGTTGTTGATAGAAAAGATTGTTTGGGTCAGACTGAGGTTGCCATGCCACAAGTTGAGTCAGTTATCAATTCTGGGGTAGATTTTGATACGGTCATGGCGCTTAATGATCAAGTTGCAATCGGGGCACTGGCTGCTATTGAGAATATGAAAGTTACAGCTCCTGTTAAAATTTACGGTGTTGATGGCTCGCCTGACATGAAAAACTTATTAGCAACAACTAGCTCTATTCAAGCTACCGTTGCACAATCACCTTTGACCATTGGTGAGAAGGCTATTCAAGCTGGGTATCGACTTTATCATGATAAAAAAGTAGATAAAGAGATTGTTATTCCAGTTGAATTCATGACGAGTGAAACTGTCTTAAATAGTGATTTAACGGGGTGGCAATAATGAAAATTTTAAAAAATGTTGAAGTTGCCAAACGTGCATTGTTAGTCATTAATTTTATGGCGGTGCTTTTTTACAGTTCTGTTTATCTGTCAGCGACTAAGTACATTATTGAAAATAATTTCAGTCGCTCGTTGCTAGAAAAAATCAATATTATTCCAAGTTCACCTGAGCGAATTTTTTGGCTATCCAATTTATTTTTTATTGGCTTACTTTTGGTGATGTATGTCAGAAATCGTGAATTTGAAAAAGAAACTAAGGTGCGTGACTGGCTGGCAGTTCTTGAAATCATTTTGCTGTTTGCAACTTTTTTTGCTTTGCAATTATCCTATAACGGCTTGATTTTATTGGTTTTCATGGATATTTTCTTTTCATATACAGACTTTTACACGTTTCGTGAAAAGAAAGCTTGGCTGCTTTTTATTGTAGCTAGTTTTGGTTCGCTCTTACTATCAAATTATGATGTGTTATCGCTTTTGGTGAGAACACCAGCTTTGGATGTTTACATTAATTTCTTCCCAGCAAGTACACGTCTTGTGATTTCGTTCATCAAGAATGGGCTGGTGTCACTTAATATGATTGTCTTTATCATTTCGTTGATGACTTATATTATTTATTCAGTGACAGAAAATCATAAGATTGAGGAAGAGTTATTGATGGCTGCGCAAGCCAATACGCGTTTGAAAGAATACGTTGCGGTATCTGAAAAGATTACTGAGGATAGGGAACGTAGACGTATTGCGCGTGAAATTCATGACACGATTGGACATGCTTTGACGGGGATTTCGGCAGGGATTGATGCCGTGACGGTTTTGATTGACCTTGACCCAGAACATGCTAAAAAACAATTAAGCAGTGTTTCAAATGTTGTTCGCGAAGGGATTGTTGATGTTCGACGTTCTCTTAATAAGATGCGACCAGGTGCTCTTGAAAATCGTACGTTGAAAGATGCTCTAGAAAAGATGCTTTCAGAGTACCAAGAGCTGTCACACTTGCAAATTGATTTGAATTATCACTGGGATAATGTGGATTTTGATAAGACTAAGGAAGACGTTATTTTCCGAGTTATTCAGGAATCTGTGACGAATTCTTTGCGACATGGTCGTGCAACCAAGATTAAAATTAGCATGCTCAGTGAGAGTGATTATGTTTTATTGATTAAGGATAATGGAACAGGAAGTGAAAACATCAAGTATGGTTTTGGCTTAACGCAGATGACAGAACGTTTAGCTATTATTGGTGGTCGCGTTGCCTTTTCTGGTAAAGATGGATTTTCTACAACGATTCATATCCCTAAAATACAAGGAGAAGAAGGATGATACGAGTACTTATTGCAGATGATCAGGAGTTGATTCGTGAATCTTTGAAGATTGTTTTGTCAGCTTATCCTGATATTGAAGTTGTTGGTGCTGTGAGTGATGGAACAGAGGTTCTAGAAACTCTGCCAACGAGCAAACCTGATGTTATTTTGATGGATATTCGTATGCCAAAAATGGATGGTGTTTTGTGTACCAAAGCAGTTAAAGAAAACTATCCAAATATCAAGGTTATCATTTTGACGACATTTGATGATGATGATTTTATCTACAGCGCTCTTAAATATGGTGCGACAGGTTACATGTTAAAAGGAACATCAATGGATGATTTGCATGATGCTGTTGTAACCGCCAATGAAGGACGTGCCATGATAAACCCTGATATTGCAACCAAGGTTTTTAAATTATTTTCACAAATGGCTCAATCAAATTTTGCTATCCAAGTTGACGATGACTTGGTTCATGACATTAGTAAAATGGAATGGCGTATCATTCAACAAATCGGTTTTGGTTTGTCAAATAAAGAAATTGCTGCGAAGTTGTATTTGTCAGAAGGAACGGTGCGTAATTATCTTTCTAACATTTTGTCAAAACTCAACTTGAGAGATCGTACGCAGTTAGCGATTTGGGCGGTTCAGACAGGCGTAACGCTCAAATCATTTGAGGATGATGACCATGACTAAACTAACCAAGATAAAACTTTGGATCTCAGCGATTGTTCTTTTAAGTGCTTGTATTGGTGGTTATGTCTATTATCAAATGCAACAAAAGACAATTTTAAAAATTGGTGTCTATGCTGGCAGCAGTTGGGATGTACCAAATGGTAATGATTATAAAGTGATTGATACAGCTATTAAACGCTTTGAAAAACTCCATCCTAGTGTCAAGGTTGTCTACGAAAGTGGGATTTCAAAAGCCGATTATTCAACTTGGTTGACAGATCAGATTGTAGCTGGAAAACAACCTGATGTGTTTATCGTGCCAGAAGATGACTTTAACCTTTTGTCATCAACTGGAGCTCTTTCAAATTTGGACAGTAGTATCAGCACTAGTTTTTACGATTCCATTTTTTATAATTCATCTTATCAAGCAGGAGAGTATAATCATAGCCATTATGCATTACCGTTTGAAAGTAATCCAACCATGATGTGTATTAACATTGATCTTCTTGAAAAAGAAGGCATTAGCATTCCAAAATCAGGTTGGACGGTTGATGATTTTTATAATATTTGTAAACAAGTAACTAAGGATACAGATGGTGACGGGGTCATTGATCAGTATGGTTGCGTTGGCTATACTTGGCAGCAAGCTGTTGCTGCTTATGGCGCAAAACTTTTCAATGAAACAGGTAGCAAAGCGTATTTTGATAGTGAAAAGGTTAAAAAAGCATTGGGCTTAATCACTCAACTAAAAGCTTTAAATGGAAATTATGAAGTGACAATGAAAGACTTTGATGAAGGAAAAGTTGCCTTCATTCCAATGTCATTAGCCATGTATCGAACTTACAAACCTTATCCGTACCACGTTGCCAAGTATTCAACATTTTCATGGTCTTGTGTAACTATGCCAGCCAGCCAAAAAGGTGTTGATGCAACGCAAGTTTCAACATCACTTTATGCAATTTCATCAAAAACAAAACATCGCAATGCAGCTTGGCAATTTTTAAAATTCTTGTGTACAGATGAAAAAGTTCAACAATCTGTCTTTAATTACTCTCAAGGAAGTTCAGTTTTGAAATCTGTTATGCGTAGCCAAGCAACAGAAGATAAATTGAAAGAAGATGGCTTTGGTTCTGAGTCATTAACTGTTTCAACACTAGATTCCATGCTTAGCCAAGGTGTGACTAAACCAACCTTTAAAACTTACAACAGCGTGATGAATCAAGCGGATTACATTATCAATAAATCTCTAGCTAATAACAGTATTGATAGTGATTTGTTTGCTATTCAAAAGGAAATTGAGGATAGTTTAAAATAAAAAAGAAAGTCTGGAATAAATTGTTCCAGGCTTTTTTCATGTTTTCTAAAAATGACATTTGTCATTTTCAATATGGCGATTGTCATTGCCATGATATGACAATCGAGAGTGTGAAAACGCTTAATACATTGATAGAATAATAGACAGATAAGGAGAGATAAAACTATGAAGTATTTACTACTGGTGAGTCATGGTGGTTTTGCAGAAGGTCTCAAAACTTCTTTGGCTATGTTCGCTGAAGATAAGATGGACCAAGTCATTGCAGTTGGTTTGAAAAACGGCAAAACTGTTGATGATTTTGCGCAAGACTTCAGACAAGCCATTTCAGGTTTGACAGCTGAAGATTCAGTTATCGTTCTTGCAGATATTGTTGGTGGTAGCCCACTTACAACAGCTTGCAGTGTTTTGGACGAACTTGGCAAACTTGATGACGCTGTTATCCTAGGTGGTATGAATTTACCAATGGCAATTACCTCAGCAGTTATGAAAGATATGCTTGAGGGTGACGCTTTTGTTCAAGCTGTTTTGCCAGAAGCTCAAGCAGCTCTTCAAGAATTCAAAATTGCTTCAGATGATGAAGAAGACGACATTTAATAATTAAAAAGGAGATTAACAATGACTGTTTCATTTGTACGTATTGACGACCGTATGATCCACGGCCAAACTGTAACACGCTGGGCAAAAGAATATCCATGTGATGGATTGATTGCCGTAAACGATGCCGCTGCAAGCAACAAAGTTTTGACACAAGCTTATAAAGGTGCTTCAGACAAGAAAACTTTTGTTTGGACAGTAGATGCCTTTGGTAAAAAATCACAAAAAGTTTTGGATTCAGATACAAAATATTTTGTTATCACTAAAAACCCAATTGACATGAAAAAACTTTTGGTTGACCAAGGGTTTGTTCCAAGCGATGTTAAAGAAATCATCGTTGGCCCATGTAACGATCGTCCAGGTGCTGTAAAACTTGGTAATAACCAATCGATCACACAAGAAGAAGCTGATGCAATTGAAGCAATCGAAAAAGCAGGTTACAAAGTTAAATTCCAACTTCTACCTGATGTTTCAATCGGTTACTGGTCAGATTTCAAATCTAAATTTGGTTATTAATATTGATAGTTTATCTAGAAGCTAAGGCTTCTGATGACTTAATAAATTTTTTTAATAATATAGGAGAAGAAGTATTATGGCAATTTCTTGGTTCCAAGCAGCCTTATTAGGTTTGTTTGCATGTTTGTCTTCAATGCCTGGTCTTGGTGGTACAACCATTGGTAACTATACTCTTGGTCGTCCATTAGTCGGTGGTCTTGTCTGTGGTCTTATTTTAGGAGATCTTAAAACAGGTATCATTTGTGGTGTGGCAATGCAATTGGTTTACATCGCACTTGTAACTCCTGGTGGTACAGTTTCAGCCGATGTGCGTGCTGTATCTTATATCGGTATTCCTTTGGCAATGGTTGCTATCCATTCACAAGGTTTGTCAGCTGACTCTGCTGATGCAGCTAACTTGGCTAAATCAATGGGTACTCTTGTAGGTACTGTTGGTACAGTTCTTTTCTACGGAACAGCTACAATGAACCTTGTATGGCAACATATTGGTTGGCGCGCTGTTGAAAAAGGAAACTTTAAACAACTTTACAAAGTTGACTGGCTATATCCTTGGGTTTCACACATCGTCTTCTCATTCGTTCCAACTTTGATCATGTGTAAACTTGGTGCAACTGCCGTAACAGCAATGAAAGATGCTCTTCCAATGGATGGTATCCCAATGAAAACCCTCTTCACAGTCGGTGCTTTGCTACCATGTGTCGGAATCGCAATTCTTTTGAAACAAATTGTTGAAAAAGCTATTGACTTTATTCCATTCTTTGTTGGATTTACTTTGGCGGCTTCACTTGGTTTGAACTTGGTTTCATGTGCAGTTATTTCATTGATCTTTGCAGTATTGTTCTACGAACTTGAAATGGCTAAACATGTAAAAGCAACTGCAGCAGCAGATGACTTTGACGATGATGAGGAGGATATCTAAGATGGCTCAAAAAAAATTAACTAAGAAAACTTTAATGAAATCTTTCCATCATTGGTACTATGGTAACTTGACATGTTTCTCACAAGAACACATGCAAACATTTGGTTACCTAACTTCTATGCTACCAATCGTGGAAGAATTATATGATAACAAAGAAGATCAAGCACGTTCAATGCAAACATATACAGCATTCTTCAATACCGAACCTCAACTTGGTGCCCTTATCGTTGGTATCACAGCAGGTCTTGAAGAAGCTCGTGCTAATGGTTCTGAAGAAGTTGACGACGAAACAATCAACGGACTTCGTGCAGGTCTTATGGGACCAGTCGCAGGTATCGGTGACTCTCTTGTCGTTGGTACTTTGATTCCAGTTATCTTAGGTATTGCCCTTGGTCTTTCAACAGGTGGTTCTCCAATCGGTGCAATTTTCTACATCGTTGTATGGAACTTGCTTGCATACCTTGGTATGAAATTCGCATACTTCAAAGGTTATGAACTTGGTGATAAAGCCGTTGAATTCCTAGTTGGTGCTCAAGGTCAAGCTATCCGTAAAGCTGTATCAATCGTTGGTGGTATGGTTGTCGGTGGTGTTGCCGCTACTTGGGTATCAGTTAAAACTTCATTCCAACTTGGTAACCCTAAAAACCCATACTTGGTTCTTCAAGACAAATTAGATGCCGTTTACCCAGGTTTCCTAACAGCATTATTCATCGTATTCTGCTGGTGGTTGATGGCTAAGAAAAACATCTCACCAATCAAAGTTATGCTATTGCTCGTAGTTATCGCCTTTGTCGGTGTACTTGTTGGTTTCTTCAACCCAGGTTTGTCTTACTAATTTACATACTTCTAGAGGAGAAATATCATGACAAAATCAGAACTTATCAGAGGTTATGAAACTGAAATAGCTTATCAAAAACATATGCTTGAAAATTTAGGTCGTTGGTTGACTTTACTTCTAGCAGTAACGAGTTTAGGATTTTTACTCATTTATTTCTTTAACAAACAAATCATTTTGCTAATTCTCGGTTTTGTCGTGATGATCCTTGGAAGTTTGGGCATGTTAATATTTGGCTATGGTATCTACCATGGTAAGAAAAATCTTGCCAAAGTTATTGACGATTTTGAAACAAAACTCCAATCATTTTAAATCAAAATGTGTAAACTCTTTTTAAAAACTATTCTGAAATAACAATACAAAAAATTACAATTACTTACTCAAACATTCAACATAAAAAGGTTCCTAGTACGTAATCTCCTTGCTAGGAATCTTTTTATGTTTTATTTTTCTGAATTTTAAAAATATATTGACAAACACTAAGAGATAAAGGCGAATTTAGAGTAATAAATACAATCGTTTACGAATATAAAAGAGAGGACTGTGCAAAAACACATATTAAAGTATTTGATGTATTGTGAAAGGAAAAGTTGTATGAATAAGAATGAGAAAATAGGGGAACTTTATAAAGAATTACGTTTGGCAAGGGGGCTTAAACTTAAGGATATTGCTACTAAAAAACTTACCGTTTCGCAACTTTCAAAATTTGAACGGGGACAGTCTATGTTGTATGCAGATAGATTTTTATTAGCAATTTCTGGATTAAATATGAATTTCGCTGAATTTGCACACGCTATGGATGACTACCAGCCAAATCGTTTAACTATTTTTGCAGATAAACTTTTTACAATATTTATTTCACAAGATGTAGAAGGCTTTAAAAAGTTTTTAGAAGAAAAAGATGGGGATAGAACAATCTATGATTTTATTGAGAGGATTATCATTAAAAATAATATTAAATCCATAGAAAAAGAATATGAAATTTCCTTTTCAGAAATTGAAAGATTGACACAGTATTTTTATAGTATAGAAAATTGGACTGCATATGAATTGTATGTATTTGGGGCAACAGTTTCACTTTATAGTACTTTGGATTTAGTTTTTTTAGGTAAAGTTTGCTGTGAGAGAAGCAAAAAATTTAGACAGTTGGATAGTTATGTTAAACAGTACAGAAGTACACTGGCTAATCTCATTTCTGTTTTAATTAGTAGGAATGAATTAGTTTATATTAATTTTTTTATTACTGAGCTAGAAAATGATTTACGCTACTCAGATTTATTTGAACATGCAACGTTGAATTTTTTTAAGCTTTATTTAGAGTATCAAGAATCTGCTGTAAAAGATAAAAAAAGGATTATACAACATCTTCAAGCTATACGAACCCTTGGCTGTACAGAATTAGCGGCTTCATTTGAAGAGAATTTTAATCAGTGGATAAAAAAGATTTAGGGTAATTTTTTATTTCAATATTTTAAACCTTTTTGCCTAATAGTATTACATTAATCAATAGGTGTGTGGACATCAATTGTAAAATTAGAAAATGAAGATGGCAGTAATTATCAAATTTGCGAAAATAATAAAATGGACTAATTTTTTGATATATTTGTTTTTACAAGTACTTGTGAAATTAATTTTTAATATGTCTATGTTAAGGGAAAAGATTATGAAGAAATTATTTATTCTAAGTTCATGTTTATTGTATTTGAGTTGTTCAACAGTATGTTTTGCGGACGATGTGATAAGTGAAAGTGATTTGTTTACTCCACAGGAAATTCAACAATGGGAAAATGAGGCACTTGATAAGCTTGAAGAAGCACCGATTGTTTTTGATAAGGAAGAAAATGACCTTGCTAAAGAAAATAGTGCGACTATTTCAGGTATCAATGGTAAGAAGTTAGGAACTTGGTCGTGGAGAGATGGAGTCATTTGTATTACAGATTCTCATGCTAAAAGTCCTTTATTTAACAATGGTCATGCGGGTATTGTGGCTGCAGCACCATACTACGATAGTGTAATTGAAGCAAATCCTTCAGATGGTGTTCAGCCTAAGTATGGAAGCTGGGGTTCTCGCTTTTCGGGAAATACAGTAGTTCAACTAGGTGTGAAGTCAACCACAGTAACACAAGATAGAAAAGCTGCACAGTGGGCAGCTAAGCAAATTGGAAAACCATACAATAAATCATTTACTAATATTAATACTAGAAGTAGCTTTTATTGTTCACAGCTTGTTTGGGCAGCATATAAGGATACCACAGGAGTTGATATCGGAACAGCAGCGTGGGGAACAGCTATTCATCCATTTGAATTAGTAAACAATAAAACACAAGTTATCTATAGAAATAGGACATCATAATGAAAAAGAAATCTTGGCTAATTTTATTAGCGGTGGTTGTTTTGGGATTATCGGGTTGTCAGAGTAAGGCAACGAGTAAGCCAGCAAAAGCATATGATTTGGCAATTTCGCACGGCAATCGGATTACGACATTTAAAACTGATAACAATCAGCTGGAAAAGGTTGAAACACGACAATTATTTGATAAAAATCTTGGCATTTGGCAAGAACGCTTGCAATGTGTTAAAGGCAGGTTATATGGTAGAACCCATGAATCCGCGGATTCATATCAAGTTTATCTATTCGATATAGAACCCAAAACTTTAAAAAGTAAATTGACTAAAGTTGGCGGTAATGACATCTATGGTTCAACTAGTGATGGAGAATATATTTACACAACTGCCGTTTTCTTAGGACATACTGATTTTTATAAATACGATACCAATCTACATCAAGTTGCTAAAAAAACAATTAAAGAAGCGGGTGTAATGAATCTCACCAATGAAATCATTTTTGTTGGCGACACTATTTATGTGCTTGTGGGCTCTGTGGACAATGAGACCGGAACTAGCTCTAATTATCTATGGGTGATGAATAAGCAGCTAGAAATTCAAGATAAAATTGATCTCAACTATACCGAGGGTGGTTATTTTCGAATGGTTGAAGCAGACGGGAAACTTTATATGACAGCTGCTAAAGAGGGGATTCGTGAGGATGGTGAGCCAGATGGCGGGCAACATATTCTTGTATATAATCTTGCAAACGGTGAAATTAGTCGTATTGAAACTGAGTTTGAATACCCAAAATTTATTTATTATGACAAGTCTCGTCATCAATTGCTAGTTCTTCATGACCCGCTCTATGTTGCTGATTACACTTGGACAATCATTGACTTAGAAACCCTTTCTCAGACCCAACTTACTTTCCCAGAAATTGCTTTGGGAATCCAAGAAGTCTTTTTCACGCAGAGAGATTCAGATTACTACTTTTTATTTAATGAACATTTAGTAAAATACTCTGCGGATACACAAGAAAAAACGGTTTATGATTTATCAAAATATGACATTGATAATGCAGATGCTGTTATTTTTAGCAAGTAAAGCGGGAGTATATGCCTTCATTTGGAGATAAAATTTTATTTTTCTGAATTTTAAAAATATATTGACAAATAGATAAAATAGGGGTAAACTGTAAACAATCAAAAACAATTTACGCAATTCAATACCTAGCACTCATTGATTTGTGAATCTTAACAGGAGAAAATAGTATGCTTAAAAATTCGTCTATTCTGACTAAAAAACTGAATCGATACTATTACTTTAGTTTCTTTAGATAGACGTTTGTAGCCAATCATGGATGCAAACGTCACCTGCGTTTGTATCTATGAAGCTAAAGCATTTTGACTGTTTTGAAAAAGCCGATTAGATACTTAGAGATCTAACTGGCTTTCAGGTATTTTTTACTTTTTGTATACGCCAAAAAACCAGTTAGACTTTTGAGTTAGCTGGTTTTTATTGTGGTTGATTTAGGAAAAATTATTAATATCTTGTCTTTTGTTAAGTAAGGCAAGCTGGCAAAAAGTAAAGGTAGGTCATTATGAAAAAATGTTTAGCAGCTTTGATGGCTGTCATGTTAGCCGCGCTCACCTTAGGTGGATGTTCATCATCAAAAAATGCAAATAAAGATGTGGTTCATATTGGGATTCTTCAGTATGTGGAACACCCTTCTCTGAGTGCAGCTCGCAAGGGATTTGTCGCTGAATTGAAAAAAGAAGGTTATGTTGATGGGAAAAACCTTAAATTAGATTATGAAAATGCTCAAGGTGACCAGTCAAATCTTCAAACCATTTCAACAAATTTGTTGTCAAATAATGATTTGATTTTAGGGATTGCGACACCGGCTGCGCAAACATTGTCAAATCTATCAACAGATGTTCCGGTGTTGTTTACAGCAGTAACGGACCCAGTATCAGCAAAATTGGTCAAGACTATGGAAAATCCTGAAGGCATTGCCACAGGAACAAGTGACATGTCTCCAATTTCAAAACAGGTGGAACTACTGCAAAAAGTCATGCCTAACGTGAAAAAAGTCGGCATCATGTACACCACTAATGAGCGTAATTCAGAGGTTCAAGTTGAAGAAGCACAAAAAGAATTTGCTAAAGCTGGAATTGATGTTTTGACAAAAGGAATTTCATCAACAAATGATGTACAGGACACAGCCAAAAGTTTGATGAGCCAAACACAAGTCCTTTTTATTCCAACAGATAACATGATTGTCAGTGCGATTTCGCTAATCACAGAATTATCAAAAGAAATGAAAGTTCCTGTTGTCGGTGGTTCAGCAGATATCGTTGAGCAAGGCGTGCTCTTTACTTACGGTGCTAACTACGAAGCGCTTGGCCGCCAGACGGCAAAATTAGCTGTGCGTATCATCAAGGGTGAAGATGTTAGCAAGGTTTCAGCAGAATACCCTAAAACACTTAATGTTGTTGCAAATGATGACATGGCTAAAACGCTTGGCATTGATTTGACTAGCATTAAGGATGAATCAACAGAAGCCTCTTCTGAAGAGACACAAACAACTACGACAGATAGTCGCAAGACAACAACAGCTACTCCTAAAAAAACTAGTCAGTCTGATAAGAAAACGTCAAATGCTTGGCTTGATATTATCCTAACTGCTATTTCACAAGGACTCTTGTGGGCTATTATGGCGATCGGTGTATTCATTACATTTCGTATTTTGGATATTGCTGACCTTTCAGCAGAAGGTTCATTCCCTCTCGGAGCAGCTTCAACAGCAATCATGATTGTCAATGGTATTAATCCGTTGATTGCGACTATTGGTGGTTTTGTTGCTGGTATGCTTGCAGGTGCGGTAGCTGGGTTCTTGCATACTAAGATGAAAATTCCAGCACTGCTAACAGGGATTATCGTTTTGACAGCTCTTTATTCTGTTAATCTTTTGGTTTTAGGAAGTGCCAATGTGTCACTAGCTGGGCAAACAACTTTGGTTACAGTACTGACATCAGCACTTAGTCTTTCAAAACTTAATGCTGTGATTTTGATTGGTGTGATTTTTGTAGCTTTGGTGATTCTTTTACTTGTTGTGTTGTTGAACACGCAACTTGGGCTCGCTCTTCGTGCGACAGGAGACAATCTTGCTATGGGTGAAGCAAATGGGATTAAAGTTGACCGCATGAAAATCTTTGGTTACATGATTTCAAATGGCTTGATTGCTCTTGCAGGCTCACTTTTAGCACAAAATAATGGCTACGCTGATATGAATATGGGAACAGGAACAATCGTTAACGGCTTGGCATCTATTATCCTTGCGGAAGTTATCGTCAAATACTTGCCGCTTGGTAAACGTCTCTGGTCAATCGTTCTTGGTTCAATTTTGTATCGTTTGGTTCTTGTTATCATCTTAGCCATGAACGTGGATGCTCAAATGCTTAAACTAGCGTCAGCAGTTCTTCTTGCTCTTATTCTCTACGTTCCAGAAATCAGAAATAAACTTCATATTAAACCCTCAAAAACATTGACACCAGGAGGTAACGAATAATGGCACTTTTAAGCTTATCAACTATTCATAAAACATTTGAAAAAGGTACGGTCAACGAAAATCACGTGTTACGTGGTCTTGATTTGGATATTGAACAAGGGGATTTCATCTCTGTCATTGGTGGAAATGGTGCTGGAAAATCAACGCTGATGAATTCTATTGCAGGCGTTGTTGAGATTGATGAAGGAGATATCGTGCTTGATGGTCAGTCAATTCGAAAAGCGTCTGTTGCTGCACGTTCAAAAGATATTAGCCGTGTTTTCCAAGATCCACGCATGGGAACAGCGACGAATCTAACCATTGAAGAAAATATGGCAATTGCCTACCGTCGTGGTAAAAAACGCAGTTTCTTCAAAAAATCAATCACAGAAACAGAACGTCAATTGTTCAAGGAAAAATTAGCCGAGCTTGGTTTAGGTTTGGAAAATCGCATGAAAACAGATGCGGCATTTCTATCAGGTGGTCAACGTCAAGCATTGACTCTTGCTATGGCGACCTTGGTTCGACCAAAAATTCTTCTTCTTGATGAACACACAGCCGCGCTTGACCCAAAAACGAGTGACATGGTTATGCAGCTGACTAAAAAAGTAGTTGAAGAACAAGAACTTACAACCTTGATGATTACTCACAACATGGAACATGCTATTGAGTATGGTAACCGTCTGGTCATGCTTTATCATGGTAAAATCGTTGTTGATGTTCGTGGCGAAGAAAAGAAAAATCTCACCGTTGCTCAACTTATGGACCTCTTCCACAAAAACAGTGGTCAAGTCCTAAATGACGATGCTCTGGTCTTGGGATAAAATAGTAAAAGCTGAGCAAAACTTCCTTTTGACAATGAGGAAATAGGCTCAGCTTATTTTTGATAAATAGTGTTTTTTTCTTGACTATTTCTGACCAAGTGTTAGAATAGTTTTTGTAGATATTAGCACTCTAGTACAAAGAGTGCTAACGATAATAAAAATATTGGAGGCAAAAGCATGTTGAAACCATTAGGTGACCGTGTGGTCTTGAAAGTTGAAGAAGAAAAAGAACAAACAGTTGGTGGTTTTGTCCTTGCTGGCGCAGGCAAAGAAAGAACTCAAACAGCAACTGTTGTAGCTGTTGGTACAGGTGCTCGTACATTGACAGGTGAATTGGTAGCACCAAGTGTTGCAGCTGGCGATAAAGTTATTATCGAAAACGGTGCAGGTGTCGAAGTAAAAGATGGTGAAGACACTGTGACTATCGTTCGTGAAGCTGAAATTTTAGCCGTATTGGCGTAAGATAGATTAATAAAATAGTATATTAATAGAAATCAAACAGAGGAATAGATATGGCAAAAGATATTAAATTTTCATCAGATGCACGCGCAAGCATGATGCGTGGGGTAGATATTTTAGCAGATACAGTTAAAGTAACCTTAGGCCCTAAAGGTCGTAACGTAGTTCTTGAAAAATCATTTGGCTCACCACTTATCACAAATGATGGTGTCACAATCGCCAAAGAAATCGAACTAGAAGACCATTTTGAAAACATGGGAGCAAAACTTGTATCAGAAGTTGCTTCTAAAACAAATGACATTGCTGGTGACGGTACAACAACTGCCACAGTTTTGACACAAGCAATCGTTCGTGAAGGTCTTAAAAATGTTACTGCAGGTGCTAACCCAATCGGCATCCGTCGTGGTATCGAATCAGCTGTTAAAGTTGCTGTTGATGAATTGAAATCAATTGCTCAACCAGTTGCTAACAAAGAAGCTATTGCACAAGTTGCTGCCGTTTCATCACGTTCTGAAAAAGTTGGTGAATACATTTCAGAAGCTATGGAAAAAGTTGGTAACGATGGTGTTATCACAATCGAAGAATCACGTGGTATGGAAACAGAACTTGATGTGGTAGAAGGTATGCAATTTGACCGTGGATACCTTTCACAATACATGGTTACTGACAACGAAAAAATGGTTGCAGACCTTGAAAATCCATACATCTTGATTACAGATAAGAAAATCTCAAACATTCAAGATATCTTGCCACTTCTTGAAGAAGTTCTTAAAACAAGTCGTCCACTTCTTATCATCGCTGATGACGTTGATGGTGAAGCTCTTCCAACACTTGTACTTAACAAAATCCGTGGTACTTTCAACGTTGTAGCTGTTAAAGCTCCTGGATTTGGTGACCGTCGTAAAGCAATGCTTGAAGATATCGCCATTTTGACTGGTGCGACTGTTATTACAGAAGACCTTGGTCTTGATTTGAAAGATGCTAACATGACTGCTCTTGGTCAAGCTGCTAAAGTAACGGTTGATAAAGATAGTACTGTTATTGTTGAAGGTGCTGGTGATGCGACAGCTATCGCTAACCGTGTTAACGTGATTAAATCACAACTTGTTTCAACAACATCAGAATTTGACCGTGAAAAATTGCAAGAACGCTTGGCTAAATTAGCTGGTGGAGTTGCAGTTATCAAAGTTGGTGCAGCTACAGAAACTGCTCTTAAAGAAATGAAATTGCGTATTGAAGATGCTCTTAACGCTACACGTGCAGCCGTTGAAGAAGGTATTGTCGCTGGTGGTGGTACAGCTCTTGTTAACGTTATTTCAAAAGTTGCTGAACTTGAACTTGAAGGTGATGAAGCTACAGGTCGTAACATTGTTCTTCGTGCTCTAGAAGAACCAGTTCGCCAAATTGCTTTCAACGCTGGTTATGAAGGTTCAGTTATCATTGAACGCTTGAAAAATTCAGAAGTTGGTACAGGATTTAACGCTGCTAACGGTGAATGGGTGAACATGGTTGAAGCTGGTATCATCGACCCAGTTAAAGTAACTCGTTCAGCTCTTCAAAATGCTGCTTCAGTAGCAAGCCTTATCCTTACAACAGAAGCTGTTGTTGCTAACCATCCAGAACCTGCTAAAGCACCAGCTGCACCAGGAATGGATCCATCAATGATGGGCGGTTTCTAATCTGAATAACGAATAAATAGAAGAACACCTCATTTGAGGTGCTCTTTTTGTATGTCTGCATATCTTAGTTGAAAATTTGATATAATGAAAAAAGGATTCTTGATAAAGGAGGTGTGCTGTATTGGATGAAAAAGAATTGATGAGCTTAGGTGAATTATACCGCGAATTACGTGTGGCGCGTGGTTTAAAGCTGAAAGATGTTGCGCATGATGGTTTATCAGTGTCACAATTATCAAAATTTGAAAATGGTAAAAGCATGCTGACAGCAGATAAGTTACTAACAGCTATTTCAGGCATCCACATGAGCTTTTCAGAATTTGGTTATGCTCTTAATCATTACCGAGCAAGCTCTTACCACAAAATCGGAAATCAGCTAGCAACTTTGCAAATTGCTGGGGATATTGCTGGTTTGAAAGACATGCTCAAACATTTTGAGGCTAGTGATAACTTTGATGCTTACAATCGCCTGACTCGAATTGATATTGTCAGTGCCATTTATTCTCTTGATTCGAGTTATGAGATTAAAGAAGATGACAAGCATTTTTTGACACATTATCTTTATGGTATTGAGCAGTGGACAGAGTATGAGCTTTATCTTTTTGGAAATACCATGTCAATTTTGTCCAATGATGATTTGATTTTCTTGGGGAAAGCATTTGCTGAGCGTGATGAATTTTACCTTGCGCTTCCTCAGCATAAAAAAGCAGCGCAGCTTACTTTTATCAATATCATTTTGACTTTGATTGAGCGCAAGCAACTTTACTACACAAAGTATTTTTTAAATAAGCTTGAGAGCATGATTAATTATCAAGATATGTTCACCGTGATTTTTTTGACCTTTTTAAAAGATACTTTAGCTTATCTGAAAGGCGAGTCTGATGATGTTATGCCGATGAGAGATTGTATTGAAATGGTTGAAAAGCTTGGAAACTCTACTATGGCAAAGCTTTTAGAAACGCATTTAGAGACTTTTCTTGAATTATACAAAAAAGACTAGGGAATTTCCCTAGTCTTAACTTTAGAGAGAACAAAAATTGGATTAGAAAGGCCAAATTCTAAATGTTAGAAGAATTGTTAAGAGTAAAATTAATTTTTTTACCATATTGCTGACCTCCTTAGCTATTATTTTACCTTAAAAAGGGGGTAAAATAGGAAATTATCATATATGAAAATATAGAATACAAATTTTCATATTTGCGAATTTGGAATAATAGATTTTTTTCATGGTATATTATATCCGTAAGTATTTGAGATACTTACATGGAGTGATACTTTACTTGGTTAGGCAAGCGTTTTTCATATGAAAGGGTCAATTGTTTGGGAGCTTTTGATTTTTGGGAGTCATATGAAAAACAAGTATCATTTCAAAGGGATGGATCTTATCCAGGAGAATTAGCATTTGCTAATAATGGCATCTTGATTGTAGGATTGAGATGTACAAGTCATATCTTTTTTTCTTGATTGAGCGACACCGTCTGTAGTATTAGTAGTATTATACGTTCAATGACAAAATTAGTACATTTCCGAGAGATATGACATGAGATGGGGTTTATCGAGAGTGTTTAAGCTCTTTGATTGTTCACACATTGAAATCATTTTATAAACATTCTCATAGACTTATTTTTAACATCATATTTTCGGTTGGGGGCAGCTGAAAATATGTTGGTGCAGCTTGACTGTATAACTTTCTGAAAAGACTGACAGCTACACTAAAAAACTTAGAAAAAACGAACTCTTTGATTTGGTAGAGCTCGTTTTTTTGTTTTATTTTCTTATATGATAATTTTAGATAATTATAATAATCTGTGCTAAACTAAGTGCGTAAACGACTTTGCGTTTGCGAGTTTATTCTGCTAAAAGTGTCGTAAAAAATCTTTCAAATTTTGTGGGTGATGATTATGATGAAACGAAAAGTTGACGAAGAATTTTTAGACTTATTGACTAAGGTGCAGCAACTCGAATCTGTACAAAAGGATAAGGAATTTTATGACTTAATTTCTCTTGCTGCTGACAAAATACAAAAGAGTGCTAATTCTGATATTGAGATTATGCGATTAGGATCATTTATTAACAAATACTTAGTTTCTAACCCTTCTCAAGAATTAGTTGACCTGCAGTTATTTATGCAAAAAAGAGCCAATCGCTACAAAGGATGGCTCAATGTTACCGGCTGGTTTTCTTAAGAGATTTATGATGGTTTTTCTAACTCTTTTTAAGGAATAAACTGATTAAAGTAAATCCTAAACAAATAGGGTTTACTTTTTTCGAGATTTTATTTTTGCACAAATAATAAAAATAATGTGATAAAGTAAAAATAGTGCACAAGCCCAAAAAACAATGAAATCAATGACTTTAGCCAGTGCTGGAAAATAAGTGTTAATGATAATAAAAATCATGGTTAAAGCAGATAATATCATCGCTCCTAACAACTCTTTTTTGAACATTTTTAAATCTCCTTTGATGTTTTTATGGTATCGTTTTTAGCTGTTTTTAACAAGTAAAATAATCGTAAAAAAGCTGTGTCTGTAGTATACTAAGGTTAGAAAATGTTGATTTAGTTTATATATGCTTACTGTATGAAGGGAGTAGGCTTATGATGTTTTGGTTAGGTGTTGCTGGTGCTGTTTTAGGTGCGATTTATCTTGTTATTGTGGATAACAAAGATGACTTTTGAATGACAAAGGTGGCTTTTTAGTCGCCTTTTTATGTCATAGGTGTGAATTTCTTGTAACAGTAGTTTAAAAAGTTTTTGGTATAATGATAGCTCAAGTTTTGTTAGGATAGGGAGAGAAAAATGATTAAGTTTAAACACAAGAAAATTTGGATTCCTAGTTTGATTGTGGGAATTTTGCTGATTGCTTTTGTGGTTTGGGGAAGTTTTCATTACTCTAAAAAACAAGTGATTAAAGAGTACGTGGCAGCTTATCAAAAATCAGGTGATACTTTTGACAATATCAAAGGTTTTGTGGTTTGGGCAGATAACGATGAAAAAGTTACGACCGACGAGGCTAAGTATGCTACGTTTAACAAACTCTCAAAAGCAGAAGCAAATCAGCTCAGTCAAGATTTGCAAGATGCAGGGGCTTCAGATAATCAATATGTTAAAAAGGTTGGGCAGAAGTTTTTGATTTTTCCAAACTACCGCATCGCTTTGAAACCTTTGAATCTGACGATTAAGACGAACGTCAATAAGGTTGATATTTTGTTGAATAAAAAGAAAGTAGCAGTCAGTGACTCAGAAGATTACAGCGTGACGCTTGAGCGTTTGCCAATTGCAGATTATACAGCAAGCATCTCTGGCAAATACAATGGTAAGCCAGTCGAACTTAGCAAGGCTTATGACGGTGAGAATAATCTTCTTGATTTGTCAGTCAACTTTAAATCTTTTAAGGTGACAAGTAATTTAACTGATGGTGAGCTTTATTTTGATGATACGCGTGTGGGAACTTTGGAAAATGGGGAATATGATGTCAGTGATTATCCTTTGACTGACTCAGCTAAAGCTTATGTCAAGAAAAAATTCTCAGACGGTGATTTGAAATCGCAAAAACAAGCTCTTTCAAGTATTTCTGATGGGGATACTGTTGCTTTGGACGCTGAGGGATTGTTGGACAATGAAACGGCTGGTAAAGTGCTAGTATCAGCTTTTGACCAAATGATTTTGTATTTGAATGCTGGACAAGATTCATCAACAGTAGCGACAGTCTTTGAAGATGGTGCTAGTAATGAATTTTACAAAGGCTTGAAAGAAAGTATCACAGCTAAGATGCAGACTGATAGCCGTAAGGCAACAAGTTTGACCGTCCCTAATATCGTTTTGACAAATCTCACACAGGTTGGTAAAGAATCTTACGTGGCAGGTTTTACAGCGACTTATGATTTCCATTACGATAAATCAACAGATACTGAAAAACAAAGCTCAGGTGATGTTATTCAAACCCTAGAAGGAAAATTGACGCTGAAAAAATCAGGCGCAAGTTACTTGGTAGCAAATTCAGGGCAAAGAAGCATCACAGTAACTGGTGAAGACAATCAAATCAAGGTAGATTCAGTTCTGCCAGAAGCTATGCTTGGAACATGGAAAGTTGATGACAAGAGCGACACATCATTTACCTTTGATGCTGACGGAACAATCACCCAATCAACTAAAAATAATAAAAAACAAACTAAGATTACGGGTGTCGAAGACAAGGGTAATAATATCTATCATTATGTTTACGGAGATGATACTGATACGAGTGCTTTTGTTGTCAGTGGTCTTGGTGGCGTTGGTGTTAAGTATACTTTTGGTATTAAAATCGACGGTGACAAGCTTAGATTGGTTGTTTGGCAGGCTAATAAAGATGATGATTTTGATTATAGCAAGCCAACGCTTGGTAGTACTTTAAGTAAGAAATAAGAAAAGGAAGTAGGGATGTAAAAGTTGATTTATCAACGCATTCGAACTCACTTAACCACTGCGTTTCGCTTATTATAATTGCATAAATAAAAGAGGTTGGTGACTTTAGTCCCAACCTCTTAATGTAATCCTGTTTCAAATGTTTTTGAGACGGCTTCGACACTGATTTTTTCAAGGGTAAATGGATGTGTGAAACTGAGTTTGTGTGCGTGGAGCATAAGACGTTTGGCAGGTATTTTGCTATAAAGTGGGTCTCCGATAATGGCGTGATTGTGTGCTGATAAATGCACGCGGATTTGGTGGGTACGTCCAGTTTTTAAACGGCACTTGACCAGTGTTCCTTTTTTGAAGGTTTTAAGTCGGTCAACAATTGTCAGGGCAGTTTGTCCGTTTCTACGATCGACGACACGTTTTCTGCGGTCGTGACGGTCACGTCCGATTTTATCTTGAAAGACTTGATGTTTTGGCTCGAATTTTCCTTGTGCTAAAGCCCAGTATTCACGAGAAATGTCTTTGTTTTCAAGGAGTCGGTTGAGGATAGGTAGCACAAAAGGGTTCTTAGCGAACATGACAGCTCCGCTAGTTTCCATATCTAAGCGGTGAATGACGTAGCAAGTCTTGCCAACGTAAGCAGAGACATGGTTGAGCAGGGCAATTTCATTTGGTTCATTGCCGTGAGTTTTCATGCCTTCTGGTTTGTTTACGATGATGAGATGTTCATCTTCGTAGAGGCAATCGACAAGCTCAGCCTGCCCAAATGGAATCTCTTTCTGCGGATAATCATCGTCATCAAAGATTAATTGGATGGTGTCACCAGTTTTGACAAGGCTTTGCCAATTAATCATTTCACCATTGATGAGTAGGTGCTTTTTGGTACGTAGAAAATGACGAATTTTTCGCGGAATCAGTAAATGTTCTTCTAGAAGTTCTTTGACTGTGCAGTCAGGGTATGGATTTTTAATCGTAAATGATAAAGTCATGGCTCTATTATAACATGCAAGCAAGCAAAAACGCATCTTGTCAGATGCGCTTATTTTTTATCGTCTTTTTTGTCGTGGAGCCAGTCGTCGTATTTTTCTAGCAAGTTTACCGCCATTTGTACGGCAACTGCCATTGAGTAAGCTTCTGTGCCTTCAGCTTCACTTTCAGAAACTTCGATTTTAGTTTCATCGTAAACAGCTTTTAAACTATCGTGAGACAATGTTTTTTTGAATGCGTCAAATCCTTTAGACATAATAAATCCTTTCTAATACTCTTTTTGAGTATTGTGGACAGATAAGTTGATAGCGTTTTATTATTAATTTTATTTTACCACAAATGACTTGAAAACGTTGTAATCAAGATGTAATCCTTTTACATCTGACGATTTTTGAAAGAACTGTTATAATGTGGTTATGACAAAATTTAAATTGATTAAAGAAAAGGTTCTTTCTTTTTTGAAGACAGCAAAAGAAGAACTGCCTTTCAAAAATCACACCAGCCAAGAAAGTGACAACGATGATTATTTGGCTGATGATTTGACTGATATTGAAGTGGAAATGGAGCAAGAAACTCCGACTTATCAACGAAGCAAAAGCTATCACGAAAAAGCTAAAAAACAACCGGCTTGGCTGCAAAAGATTTCACGCTTTATGCCATCACCTAAAAATCCGATTAGACGTTTTTGGCGTCGCTATCGTATTGGTAAAATTTTGCTTATTCTTGTTGGTATCGTGGTTTTAGCTATCGGCTCGTATTTGTTTGTGGTCGCTAAGTCAACAAATGTTTCTGATTTGCAAGACGCTTTGAAGGCAACAACTGTGATTTATGACAAAGACAATAATCAAGTTGGTTCTCTTTCAGGGCAAAAGGGAACTTACGTTGAACTCGATGCTATCAGTGATAACATGAAAAATGCGGTTATCGCAACTGAAGACCGTTCGTTTTATAAAAATGGTGGGATTAATTACTCACGTTTCTTCTTAGCCTTGTTTACCATGGGTCATTTTGGTGGTGGGTCAACCATCACACAACAATTGGCTAAAAATGCTTATTTGAGCCAAGAACAGACCGTCACACGTAAGGCAAAAGAATTTTTCCTTGCTATCGAGTTGACGAAGAAATACAGCAAAGATGACATTTTGACCATGTATCTAAACAATGCTTATTTTGGAAATTCGGTTTGGGGAATTGAGGATGCTAGTCAGAAATATTTTGGGACAAGCGCAGCTAATTTAACGATTGAACAATCAGCCATCTTAGCTGGTATGCTGAAAGGTCCTGAAATTTATAATCCTTATTATTCTGTGGAAAATGCGACGAACCGCCGTAACACAGTTCTAGGTGTTATGGTTGATGCTGGTAAAATCACACAAACTGAAGCTGACCAGGCTAAGCAAGTGAATATCGCTGATGAATTAAATGATACGTATACTGGAAATTCTGACGATTACCAATATGGTTCATATTTCGATGCGGTTATCCAAGAAGCTCAAGAAAAATATGGTTTATCAGAAAATGATATTGTCAATAACGGTTACAAGATTTACACAGAGCTTGACCAAAATTATCAAGCTAATATGCAGGCTGTTTTTGACGATACCTCATATTTCCCAGTGTCTGACTATGATGGGGAAAGTGCTCAAGGAGCTAGTGTTGCTATGGACCCTGCAACAGGAGCAGTACGTGGTTTGGTTGGGCGAGTAAGTCCAAGCTCATCAACTTTCCGTAGCTTTAACTATGCGACACAGGCTTCGCGCAGCCCAGGTTCAACGATTAAGCCACTTGTTGTGTATTCTCCAGCGGTCGCATCAGGCTACGCTATTACCAAGGAATTACCAAATACTGTTCAAGATTATGATGGCTACAGTCCGACAAACTATGCTGGAATTGAAACGGCTGATCTTCCAATGTATCAAGCTCTTGCTAATTCTTACAACATTCCAGCTGTTTATTTGTTAAATAAAATTGGAGTTAGCAAAGGTATTAGCTACGCTAAGAAATTTGGACTTAATATGAAAAATGTTAAGGAAGAACTGGGAATTGCTCTTGGTGGTGGTGTGACTACTAACCCGCTTGAAATGGCGCAAGCTTATGCAACCTTTGCTAACAATGGTGTTATGCCAAAAGGACATTTGATTTCAAAAATTGAAAATGCTAGTGGTGAGGTTATCGCTGAATTTAAACCATCTACTAAGCGCGTGCTCAGCAAATCTGTTTCAGATAAGATGACAAGCATGATGCTTGGAACTTTCTCAAATGGTTCAGCTGTTAATGCCAATGCTTACGGCTATACAATTGCTGGTAAGACAGGTACTGTTGAGGCAAGTTTTAATGAAGATTTGACAAGTGACCAGTGGGTTATCGGCTACACACCAGATGTTGTTATTGCACAGTGGATTGGTTATGATTCGACAGATGAAAATCACTACTTGAACGATGCAAGTTCTGGTACGGCTTCAACTATCTTCAGTGCTGTTGCGAGCGGTATTTTACCATATACTGCAGGAACAGAATTTACCGTAGAAAATGCTTATAGCCAAAATGGTTATGACCTTGTTTACAGCGCAGATGGTCAAGCAAGTACAAGCCAATCATCAAGCTCTGATGATATTCTTGATAAAGTCCAAGAATCAGCTCAAGATGCTGGTGAAAAAATTGGACAAGCTGTTAAAGATGCTTGGAATAGTTTTTCAAATTGGTTTAACCAACAGGCAAATTAACGGACTTGTCAAAATAAGAAAAACATGATAAAATAAGGTCTCGGAGGAATTATGGCACAGAAAAAAGCAAGTTTAGCTTGTACAGAATGTGGAAGCCGTAACTACTCTATCGGAGTTAGTAGCAACCCCAAACCTGTACGACTAGAAGTTAATAAATATTGTAAACATTGTAAAAAATACACGCTACACAAAGAAACACGATAATTTGTAGCGGTCATTCTCAGCTTTAGAGTAATGAGCGAGATGATAGAATAAGGAGGAGTCGCCTGTGGCATTCATTAAGGGAGTTTTTACGATTTTAAGTGAAACAACATGGCCAAATCGTAAACAACGTTGGAAAGATTATATCTCTGTACTTGAATATACAGCATTCTTTACCATTGTTATTTTCATTTTCGATAAATTGCTCTCACTGGGAGTGATGGATTTATTAAATCGATTTTAAGAGATAAGCTGGGTTTTGCCCAGCTTTTTTGTGTATAGATTTGGCAGTAATTCGTTGACAGCGCTAGCGATTTTTCCTATAATAAAATAAAGAAAAAACACCCAAAGAGCCTCTAAAGGGCTTTTTTATAATGGAGGAAATTATGTTAGATTCTTTTGATAAAGGTTGGTTTGTGCTACAAACTTACTCTGGTTACGAAAACAAAGTTAAAGAAACACTTTTGCAACGTGCACAAACTTACAACATGTTGGATAACATCTTGCGTGTTGAAATCCCAACACAAACTGTTAACGTTGAAAAAAATGGTAAAATCAAAGAAGTTGAAGAAAATCGCTTCCCTGGTTATGTTTTGGTTGAAATGGTTATGACAGACGAAGCTTGGTTCGTTGTTCGTAACACTCCAAACGTTACTGGTTTCGTTGGATCACACGGTAACCGTTCAAAACCAACTCCACTTTTGGAAGAAGAAATTCGTTCAATTCTTATCTCAATGGGTCAAACTGTTGATGTGGTTGACACAAACATCAAACCTGGTGATGTAGTTCAAATCATCGATGGTGCTTTCGTTGGTCAAGAAGGACGTGTTGTTGAAATCGAAAATAATAAAGTTAAATTGATGATTAATATGTTCGGTACTGAAACACAAGCTGAATTGGAACTTTTCCAAATCGCTGAATTGTAATCATTCTTATTAAAAATACCTCTAAGCTCGAGTAGTTTAGAGGTATTTTTTTGTTTTTTTAAATGGTGTCATCTTAAAACGTATTCACCATTAGAGTGTCTTGTCTTTCCCTCATTTATCTGATATATTTAGAATATTACAGAGTTGTTAGAGTATATAGCATACTTTGATTGTCAAAGTATTTCAATTGAAAGAATAGATTAGGGAGATTCTTTGTCGTGGATTTTAAAAAGGAATTTGGTCAAAAGATAAGAGACTTGCGAAAAGAAAAGGGAATGAGTCGACAAAGAGTCTGTGGAATTGAGGATGTATTAACAACAAGGCAGCTTCAGCGAATTGAAAAGGGACAATCTTTGCCTACAATTGCAACAGCTGTTTATATTGCTGATAAATTGGGAGTTTCTTTGGATAGATTAACGAGTAAAGAAAGTTTAGAACTTCCAGATGAGTATATTAATTTGAGATATCAGCTGAGAACGTTATACCATTATGGTAATAAAGAAAGACTTTTACAGCGTGAAAAAATTATCGAAAAAATTTATGACCAGTATTTTGATTATTTACCGGAGGAAGAACAGATAGCACTTCAAGTTGCACAGGCTTCTGTGGATATGATTTGCTCAGGTAATGGTTCATATGACCAAGGATTATTGGATGAGTACTTGGAGCAGACTCGAAAAAAATCTCGTTTGTCTTTTAATGATGTTGAAATCATTCAGTTACGTCTGTTGTCATTGGCTATTCATGATTTTGATAAGGTCGAATTTATTGATTTGCTAAGTAAGGTGATTTTGGCAGTAAGTTATTTTCCGTTGGCAGATTTGGGGAAAATTCAAGATGTCATTATTTCAGCAGCAGGTGTTTTGTGTTGCTACGGCGAGTACGCTTTGCTTCCAGATGTGATTGAAGTTCTGCGTGATATCATGACAAAGCGTAATGACTATAGGGATAATATTTTTATTTATGCTTTTCAATGGAAGATAGCTCTCTTTTTAAAAAACGATACCAAGGAAGCTAAGGAAAAGTATGAGAAATCTATCGTTATGGCAGATTTGTTGTCGGAAGATTTGATTAAGGAAAATATGCAACGAGAATGGCAAAAGGATTTGGAAATTCTAGGGATTGATAAAAATGATGCCCTTTTTTAAAAAAGTGTTGAATGATGCTCGTGAAAAGAGGCTGGACAATGTCTAGCTTCTTATTTTTTATAATTGAATAAACAAGACGCAGTGGTCAACTGTGCGGAGGTGAGATGGCGAAATCGAATTGGTTTGAAATTACCAATTCGATTTTTAGTTTTTAGGGTCAGAAATAAAGTCTCCACTGGAGAGTTTATTTGTCTCGCTCACTTTTTTATATGGACATAAATGTCCTCACGTGAATTTATGAAAGCGTTATATAATGTTGTCAATAAAGAAAGAAAGGATGAAGGATATGTTTACGTTGCTTGACTTTTTAATTTTTTGGAAAGGCTAAGAAGTGAAATTTTTTAGCTTAATTGCCTACTGTTTTTAACCCAAACAGTATTGCAGGATGGATTATGCAGGGAAGTATTTCTAGGAAAAATAGCGGTAATGATAGAAAGTGATATTGAAAAAAGATTTGAAGAAGTTTCTTATTTGACCATAACCAATTCGGCTGAAATAAATAAGTTAGTTTCAGTGTGGATAGATGAAGAACTGTTTAAACTAACAATGATTGAGCAAAATAGCCAAAAGAAAATTTTATTGGGAACTATTGGTCCAAATGCCAAAATTATTGTAAGAGAGCAGGAATAAATAATAAGAGTGTATTTGTGCTGGATGGAGGTGCAAATTTGTGGATAAGTCTAATATTTTAGGGAAAAACGAGGAACTATCTGATAATCAATATTGCTTATATGATACACGGCTGGCAAATAGTTTATTGATTTCAACGCATTTAGTGGGGAGAGTCTATTATGCTAATGAGATTGTTGAAGGTGGTACTTACGAAAAAGGTGCTGTGCTACTAGCAGTTGAGATTTTAGGCTTGACCTATGAATATGTAGCTGATGAATCAGTAAAAATCCTCAAGAAATATTGTGATGATGGGGGTATTGTTGGGTATGATACTCCCATACTTCTTGTGGAAAGGATAAAAAGGTGATATCGACAGTAATTTATGGCGGTCAAGGTAATGTTCAGTTAAAACATTTGCATCAGATGATAAAGACTGAAAAAGGTAAGGAGTTGTTATCACAGCTGAAGAATTGTGATTTTGATTCATACCAACTGTTTCAAGATGTTTTAGATAAAAATTGTGCTTTAGATGGTTTGCATGCAGCAATGCTTACGACTTTTCTTTACAATGCTTGGGCAACACAAGATGACAAGATTGAAAATGGAACACGATTTTCAGCCCATAGTGCAGGAATTTTTAATGTGTTACTGGCTAGTGGAAGTGCTAGTTTTCAAGACATTGTTGCCTTTATTAAAAAAAGAGCGCAGTTAGTGGAGAGTGCCTCACATCAAGAAGAATTATTTCTGGTAATGACAGACAATATGACACTTTTGACTCAAGAGGTTTTGAGTGTACATCCAGATAAATTCCAATTGGCTATTCTTACGGATGATATTTCAGGTGTTCTTGCCATGAAAAATGATGATTCGGCGCTTTTGCAAAATCTTGCACAGCAGGCTAATTGTTCACTGAAAATTAAGCAGTTGGGTGTCAAGGCACCTTATCATACAAGCTTTTTAAATCAAACACAAGAAAAATATGGTGAGTTGGTTCAGGCATTGAACATTGTTCAAAATGAAGCTTACAGCTATCTTTTCCACTGTGATGATTTAACTGATGAGATTATGTATCAATGGAATCATTGCTTTGATTGGAATGGTATTAAAGAAAAAATATTAAATCAGGAAACAAGGATCATTGATCTGTCTCCGAATAAATTTATTTCCAAACAATTGATGAAAATGAAAAAACGAAAGGAAAAAAGATGAAAGTAGCAATTGTTACAGGTGGCACACGAGGAATTGGCGCAGCCATCTCAAGAGAATTGCACAAGGAAGGTTACCAAGTTATTGCGATTTACGCTGGAAATGACGCTTGCGCGATGGCTTTGAAAGAAGAACTACCAGGGCTTGAAGTTCACAAATGTGATGTTTCTGATGCTAAAGCTGTTCAAAAATTGGTCAATACAATTTTTCGGACTTATGGACGCATTGATTGTCTAGTCAATAATGCGGGAATTATCCGTGATGGCTATTTTTTGATGATGTCAGATGAAAAATGGCACGATGTGCTTAACATTAATCTTATGGGCTTGGTTAATATGACTAAGGCAGTTTTACGTATCATGAAAGCAAAGCATATCCAAGGTAAGGTTGTTAATATTTCATCGACAAGTGGTGTGGCTGGTCAAGTCGGTCAGGCTAATTATTCAGCTAGTAAAGGTGCTATTATTGCGGTTACTAAGACTTTGGCTAAAGAATTTGCCAAGGATCGCATTACAGTGAATTGTGTTAGTCCTGGATTCATTGAGACAGATATGACTAGTGAGTTGCGTAATAAAGCAGAAATAGAAGAGCATATTATTCCACTGGGAAGATTTGGAAAAGCCGAGGAAGTGGCTTGGGCAGTGGCATTTTTGGTCAGTGATAAGGCAAACTACATTACAGGAAAAAATTTGGTAATCGATGGAGGAATGATTAATGATTAATTGGAACGAAGAGAAAACGGTGATTGAGACACGTCAAAAGGTAGTTGATCAAATCAAAGATGTTTTGATTGATTCTTTGATGCTAGATCTTGATAAAGACTTGATTACCAATGATCAACCGTTGTTTGGACGTGGCTTGGAGTTAGATTCTATTGATGCATTGGAGTTATCAATTGGGTTATCTACAACATTTGGTGTTGAAATCAATGATGACGACATGGCTGTCTTATCATCTGTTAATAAATTGGCAGATTTTGTGATTGAAAACAGTGAGGATTTAGATGGTGAAGATTAATTGTGATGATATTATCAAGATGTTACCCCACCGATATCCTTTTTTATTAGTTGATAAAGTCTTGAAGTACAAGACGGGAGTCATTGAGTGTCGTAAAAATATCACGATTAATGAGCCATTTTTCCAAGGTCATTTTCCTGGTCGCCCGATTGTTCCAGGGGTTTTGATGATTGAAATGGCTGCACAGTCAGCAGCTTTGCTTTATATTTTAGATTCTCTTGAAGGAAAAGAAGTGACAAGTGCAGACTTGAGCGCTGAAAATGTGGCTGAAAAGGTTGGGTATTTGGCTAGCGTGAAAAATTTTAAATTTAAAAAAATCGCAACACCTGGTGACCAACTGACCATCACGTGTAAGTCGCAATCAAAACTTGGTCAGCTTCTTGAGATTCAGGCAATCATTCGTGATGAGAATAAACAAGAAGTGGCTTCAGGAAGGATGTTAGTATCGGAAAATGGAGATTAGACTAAAAAATATTCGAAAGCGTTATGGCTCTTTTGAAGCTTTAAAAGGCGTTGATCTGGTCTTTGAAGAGGGAAAATTCTATGGGCTATTGGGGCCAAATGGTGCTGGGAAAACAACCTTGTTTAATTTGCTGATAAAAAATTTTAAGCCAAGTTCAGGTGAGATTTCTTGGGAAATTGATGGCAAGTCATTATCTGACAAGGAATTTTATAAGCATATTGGGATTGTTTTTCAGAGCAATCGATTGGATGAGAACTTGACAGTTGAGGAGAATCTGGTTGCGCGTGGTGCTTTGTATGGCTTGTCAAAAGCTAGTGTTCACAAGCGTCTACAAGAATTACAGGCTTATTTGGGTATCAATGATATTCGTAAACAAAGATATGGGAGTTTATCAGGTGGTCAAAAGCGTAAGGTTGATATTGCACGTGCACTTTTGCCAAATCCTTCTTTGTTATTGCTTGATGAGCCTACGACCGGATTAGATCCTCAATCAAGACATGATTTGTGGGAAGCTATCAGTCATTTAAACAAAGAAGCTCACATGACTGTGGTTTTGATTACACATTACCTTGAAGAGATGGCAGCCTGCGATGTGTTAAATGTCTTGATTAGTGGAAAATTATATTATTCAGGTGATATTTCAGGCTTTATCAAGGCACACTCAACGACAAATCTTCAGTTAGTGTTAAAAGATGGTTGTTCGGTAGCTGAACTTTCAATTGCACCTTTTGTGGCAAAGAGTGAAGTTATCTCAGAAAGAGAAATCATTTTTTCAGATGTAACTGTAGATGAGATGATGCGTATCATTTCAGACAATCAAGATAAGTCCGTTATTGAAAGTTTTAATGTGGCTTATTCTAATCTTGAAGCTGCTTATCTGAATTTGTTGAAAGAAAAAGAAGGGAAGACGAATGTTTGAATTAATTTCTAGAAATCGTAAGGTATACACACGCGATCGCATGGCATTTTTTATGTCATTTCTATCGGTGATTATTCTTATTCTAGTTTATCAAGTCTTTTTAGGGCAAATTCAGATTGATGCAATTAAGGCAGCTTTGCACAGCCAAACGGCATCAACACAGACGATTCATATGGTGAATTATTGGTTGATTGCTGGACTTACGACCATTGTTTCCATGACTGGAACGCTTGGAGCGTTTGGAGTGATGGTGGCTGACCGTGAGAAAAAATTAAGTGAGGATTTCAAAGTTAGTCCGACGTCAGCGATGACGATTGAATTATCTTATGCCATTTTTGCAGTGCTTTTTGGCATTATTTTAACCATGTTTTCATGCGTTTTTGCGATTGTTATTTTTAATGGCTTTTCAGCTTTGCTAGATTTTTCAATGGGTGATTATGCGAAAATTTTCGGTGTCATTTGTCTAGCAACGGTGCTATCAGCCAGTCTTATTTTGCCAGTTCTTGCTTTCATTCGTACGAGCTCATCGTTTACAACTCTAAGCACAATTGTTGGTACTTTTATAGGATTTATCTCAGGAGTTTATCTTTCAATTGGTTCAGTTGGAAAAACGTTGCAGCAAGTGATGACTTGGTTTCCTCTCACACAAATCAATGCTTTGCTTAAGCAAGTTTTGATGAAAGAATCACTAGCTAAAGTTTTCGATAAGGCTGACAACTCAGTTGTGACAGATTATAAAGAATCTTACGGAGTCTTATTAAAAGATGCTAGTGGCAATGTATTTTCAAATCATTTCATGTTTACCTATTGTTTAGCTGTCATCGCAGCATTTCTCTTACTTCACTTTGTGGTTAAAAAGGTTAAAAAATGACAGAAGATAATCATTTAGAGATTGTGCAGGCTTGTCCTGCTGATTATCCAGAAATCGTTAGGTTATTTAATAAAAATCATGTTTATCAATTTCCAGATGAGCAACCTTTGACGGTTGAGGATTTTGATTTGACCATGAAAATCAAGGAAGTTAAGCAATTTTTCCTATTGCGCCAAAATGGTAAGTTAATAGGAACATCAGCTTTTTTCAAATTCATCACACATGAGTGCCTAGATTTGGACAGTAGTTTTAGTGGATTTTTGTTAATTGACTCAGAGAGTCGAAGTGGTCAGGCAATCACTTTTTTGTACAAGACGATTTTAGAGCAGATTACACAGCTTGGTTTTTCGAATCTTTTTACCGAAATTAGTAAATACAATAAACCTTCGCTGTCATTATCACGTCTAAATGGATTTCACGAATACAGCCAAACTTATGAGGATATTTTGCACTGTCGCTCATTGCGCAGCAATTTGCCAAAGGTTATCAAAACATTTTGTTTATCTGATTATCATGGCAAATCCTATGATTTATCAACTTTTGAAATTTTAGAAGAAGTTGAGGATGCTAACATTAAGGAGACTTTTCTTAAGACACGCATCTCAGATGAAATCATTTGTTTTAAGGTGCAAGATGAGGCGAGTTTGCCGTATTTCTTAAAAATGGATTTATTTCAGCTAGCCGTTGTAAAAGAAAATGGTCGCTATTATTTACAAGCAGATTTCTTTTCAGAGGATGTTGAAAAGATTCAAGCTAAGGTTGGAAATCATCGCTTTGTTACCTTGACGAAAAACCATCCTCGCTGTGCTTTGCGAGGTTACACGCATCGTCATAAGGTTGGTGCAAATATTATAACTAGACATGGTACGATTTCAGTTCAACTTGAAAATTATATCAGCCAAGGACATGGGAAAAATCATCAACTTCATCGTGTCTTTCAAGGTTATGATTTAAAAATCTCCCCAGAAGGTAGTCTACTTTTTTGCAGAGACGAAAAGGTTATTTTTGAGGACACCTTCATTATTTTTAGTCAACCACTTGAAGCTATTTTTAAAATTAAGGAAAAGGCAAATGGACTTGATATTAGCTGGCGTTATCAAGGCGCACACATTTGTAAAAAAATTAGATTCGATGATAATCGTGTAAGCTGTACTTATACTTGTAACACTAAAGCTCAAGCGATGATGCCAGAAATTGTAAAACAAGGTTTTAAAATTTTTTGCCAAGAACAATTATTAAAAGACGGTGAGTGTTATTTGGCGAATCGTCCCGGATTTTATCCATTAGAGCATGATGATTTTTTGCGACAGAGTTTGTTTAATCGTGATTGCTTTGAATATGTCATTCCAAGTGAGGATTGCCAGATTTTATATCAGCCACTTGGAAAAGCGAGCAATCAAATGCAGTTTCGTCCATTGAGTATCTGTCCATCATCGCAATTGCAGCAGCAAAGCTATTACTTTACGATGACAAGGCGTGATTTTTCAGCTGACAGTACTTGCTTTGACGAAACGATTTACCAAAAGACTGACAAAAACTTATTAAAATACCTTTCACAGTTAGAATTGGAAGACGAGTTCGGTTATGGCACGAAAAGACCACTAGCAGGTCGAAGAAAATACTCTATAAATTCGCTGGTTTTAGCACACAATCAGGTTGTTTTACCTGAGGTGTTTATCCCCAAAAATTCTAAGCAAGCCTCTATTTCATTTGCGTTTAAAATAAAAGGAAATCTCTCGCAGCTGCGTTTTAACGAGCAGATTTTCTATCAAAACAAATCCCACATTTTAGAAAATCAGCAGCAGCTTGTAATTTATGATGAAAAACAGGATCGTTACCTGCAGTTTTCTTGCCCAGCTGGCGTTTTCTATTCTTACAAAGAAAATAACACTTTAAAAATCAGATGTGTCTTTGACACTACAGCCTCTCACGCAATCAATGTGAGATTAACAGAATATAAAAGGAGTTAAAAATGACGAGCATTTATACGACATTGCGCACAGATAAAGCTTATAAAATTTATGACGGATTTCTTTACGAAGTTTCTGGTGAAGAGTGCGAGGAGGCACTTGACTTAGTTCTTCCGAAGAATATTGTTTTTGCAGACACAGAGACATGTGGCTACACTTTCTTGCTAAATGAAGATGGTAGTGTTTATGATGAAGTGACCTTTTACAAATTTGACGATGTTTATTGGCTTGCTAGCCATAAAGATTTACAAGGTTATTTTTCTGATTTGGACTTTGATTTTACAGTGGCAGATATCTCAGATAATTACAAAATGGTTCAAGTTGAAGGGAAAAATTCAGGGGATATTGCTCAGCAATTTTATGAATATGATATTTCAACTTTGAGTTTCCGTGGCATGTCAGAGATGACTTACGAAGATCAAGCTGGTTACTTGGCTCGTTTTGGATTTTCTGGTGAATTTGGTTACCAATTCTTCTTGCCAAGTGCTGTTTTTGAAGCATTTATTGCGGATGTTTTAGCTGGTGTGGAAACTTATGATGATACTTTGGATGAATTTTTACGATTTGAAGTTGGTCAACCAATCACAAGCATTTATGCTACTGAAAATCAGTCACTTTATGAGCTTGGTTATTCATGGAATCTTGATTTTACAAAAGAAGCATTCCGTGGTCGTGAAGCTTTCCTAGAAGGAGCCGAGGCTGCTGAATTGCGCAGTGTAGGGTTTACAAGTTCTGAAAAATTAGCTGAACAAACAGCTGTACTTTTTGATGATCAAGTAGTTGGTCAAGTGAGTTGGTCAGCTGATGATATTAGTGAAAATGGACGCTACTTAGGCTTGATGACAGTAGCTAAAGACTTTGCACATTCTGGTGTTCATTTTGTTACGCAAGACGGGCAAGTCCTTGAAACTCTTTCAAGTCCATATCGCATCCCAGAAAGTTGGAACAAATAATGACAGTATATGTTAGCGGAGTAGGAATTGTTTCTTCACTTGGTAAAAATTATGCTGAACACAAGGCAAATCTTTTTGCTTTGAAAGAAGGAATTTCTAAGAACGAATATCAAAATCACGACTGGACTTTAGAGGCTTACACAGGACGCATCTTTGATGATCCTAAGGTGCCAGAGTGCTATCAAAATGAAACACGCAATTTTAAATTTGCTTTTTCAGCTTTGCAAGAAGCACTTGATTCTTCTGGAATTAACCTGAAAAATTATCACCGAGTTGCCATGTGTTTAGGAACGTCGCTTGGTGGTAAAGTCGCTGGGCAAGAAGCACTTTATCGTTTTCTTGATGGGGACCATGAAGTTGAAGCGGAATTATTGTCTAAGACATCTGTTCACCATATTGCGGATGAATTGATGGCTTATCATGATATTGTTGGTGAAACTTATGTGATTTCAACGGCTTGCTCAGCTAGTAATAATGCGGTGATTTTAGGAACACAGCTTTTGCAAGATGGTGAATGTGACCTTGCTATCTGTGGAGGCTGTGATGAGTTGAGTGATATTTCTTTGGCTGGATTTACCTCACTCGGAGCAATCAGTGCCAATGCTTGTCAACCTTATTCATCAGGAAAAGGAATTAATCTGGGTGAAGGTGCAGGTTTTGTCATCTTAGTTAAAGACAAATCTCTAGCTAAATATGGCAAAATTATCGGCGGTCTAATTACATCAGATGCTTATCACATTACAGCACCAAAACCAACAGGAGAAGGTGCAGCCCACATTGCTCAAACGTTAGTAGCTAAATCTGGAATTGACTACAAAGATGTCGATTATATCAATGGTCATGGAACAGGTACTCAAGCAAATGATAAAATGGAAAAAAATATGTATCATAAATTTTTCCCTGAAACAACACTCGTTAGCAGTACCAAAGGTCAGACAGGACATACGCTTGGTGCTGCAGGAATTATTGAGCTGATTAATTGCTTAGCTGCTATTGAAGAGCAGACGGTACCTGCTACTAAAAATAGTATTGGTCATGATGGCTTTCCAGATAACTTTATTTACAATCAAAAACGTAGCCACGCTATCAAAAATGCCATGAACTTTTCATTTGCCTTTGGTGGCAACAATAGTGGTGTACTTTTGGCTTCGTTAGATTCTGACCTTGATACCTTTGCTGCTAACGATAATGTGCGGTTAACAGTCCTCTCATCCGCAAGCTCTCTTGATAAACAAGCCCAAGATAACAAGCAGTACGAGTTGTGTGATAATGATTTTAATGATTTCAAGGCTTATCGCTTTAAAAAAGCTATGCCACCAAAAACAATCAACCCAGCACAATTTCGTAAGATGGATGATTTTTCAAAAATGGTTGCACTGACAACTGATAAAGCTCTTCAGACTAGTGGAATTAATTTGAAAAAAATGGACACTTCTAAAGTTGGAATTGTCTTTGTAACTCCTTCAGGTCCTGTTGAGGTTGTTGAAGGTATCGAAGAACAGATTACCAAAGACGGTTATGCACATGTGTCAGCATCACGTTTCCCATTTACAGTGATGAATGCTGCTGCAGGTATGCTCTCAATCCTCTTTAAAATAAAAGGACCAGTATCGGTCATTTCAAGTAATAGCGGAGCTATCGATGGGCTTCAATATGCTAAAGAAATGATGCGTAATGACCAACTTGAGCGCGTGATTCTTGTTTCGGCTAACCAGTGGACTGATTTCAGCATGATGTGGTGGCAACAGATGAATTATGATAGCCAAGAGTTTACTTGCGCAGATTATTGTTCTGTTCAGGTTCTTTCTCGTGAAGAATCTCCAGAAGAGGCTAAAATTCTGGCTAGTCGTCAATTGAAATATAGTGGCAAATCATTGGATGATGTGGCAGCTATTTTTGATGCAGCATATCAGAAAATGCTAGATGAATTGTCTCTAACAAGTCGTGATATTCAGGCTTGTATTTGGAATTCACGCAAAAAAATCGATAGCACAGATTATGAATTCTTGATTCAATTGTCACAACGTTACGGCTATCAAAATTTGGCAGAGCAGGCGTTTGCTTTTTCATCAAATGGAGCTGGTGAAGAAATTGATTTTGTTATCAATGAAGAGCTAGCACAAGGAAACTATCTAGTCTTGTCTTACTCAAAATTTGGTGGTATTTCATTTGCCATTATCCAAAAATAGGTGCAGATTATGAGTAAATTTTTATTTGCCCCTTTTATGATGAATCTTGGCGAGAGCCAGCGACTGTCAAAGCTAGCAGAAGCATTGCTTAGAAGTGGACACGATGTTCATATCATTGGTGATAAGTACTATCCATTTATTTTTGATAATGAAGCTTATGTTTGGCATCATTGTCCAATTGATAATAGTATTTACAACAAAGAACGCTATGATTCGTTTTTCTCTTTGTCGACAGATTTTAATTTTTTAAGCGAGAGTGAGATTGAGGCTATTTGCGATTTTGAGAGGGAACTTTTGCGCAAAGAAAAGTTCGATGCTGTGGTTACAGGCTACCGCTTAAGTATCATTACGAGTTGTCGTTTAGAGAAAATACCTTTAATTTGGATTATTTCTGGAGCTACTCATATCAGTGAAATTGTGGAAAATTCAGAAGGACTTTTCTCAAATAACAAATATTTCAAATCAAATCGTTCACAGCTCAACAATCAGCAAATGAAAAAAACAGTTGAGAAAATGATAACATCATATTCTGGCAATGTCAGCACTTGGAATACGTACATCAAGCGAAACGGTGGAGAGCCATTTAAAAATGCTTTAGAACTCTTTAGAGGTGACTTGAATTTAGTCGCTGATTACTCAGACTTCTACACATTTCCGAGCAGCTCTTCTTACAAAACGGTTGGACCTATTTTGATTGATGATGTTGGTTTTTCACAACAGCCCTTAGCATCTGGTTCAAAAATTTTGTTGAGTTTTGGAACCTCCTTCAAAAGAGAATGGGTAGAAGTATTTTTGACTCAACTTCCAAGTCATTATGATTATCTGTTGACGACTTGTGGACAAGAGATTTCCTTGCCTGGTTCTCATGTTCAAACAGTTGACTTTGTTGATTTCGCGGCGCTTTCTAACAGTATTGATTTTGCGATGATTCATGGTGGTCAGGGGACAGTTTATGCGATGGCGGCTCATGGTATTCCGTTTATTGGCATTCCTTTCTTCAATGAGCAATTTTGGAATATCAAAAAATTCAGCCGTAAGCAAGCCGCGGTTTTACTTGAAAAACCTTCTAGTCAAAATATCCCTCAGATTTTAGAACAATTTGTTGCTGATTTGCCTGATTACAAGGCCAATATGTTTGCTTTGGCTAGTCAGATAAAAAAAGAAGCAGATGTTTCTTTAGAAAAAGCGGAGGCTGAAATTGCAGCATTTATCTTACAAAACAAGCGGTAATCTTGTCATTTTATATCAAAATGCTCATCGGGATTTAGACAATCAGCTGACGGGTGCACGATTAGCGCGTTACAAAGCAGCGACTCGAGAAGTGACGCGGGAAAAACTGCTTCAAGGAAGCTATTTTGTCTATCGTGCTTTGAGGAAACTTGGTTTTGCGGACGAGATTTGCAAGCAAGCTTTTTCGGTAGCGAGTACTTATTTGATTTCTTTGCCACAAGGACATATCTCTTATTCAAATTCAGGTAATTACCATGTTTTAACTTATTCTCCAACAGGTTCTTGTGGTGTGGACTTAGAGGAATACCGTGACTGTTCGCAGGCTGTTTATGATAAATTTCTTGGTTCTTGGGATGTTCAGGATAAAAAGTTAGCTTTTTATCAGAAATGGCTAGCAAAGGAAATTGCTTTTAAATGCCCAGCCGCAGATAAAATCACTTACGAGTCTTTTGACAATTATTTGCTTGGCTATTTCTTTGAAGATGAGTCAGAAATTCGCCATTTAAAACTTTAATATAAAAAAACTGAGCCCTATTAGAGCTCAGTTTTTAGTTATTCGGACGTTTACGTCTGTGACGTCGTGTCTCGATTTCTTCTAGGTAACCTGCGGTCATGATGCTGACAGGAAGTGCGATGATAGCAACGCCAAGGATTGACGAAATCATGGTGATTAATTTTCCGATGGCAGAGACGGCGTAAATATCTCCGTAGCCAACGGTTGTCAGAGAAATGGTTGCCCAGTAAAGGGCGTCAAAGAAATTATCAAAAGTCGTTGGCTCAACATTGAAAATGACGAGAGCTGAGATGAAAATATAAATGACAACTAAAGCACCAACGATTAATAAAGACTCTTTTTGCTTTTTAAGAACATGGATGAGCATGTTGATGCTTCTAGAATAACGAAAAATTTTGAATACACGAACCGTACGAATCATACGCACGATTTTGAACAATCGAAAAGTGTTATTCCAAAATAGCAGAGAAGACAAAATAGCAACAAGGTCTGTGATAGCAAGGAAAGTAAAAGGATACTTGATAAACGAAACTTTTCCTTGCTTGAGTTTGAAGTCTGCGGTCATCAAGCGGAGCACATAATCAACAATAAAAATAAGCGTCGTAACATTCTCCAAAATCGCATAAAAAGTTGAATGTGTTTTGATGGTTAAAGGAAGCAAGCTCGTAATAATGACCATGACCATGAAAATATCATAAATTCTTTCAACGGTTGTGACGTTTTTGGTTGGTTCAATGATGTCGTAAATTTTCTTTCTCATATTAGCTCCTTTAGCTTGTTAGAACTATTATAACATAGCAAAAACCATCTAAATCACTTACTTTTTGATATAATAATTTACAAAATTAAAGAACGGAGGAAAGAAATGTCAGTTGGTTTAGTATTAGAAGGTGGCGGCATGCGTGGGCTGTTTACGGCTGGTGTTTTAGACGCTTTTTTAGATGCTGGTATTGAAGTAGATGGCATTGTGTCAGTGTCTGCTGGAGCACTTTTTGGAGTGAATTTCCTGTCAAAACAAAGAGGCCGTGCTCTTCGTTATAATAAAAAATACGCCTCATCTCCTGAGTATATGGGACTTCGTTCTTGGTTAAAAACTGGAAATGTGGTTAATAAAGACTTCACTTATTATAAGGTTCCTATGGAGTTGGACATTTTTGATGAAAAGACTTTTGAAGAATCAGGAGTTCCCTTTTATGCAACAGTGACTAACTTGGCAACTGGGAAACCAGAATACCATAAAGTTGATAATGTCTTTGAACAAATGGAGTTGCTTCGAGCAAGTTCAGCTCTGCCATTAGCTTCAAAAATCGTGGAATGGAATGGCAATAAATATCTTGACGGTGGTTTGTCAGATAGCATCCCAGTTGATTTTGCTAAAAGCCTTGGCTTTGATAAATTGATTGTTGTTTTGACACGTCCGATTGATTACCGTAAAAAGCCAAGCAGCGGTCGTCTTTACAAACTCTTTTACAGAAGATACCCAAAATTTGTCGAAGTGGCTTCAAAACGTTATGAACATTACAATGCAACGGTTGAGCACATTATTGATTTGGAAAAGAAAGGTGAGCTCTTTGCCATTCGTCCAAGCCAAAATCTCGAAATTGGACGACTCGAAACTGACCCAGAAAAATTTGAAGAAATCTATCAAATCGGCTTAGCAGATGCCAAAGACGATATGGCAAAATTGAAGGAATACCTAGCAAAATGATAAAGTCAGATTTGTTTTGGTGTCAAACCAAGCTTATCGGCACATAAAAGGCATGAAATCCCCGTGATTTCGCCTTTTTTCTTTATTCTTTTCGTGGTATAATAGTAACCAATACTAAGAACATGGAGAAAAAACATGGCAACTTATAATCATAAAGAGATTGAGAAAAAATGGCAGGCTTTTTGGGCTGATAACCATACTTTCAAAACAGGGACTGACGCTGATAAACCAAACTTCTATGCGCTAGATATGTTCCCTTATCCATCTGGTGCTGGTCTTCACGTAGGACACCCAGAAGGATATACTGCGACTGATATTCTTAGCCGTTTCAAACGTGCTCAAGGTTACAACGTGCTTCACCCAATGGGTTGGGATGCATTTGGTCTTCCAGCAGAACAATACGCAATGGATACTGGTAATGACCCAGCTGAATTCACAGCTAAAAACATTGCTAACTTCAAACGTCAAATCAACTCACTTGGTTTCTCATATGACTGGGACCGTGAAGTAAACACAACTGACCCTAACTACTACAAATGGACTCAGTGGATTTTCACAAAATTGTATGAAAAAGGTTTGGCATACGAAGCTGAAGTGCCAGTTAACTGGGTTGAAGAATTAGGTACAGCTATCGCCAACGAAGAAGTGCTTCCTGACGGAACTTCAGAACGTGGTGGTTACCCAGTTGTCCGCAAACCAATGCGCCAATGGATGCTTAAAATCACAGCTTACGCAGAACGTTTGCTTAACGACTTGGATGATCTTGATTGGCCAGAATCAATCAAAGACATGCAACGTAACTGGATTGGTAAATCAACTGGTGCTAACGTTACTTTCAAAGTTAAAGACACTGACAAAGATTTTACAGTATTTACAACTCGTCCAGATACACTCTTTGGTGCAACTTACGCTGTTTTGGCTCCAGAACACCCACTTGTTGAAGCTATTACAACACCAGAACAAGCACAAGCTGTTGCAGATTACAAACACCAAGCAAGTCTTAAATCTGACCTAGCTCGTACAGACCTTGCTAAAGAAAAAACTGGTGTTTGGACTGGTAGTTATGCTATTAACCCAGTAAATGGTAAAGAAATGCCAATCTGGATTGCTGACTACGTTCTTGTAAGCTACGGAACTGGTGCTATCATGGCTGTTCCTGCCCACGATACACGTGACTGGGAATTCGCAAAACAATTTAACCTAGAAATCATTCCAGTTCTTGAAGGTGGAAATGTTGAAGATGAAGCTTACACAGAAGATGGACTTCACATCAACTCTGGCTTCCTAGATGGTCTTGATAAAGCGCAAGCTATTGACAAAATGGTTGAATGGCTTGAAGCAGAAGGTGTTGGTAACAAGAAAGTTACTTACCGTCTTCGTGACTGGCTCTTCTCACGTCAACGTTATTGGGGTGAACCAATCCCAATCATCCACTGGGAAGATGGTACAACAACAGCTGTTCCAGAAGATCAACTTCCACTTGTATTGCCAGTAACAAAAGATATCAAACCTTCAGGTACAGGTGAATCACCACTTGCTAACTTGACTGATTGGCTTGAAGTGACTCGTGAAGACGGTGTTAAAGGTCGTCGCGAAACAAATACAATGCCGCAATGGGCTGGTTCAAGCTGGTACTTCCTACGCTACATCGATCCACACAACGATGAAAAATTGGCTGATGAAGATCTTCTTAAAGCTTGGTTGCCAGTTGATATCTACATCGGTGGTGCTGAACACGCTGTACTTCACTTGCTTTACGCTCGTTTCTGGCACAAATTCCTTTATGATTTAGGTGTTGTTCCAACTAAAGAACCATTCCAAAAACTCTTCAACCAAGGTATGATTTTGGGAACAAGCTACCGCGATCACCGTGGTGCCCTTGTTGCAACTGATAAAGTTGAAAAACGTGATGGTTCATTCTTCAATATCGAAACTGGTGAAGAACTTGAACAAGCACCAGCGAAAATGTCTAAATCACTTAAAAACGTTGTTAACCCAGATGATGTGGTTGAACGTTACGGTGCTGATACACTTCGCGTATACGAAATGTTCATGGGACCACTTGATGCTTCAATCGCTTGGTCTGAAGAAGGTCTTGAAGGTTCACGTAAATTCCTCGACCGCGTATACCGCTTGTTGACAACAAAAGAAGTTGTTGCAGAAAACAACGGAAACTTGGATAAAGTTTATAACGAAACTGTTAAAGCTGTCACTGAACAACTTGAAGCAATGAAATTCAACACAGCTATCGCACAATTGATGGTATTTGTTAACGCAGCAAACAAAGAAGACAAACTCTTTGCTGACTATGCTAAAGGTTTTGTACAATTGCTAGCTCCATTTGCACCACACCTTTCTGAAGAATTGTGGCAAGAATTGACACATTCAGGTGAATCAATTTCATACGTTGCATGGCCAACATGGGACGAATCAAAACTCGTTGAAAACGATGTTGAAATTGTTATCCAAATCAAAGGTAAAGTTCGTGCAAAACTTGTTGTACCAAAAGACTCAAGCCGTGAAGAACTTGAAAAACTTGCTCTTGCAAACGAAAAAATTCAAGATGAAATCGCTGGTAAAGACATTATCAAAGTGATTGCGGTACCTAATAAACTTGTCAACATTGTTGTAAAATAAGTTTTTGATGTAAATAAAAATAAATGACGCACAGGTTGAATCCTGTGCGTTTTTGTATTTTTATTAACAGCGCTAATAAAAACTTGCAGACATCTTTAACTTGTGATAAACTTAATGTACGTACATGTTAGAAGGAGAAAAATTATGGCAGCTAAGTACCAGATACTTGCAGATGATCTTTTAGAAAAAATTTTAAACGGGGAATACCCGATTGGAAGTGTGATTCCACCAGAAAGCAAGCTGCAAGAGATTTATCAAGTTAGCCGCCATACTGTGCGACAAGCTCTTAGTTTGTTGATTCAACAAGGATATTTGAAAGCTGAAAAAGGTTCAGGAACCTTTGTTTTGAATTATAAAGATACATCAAAAAATAAGACTCAAGCAACCAAAACAATTGGTGTTATTACGACTTATTTGTCTGATTATATCTTCCCAACAATTATTGAAGGGATTGAAGAAGTGCTTCGTGAGCACGGTTATTCTCTGATGCTTAATGCAACAAATAATGACCCTGCACAAGAAGAGGAGTGCCTTAAAAGTATGATTTCCCAAGGGGTTGACGGCTTTTTGGTTGAACCGACTTCAAGTAACGAATACAATCCTAATATTGCTTATTACTCTCAATTGCGCGAAGATGGCGTGCCGGTTTATTTTTTGAATGCTTGCTATGACATGCTAGATGTGCCTTATGCGAGTCTTGATGATGAACAAGCTGGTTATGAAGCAACCAAATATCTTATCGGTAAAGGTCATACTAAGGTTGGACTTATTGCCAAGATGGATGATATGCAGGGTAAATTGCGTATGAAAGGTTTTATCAAGATGCACGAAGAAGCTGGGTTGCCTTTCCAATCTCGTTATATTGCAACCTTTACGACGAAAAATCAAAAAGAGGCAATTGAGCGATATGTTGAGGATATTTTGGCTTCAACAGATGCTCCAACGGCAATTGTCTGCTACAACGACCAAGTGGCAAGTCAACTCATTCAGGCATTGCGTGAGGTCGGGTTAACTGTGCCTAAAGATATTTCCTTGGTTAGTCACGATAATTCATATTTGGCTCAAGCGCAATTGATTACAAGTGTTAAACATCCTAAAAAGCAGCTTGGTCAAGAGGCTGCGCAACAATTAATCAGTGCTATCGAAAAGAATACTGAGATGACATCGATTCTTTATGCGCCTGAGATGATTGAACGAGATTCTGTAAAAGAAATTTAAAAAAATTTTTTGACGTTAAAAAATGATAGAAAAAGCTTGATGCTGTCCCATTTATGGGACTTTTTTTGTGCCTCATTTTTATTTTTGTCCGAACAAATTTGAATTTATCTGTTTACATGTCCGAACAGAAGTGTTATAATAATCTCGAAAATTGAAAACGGATACAAAAGGAGGGCTATCCATGGTGCATGTTATTGATGACATTAAAAATGGTCACGTATCACTAGGGGTTGAATTTGGCTCAACCCGCATAAAAGCAGTGTTAATTGATAGCAAGCAAAGACCAATTGCTTCTGGAAGTTACAATTGGGAAAATAAACTTGTCGATGGAATTTGGACATATTCATTAGAAGACATATGGACAGGTTTACAGACATCTTACCGTAATTTAAAAGCAGATGTTGCTAAGAAATATCAAGTTCCACTTAAAAAGATCGGACAAATTGGTTTTAGTGCAATGATGCACGGCTACATGGCTTTTGACAAAGAAGGCAACTTGCTCGTTCCATTTCGAACTTGGCGAAATACTATTACAGCTCAAGCCGCTAAGGAATTAAGTGATTTATTTGATTTTAATATTCCAGAACGTTGGAGTATCGCTCATCTCTACCAAGCGATGTTAAACAAAGAAGAACACGTTTCAAATATTGATTATCTGACAACTTTAGCTGGTTACATTCACTGGCAATTGACTGGTGAGAAAGTTCTCGGTGTCGGAGATGCTTCAGGGATGTTTCCGATTGATTCAGAAACAGGTGATTATAACCAAGAATTTTTGAATCTTTTTGCTAAGAAAATTGAAGCTTACGACGTTCCGTGGCAATTAAAAGATTTGTTGCCAAAAGTTTTAACAGCAGGTACGCTTGCTGGTGTTTTGACAGAAGAAGGTGCTAAACTTCTAGATCCAAGTGGTGAATTGGAATCAGGCTCAAAACTTTGTCCACCAGAAGGTGATGCTGGAACTGGTATGGTAGCGACAAATAGTGTGGCTAAACGAACTGGTAACGTCTCAGCAGGAACGTCAATTTTTGCCATGATTGTTCTTGAAAAAGCTTTGAAGAAACTTCATCCAGAAATTGATATTGTCACAACACCGGTTGGAGATTCAGTGGCTATGGTTCACGCTAATAACTGTACTTCTGATATCAATGCTTGGGTGAAAATGTTCCAAGAATTCTCAGGCTTGTGTGGTAAACCAATCAGTACAGCATACATTTACCCACTTCTTTTCAACACAGCCTTATCAGGTGATAAAGATTGTGGTGGTGTTCTAAGTTACGGTTACTATTCAGGCGAAAGCATTACAAATATCAACGAAGGTCGTCCGGTTCTTGTTCGCACGCCAGATAGCAATTTCAACGTTTCAAATTTGATGCGCAGCCACATCCTATCAGCATTCTCAACACTTGCAATTGGGATGGAAATCTTGGTCGATAAAGAAAATATCCAAATTGATAAGATTCTTGGTCATGGCGGTATTTTCAAAACACCTAAAGTTGGTCAAAGTTTGTTAGCAGCTGCGATTAACAGTCCGGTATCTGTAATGGAAACAGCTGGTGAAGGTGGTGCTTGGGGAATTGCTCTCCTTGCAGATTATATGACCCACACTGAACGTTCACTTGCTGATTATCTTGAAGAAGTTGTCTTTGCAGATGCTAATGTAGCAACTATTGAACCAGATGCTGCAGATGTTGAAGGCTTTAAAGCTTTCTTAGAAAAATACAAAAAGGGATTAGCTGTTGAACGAGCAGCAGTTGAAACGATTTAGGAGAAAGACATGTTAGAAGATTTAAAAGAAAAAGTCTATCAAGCTAACTTGGAATTACCAAAACGTCACCTTATCCAATACACATGGGGAAATGTCAGTGAGGTTGATCGTGAGTCAGGGCTCTTTGTCATCAAACCATCAGGTGTTGATTATGACAAGATGACAGCAGATGACATGGTGGTTTGTGATTTTGATGGAAATGTTGTTGAAGGTGACCTTCGACCATCATCAGATATGCCAACCCATGCGGTGCTCTACAAAACTTACCCAGAGATTGGTGGTATCGTTCATACTCACTCACCTTGGGCAGCAAGTTGGGCACAATCAGGTCTTGATGTTCCAGCCATGGGAACAACTCATGCAGACACATTTTACGGTTCAGTTCCTTGTGCACGCTTTTTAACAAAAGAAGAATTGGATGCAGGATATGAACACGAAACAGGTAATGTCATCGTAGAAACATTTACCGAACGTGGCTTGGACACGATGGCTGTTCCTGGAGTGCTTTTGCAAGGGCACGGTCCATTTACGTGGGGAACAGATGCTTATGATGCTGTCATGCATGCAGTGGTCTTGGAAGAAGTTTGTCGCATGAATGCTATCACACGCTTCCTAAACCCATTTGCACCAGAGTTGCCACAATACATCTCTGATAAACACTATAACCGTAAACATGGTAAAAATGCCTATTACGGTCAAGCAAATCGTTAACTTGTGATTAAGAATTAAAGAAAATATAAAGGAGTTTATTATGTTAGAAGCAAAAAAAGAATTTTGGTTTGTCGTTGGTTCACAACATTTGTATGGTGAAGATGCCCTTGAAGAAGTTAAAAAACATGCGCGTGAAATGGTCGCAACTTTGAATGCTAGCGGTAACCTCCCTTACCCACTTGTTTTCCAAGAAGAATTGGCTGTTTCAGCTGACAACATCACAAAATTGATGAAAGAAATTAACTACCGTGATGAAGTTGCTGGTGTTGTGACTTGGATGCACACATTCTCACCTGCTAAAATGTGGATTCGCGGAACAAAATTGCTTCAAAAACCATTGTTGCACTTGGCAACTCAATTTAATGAATCAATCCCTTGGGCAACAATCGACATGGATTTCATGAACTTGAACCAATCAGCTCACGGTGACCGTGAATATGGCTATATCAATGCTCGTCTCCAAAAAAATAATAAAGTTGTTGTTGGTTACTGGAAAAACGAAGATGTTCAAAAACAAATCGGTGACTGGATGGATGTCGCTGTAGCTTACAACTCTGGTTTTGAAATCAAAGTTGCTCGCTTTGGTGATAACATGCGTAACGTTGCTGTTACTGACGGTGATAAAATCGAAGCACAAATTAAATTTGGTTGGACAGTAGACTACTTTGGTATCGGAGATTTGGTTGAAGTGATTAATCAAGTCACTGACGAAGAAGTCGATGCTCTCTTTGCTGAATATAAAGAACTTTATGACTTTGATTATGGTAATTACGATGTTGAAACTTGGGAAAGTCATGTTAAAGAACAAGCACGTTATGAAATTGCCTTGAAACGTTTCTTGGATGCAGGTGGCTATACTGCCTTCTCAGATAACTTTGAAGACCTTCATGGTATGAAACAACTTCCAGGTCTTGCTGTTCAACGTTTGATGGCACAAGGTTATGGATTTGCTGGTGAAGGTGACTGGAAAACAGCTGCGCTTGACCGCTTCATGAAAGTAATGTCTCACAACCAAAGCACTGGATTTATGGAAGATTACACTTATGAACTTGCTGCAGGTAAAGAAGCTGCTCTTGAATCTCACATGCTTGAAGTTGACCCAACTCTTGCTCACAACAAACCAAAAATCAGTGTTAACCCACTTGGTATCGGTGGTAAAGAAGACCCAGCTCGTCTAATCTTTGATGGTAAAGCAGGTTCTGGTGTTGTCGTTTCAATGGCTGACTTCGGTACAAACTTCAAACTTTTGATTAACGAAGTTGAAGCCTTCGAACCAACAGAAGCTGCACCAAATCTTCCAGTAGCACGTGTTCTTTGGGAAGTAAAACCAAACTTCCACGAAGGTGTGAAATCTTGGATTGAAGCTGGTGGCGGTCACCACACAGTTGTTTCACTTAACGCTACATCTGACCAAGTTGTTGCTTGGGCTAAGATGGTCGGCGTTGATTACGTAGTCATTAAATAATAATCCCTAATTAGAAAATACTCCTCACTCCTATTTATTTGTTTGTATCGATGAGAGATTGACTGTGTGCAATCAGTCTTTCTCCCATTATTTTAAAAAATTTTTTAGAAAAGAAAGCGATGGTTATGACAGACTATAATTCAAAAGAATACCTATCAAAAGTTGATGCTTGGTGGCGAGCAGCTAACTACATTTCAGTAGCTCAAATGTATTTGAAAGATAATCCATTGATGCGTCGTGAAGTGACTAAAGAAGATGTTAAAGTTCACCCAATTGGTCACTGGGGAACAATTGCTGGGCAAAACTTTATTTATGCTCACTTGAACCGTGTTATCAATAAATACGACCTTAACATGTTTTACATTGAAGGACCTGGTCATGGTGGACAAGTCATGGTTTCTAACTCATACATTGACGGTTCATACACTGAACGTTATCCACAAATTACACAAGATGAAGCAGGTCTTAAAAAACTTTGTAAAATCTTCTCATTCCCTGGCGGTATTGCTTCACACGCTGCGCCAGAAACACCAGGATCTATCCATGAAGGTGGTGAACTTGGTTATGCTCTTTCACATGCCACAGGTGCTATCCTTGATAATCCTGATGTGATTGCCGCAACTGTTATCGGTGATGGTGAAGCTGAAACTGGTCCGCTTAATGCTGGTTGGTTCTCGAATACATTCATCAACCCAGTTAATGATGGTGCTGTTCTCCCAATTCTTTACCTAAATGGTGGTAAAATTCACAATCCAACAATTCTTGCTCGTAAAACGGACGAAGAATTGACTCACTTGTTTGAAGGGTTTGGTTGGAAACCTTACTTTGTAGAAGGTAAAGACCCTGAAGTTATTCACGGTCAAATGGCAGAAACCCTTGATGCTGTTATCGAAGAAATCAAAGCTATTCAAGTTGAAGCTCGTAAACATCCAGCAGAAGAAGCTACACAACCAGTTTGGCCAGTGCTTATTGTTCGTATTCCAAAAGGTTGGACTGGTCCGAAAGAATGGAATGGTGAACCAATTGAAGGTGGTTTCCGTGCTCACCAAGTTCCAATTCCAGTTGAAGCAGGTCACATGGAATATATTGACCATTTGACAAGTTGGTTGAATTCATATCGCCCAGAAGAACTCTTTAACGAAAAAGGTTACATCAAAGAAGAAATCCGTGCGATTTCACCAAAAGGTGATCGCCGTATGTCAATGAACCCAATCACTAATGCTGGTGTTGTTAAAAAACTTGACCTTGCTGATTGGCGCAAACATGCTATTGATACTACAAAACCTGGTAGTATTATGAAACAAGATATGATTGAGTTTGGTAATTATGTTGCTGATTTGATGCAAGCAAACCCAGATAACTTCCGTATCTTTGGTCCTGATGAAACAAAATCAAACCGTTTGAACAATGTCTTCAAAGTGACAAATCGTCAATGGCTTGGTCGTCGTGATGACTCATATGATGAATGGATTTCACCAGTTGGTCGTGTTATTGATTCACAATTGTCAGAACACCAAGCAGAAGGTTTCTTGGAAGGTTATGTCTTGACTGGACGTCACGGATTCTTTGCATCTTATGAATCATTCCTTCGTGTAGTTGATTCAATGATTACCCAACACTTCAAATGGTTGCGTAAATCAAAAACACACACTGATTGGCGTAAAAACTACCCATCACTTAACTTGATTGCAACATCAACTGTTTTCCAACAAGACCACAATGGTTATACTCACCAAGATCCAGGTCTATTGACTCACTTGGCAGAAAAAACACCAGAATTCATTCGTGAGTATTTGCCAGCTGACTCAAATTCACTCTTTGCAGTGATGGAAAAAGCTCTTGCTGATGAAGATAAAATCAATGTTCTTGTCACATCTAAACACCCACGTCCTCAATTCTATTCTGTTGAAGAAGCAGAAGAATTGGCGCGTGAAGGTTACAAAGTAATCGACTGGGCTTCAAACGACCACGGTCAAGAACCTGATGTTGTCTTTGCAGCAGCTGGTACAGAACCAAACTTGGAAGTTTTAGCTGGTATTTCAATTCTTCACAAAGCTTTCCCAGATATCAAGATTCGCTTTATCAACGTTGTGGATATTCTTAAACTTCGTTCACCAAAAGTTGATCCTCGTGGTCTTTCTGACGAAGAATTTAACAAACTCTTCACAACCGATAAACCAGTTATCTTTGGTTTCCACGGTTATGAAGATATGATTCGTGATTTGTTCTTCAATCGTGCTAACCACAATGTTTACGTTCATGGTTACCGTGAAAATGGTGATATCACAACACCATTTGATATGCGTGTTCTTTCAGAAATGGACCGATTCCACATTGCAAAAGATGCTGCCCAAGCTGTCCTTGGTGACAAAGCGGCTGAATTTGCTAAAGAAATGGATGACAAAGTGGCTTACCACACTGCTTACATCCGTGAAAATGGTGATGATATTCCTGAAGTTCAAAATTGGCAATGGGAAAATATTAATTAATTGTTGCTAACGATTTCATTTTAATATTTAAAAACTAATACTTATAAATCTAACTATTCTAACACGAGAAGGGAGGTCGTCAATCATGTGTGATATGTGTTTGGCGGCCTCTTTTTTTCGGTAGTTGGAAGTTTTGATGCAGGTGAATAGGTTATGAAAGAATTCGATTTAAAAGATGTTACAATTACCTCGCCTTTTTGGCAAGATTATTTGCGTTTAATCAAGGAAAAAACGATTCCTTATCAATTGCAGGTTCTAAAAGATGAGATTGCGGTAGATGTCCAAGCAGAGAGAAAAGATGACAGTCTTCCAGCAGGAAAAAGTCATGCGATTGAGAATTTTAAAATTGCTGCAGGACTTGCGACGGGAGAACATTTTGGGTGGTTTTTCCAAGATAGTGATGTTTACAAATGGATAGAGTCTGTCGGTGTTATTTTGCAAAGCCAACCGGATGCGAAACTTGAAGCAAAAGTTGATGAAGTGATTGCTATTATTGAGCAGGCTCAGGAAGATGATGGTTATCTGGATACTTACTTCCAGTTGAAATTTCCTAAATTAAAATACCGTCAGCTTTATTTTAGTCATGAATTATACTGTGCTGGGCATTTGATTGAAGCGGCGATAGCTTATGATAAGGCGACAGGAAAGGATAAGTTATTGCAGGTTGCTAAACGCTTTGTTAGCAATATCGCTGAGCAATTTGGCTATGGTGATAATCAGATTCAAGGTGCCGATGGACATCAGGAAATTGAATTAGCGCTTGTAAAATTATATGATTATACCAAAGACGACTCTTATTTGCACTTAGCACAATTCTTTATTGATGTCCGTGGAAAAAATCCAGATTTTTATCGTGAAGAAGTAGTTGCAAATCTTGCTGATGGTTTATCAGATGACAATTCATCGATTGATTTGGAGTATTTGCAGGCTTACACGCAGCCAAAACACCAAAAACATGCTGTTGGGCATGCGGTTCGTATGCTTTATATGGCAACAGGTATGGCAAAGATTGTGGCGCGTGATTTTGATGCTGAGCTTTATCAAGCTTGTCTAGATATTTGGGATGATATTGTGCATCGTAAAATGTATGTGACTGGTGGTGTTGGCTCAACGGTTCATGGCGAAGCTTTTGTTGGTTCATATGATTTGCCAAATGATACCATGTATTGTGAAACATGTGCTTCAATTGCTCTGCTTTATTTTGCTTACGAGCTATTTCAAATTTCGCCAAAAGCAGAGTATATCGATGTCATGGAGCGCGTGCTTTATAATGGTATTTTGTCAGGGGCTTCTGCGGATGGAAAACATTTCTTTTATGTTAATCCTTTAGAAGTTGATGTTGATTCTTGTCACCATAATTCTGGTAAAGGTCACGTTAAGACACAACGTCCTGATTGGTTAGGTTGTGCTTGTTGTCCGCCAAATTTTGCTCGCACCGTTGGTTCGATTGGGCGCTATATTTATCTGGAAAGCGGCAATGAACTGTTTGTTAATCTTTACATCGCAAGTCAGTTGAAGGGGAAAGATTTTGTTTTGGAACAAAAAACTGATTTTCCATTTGGAAACAAGGTTGAAATTACTTACTCTGGGGTACAAAAGACTTTGTATTTACAAGAGCCTTATTGGGCAAAAGACCTTGCTGTGACGTGTGAGAATGCTAAAGTTTTACAACGTGAAGGTCGTCGCATAAAAGTTTATCTAGAAGACGGTGCTCATATTGTTTTGCATTTTGGTCAGCCTGTCTTAGCTGTGCATAGTAATCCAGAAGTACGAGCTGATATTGGCAAAGTAGCTATTCAAAAAGGACCATTTATTTATTGTGCACAAGCTGTTGACAATCCAAATTTGAAGTACTATCGCTTAGATTCTAAATTGGTTAATCAAGCTCATGCTGTAAAAGAGACAAAAGATTTTGGAGTATATACTAGCTTGACGCTTCCTTGCCAAAAAGTTGATGCTTGGCAAGAAAAGACACTTTATCAGTTTGATTATGAAGAAACCTCACGTTTATCTGATTTGGTCATGATGCCTTACTACCTTTGGGGTAATCAAGGTGAGACAGATATGCAAGTTTGGTTTCCAGAAGTAAGGAGGAATGTCCAATGACCGCACCATGTTTTGGTTGCGCTGCAAAAGTGACGGTGTCAGACCAAGAAATCGAAGAGTCAATCGAGCAGCAATTGGCATTAGAGTTTAATTTGGTTGATGATACTGAGTGGCAACGTCGCCAGGAAATCTGTCAGACTTGTCCACAACGTGTAGGTCATACCTGTGGAAAATGTGGCTGCTACTATAAATTCAGAACAGCCTTAGCTGTTAAAATATGTCCAGAAGGAAAGTGGTAAGAAAAAAAGACGGCTATTAGCCGTCCTTTTTTGTTTTTATTAGCTATAAAATAGTTTAACTTTAATATCTTGTTTGTAATTACCAAAGTTTTCGCCAAATAGTGTACAACCACCAACATTTTTAGCATCTCCTTTGACTTCGAAACGGAATTTCCAAGTATCAGCAGAAGCATCCAAGTCAGAAATTTTAAGTGTTGATAGGAAGTCGCCATCGATGTTAGTTCCGTGTTCGGTGATACGGATTGTTTTTAGAAGACCGTATTGATTTAGGTGATCAGGATACCATTTTGGGGTGTATTTTCCTCGGATATCTCCGAAGTCACCAGGACTTGTCCATGAGCCTAGTTCTTGGTCGTTTAGTGAAAATGTGATATCAGATGGCCAATTGTTGTTGGTAAATGGAAATTCAGATGCGATTTCAAAAGAAATTTCCATCATCTTCAAGGTATCATCTTTTTTAAGCAAATTCGGTGCTTGATATTCCAAGAAACCTTGAGTGAACCAAACGATTTGAGCTTTCATACGTTCAGGAACCATGAAGTAACGAGGTTCATCCACAGGACCGATAAAGTCATCTTTACTAGCTAAACCACAAGTTGGCTCAACAGAATAGTCTGTGTAGTGACCGACAGGAATAGATGTTTCAATTGTGGAGTAGGCATTGAAGATTTTTTTAGGAAAATTAATTTCGATGCGGTCAATTCCAAGACTAACCACTTTTTGGTGACCAACACGCTCAGTTTTTACAATTTGAGCTTCTTCTAATTTTTTGATGTGCTGTGTGATTATAGCACTACTCAAATGTAATTCATCGGCGATTTCTTTGATGTGCATACGCTTTTTAGAAAGTAGTTGAATGATTTGTAATCGTACCTTGCTTGCGAGTGCTTCGTAAACAGGTAGAGCTTCAGAATTGATTTCAAGTTGCATATAAAGCACCTCCTTTAAATTAATATTAACATATTTATTAATATTTGTAAACGGTAACATTCTGAATTAACTGAAAATAAACTTTATGATTAACTTAATTTTAGAGAAAAAAATAATAAAAATATATCAAAAAACTGGAAAAAATACTTGAAATGTTAACCTAAAGTGCTATAATAAACTTATACGAAACATGAAAGCGCTTTTAATGCAAAAGAGAGAGGTGCAGATGAGATAAGAAAGTTAATAAAAATGTTAATCTTAAAATTAAATGTTTTGTTTATTTCAAAAGGGGACTTTGTATTGAGGTAAACAAAAACGTAAATTAAAAAGGGAATTTGATTGAGGTAAAAAAATGAAAGTTTTTAAAAAGATTGCAATGGTTGCCGCAACAACACTTGCCGCAACACTCTTAGTCGGATGTGGACAAAAAACTAATCCAAAAGAAATTACATTTTGGAACCCGTTGACAGGTGACGACGGTGCCTACATGAACAACATTGTTAAAGAATATAACAAGACTAAACCAGAATATCCAGTAAAAGCAGTGGTAACTTCTGATATGTACACAAAAATCTACACTGCTATGAACTCTAAAAAAGGTATTCCTGATTTGACATTGATTCACGCTGACCGTGTTCCAGCTTTTGCTGATTCTGGCATGTTGAAACCAATGACTGGTATCTTGAAACAACAAAAGAATATTAAATCAGAAAATTACCTTCCACAAGCTTGGAATGCTGGACAATTCGATGGCAAACAATATACAGTTCCACTTGATATCCACGCTAATGCAATGTACTACAACAAAGATCTTCTTAAGAAATATGGTTGTGAAAACTTCCTAGATGATAATGTTGTAACATTTGATGAAATGATGTCACTTGCAGGTAAAATGAAAAAAGGTGACTACGTTTTGAACAACTCATTAATTTCATGGGTTATCTTAGGTGAAATTGCTAACCAAAACGGTACTATTGAAAAAGATGGTAAACCAAACTTGGATACACCTGAAATGCGTAAAACATTTGAATCACTTAAAAACTTGGCTAGTGCAGGTCTAATGACTCCAAATGGTGAAGATGGTTACTTGATGTTCCAATCAGGAAACGTTCTCTTCTCAACTGATGGTACTTGGACTTCAACAGCTCACGATGCTGTTAAAGGTTTGAACTATGGTGTTACAAACGTTTACTCATTCTCTCCTGATAAATTCACTAACCGTGCTTCTTCACACATGTTTGCTTTGTTGAAGAGTTCTGAACGTACAAAAGGTAAAGAAAAAGGTATCGGTAAATTCTTGGAATACGTTCGTAAAAACTCTATCGAATGGGCCAAAGCTGGTCAAATCGTAGCAAGTAAAGATGTTGTTGAAAGTGATGACTTCAAGAATTACAAACAATCATTCTTCACATCATCTCCAGAAGAACTTAACTCACTTCACATTTATGACTACAAATACTACTCATATGTAGATGAAGCAGTTAACACTTACGCAATGGACATTATTTACGGTAAAAAAGATCTTGATAAAGGTCTAAAAGCTATTCAAAAATTTGCTGAAGATAAAATCGCTGAAAACGAAAAAAATCCTCAAGAATAGTTAATTGATTTTAGGTGTTTTATCAAATAAAAAGAAAGGATGAGGTGGCGGGAATACCACCTCATCTTTAGAAGGAGGGAGAAAGTTGAAAACGAAGAAAAAACTGAATTTAAAACCTCTGTTTTTCATTGGGCCACACATGTTGCTATTTTTAACTTTTATTGTTATTCCAACAGTTTACGGTATTTACGTATCATTTACAAAGTGGAACCTAGTCGGTCAGCCTGAATGGGTAGGATTAGATAACTATAAAACTATTTTGTTTAATGCAAAATCAACTTTCCATTTTCAATTCTTTAATGGTATGAAAAATACACTGGTTTATGTGGTGTTAATCGTACCGTTGATGATTATCATTCCGTTGCTCGTTGCAGTAGCGCTAGAACATAAGAAAGTTAAATTCAAAAATCTTTTCCAAGCTATTTTGTATGTGCCAGGATTGATTTCAATCTCAGCCGCAGCTTTGATTTGGTCTTTGCTTTTCCACTCAAAACTAGGTATTGTTAATAACTTGTTTGGTTTGGATATTTCGTGGGGAGCTAAACAACCTTATGCTTGGCTTTTGATTATCTTTGTTTCTCTTTGGGGAGGAATCGGTGGTAACTTGATTATCTACCGTGCAGCGATTGCTGGTGTCTCTCAAGATTTGTATGAATCAGCTGATATTGATGGTGCAACTCCTGTTCAAAAATTCTTCAATATCACACTTCCAGCTATCCGTTTCCCATTGATTTACACATTTGTAATGTCAACAGCTGGAGCGTTCAACGTATTCGCTCAACCATTGATGATGACTAAAGGTGGTCCACAACAAGGAACTCACGTACTAATGATGTACATCAGATCACTTGCATTTGGACAAGGGGAATCTATCGCAGGTATGGCTTCTGCCATGGCGGTTATCCTAGGTGTTGTCATCTTGATTGTCTCTGCCGCACAATACTATGTCATGAATAAGAATGCGGACTGAGGAGGTAAAGATGAAAAAAATAGAAATTTCAAAATGGCTATCATACATCTTCTTAATAGTTTTAAGTATTATTTGGATTGTTCCATTATTGTTTGGTTTTATAACATCATTCCGTTCACAAACAGAAGTTGTGTCTGTCGGATTTAGATTACTACCAGTTAACTGGATTATGGACAACTATGTTGAAATCTTAAATAATACCTCTACAGCACCAATCGTTAGATGGTTGTGGAACTCTTTATTTATCGCTACAAGCCACACAATTTTAGTTGTTATTGTAGTTTCAGTTACAGCATACGGTTATTCACGTTTGAAATTCAAATACCGTGACCAAATTTTCTTTACAGTACTTGGTATTTCAATGTTCCCAGGTGTTGTTAACTTGATTCCATCATACAAAATCATTGAAACTCTTGGTTGGGTAAACTCACCACTTGCAATGATTATCCCAGGTTTGGCTGGTGTTGGTAATATCTTCTTGGCACGACAATTCATGAAAGGTATTCCAGAGTCATTTGACGAATCAGCAAGGGTTGATGGTGCTAGTGAGTTTGTTATTTACTCTCGAATCATTGTGCCGCTTATTAAACCGGTCTTGATTGTATGTGCTTTGTTCTCATTTACAGGTTCTTGGAATGATTTCTTGTGGCCAGTAATTGTTTACAATGATGTTGAAAAAATGCCAATCACAGCAGGTTTGTTACTACTTCAAGATATTTACGGTAACTACCGTTTGATTGGTCAATTGATGGGTTCTGCATTACTTGCAATTATCCCAACAGTTTTGTTGTTCTTGTTTGCACAAAAATACTTTGTACAATCAATGAACTTAAACGCAGGTGTGAAAGGTTAGTATAATTCATGAAACGTAAATCAGAAAAAATTCTACTTATACTTGGATCAATTTGGAATGTTATTACCGCTTTGTTGACGATTTTTGGATATTCTGATTGGTTTCAAAAAGAAGGCATGTCTAGTTTCGAACATCATAAACAAGTTAGCTATGCTTCAGTTAGTTTGTTAGATAGTTTGACAAAATTTATTATGATTTTTGGCTTAGTAATCTTGGCGATGGGGATTATCACATTTCTTGTGACACGATTTATTGAAGATGAGATTCTCAATAAAAAAATCATTGCTTGGATTATCGTATGTATTATTGTTCAATTTGCTTCGTTTGATTTGATTGGAGTATTCTTCTATTTGTCAGCTTTGATTGTTTATGCTGCACGTACAAAGGCATATTACAAAGTTAAAAATGGTGTAGAGCTTTGATGAGAGAGAAGTAAAAGTAGAAGTTTTTCGATTTATGATAGATGAGATTATGTTTTTAAGAAAAAGTTTGGAGACGATAAATATGAATAATATTGAGGATTATCACAATCCAATTGTGCTGGAGCGTGCTGACCCTTGGGTGTATAAACACACTGATGGTTATTATTACTTCACAGGTTCTGTTCCTGGTTATCAAACAATTGAGTTGCGTCGTGCAAAAACCTTAAATGGCTTGGGTGAGTCAGCTGAGGTTAAAACGATTTGGCATGCGCACGAATCTGGACCATTAAGCGAATTGGTCTGGGCGCCAGAAATTCATTACCTAAGAGGTAAATGGTACATTTATTTTGCAGCGAGTGATGATGCAGTTGAGCGTAGTCAATTTCATCATCATCGTATGTTTGTACTCGAAAATGAAAGCGCTAACCCTATGAAGGGCGAGTGGGTGGAAAAAGGACAAGTGAAGACCCAGTACGAAAGCTTTAGTATTGATGCGACAGCTTTTGAATTGGGAGATGACCTGTATTGCATTTGGGCACAACTTGATCCACGCATTCCAGGCAATTCAAACCTTTATATTTCAAAAATGGAAAATCCATGGACACTAACAGGTCCGCAAAAATTATTGACCATTCCTGAGTATGATTGGGAGAAAATAGGATTCTTGGTTAATGAAGGGCCAGCAGTTTTAATCCGAAACGGTAAGGTTTTTGTGACTTATTCAGCTAGCGCAACGGATGAAAATTATGCGATGGGGCTACTTTGGGCAAATATTGATGATGATTTGCTAGATGGTTATTCTTGGCACAAATCAGAAAAACCAGTATTTGTTTCATCTGAACGCCATCACCTTTATGGTCCAGGACATAATTCATTCACACGTAGTGAAGATGATACGAAAGATGTTCTCATTTTCCATGCGCGTCCTGAAAAAAATAAAGCTGGTGATCCGCTTGATAACCCAAACCGACACGCCAATGCTCAAATCTTTTCTTGGGATGATAAAGGATTTCCAGTATTTGGTGAGCCTGGTCAAGTAATGTAATAGTTGATAAAAGACATGGTTTTAGGATATTAAAAAGGGTATTTGGAGGAAAAATCATGCAGACAAATGGAAATGTTCGCCAACGCTTTTCGATTCGCAAAAGTCATCTTGGTGCAAGCAGTGTACTACTGGGAGTGTCCATTGCTTTGTTATCAGGTAGTGTGACTGTCCAAGCAGAAGAAACTAATGCAGTCTCTGAGCCACCGATTTTGCTCAGTCAATCGCAATCATTGCCTGAAGAGAATCAAACAAATCCTACAGAGGTTGATGCTAATTCACAGACTTCTGACAATGAGTTACAAGTATCTACTGACACACAAGTAGCAAATCAAGTGGATACAGAGCTTGAATCACAGTCAGAAACAGAAGTTTTTACAACTCAAGACAAAACAGTTGAGTCAGTCAAAACTCCTTCTGATGTTAACTCTGCTCAAGCAGCAGATACTGATAGCACGACTCTTGAAACAAAGACACTTGTTGCTAACCAATCACCTGCTGTTGATTTGACAGATAGCAAGGTGACTGTCACAGCAACTGCCAAAGATAAAGATTTTAAACGTGTTTCTGTTCACGACCCTTCTATTTTTTACGACGAAAAAACAGGAACTTATTACATCTTTGGTTCTCACTTAGGGCAAGCAAAATCAAAAGATTTACAAAACTGGACACCGCTTTTCAATCATGAGTATGAAAATCCATCAAGTGTTCTTGGTGATTTGAATAAAAATCTTGCTAAGCCGTTTGAATGGGCTGGATATGATGATGCGGATTGTGCTGGCGAACATTATGCAATTTGGGCGCCCGATGTAGTCTGGAATCCAAATTATAAATGGGCTGATGGTTCAACTGGTGCTTACATGTATTATTTCTGTACGTCATCAACTTGGCGACGTTCAGTTATTAGTTACGCTGTTTCAAAAACAGCTGAAGGACCATATGATTACGTTGACAGTTTGATTTATTCTGGTTTTACAAGAGAAGATTCAACAGACGGCAGCACTCGTAATGTTAATTACAAAGGTACTAACATTGATGAATTGATGGCTGCAGGTGTTATTGAACCAGGATTTTCTGAAAACTGGAACCGTGATAATGGGCATACTTACAATAATGACTATGCACCAAATGCTATTGACCCAAATGTCTTTTATGATAAATCTGGCAAGCTTTATATGAGTTACGGTTCCTGGTCAGGTGGGATTTACCTCCTAGAATTGGATAAAACAACTGGTAAAGCTATTTACCCAGGGAAAGATGGCAAGACAGCTGATGGACGTCATATTGATAAATACTTTGGTACTCATCTAATTGGTGGCTATCACCAATCTGGTGAAGCACCTTATATCATATATGATAAGAACACTGACTATTACTACATGTTTATCACTTACGGTGGTCTTGGTCGTGAAGGTGGCTACAACATGCGTTTATTCCGTTCAAAACGTGTGGATGGACTTTATGTTGATGCTAAAGGCAAACATCCAACTTACACAAGTTGGACTGCTAATCCTGTTAATGATGCCTACGGTATCAAGGTTATGGGTAACTATAACTTAGATAGTCTGCAGTCAGCTTACATGTCACCAGGACATAATTCGGCATTCATTGATAAAGATGGTAATTGGTATTTGGTTAACCACACTAGATTTAATCAAGGAACTGAATATCACGAAGTTCGCGTGCACCCAATGCGCATGACTGAAGATAATTGGCCAGTTGCTCTGCCATTTGAATACCGTAAATCAGATTTGACCTTAACAAAAGCAAGTGAGAGTCAATTCGTAGGTGACTATGAATTTGTTAATCATGGTCATGATACTTCAGGTCAGCCGTTAGCAAAATCACGTCTACAATTAAATGCGAATGGTACCGTGACTGGAGCTTTGGCAGGTACTTGGACAAAAACTAAAAAAGGAAATAATTACTACATTACCATCAAGACAAAAAGTGTCACTTACAAAGGTGTCTTTGATGTTCAAAAAGATGAAAGTGCTAGTCATAATCCTTGCCTTGTTTTTGCCCTAGTCGGCAATAATAACGAAGTGATTTGGGGTGTGAAACCTTATAAAGTCACTCAAAAGTCAGCGACAAAAGCGACTCGATCTAATCAAAAAATAGTAGTAGCAAAAGCACAAGCTGACACAACTTTTGGATTTAAACAAATTATTAATCAAACACTTTTATCAAAAACAAATACCTTAGCAGCAACCCCTCATGCTGCACGAGAAATGAGTGTTTCTGATAATGTGACAACTCCTCATGAAAAACAAAATCAAACCAACTCTCCTAAAGTTAAAACAGTTAAGAAAGTCCAAAAGAGTTCAGTAGTGGCAACACCTACTCATAAAATTAGAGAGATGAGAAAAGAAAATTCAGAAAAACCAAGCTTGTTATCAGCAGTTTGTGGCGTTGTAGCAGCTGGTGTTCTAGGAATTTTTTATGAAAAGAAAAGACGATAAAAAGGAATTGAGATGCAAGAGAATCAATTAACCTTTGGTGTTCATGATCCGACGATTATAGAGCATGATGGGCGGTATTTTCTGTATTCGACAGATACTAGACAGCCTGAAACTTCAGGAGTGCCGATACGAATGTCACGAGATTTAGTTGATTGGGCATTCATCGGTCAAGCCCTACCTGGTGTTCCAAAAGAGGCTAAAGAGTGGAGCAACGCTCTTGGCCTTTGGGCACCTGAGATTATTCATTATGGCGATGAATACCGCATGTATTATTCAACATCAACATTTGGTAGTACGAAATCTTATATTGGCTTAGCCACTGCAAAAACACCTATTGGTCCATTTAAAGACCAAGGTTTGGTTGTTAAGACAAGTTCTGAACTTTGTCATCATAATGCTATTGATGCAAATGTTGTGACAGACAAAGGTGACAGTCAGTGGTTGTTGTATGGGTCATTCTTTGGTGGCTTGTATATTTTGCCTTTGGATAAGAAAACAGGTAAGCCTAGTGAATCAGGTTTTGGAAGACGCGTAGCTATGCGTCCGCAAAGTGTTGATACAGCCATTGAAGGTGGTTTTATTTATTACAATCCCGATACGGATTATTACTATCTATTTTGTTCTTATGATTCTTTGAATGATACTTATAATATCCGAGTTGCGCGTTCACGTCACATCGACGGTCCTTATATTGATTGCAAAGGTTATGCGATGGATGATTTTACACATCATCCTGATGAAATTGGGATGAAAGTGCTGGGCAGTTATCAATTTTCTGGTGAAAAAGTGGTACTTGCTCCGGGGCACAATTCGATTTTCAAACGTTCGGATAATCAATTATTCATGGTGCATCATGCCAGACGTAAAGCATTTTCGGATGAATTTTTCCTAAATGTTAGAAAATTAACCTGGCTATCAAATGGTTGGCCAGTGGTGTCGCCTTGTTTGTATGAAGAAGATTGTAAACAGAAAAGTTTGGAACTCGCCGGTGATTGGAAGGTCATCCGTTTTGATAAATACAGTCATTTACAAGAAAGTACTACTGAAACGATTAAAAAGAATGACTATCAAAAAACTGGTGACAATGAGTTCAAGTGGCAAGGAAATCTCGTAAAAACTTGGTTAGAAATGGTTGATGGAAATACTGAACAAGTTCTTTCGGGGATGACAACTGAAGGTTATGGCATTATAGCGAGAAAGATTTAAAGTTTTGGGACCTAGTTTATTAGGTGTCTTAGAAAAGAGAAAATTATGCAGAAAGCTTCTTTACGAGTTGTCAAAGATATGACAATTTCAAAAGTTGATAAAAGACTCTTTGGTTCATTTATTGAACACATGGGAAGAGCTGTTTACGGAGGAATCTATCAACCTGATCACATCTCTAGTGATGAAGATGGCTTCCGTAACGATGTTAAAGAGTTAGTTAAAGAACTTGGTGTGACTTTGGTGCGTTATCCTGGTGGAAATTTCTTATCAGGTTATAACTGGGAAGATGGTGTAGGTCCAAAAGACAAACGTCCTGTTCGAACAGATTTGGCATGGCGTGCGATTGAAACCAACCAAGTCGGTATTCACGAATTTGCAAAATGGGCAAAAGAAGTCGGTGTTGAGGTCAATATGGCAGTCAATATGGGAACTAGAGGCATCGACGAAGCCCGCCATTTAGTTGAATATTGTAACTTTGAAGGTGGAACTTATTGGAGTGACAAACGTATCGAGAACGGTCAAAAAGAACCGTTTGGTTTCAAAACATGGTGCATCGGAAATGAAATGGATGGTCCATGGCAAATTGGTCACAAAACAGCTGAAGAATATGGTCGTGCAGCAGCAGAAACAGCTAAAGCAATGAAATTGGTCGATGATTCTATCGAACTTGTTGCTTGTGGTAGCTCTACCAGCCATATGCCAACTTTTGGTGATTGGGAATTGACCGTTTTAGACCACACTTATGATTACGTTGATTACCTTTCACTTCATCAATATTATGGAAATCCAGCTAACAACCTTGAAGAATATCTTGCATCTTCACTTGATATGGATGACTTTATCAAAGGTGTGGTTGCTATCTGTGATGCTATTAAAGCTAAAAAACACAGCAAGAAACAAATGAACCTCTCGTTTGATGAATGGAATATCTGGTACCACTCAAATGAAAATGATAAGCAAATCAAACCTTGGTTAATTGCGCCACCGCAACTAGAAGATCATTATAATTTTGAAGATGTTTTGGTACTTGGAACACTTTTAATCACATTGTTGAAGCACGCTGATCGTATCAAGATTGCTTGTCTAGCACAACTTGTTAATGTTATTGCTCCAATCTTTACTGAAGAAAATGACAATGAAAGCCCAGCATGGCGTCAAACCATTTTCTATCCATTTATGCAAGCTGCACAACATGGTAAAGGTACTGTTATGACACCGCTGGTTTCATGTGATGGTTACAAGACTGAAAACTATGACAACGTACCATATCTTGAAACAATTTCAGTTTTGAATGAAGATGAAACAGAATTGACAATTTTTGCGGTCAACCGTTCACGTGAAGAAATGGATTTGTCTGTAGATAGTTTAGGGCTTGCTTTTGGTGATGTGCTTGAATTTACTCACATGTCAGGTCACGACATTAAAGCAGTCAACAGCCTAACTTCTGATGACATTAAACCAGTTGCTTCTGATAAATACGCTGTTAACGGTGACCAACTTAAAGTTACTCTTGATGGTTTATCTTGGAATATGATTCGAGTTGCAGTGAAATAAGAAAAGGTAAGGAGAAAAAAGTGAAATTCTTTTTAGACACAGCAGATGTGGCAGCAATCAAAGCTGTAAATGAATTAGGTATTGTGGATGGTGTGACAACAAATCCAACAATCATTTCACGTGAGGGACGTGATTTCGAAACAGTCATCAAAGAAATTTGTCAGATTGTCGATGGCCCTGTTTCGGCAGAAGTCACTGGCACAACAGCCGAAGAAATGATTACCCAAGCGCATGACATTGCGAAATGGGCTGATAACATTGTTGTCAAAATTCCAATGACTATGGAAGGTTTGAAAGCTGTTAATGTCCTTTCTAAAGAACATATTAAAACAAATGTGACGCTGATTTTTACAGTGTCTCAAGGGCTCATGGCAATCAAAGCTGGTGCGACATTTATTAGCCCATTTGTTGGACGTCTTGAAGATATTGGAACAGATGCTTATGAATTGATTTCAGATTTGCGAGACATCATTGATTTTTATGATTTTGATACAGAAATCATCGCAGCAAGCATTCGTAATCGAGCACAAGTTGAAGGTGTAGCAAAATGCGGTGCACACATTGCGACTGTCCCAGCACCATTGTTTGATAAAATGGCACAACACCCCCTAACTGACAATGGTTTGAAACAATTCATGGCAGATTGGAAAGTATTCCAAGGTAAATAAATTTAGCGTGATAAGGAGAAAAAATGAAAATTACCTTAACAAAAGAAAAAGGACCTAAAATTTCAAAATATATTTATGGACATTTTGCTGAACACCTAGGGCGTTGTATTTATGAAGGAATTTACGTCGGTGAAGATTCATCAATCCCAAATGTCAACGGTATGCGTACTGATGTCGTCGAAGCTCTAAAAAATATTAAAATCCCAGTTCTTCGTTGGCCAGGTGGTTGTTTTGCGGATGAATATCACTGGAAAGATGGTATTGGTCCAAAAGAAAACCGTAAAAAAATTGTTAACACTAACTGGGGTGGAGTAACTGAAAATAACCACTTTGGTACACACGAGTATTTTGAATTGCTTCGCCAACTCGGCTGTGAAGCTTATATCAATGGTAACGTTGGTAGTGGTACAGTCCAAGAAATGCAAGAATGGATTGAGTACATGACTATGGACGGAGAATCTCCAATGGCAAACCTTCGTCGTGAAAATGGTCATGATGACCCATGGAAAGTAAAGTTCTTCGGTGTTGGTAACGAAAGTTGGGGCTGTGGTGGTAACATGCGCCCAGATTACTACGCAGATGTTTACCGTCGATACCAAACATTTGTCCGTCAATATGGTAAAGACAAAATCTATAAAATTGCTTGTGGTCCAAATGTTGATGACTATAACTGGATGGACCGTGTCATGTCTATTGCTTCGCCATTTATGGACGGTATTAGCTTGCACCACTATGCACTTACTGGTGCTTGGGAAGACAAAGGACCAGCACTTGGTTTTGAAGAATCACAATGGTGGTCACTTCTTAAAAGTGCTAAGAAAATGGATGAACTCATCACAAAACACAGCACTATCATGGACAAATACGACCCTGAAAAACGTGTTGGTTTGATTGTTGATGAATGGGGTTCATGGCTTGCTGTCGAACCAGGTACAAACCCAGGATTTCTTTACCAACAAAATACAATTCGTGATGCCATGGTTGCTGCTTTGACATTGAACATCTTCCACAAACACGCTGAACGTGTTCATATGGCAAATATTGCGCAAACTGTTAACGTCTTGCAAGCAATGATTTTGACTGAAGGCGATAAAATGGTGAAAACACCAAGTTATCATGTCTTTGATTTGTACAAAGTTCACCAAGATGCTGACGTGGTGGCATCATATGGCGATGAATCTGATACACTTTCTTACACCGTTTCTAAGAAAGATGGCATGATTTCAATTTCACTTTGCAACTATTCATTGACTGATACGCAAACACTTGATGTTGCTGGTGAATTTGGTGATACTATCGCAGAAGCACGTTACATTACAGCTGATAAAATGGATGAACACAATGATTTTGAACATCCAGAAAACATTACTATCAAAGACTTTGATGGTGCAAAATTGGTTGATGGTCAATTATCAATCACAATCCCACCAATGTCTGTAGCAACTATTCGTATTCCAGAATAAGGAGCGATATGGTAGCACGAAAGGAGAGTTATCTAAGTAGCTTTGTCCTTTTAAGAGGTGTTACATGCAGGATTTAACGCAAGGAAAACCGATTAAGGTTATTATTCTATTTACGATTCCATTAATTATAGGGAGCTTTTTTCAACTGGCTTATAACTTTGCTGATGCTATGATTGTTGGTCACACACTAGGTCAAACAGCATTTGCAAGTATTGGAGCGACAGGGAGCTTGACTTTCTTAATTATCGGATTTGCTCAAGGGCTGACAGGTGGTTTTTCCATCATTGTCGCCCAGCGCTTTGGCGCTAGAGATTATGTCGGTCTGAAACGGAGTTATGTTCACGGCTTGTTCTATACGATAGTCGTTAGTTTAATTTTGAGTATCTTTTCATTGCTCTTTTTAAGACAGTTACTGGAATTGATGCAAACGCCAGATAGTCTAATAAAATATTGTGAGCGCTTTCTAATATCTATTTTTGGCGGTGCGGTATTTACAGTACTATTTAACTATCTATCAAATGTATTACGGGCAGTCGGGAATTCAACGACACCTTTGATTGCCTTAGTCTTAGCTTGTCTGATGAATATCGGTCTTGATTTTCTCTATATTTTAGCTTTGCATATGGGAGTTTTTGGTGCAGGGGTTGCAACAGTAGAAGCACAACTTTTTTCAGTAATTTTTTTACTTATTTACATTAAAAGAAAAGTTCCGTACTTCCATCTGAAAAGAAGCGACTACAGATTGAACTCTGCTGATTTGAAACTTCATGCGAGGTTAGGATTTCCGATGGCATTTCAAAATAGTATTATTGCCCTCGGTTCGCTGACACTCCAAATTGTTTTAAATAATTTGGGAACAGTTGCAATTGCTGCTCAAAGCATTACTGCTAAAACCGACCAATTGGCTATGCTTCCAATGATGAATCTCGCACAAGCCATGTCGACTTTTACAGCGCAAAATTACGGGGCCCACAAATTTAAACGCCTAATAGAAGGGCTTCGTCACACGCTGTATATTGTTGTTATTTGGGCAATCGCCTTCGCCCTACTTCTGGTAACATTTGACCGTTTCTTCTCCGGACTTTTTATTAATCATCCTTCTGAAAATGTCTATCATTTAGCAAAAATTGCTTATATGATTAACGGTTTGTGTTACTGGATTTTGGCTATTCTTTTTATCGTACGAGGCTTCATTCAAGGATTAGGACGCAGTTTTGCACCGACACTTGCAGGGGTTATGGAATTAATCATGCGAGTTGTGGTTTCAATTGTAGGACTCGCAACTGTCGGATATACTGGTGTGGTTTGTGCTAATCCAGCAGCATGGTGCGGTAGCGTCATTATCTTGATTCCAGCAGCGCTGATTTACAAAAAACGTTTAATTGGTGTTGTTAGCAAAGAATAAGCACAGTAAAAGCATGGGTGGGCGAGTGTACTTTAGGAGTACCTCAATAAAGATTAAAAAAAGTTAAATAAAAATATCCTTGAAAGGGGTGATGACTAGAAAAGTTTTAGCTTTTTTGATGGGTGTCGACATTATGTTTTTCTTCATTTTTTGATGAGTAAAAATTAGGACTCCTTTTAAGCGCCCATCGTATTAATTTGCCTTATGTTTAGAAATTCTAAAATCATTTTCATATGAATTAATGACAGTTGAAACTCACCTTTAATACTTAAAACACATATACCTATACCTGAAACTTAGAATTTAACAAATCCTTGTCTAACATAATCTCCTTTAGGCAGGAATTATCGGTTGTTATTAATGGTATGAAACGGTAGAGATTCCTAAACATTAATAGAGGAGAGGACTGTAAGGTTCTCTCTTTTTTAGTAAACAAATGTTTTAGTAAAACCTTGGTAAAATAACCAAGTAAACGTTTACAAAGAAATTTATGAAGAGTAAAATAAAGATAAGACCTAAGAAAGAGGATGACAAAATGAAAGTAACACAAGAAATCATTGCAACTATTGATGGTAAAAATGTTGAAAAATATTCTATTATTAATGACAACGATGTTCAAGTTGGATTGCTAACTTTGGGAGCAACTTTCCAAGAATTTTTAGTGCCAGATGGCAAGGGCGGTCATAAAAATATCATTATTGGTTTTGATGATCCTGCTGAGTATGGTCAAAATACATTATGTGCTGGTCAATCAATCGGTCGTGTAGCAGGACGTATTGACCACGGTCAATTTTACCTTGATGGCAAAGCTATGCAAGTCCCTCAAAATGAAAAAGGAAACACTCTTCACGGTGGTCCAAAAGGTTTTCACAAACACATTTGGCAAGCAAGAGTTGAAAATGATATCGACAAAGCTACTGTTGTCATGACTTACAATGCCAAAGAAAGTGTTGATGGTTTCCCTGGCGATATGTTGGTAACAGCACGTTTTACGTTGGATAATGACAATCGTTTTACAATCACTTACACAGGTAAAAATGGTGGTCAAGCGACCCTCTTTAATCCAACAAACCACGTTTACTTTAACCTCGGTGAACGCCAAGATTTGGCACATCATACCTTTACTTTGGCCGCTGACCGTTATTTGGAAACACGTGATGATTTGGTGCCGACAGGAAAATTCATTGAGGTAGATGGCACAGCCTATGATTTTAGAGCTGGTCGAAATCTTGGAGATGCTATTGCTGCGACAGGTGGTTTTGATGATGCCTTTTTGGTTAATCCATCACTTGATAAACCATGCGGTGAATTAAAAGATGAAGACAGCGGTGATTTTATCAATCTTTACTCAGACCGTGATGCTTGGGTAGCTTACAGTATGGTTGGTATTCCAGATGGTATTTATGCGGCGCGTGATAAAGGTCAAATGACAAAAGAATTTGAAGCGGTAGCGCTCGAAGCTCAATTCTTGCCAGATGCGATTAACAACGAAGGCTTTGGTGATATTGTTCTTCAAGCCAATGCCGAAAAGACTTACACCATTGCTTTTGAATATCACAAAGGATAATTATCCGAGCAGAAGGAGTGGAAAAACTGTGGAAAAATTGTATATTTGGGGAGAAAATATCCCAGGCAATTCACAAAAAAGCAAGACCGACGTTTTAGATATCCACAAGGAATACACAGAACAAGATTTGGCTGAAAAATATCCAGGAATTTGGGATAAATCAACCAGTGAATTGGGAGATTTATCTGGTAATGATACGACGGTTTTCCATCATGAAATTGAAAACGGTCCTGCTAAGATGACTTATGAAGATGAACCGTTTTTGATTCCCTACCTTGTCGAAGGTAGTGAACGCTGTGTCATTATTTGTCCTGGGGGAGCTTATCTAATTAAAGGGATGACTGAGGAAAAAGCGACAGCTAAAGCTTTAAATCAAGCTGGCATATCAGCCTTTATCCTTTGGTATCGGACTTATCCTTATTATGCTCCGCTGATGTTCTTAGATTGTCAGCGAGCGATACGTTATGTGCGATATCATGCGAGTGATTATGGTATTGACCCAGAAAAGATTGCCTTGATTGGATTTTCTGCGGGCGGTAACTTGGCTTTCGAAAGTTATTACTGGCTAAGAAATCGCAACCTTATGCCTGAAGATTATTCTTCAGATGAGGTTGATAAGGTCGATGCTACAGTGGCAGGACTTGCAGGTGTCTACCCAGCGATTTCCCTAGTCAATGACAAGATTATTGCCATTTTAGCTGGCAGAGATACTTATGACAACCCAGAAAAACGTGATCAATTTGCAAAAGAATATGACATCTTTAGTCGAGTCCAAAAAGGAGATGCGCCACTATTTTTGTGCGCTGCCATGGATGATGCCATCGTTGATTCGACACATCTTTTGACACTGACAAAAATAGCCAAAGAAAAAGATATTCCTGTTGAGTTGCACCTTTTTCCACAAGGAGGTCACGGTCTTAATGACGAAATCATACTCAAACAGTGGAAAAATCTGTTCATAACTTGGCTAGACCGATTATTTAACTAAAATAGCACCCGACTGGGTGCTTTTTCTTTTTTACAAATCAATCTTACCAAGAAATCCTTGTTGTTTTTAGCAGTATTTTCCAACTATTAAATTTTCAAAAAAATCTAAGCGTTTTGGTTCTTTTAATGCTACTTTTGTGTTAAAATAGTATCCTGTAGTCTGAAAATTTGTCTAATTTTTTTAGACCTATCATTCTATGGGAAACAAGGTGTTGTGGAGGAGCCTTGTTTTTTATAGAGAAAATTATGATTATAAAAAGATAGTTCTCATAGTTACTATCTTAAGAAAAAAGGATTTATTATGAAAAAGTTTAAACTGTTTCTAGCTACTTTGGTAGCGGCTCTTCTCATTTTGGTTGGTGGGAAAGCGATGGCGTATGATATTACTGTTAAAGATGGTGGTGCAGGAACTTATGAAGCTTACCAAATTTTTACAGGTGATTTATCATCAGATGAGACAACCCTTTCAAATATTGAGTGGGGAAATGGTATTACGGATGCTGGTAAAGCAGCACTACAAGAAAAATATGGTGTGACTTCTGCAGCAGAAGTAGCTGAAAAACTCGGTTCTGCTGGTGCGGATGCACAAGCTGCAAAAGACTTTGCCAAGGCAGCAGGTCACTATCTTCAAAATGCGACTGGCTTGACTGGACACGAGGCAGGATATTATCTTGTTCAAAATAAAACAGTCGGCAGCAACGAAGCTTATACTAATTATATTTTAGAAGTATTAAAAAATGTAGAGGTAACACCAAAAACGTCTATTCCAAGTGTCACAAAAAAAGTTAAAGAAACTAACGACACAACTGGTACTGTTAGTGACTGGCAAGATTTTGCGGACTATGACAGATTGGATGATGTTCCTTTCCAGTTGACTGCGACATTGCCAGAAAACTTTGATGATTACGAGACTTATTATTTTAATCTTGTGGACAACTTACCATCTGGACTTACATTTAACAAAGACGCTGAAGTTTTTCTTGTTACTGGTGACACAAAAACTAAAGTAACAAAATTCTTTACCCTTGATAACTTAAACTTCAAAATCGATAATTTAAAATCTCTTGACGGTATCTTAGCTTCATCAAAAATTATTGTCGAATATACCGCTAAACTCAATGATAAAGCTGTTCACGGTTCATCAGGTAACCCAAGTAATGTTGAATTGATTTATTCAAATAACCCAAACAACACAGGAGTTGGAGCAAGCACAGGTAAAACCCCAGAATCTATTGTCAAGGTCTACACTTACGAAGCGGTCTTTGAAGAAATTGACAAAAACAAAGAGACTCTAAAAGGTGCTGAATTCACTCTTTACAAGGTAGTAAAAGAAGGTGACAGCACTAAAAAAGTAGAAGTTAGAAGAAAAACTATTGACGAAAATGAACGTTTTGTGTTTGAAGGGCTTGATGCCGGGGAATATACCCTTGTAGAAACAGTGACACCAGATGGTTACAACACTATTAAACCAATCGATTTCAAAATTGTGACGGATTATAATGAAAATCTAGATCCTACCAAACTTGAGGGTTCAGGCGATGTAAACTTCGAATCAAATCTTCCAGAAGGGTCATTGACTGCTGAAATCATCAGCCGTAAAGGTTCACTCCTTCCTTCAACAGGTGGCGTGGGAACAACTATTCTATACAGTGTTGGAACAATTTTAGTTCTGGTATCCGTTGTATTTTTAGTCACTAAAAAACGTATGGAAGTAAAAGAATAAAAATGACAAGGCACTATTTCAGTGCCTTTTTCTTATGAGATGTCCTATAAATATTGTCATATCAGAAAAACTAGTCATAAGTAGCCTATTTATTTGTCACTGTGACAATATTTAGGTGGCTGTAAACTATTGATATCATAATGAATTATGATAGAATTAAATCATCCTAAACAACATCTTTGTTTAAAACTCCAACGGCACTTGAGGGAGTGCCGTTTTTGTTGAGTTTTTTCAAGAGTTTAGGAATTTATAGAACTTTTTCTCATAATGTTCTAGCATACACTGCAGAGCATATTTCAACTATTCTTTTTTTGGTAAAATAGTTATTAATGGGAGTAAAGTAGGAGAATTTTTCCTAATCATCTTCTTTATTCTTATTTCCTGATCTTTTAAACGCTATGAAAATAGCGTTTTTTTTGTAAATCGTAAATTGGATGAATGCCACTTGTCACTGTGACAATATTTAAAAAGTGTTCAGAGCTATCGATAAAAAGAAGTTGTGATAAAATAAAATCAATCCAAGGTTAAGTCAATATAACTCCTATTGCTAACCATGCTAATTAGACGACACAAGTTATAAATACTAAAGCACCCTATCTTAACCTTGGAGAGAAATTTTTGTATTTTGACGAGTGACAAAATACAAAAACCATCTTTAGTTGGGAATTCAAATTAGTAAAGAAGATGAATGTTTTCTTACAGTTTTCCCAATTTCTTTTCTCACTTCTTGAGCGCTATGAAAATAGCGCTTTTTATTGAGCTTAAGTGGGAAACACCCGGTTATCAAACTAACTTGAAAGAAAAATTATTGAGTGAATTTATGAGAATAAACAAAAAAGCCTTGCAAAGCAAGACTTGTGGGATGTGGGAAAAATCCTCCCTATAGGGCTCGAACCTATGACCCATGGATTAAGAGTCCACTGCTCTACCAACTGAGCTAAGGAAGGATGAGAAGCTGTATTGGCACCGTGATCCACGATTTGTATTGAACCCGCGAATGTAAAAGCAGGTGGGCAACTCGCTTCTCCTTAGTCGCTTCCGCGTGTGACGGCTTGCATACTGGAGAAAGACTACTGTTTCCCGAAATACAAATATTTAGTCGGTCAACACATTGATGTGAATTCGTATGCCACAGCAATTAACCTATGTCATTATGATACCACTTTAAAAAAATATTTCAAGGGGTAAAGCCCAATTTTTAGAAAGCGTTTTTTGAAAAAAATCAGAAAAGGTTGCAAAAAGTTATTTTGATAAATGATCGATTCGGTCTTTATTGGCACCAAGGGCACGTTCGTATTTACCGGTTTGGTTGGCATCAAAATAGTTTTTTCCGACCAGCTTATCTGGGAGATACTGTTGTTTCACCCATTTTTCTGGGTAGCTGTGAGGGTATTTGTAGCCTTGGGCGTTGCCTAATTCTTTGCTGCCGGCGTAGTGTCCGTCACGAAGATGGCGTGGAATAGGAAGGGTTCCATTTTGATGCAAATCAGCGATTGCTTTATCAATAGCTTCGTAGGCTGAATTTGATTTTGGTGAGAGTGCGAGGTCAATCACGACGTTAGCAATCAAGATACGGGCTTCTGGAAAGCCAATTTTTTGAGCAGCCTCAAGGGCAGTGACGGTATGAATCTGCGCATCAGGGTTTGCAAGCCCGATGTCTTCATAAGCAATGACTGTTAGTCTTCTGGCAAGACTTGGCAAATCACCAGCTTCAATCAAGCGTGCCGCGTAGTGTAGGCTGGCATTGACATCAGAACCTCGAATAGATTTTTGAAGAGCTGAAAGCACATCATAATGCCCGTCTCCGTCTTTATCCATGGTAATATAGCTGCGCTGCAAGCTATTTTCAACGGTATCAAGCGTGATGTGGCGAAGCCCATTTTCATCAGCTTTTGTAGACATGACGGCTAAGTCAAGTGAATTAAAGGCAGAACGAAGGTCACCATTGGTTGCTGTCGCGATAAAATCAATGGCATCTGCATCGATGTCGACATCAAAGTCAAATCCACGTTCTTTGTCAGAAAGAGCTGTCTGTAAAGCTGACTTAATGTCGTCAGTTGAGAGTGGCTCAAGTTCAAAAATTTGAACGCGGGAACGAATGGCAGGAGTGACTGAGAAAAATGGATTTTCAGTTGTCGCTCCAATCATGATGATATTGCCGTTTTCAAGCAATGGTAGCAGAAAATCTTGTTTGGTTTTATCGAGACGATGGATTTCATCGAGCAGTAAAACCAGTCCGCCAGAGAATTTTGCTTCTTCGGCGATTTCTTGCAGGCGCTTTTTGCTATCGGTTGTGGCGTTAAAGGTACGAAAGGCGTACTTGGTTGCTCCTGCGATAGCGCTAGCGATTGAGGTCTTCCCGATACCGGGAGGACCGTAGAGAATCATGGACGATAGCATATTGGCTTCGACCATGCGGCGAATGATTTTTCCTTCGCCTACCAGATGCTTTTGCCCAATGACTTGGTCAATATTTTTGGGACGCATCCGTAAAGCGAGATTATTTGGCATTTATGTCCTCCAGATAGTAGCTATAGATGAGATCGTCAAGGTATTTACCGTCTTTGTAGAAATTATTTTTTAGGGTTGCTTCTAGAGTAAATCCTAAATTTTCATAGAATGCACAGACATTTTTATTTGATGAGAGAATATGGATGACGACTTTTTTGTAATTATCGGCTTTAGCCATAGCAAAAAAGACTCGAATAAGGGAATGCCCGACACCTTGACCGCGATTATTTTTATCTACAGCAACAACAAAAGTTACCACATGACGTGCACTAGGAAAAGGGTAATAAGAGTGGTAATCAAGAACACCTAAAATTTTCCCATCTTCTTCAGCGACGAGATAGTGTGATTGATTGTGAAAATCTCGAATAATCTTTTGTCTACTGGCATCGGGTAATTTTGATGGTGTACTGAAATTATTCCAAGTACTATTTTGAAGAGCGACAACTTGGTCGATGTCTTCTAATTTCATTGGTCGTATTTGCATGTCATTTCCCCTTAAGTTATGTTAAAATAATTGTAACACAAAAGAAGATTGGAAGAAATTTTTAATGGCTAAATTTGGCTTTTTATCAGTATTAGAAGAAGAAATGGACAAGCACTTCACGTTTGACTATGCCATTGATTGGAATAAGAAAAATCATGCAGTGGAAGTGACTTTTATTTTGGAAGCGCAGAATCAATCTGCTGTTGAAACAGTGGATGACCAAGGTGAAGTTAGCAGCGAAGATATTGTTTTTGAGGATTACGTGCTATTTTACAACCAAGCAAAATCAAAAGTTGATGAAGATGAGTATTTGGTGACAATTCCTTTTGATGCCAAAAAAGGATTTTCACGCGAATTCTTAGCTTATTTTGCTGAAACATTGAACGATGTGGCAACAAATGGACTTGATGATTTGATGGATTTCTTGGCAGATGAAAATGCTACAGACTTCGCCCTTGAATGGGATGCTGAAAACTTTGAAAAAGGCAAAGCAGATTTGAAAGAAACAGAATTCTTTGCTTATCCTAGATACTAGGAAGTGTAGATTCTAGATTGAATAGAAAGGAAAAAGGGTTTAGGTAATTTCAAACTGAACCCGCCCGAAACACTGTGCCAAAAAGATAAAAGTCTCCTAGACGCAAGCGCCGTCGGTGATTTTCCTATTTTGGCTTTGTGTTTTACGGGCTTGGTATCTTAATTATGAACAAGTGGCAAGAGTTGACTGTTGAGGTCTTGCGTGATGCAGAAGAAGCTGCGTCAAATATTTTAATTGAATTGGGAAGTCAAGGTGTGGCTATCGATGATAGTGCTGATTACCTTGGACACGTCGGAAAATACGGCGAAGTTTTCCCAGAAATCAAACAAGTAGAAACTGTAAAAATCACAGCTTACTACCCAGAAAATATTGATATTGAGGCTGTTGAAAAAGAAGCAGCTAAACGTCTAGCTGAATTGACTGATTTTGGCGTTGACGCTGGTGATGTTCACTACGCAACTCAAGAGTTAGCAGAGCAAGATTGGGCTGAAAATTGGAAAAAATATTATGAACCAACTCGTATCAGCCATGATTTGACAATCGTGCCAAGTTGGACAGATTATGACGCTAGCGAAGGTGAAAAGACTATTCGTCTTGACCCTGGTATGGCATTTGGTACAGGAACTCACCCAACAACAAAAATGAGTCTTTTTGCACTTGAACAAGTGCTTCGTGGTGGTGAAACAGTGATTGACGTTGGTACTGGTTCAGGTGTGCTTTCAATCGCAAGCTCACTTCTTGGTGCAAAAGATATTTATGCTTATGACCTTGATGAAGTAGCCGTGCGCGTGGCACAAGAAAATATTGACTTGAATGCTAACACTGAAAATATTCACGTGGCTACAGGTAATCTTTTGCAAGGTGTGGACATCAAAGCTGATGTTATCGTGGCAAATATTCTTGCTGATATTTTGGTAAATATGACTGAAGATGCTTACCGTCTTGTGAAAGACGAAGGTTACCTTATCATGTCAGGTATCATTTCTGACAAATGGGAAATGGTTCGCAAGTCTGCTGAAGATGCGGGATTCTTCCTTGAAACTCACATGGTTCAAGGCGAATGGAATGCTTGTGTTTTCAAAAAGACAGATGATATTTCAGGTGTAATTGGAGGATAAATGCAACAATATTTTGTAGCAGGACAAGCTCAAAACGTCGTTACAATCACAGATAAAGACACGGTTAAACACATGTTTAATGTTATGCGTCTGACTGAAGATGAGGAAGTTGTCCTTGTTTTTGATGACCACATTAAACGTTTGGCAAAGGTTGTCGATAGTGCTGAGCATCGTTTTGAAATCATTAAAGAACTTGATAGCGATGTTGAAATGCCAGTTGAAGTTACGATTGCTGCGGGATTTCCAAAAGGTGATAAGTTAGAATTTCTTGCACAAAAAGGAACAGAACTTGGTATGGCAAATCTTTGGGCATTTCCAGCTGGTTGGTCTGTTGTCAAATGGGACGGAAAAAAACTAGCCAAAAAAGCAGACAAATTGGCAAAAATTACTCTTGGTGCTGCTGAGCAAAGCAAGCGTAATGTCATTCCAGGTGTGACTCTTTTTGAGAAAAAAGCAGCCTTTCTTGCTGAACTTGACCAGTTTGATAAGATTTTCATTGCTTATGAAGAGTCAGCAAAAGAAGGTGAAACGGCTATTTTAGCGCGTGAGCTTTCCCAAGTCAAAGCAGGTGAGAAAATTCTCTTTATCTTTGGCCCAGAAGGCGGAATTTCACCAGATGAAATTGTGGCATTTGAGGAAAAAGGTGGCTTGAAAATCGGTTTAGGGCCACGTATCATGCGTGCTGAAACGGCACCGCTCTATGCTCTTAGTAGCGTTAGCTATGCTTTAGAATTATTGTAAAAGGAAGTTGGGACGAAAGTCTCAACTTCTTTTTGTAATTTTTTAATTGACAGCGCTTTAAAAAATTTTTATCCTAGAGATAAGAATTTCAAAATAAGGACAAAAAGATGGCAACGATAAAAGACGTAGCAAAACTTGCTGGGGTCTCAACCTCAACAGCATCAAGAGCTTTACATGATAGCGATATGATTAGTGAGGCAACCAAGGAACGTGTGAGAAAAGCAATGGAAGAGTTGGACTACTCACCAAATTATTCTGCTCAAAACTTGGTGAACCGCACAACAAATACAATTGGGATAGTCTTGCCAGTTCGTGAAAGCAAGGACTCTCTTGGCAATAACCCGTTTTTCATGCAGATTATTCAAGGTATTTCTAGCATCTGTAGCGAGAATGGCTACATGGTCAATTTGGCAAGTGGTCGTACAGATGATGAGCTGCGCAAGAATTGTCAGGCATTGATTCGCAGTGGCAACATCAGAAAGTTTATTTTTCTCTATTCACGAAAAAATGATTCTGTTTTTGAGTTTGTCAAAAATCAAAAAAATGTGTCTTGTGTTGTTGTCGGAAGTTCTTATGAGGATAAAATTCCAAAATCAGTTCGATTTGTTGATAATGACAACTACCAAGCAGGAAGAGATGCTGCGGCATTTATGCTAGAAAAGGGCTATGAACATTTGGTCTTTGCCTACACAGATATGAATGAGCTTGTACAGACAGAGCGTTATCAAGGCTACAGTGCTTATATGCAAAGCTGTGACAAAGAAGCACTTTCTTTGCATTTTTCAAGGGTGAATGAGGATGACAATGTTTTGAAATTACAAAGCTTTTTGGCTGAGCATCCGAAAACACAAGGGTTTGTTGCTTGCGATGATATTATGGCGATTCGTTTGCAGCGTCTGTTTAAAAATAGTCAGTCACTCAAGAAATATGGCATCATCAGCTTTAATAATTCCTTGATTACAGCGATTGCAAATCCAGCTTTGACATCGGTTGATATTTTTCCATATCAGTTAGGCGAAAAGGCAGCGCAGCTTTTGTTAGATAAAAAACAAAATGAAAGCCTTCAAAAGGTGATTATTTCGCATAAAATCATTGAGCGAGAATCGACAAATAATAGTTAATACACGAAAGAAGTGGAGGATTTTTTCCATTTGCGAACAGTCCTTTGCTTTTTTATTTTTAAAATTTTTTCGAAAACGCTTTACAAAATAAAAATACGTGCTATAATAAAATCATCAAAGCAACGCAAACGTTTGCGTAAAATTATTTTTGAAATCAGTCGCTTTATGATTGGAATGTTTAAATATCGGGCAAAATTTGCATTTTTTAATAAAGCAATTGGTTTCATAGAGTTTAAGGAGTCGTTTCATGAAGAAGGCATTTAAAAAATTGACCAGCTTCGAATTTTGGCAAAAATTCGGTAAATGCTTGATGGTTGTTATTGCCGTTATGCCGGCAGCCGGTTTGATGGTTAGTATCGGTAACTCCCTACCGCTAATCAATGCAGACTCAGCTATTCTTGCTACAGTTGGTAATGTTATTGCACAAATTGGTTGGGGAATTATCAATAACCTTCACATTCTCTTTGCTCTTGCTATTGGTGGTAGCTGGGCTAAAGAACGTGCAGGTGGTGCGTTTGCCGCTGGTATCGCATTTATCCTCATCAACTTGATTACAGGTCACATTTACGGCATTTCACTAGATATGATTGCTGACGGTAAAAGTGTTGTCCACAACGTTCTTGGCGGTAAAATGCTTGTAGCAGATTACTTTGTTAACGTACTTGGTCAACCAGCACTTAACATGGGTGTCTTTGTTGGTATCATCTCAGGTTTTGTTGGGGCAACAGCTTACAACAAATATTACAACTACCGTAAATTGCCTGATGTTCTTTCATTCTTTAACGGAAAACGTTTCGTACCATTTGTTGTTATCTATCGTTCAGTTCTTGTTGGTTTGTTTATGGCACTTATTTGGCCAATCATCCAATCAGGAATTAACGGATTTGGTATGTGGATTGCATCATCACAAGATTCTGCTCCATTTTTAGCTCCATTCTTGTATGGTACTTTGGAACGTTTGCTTCTTCCATTTGGTCTTCACCACATGATTACTATCCCAATGAACTACACTTCACTTGGTGGTACTTATGAAATTTTGACTGGTGCTCAAAAAGGTACAGAAGTCTTTGGTCAAGACCCTCTTTGGTTAGCTTGGGTAACTGACCTTATCAATCTTAAAGGTTCAAATGCTTCAGCTTATCAAGATCTTTTAACTACAGTAACTCCAGCTCGTTTTAAAGTTGGACAAATGATTGGTGCAACAGGTACTCTTATGGGACTTAGCCTTGCAATGTACCGCAATGTTGACTCTGACAAGAAGAAAAAATACACTGCTATGTTTGTTTCAACAGCAGCAGCTACATTCTTGACAGGTGTTACTGAACCAATCGAATACATGTTTATGTTTGTTGCAATGCCACTTTATGTTGTATATGCAGTTGTACAAGGGGTGACATTTGCTCTTGCTGATTTAGTTAACCTTCGTCTCCATTCATTTGGTAATATCGAACTTTTGACACGTACACCAATGGCGCTTAAAGCAGGTCTTGGTGGAGATTTAATTAACTTTGCTATCTGCTGTATCTTATCAGGTGTTGTGATGTACTTCATCGCAGACTTTATGATTAAAAAATTCAACTTTGCTACTCCAGGTCGTAACGGCAACTATGACGACATGGATGATGACGCTGCTGCATCAACAACTGGTGCGACAGTATCTGCTAATTCTCAAATCGTTCAAATCATTAATCTCCTTGGTGGACGCGATAACATTGAAGATGTTGATGCTTGTATGACACGACTTCGTGTAACAGTCAAAGATGTCGCACGAGTTGGTGATGAAGAAACTTGGAAAAAAGCAGGTGCTATGGGTCTTATCATTAAAGGCTCAGGTGTACAAGCTGTTTATGGACCAAAAGCAGATATTTTGAAATCTGATATTCAAGACCTTCTTGATTCAGGTGCTGACATCCCAACAGTTGATTTGGCAGCAGTTGAAGGAAATGATGTCACTAAAGTTACATATAAAGGTGTGACTGAAGAAGTTCTTTCAGTTGCTGACGGTGACGTAAAAGCAATCACAGAAGTGAAAGATCCTGTCTTCTCAGCTAAAATGATGGGAGATGGATTTGCGGTAGAACCAGAAAACGGAAATATCTACGCTCCAGTTTCTGGTATTGTAACAAGTGTCTTCCCAACAAAACACGCCTTTGGTTTGTTGACAGACAATGGTCTTGAAGTTCTTGTTCACATTGGTCTTGATACTGTTGCTCTTAACGGTGTGCCATTCTCTGTTAAAGTAACAGAAGGTCAACGTGTAGCAGCAGGTGACCTATTGGTGGTAGCTGACTTGGCAGCTATCCAATCAGCAGGACGTGAAACAACAACTATTGTTGCCTTCACAAATACAGCAGAAATCAAAGCAGTCAATTTAACACAAACAGGAAAAGTTTCTGCGAAAACAGCTGTTGCAAAAGTAGAACTTTAAGCTTATATTATTAGTGATATAGAGATTTAGGTTAAAACTAAATAGAAGGGAGTCCGAGGTAGGAATCTCGGACTCTCCTTTGACTTGAGGGGAAAAACATGGCAAAATTTTTAACACTTAATACGCATTCTTGGTTAGAAGCCAATGCGTTGAAAAAATTATTTGATTTGGCAGAAACGATTTATAGTGAAGATTATGACGTCATTTGCCTTCAAGAAATTAATCAAGACATCCGAGGACTAGAAACGAAAGAAGCTGAAGGGTATGAAAAGCTCCCTTGTAGTCCAGCTTTGCACCGTGATAACTATGCTTTGCAACTAGTAAATTACCTTAAGAGTCAAGGTAGACATTATTATTGGTCTTGGGCTTACAATCATATCGGATATGATAAGTACAATGAAGGTGTTGTGATTTTATCGAAAAAACCAATCAAGGTTCAAGATATTTTAGTTTCTGAAGTGGATGATGAACATGATTTTCATACGAGACGTGTCTTGGCAGCTGAGACTGAAGTTGATGGTAAAACAATCACTGTGGTCAGTCTTCACATGTCTTGGTATGGCAAGGGCTTTGAAAGTGAATGGGCAAAACTTGAAAAAGCTCTAAGTGATTATCCAAAACCACTAGTGCTTATGGGTGATTTTAACAATCCTACGGATACTGCTGGTTATGAGATGATTTTAAAGAGTCCGCTTGATTTGCAGGACAGTCACAAAGTAGCAAAAGTCATCCAAGGTGACCACACGATTATTGAAGATATTGATGGTTGGGAAGGCAACAAACAATCCCTTAAAGTAGACCACGTCTTCACAAGCAAAGATATTGACATTCAGTCATCAAAAGTTGTCTTTGATGGCGGTGAATCTCCAATTGTCAGCGACCACTTTGGTTTAGCTGTCGAACTTAACTACTAACTAACCTTACCTCCTAATTATTTGTTTGTTTTTGTAAAAAAATCGCTCCTGATTTCAGGGGCGATTTTGGGTAAATAAAAGTGTTTTTTTTGATACTTACCTTAGGAGGTGCCGTCGGCAGCGACTTCCTACGGAATTCCATGCCTAAGTTTTGAGCCGATAGTCTCAAAACTTCCGGGTGGCTTATTCATTGATGCTTTAGCCACATTCACCACGGCGGTAAGTATCGTTTAATGCTCACTTCGTTCGCATTTAATTTCAAAGTTGAAGAGTGTTAATAACAATTTGAAATTTATTAAGTTAAAAACAGACTAGTTTATTTTCTAAATCGCTCCTGATTTCAGGGGCGATTTTGATTAATTTGCATTACGGTGTGGTATAATGGATCGCAACATTAACACTCAAACAATTATTTACGGAGGACGCCATGAAAAAATTTAGCATTGAGATTGAAGAAGTACTTCAAAAGGTTGTGGAAGTTGAAGCAGCAAATAAAAATGAAGCTTTGAGAATTGTGAGTGAGCGATACAAGAACGAAGAAATCATCTTAGATGAAAATGATTATAAAGGTTACGAACTTCGAGTGATGTCAGAGTAAAAAAGAGCGGACATAAGTCCACTCTTTTTTGAGTTATTCAATTTATTTATTCTACAATTGGGCTTTTGAGGTAAGCGTCAACGAGGCGTTCTGTTGCTTGAACAGAGTCGATGTGTGTGCGTTCATATGAGTGGCTTGATTCGATACCAGCTCCAAATAGGGCATGTTTAACTTCGGCACCAGCACGAAGCGCAGCTGAGGCGTCGCTACCGTAGTAAGGATAAATGTCCAATTTGTATGGGATTTTATTTTCATCTGCCAAGGCTACAAGGTGTTGGCGAAGTTCGAAGTTGTATGGACCTGAACCGTCTTTGACGCAGATTGATACGCTGTATTCATCAGTTTGTTGGTCATCACCCATAGCTCCCATATCAACAGAAAGGTATTCGACAGTTTGAACAGGAATACTTGAGTTAGCACCGTGCCCAAGCTCTTCAAATGCTGAGAAGTAGAAGTGAGTTGTGTATGGCAAAGTGATATTTTGTGCCTTGTATTCTTTGAGCAATTCAATCAAAATAGCAGCAGATACTTTGTCATCTAAGTGACGTGACTTGATGAAACCAGATTCGGTAACAACCACGCGTGGGTCAAATGAGATGAAATCTCCAACTTCGATGCCAAGTGCGCGTGTTTCTTTTTCGTTTGTTACTTTTTCATCAAGACGAACTTCCATGTTAGCTTGGTTGCGTTCAGCAGTTCCAGCATCTTTGTAGACGTGAACAGATGTTTGGTGCATGAGGATAGTACCGCTGATTTTTTTACCATTTTTAGCGACATGAATAGTACAGTTTTCACCTTCAATGGCATTGTAGACAAAGCCACCGATAAGGTCCATCTTAAGACGACCATCTGGTTTAACCGCACGTACCATTGCTCCAAGTGTGTCAAGGTGAGCTGTTACAACACGATGTTTACTGTCATTTTTACCAGGGACAGTGACCATAACGCCACCTTTATTTGTGCGAACAGGCGCATAACCAAAGCTTTCAAGTTCAGCAATCAGATAATTCATAATGTGGCTTGTGTAGCCAGTAGGTGAAGGAATATTTGCAAGTTTTGTAATGTAATCAACTGTTGTTTTCATGGTTTCTCCAATAAAATCTAGTCATTGGTCGGAAGTTTCCGACTCTTTAATGTCATTATAACATTTATTTGCAACTTTGTTTCTGAAAAGGCTTTAAAAATTACTTAGCCTGCTGTGAAAATATGGAAATTATTGACAATAATCTCTGCTAAACGTTCAATATCAGCACTTGTGCCTCGAAGTTCAAAATCACCAAGCATTGGGAAGCCAAAGCGCTTAGCGTACTGTTTAGCTGTCAGGCAATACTGCTCGTTAAAGTTGCGGTTGCCAGAGCCGATGATACCAAAGCAGTGTTTGTAGTTGTCGTGCGCTGCGATAAAATCTCCCAAAGGATTTGTCAAAATCTCAACATCACCTGAGTCAACCCCGTTTCCCCCTTTGAGATAAGTCGGTAAAACTGCGATAAAAGGTGATGTGACTGGAAAGGTCTCGTGCTTGAGTTCTTTGATATTGATAGTTTTGCTTTCAAGTTGGTAATGTTCTTTTAAGTATTCTCCCAAGCGTTTAACAAAACTTTGAGTGTTGCCACTTAGGCTGATATAAGCAATGGTTAATGTATTTTCTGTCATAAAATTCCTCATGATTGTTTTACTTTTAGCCAATTTATCATATTAGAAATGGATAGACAAGCAATTAGATTTAAAAATAGGAGTAGTGCTGTTTTGCGAAAACGCATAAAAGTTTACTCTTTTATTTTAAAAGACTAGACTTATTAAAATAACTGTGATATACTTTTATTAAAGATGTTGGTAGCGCAATCATTTACAGTTACTAAGTCTATTATTTAAAAGGGGAGAATAACCATGGCAAAAGCATTAATTATCTGTGTTGCCGGAATGTCATCATCACTTATGGCACAAAAAACAACAGATTATTTTAAAACACAAGGAAAAGACATTACTGTTGAAGCAATCAGTTCAAACGAAGGGGAACGTGTGATTACTGATGCTACTTATGATTTGTACCTTGTTAGTCCACAAGCTACAATGTATTACAACCAATTTGCGGCAGCGGGTGAAAAATCAGGGCGACCTGTTGTCAAAGTTCCACCACAAGCTTACGTTCCAATCCCAATGGGTGTTGAGAAAATGGCTAATTTGATTTTGGAAAATATTTAATGAGGTGCTGCTAGATATGACTGAAGAAGAATTACAACTTGCTGCCTTTGAAATTATTTTGCACAGCGGCACAGCCCGCACCTCTGTTCACGAAGCTCTGGATGCTATGAAAAATGGAGCATTTCAAGAAGCTGAAGAAAAATTAGCTGCAGCTGATGAGGAACTTTTACAGGCTCATCATGCTCAGACAGATTTGCTACAGAAATATGCAAGTGGTACCGAAATTAAAATTGAAATCATTATGGTGCACGCACAAGATCACTTGATGACAACAATGACACTTAAAGAAGTTGCCATCGAAATGATGCACATGTACAAAAAAATCAACGCTTAAGTAAACACCATCTTTGATGGTGTTTTTTAATGGACTGCATTAAATAACACCTTATCGTTATCTGATAAGGTGTTTTTGTGAAATTAATAAAAGGATTTGTGAGGAAAGCTCTTCTTTGAGGAGTAAGTAGAGCTAGGAATTGTTGAATTCTACTGGGATTAAGGTAGTGAATTAGTCTTCAAATCCGTTATCGATGGATACTTGTTTGAACCATTCACCAGATTTTTTAATAGTTTTGATTTGAGTGTGGATATTATTTGAGATGAAACCGTAGCGGTTACGGTAAGCATTCATCCAAGACCAGCAATCGATTGGTGTCCAAAGGTGATAGCCAAAGCAGTTTGAACCTTCTTGAATACCACGGTGAAGGCAAGCCAAGTGTTCTTTGATGAAGTCGATGCGGTAATCATCTTGGATTTTTCCATTTTCATCCATGAAGCGTTCTTCGCGAGAAACACCCATACCATTTTCTGAGACGAACCAAGGGATATTTTTATAGTTGTCACGAATGTTAATGGCGATGTCGTAAATGGCTTCTGGGTAGATTTCCCAACCTTTGTCGATGTTCATGCGACGACCTGGCATGTTGTATTCGTCATAGTAACGATTTGGCATCCAAGCACCGACAGAATTTGGTGCGATGTCTGGTGCTTTCACACGATTTGGGTGATAGAAGTTAACACCTAAGAAATCAATGGTATTTTCTTTAAAAATTTGAGCATCTTCAGGTTCTGTTTGCCAGATTACGCCATCTTTTTTGAGAACTTCTTCAAGTTCTTCTGGGAAATGCCCATTGATTGCTGGTTCAAGGAACATTTTGTTATTCCAAAGTTCAGCAAAGTGTGCAGCAGCTTGGTCTTCTTTAGAATCAGAAGCAGCATAAGTTGGTGTTAAGTTTAAAACTGTACCAATGCGGCCACCGTCTTTGTCTAAACCAAGTTCTCTGAATTTAGCAATAGCTTTTGCTGAAGCGATGTTTAAGTTGTAGGCAACTTGAACAGCTTTTTTACCATCAACTAATTTTGGATAGTGAAATTGGTAAAGGTATTCGCCGTCGACAACAACCATTGGTTCATTGTGAGTTGTCCAATCTTTGACGCGGTCACCGAAAGCTTTGAAAGCTTGCTCAGCAAAACCAACATAAAGGTCAACCACGTGACGCGATTCCCAACCACCATATTTGTGATAAAGTTCGACAGGTAAATCAAAATGGTGAAGGTTCATAATTGGACGAATGCCATTTTCAATGAAACAGTCGATAACATTATTATAGAAGTCTACTGCATCTTGATTAACTGTATTTTTTTCGAGGTCATCAATCAGGCGTGTCCATTGAATAGAAGTACGAACGCTGTTGAGACCGATTTTCTTCATCAAAGCAATATCTTCTTTGTAACTATTATAGAAGTTTGATGCTGTGTCTGGACCAACTTGGTTATAAAAAGCCTCGGGTTCGATTTCGTACCAGTAGTCAAACATGTTAGCATGTTTTTTATGGAAACGCCCCTCACTTTGAGGACCAGATGTCGCTGCTCCCCACCAGAAGTCTTCTGGAAATGTGTAAGTTACCATAAGATTCTCCTTAAAAATATATATTTTTTTGTTTTTACAAGTACAATTATACACTTTTTAAAGCAAAAGACAATATTTTTATATAAAAAGACTAGACTTTTACAAAAAATAAGTTATAATGATAATGTAAAAACAAACTTAATGGAAAGAGGAGTGTTTATGAACAAGTTTCTAGATGCTATCAGTGACAAACTTTTGCCTTTGGCAAACAAATTGGCTTCCAATCGCTACTTGTCGATTTTACGTGATGCCTTCATGCTTGCCTTCCCGTTGACCATGTTTGGGTCAATTGTTGTCGTTATTTCTAACCTTCCTTTTTTAAACGATGGTACGAAAGCGCTTTTATCAACTCTGTTTGGTAATGCACAAAATGCGACAATGTCGATTATGACCGTCTTTGTAACCTGGGGGATTGGTTACTACCTATCTAAATCATATGATGAAGATGGTATTTTTGGTGGAGCAATTGCATTTGCAAGTTTCCTTCTTTTAACACCGTTTTACACTTTGACAGATAAAGGTCAAGAAGTATCTAACGTTCTTAGCCTAGATCGCTTAGGGGCAAAAGGAATGTTCCTAGGAATGATTGTGTCATTTATTGCGACTGAAATTTACTGTCGTGTCAGCAAAAAAGGTTGGCAAATTAAAATGCCTGACAGTGTGCCACCTGCAGTTGCAAAATCATTTGCTGCTTTGATTCCAGCAGTTTTGACATTATCAATTTTCACAGCGCTTAATGCAATCGTAACAGGTGCTTTCAATACAAACCTTCACGATGTGATTTATAATGTTATCCAAATGCCTTTGGTTGGTCTTGGTAGTAGTATTTGGGCAACACTGATTGCCATCTTCTTTATCCAATTCTTGTGGTTCTTTGGTCTTCACGGACAAATTCTTGTTAACTCTGTTATGGACCCAATTTGGAACACTTTGATGTATGATAACTTGGATGCTTACAAAGCAGGTGAACACATTCCTCACATTATTTCAAAACCATTCATAGAAACATTCACTGTTGGTCTTGGTGGTACAGGGATGACTCTTGTGGTTGTTATCATCATGGCATTTATCATGAAGAAAAAACAATACCGTGACGTTGGTCGTTTGGCACTTGGTGCTGGTATCTTTAACGTTAATGAACCTGTTATCTTTGGTTTGCCAATCGTTTTGAATGCTACAATTCTTATTCCTTGGGTGATTTCACCAATCATCGTTACAGCTCTTAACTACTTCGTAATGGCAATTGGCCTTGTTCCTGCACCAACAGGAGTATCTGTTCCTTGGACTGTGCCAGTCTTCTTTAGTGGTATGATTGCGACAAACTCACTTGCTGGCGGTCTTCTTCAAATTATTGACTGCTTGATTGTCGGATTTATCTGGCTACCATTCTTGCATATGCTGGACAAACAACCTGATTCTGCGCTATAATAAGACTATAAGTTTTAAAAATTAGTCTATACAAGTGGAATAGGAGCGATCTATGTCAAAATATGAAGAGATTGCAGGGATTATTCGAACAAGGATTTCAGACGGAACTTACCCAATTGATTCGATGCTGCCGATTCAATCTGACTTGGCAAAAGAATTTGGGGTAAGTCGAATGACTATCAAAAAAGCTATTGAGATGTTAACCATTGAAGGTTTGGTCCTTTCAAAACAAGGTAATGGAACGAAGGTTTTAAACTCATCGTTTTGGGATAAAGAGGATTCGAGATTTCGATTGAACAACTACAATGGCTTAAGCCATGACATGAAGGATGATTCTCGCAAATTAACGAGCAAAATCATTGAATTTACCGTTGAATTTCCTGATGTGGAGATTGCTGAACGTCTTCAGGTCGAACAATCAGCACCAGTTTACAAAATTATTCGTCTACGTTTGCTAGATGGTAAGCCATATGCTCTGGAGCATACTTATATGGCGTGTGATTTGGTTCCTGGATTGGATGATAGCATTTTGTTGGCATCGGTTTATGATTATCTTTGGAACACTTTGCATCTTAAATTTGCTGGATCTTATCGTCATATCACTGCTGAAAAACCTGATCAATACGATAAAGACCATTTAGCTTGTCGGGATGATGATCCTATTTTGCAAGTGGAGCAAGTTGTTTATTTGGAAAATGGTAGACCAATTGAGTATTCACGCACACGAAATCGTTATGATGTACGCGGATATTCATTGTTGGATGTTAAGAATATTTAGCTGAGAAACCCAAAAGAACTTTGGGTTTCTTCGTGGTAGACAAGCAGATTTGCTTGAAGAAAGGAAATTTTTTATGGCAGAACCATTATTTTTAAAAGCACAAATGCATGATAAAATTTGGGGTGGAACAAAACTTCGTGACGAATTTGGTTACGATATTCCGACTGAAACGACTGGTGAATACTGGGCTATTTCAGCTCACCCAAATGGTGTTTCAATTGTGGATAATGGTACATATAAAGGTGAAGGCTTAGATAAACTTTATCGTGAACACAAAGAACTTTTCGGAAATCCAAAATCAGAAGTCTTTCCATTATTGACAAAAATTCTTGATGCTAACGATTGGCTTAGTGTGCAAGTTCACCCAGACGATGCTTATGCACTTGAACATGAAGGTGAACTCGGTAAGACAGAATGCTGGTATGTTATTGCTGCTGATGAAGATTCAGAAATCATTTATGGTCACAATGCCAAATCAAAAGAAGAACTTGCTGAGATGATTGAAGCAGGCAAATGGGACGATTTGTTGACAAAAGTTCCAGTCAAAGCTGGTGATTTCTTCTACGTCCCAAGTGGAACAATGCATGCTATCGGTAAAGGTATCTTGATTTTGGAAACACAACAATCAAGCGATACAACTTACCGTGTTTACGATTTTGACCGTCGTGATGCGGCTGGCAACCTTCGCGACTTGCACATCAAACAATCAATTGATGTTCTAACAATTGGTGAACCTGCAAACAGCACACCTGTGACTGTAGATGTGGATAACTTGAGTTCAAGCCTTTTGGTGTCAAATGAGTTCTTTGCAGTTTACAAATGGGTTGTGTCTGGTGCAGTCAACTTTACCCAAACAGCACCATATTTGTTGGTAAGTGTTCTTTCAGGTCAAGGTAGCTTGACTGTGGATAACTGTGTTTATAACCTTAAAAAAGGTGACCATTTTATCTTGCCAAACGATGTGAAATCATGGCAATTTGATGGCGATTTAGAAATTATCGCTAGCCATCCAAATGAAAAATAAATGTTCGTAAACATGAGTGAAATAAAAAATCCGAGAATTGCTCTCGGATTTTTTATTTTTCGACTTCAAGGTCGTAAAGGCGTCCAGCTTTTTCGTAGCGCGTGAAGCGGGCTAGTTTATTATGTTCGTCAACGAAGACAACGCGTGGTTTATGAGTTTTAGCTTCGTCTGGTGTGAAGTCAGCGTAAGACATGATGATGACGTGGTCGCCGACGTTGACGAGTTTTGCGGCAGCGCCATTAAGGCAAATTTCTCCCTTGCCTGGTTCACCAGCGATGATGTAAGTTTCAAGGCGACTGCCTGTTTCTACGTCTGCAATTTGAACTTTTTCGTATTCGACCATGCCAGCAGTTTCAAAGAGTTCAGGGTCGACAGTGATGCTTCCAACGTAATCGGCTTCGGCACCTGTGACGACAGCACGGTGGATTTTTGATTTTAGCATTTGAATATGCACGATTTTCTCCTTTACTCGTAAATGTGATTGTCAATCAAGCGTGTTTTACCGATGTAGACGGCGATAGCATTGAGGACAGGTCGGTCAATAGCATCAACTGGCTCTAAGGTCTTCCAGTCCACAAATTCAACGTAGTCGATTTTAGCTAGCGGTTCTTTTTCGATGAAAGTTGTCATAGCTTGTTTGAGTTTACTTGTATCTTTTTCACCACTAGCAACCATTTCTTCAGCTAGTTTCAAACTTTGTGAGAGGACAAGTGCAGCTTTACGTTCCTCAGCAGAGAGGTAAGTGTTACGTGAACTTTTTGCGAGACCATCAGCTTCGCGGACAATCGGACAACCAATGATTTCAAGATTAAAATTCAAATCGTCAACCATGTGTTTGATAACAGCGAGTTGCTGTGCATCTTTTTGTCCGAAGTAAGCTTTATTTGGTTCAACGATGTTGAAGAGTTTTCCAACTACTGTGCAGACACCTCTGAAATGAATAGGGCGAGTTTTTCCGCAAAGTCCTTTGGTCAAGGTTGACATATCGATGAAACTTGAGAAAGTTGGTGAGTACATTTCGCTTGGGTCTGGGTTGAAGATAAGGCTTGCGCCTGCAGCTTCACAGAGCTTAGCGTCTTGTTCTAAATCTCTCGGGTAGCTTTCAAGGTCTTCAGTTGGAGCGAATTGAATTGGATTGACAAAAACGCTGACAACCACATGGTCATTTTCAGAAACGGCTTTGTCAATCAAACTCTTGTGCCCTTCGTGGAGATAGCCCATGGTAGGAACGAGTCCAACGGTTTTGCCAGCTGCTTTCCAAGCTTTGACAGCTTTACGAACGTCTTCAACAGTATGAACGATTTTCATGTGATGTGACCTCTTTCTCATTAATAAAGTTTGTCGATGATACTGTCATCGATGTGATATTCATTTTCACTTGTTGGAAATTTTTGATTGGCAACGTCATCGATATAAGCTTTCACAGCATCGCCAATGAGAGTGCCAAGGTTTGCGTAGCGTTTGACAAATTTTGGTGTAAAGTCAGAGAACAATCCGAGTAAATCTGCGTAGACAAGAACTTGTCCATCAGTTTGATTGCCAGCACCGATACCGATAGTAGGAATGTCGAGTTGTTCGGTGATAAGCTGTGCGAGTTTTGCTGGAATGGCTTCAAGTACCAAAGCAAAGGCACCAGCTTCTTGAACGGCTTTGGCGTCTTCTAGCAGTTGCTTGGCAGCAGCTTCGGTTTTACCTTGAACCTTAAAACCACCAAAGGCATTGATGTGTTGTGGTGTGAGACCGAGATGTGCACAGACAGGGATTCCTGCGTCTACCATGGCTTTAATTTGTGGGCAAACACTCTTTCCACCTTCTAATTTAACAGCTTGGCAGTGAGTTTCTTTCATCAAGCGTCCGGCATTTTCAAGAGCTTTTTCGACAGAAACTTGGTAAGACATGAAAGGCATATCGACGATGACAAGAGCATTTTTAGCCCCACGACAAACGGCTTTGCCGTGATGAATCATATCCTCCATAGTTACAGAAATCGTATCATCGTAGCCTAGCATGACATTTCCAAGAGAATCACCGACAAGGATGCTGTTGACACCGGTGCTGTCGATTAATTTTGCAGTGGAATAATCATAAGCGGTTAACATCGTTAGTTTTTGACCGTCTTTTTTGGCTTTTTGAAAGCTCAAAACGGTATTTTTCATGAGAGTCTCCTTTCTCTGAAAGTCTAAAAACTTTCAGAATAAAACGCATCTGGCTAATATTATACCAAATATTCAGAAAATTTTAAATTTAAAAACAAGGAAAAGTGAGCTCCGCACCTTTCCTCGTCTGAATATGATTTGGTATAGAAATGTTAGGTCTTAGTCAAAAATGCTACAAGATTTTGACGTATTTTTGATACCATTTTGGTCGTTGAGAATAGCATTACCTTGTTCGGTTAGTTGTGTGCCAGCCCAATCTTGAACCATATCGAGGTAAGCAAGGTCGCTGCTATTTCCTTTCCAAGACCAGCCTAGATAGCCGACACCTTTGGCTTGAGAGTAGCTCATGATAGTCTTGTAATCGATAGGACCATTAGTGTGTTTGATACCAAATTCACCGATACAAAGCGGAGCACCAACGGCTAATGATGAGTCAATATTGTTTTGTACAGCACCGTAGGCACCAGCATATTCGTACATGTGAATAGAGAACATGATGTTCTTTTGTGAGTCAGATTGAAGGATGTTTTGACCTGCATCAGCAATAGATTTTGGATATTGTCCCCAGCCAGCACAATCAACCATGATAGTGTTTTTGATGCCAGCGTTACGAAGTTTGGGGATAACTTGTTGATAACCTGCTGCCCAAGTAGAACTATCCCAAGATCCAGCCCATTCGTTAGCGATGTTCAAAATGACATTTGCTTCGTTTCCGATGAGGGCGCTTTTCATTTCAATCCAATAATTTGCCGCATTTTCCAAATCCTGAATGCTATCAGAACCCGTAGCATCGTGTGCTTCAACGATTGCAATCAAGTGGTTGTCTTTACAAAGCTGCAATAATTTTTGAATTTCAGCAAGTGATGTTTTGCTGTATTGTTGCCCGTCGCCCATGACGATACGAATACAGTTAGCTCCAGTTTGTGCGATTGCAGGAATAGCAGTATCTTCTTGCCCTTTATACCAAGCATATGGGTAGTTGATACCACGCATGATAAATGGATTTCCCTTAGCATCGTAAAGGGTTGTGCCGCTAGTGTGGAAACCAGTTGTCGTAGTAGGTGTTGTATCAGTAGTGTTAGTATTTTCACCGTCACTTACTTTTGTGAATTCCCATTTTTGGTTTGTGCCATTGGTGTCTGACCATTGTTGGACGTTAGCGCCAGCATTTGTCGCACCGTAAGCGACATCTAGAACTTTTCCGCTGACTGCTGAGACTAACTTGTAAGAGCCGTCACCGTTATCAATAATTTTCCATTTTTGGCAAGTTCCGTTAGTGTCGTCCCATTGTTGAACGTTTGCACCATCGTAGGTTGCTGCAGAAGCAACATCGAGAACCTTTCCGCTGTTTGCAGATACCAATTTGTAATAGCCGTCTCCTGTATCGACCACTGTCCATTTTTGATTGGTCCCGTTTGTATCATCCCATTGCTGGACATTAGCCCCGGCATTTGTCGCCCCACGAGCAACATCAAGGACTTTTTTGCTATGTTTAGCCGTGATTTTGTAAGTATTTCCTGAAACAATAGCATCAGCTTTTACCTCATGAGCTGACACAGCACCAGTAAGCAAAGCTAGCGCTGTTAATGATCCGATGAGTTTTTTATTCATTAGTTTTCTCCTCTCCCAAATGTTAAAACTAAGTGTTCAATTTAGACATTAATAGTGTTAGTTGAGTAAATCTCCTTTTTGTAATGTGTGCTAGTTATTGTATACAAAAACATCAATAAAGTTTCAGGAAGCGCATCCAAAAAGAGTATAACATATTTGAATTAAAAAGTATATATATTAAGTGCTGCTTTTTATCAATTTTTTAAAAGACCTTTTTATTTGAATTAATAGCCTAAAAATACCTAAAAAATGAACTTTTTAGCTAAGAAAAAATAATTTTTTAAAATTTCAAAAAGTGTGGCTTTAATAGTAGAAAAAGAAAAAATACTAAAAAATATAAAGCATTTTTATTTAAATGTATATACTTTTCTAAAACAAAGTGTTATAATGTAAGCGCAAACAAAAAGAAGCTAAATTTAGGAGGGAAAACCTATGAAAAAAGGTTGGCTTACTGTAGGAGTGACTGCACTTGCAGCCGTAACATTAGTTGGTTGTTCAAATGGGAACGCTAAGGATAGTAAAGTGGAAACAATTACTTTCATTAACCACAAGACTGACTGGGAGACTAATGGTAAATGGGATGAGTATCTTGCTGAATTCAATAAAAAGTATCCTGATATCAAAGTCGAAGTTCAGACAATTACTGATTATGCTGGTCAAATGAAAACACGCATGAACAGTAAAGAATATGGTGATGTTTTGATGATTCCTGGTGACATTAGTCCAAAAGACTACGCTAATTTCTTTGAACCTCTCGGAAAAACACAGGATCTATCTGAAAAATATTTAGGTCTTAACGATCGTTCATATCAAGGAACACAATATGGTATTCCAAGTCAGATGAATGCGACTGGTATGGTTGTTAATAAAAAAGTCTTCAAAGATGCGGGAATTAAAGACTTCCCTAAAACTCCAGAAGATTTTATTGCTGCGTTGAAGAAAATAAAAGAAAAAGATAGTGATGTGACACCTCTTTATACCAACTATGCAGCAGGATGGACATTATCTAACTGGGACTTCACTCGTTCAGGAGTAGCAGGTGATCCAGATTTCACCAATAAAATGACGTTTGATACAGCACCTTTCGAGCAAGGTGACACAATGTACACTGTTTACAATACGCTTTATACAGCGGCTAAAGAAGGTCTGGTTGAGTCTGATCCAACGACTAGTGATTGGGAACAATCAAAAGTTGACTTAGCAAATGGAAAAGTTGGTGTTATGGTACTTGGCAGCTGGGCGGTTCCACAAATTCAAGAAGCAAATGAGGATAACGCTGATAATATTAGCTTTGAAGCTTTCCCTGCTACAGCACCGGATGGTAAACAATACATGCCAATTGGTGGTGACTATAATTATGGTATTAACATTCACAGTAAACACAAAAAAGCAGCTCGTAAATTCATCGATTGGATGGTAAATGATTCTAACTATGCTGTTGATAACGGTGGTATTCCGACAGTAAAAGGTGCGAAATATCCAAAAGCTCTTCAAGATAGCCAAGAAGCAGGTGTGGAAGTCCTTGAAGAAAATCCAGCACCAGAAGGTAAAGAATCTCTCTTTAGCGACATTAATAATGAATCTGAATTAGGTATTGGTACTACAGATGCTGAAAAACAACGTATCATTGATTCTGCTATTGGAAATTCAAAAGAGTCATTTGACGATATCATGAAAGACTTTAACACAAAATGGGCTAACGCCATTAAAGCAGTTTCAGATAACTAGGAGTATTTAATGTAATGAGAAAGTTTGGGAGTCGAAAAGTCGTTCTCCCTTACTTATACTCATTAGTGAATCAGAAAAAGTTAGTTTATTTTTGTTGTGTTGGAGGTTATTATGACAAAAAATAAATTGAGCAAAAAATGGGAAAAACGTCTTCTGGTTTTCTCATTTACCATTATTCCAATCCTTCTCTTACTTGTTTTTTCATATTATCCCTTAGTAAAGATGGTTCAGTATAGTTTGACAGACTGGAACGGATATAGCAAGGACCCAAATTTTGTAGGACTTGAAAATTATAAAACGGTTTTGACAAATCCAAATTATTTTTCAGTTTTTAAAACGAGTTTGTACTATTTCATTGCAACTTTCTTCCAATTAGGTATTGCCTTGTTATTTGCGACGATTTTATCATTCAAAGTAAAATTTGCAAATTTTTGGAAAGGGATTTTGTTCTTCCCATATCTTCTAAATGGTGTTGCGATTGGTTTTATTTTTCTTTATTTCTACAAAGGTGGAGGAACACTTGATACTGTTTTGAAAGCAATTGGTCTTGGAGATCAAATCAAGCTTTGGTTAGGAGATCGTTCGATTAATAATATCTCACTTGCCTTTACCTCAATTTGGCGTTATACAGGATTTAACTTTTTAGTTTTCCTAGGAGCTATTCAATCTATTAATCCAGAAGTTTATGAAGCGGCTGAGATTGATGGTGCTAATCGCTGGAATCAATTTAGATACATTATTCTTCCAAGTATTCGAAACATTGTCTTTCTTAACATTATCTTAGGTGTGAGTGGTTCGCTAAGCGTCTTTGATATTCCATATATCATGACAGGTGGCTCTAATGAAACGTCAACATTTGTGATCCAAACTATTGAGACAGCCTTTAAGTACAATAAAGTTGGTCTTGCATCAGCGATGGCAATTATCCTTTTGTTTATTGTTATTGTAGTTTCATTGATTCAAAAGGTTGTGACTAGTGAAAGGAAGACGTTATGATGAAAACGAAAAAAATAACAGTTGGAAAAGTTCTTCAGTACCTCATTTTATTAATTGGAGCAACCGTTGCGATTTTACCGATTCTGGTTGTTTTTATTGGTTCCTTTAAATCAAATACAGAATTTTTAAGCTCAGGCGTGCTTGATTTACCAAAATCTCTCGATTTTTCAAACTATAAAACAGCTTTTGTAAATGGGCAAATGCTGCTTGGTTTCAAAAATACGTTGTTCATTTTTGTAGTTAGCATGGTTGGAAAGTTAACACTTGCCTCAATGTTTGCCTATGCGGTTAGTCGATTTGATTTTAAATTGAAAAAAACAATTTTAACGCTATTTATGCTAGCAATGCTTATTCCGGGAATTACTAGCCAAGTTGCGACATTCCAAATTATTAATTCACTTGGTTTATTTAACAAGATTTGGTCAGTTATTCTGCTCAATCTAGGAACTGATGTTATTTCTGTCTATGTCTTTTTGCAATATCTTGATGAAATTCCTATTTCGCTAGATGAGTCAGCTTATTTGGATGGCGCTAATCATTTTGGCATTTTCTGGCGTATCATTTTGCCAAATTTGAAAGCTCCAATTGTTACCATGTTAATTATTAGTGGTGTCGGTGTTTACAATGACTTTTACAATCCGTTTCTTTATATGCCTGATCGCAATTTAAAAGTCATTTCAACAGCGCTCTTTGCCTTTAAAGGACCTTACGGAACCAATTGGCCTGTTATTTTGGCAGGAGTTGTCATTGTTATTTTGCCAATTTTAATTGTCTTTTTATCACTTCAAAAGTACATCTACAATGGTGTTGCTGGTTCAGTGAAATAAAATAGTTAGAAAGGAACAGCTATGACAAGAAAATCTTCACACTTAATAGAAGTAGTTAATTTAGTGTATACCGTTGTGAAGGGTTCAGTGCTTTTCTGGCTGGCTTTGTTAAGTCGAGGTCTTGTCTATGGCTGGGTCTTTGCTATCAAAGTTATTTTGCAGTATTTTGCATCTGATAATCCACAGGATATACGATTCAGAGATTTCATAAAGCAAGTAGAAGAAGTAGCTTATGCTAAAGTGATTTCGGCTATGATGACTTTCTTTTTTAGCTTGGGTTTGACTGGTTGGTTGCTTAGTCTGGTCAATATCAGCCAGTTATCATTTGCCATGTTTTATATTGGTGGCCTTGCTTGGTTGGTTTGGTTAGTCATCGTGATTTACTACGTAAAAACACAGTCGTCAAGGAAAGAAAATCAATTTTATCAAAGTCTTCTTGAAATAAAAAAAGATTTTCAAAAGGTTATTTTTATTTTTCTTCTTGCTTTTATCTTTGTGTGGTTAACATTAACCAAAACAATGTTGGGTTGGTTATTGTTTCCAGGAATTTATTTTTATCTTGTTGGACGTATTCAAAAAGTACAATTTAAAGGAGTCAAGTCATGATTCTCATTAATGAAGAAGAACTTTCTTTTCATTTGACCAATGGAAAAGTATCGTATGTGTTTAGAGTAATGGAGAAAACAGGGATTTTAGAGCAATTGTATTGTGGTCCTGCTATTTCTGATTACGAGTCGTTTACCTTTTTGATTGAGCGTGAAATCCGTCCAGGAAATAATCTTTATATGGGTTCAAGCTTAATGTCGCTTGAGCACATTAAGCAAGAATATCCCGTATTTGGAACGACGGATTTTCGGTATCCTGCTTTAGAAATTCAATATCCGACGGGAGATTTGATTTCACATTTTCGCTATGTTGGCTATCGTATTGAAAAAGGAAAAACAGTAACGGGTGCTCTTCCAGGGACTTTTGGAAATAGAGAAGATATTGAAACGTTGATTGTTTGTTTGAAAGATGATTATGCTGATTTAGAACTTGAGTTACATTATGCGATTTATGCGAATTACCCTATTATTACTCGTCAGCAAAAAATCATTAATAAAGACACGCAAACTGTCTCAATTAAACGTTTTGCTAGTCTCAGTTTAGACCTTCCTAATGAGAATTATGACTGGGTTCATTTAGATGGTGCTTGGGCGCGTGAAACGCATGTCTCACGAAGCTCTATTCAAAAAGGTATCCAAAATATATCAAGTACTCGAGGTCATAGTAGTCATGTCCACAATCCGTTTCTTGCTATTTGCTCACCAGAAGCAACCGAAAATAATGGACAAGTTTATGGTTTTAGCTTGATTTATAGCGGAAGCTTTTTAGCCCAAATTGAATCCGATAATTACAATACCTTACGCATACAAATGGGTATTAATCCTTTTCAGTTTGATTGGAAACTGCGACCAGGGCAGCTGTTTGAATCTCCTGAAGCTGTCATGGTTGTCAGCCAATCGGGCTTTAATGGGATGAGTCAAGTTTTTCATGATTTTTATAAAGAGCATTTAATACGAAGTTCATGGAAAAATAAAAAACGACCTATTTTGTTAAATAGTTGGGAGGCGGTGTATTTCGATTTTGATCAAGAAAAGATTTTAAAAGTAGCTGAAGAAGCTAGCAAATTAGGTATGGAACTTTTTGTTCTTGATGATGGCTGGTTTGGCAAGCGAAATAGCGATACAGGTTCACTTGGTAATTGGACAGAAAACAAGGAAAAATTACCAGACGGACTTGATCATTTAGCTAAGGCTATCAAAGAAAAAGGAATGCTATTTGGACTTTGGTTTGAGCCAGAAATGATATCAGATGATACTGATTTGTTTAAAGAGCATCCAGATTGGGTCATCGGCAATCCAGAAAAAAATATTTCGCATGGTCGTAACCAATTTGTCCTTGATTTTGGAAATTCTGAGGTAGTTGAAGAAATTTACAAACAAATGGCACACTTGTTATCAACGGTGCCAATTGATTACATTAAGTTAGACATGAACCGCTATATTTCAGAAAGCTTTTCGAGTCATTTGCCTAGTGAGCAGCAAGGTGAGGTCAATCATCGTTATATTTTAGGTGTCTATAGTTTGTATGAAAAACTAAATCAAGCATTTCCTGATGTTTTGATTGAGTCTTGTGCAGGTGGCGGGGCACGTTTTGATCCTGGAATGCTTTACTACTCACCACAAATCTGGACAAGTGATGATACAGATGCAGTGGAACGTTTGAGTATTCAGTGGGGAACATCGATGGTCTATCCTTTGTCGACCATGAGTGCCCACGTATCAGCAGTTCCTAATCATCAAGTAGCACGTGTGACTTCGCTTGATATGCGAAAAGACGTTGCCATGTTTGGTGTATTTGGCTACGAATTGAACCCTTTGTCTTTGACAGCAGAGGAAAAAGAAACTGTTAAAGCGCAGATTAAAGAATACCATGCCTATCAAGAATTGATTCAAAATGGTATTTTCTATCGCTTAGATTTGACGGATAAAAACCATGTTGGCTGGATGGTTGTGGATAAAGAAAAAAGTGAAGCCTTAGTTGGCTATTATACAATCCTTGCACAACCCAATCCTTTTTATGAACGCTTAAAACTAGTTGGATTAAATCCAGAAAAAACTTATCATCTAACCGGAAATGGTAAAGATGAGATGAGATATGGTCGAGATTTAGAAACCATTGGAATTATTTTAGGGAAAAATTACATTGGTAGAGAAAATGATTATTGGTCACGTGAAATGCCAGGTGACTTTTATGGAGAAATTTATCATTTGCAAGAATTTATCAAATAACATTTGGAACTTCTGGGGTTCTAGTTTACAATATAAATAAGAAAATGTGTAAGCCTATGAACAGAGGAGAAAAAATGGAAAAATATAATCTTATTGCAAATGATGTACGTAAGAAGATTTTAGAAGGTGTTTATCAGCCTAACGAACAATTGCCGTTTGAAAAAGATTTTTGTCAGTTTTACGACGTCAGCAAAATGACTGTTAAAAAAGCCTTGGATATTTTAGTAGCAGAAGGTTTGATTTACAAACGTCGTGGGGCAGGTACGTTTGTTATGGACCTATCAGTTGAAAAAATGGAAAAAATGTTGATGGATATCCAAATGATGGGGACAACAGCTTTTTATCCAGACAAAAAAATCAAAAGTCGTGTGATTGATTTTACGGTTGTTAAAGCGACACCTGAAATTGCAGAAAAATTAAAAATTAAAGAAACAAGCTTCGTTTACAAAATTCATCGTGTGCGTTTAGTCGATGACAAACCAACAGTTATCGAAGAAACATACATGCCGATTGATTTAATTACTGGTTTGAAGATTGAGCATGTGGAAAATTCTATTTATGACTACATTGAAAATGGTCTTGGCTTAAAAATTCAATCTGGTCACCGTACGATTTCTGTACGTCGTGCGACAGATGAAGAAGCAGACTATCTTGCACTTGAAAAAGGTGACCCAGTAGCCATCGCTGTTCAAACAGGCTATTTAACAAATGGCGTAGCCTTTGAATATTCAATCAGTACCCATCGTTACGATGAATTTTCTTTGGAGATTGTTTTGACACATCATTAGTAGTAGATTTCGCTACATAGATTGGAGAAACAAATGAATTTAGTCGTGTTTGATATTGGTGGAACATCTGTAAAATACGGTCGTTATCAAGATGGCAGTATTGAAAAGAAAGGTTCTTTTGCTACCCCAAAAACTTGGGAAGAAATGAAAGAAAATCTACATCAAGTAGTTAAGGATTTATCTGATAAGGATACTAAGGGAGTAGCCATGTCAAGCCCTGGAGCTGTTGACACGAAAGAAGGTGTCATTAAAGGCTTCAGTGCGATTCCATACTTGCATCGTTTCAAGATTATTGATGAGCTTGAAGCTCTATTTAATTTGCCAGTAACGATTGAAAATGATGCTAATTGTGCTGGTCTTGCTGAAACTCAGTTTGGCGTTGGTAAAGGTAGTAAAAATGCTATTTACTTTATCATCGGCTCTGGAATTGGCGGTGCTATTTGTCAAGATGGCAAATTGTACAAGGGCAGTAGCCTTTATGGCGGAGAGTTTGGCTACATGATGATTACAGCTGACAAAACGCTTAGCAACCTTGCAAGTCCAGTTCAGGTAGCGAAGAATTACGCCAAAGAACACGGATTAAGTCAATTCTCAGGAAAAGATTTGTTTGATTTAGCGGATGCTGGAAATGAAGATGCCAAAGCAGCATTGTCTGGAATGTATGATGCTCTAGCTACTGGGATTTTTAACTGTTTAGTCAGTCTAAACCCAGATTTGGTTGGAATTGGCGGCGGTGTTTCAGTGCGTGAGGATTTGGTGCCAGAGATTGATAAACGCATCAAGGCTTTGATTGAAACAACAAATGCGCATGAATTAGACTATCAATTAAAAGTCTGCCAATTTAGAAATGATGCCAATCTATTTGGAGCTGTTTCTAACTTTTTAAACACAAAGTGAGGCAGCCTTATGGAAATTAGAAAAAATGACCGCATTGTCTTTTTTGGTGATAGCATCACTGAATGGGGACGTGATAAAACGGACCCAGCAAGTCTCGGAACTGGCTTTGTGAGCTTAGTAGCAGCTGATTTGTTGGAGCATTACAGAGATTTTCATTTACAATGTTTCAACCGAGGAATCGGTGGCAATAAAGTTCAAGATTTGTTGGACCGTGTTGATACTGACTGCCTTTCTTTGAAGCCAGATGTTGTGATTTTAATGGTTGGGATTAATGATGTTTGGCATTTGGTTGGTAAAGATGGTTTTGCTAGCAGTGGCGAGCAAGAGCGCTTTGAGATGGTTTATCGACAATTGTTGCAAAGCTTGAAGAGTGCCGGAATTGAGCGGATTTTGCTGATGGAACCTTATGTTCTAGATTACCCAGAAGACCGTATGACTTGGCGCAAAGACCTCGATCCAAAGATTCAGATTGTACGCCACTTGGCGCGTGAATTTGGCCTTGAGTTAGTTCCGCTTGATGGCTTGATGAATGAGCAAGCTTTGCTTAATGGCAGACGCAAATTGACAGGCGAAGACGGTGTTCATCCAACCTTGACTGGAGCAACCGTTATCGCTCAAGAAATTTTAAAACGCCTGACTTTTATTTACTGAAAGTAGGTGGATTATGAAAATAGACGATGCTTTAAAAGAGTGGGGAGATTATCAAGGCGCCGAAGCAGAGCCAGCTGACTTTGATGCTTTTTGGGACAAGGCAAAAGCTGAGGTGAATTTAATTGGCTTTGATTATGAGTTAGTTCCCGCTGAATTTGCTTCAACAATTGCAGAATGCTATGATCTTTCTTTTACAGGCGTTCATCATTCAAAAATTTATGCGCAATTGTTATTGCCTAAAAAATCAAATACAAAACATCCAGTGGTTTTTCAATTTCATGGATACCACAGCGATGTTGGCGATTGGTCTGATAAACTATCTTTAGTATCAGAAGGATACGTTGTTGTTGCTTTGTCTATCAGAGGTCAAGGCGGTAAATCAGAAGATCATTTGCTGACGAATGGTGGAACACTGAAAGGTCATCTTATTCGAGGCATTGAAGATGGTCCTGAAAATCTTTTTTATCGAACAGTTTTTCAAGATGTTTATCAGCTGACTAGAATAGTTGCCCAATTGCCTTTTGTTGATGAGGCAAACATGATGTCATACGGCGTTTCACAAGGTGGTGCCCTTGCTTTAGTTTGTGCAAGTTTGTACCCATCGATTAAGCGTGTTTTTGTGCAGTATCCATTTTTGAGTGATTATCGTACTGCCTATAGTCTTGATGTAACGCAGTCAGCATATGAAGAACTAGCATATTACTTCCGTTTTCGTGACCCACTTCATGAAAATGAAACAGCTGTTTTTGCGGCACTTGATTATGTTGATATTCAATTTTTAGTAAAACACATTACAGCAAAAGTAGTTTGGGCAATGGGACTTGAAGATAGAACTTGTCATCCAAAAACACAATTTGCTGTGTATAATCGTATCCAGTCTTCTAAAAAACTTTATTTCTATCCAGAATACGGACACGAATATTTACCAAAATTTACTGATGTAATGCACCAGATTTTGGTTGAAAACTAAAAAGTTGACCTGAACAGTTTTTGGTTCAGGTCTTTTTGGCTAATGCATTGGTATTTTAGTCGTTTTAGTGTTAAAATAGTAACAATATAAATCTGTATGCGAGAGAAAAGAAGAGGTCCTTATGGCAAAAATTGTGAATTTGACGGGTGAAGAGGTCGTTGCCCTAACGGCCCAATATATGAGTGAATCGGACGTAGCGATTGTCCAAAAAGCATTGGATTATGCGACAAAAGCACATATTTCTCAAGTGCGCCAATCAGGTGAGCCGTACATTATTCATCCTATTCAAGTGGCAGGTATTTTGGCAGATTTGCACCTTGATGTGGTGACTGTGGCTTGCGGTTTTTTGCATGACGTTGTTGAAGATACTGACATTACTTTAGACGAGATTGAAGCTGAATTTGGTAAAGATGTCCGCATTATCGTTGATGGTGTGACAAAACTTGGTAAAGTTGAATACAAATCACATGAAGAACAATTAGCTGAAAATCACCGTAAAATGCTTATGGCAATGTCAAAAGACATTCGTGTTATTTTGGTGAAATTGGCTGACCGTCTGCACAATATGCGTACGCTAAAACATTTGCGTAAAGATAAACAAGAGCGTATTTCACGTGAAACGATGGAAATCTATGCCCCTCTTGCACATCGTTTGGGGATTAGTCGTATCAAGTGGGAATTGGAAGACTTGTCATTCCGTTATCTAAATGAAATTGAGTTCTACAAGATTTCTCACATGATGAACGAAAAACGTCGTGAACGCGAAGCTTTGGTTGATGAAATCGTTAAGAAAATCAAAGATTACACGGAAGAACAAGGGCTTTATGGTGATGTTTACGGACGTCCAAAACACCTTTATTCAATTTACCGTAAAATGCGTGACAAGAAAAAACGCTTTGACCAAATCTATGATTTGATTGCTATTCGCTGCATCATGGAAACACCGAGCGACGTTTATGCCATGGTCGGCTACATTCATGAATTGTGGCGTCCAATGCCAGGACGTTTCAAAGATTATATCGCTGCGCCAAAAGCCAATGGATATCAATCTATCCATACAACAGTTTATGGACCAAAAGGTCCGATTGAAATTCAAATTCGTACCAAAGAAATGCACCAAGTTGCTGAATACGGGGTTGCTGCTCACTGGGCATACAAAAAAGGTATCAAAGGCAAGGTTGATGACCAAGAACAAGCTGTAGGTATGAGCTGGATTAAAGAGCTTGTTGAATTGCAAGATGCCTCAAATGGCGATGCTGTTGACTTTGTTGACTCAGTCAAGCAAGATATTTTCTCAGAACGTATTTATGTCTTTACGCCGACAGGTGCTGTGCAAGAATTGCCAAAAGATTCAGGACCAATTGATTTCGCCTATGCCATCCATACTCAAGTCGGTGAAAAAGCGGTTGGTGCCAAAGTCAACGGACGCATGGTTCCACTAACTGCAAAACTAAAAACAGGTGATGTGGTTGAGATTGTAACCAATCCAAATTCATTTGGTCCAAGCCGTGACTGGATTAAGATTGTTAAGACCAACAAAGCTAGAAATCGTATCCGTCAATTTTTGAAAAATCAAGATAAGGAATTGTCTGTTAACAAAGGTCGTGAACTTTTGGTGGATTATTTCCAAGACCAAGGCTATGTTGCCAATAAATATCTTGATAAAAAGCACATCGAAGAGATTCTCACACGCTTCAGTGTTCGTAGTGAAGAGGCTTTATATGCAGCTGTTGGATTTGGTGAAATCAGCGCTGCTTCAGTCTTTAATCGATTGACTGAAAAGGAACGTCGCGAAGAAGAACGTGCAAAAGCCAAAGCAGAAGCTGAAGAGCTTATGAATGGCGGCGAGGTCAAGACTGAAAATAAAGATGTCTTGAAAGTTCGCAGCGAAAACGGCGTGATTATCCAAGGCGCTTCAGGTCTTTTGATGCGTATTGCAAAATGTTGTAACCCAGTTCCAGGTGACCCAATTGAAGGTTACATCACCAAAGGACGTGGCGTGGCTATTCACCGTGCTGACTGTCACAATATCAAGAGTCAAGAAGGTTATGAACAACGTCTAATTGAAGTGGAGTGGGATGACAACACAAGTGCTAATAACGATTATATGGCTGAAATTGATATTTATGGTCTTAACCGTTCAGGACTTCTTAATGATGTTCTCCAAGTCCTTTCAAATGTTACGAAAAATATTTCAACAGTTAATGCTCAACCAAGTAAGGACATGAAATTTGCTAACATTCACGTTAGCTTTGCCATTTCAAACCTAACAGAGTTGACCGCTGTTGTAGATAAAATTAAAATCATCCCAGACGTTTATTCTGTTAAACGTACAAATGGATAAGATAAAATGAGCTGCATTATCAGCTCATTTTTTTGTTTGAAAGAGTATAAGGTCAGTGCTTTTTTTCTTTTCTTGAAAATGTTAAAATGACAATAATGAAAGCGAATTTATTTTCTGAAAGGAATAAGATATGAAAGTTGTTATTCAGCGCGTGAAAGAAGCGCAAGTTACGATTGATGATGAGATTGTTGGAGATATTAATCAGGGATTGCTGTTGCTAGTTGGGGTTGGACCAGATGATGAGCAAGAAGACCTTGATTATGCTGTGCGTAAAATCACAAATATGCGTATTTTCTCAGATGATATGGGCAAGATGAATTTGTCGGTTCAAGACATCGAGGGAAGTATTTTGTCTGTGTCACAATTTACTTTATTTGCCGATACTAAGAAAGGAAATCGTCCAGCCTTTACCGGAGCAGCAAAACCTGACAAAGCTGAGAAATTCTACAATGATTTCAACGATGCCTTGGCTAAATTTGTCCCAGTTGAAACAGGCGTTTTTGGTGCAGATATGCAGGTGAGCTTACTTAATGATGGTCCTGTGACGATTATTTTGGATACTAAATCGCGTTAACATTAGCTAAAAAGGAATGGAGTTTGGACATGTCATTAGAAAGTTTATTTCCAGAAGCGGTCGGAGCTGAAAAGGTAGAACACGCAGATGATTGGGTAGCTGTTGAAGAAAATGGTCAGACATTTTATTTGCCTTTAGCCAGTCTTAGCGAGCGCGAAAAAGCTTTGTTAACCTTAAAAAATGATGGCGTGTTAGATGCTGGCATTACTGATAATCCTTGGTACCGTTATTTAGTTCAAAATGACACAAGAGCATCGCAAGGCTATAAGTGCCTTCAAATCATTTACATTGACCATAAAGAGCCATTACCAGAAGAGTTGTTTGACTTTTTTGAGACACTTTTGCCAAATATGCTTGCGCATGTTGTCATTTCAAAAAATCGAACTTTGCTAATCCTTAATCAAGAAGAAATGCTTGAAGCACAAGATCTTGTTAAAGATGTTCTGCCAACTCTTGAGAGCGATTTTGGTCTTAAGCTGACAGTCTTTTTTGGCAATATTTGGAACAAACTTCAAGTTGATGAATTGCCTCTGTATTATCAAGAAGAAAGACGTTTATTTGCGAATGCAGGGCATTATCTTGGAAATGAACGGACAGTGACTTTCTCAGAGATGTTACTTTTAGCATATGCTCATCAGCTTGATTTGCCAGCAATCAAGCATAAAATATTGCAGGCTATTGATGATAGCAAGGATACTCGTATGATTATCACAACCATGTGGCAAGAGCAGGGCAATTTAGCAAAAACAGCACAAAGTCTTTACATTCACCGCAATTCTTTGCATTATAAGCTTGAGAAATTCCGGTTGGCTTCTGGTTTAAATTTGAAAAATCTAAATGATTTAGCTTTTGTTTACCTTTTGATTATGGAAAATTAACTTTTGTGCACATTGCACAAAAAATCTTGTTTCTTCTGTCTATGGTTTGTAAGCGTTATCTTTGCTATAATGAAGCCATAAATCAAAGGAGTAGAAAAATGGTAGAACTTAATCTAGATCACATTTACAAAAAATATCCAAATGCAAGTCACTATGCTGTCGAAGATTTCAATCTTGACATCAAAGATAAAGAATTCATCGTTTTTGTAGGACCTTCAGGTTGTGGTAAATCAACAACTCTTCGTATGGTTGCTGGTCTTGAAGATATCACAGAAGGTGAACTTAAAATTGACGGCGAAGTCGTCAATGACAAAGCACCAAAAGACCGTGATATCGCCATGGTTTTCCAAAACTATGCCCTTTACCCACACATGACTGTGTATGATAACATGGCATTTGGTTTGAAACTTAGAAAATACAAAAAAGAAGACATTGACAAACGTGTTCGTGAAGCTGCTCAAATCCTTGGTTTGACAGAATTCCTTCAACGTAAACCAGCTGACCTTTCAGGTGGTCAACGTCAACGTGTTGCCATGGGACGTGCTATTGTCCGTGATGCGAAAGTATTCTTGATGGACGAACCTTTGTCAAACTTGGATGCTAAACTTCGTGTATCAATGCGTGCTGAAATTGCTAAAATTCACCGCCGTATCGGTTCAACTACAATCTACGTAACTCACGACCAAACAGAAGCTATGACACTTGCTGACCGTATCGTTATCATGAGTTCTACTAAAAATCCAGACGGTTCAGGAACAATCGGTCGTGTAGAACAAATCGGTACACCACAAGAACTTTATAACCGTCCTGCTAACAAATTCGTTGCTGGATTCATTGGTAGCCCAGCTATGAACTTCTTTGAAGCAACTGTTCAAGGTGATAGCTTGGTTTGCGACAATGGCTTTAAGATTACTTTGCCAGAAGGTCAACGTAAACTTCTTGAACTCAAAGGTTACAAAGGTAAAAAAGTTATCTTCGGTATCCGTCCAGAAGATATCTCAAATAACCCACTTGTTCGTGAAACTTACCCAGGAGCAACTGTAGAAGCAGAAGTGACTGTATCAGAATTGCTCGGTGCAGAAACAATGCTTTATGTTAAATCTGGCGACGTTGAACTTGTATCACGTACAGATGCACGTGACACTTACCAACCAGGTGAAAAAGTTGAATTGACTTTGAATGTTGCTAAAGGTCACTTCTTTGACCCAGAAACAGAAAGAGCTATTCGTTAATCTGATCTCTCAAAAACTTTTCTAGAATACAACCTTACCTCCTAAGTTAGTTTGCCTAGGAGGTTTTTTGTTAAAAAAAGAGCTACTCAAAACAGAGTAGCTTTTCTTTTTTATTAATCTTCGGCAGTCATAATGTCTGTCAATTGACCGAATTTTTCTTTGGCAGCTTCAGAAATTCCTGAATCAGTAACAAGGTGATCGATTTTGCTGACATTGTAGAAGTCATAAAAATCGTATTTATCGAATTTTTCGTGGTCAACAAGTAGGAATTTTTCAAAGGCATTGTCTAGGGCAATACGTTGAATTTCTCCTTCGCTTTCGCTATAAGTAGCGACAGAATCGCCAAAGACACCGTTAGCGCTGACAAAAGCTTTTGAGAACTTAAGTTCTTTTAAGTAAGTTGACGTTAAAGAACCAACAAAAGCACCCGTAATATCGCGATATTCTCCACCAGTTAAGATTAAATCAGTGCTCTTGTTTTGATTTAAAATGGTGAATACTGGCAAGCTGTTTGTTACGACACGGATGTTTTTAGCGACAAGCTCATGTGCAAAATGTTCAAGTGTTGTTCCAGGACCTATGAAAATTGTTTCGCCGTCTTGGATAAGTTGACTTGCAAATTTTGCAATAGCGCTTTTTTCTTCAATTTGTAGTTCTTGTTTTTCGCTGTTTGATTTTTCGTATTTAGGTTTTACTTTTGGTGTATCGATACTTTGGGCGCCACCATGAATACGAATCAACAAACCTTCTTTATCGAGTTCGTCAAGGTCACGACGAACAGTCATATCTGAAACACCTAGTTCTTTAATGATGTCGTTAACGGTAATAACACCTTTTACGTTGATTTTCTCAAGAATCCACTGGAGGCGTTCTTTTTTTAACATACTAAACTCCTTTCTTTTTTATTTCTCCTTGTTATTATCATATCATAATTGAATCTCCAACTCAACAAATAAGAAAAAAAAGAAACAAATTGAAACATCTTTGTAATAAAGGTGAAAGGTACTGAAAATAAAGGATTTTCATGACGTTGTTTTCAATACAATAAACAAAAACCAACAAACATTTTTAAAAAATATTAAACAAATATGTTGACAAATGTTTGTTTTAGAATTATTATATAAACATAAAAAAACGTTTTTAAAAAATTATCTAGATAAAAGAAAAATTTTGAGGTGCTAAAATGACAGTTATTCTTGGTTCAGATGCTGCAGGTGAAACTTTGAAAAATATTATCAAAGATTACTTGCTTGAAAATGATTATGATGTCAAAGACGTCACAGAAGTTAATAAAGATTTTGTTGATAACACGCTTGCTGTTGCGGCTGGTGTCAATGAATCAGAAGAAAATCTAGGTATTATGATTGATGCCTATGGTGCAGGTAGCTTTATGACAGCAACTAAAATCAAAGGTATGATTTGTGCGGAAGTTTCAGATGAACGCTCTGCTTATATGACACGTGCTCACAATAATGCTCGCATGATTACCATGGGTTCTGAAATTGTCGGAGTTACTTTGGCGAAAAATATTGTTAAAGGATTTTTGGAAGGTCACTATGATGGTGGTCGTCACCAAATCCGTGTAGATATGCTAAATAAAATGTGCTAGGAGCGAGGGAGATAAAATGAAAATTGCAATTGGATGTGACCATATCGTAACAACAGAAAAAATGGCAGTGTCAGATTTTTTGAAATCAAAAGGTTACGAAGTAATTGATTGTGGGACTTATGACCACACGCGTACGCATTACCCAATTTTTGGTAAAAAAGTTGGTGAAACGGTAACAAGTGGACAAGCTGATTTGGGTGTTTGTATTTGCGGTACAGGTGTTGGTATTAACAACTCTGTTAACAAAGTTCCTGGCATTCGTTCTGCTTTAGTTCGTGACATGACAACAGCGATTTACGCTAAAGAAGAATTAAATGCTAATGTCATCGGTTTTGGTGGAAAAATCACAGGTGAGTTGCTCATGTGTGACATTGTTGAAGCTTTTATCAAAGCACAGTACAAACCAACAGCAGAAAATAAAGCTTTGATTGAAAAAATTGCACATGTTGAAACAGTTAATAAAGACCAAACATCACCAGATTTCTTTGATGAATTTCTTGAAAAATGGGACCGCGGTGAATATCACGATTAGGAGAAAATCAGATGATTCTAACGGTAACATTGAACCCATCAATCGATATTTCTTATCCGCTTGATGAATTGAAACTAGATACGGTTAACCGTGTTTCAGATGTTAAGAAAACAGCGGGCGGCAAGGGCTTGAATGTCACACGTGTCCTATCTGATATTGGTGATGATGTGACAGCTACTGGTCTTATCGGTGGAAAATTAGGAGATTTTTTGACAGAGCAATTAGATAAAAGTCAAATCAAGCACCGCTTTTTCAAAATTCACGGAGAAACTCGAAACTGTATTGCGATTTTACATGAAGGCTTTCAGACAGAAATTTTGGAAGCAGGTCCGATGATTGACCAAGATGAGGCAGATGGTTTTCTTAATCATTTTCGCTATCTTTGTCCAACCTATGATGTCGTGACGATTTCAGGAAGTTTGCCTGCTGGTCTTTGTTCGACTTATTATCAAAAAATGATTGCACAAGCCAATTCACAAGGTAAAAAAGTCGTATTGGACTGCTCTGGCAAGGCTCTAGAAGCAGTATTAACAGGTGATGACAAACCATTTGTTATCAAGCCAAACACAGAAGAATTATCACAACTTGTCAGAAGAGAAGTGACAGGTGATGTGGCTGACTTAAAAGAAATCTTGCAGGATGATTTATTTGCAGGGATTGAGTGGGTGGTTGTTTCACTAGGCAGTAAAGGAGCTTTTGCCAAACACGGTGATAAATTTTATCGTGTCCATATTCCTAAAATCAAAGTTGTAAATCCTGTTGGGTCAGGCGATTCGACGGTCGCAGGAATTGCATCAGCGATTACTCATAATCTTTCCGATGAAGATTTTCTACGACGTGCCAATACACTCGGCATGCTTAATGCTCAAGAAAAAATGACAGGTCATGTCAACATGACAAATTATGAAAATTTATTTAATCAGATTCAAGTTGAAGAGGTATAAAAATGGTATTAACACAAGAAAAACGTAGACTACTTGAGAAACTTAGCCGTGATGGTGTCATCTCAGCTTTGGCATTTGACCAACGCGGGGCCCTAAAACGCATGATGGCGAAATATCAAACAGAAGAACCAACAGTTGAACAAATCGAACACTTGAAAGCTCTGGTTTCAGAAGAATTGACACCATATGCATCATCTATTCTTCTTGACCCTGAGTATGGTTTGCCAGCAAGTAAAGTTCGTGATGATAATGCAGGGCTCTTGCTTGCTTATGAAAAAACTGGTTATGATGCCACAACGACTAGTCGCTTGCCAGATTGTTTAGTGGAATGGTCTGCAAAACGTCTTAAAGAAGAAGGAGCGGATGCTGTTAAATTCTTGCTTTATTACGACGTTGATGGTGATGAATACGTTAATCTTCAAAAACAAGCTTACATTGAACGTATTGGTGATGAATGTAAAGCTGAAAACATGCCATTCTTCCTTGAAATCTTGACTTATGATGAAACTATTTCTGATAATACAAGCGCAGCATTTGCCAAAGTTAAACCGCATAAAGTTAATGAAGCAATGAAAGTTTTCTCTGATGAACGTTTTGGCATTGATGTGCTTAAGGTTGAAGTTCCTGTCAATATGAAATATGTTGAAGGATTTGCGGATGGTGAAGTGGTTTATACAAGGAAAGAAGCTGCTAAAGCCTTTGAAGACCAAGAGGCTGCAAGCCATTTGCCATATATTTACTTAAGTGCAGGCGTGTCTGCTAAACTTTTCCAAGAAACTTTAGTCTTTGCGGCTGAATCAGGTGCTAAATTCAACGGTGTCCTTTGTGGACGTGCTACTTGGGCTGATTCTGTTCAAGTTTACATCGAAGAAGGTGAGCAAGCTGCGCGTGAATGGTTAAGAACACAAGGACGTAAGAACATCGAAGAACTGAATGCTGTTCTTGCTAAAACAGCCACTTCTTGGACTGAGAAAGTTATCGAACCAGCATTTGCTTAAACTTTAACTCATTAAAACTTCTTTTATATTAATTTGTTTTTTGAAATTGGGAATGTTGGTTGTGAGGGCTAGCATTCCCTTTTTAAGGAGGATTTTATGGTTATAGAATTAAAAAATGATTTTTTAACAGTGCAGTTCAAAGAATTTGGTGGTGCCTTATCTTCAATAAAGGACAAAGATGGTATCGAATATCTGTGGCAAGGAAACCCAGAGTATTGGAGCTCTCAAGCACCAGTTTTATTTCCTATTTGTGGTAGTTTACGTGATGATGAAGCCATTTATCGTCCTTGTACGCACCCACATTTTACAGGAATCATTCCACGTCATGGCTTAGTGCGCAAGAAAAATTTTATGTATGAGCAGATATCTGATAATAGCCTTGCATTTTCTATTCGAGCAACTGATGAGACATTGGTTAATTATCCTTATGATTTTGAATTAAGAATTATTTATACTTTGGTTGATAAGACGATTTCTGTGGCTTATCAAGTGACGAATCATGAAAAAGCTAAGACTATGCCTTATTTTATTGGAGGACATCCTGGTTTTAATTGTCCTTTACTTTTTGATGAGCGTTATGAAGATTATTATCTCGAGTTCGAAAAAGAGGAGACTTGTACTGTACCAGAAACCTTTCCTGAAACAGGGCTTCTTGATGTTAATAAGCGCACGCCATTTTTGCAAAATCAAAAAATTCTAGAATTGGATTATGCTTTATTTGCTAAAGATGCGATTACTTTAGATCAATTGGCTTCGCGTAGCATCTCTCTCAAATCTCATAAACACGATAAAGGATTGCGCTTGGATTTTGCAGATTTTCCAAATCTGATTTTATGGTCAACAACGACTAAAGGTCCCTTTATTGCCTTGGAACCATGGAGTGGTTTGTCAACATCGCTTGATGAGAGTGATGTTTTAGAAGATAAACGTCAGGTTGCTTTTGTGCCTTCTGAAGGAACTGATGAGAAATCTTTTTCTATCACTATTTTTTGAAAATGTTTAAAAATAAACAAAAAAACTCAAAAAATAAACAAGAAAGGGTTTACAAAATAAAATTTGTGTGCTATATTATAACCATAGAAATTAAATAGAGTGGATTGTAACTAAGACATTAGGCAAGACCGCAAATGATCTAGACGGGGGAGGGCTAGCTTGTTTGTGGTTTTTTATTGTCTAAAAACCACTGGGGAGGGGTCAAATGTTTCGGATTGTACAAGCGCTCAACAATAATGTTGCCTTAGTTAAGGATGAACAAGGGCAACAAGCTGTCGTTATGGGATTAGGGATTGTTTTTCACAAGAAAAAAGGTGACTTAATCGTACCGAGTAAAGTTGAAAAGATTTTTTCTTTAAGAACAGAAGAATCAAAAGAAAACTTTTTAACGCTTTTGAAAAATATTCCACTTGATATCTTAACAGTCACTTACAATATGATTGATCAATTGGTTGATAAATATCATTTTCCTGTTCAAGAGTATTTATACGTGACGCTGACAGACCATGTTTATTCGGTTTATCAAAAGCTGTTAAAAGGAAATTATCAGGAAAGTCATTTGCCAGATATTTCTGATGCTTATGAGACAGAATTTGCAATGGCAAAAGAAGCAGTTGAGATTTTAAGTCAAAAACTATCAGTTGTTTTTCCTAGCGACGAAGTTGGACGCATGGCTTTGCATTTTATCAATGCAAAAGGTGATTACGAGGTTTCAGAAAATAAGCAAGAAAACGCAAGAAAGCGTGTCTTGGAATTGGTTGAAGAAGAATTATCAAGTAGCGGCATTAAACGTAGCGCAGAAAATGGCAATTTATATGACCGCTTAATGATTCATCTTACCTATTTGATTAATCGATTGCAGACAAATCAACAAGATGAAACGTCGTTAATCAATATGGAGGAATTTGTTAAATCAGATTATCCACAAGCTTACCAAATTGGACAAGCTATTTACGATGTGATTGAAAAAGAATTAGACATAGATTTATCACGCAGTGAACGTGTTTATCTAGTTATACATATTCAACGTTTATTGAAATAAGGAGAGAAAAATGTACAAATTACCAGAAGATTTTATTTTTGGTGGCGCAACAGCAGCCTACCAAGTTGAAGGTTCAACAAAAGAAGGTGGTAAAGGAGCAGTTGCTTGGGATGATTTTCTAGCTGAACAAGGTCGTTTTAGTCCAGATCCTGCCAGTGATTTTTATCACCAATACCCACAAGATATCGAGCTTTGTGAAAAATTTGGTGTCAATGGACTTCGCTTATCAATTGCTTGGAGTCGCATTTTCCCAAATGGAACTGGTGAAGTCAATCAAGAAGGTGTGGATTTCTATCACAAGGTTTTTGCTGAGTGTGAAAAACGTGGCATCACAGCATTTGTAACTCTTCATCACTTTGATACGCCAAAAGTGTTGTTTGATAACGGCGATTTCTTAAACCGTGACACGATTGAAGCTTTTGTTGATTATGCAAAATTCTGTTTTGAAGAATTTACAGAAGTTCGTCACTGGAGTACTTTCAATGAAATCTATCCAGTCGCAACTAACCAATATCTACTTGGAATTTTCCCACCAGGTATCAAATATGACCTTTCAAAAGTTATCCAATGTCTTCATAATATGATGTACGCACATGCGCGCGTGGTTAATTTGTTTAAAGATGGTGGCTACAAAGGTGAAATTGGTGTGGTTCACTCTCTTGAAACAAAATACCCTGCAACTGATAGTAAAGAAGATAAACACGCCGCTTTCTTAGATGATGCTCTTTCAATTCGTTTCTTACTTGATGCAACTTATCTAGGTTATTATTCAAACGAAACAATGGAAGCGCTTAACGAAATCTGTGCAGCTAATAATGCTAGCTATGAATTCCTCGACAGCGACTTTGAAGAAATGAAAAAAGCTAGTCACCGCAACGATTATCTTGGTATTAACCATTATCAATGTCACTTTGTCAAAGCCTACAATGGTGAAAATGCTATTCATCACAACGGTACAGGTGACAAAGGAACATCTGTTTACAAAGTTAAAGGTATCGGCGAACGCATTTACAAAGAAGGCATTCCACGAACTGATTGGGATTGGCTCATTTACCCAGAAGGTTTGTATGATTTGCTTCTTCGCATCAAAGCAGATTACCCGCACTATAACAAGATTTACATCACAGAAAATGGTATGGGCTATAAAGATGAATTTGATGATGGCATCGTTATGGACACAGCTCGTATTGATTATTTGAAAGTTTACCTTCAATCTCTTGCTAAGGCAATTGAGGCTGGGGTTAATGTTAAAGGATACTTCCTATGGTCATTGATGGATTGTTTCTCATGGTCAAATGGATATAATAAGCGTTATGGTTTGTTCTATGTGGATTTTGAAACACAAAAACGTTATCCAAAAGCATCAGCTTACTGGTACAAACACATCAGCGATACAAAAATTGTAGAATAGGAGATTTTGAATATGGATAAAAAAGAATTACAAATGTTGGGATTTGAAATTGTAGCTTACTCAGGTGATGCTAGAAGTACACTGTTACAATTGCTCAAGGAAGTTCGTTCTGGCAACTTTGATAATGTTGACAAAGCCATTAAAGATGCTGATGAAAACTTAGCAAAAGCGCATAATGCTCAAACAGCCTTGCTAGCACAAGAAGCAGGTGGTGAAGATTTGGAACTTGGTTTTATCTTCGTTCACGGTCAAGACCACTTGATGACAACTTTGTTGCTACGTGACCTTATTACGGATTTTATTGAATTATATAAAAATCGCTAATTTTTGAAAAAAGAAAGGAAGTGAACCAAGGCTTGGCAAATGCCTAATCTCCTCTCGTTTGCTAAGCTCAGGTTCTTGGGGAGTTTTATCATGAACAAACTCATTCAACAAATTGAAAAGGGTAAACCTTTTTTTGAAAAAGTTTCTCGTAACATTTATCTAGGTGCCATTCGTGATGGTTTCCTAGCAGCAATGCCAGCTATTCTCTTTTCTAGTATTTTCATCTTGATTGCATCCATTCCGGATGTCCTTGGTATTAAATTACCAGAAGACTTCTCAAGTTGGCTTTGGAAAATTTACAATTATTCAATGGGTGTAGTTGCCCTTCTTGTTTCAGCGACAACAGCACGTTGTTTGGCAGAATCTGTTAACCGTAAAATGCCAGGTAACAAAAAAATCAATGCGGTTTCTGTCATGCTTGCCTCAATTGTCAGCTTCTTGATGTTGAGTGCTGATGAAATCAAAGATGGACTTGCTATTGGTTACATGGGTACAAAAGGTATCCTAGCAGCTTTCGTCGCAGCATTTATTACTGTTAATGTTTACAAATTCTGTGTACTTCGTGACATTACAATCAAGATGCCAAAAGAAGTACCTGGTACTATTTCTCAAACATTCCGCGATATTTTCCCATTCTCATTTGCAGTTTTTGCAGCAGTTATTATTGATACAATTATTCGTCATTTCTTTGGAACATCATTTGCTGAAGCAGTTATCACTTTGTTACAACCATTGTTTACAGCAGCAGACGGCTACCTTGGAATTGCAATTATCTGGGGTGCAATGGCACTCTTCTGGTTCGTTGGTGTGCATGGTCCATCAATCGTAGAACCAGCTATCGCAGCGATTATCTATGCGAATGTCGAAACTAACCTTCAATTGTTTAAAGCTGGTGAACATGCTTCAAACGTATTGACTGTCGGTCTTGGTAACTTCGTTGGTACTATGGGTGGTACTGGTGCCACACTTGTTGTTCCATATCTTTTCTTGCTATTTGCTAAATCAAAACAATTGAAAGCCGTTGGTAAAGCTTCATTTATCCCAGTTAGCTTTGCCGTTAACGAACCTTTGCTTTTTGCAACACCAATCATTCTAAACCCTTACTTCTTTATTCCATTCCTTTTGGCGCCAATTGCCAACGTTTGGATTTTCAAATTCTTTGTTGATGTGCTTCAAATGAACAGCTTTATGTATGTTCTTCCTTGGGCAACACCAGCTCCAATCGGACTTATTCTTGGTACAGGCGTCAGCCTTCTAGCCGTTGTTCTTGTCTTTGTTCTTATTGCTGTTGATGCTATTATCTACTTCCCATTCATCAAAGCTTATGACGCTTCACTTCTTGAAGAAGAAGCTGAAAATGCTGCAATAGAAGAACTTGAAAGTATTACTCCAGTAAAAGCTGCTGAAAAAGTTGTTGAAGCAAAACCTGCTGTTAAAGTGACAACTGATAAACCAATCAACGTCTTAGTTCTTTGTGCCGGTGCTGGTACAAGTGCTATGCTTGCTAATGCTCTTGCTGAAGGAGCTGCTGCAACAGGTGCTAATATTACAGCATCAGCTGGCGCTTACGGTTCACATTATGAAATCATGAAAAACTTTGATATGATTGTCCTTGCTCCACAAGTGAATTCATTCTACGAAGATATCAAGAAAGATACAGATGCTCTTGGTATCAAGTTAGCAGCTACAAAAGGTGCTGAATACATTAAATTAACCCGTGATCCAGAAGGTGCAGTAGCCTTTGTAATGTCATACTTTGACTAACTGATGTATTAAAAGCTAGGAAAAAATTATGAAAAAGCTAAAGAAGATTGTCATGGCAAGTGCAGCAGTATTTAGTCTAGCTTTTGCTGGAACTACCATGACTAAAGCCGATAACTTCATCAATGGAGCTGATATTTCAATTCTTGATGAGATGGAACAAAGCGGAGCTATTTACAAAATCAATGGTAAACAACAAGATCCGCTGACAATTTTAAAAGATAATGGTGTTAACTATGTTCGCTTGCGACTTTGGGTCAATCCTTATGATGCAAATGGTAATGCCTACGGCGCAGGAACTAATGATTTAAACAGAACGTTAAAATTAGCCAGACGTGCTAAAAATAAAGGGTTGAAAGTCTTACTCGATTTCCATTACAGTGATTTCTGGGTTGACCCTGGAAAACAAAATCTTCCCAAAGCTTGGCAGAATCAATCCTTTGAACAATTAAATTCAAGTGTCTATTCTTACACAGCTGATGTCCTTAATCAGATGAAGTCACAAGGCATTTACCCTGATATGGTGCAAATCGGAAACGAACTTAATAGTGGTATGCTTTGGCCTTACGGAAAAAGCTGGGGCGGTGATGGTCAAGAATTCACTCGCCTGGCGACTTTCCTAAAATCTGGTGTTCAAGCCGTGAAAGACACACAGCAAAGCAACACCCCAATCATGCTTCATTTGGCAGACGGTGGTGACAAGTCAGCTTTTCAATGGTGGTTAGACGAAATCACTAATCAATCCGTTGATTTTGATATTGTCGGTATTTCTTATTACCCATATTGGCACGGTACATTAGCAGAACTCTCTGAAAATATGGATAATATCAGCGAACGCTACAATAAAAAAGTTGTTGTGGTTGAAACAGCTTATGCTAATACTCTTGACAATCTTGACCAAAAGACAAATGCTGTCACAGCAACAGAAGAAGCAGCAGCTGGTTACAAAGCTAGCCAAGATGGTCAGTATGAATTTTTGACAGACTTGGTTGATAAGATTAAAGATGTCAAAAATAACAATGGACTTGGTTTCTTCTATTGGGAACCACTCTGGTATAACGGTAACGTCTCATGGGCTACGCAAGCAGGTATGTCATATCTTGGCGTTTCAGATATGACAGGTAACGAATGGGAAAATCAAGCTGTCTTTGATTTTCAAGGAAATGCTTTGCGTGGTATCAAAGCCTTTAATTACTCTAATCTAACGAATCTCCTTCAAAACAATAGCTTTGAATGGGACGGTTATACCGAAAGTCCATCATCTTGGAATGTTTGGAAAAATGGCCAAATTTCTGGAATCAAGACAGAAATTTACGATAATACGCGTTATAAACTCAGCTTCTGGTCAGACAAAGCATACGAAAGTTCTATCTATCAAACAGTAGGAAATCTCAGCTCAGGTACTTACAAATTAAGCATCGATGCTATGGGTGATACAAGTCTTGAAAATGCAGAACTTTATATTAAAAATTATGGTGGCAGTGAACAAAAAATCTCTCTCAAAGACTCAAATACTTGGAAAACTTACACCATTGATAATATTAAAATCACAAACGGACAATGTGAAGTTGGCGTTTACGTCAAATCATCTGCCAACAAATGGTTAAACATTGATAACGTCCGACTTGTTAAAGTTGATTAAGAAAAACTCCCTCAAGAACTTAGTTCTGGGGGAGTTTTTTTATCTTTGTGTCTTACGGTAATTGCTTGGGCTTTGTCCGAAATGTTTTTTGAAAGCCTTGCTGAAGGCGAGAGCGTCTGGAAAGCCTACAGCATTTGCGATTTCTGAGATGTGAAAAGTCGTGCTGGTAAGCAAATCAGCACTTTTTTCCATGCGGATTTGGATGAGATAATCCTTGAGAGAATAACCTGTTTCTTCTTTGAAAATCTTGTACAAGTAGGAGCGATTTAGATTGAGCTTTTTGGCAATCTCACTGATTTTTAATGGATTTCCATATTGTGTGTGAATGATTTTTTTAGCTTGCTTGATGTAATTTTGAATCAAAATACTGCTATCAGACATTGCTTTGCTTGGAAATTCTTCCATTAAAAATGCTAGTAGTTTGTAAAGCTCAGCAATCAGCTGAAGTTCTGTAATGTCATCGAGTTTTTGGTTACGAAATTTAGTTAATTTGACTAGCTGATCGAGGATTTTAGAGTTGAGTGTTGAATGACAAAAGTAGTGTTCAAGGAGCTGCGTCTTATTTAAGATGCTTTCAGCTTTTGAACCACTAAATCCCACCCAAAGATAAGTCCAAGGGTGCTTGCTATCTGCTTGGTAGAAGGTCACTTTTCCTTTCGGCAAAATGAATATATCACCTGTTTTGAGTTCGGTCGTTGTGCCATCAATTTTGAAAGTTCCCTTGCCATCAACAATGAAATGAAGGACGTAGTTATCCCTAACAGTAGGTCCAAAAGAGTAGTTTTTATCACAAATCTCAGCACCATAATGGTCGACGTTCAGGTCAAAATTATTCGTGTCAAATTCGTTGTAGGTATTTAGAACATTCAAAGTATCAACTCCTTTATAAACAACATTTTACCATATTTGCCCAACATGATACCATTCAAGAGGTAAATAAATGATGGTAAAATTTTAGTAAACAAAGGGAGGAATTATCATGGGAATTCGCATCGAAGGGAATCTTTTTTACATTCAAAGTAAAGAGATGTCAATGATTATCGAAAATAAAGAAGGGGATTTGCTTCTTCGTCATATTGGAGGCAAAATTGCTAAGTACCACGGTTCAAATGCTGTTTTTGAGAAGGACCACGCTTTTTCAGGAAATCCAACTCCAGACGACCGCACTTTTAGTTATGATACACAACGCCAAGTTTTTGGCGTTCATGGGTTCGGAGATTTCCGACAACCATCTCTAAAAATAGCACACGCTAACAACGAATTGACACAATTTAAGTTAACATCTAGTGAGATTTTACACGGTGCAAAAGAAGCAACAGGATTACCTAATCCACATACGACAGAAGATGCCGAAACTTTGGTTTTGACACTTGAAGATAAAGTCGCTGCGCTAGAATTAAAACTTTACTATACTGCTTATGCTGATTGCAACACCATTTCAACTTATGCTGAGGTCCGAAATTTATCAGATAAAGCAGTTGTTATCAATCGTGCTTTGTCAACCATGCTTGATGTGCCAGCTTCTGACTATGATGTGGTGACATTGCAAGGTGCCTATGCGCGTGAAAAAACTGTTCGCCGTCAAAACGTTGAACAAGGTATTTTCACAGTTGCTTCAAATCGCGGCGCTTCAGGTCATTCCCATACACCTGCCATGATTTTATGTGACCACACAGCAACAGAAGGTGCTGGTCAGGCTTTAGCTCTTCAACTGCTTTACAGCGGTAATTTTCAAGCTTTTGTCCAAAAAAATCAATTGAACGAAGTTCGCTTAGGTATCGGAATCAATGATGATAATTTTGCTTGGCAATTGTCAGCTGGCGATAGTTTTGAAACGCCAGTGGCTTTGATGACCTTTTCAAATCAAGGTCTTGGAAAACTCACTCAAGAAAGTCAATTATTCATTCAAGACCACATCATGCCAAAACAATTTGCACACGCTGAACGTCCAATTCTCATTAACAACTGGGAAGCGACTTATTTTGATTTCAAAAAAGAAAAATTGCTTGATTTAGCTGATGAAGCAAGCAAACTTGGTATCGAGCTTTTTGTTCTTGATGACGGTTGGTTTGGTAATCGATTTGATGATAATCGTGCGCTTGGTGACTGGGTTGTCAACGAAGAAAAACTCGGTGGACCTTTGAATGACTTGATTACTGAAGTGCATGCTAAAGGTTTGAAATTTGGTTTGTGGTTTGAACCAGAAATGATTTCTGTTGATAGTGATCTTTATCGTGCGCATCCAGATTGGGCGATTCAGGCAGAAGGCCGTGGTCATACTTATTCTCGTAATCAATTGGTGCTCAATCTTGCAAATCCTGATGTCGTAGCTTATATCAAGGCAGCTATTGATAAGATTTTGACAGAAAATGCTATTGATTATGTCAAATGGGACTTTAACCGTAACATCACAAACAACGGAAATGGTGACACTTACCTTGCGACCCAAATGCAATCACATGCTTACATGCTAGGTTTGTATGATTTGGTGTCTTATTTGACAGAAAAACACAGCGATATTCTCTTTGAATCTTGTTCAGGTGGTGGTGGTCGAAATGACCTTGGTATGATGCGCTATTTCCCACAAGTTTGGGCTAGTGATAATACTGATGCCATTTCACGTTTGCCAATCCAATACGGTTCAACTTACCTTCACCCAACCATTTCAATGGGCTCTCACGTATCAGCAAGTCCTAATCACCAAATGGGACGCACAACACCGATTGAAACTCGTGGTAATGTTGCTATGATGGGAAATCTTGGCTACGAACTTGATTTGACAAGCTTGCCAGAAAGTGACAAAGAAGTGATTGCTGCTCAAGTCGCACACTACAAAGACATTCGACCAGTTATCCAATTTGGGAAACAATATCGCCTCATCAATCCAGAAAGTGATTCAAATGAAACGGCAGTTGAATTTGTTTACGGTGACAAAGTTGTGATGACATATGTTAGAATTTTATCAACCGTTGAAACCATCGAAACAACTGTTAAATTAAAAGGTCTGCAAGAAGATGCTCTTTATCGTCTTGAAGAGACAGGACAAGTGTACTCAGGAGCTGAACTTATGTATGCTGGCTTAACGATGGTTCTTGCACAAGGTGATTTTCTAAGCAAACAATACTATTTCGTGAAACAATAAGGAGGTTTCCCATGAAATGGAGTAAATTATTGACGGCAACTGGTGCAGTAGTCTTAGCTACTGTAGCTAGTTTGACATTAAGTGCTTGTTCAAAGCAATCTAACTCATCAAGCGATGGTAAAGTGACCATTGAGTACTTTAATCAGAAGACAGAAATGGTGGGCACTTTAAAAGAAATCATTAAAGATTTTGAGAAAGAAAATCCAAATATCGATGTCAAAATGACTAGTGTGCCAAGTGCTGGAACTGTTTTGAAAACACGCATGCTGGCAGGTGACGCTCCAGATGTCATCAATATTTACCCACAAAATGTTGATTTTAAAGAATGGGCCAAGGCAGGCTATTTCTTGAACATGACTGGTAAATCTTATTTGAAAAATATCAAAAATCATTATGCTGATAAATACGCAGTTAAAGGAAAAATCTACAGTGTGCCTTTATCAGCGAATGCTTATGGCTTTTACTTCAATAAAACAAAATTTGATGAATTAGGTCTTAAAGTTCCTGAGACTTGGGACGAATTCCAAACGTTGGTAAAACAAATTAAAGCGGCTGGAGAAACACCTTTTGCTCTTGCTGGAAGTGAAGGTTGGACATTAAATGGCTATCACCAATTGGCTTATATCAGTGTGGCAGGAAGTGGCGCTAAAGCAAATGATTATCTTCGTTTTTCACCTGTGAATGCTATTTCAGCAAAAGATAAAGAAGTAAAAAGTGTTTTGGAACGTCTTGACTTATTAGCTGACAAAGGTAATCAACAGGTTAACTGGGAAGGTGCTTCTTACAATGATTCTGTTGTTGCATTTGCGACTGAAAAAGCTTTGATATTACCAGGGGGGTCATGGGTTTTAGCAGCTATTAAGCAACAAGATCCTGACTTTGAAGTTTCAACTTTTGCTTTCCCAGGCGAAAAGGCTGGTCAAGAAGTGACAGTAGGAGCAGGGGATTTGGCTTTATCTGTTTCATCAACTACTAAGCATAAAAAAGAGTGTGAACAGTTTATTTCTTATATGACATCTGCTAAGGCAATGCAAAAATATTATGACGTGGATGGTTCACCGGTAGCTGTTAAAGGAGTAGTTGAAGATACACAATCACCACTTGCTTCTCTTTATAACCTAGCTTTTACAGACAAACACTATGTTTGGCTTGGTGAAAATTGGTCAAGTGAAGAAGATTTCTTCAACTTAACAGCTAACTATGTCATGACTAAAGATGCTAAACAATATGCCGATGAAATGAATGCCTTCTTCAATCCGATGAAAGCTGACGTGAAAAAGTAGGAGGAAAATGGAATGAGAAAATTTTTGAATAAATATTGGGGATGGACGTTTTTGATTGTTCCCTTGATTTTACAAGCAATCTTCTTCTATTTTCCAATGTTTCAAGGAGCGTTTTACAGTTTTACAAACTGGACTGGCTTGACTTATAATTTCGATTTTGTGGGGATTAACAACTACAAGATTTTGATGACAGATACAAAGTTTTTTAAAGCCCTTGGTTTTACTTTGATTTTGACACTTTCTTTGATTGTTGGCGAAATCGTGATTGGGATTTTGGTAGCACGAGCTTTGAATACTAAAATGAAAGGTCAGACATTTTTTAGAGCTTGGTTCTTCTTCCCGGCAGTTTTGTCAGGATTGACAGTATCATTGATTTTTAAACAAGTTTTCAACTACGGTCTTCCAGCAATTGGAGAGGCACTTCACATAGAATTTTTGAAAACAAGCCTCCTAGGAACTAGTAGCGGTGCAGTTGTTGCAGCAATCTTTGTTATGCTTTGGCAGGGTGTGGCTATGCCGATTATCCTATTTTTATCAGGACTTCAAACGATTCCAAGTGAAATTACAGAATCAGCTGCTATTGATGGTGCCAATAATAAACAAATTTTTTGGAATATTGAATTGCCATATTTGTTGCCAAGTATTTCAATGGTATTTATCATGGCACTTAAAGCTGGATTGACAGCCTTTGACCAAATCTTTGCTTTGACAAGTGGTGGACCAAGTAATTCAACAACAACGATCGGATTGTTGGTATATAACTATGCCTTTTCAAGTAACCAGTATGGCTATGCTAATGCGATTGCTTTGATTCTATTTGCTATTATTGTGGTTGTATCAATGTTGCAACTGAAATTATCAAGTCGATTTGAAGTATAGGACGGGGGAAGATATGAAAAAAGAAGAACGTTACAACACTTTTTGGAAATATGTGCTCTTACTTGCAGGGTCAGTTCTGATTTTGATTCCTTTGTTAGCAACACTTTTTAGTTCGTTTAAGACGACTAAGGATATCATGCAGCATTTCTTTGCTTTTCCAAATCCTGTGACATTTAGCAACTATACACGTTTATTGGCTGATGGTATTGGACATTATTTCTGGAATTCAACGATTATCACAGTTGTGTCAGTGATTTTGGTGACTCTATTTATTCCAGTAGCAGCTTATTCAATTGCCCGTAATATGAGCAAAAAGCGTGCTTATGGTATTATGTACAGCCTGTTGATTTTGGGAATTTTTGTGCCATTTCAAGTTATCATGATTCCAATTACAGTTATGATGAGTCGACTTGGTTTGACAAATATTGCTGGTTTGATTATCTTGTACCTTACTTATGCGGTGCCACAGACATTGTTCCTTTACGTTGGCTACATTAAGTTGAGTGTCCCAGATAGTCTTGATGAAGCAGCGGAAATTGATGGTGCTGATAAATTTACAACTTATCGTAAAATTATCTTCCCAATGCTTAAGCCAATGCATGCAACTACCTTAATTATCAATGCACTATGGTTTTGGAATGATTTTATGTTACCGTTGTTGATGCTGAATAAATCATCTGAATCATGGTCATTGCCACTTTTCCAATATAACTATACAGGACAATATTTCAGTGATTACGGTCCAAGTTTTGCCTCTTATGTAGTTGGTATTATTACGATTACAATTGTCTACCTTATTTTCCAAAAACATATTATTTCAGGTATGAGCAATGGTGCAGTAAAATAAGGATGTAGAGGACGTAGCTCGAGTTCAATTGTTTGGTGGTTGCTAAAATAAAAAAGGGTAAAGGAGTAACTATGACAATACAAAATAAAACGATGCTTATTACTTACTCAGATAGTCTGGGAAAGAATTTGAAAGAATTAAATGAAAATCTTGGCAAGTATTTTGGAGAAGCTGTCGGCGGTGTCCATCTTTTGCCATTTTTCCCATCAACGGGTGACCGAGGTTTTGCACCTGTTGACTACGATGAAGTAGATCCAGCATTTGGAAATTGGGATGACGTGAAAGCCTTGGGTGAGAAGTATTATCTCATGTTTGATTTCATGATTAACCACATTTCTCGTCAGTCAAAATATTACAAAGATTACCAAGAAAAACATGAAAACAGTGCTTATAAAGATTTGTTTTTAAATTGGGATAAATTTTGGCCTGAAAATCGTCCGACACAAGCTGATGTGGATTTGATTTACAAGCGTAAAGACCGCGCACCAAAACAAGAAATTCACTTTGCGGACGGTTCGGTTGAGCATCTCTGGAACACATTTGGTGAAGAGCAGATTGATCTTGATGTGACAAAAGATGTGACCATGGATTTCATTCGAAAGACTATCGAGCATTTGGCTGAAAATGGCTGTGATCTCATTCGTCTGGATGCTTTTGCTTATGCTGTCAAAAAATTAGATACCAATGATTTCTTTGTTGAGCCAGAAATTTGGGAACTACTTGATAAAGTCCGCCGAATTGCTGCAGAATCAGGTACAGAGTTACTTCCAGAAATTCACGAGCATTATTCAATTCAGTTCAAAATCGCTGAGCATGATTACTACGTCTATGATTTTGCGCTTCCGATGGTGGTTCTTTATGGCCTTTACAGCGGAAATGTTAATCGTTTGGCGAAATGGCTAAAAATGTCACCAATGAAACAATTTACGACACTTGATACGCACGATGGTATAGGTGTTGTTGATGTCAAAGATATTTTGACAGACGATGAGATTGAATACACTTCAAATGAACTTTATAAAGTAGGTGCCAACGTCAACCGAAAATATTCGACAGCAGAATATAACAATCTCGATATTTACCAGATTAACACCACATATTATTCAGCGCTTGGTGATGATGATCGTAAGTACTTCTTAGCCCGTCTTATTCAGGCATTTGCACCAGGTATTCCACAAGTTTATTACGTTGGATTTTTGGCCGGTAAAAATGATCTTGAGTTGCTTGAAAGTACAAAAGAAGGGCGTAATATCAATCGTCACTACTATACAAGCGATGAAATTGCAAAAGAAGTTCAACGTCCAGTTGTTAAGGCATTGCTACATTTGTTTACTTTCCGTAATCAATCAGCTGCTTTTGACCTTGATGGTAGTATTAATGTTGATGTCAAAGATGAAAATACTTTGGTCATTACGCGTCGCAATCAAGGAAGTAGTGTCGTGGCAGAAGCTACAATCAATTTAAAAGAGTTGACTTACAGTGTTAAGGAAAATGGAAAAGTAATTGACTTTTGATAAAAAAATAGGATTCTCAATTTTGAGAATTCTTTTTTGTCTAAAGTTATAATGGTTTAATGCAAACGATTGCGTGAAATAAAAGAAAAAGCTAAAATAGTGACAAAGAATTCTAAAAATGAGGTGCATTATGGAAAAACATTGGTGGCACAAAGCAACGATTTATCAAATTTATCCAAAATCTTTTAAGGACTCAAACGGTGACGGTGTTGGTGATTTAAAAGGAATTATCAGTAAGCTTGATTACCTGCAAAAGCTTGGAATTACAGCGATTTGGCTATCTCCAGTTTACCAGTCTCCGATGGATGATAATGGTTATGATATTTCGGATTATGAGGCGATTGCTGATATTTTTGGTGATATGTCTGACATGGAAGAATTACTAAAAGAGGCAAAAGCGCGAGATATTCGTATTATCATGGACTTAGTGGTTAATCACACGTCAGATGAGCACGCTTGGTTTATTGAAGCGCATGAAAGTCCTGACAGCAAGTATCGAGATTTTTACATTTGGCGTAATAAACCTAATGAACTTAATTCGATTTTTGGTGGCTCTGCTTGGGAATATGATGGCAAAACTGGTCAATATTATTTGCACTTTTTTAGCAAGAAACAACCTGATTTGAATTGGGAAAATCCGCTGTTGCGCCAATCTGTCTATGACATGATGAATCGCTGGATTGACAAAGGAATTTCTGGTTTTCGTATGGACGTGATTGATATGATTGGGAAAATTCCTGACCGATTAATCTCAAATAATGGTCCAAAATTGCACGACTATCTCAAAGAGATGCATCAAAAAACTTTAGCTGGGAAAGATTTGCTAACGGTTGGTGAAACTTGGGGAGCGACTCCAGAAATTGCTAAGAAGTATTCATCGCCAGATGAAAAAGAATTATCAATGGTTTTCCAATTTGAACATATCGGTCTTCAACACAAGCCAAACGCTTCAAAATGGGAATACGAAAAAGAACTAAATGTTCCTGCTCTCAAAGCCATTTTTAACAAATGGCAGACAGAGCTTGAGCTTGGACAGGGCTGGAATTCCCTTTTCTGGGACAATCATGATTTGCCGCGCGTGCTTTCTATCTGGGGTAACACAGACACTTACCGTGAAAAATCAGCCAAAGCGCTAGCTATTTCCCTACACTTGATGCGAGGAACGCCTTACATCTACCAAGGAGAAGAAATCGGCATGACTAACTATCCTTTCAAAGATTTGGGAGAAATTGATGATATCGAGTCACTAAATTTTGCTAAAGAAGCCCTTGAAAATGGTAAGACGCCAGAAGAAATCATGGATAGCATTCGCATGATTGGACGAGACAATGCCAGAACCCCAATGCAATGGGATGATAGTAAAAATGCTGGTTTTTCAACTGCTGATAAAACTTGGTTGCCAGTTAATCCAAATTACACAGAAATTAATGTGCAAGCAGCCCTAGACAATCCAGATTCTATTTTCTACACTTACCAAAAACTCATCAAGCTTCGCAAAGAAAACGATTGGTTGATTGACGCGGATTTTGAACTTTTAGAGACAGCTGATAAAGTGTTTGCTTACCTCAGAAAAACAGCTGACGCAACCTACCTCATAGTTGCTAATTTATCAGATCAAGTTCAAGCATTCGAAAGCAATTTTGCTTACCAAGAAACCATCATCAGCAACACCTCAGAATTAACAGACTTTGAAAACCACAAACTCCAACCTTGGGATGCTTTCTGCGTAAAAGTTGGGTAATAAAAAACAGCTCCTAATTAGGAGCTGTTTTTTAGGTTTATTTTGTGCTGTCACGAAGTGTCAAGCTTGTAGCTAGTCTTGTCATCGTAGGGACGGTGTGGCGTTTGATAAGTTGGCGATTTAAGATATCAACAGCTGTGCGTCCCATTTCTTCAGTATAGACGGTGATACTGGATAGAGCAGGAAAGACTTGCTTCGTTAGAGGTGTGTCATTGAAAGAAATGAGGCTGACGCGGTCAGGGACAGCGATGTTAGCTTCTTGAAGCGCACGAAGGGCACCTATGGCTAGAGTGTCGTTTGCAACAAAGAAAGCTTGTGGAAGGTCATCGCCCAATTTTTCGATAGCTTCTTTCATTAAAGCATATCCTGATGGGGCAGAAAAATCGCCTACAAAGACATAGTCAGGGTTAAAGAGGTTATTTTCATAAGCGTAGTTTTTAAAAGTACGGAAGCGTTGGTCGACGATGAGTTCTTTTTGGTCAGTTGTACGTTCTTCCCCAGCAATCATCCCAATTTTAGTAAATCCTTTTTTCATGAAATAATCGAGTACTTTGACAACAGCATTATCAAAATCTGTAGTGACGCAAGGGTGACCAGCGTTCAAAGTATCACTATCAACGAAAACTAGATTTTTTGAATGGCTTTCTAGACTGTGAATTTGTTGGTCTGAGAATTTACCAATAGCGATAATCCCGCTAACACTTTCTGAAATAGTCAAAATGTCATTGTTAAAATAGCGTACGACGTCATAACCCAATTCTTGGGCGCGTTTTTCAAGACCGATACGAATGCTGTAGTAGTAAAGGTCGTTTAATTCTTCTTGTTCACTGTACCATTGGACAATGGCAATCTTTTGACGTTCTTGTGTGATGTTTGTGTTGCGTTTGTGTTTTTCGTAACCTAATTCTTCAGCAACTGTCAAAATACGGTGACGTGTTTCTTCACCAACTGAGAGGGTTTTATCTTTATTAAGGACACGTGAGACGGTCGCTGACGAAACATTTGCTAACTTTGCAATATCTTTTAATGTAGCCATAGGTCATCCCTTCTTTCTTGATAGTATTATATCACAAGATTTTTAAAAATAAAAATTTTAAGTAAAACTTTAGTAAACATTATTGACTTATGTTAACTAGGGTTGTAAAATGAAAGCGTAAACAAAAAAAGAGACAAAAAAGGAGACCCTCATGACTATTACAGAACTTAAAGAAGCCTTTGCTAAAGTATTTGGAACAGAAGCAGATGCAACATTTTTCTCACCTGGACGTATCAATTTAATTGGTGAACACACTGACTACAACGGTGGTCACGTATTCCCTGCAGCTATCACTCTTGGAACATATGGTGCAGCTCGTAAACGTGATGATAATTTACTACGTTTTTACTCAGCTAATTTTGATGAACTTGGTATTATTGAAGTACCACTTGAAAACCTTACTTTTGATAAGAAAGATAGCTGGACAAATTATCCAAAAGGTGTCATTAAATTTTTGCAAGAAGCTGGTCACAAAATTGACAGTGGTTTTGAGCTTTACGTTAACGGTAATATTCCAAATGGTTCTGGCTTGTCATCATCAGCCTCACTTGAACTTTTAGTCGGTATTGTAGCTGAAGAATTATTTGACCTTAAACTAGATCGTTTAGACTTAGTAAAAATTGGTAAACAAACTGAAAATGAATTTATCGGAGTTAATTCAGGTATTATGGACCAATTTGCTATCGGTATGGGTGCTGATAAACAAGCTATCTACCTTGATACAAATACACTAGAATACGAATTAGTTCCACTTGATCTTGGTGACAATGTTATTGTTATCATGAATACTAACAAACGTCGTGAGTTGGCTGATTCAAAATATAACGAACGTCGTGCAGAATGTGAAAAAGCAGTAGAAGAACTTAACCAAGTGCTTGATATCAAGACATTGGGTGAACTTGATTTGCAAAGTTTTGACGAATATAGCTATCTTATTAAAGATGAAAATCGTCTCAAACGTGCCCGCCATGCTGTTTGGGAAAATCAACGTACCCTTCAAGCCAAAGAAGCTTTGATGGCTGGTGAACTTGAAAAATTTGGTCGTTTGGTGAATGCCTCACATGTCTCACTTGAACATGATTATGAAGTAACAGGTATTGAACTTGACACCCTAGCTCACACTGCTTGGCAACAAGAAGGAGTTCTCGGAGCTCGTATGACAGGAGCGGGATTCGGTGGCTGCGGTATTGCCATTGTTGCTAAAGATAAAGTTGATGAATTTACTAAAAATGTTGGGCAAGTTTACACTGAAACAATCGGTTATGCGCCAGCTTTCTACATTGCTGAAATCGCTGGTGGTTCACGTGTCTTGTCTAGAAAATAATTAAGATTAGAGAGATAAAATGAAACTTTTAGATACTTTTGTCGCTAAGGTAATTGAAGCAAGCGACTACACAGAAGATGATATGTGTTACTTGCGTAACCGTGTCCTTGCCCTTGTGGGTGAGGATGGGGCAGAGCAAGAAACACAAGAAACAGATTTAATTGCTCTCAAAGAAGAGTTGGTTGATTTGGCTGTAAAAAATGGCAAAGTCGGCGAATTGATGGCTGAAAAAGATTGCTTGGGTGCTGAATTGATGAACTTCATCACACCAATCCCAAGTCAGGTGAATCGTCGCTTCTGGGACACTTATGCTAAATCTCCTCAACAAGCTGTCGCAGATTTTTATGACCTAAGCAAACGTAATGACTACATTAAAGTTGCTGCAATCGCCAAAAACATTGCTTTTACGACACCATCACAATACGGTGATATTCAGATTACGATTAATTTATCAAAACCTGAAAAAGACCCTAAAGCAATCGCTGCTGCTAAGTTAACCAAGGCATCTTCTTATCCAAAATGTCAGTTATGTATGGAAAATGAAGGCTATCAAGGTCGCATTAATCACCCAGCGCGTGCTAATCACCGCATCATTCGCTTGAATCTTGGCGATGAAAAATGGGGCTTCCAATACTCACCATATGCCTACTTTAATGAACATTGTATTATCTTGAATACTGAGCACGTACCGATGGTTATCAGTAAAAATACCTTTGAGCAGTTGCTTGATATTGTTGATATTTTCCCAGGTTACTTTGCTGGGTCAAATTCAGACTTGCCAATCGTCGGTGGGTCAATCTTGACACATAATCACTATCAAGGGGGGCGTCATGTCTTTCCAATGGAAATAGCTGAGCTGGACAATGAATTCCACTTTAAAGGTTATTCAGATGTGACAGCAGGTATTGTCAAATGGCCAATGTCAGTGCTTCGTTTACGCAGTCAAAACAAAGCACGCTTGGTTGAGTTGGCTGAAAAAATTCGTTTGGCATGGCGCGATTATTCTGACGAAAGTGTTGATGTTTTAGCTTACACAGGTGACACACCGCACCATACAGTTACTCCGATTGCTCGCAAACGTGGTGGTCAATTTGAACTGGATATTGTTCTTCGTGACAATCACACAACAGCTGAATTTCCGGACGGTGTTTATCATCCACATGCTGATGTGCAACACATTAAAAAAGAAAATATCGGACTTATCGAAGTTATGGGCTTAGCTATTTTACCGCCGCGTCTGAAAGATGAACTTCTAGAAGTTGAAAAATATCTTTTGAACGAGTATAATGAAATCGCTGCCTATCATAAAGATTGGGCAGATGAGATTAAAAAACGTACGGATATTACGGCTGATACGGTGCATGATATTGTACAAGAAGAAGTTGGACACGTTTTTGTTCGTGTTCTAGAAGATGCCGGTGTTTACAAACGTGATGAAAAAGGTCAAAAAGCCTTCATGCGTTTTGTAAATAGCATTGGGTTAGAATAGGAGAAATAAATGTCAATTTTAGTGCTTGGTGGGGCTGGCTACATCGGCTCTCACATGGTTGATCGTTTAATTGAAAAAGGTGAGGAAAAGGTAGTTGTTGTCGATAGTTTGGTGACAGGACACCGTGCAGCGGTTCATCCTGATGCAAAATTCTATCAAGGAGATCTTGCTGACCAAGATTTCATGCGTAAAGTTTTCACAGAAAACCCTGATGTGGACGCAGTTATTCACTTTGCGGCTTACTCATTGGTAGCAGAATCAATGGAAAAACCATTGAAATACTTTGATAACAACACTGCTGGTATGATTAAATTGCTTGAAGTGATGAATGAATTTGGTGTTAAATACATCGTCTTCTCATCAACAGCAGCAACTTATGGTATCCCAGATGAACTTCCAATCAAAGAAACAACACCACAACGCCCAATCAATCCATACGGTGAAAGTAAACTCATGATGGAAACTATTATGAGATGGGCGGACCAAGCTTATGGCATTAAGTTTGTCCCACTTCGTTATTTCAATGTTGCTGGTGCTAAACCAGATGGTTCTATCGGTGAAGACCATGGACCAGAAACACACTTGTTGCCAATCATTTTGCAAGTAGCACAAGGTGTTCGTGAAAAAATCATGATTTTTGGTAATGATTACAACACGCCAGATGGTACAAATGTGCGTGACTATGTTCACCCATTTGACTTAGCGGATGCGCATTTACTTGCTGTTAAATATCTTCGCGAAGGTAATCCATCTACAGCGTTCAACCTTGGTTCTTCAACAGGATTCTCAAATCTTCAAATCCTTGAAGCAGCTCGTAAAGTAACTGGTAAAGAAATTCCAGCTGAACTTGCTGACCGTCGTCCTGGTGACCCAGATACGCTTATCGCATCATCAGATAAAGCACGTGAAATCCTTGGTTGGAAACCTCAATTTGACGATATTGAAAAAATCATTGCATCCGCTTGGGCATGGCACTCAAGCCATCCAAATGGATACAACGACCGTTAATATGACATAAATCCAGTCTGAGACATTTGTCTCAGGCTTTTTGTGCATTGTAGAGAATGGTATGAAAAAGGATGAGATTATGAAAGTGATTAGTACAAATTGTTTGGATGACAAGCAGAAGCTGGCTGCTGAAAAATTGATTAGAGAGGTTCAAGATTTTGATGAAACACACCGAACGCCTTACCTTTCTAATAATTTGAATTTTGATGAGAAAATGCCAGCTTTCTTTTTGGGGTATGAAGATGGGCGCTTAGTGGCTTTGTTGACGGTTTACGCAGATAGTCCAGCGGAAGCTGAAGTAGCTATTATGGTTCACCCAGATTTTCGTCGAAAGGGCTATGCAAGACAACTATTTCATGTTTTTCGTGAAACCTTGCAGGATTATCATTTAGAATTTGTCGTGATGTCAGAACGTGCATTTCTAGCGAAAAATCCTGATTTACTGCCAAATCTTGGCATGAAATTAGACGATGAATTTGAATATTGGCTGGCGCGTGGACGTGAACAGTATCATGTTGATAATCGTGCGGATTTATTAATGACACCAGCTTGTAAAGAACATCTTGAGGCTATTGCTGAGTTTCAATCTCAGGCATTCGGAGAGACTTATGAAGTTGCTCTTCATTATGCAAAAGCTGCGCTAGCAGATAAGACGGGAAAACTTTACATTGTCATGAAAGACCAAAAAGTATTGGCATCTTGTACAGTTGATTTTAGTACGGAATACAATTATTTTTATGGACTCGCAGTAGCTGAAAGTTATCGTGGTCAAGGCATTGGAACTTATTTTATGAAAGTTCTTGTCAATGCTTTGGTGGCTGAAAATGAAAAGTCTTTTCAAATTGCGGTTGAGTCAGAAAACCTTGCAGCAAAACGTCTTTATGAAAAACTCGGATTTGAAGAACAAACTCAAGTCGTCTATGCTAAATGACTAGAAAAATTAGGCTTTTAGTCATTTAATGGTCAATTCTTGCGTTGTGAAATGGAATTTGGTATAGTTGTCAGTAAGCTTATATTTTTGGAGGATACTTATGCCAACACTTATTATGTTGATTGTTATGGTTGCCTTGATTTGGTTTATGCAACGTTCTCAAAAGAAACAAGCACAAAACCGTCAAGAACAATTGAAGGCACTACAAAAGGGTGATGAAATTGTAACAATCGGTGGCCTTTATGGTATTATCGATGAAGTTGATGTTGATAACCAAAAAATGGTTTTGGACATCGATGGGGTTTACTTAACATTTGAACTAGGTGCTGTAAAACGCGTCGTTAACAAAGCTCAACAAGAAGTAGTTGAAACTGCGGTTGTTGAAGAAGCTGCTGAAGAACAAGCAGAAACTACTGAAGATACTGCTGTTGAAAGCGAAGATTAATACATGAAAAGTCAGATGAAAACACATCTGGCTTTTTTTGTGCCATTATTCCCTAAAAACCTCTCAATTAAGTAGAGAAAAAATAGCCATTTTATGGTAAAATAATACGATGAGTATGCTTTTAAGGAATTGATATGTTTAAATTTAAATTTAGAAAAAAAGAAGAGGCAGTTAGTCTCGATAAAATTCCAAATCATATTGGGATTATTATGGATGGTAATGGTCGTTGGGCCAAAAAACGCATGCAACCACGTGTCATGGGACACAAGGCTGGTATGGATGCTTTGCAAGATGTGACGATTGCTGCATCAGAGCTTGGTGTTAAAGTTCTGACGGTTTATGCATTCTCAACTGAAAATTGGTCACGACCCGAAGACGAAGTCAAATTCATTATGAACTTGCCAGTCGAGTTCTTCGATAAATACGTCCCGCAATTGGACGAAAATAACGTTAGAGTTCAAGTTATTGGTGAAACAAACCGTTTACCAAAAGATACTTACGATGCTATGAAACGTGCTTGTGACCAAACAAAGCACAATTCTGGTCTTATTTTGAACTTTGCGCTTAACTACGGTGGTCGTTCAGAAATTACAGAAGCAGTAAAAAATATTGCTCAAGAAGTTCTTGAGGCAAAAATTAGTCCAGATGATATTACAGAAGATGTGATTTCAAATCACTTGATGACTAATCATTTGCCGTATCTTTACCGCGACCCGGATTTGATTATCCGAACAAGTGGTGAACTTCGTCTTAGTAATTTTCTACCGTGGCAATCAGCCTACAGTGAGTTCTATTTCACACCAGTTTTATGGCCTGATTTCAAAAAAGACGAATTGATTAAAGCGATTGCTGAATACAATCAGCGTCATCGCCGTTTTGGTGGAATCTAGAAAGGAAATATCATGAAACAACGTGTGATTTGGGGAGCTATTGCCCTATTGATTATGCTGCCGTTCTTGTTGCATGGGGGTCTTGCTTTCCAAGTTTTTGTAGGCCTTTTAGCAATGATTGGTGTAGCAGAAATGTTACGCATGAAACATCTTGAGTTCTTCTCAATTGAAGGTGTTTTATCAATGTTAGGTGCTTTTGTTTTGACAGTGCCTTTGGATAATTACTTTACATCACTACCGATTGACTCTAACTTTTCAGTCTACGGTTTACTTGTTTTCTTGCTATTAGCTGGAACAGTGATGAACAGTGATGATTATTCATTTGACGACGTGTCTTATCCGATTGCTGCAAGTCTTTATGTGGGAATTGGTTTCCAAAACCTAGTCAATGCCCGCATGGGTGGTTTGGATAAAGTCTTGTTTGCCTTGTTTATCGTATGGGCAACGGATATCGGTGCTTACATGATTGGTCGTCGTTTTGGTCAACGTAAGTTAATGCCGAAAGTTTCTCCGAACAAAACAATCGAAGGAAGCTTAGGCGGAATTGCTTGTGCAGTTGTCGTTTCACTAATCTTCATGCTAATCGATAAAGCAGTTTATGCACCGCACAATCTATTTGCTATGTTGATTTACGTTATCTTGTTTAGTATTTTTGGCCAATTCGGTGATTTGGTCGAAAGTGCAATTAAACGTCATTTTGGCGTAAAAGATTCTGGAAAATTGATTCCTGGTCATGGTGGTATTCTTGACCGCTTTGATTCAATGATTTTTGTTTTCCCGATTATGCATCTATTTGGTCTTTTCTAATAAGTTGAGTGGTAAATTTCCATCAACTTCTGAAAGTTACTTACTGGTAAGGTGATAATGTTACTGGTATAGAGAGGAGCAAAATGCTCGGAATATTAACGTTTATTATTGTTTTTGGAATTTTAGTTATTGTCCATGAATTTGGTCACCTGTATTTTGCCAAAAAAGCAGGAATCTTGGTGAGAGAATTTTCTATCGGCATGGGCCCGAAAATCTTTTCTCATTTTGATAAAGAAGGTACAGCTTATACGTTTCGTATCTTGCCACTTGGTGGATATGTTCGTATGGCTGGCTGGGGTGATGATACTACTGAAATTAAAACTGGTACACCTGCTAGCCTTACGATGAATAAAGATGGCTTGGTAACACGTATTAATTTATCAAACAAACACTTGGACAACACAGCGCTTCCGATGAATGTGACGTCTTATGATTTGGAAGATAAATTAGAAATTACTGGTCTTGTTCTAGATGAACAAAAGACCTTTGCTGTTCACCATGATGCAACCATCGTTGAAGAAGATGGTACAGAAATTCGCATCGCACCGCTTGATGTGCAGTACCAAAATGCGACGGTTCTTGGTCGCTTGATGACAAACTTTGCTGGTCCGATGAATAACTTTATTCTTGGAATCTTGGCATTTATCCTTCTTGTTTTCATGCAAGGTGGTGTGCCAAACACTGCAACTAATGCCGTTCGAGTGGCTGATGGTGGTGCCATGCAAGCAGCAGGCGTCAAAAATGGTGATAGAGTTTTAGCTATCGGTGATTATAAAGTCACAAACTGGTCTGATTTGACTGAAGCTGTAGCTAAGTCGACTAAGAATATCTCAAAAGGCGACACTATCTCAGTCAAAGTCAAAGATAAATCAGGAAAGGTTAAAACACTTGCTGTAAAACCAGTTGAAAATCACGGAAGTTACCTTATTGGTGTTTCTTCAGCTTTGAAAACAGGCTTCTGGGATAAAATCACTGGCGGTTTCCAAATGGCATGGCAAGGTGCTACAGCCATTCTCAATGCACTAAAAGGTCTTGTGTCAAACTTTAGTTTGAACAAGCTAGGTGGTCCAGTTGCCATGTACCAAGCTTCAAGCCAAGCAGCATCTTATGGATTGACTTCAGTTGTTAATCTTTTAGCGCTGTTATCAATCAACCTTGGAATTGTTAATTTAATTCCGATTCCAGCTTTGGACGGCGGAAAAATCTTAATGAATTTGATTGAGATTGTTCGTCGCAAACCACTTAAACAAGAAACTGAAACCTATATCACTCTGGTCGGTGTCGTCATTATGATTATTTTAATGATTGCTGTGACATGGAATGATATCATGCGCGTCTTTTTCTAAATTTTATTAAACTCATAATCTAGTATATAATTTTAAAAATACACATTTTTTAGAAAGGAATTGATACGGTCTTTTCTAATATACGAGTAAGTAAGCTACTTTTTAACAAAGCAGCTTGCTTATTTTCATGATTTGGCCGCAATATTTTTATTATGAAACAATCACAAATGCTTATCCCAACGCTTCGCGAAATGCCAAGCGATGCCCAAGTTATCAGCCACGCTCTTATGGTTCGTGCTGGTTATGTTCGTCAAGTCTCAGCAGGTATTTATGCTTACCTACCACTTGCTAACCGCACAATCGAAAAATTCAAAAAAATCATGCGTGAAGAATTCGAAAAAATCGGTGCCGTTGAAATGCTTGCACCAGCACTTTTGAATGCTGACCTTTGGCGCGAATCAGGTCGTTACGAAACTTATGGTGAAGACCTTTATAAACTAAAAAACCGTGATAAATCAGACTTTATCCTTGGCCCAACTCACGAAGAAACATTTACAAGCCTTGTTCGTGATGCGGTTAAATCATACAAACAATTGCCACTTAACCTTTATCAAATCCAATCTAAATACCGTGATGAAAAACGTCCACGTAACGGACTTCTTCGTACACGTGAATTTATCATGAAAGACGGTTACAGTTTCCACGCTGATTACGAAGGTTTGGATGAAACTTACGAAGAATACCGTAAAGCATACGAAGCTATCTTCACACGTGCTGGTCTTGATTTCAAAGGTATCATCGGTGACGGTGGTGCTATGGGTGGTAAAGATTCTCAAGAATTTATGGCTATCACTCCAGACCGTACAGACCTTGATCGTTGGGTTGTTCTTGATAAATCAATCACTTCATTCGATGAAATTCCAGAAGATGTATTAGAAGACATCAAAAAAGAATTGGCATCATGGTTGGTATCAGGTGAAGATACAGTTGCTTACTCTACTGAATCAAGTTACGCTGCTAACCTTGAAATGGCAAGCAACGAATACAAACCAACAACTAAAGTTGTTGCTCAAGAAGAGCTTAAACGTGTTGAAACACCTAATTGCAAATCAATCGATGAAGTTGCAGCATTCTTGAACGTTGATGAAGAACAAACAATCAAAACTCTTCTATTCATCGCTGACAACGAACCAGTTGTAGCACTTCTTGTTGGTAATGACCAAGTTAACGATGTTAAATTGAAAAACTATCTTGGTGCTGACTTCCTTGATCCAGCTACTGAAGAAGATGCTGTTAAAGTCTTTGGTGCAAACTTTGGTTCACTTGGCCCAGTTAATCTTCCAGAAAACGTTCGTATCGTTGCTGACCGTAAAGTTCAAGACGTTGCTAACGCTGTAGCTGGTGCAAACGAAAATGGTTACCACTTGACTGGTGTCAACCCAGGACGTGACTTCGAAGCAGAATATGTTGATATTCGTGAAGTTAAAGAAGGTGAAATCTCACCAGACGGTAAAGGTGTTCTTAAATTCGCTCGTGGTATCGAAATCGGACACATCTTCAAACTTGGTACTCGTTACTCAGAAAGCATGGGAGCAACAATTCTTGACCAAAATGGTCGTGCTGTTCCAATCATCATGGGTTGCTACGGTATCGGTGTTAGCCGTATCTTGTCAGCTGTTATCGAACAACACGCTCGCCTCTTTGTTTCTAAAACTCCAAAAGGTGCATACCGCTTTGCATGGGGTATCAATTTCCCTAAAGAATTGGCACCATTTGATGTGCACGTTATCACTGTAAACGTGAAAGACGAAGAAGCACAAGCATTGACAGCTAAAGTAGAAGCTGAATTGGTTGAAAAAGGTTACGAAGTCTTGGTTGACGACCGTAACGAACGTGTTGGTTCTAAATTCTCAGATAGCGACCTTATCGGTCTTCCAATCCGTGTGACTGTAGGTAAAAAAGCTGCTGATGGTATCGTTGAAGTTAAAATCAAAGCAACTGGTGATACAATCGAAGTTAACGCTGAAAACCTTATTGAAACACTTGAAATTTTGACAAAAGAACACTAATTAGTGAGAGGTCAGGTATTTAGCCCTGGCCTTTTTTGTGTCGAAAAAAGCTGCCATTTGTGGTAGAATTAGAAGATAACATCCCTAGAAAAAAGGCAATATTTTGCTTAATAAGAATAGTTTAATTTATGGAATTGAGGTAATTTACGTTTTATGTCAGAGTTATTTAAAAAATTGATGGAGCAAATCGATATGCCGCTTGAAATGCGACAATCAAGTGCTTTTTCATCTGCAGATATCCGTGAAGTTAAGGTGCACTCGGTATCTCGCCTCTGGGAATTCCATTTTTCATTTGCAGAGATTTTGCCAATTGAGATATACCGTGAGCTGGCATACCGTCTGGTCAATACTTTCAAACAAGCAGACATCACAGCGACTTTTGATATCAAAGCAGAAAACATCGATTTTTCACAGCCGCTATTGCAGGCTTATTATGAAGAAGCCTTTGAGCACGCTCCTTGCAATAGCGCTAGCTTTAAAGCCTCTTTTAGCAAACTGAAAGTCTCTTACGATGGCACAAAATTATTAATTGAAGCACCAGCTTTTGTTAATAATGACCATTTTCGTAAAAATCATTTGCCTAATCTAGCACGTCAATTTGAAGCCTTTGGTTTTGGAAAATTAGCGATTGATATGGTATCAGATGAAGCCATGACGCAAGCTCTTCAAGAAGATTTTACGTCAAATCGTGAAGCTATGGTAGAAAAGGCTGTGCAAGAAAATCGCGAAGCTGTCAAATCATTAGAAGCTTCAATGCCACCAGTTGAAGAGGCGCCAAAACCTAAATTTGATTTCAAAGAACGTGCTAAACAACGTCGCGCAGGATTTGAAAATGCTGAAATCACTCCGATGGTTGAAATCACAACCGAAGAAAACCGCATTGTTTTTGAAGGAATGGTTTTTGACGTTGAAAAGAAAACAACACGTACTGGCCGACACATCATCAATTTCAAGATGACCGACTATACGTCAAGTTTTGCCATGCAAAAATGGGCAAAAGATGATGAAGAATTGAAAAAATATGACATGATTGCCAAGGGCTCATGGCTTCGTGTTCGTGGTAATATCGAGAATAATAATTTCACTCATGCCCTTACCATGAATGTGCAAGATGTCAAAGAAATTGTCCACCATGACCGTAAGGACTTGATGCCAGAAGGTGAAAAACGTGTGGAATTTCATGCTCACACAAACATGTCGACAATGGATGCTCTCCCAACAGTAGAAGAGTTGATTGATACGGCTGCAAAATGGGGCCACAAGGCTGTTGCTATTACTGACCATGGAAATGTTCAAAGTTTCCCTCACGGCTATCACAGAGCTCGTAAGAACGGTATTAAAGCTATCTTTGGTTTGGAAGCCAATATCGTTGAAGATAAAGTTCCGATTGCATACAATCCTGTTGATTTAGAGTTGAATGAAGCTACTTATGTCGTATTTGACGTGGAAACGACTGGACTTTCTGCGGTGCACAATGATTTGATTCAGATTGCGGCTTCAAAAATGTACAAAGGAAATATTGTTGAGCAGTTTGATGAATTTATCAACCCAGGGCACCATCTATCAGCCTTTACAACAGAATTGACTGGTATTACAGATAATCATGTCAGAAATGCTAAACCAATTGAGCAAGTGTTGCAAATGTTCCAAGATTTCTGTAAAGATACTGTGCTCGTTGCCCACAATGCAACCTTTGACGTTGGCTTTATGAATGCTAACTACAAACGTCATGGTATGCCAACGATTACGCAGCCAGTTATTGATACGCTTGAATTAGCACGAAATCTTTATCCAGAATACAAACGTCATGGTTTGGGACCTTTGACAAAACGTTTCCAAGTATCTCTTGAGCACCACCACATGGCCAACTACGATGCCGAAGCTACTGGTCGCTTGCTCTTTATTTTCTTGAAAGAGGCGCGTGAAAATCATAATCTTACGAATATGATGGACCTTAATACCAAACTTGTAGCTGAGGATTCTTACAAGAAAGCTCGCGTCAAACATGCAACAATCTATGTTCAAAACCAAGTCGGTTTGAAAAATATCTTTAAGCTTGTCAGTCTTTCAAATGTTAAATATTTCGAAGGAGTGGCACGTATTCCAAGAACTGTTCTTGATGCACACCGTGAAGGGCTTTTGCTTGGAACAGCTTGCTCAGAAGGTGAAGTTTTTGATGCAGTTTTGACATCAGGTGTGGATAAAGCTGTTGAAGTGGCTAAATACTATGATTTCATCGAGGTCATGCCACCGGCTATTTACGCACCACTTTTGGCGCAAGGAACAATCAAGGACGAAGAAGGTATTCGCCAAGTTATTCGTGATTTGATTGAAGTTGGTCGTCGTTTGAACAAGCCTGTTCTTGCGACTGGGAATGTTCACTATATCGAGCCAGAAGATGAAATTTACCGCGAAATTATCGTGCGTAGTTTAGGGCAAGGGGCACCGATTAACCGTCCGATTGGTCGTGGTGAGGATGCACAACCTGCACCGCTACCAAAAGCACATTTCCGTACAACCAATGAAATGCTAGATGAATTTGCTTTCCTTGGTGAAGATGTTGCCTACGAGATTGTTGTTAAAAATACCAATGATTTTGCCGAACGCTTTGAAGAAATTGAAGTCGTTAAAAAAGATTTGTACACGCCTTTCCTTGAAAAATCAGAAGAACGTGTTGCAGAGATGACTTATCAAAAAGCCTTTGAAATTTATGGAAATCCGCTTCCTGATATTGTCGATCGACGTATCGAAAAAGAATTGACATCTATTTTGGGTAATGGATTTGCCGTGATTTATCTAGCTTCACAAATGCTTGTTATCCGCTCAAATAAGCGTGGTTACTTGGTTGGTTCACGTGGATCTGTTGGGTCAAGTTTTGTTGCGACAATGATTGGTATCACTGAAGTTAACCCGATGCCACCACATTATGTTTGCCCAAATTGCCAACACTCAGAATTCATCACCGATGGTTCAGTTGGTTCGGGTTACGATTTGCCTAACAAAGACTGTCCAAAATGTGGAACACGTTACAAGAAAGATGGACACGATATTCCGTTTGAAACCTTCCTTGGATTTGATGGGGATAAGGTTCCCGATATCGATTTGAACTTCTCTGGTGATGACCAACCGTCAGCGCACTTGGATGTTCGTGATATTTTTGGTGAACAATACGCTTTCCGTGCAGGAACCGTTGGTACTGTTGCTGACCGTACAGCTTATGGTTTCGTTAAGGGGTATGAACGTGATTATGGCAAGATGTATCCAGAAGCAGAAGTTGAACGTTTGGCGCAGGGTGCTGCAGGTGTGAAACGTACAACTGGACAACACCCAGGTGGTATCGTTGTTATTCCAAACTATATGGACGTTTATGATTTCACACCAGTGCAATATCCAGCTGATGATTTATCTGCTGAATGGCAAACCACTCACTTTAACTTCCACGATATCGATGAAAACGTCTTGAAACTTGATATCCTCGGACATGATGATCCGACGATGATTCGTAAGCTACAAGACTTGTCAGGTATTGATCCAAAAGATATTCCTGCTGATGATCCAGATGTTATGGCGCTCTTCTCAGGTACTGAAGTGCTTGGTGTAACGCCTGAACAAATCGGAACACCGACAGGAATGCTTGGTATTCCAGAATTCGGTACAAACTTCGTTCGTGGGATGGTTGAAGAAACTCACCCAACGACATTTGCCGAATTGCTACAGTTGTCTGGTCTATCACACGGTACCGATGTTTGGTTGGGAAATGCCCAAGATTTGATTAAAGAAGGTATTGCCACACTAAAAACTGTTATCGGTTGTCGTGACGACATCATGGTTTATCTTATGCACGCAGGTCTTGATCCAAAAATGGCCTTTACAATCATGGAACGTGTGCGTAAGGGACGTTGGTTGAAGATTTCCGATGAAGAACGTAATGGCTACATCCAAGCTATGCGAGACAATAATGTGCCTGATTGGTACATCGAATCTTGTGGTAAAATCAAGTACATGTTCCCGAAAGCTCACGCGGCAGCCTATGTTTTGATGGCCTTACGTGTGGCATACTTCAAGGTTCACTACCCACTTTATTATTACTGTGCTTATTTCTCAATTCGTGCCAAAGCATTTGATATCAAGACAATGAGTGCAGGTCTTGATGCGGTTAAAGAACGCATGGCAGAAATTTCAACAAAACGTAAAAATAACGAAGCTTCAAACGTTGAAATTGACCTTTACACAACACTTGAGCTTGTTAATGAAATGCTAGAACGTGGCTTTAAATTTGGTCAGCTTGACCTTTACCGTAGTGATGCGACAGAATTTATCATCGATGGTGATACACTTATTCCACCATTTGTAGCCATGGATGGTCTTGGTGAGAACGTTGCAAAACAAATCGTTAAAGCGCGTGAAGAAGGTGAATTCCTATCTAAAATGGAACTTCGCAAACGCGGTGGTGTTTCAGCAACATTGGTCGACAAAATGGATGAAATGGGAATCCTTGGAAACATGCCAGAAGATAACCAATTAAGTCTTTTTGACGATTTCTTCTAATGAATAAATTAAAGCAGTTCTGATTTTCAGAACTGCTTTTTGGTGTTAAATCTAGTAAATTTATCTCTCTAAAAAATGTCAAAAAAACTGTAAAATATAGGCCGAAAATGGTTGACAAATTATATATATATATATATATAATAGGTTTGCAAAAATCCGAGAAAATGGAGGAGAAAAAATGGATGAAATTGTCAAAAAATTTGCTGGTTTAGGAGTTCCAGGATTATTTTTATTAGTAGCGATGAGCGCAGCGAGTGCAAGTGGTTTAGTTGGTGCGGCGGTAATTACATCAGCGTTAGCCGCATTGGGTCCGTTTGGTATACTTGGAGGAGTAGCAACTTTAGGAGTTATAGGCCTATCAGCAGATAAGATTGCAGAATTTGGCTATGAAAAAGTTACTGTACTTGTTGTCAAAGAACAACTAAAAACTACTTCTAAACAAGATATGATTAAAAAAGTTAAAAAATACCCTGTTTCAAGTGGTATGAAATTAAAAATTATCGATTTTATTGAAAAAGCATAAAAACGTAAAGTCAGAAGTTCTCGTAAGAGGACTTCTTTTTTAGGCTCTGCTATTTGTCAAAAATCCTAGTGAATGATATGATGTAAAAAAGAAAGGAGCAGCGATGAGTGACTTTAAAAATCCTTCAGTTAAAGCTATGGTTGTCATGCGAAAAGCTTTTCGGACCATTGATGCCAAGGTGTCAGAGACTTTTAGAGAAGATGATTTAACACCAACTCAATTTAGTGTTTTAGATGTTCTTTACAGCAAAGGACCGATGAAAATTGCTGAGCTGATTGACAGTATTTTAGCTACTTCTGGAAATATGACGGTAGTCATTCGAAATATGGAGAAAAAAGGGTGGATTGTGCGACATACTTGTCCAAGTGATAAACGAGCTTATCTGGTGAGCTTAACAGATACTGGTCGTCAAGTGATTGAACACGCTTTGCCGCTTCATATCGAAAAAATCGAGGAAACCTTTTCAGTCCTGACAGAAGAGGAGCAAGAAGAGTTAATTCGACTTCTGAAAAAATTCAAACCGCGTGAGCAAAATAATTTACAAAATGATAAATAAATCATAAAATGATATTATAGATAAATCACTACATAGTGATAAATATCAATCCTATCAATTAATATCATTACTATAGATAATCTTTAAAAGGAGAATTATCATGAAAAAAATTCTATTTATCGTAGGGTCATTGCGTCAAGGTTCATTTGACCAACAATTTGCTCAAAATGCAGAAAAAGCTCTTGAAGGTAAAGCAGAAGTATCTTACCTTGATTGGGCACAAGTTCCTGTCTTTTCACAAGATTTGGAAGCTGATATTCCAGCTTCTGTTCAAGCTGCGCGTGAAGCAGTTCTTGCAGCAGACGCTATCTGGGTCTTCTCACCAGTTTACAACTTTGCAATTCCAGGTTCAGTGAAAAACCTTCTTGACTGGTTGAGCCGTGCTCTTGACCTTTCAGATACAACAGGTGTTTCAGCGCTTAATGACAAAGTCACAACTGTTTCTATCCTTGCAAACGGTGGACACGAACCAGTAGCAGAAGCTTACCGTACCTTGTTCCCATTCATTCGTACAAAATTTGTTGATGAAATCACAACAACACGTGTGAATGACTCTGCTTGGGCAGATGGCAAATTCATCGCAACTGATGAAGTCATTGCTAACCTTGAAAAGCAAGCAGACGCAGTTCTAGCTGCAATTGATTAATTCTTAATTTTAGTTAGTCTTTAACAGAAAAAAGCACACCTTTTTACAGTGTGCTTTTATTATGCATAGTCGTAAAAAAAGAGGTTTTTAACCTCTTTTTTAGTTTATTCAACAATTAGCATGCCATCTTTAACGGCGAATGGATTTTTTTCATCGATGCGGTCGTAGAACATGATACCGTTTGTGTGGTCGATTTCGTGTTGGACAACGATTGAGTTGTAACCTTTAAGTTTGATGCGGTGTTTTTCACCGTTTTTGTCGAAGTATTCAACGGTAACACGAGAATGACGAACAACATATCCTTCAACGACACGGTCAACAGATAAGCAACCTTCACCATCAGCAAGAGCAGCGTCTTGAACTGAGTGTGCGACAACTTTTGGATTGTACATTACTTCTTGCAAGCTGTAAGCTTCTTTTGGTGGGTTACCATCTTTGTCTTCCATATTTGGAACAAGAACGGCAATGATTCGTTTTGAAACGTTCAATTGAGGTGCTGCAAGTCCAACACCGCCGCGCAAGCCCATTTTTTCAGCAGTCACAGGATCTTGTGAATTTTTCAAGAACTGCATCATTTTTTCACCCAAAATGATTTCTTCATCAGATAAAGGGAATGTGACGTCGTCACAAACTTGACGCAAAGTTGGGTGACCTTCGCGAATAATATCATTCATATTGATCAAATGACTTGGTTTTGCTAGTTTTTCAATAACTGACATAGTTTCTCCTCTAATTATTCTATATAACACTATAGCATAAAAATGCCTAACGAGAAAGTTATTGGCTTAGTTAGTAATCTTCAAGTCGATAAGTTTCTTCATATCTTTGATATAATAATAGGGGCGACGTTTTTCGATGATTCCTGAATCGATGAATTCGTGAATCACGCGAAGCAAGTGGCGATAGCTGACGCTAAATGAATCAGCAAGACTAGTTAATTCTAGTCTGAAGACTCCTTTATCTTCGACAGCTAGGATGTGTGTTGCTAGACGCTCTTTAAGCGTGTAGTTCAGATTTGTTGAGGCACGGATATTTTGCTCATATAGTGATTGTGCGAGCCCTTTGCTGAGGTTTAAAAGCAAGTCATTATCAGCTAACAATTCGTCGCGGATTCCTGTTAGAGGAAGTTGGATAACCAAGGTATCTTCAAGTGCAACGACTGAAGATACGATAGGTTGATCTGTTAGTAATTCAATATCTCCGATTAAAGTTGGTTTTTCTTTAATGTCTAAAATGTGTTCTTTGCCGTTAAATAAACGTCGAACGATTTTTAGTTTTCCTTTAGCAAAATAAGAGAGAGCTGTTAAAGCTTCTCCTTGGTGACAAATCGCATCTCCAGCAGCTAGCTCACGGATTTGTAATTTGTCAAAGTAGTGTTTAGGAAAGATTCTTTCAAGTTGATATTCTTGAATATATTTTTCTAAAGTCACACAGACCTCCTTTGTTGTGACATAAGTCCTATTTTTATACGCTAACTTTGATTATACTGGATTTGATGAAAAAAACAAGTAAGGAGTTTCTATGAAAACACTTTTGGAGAAATTTAGTCTCCTATCTTTATCTTTAATGCTGATTTCGACGTTATCTCCGTCGACAGCTTTACCGCAAATGATTACAACTTTTGCTAAGCAAGGTTATGCTGCAAGTCAAGTTGAATTTCTATTTTCAATGTCATCATTTGTTATTTTAGCAATGCTTTTGCTTAATCCGATTATTGACCGATTCCTTTCTGAGAGAGCAAGTATTATTCTTGGTTTACTTTTGGTCGCATTTGGTGGAAGTATGCCAGTTCTTTTGCACAGTTATTCTTTAGTAGTTGTCTCACGTATTTTACTTGGTATTGGTATTGGTTTAATCAATTCTCGTGCGATTAGTATCATTAGTGAAACTTACGTCGGCAATGAACGTGCTCAAATGTTGGGGCTTCGTGGCTCATTTGAAATCATTGGTAATGCTCTTTTAACAGTGATTGTAGGTTTCATTGTAGCCCTAGGTTGGACATGGACATTTAGCGTTTATCTATTTGCCTTGCCAATTCTTGCGTTTTATCTTATTTTTGCGCCAAAACCTAACGTTGAAGTAGAAGAAGTTCAGCACAGTGAGACTCGTGCTAAATTTAGCAAAGAAGATATTTTATATATTGTTGGACTATCATTATTGGCTGGATTTGTTATTAACATTAACAGTGCAAATAGCCTACGTATCCCAGTAATTGTTGACCAATTACATCTTGGAAGCCCTCGTCAAGCTAGCTTAATCTTGAGTGGTATGATGCTTATGGGAATTCTTTCAGGAATTTGTTTTGAGGGATTACTTGGACGCTTTAGCAAAAACTTGATTACCATTTCAATGCTCCCATTTGCTCTTGGACTATTTATGGTAGGCTTTGCTAATAATCTTTGGATTATGCTACTTGGGGCAATGTTATCAGGTTTCTGGTATAGTATTGTGGTAACATGTGTCTTCAGTGACGTTTCAAATAACATCTCACCTCAATTGATTGGAAATGCGACAACACTTATTTTGATTTTCTGTAACCTTGGTGGTGCTAGCTCAGCTATTGTCTTGAATCTCTTCTCACAATTTAGCCCACAACCAGGATTTGCCTTTGTCATTTACGCTGTTATTAGTTTGATTATTTGCTTAGGTTTAATTGTAAAAACACGTTTTTCAAAGAAAAACTAATTTGTGTTAAAGTCTTGTTAAATTAAGGGAAAACCTTTGACAAAACTAGATTTAATCTGCTACAATAAGGACTGTCGTAAGACAAGTAACTTCTTCTTGGTCGTAGGATCCGCCAAAAACCTACCACTCGGATGAAGCAATATAAAGGAGAAAAATTATGGCAATCTCAAAAGAGAAAAAAAATGAAATCATCGCTCAATACGCACGTCACGAAGGTGACACAGGTTCAGTTGAAGTTCAAGTAGCTGTTCTTACTTGGGAAATCAACCACCTTAACGAACACATCAAACAACACAAAAAAGACCACGCAACTTACCGTGGTTTGATGAAAAAAATCGGTCACCGTCGTAACTTGTTGGCATACCTTCGCCGCACAGACGTTAACCGTTACCGCGAATTGATCGCATCACTTGGTCTTCGTCGTTAATCTGACGCAAAACCAAAGAAAAACTTCTTGGAATTCCCAAGAAGTTTTTTTGTTTTCTTTGAAAATAATTTTTAATGAAAATGAGTTTTTGAATAATGTGAAAATATAAAAGTGATAAAAACATTAGTTTAAAAGGAAATAACCACTTTTGTTTGTATCCCCTTACATTGCTTTTGTAACAAAAATGAAAAAGCTTACAAAAAATACTTGACTTTTTTTGAAAAAGGTTTAATATAGTTGGTGAAGAATATCACAATGATATGATGATTAAAGAATTTAACTTTTGATTTTGTGTAGTTTATGTAAGGAAGAAGACCTCAAATAATGACGTTGAGTTTTGGAATTTCAGACTATACAGTCGTGTTTTTATTTAAGTATCAATCATTAATATAGTTCTTCTTAAAAAATGAGGCACTTATTTAAGGGTACTTATAAGGAGGTTTTCTTAATGGCTAAAGCAACAAATGCAGATGTAAAGAATAACGAGTTGAGCGCAGAAGAATTGGCTCAACAGTACACAGGAGCGCTTGTCGAAAAAGCTCTTGAAGCTGAACGTGTTTATGCAACTTATTCACAAGAACAAGTTGATAACATTGTCGCAGCTATGGCTCTTGCAGGTTCAGAAGCTTCACTTGAATTGGCAAAAGAAGCTCATGCAGAAACAGGTCGTGGTGTCGTTGAGGATAAGGATATTAAAAACCACTTTGCTACTGAGTACGTTTACGAACGTATTAAAAACGAAAAAACAGTAGGTATTATTGGGGAAGATAAAGTTTCAGGAAGCATCCAAATTGCAGCACCACTTGGTGTCTTGGCTGGTATTGTTCCAACAACTAACCCAACTTCAACAACAATGTTCAAGATTTTGGTTGCGTTGAAGACACGTAATGCAATTGTTTTTGCCTTCCACCCACAAGCGCAAAAATGTTCAGCACACGCAGCACAAATTCTTTACGACGCTGCTGTTAAAGCTGGTGCACCAGAAAACATTGTTCAATGGATTGAAACACCATCTCTTGCAAACACTTCAGCACTTATTCAAAATCCGAAAATTGCTTCTATCTTGGCAACTGGTGGACCTGGTATGGTAAATGCCGCTCTTAAATCAGGCAACCCGTCAATGGGGGTTGGTGCTGGTAACGGTGCTATCTACGTTGATGCAACAGCTCACGTTGACCGTGCAGTAGAAGATTTGTTGTTATCAAAACGTTTTGATAATGGTATGATTTGTGCCACAGAAAACTCTGCAGTTGTTGAAGCTCCTATTTACGAAGAATGGCTTCAAAAAATGCAAGACAAAGGTGCTTACCTTGTGCCTAAGAAGGACTATAAAAAAATCGAAGACTTTGTCTTCAATGATCGCCACGGTGTTAACGGACCAGTGGCTGGTATGCCAGCAACTTGGATTTGTGAACAAGCAGGCGTGAAACTACCAGAAGGAAAAGATGTTCTCTTGTTTGAACTTGACAAGAAAAACATTGGTGAAAAACTTTCTTCTGAAAAACTTTCTCCACTCCTTTCAGTTTATAAAGCTAAAGATCGTGCTGAAGGTGTTGAAATTGTTGAAGCACTTCTTGACTACCAAGGTGCAGGACACAATGCTGGTATCCAAATTGGTTCTCAAGCAGATCCATTTGTTGCTGAATATGGAGATGCTGTAAAAGCATCACGTGTCTTGGTTAACCAACCAGATTCAGTCGGAGGTATCGGTGATGTCTACACAGACGCACTTAAAGCTAGCTTAACACTTGGAACAGGATCATGGGGGAAAAATTCATTGTCACACAATCTTTCAACTGGCGATCTCTTAAATGTTAAGACAGTTGCTAAACGCCGCAACCGTCCTCAATGGATTCGCCTACCAGAAAAAACATACTATGAAAAAAATGCTATCTCTTACTTGCAAGATGAATACGAACCAATGCAACGTGCTTTGATTGTTGCTGACCCAGGAATGGTTCAATTTGGTTTTGTTGATACTGTTCTTGCTCAATTAGCATTGCGTGATGAAAAAGTTGCAACATCAATTTACGGTACTATCAAACCAGACCCAACACTTGGTCAAACAATTGAAATTGCAAAACAAATGCGTGACTTCAAACCTGATACAGTTATTGCAGTCGGTGGTGGTTCAGCACTTGATGCGGCTAAAATTGCACGTTACATCTATGAATACTCACTTGACCAAGAAGCTGATTTCCTTGACAGCTATGAAAATGTCAGCGAACTCTTCCTACGTTTGCAACAAAAATTCATTGATATCCGTAAACGTATCGTGAAATTCAAACATCAAACAGCAACACGTCTCTTCTGTATTCCAACAACATCTGGTACTGGTTCAGAAGTAACACCATACGCTGTTATTACAGATGACCACACTCACGTTAAATATCCTTTGACTGATTATGAATTGACTCCACAAGTTGCTATCGTAGACCCAGAATTTGTTATGACAGTGCCAAAACGCACAGTTGCTCTATCTGGTCTTGATACTTTGTCACATGCCCTTGAAGCTTATGTTTCAGTTATGGCATCTGATTTGACTCGTCCATGGTCACTTGAAGCTATCAAGTTGGTTATCGAAAACTTGGAAGATTCATATAACTATGATCCAAAACACCCAACACTTCGTGGTGAACAAGCGCGTGAAAATATGCACTACGCAGCAACACTTGCTGGTATGGCCTTCTCAAATGCCTTCCTAGGTATTAATCACTCAATCGCACACAAAACTGGTGGTGAATTTGGTCTTCCACACGGTCTAGCTATCTCAATCGCTATGCAACACGTTATTCGCTACAATGGTGTGGCTGGAAATGTAAAACGTTCAGTCTTCCCACGTTATGAAGAATATCGTGCACAACGTGACTACGCTGATATCGCTCGTAGCCTTGGTCTTAAAGGTAAAGATGATGCGGCACTAGTTGAAGCACTTTGCGAACGTATTGATGCTTTGATGAAAGCAGTTGATGTTGATCCTCGTCTTTCTGCAAATGGTGTTACAAAAGAAGCCTTTGACGCAGCTGTGGATAAATTGGCATCACTTGCTTACGATGACCAATGTACACCTGCTAACCCACGTCAACCATACATTGCAGAATTGAAACAATTGTTGATTGATATGTTCTAAGAAAAACTGAAAAATTATTGTTGATATATTTAGCAGTCAATTATCATAGCTCATTAATTTTCAGACTCAAAAAACATATTTAGCCTTTGAATTTTCAGGCTCGAGAAAAAACAGTCCCCCGGACACGACTCGCCTTTGAATTTTCAGGCTCGAGAAAAAACAGTCCCCCGGACATAACTCGCCTTCGAATTTTCAGGCTCATGAAAAAACAGTCCCCCGGACTGTTTTTTTATGCTACAATGTGGGTGTAAGAAATTAACGGATATGTCAGACGTTTTTTAAAGGAGACTGTTATGATTGGATCATTAATTGTTGGTGCGCTTATTGGGATGATGGCAGGCGCTATCACGAAAAAAGGTGAGTCAATGGGCTGTGTTTATAATATTTTTGCAGGTCTTGTTGGTTCATTCGTTGGGCAAAGTTTATTTGGATATTGGGGACCGACTTTAGCAGATATGGCAATTTTACCTTCTGTTTTGGGAGCTATTATTGTCATTGCTGTAGTTGATTTATTTTTTGGATAATAGTCTGGTAAATCGTTGTAAAGTGAAGCAGTTACTGAGTGGTAGCTGCTTTTTAATGATTCTTAAAAAACTATGCTACAAGCTCTGCTATTTCCTATAAAATGTGATAAAATAATGGAGATACGTGGTTTTATGCAAAGACGAGTTTATAAGTCTTTTACAGACTGGTTTTTGTAGAAAACAGACGTATCAAAATAAAATATTAGAGGAATAAAAATGTCAAAACAAACTTTTGAAACAACTTTTGCCGGCAGACCACTTGTTGTTGAAATTGGTCAAGTTGCTAAACAAGCTAACGGTGCAGCTGTTATTCGTTATGGTGAATCAACTGTCCTTAGTGCAGCTGTTATGTCTAAGAAGATGTCTACAGGTGATTTCTTCCCACTTCAAGTTAACTATGAAGAAAAAATGTATGCCGCAGGGAAATTCCCTGGTGGTTTTAACAAACGTGAAGGTCGTCCAACAACTGATGCAACATTGACAGCACGCTTGATTGACCGTCCAATCCGCCCAATGTTCGCTGAAGGTTTCCGCAACGAAGTTCAAGTTATCAACACTGTCCTTTCATATGACGAAGATGCTAGCGCACCAATGGCAGCGATGTTTGGTAGTTCACTTGCTTTGTCTATTTCAGATATTCCATTTAATGGACCAATTGCTGGTGTTCAAGTTGCTTACATCGATGGCGAATTTATTATCAACCCATCAGAAGAACAAAAAGAAAAATCTCTTCTTGAATTGACTGTTGCTGGTACAAAAGAAGCTATCAACATGGTTGAATCTGGTGCCAAAGAATTATCAGAAGACATTATGCTTGAAGCCCTTCTTAAAGGTCATGAAGCAGTTCAAGAATTGATTGCTTTCCAAGAAGAAATCGTAGCAGCTGTCGGTAAAGAAAAAGCAGAAGTTGAGTTGCTTCAAGTTGATCCAGAATTGCAAGCTGAAATCATCGAAGCTTACAATGCAGATCTTCAAAAAGCTGTCCAAGTTGAAGAGAAAAAAGCGCGTGAAGCAGCGACAGAAGCTGTCAAAGAAGAAGTGACTGCTGTTTATGAAGAACGCTACGCTGACGATGAAAACTACGAAACAATCATGCGTGACGTGGCTGAAATCCTTGAACAAATGGAACATGCTGAAGTGCGTCGCTTAATTACAGAAGATAAAATCCGTCCTGATGGTCGTCGTGTTGACGAAATTCGTCCATTGGATGCTGAAATTGATTTCTTGCCAAAAGTTCACGGCTCAGGTCTATTCACACGCGGACAAACTCAAGCTTTGTCTGTCTTGACTCTTGCCCCAATGGGTGAAACTCAAATCGTTGATGGTCTTGGTGCTGAGTACAAAAAACGCTTCTTGCACCACTACAATTTCCCACAATTCTCTGTTGGTGAAACAGGACGTTATGGTGCGCCAGGTCGTCGTGAAATTGGTCACGGAGCTCTTGGTGAACGTGCTCTTGCTCAAGTTCTTCCAAGTCTTGAAGAGTTCCCATATGCTATCCGCCTAGTTGCTGAAGTTTTGGAATCAAACGGTTCATCATCACAAGCATCAATCTGTGCTGGTACACTTGCACTTATGGCTGGTGGTGTGCCAATCAAAGCACCGGTTGCTGGTATTGCCATGGGGTTGATTTCAGACGGTAGCAACTACACAATCTTGACAGATATTCAAGGTCTTGAAGACCACTTCGGTGATATGGACTTCAAAGTAGCTGGTACTCGTGAAGGTATTACAGCTCTTCAAATGGATATCAAGATTGAAGGTATCACACCACAAATCTTGAAAGAAGCTCTAGCTCAAGCTAAGAAAGCTCGTTTTGAAATTCTTGATTTGATTGAAGCAACTATCCCAGCTCCTCGTACACACCTTGCTCCAACAGCACCAAAAATTGATACTATCAAGATTGACGTTGATAAAATCAAAGTGGTTATTGGTAAAGGTGGCGAAACTATCGATAAAATCATTGAAGAAACTGGTGTTAAAATCGATATCGACGAAGAAGGAAATGTGTCTATCTACTCATCTGACCAAACTGCTATCGATCGTGCCAAAGAAATCATTGCTGGTTTAGTTCGTGAAGCTAAAGTTGGTGAAGTTTACCACGCTAAAGTTGTTCGTATCGAAAAATTCGGTGCATTCGTAAACCTATTTGACAAAACAGATGCTCTTGTTCACATTTCAGAAATTGCTTGGACACGCACAGCAAATGTTTCAGATGTACTTGAAGTTGGTGATGAAGTAGATGTCAAAGTTATCAAAGTTGACGATAAAGGTCGTGTTGATGCTTCGATGAAAGCTTTGCTACCACGTCCGCAAAGAGTTGAAAAAAATCACGAACATAAACATAATTCACCATTTGGTGGACACCTACGTGATCACAAAGAATAAACATTTTGATTGCAATTTATAGTTTTGGAGTTTATGATGACAAATATAAATGGACTTGATATTCGTTTGCGCGCATTTATTAATGCACCAGACAATTTTTTAGATAGTATCGCTCTTGTTAATGCTTTACATAACATTCCAGTTTTGGCGAGTGACCAACCTTACGCTCTTGATATTGAAGGGCAAAAGGTTACACCTGTCTTTTCTAACAAAGAAGATCTTGAAAATTTCAAAGAAGAACAAGACAGTGCTAAAACTCAAAATTGGGTTGAACGTCCAACTTTAGATGTTTTGAAAGAAGTCATTGAAAAAGGATTGACTGGAATTGTCTTTAACCTTAAAAAATCAGGGGATTTTGGCAATTCAACTATTTTTAAAAGCAGTGAATTAATCCAATTTTTAAATGCTTACACAACTATTTTAAATAAACTCATGGGTGAGGAAAATCTTGCTGCTGACACTTTAGATAAATATTATCTTGTCCCAGCCTTTGTTCACCCACGTGATGATAAAAGCTTTGACCGTATGTTCCCAACGATGTCTACACCTGAAGGAAAAAGCTATGTCCCAGCCTTTTCAAATCTTCAAAGTTTTGCCAAATGGTATAATCACAAAGATTTTGGAACACCATTCCGCAAAGCACAAGGAAGTATTTTGACATGGCGTTTGGCTGATATTTATCAACCAGGACATGGCGAAAATGACATCGATGAAACGGTCGGAGTTGCCATTAATCCGTTTGACGATCAACAAATTTTAGTTGATTGGTCAGAAATTGATGAATAAAGAAAGGAGAACATATGGGTTGGTGGAAAGAAAGTATTGATATTGTTAAGAAAAACGATCCAGCGGCTCGTAGCTCTCTGGAAATTGTATTAACCTATCCTGGTATCAAAGCCTTAGCTGCGCATCGCATTTCACATTTCTTGTGGAAACATGGCTTTAAATTACTAGCTCGCATGCACAGTCAGTTTTGGCGTTTTTGGACACAAATTGAAATTCACCCAGGTGCTGAAATTGCTGAAGGTGTCTTTATTGACCATGGTTCAGGTCTTGTTATTGGTGAAACAGCCATTGTTGAAAAGGGCGTTATGCTTTATCATGGTGTAACCCTTGGTGGAACAGGAAAAGATGTTGGAAAACGTCACCCGACTGTTCGAGAAGGTGCGCTTGTTTCAGCACATGCTCAAGTTATTGGACCAATTGAAATCGGTAAAAATTCTAAAGTTGGTGCGGCTGCTGTCGTTGTTTCAGATGTTCCAGCAGATGTTACGGTAGTTGGAGTTCCAGCAAAAGTTGTCCGTGTCCATGGTAAAAAAGATGAAGAAGCGATTCATGATCTTGAAGAACATCGTGAATACTACACTTCAAAACTTGAAGCGGCTTGCTATGAAAGCTTACATTCTTCAAAACTTTAATAATAATACGAAAGATAGGAGGATAGCAGATGACGATTAAAATTTACGATACAATGACGAGAAGTCTTCGTGAATTTGTCCCAATTACAGAAAATACGGTAAACATGTATGTTTGTGGACCAACGGTTTATAACTATATCCATATTGGTAATGCTCGCAGTGTTGTTGCATTTGACACAATTCGACGTTATTTTGAATATCGTGGTTACAAAGTTAATTACATTTCTAACTTTACCGACGTTGACGACAAGATTATCAAAGGTGCTGCCGAAGCTGGCATGGACACCAAAGCATTTTCAGATAAATTTATCGCGGCATTTATGGAAGATGTCAAGGAGCTTGGCGTAGAACCAGCTACTAAAAATCCACGTGTTATTGAATACATGGACGAGATTATTGCTTTTGTCAAAGACCTTGTGGATAAAGAATTTGCTTATGAAGCAAATGGCGACGTTTATTTCCGTGTGGCTAAAAGTAAAAACTATGCTAAATTAGCTAATAAAACCCTAGAAGACCTTGAAGTAGGTGCTAGTGGTCGTGTGGATGGTGAATGTGATATCAAAGAAAATCCATTAGACTTTGCACTTTGGAAGTCTGCTAAACCAGGCGAAGTTTCTTGGCAAAGCCCATGGGGACAAGGTCGTCCAGGTTGGCACATTGAATGTTCAGTTATGGCGACAAGTATCTTGGGTGATACCATTGATATCCACGGTGGTGGTGCCGACTTAGAATTTCCTCACCACACTAATGAAATTGCTCAATCTGAAGCTAAAACAGGAAAGACCTTTGCAAACTACTGGATGCACAATGGCTTTGTCAATGTTGACAATGAAAAAATGTCAAAATCTCTCGGCAACTTTGTGACAGTTCACGACATGTTAAAAACAGTTGATGGTCAAGTACTTCGCTTTTTCCTTGCAACGCAACAATACCGTAAACCAGTCAATTTTACAGAAAAAGCAGTTCACGATGCTTCTGTTAATCTTAAGTATTTGAAAAATACTTTTACCTTGCCACTTGGCGAAGCGGCAGATGCAGCTGAACTTGCAAAATTCAAAGCTGACTTTGAAACAGCGATGGATGATGATTTTAATACTGCAAATGGTATTACTGTTATCTTTGATATGGCAAAATGGATTAATTCAGGAAATTATGACCAAGCAGTCAAAGATACTTTTGCTAAAATGCTTGCAGTATTTGGTATCGTTTTTGAGGAAGAAGTTTTGGATGCTGACATCGAAGCTTTGATTGCAAAACGTCAAGAAGCACGTGCAAACCGTGATTTTGCAACAGCCGACGCTATCCGTGACCAATTAGCAGCGCAAGGTATTAAATTGTTAGATACCAAAGATGGTGTGAGGTGGACACGTGACTAAGGTAGATGTCAATCTTATCAATGGTATCGCGCTTGCCTTTGAAGGTGATGCAATTTACTCAACTTATATTCGTAAACACTTGATTTTTCAAGGAATGACGAAACCAAATCAATTGCATCGCAAAGCAACTATGTATGTTTCAGCAAAAGCTCAAGCTATGTTGATTAACATGATGCTAGAAGCGCAGCTATTGACTGAAAAAGAAGAAGAAATTTACAAACGCGGTCGTAATACAAATAGTCACACCAAAGCAAAAAACGCAGACGTTGTGACTTACCGCATGTCAACAGGGTTTGAAGCGGTGATGGGATATCTTCATATGACAGAACAAATTGATCGTCTTGAAGAACTCATCGACTGGTGTATTCAAGCTGTTGAAAAAATCGAAGATTAAACTAAAAAATAAAAATAGCCAGTTCTCGCATGAGAGCTGGTTTTCATGTTATAATAACACTATGAAGAACAAAGATTTTAATGAAGCAAATGACATCGTATATGGTGTTCATGCAGTAACAGAAAGTTTAACGGCTAATACAGGAAATAAACTCTACATCCAAGATGATTTACGTGGAAAAAATGTTGATAAGATTAAAGACTTAGCAGCAGAGAAAAAAGTGTCAATCTCTTGGACACCTAAAAAAACACTTAATGACATGACAAATGGTGCAGTTCACCAAGGGTTTGTATTACGTGTATCAGAGTTTGCTTATGCAGAATTAGATACTATTTTAGATAAAGCGGCGCAAGAAGAAAATCCACTGATTTTGATTTTGGATGGTCTTAACGACCCACACAATTTTGGGTCAATCTTGCGTACGGCTGACGCGACAAATGTAACTGGTGTGATTATTCCAAAACACCGCGCAGTTGGTGTAACACCAGTTGTTTCAAAAACTTCAACAGGTGCAGTAGAGCACGTACCAATTGCTCGTGTGACAAATCTCAGCCAAACCCTTGATAAATTAAAAGAACAAGGTTTCTGGGTATTCGGTACAGATATGAACGGAACACCATCACACAAATGGAATACTTCTGGAAAACTTGCCCTTATCATTGGAAATGAAGGAAAAGGTATTTCACCAAACATTAAAAAACAAGTTGATGAAATGATTACTATTCCGATGAATGGTCACGTACAAAGTTTGAATGCCAGCGTTGCAGCTGCAGTTTTAATGTACGAAGTTTTCCGTCATAAAGTAGACTAAGATTCTTGTAAAGCCAAAAACTAGCCATCTGTGAAAGGACTAGAAAATGAAGAAAAAAATCCTCTTAGTTGATGGTTACAATATGATTGCCTTTTGGCAGGAAACACGTCAACTTTTTAAGACAAATCGCCTAGACGAAGCAAGAAATATTTTGCTGCGTAAGCTCAATAACTACGCTCACTTTGAAAATCTTGATATTATTTGTGTTTTTGATGCGCAGTATGTACCTGGTGTCCGTCAGCGCTATGACCAATATAAGATTCAAGTCATTTTCACTGAGGAAGATGAGACAGCTGATTCTTACATTGAACGCACAGCTGCTGAGTTGAATACACCACGTCACCTTGTGGAGGTTGCAACCAGTGATTTAAATGAGCAGTGGACCATTTTTTCACAAGGAGCACTGCGAGTTTCAGCGCGTGAGTTGGAACAACGTGTGAACACTGTTAAGTCTGATTTGGATAAAATGTCAAAGCATATTGATTTAACTACGCCAAAACTTCGTCCATGGAATGACGGTCAATTGGATAAATTAAAACAACTACTTGATGACATGTAACTGGAAAAAACATGCAAATTTTCATGAAAGCTCGCTAAATGCGGGCTTTTTTGTTATAATAAATAAAAATCATTTGATTATCAAAGTATTTTTAAAAATGATTTTACTGATTAAGCAAAATCTTGTCGAAATCAGGTTTATGTATAAAAAGGGAGAGTTATGACTTTTAAAATAATAACAGATTCAACAGCCGATTTAGATGAAAATTGGGCAAATGAACATGATGTTGAAATTCTTGGGTTGACAATTCAATTAGATGGAAAAATTTATGAAACAGTAGGACCAGACCGCCTAACAAGTGAAACATTACTTGAAAGCATGAAAAATGGTGGTAAACCAACAACGAGTCAAGTAAATGTGGGACAGTTTGAAGAAAGTTTCCGTCACCATGCCGCAAATGGTGATGAAGTGCTTTATTTAGCATTTTCTTCAGTACTTTCAGGAACTTACCAGAGTTCAATGATTGCACGTGATTTGGTGCTAGAAGACTATCCGGATGCAACGATTGAAATCGTTGATACTTTGGCTGCTGCTGGTGGAGAAGGGTATCTGTCAGTGTTAGCGGCTGCAGCGCGTGATGAAGGTAAGACACTTGAAGAAACTAAAGCAATGATTATTGATATCTTACCTCGTTTGCGTACTTATTTCTTGGTTGATGACCTTTATCATTTGATGCGCGGTGGTCGTTTGTCAAAAACATCAGCTATTATGGGAAGTTTAGCCAACATTAAACCTCTTTTGTGGTTGGATAAAACAGGAAAATTAGTTCCTCTAGCTAAAATTCGTGGCCGTAAAAAAGCACTAAAAGAAGTAGTCTCTCAAGCGACCCAATCCATCGCTCATCGAACAGCTGTTGTTGCCTATGCTAATGATTTAGAGGGTGCTGAAACATTAAAAGAGTCCCTTCTAGAGCACGAAGAAATTGATGATGTTCTCATTATGCCACTAGGCCCAGTTATCTCTGCCCACGTAGGCCCAGGTACGTTAGCAGCATTTACGATTGGAAAAGAAGCAAGATAATTTACTTTAACAAAGATAAGACTTCCAGTCAAAGTGTCGTTAGTCAAAAAATACTTCAAAAAAGGTTCTTACAAAGTTCGTGTTATAGCTGATATTACCATGAAAAAAGTTGTTAGTTTGGATTATGAAATGACATTAAACAATTAAACTGGTAAAAAAGAGCCAAACGCTTTCGCCAGACAAAGAGAATAAAAAAAGCAAAAAAATTATAAAAGATGGTACGTAACTGTTGACTTACTACCACTTTTTTTGGTATTATAATAAACGGTATTGTTTACCCCATTTGTAAGGCCCCGGAACCTTTCAAATAACTCGTGGACCGGAACATCCACACTTTGTAAACAAAAACGAATTCGTATAGGAGAACTCATGAACAAAACAACATTCATGGCTAAACCAGGCCAAGTTGAACGTAAATGGTACGTTGTTGACGCAACAGATGTACCTCTTGGACGTCTTTCTGCAGTAGTTGCTAGCGTACTTCGCGGAAAAAACAAACCAACATTCACACCACACACTGATACAGGTGACTTCGTTATCGTTATCAATGCTGAAAAAGTTAAATTAACTGGTAAAAAAGCAACTGATAAAATCTACTACACTCACTCAATGTATCCAGGTGGATTGAAACAAATCACAGCAGGTGAACTTCGTTCTAAAAACGCTGTTCGCTTGATTGAAAAATCAGTTAAAGGCATGCTTCCACACAACACTCTTGGACGTGCACAAGGTATGAAATTGAAAGTCTTCGTAGGTAGCGAACACACACACGCTGCTCAACAACCAGAAGTACTTGATATCAAAGGACTTATCTAAGAGAGAAAGGAGCATCAATTAAATGGCACAAGCACAATACACAGGTACTGGTCGTCGTAAAAACGCTGTTGCACGCGTACGTTTGGTTCCAGGTACTGGTAAAATCACTGTTAACAAAAAAGATGTAGAAGAATACATCCCACATGCTGACCTTCGTCTTGTTATCAACCAACCATTCGCAGTTACTTCAACTGTTGGTTCATACGACGTTTTCGTTAACGTTGTAGGTGGTGGTTACGCAGGTCAATCAGGAGCTATCCGTCACGGTATCGCTCGCGCATTGCTTCAAGTAGACCCAGACTTCCGTGATTCATTGAAACGCGCTGGTCTTCTTACACGTGATGCACGTATGGTTGAACGTAAAAAACCAGGTCTTAAAAAAGCTCGTAAAGCTTCACAATTCTCAAAACGTTAATCAATACGATTATATCAACGTTTCAAGACATTCAAGATTTTTATCTTGGATGTCTTTTTTGTCTCTGTTCATCAGTGAATTAAGCTGAGAAGGAAGTATTGCGAAGATATATGACAGATGTTCAAAACCTTATAATAGGTGAAATATAACCAAAATTTAACGCTTGAAAACAAAATGTAAATAAGTTGAAAAAGATTTCAAAAAAGTGTTGACAGTGTAAGTTAAGTTTAGTATACTAATATAGCTGTCGCATGAGACAGCAAGAGTTTCTAAGAGGTTTTGAAAAAAACTTGAAAAAAAGTTCTTGACAAATCCGTTTAGAAATGTTAAACTAATATAGCTGTTGTTTGAGAGAGAACGATGGCAATCAGATTTGAAACTTGTTTGAAAAAACTTTGAAAAAAGTGTTGACAACGAGAATTAAATTTGATAGAATATAGAAGTTGTCTCGAGTGAGACAAAGACCTTTGAAAACTGAACAATACGAACCAAACGTGCGGGTTACGAAAGTAACCTGTCAAAAAACGATAAATCTGTCAGTGACAGAATGAGAACAAGATTAAATGAGAGTTTGATCCTGGCTCAGGACGAACGCTGGCGGCGTGCCTAATACATGCAAGTAGAACGCTGAAGACTTTAGCTTGCTAAAGTTGGAAGAGTTGCGAACGGGTGAGTAACGCGTAGGTAACCTGCCTACTAGCGGGGGATAACTATTGGAAACGATAGCTAATACCGCATAACAGCATTTAACACATGTTAGATGCTTGAAAGGAGCAATTGCTTCACTAGTAGATGGACCTGCGTTGTATTAGCTAGTTGGTGAGGTAACGGCTCACCAAGGCGACGATACATAGCCGACCTGAGAGGGTGATCGGCCACACTGGGACTGAGACACGGCCCAGACTCCTACGGGAGGCAGCAGTAGGGAATCTTCGGCAATGGGGGCAACCCTGACCGAGCAACGCCGCGTGAGTGAAGAAGGTTTTCGGATCGTAAAGCTCTGTTGTAAGAGAAGAACGTGTGTGAGAGTGGAAAGTTCACACAGTGACGGTAACTTACCAGAAAGGGACGGCTAACTACGTGCCAGCAGCCGCGGTAATACGTAGGTCCCGAGCGTTGTCCGGATTTATTGGGCGTAAAGCGAGCGCAGGCGGTTTAATAAGTCTGAAGTTAAAGGCAGTGGCTTAACCATTGTTCGCTTTGGAAACTGTTAGACTTGAGTGCAGAAGGGGAGAGTGGAATTCCATGTGTAGCGGTGAAATGCGTAGATATATGGAGGAACACCGGTGGCGAAAGCGGCTCTCTGGTCTGTAACTGACGCTGAGGCTCGAAAGCGTGGGGAGCAAACAGGATTAGATACCCTGGTAGTCCACGCCGTAAACGATGAGTGCTAGGTGTTAGGCCCTTTCCGGGGCTTAGTGCCGCAGCTAACGCATTAAGCACTCCGCCTGGGGAGTACGACCGCAAGGTTGAAACTCAAAGGAATTGACGGGGGCCCGCACAAGCGGTGGAGCATGTGGTTTAATTCGAAGCAACGCGAAGAACCTTACCAGGTCTTGACATCCCGATGCTATTCCTAGAGATAGGAAGTTTCTTCGGAACATCGGTGACAGGTGGTGCATGGTTGTCGTCAGCTCGTGTCGTGAGATGTTGGGTTAAGTCCCGCAACGAGCGCAACCCCTATTGTTAGTTGCCATCATTAAGTTGGGCACTCTAGCGAGACTGCCGGTAATAAACCGGAGGAAGGTGGGGATGACGTCAAATCATCATGCCCCTTATGACCTGGGCTACACACGTGCTACAATGGTTGGTACAACGAGTCGCGAGTCGGTGACGGCAAGCAAATCTCTTAAAGCCAATCTCAGTTCGGATTGTAGGCTGCAACTCGCCTACATGAAGTCGGAATCGCTAGTAATCGCGGATCAGCACGCCGCGGTGAATACGTTCCCGGGCCTTGTACACACCGCCCGTCACACCACGAGAGTTTGTAACACCCGAAGTCGGTGAGGTAACCTTTTGGAGCCAGCCGCCTAAGGTGGGATAGATGATTGGGGTGAAGTCGTAACAAGGTAGCCGTATCGGAAGGTGCGGCTGGATCACCTCCTTTCTAAGGATAAACGGAAGCACGTTTGGAGTATTGTTTAGTTTTGAGAGGTCTTGTGGGGCCTTAGCTCAGCTGGGAGAGCGCCTGCTTTGCACGCAGGAGGTCAGCGGTTCGATCCCGCTAGGCTCCATTGAATCGAAAGATTCAAAGATTGTCCATTGAAAATTGAATATCTATATCAAATTCCACGATTCAAGAAATTGAATTGTAGATAGTAACAAGAAATAAACCGAAACGCTGTGATTTAATGAGTTTAAGGTCAACAGACCAAAATAAGGTTAAGTTAATAAGGGCGCACGGTGGATGCCTTGGCACTAGAAGCCGATGAAGGACGTGACTAACGACGAAATGCTTTGGGGAGTTGTAAGTAAACATTGATCCAGAGATGTCCGAATGGGGGAACCCGGCATGTAATGCATGTCACTCATTACTGTTAAGGTAATGTAGAGGAAGACGCAGTGAACTGAAACATCTAAGTAGCTGCAGGAAGAGAAAGCAAACGCGATTGCCTTAGTAGCGGCGAGCGAAAAGGTAAGAGGGCAAACCGATGTGTTTACACATCGGGGTTGTAGGACTGCGTTGTGGGACGACAAGATTATAGAAGAATTACCTGGGAAGGTAAGCCAAAGAGAGTAACAGCCTCGTATTCGAAATAGTCTTTAACCCTAGCAGTATCCTGAGTACGGCGAGACACGAGAAATCTCGTCGGAATCTGGGAGGACCATCTCCTAACCCTAAATACTCTCTAGTGACCGATAGTGAACCAGTACCGTGAGGGAAAGGTGAAAAGCACCCCGGGAGGGGAGTGAAATAGAACCTGAAACCGTGTGCCTACAACAAGTTCGAGCCCGTTAATGGGTGAGAGCGTGCCTTTTGTAGAATGAACCGGCGAGTTACGATATGATGCGAGGTTAAGTTGAAGAGACGGAGCCGTAGGGAAACCGAGTCTTAATAGGGCGACTTAGTATCATGTCGTAGACCCGAAACCATGTGACCTACCCATGAGCAGGGTGAAGGTGAGGTAAAACTCACTGGAGGCCCGAACCAGGGCACGTTGAAAAGTGCTTGGATGACTTGTGGGTAGCGGAGAAATTCCAAACGAACTTGGAGATAGCTGGTTCTCTCCGAAATAGCTTTAGGGCTAGCGTCGATGTTAAGTCTCTTGGAGGTAGAGCACTGTTTGATTGAGGGGTCCATCCCGGATTACCAATATCAGATAAACTCCGAATGCCAACGAGATATAATCGGCAGTCAGACTGCGAGTGCTAAGATCCGTAGTCGAAAGGGAAACAGCCCAGACCACCAGCTAAGGTCCCAAAATATATGTTAAGTGGAAAAGGATGTGGGGTTGCACAGACAACTAGGATGTTAGCTTAGAAGCAGCTATTCATTCAAAGAGTGCGTAATAGCTCACTAGTCGAGTGACCCTGCGCCGAAAATGTACCGGGGCTAAAACATATTACCGAAGCTGTGGATACCTTTTAGGTATGGTAGGAGAGCGTTCTATGTGTGATGAAGGTGTACCGTGAGGAGCGCTGGAACGCATAGAAGTGAGAATGCCGGTATGAGTAGCGAAAGACAGGTGAGAATCCTGTCCACCGTATGACTAAGGTTTCCAGGGGAAGGCTCGTCCTCCCTGGGTTAGTCGGGACCTAAGGAGAGACCGAAAGGTGTATCCGATGGACAACAGGTTGATATTCCTGTACTAGAGTATATAGTGATGGAGGGACGCAGTAGGCTAACTAAAGCGTGCGATTGGAAGTGCACGTCTAAGCAGTGAGGTGTGATATGAGTCAAATGCTTATATCTATAACATTGAGCTGTGATGGGGAGCGAAGTTAAGTAGCGAAGTTAGTGATGTCACACTGCCAAGAAAAGCTTCTAGCGTTAATTATACTCTACCCGTACCGCAAACCGACACAGGTAGTCGAGGCGAGTAGCCTCAGGTGAGCGAGAGAACTCTCGTTAAGGAACTCGGCAAAATGGCCCCGTAACTTCGGGAGAAGGGGCGCTGGCTTTAAGTCAGCCGCAGTGAATAGGCCCAAGCAACTGTTTATCAAAAACACAGCTCTCTGCTAAATCGTAAGATGATGTATAGGGGGTGACGCCTGCCCGGTGCTGGAAGGTTAAGAGGAGCGCTTAGCATTAGCGAAGGTGTGAATTGAAGCCCCAGTAAACGGCGGCCGTAACTATAACGGTCCTAAGGTAGCGAAATTCCTTGTCGGGTAAGTTCCGACCCGCACGAAAGGCGTAATGATTTGGGCACTGTCTCAACGAGAGACTCGGTGAAATTTTAGTACCTGTGAAGATGCAGGTTACCCGCGACAGGACGGAAAGACCCCATGGAGCTTTACTGCAGTTTGATATTGAGTATCTGTACCACATGTACAGGATAGGTAGGAGCCTATGAAATCGGGACGCTAGTTTCGGTGGAGGCGTTGTTGGGATACTACCCTTGTGTTATGGCTACTCTAACCCAGATAGGTTATCCCTATCGGAGACAGTGTCTGACGGGCAGTTTGACTGGGGCGGTCGCCTCCTAAAAGGTAACGGAGGCGCCCAAAGGTTCCCTCAGAATGGTTGGAAATCATTCGCAGAGTGTAAAGGTATAAGGGAGCTTGACTGCGAGAGCTACAACTCGAGCAGGGACGAAAGTCGGGCTTAGTGATCCGGTGGTTCCGCATGGAAGGGCCATCGCTCAACGGATAAAAGCTACCCTGGGGATAACAGGCTTATCTCCCCCAAGAGTTCACATCGACGGGGAGGTTTGGCACCTCGATGTCGGCTCGTCGCATCCTGGGGCTGTAGTCGGTCCCAAGGGTTGGGCTGTTCGCCCATTAAAGCGGCACGCGAGCTGGGTTCAGAACGTCGTGAGACAGTTCGGTCCCTATCCGTCGCGGGCGTAGGAAATTTGAGAGGATCTGCTCCTAGTACGAGAGGACCAGAGTGGACTTACCGCTGGTGTACCAGTTGTCTTGCCAAAGGCATCGCTGGGTAGCTATGTAGGGAAGGGATAAACGCTGAAAGCATCTAAGTGTGAAGCCCACCTCAAGATGAGATTTCCCATGATTTTATATCAGTAAGAGCCCTGAGAGATGATCAGGTAGATAGGTTAGAAGTGTAAGTGTGGTGACACATGTAGCGGACTAATACTAATAGCTCGAGGACTTATCCAAAAAAGAAACGAGTCAATATTGACAGCGAGTCGGTTTCTTGTTAGAATATATAGGTATTCAATTTTGATTGGATAATCAATCATAGTTAAGTGACGATAGCCTAGGAGATACACCTGTTCCCATGCCGAACACAGAAGTTAAGCCCTAGCACGCCTGATGTAGTTGGGGGTTGCCCCCTGTTAGATATGGTAGTCGCTTAGCATTTATCCGCCATAGCTCAGTTGGTAGTAGCGCATGACTGTTAATCATGATGTCGTAGGTTCGAGTCCTACTGGCGGAGTCGTAAAGCGGTAGAGAAAGCAGCCTTCGGGTTGCTTTTTTTGTGCTTCTAAATCGTTCATTTGGACATTTTTGTCATGTTCCTTTTTCGCTTTCACTTTTATAATAAAATTACTTTCAATAAAAAGAGAAGAAGGAGTTTTATTAGATGAACTTTGAAAGCTATTTTGAAACGGTAAAACCAATTATTTTAAAATTAAGACGTCATTACTTTGTGAAATTATGGGATTATGATGACTGGATTCAGGAAGGGCGTATTGTCTTTTTCAAACTACTACAAGAGCGTCCTGAGATTATCATCAATGAGGCGAGACGATATGCCTACTTTAAAACAAAGTTTTCTAATCATGTGAAAGATGTTATTCGACATCAGGAATCCTTTAAACGTAAATTTAATCGTATGCCTTATGAAGAAATAGGTGAGATTAGTCATTGTGTCCCTCAGGTTTGTTTCCTTGAGGTGGCTGATTTTATTGCCTATCGAGATAGTTTATCTCAATTAAAAACCACTTTAAGCTCAGAAGAGCAAGAAAAGCTAGCAAAAGTGGTCAGAGGGGAACGATTTGAAGGAAAGAAAGCTTTCTTACGCCAAATTGAACCCTACTTTTCAGACTTTAAGCACTGAGAATTTGGTATTAAAAAAGAATCAGATATAACTCTGATTCTTTTTGTTTATTGCCAAATATAGTTTTATTGTTCGGAATAAATATTTAAATGTGAAAGAAATCCATAAATAATCTAAAATAATTCGTTAAAAACGAATTATTTTGCTGATAAAATGGAATTTTTCAGAAAATTGTGGTAAAATTGAACAAATATTAGTTTTGGAGGCTTCTCATGAAAGCAATTATTACTGTAGTCGGAAAAGATAAAGCAGGTATTGTAGCAGGTGTTTCAGCTAAAATTGCTGAGTTTGGTTTGAACATTGATGATATTTCTCAAACTGTTTTGGATGATTTCTTCACAATGATGGCTGTTGTTTCATCAGACGAAAAGCAAGATTTTACAAAGCTTCGTTCTGAATTTGAAGCGTATGGTGAAACTCTAAACGTCAAAATTAACATTCAAAGTGCGGCAATCTTCGATGCCATGTACAATATTTAAGGAGGCAACCTGTGGATATTAGACAAGTTACTGAAACGATTGCTATGATTGAAGAGCAAAATTTCGATGTACGTACGATTACTATGGGAATTTCTCTTTTAGATTGTATTGATCCTGACATCAATAAGGCAGCTGATAAGATTTACAGAAAAGTCGTTGAAAAAGCTGGTTCTCTTGTTGAAGTTGGAGATGAAATTGCTGCTGAGTTGGGAATTCCGATTGTTAATAAGCGTGTGTCTGTCACTCCTATTTCAATCATTGGTGCTGCAACTGACGCAACAGACTATTTGCCTTTGGCACATGCCCTAGATAAAGCTGCTCATGAGATTGGTATTGATTTTATCGGTGGATTTTCTGCCTTGGTTCAAAAAGGCTATCAAAAGGGTGATGAGATTCTGATCAATTCTATTCCTCGTGCTCTTGCAGAAACAGAAAAAGTTTGTTCATCTGTGAATATTGGTTCGACAAAATCTGGTATTAACATGACTGCGGTTGCTGACATGGGACGTATCATTAAAGAGACGGCTGAATTATCCGATCTTGGTGCAGCAAAATTAGTTGTCTTTGCTAATGCGGTTGAAGATAATCCTTTCATGGCTGGTGCTTTCCATGGTGTTGGTGAAGCTGATGTTGTCATTAACGTTGGTGTTTCTGGTCCTGGTGTTGTTAAACGTGCTCTTGAAAAAGTTCGTGGTGAAAGTTTTGACGTCGTTGCGGAAACTGTTAAGAAAACGGCCTTCAAGATTACCCGTATCGGACAACTAGTTGGTCAAATGGCAAGTGAACGTTTAGGGGTTAAATTTGGTATTGTTGACCTTTCTCTTGCGCCTACGCCAGCTGTGGGGGATTCTGTTGCTCGAGTTCTTGAAGAAATGGGACTTGAAGCTGTTGGTACTCATGGTACAACTGCAGCGTTAGCACTGTTGAATGACCAAGTTAAAAAAGGTGGTATCATGGCTTGTAACCAAGTTGGTGGTTTATCTGGTGCTTTTATTCCTGTTTCTGAAGATGAAGGTATGATTGCTGCTGTTCAAAATGGTTCACTCAATCTTGAAAAGTTGGAAGCTATGACAGCTATCTGCTCAGTTGGTCTTGATATGATTGCAATTCCTGAAGACACACCTCATGAAACAATTGCTGCTATGATTGCTGATGAAGCTGCTATTGGTGTTATTAACCAAAAAACGACTGCAGTTCGTATTATTCCGAAAGGAAAAGAAGGTGACATGATTGAGTTTGGTGGATTACTTGGTGCTGCACCTGTTATGCGTGTTAATCACAATTCATCTGCTGATTTTATTCACCGCGGTGGTCAAATTCCGGCACCTGTTCACAGTTTTAAAAACTAGTTAAGACGATATTTGATGATAATGGCCTAGAATAGATTTTAAAAACTATTCTAGGTTTTTTCTCTGTAAGTCAATATTTTGAGTGAAGGGGTTTCAAAAAAATATGATATAATAAAATGGCATTATAGTCTAAAAACTAATGTTTATTTTGTTAAAGCTATTTCTGTTTGTTTCTGGATTTTTAGGAGGAAGCCAATGGTAAAAACAAGATTGTATATTGCTCGTCATGGTAAGACTATGTTCAACACAATTGGTCGTGCTCAAGGTTGGAGTGATACTCCTTTGACTGATGAAGGTGAACAAGGTATTAAGGAACTTGGTGTTGGCTTGAAAGATGCTGGTTTGGTTTTTAAAGAAGCTTTTTCAAGTGATAGTGGTCGAACTCTGCAGACAATGGAAATCATATTGCGAGAGTGTCAGCAAGAAAATATTCCTTACACTCGTGATAAGCGCATTAGAGAGTGGTGCTTTGGTAGTCTAGATGGAGGCTACGATGGTGAGTTATTCAACGGTGTCTTGCCTCGAGTATTTGATAAGGATATGACAAAGCTAACCTATGAAGAATTGGCTGAAGGAATTTATAAGGTAGATACTGCTGGTTGGGCTGAAACTTGGCCTGTTTTGAGTAAGCGTATTTTAGAGGGATTCACAGCAATTGCTAAAAAGATTGAAGCATCAGGTGGTGGTAATGCCATTGTTGTTAGTCATGGGATGACAATCGGAACTTTCTTGTGGTTAATCGATTCAACTACTCCGCGTGGCTTGGGACTAGATAACGGCAGTATGACAGTTGTTAGCTTTGAAAAGGGAAAATTTACTATTGAGTCTATCGGAGATGTTAGTTACCGTCTTCGTGGTAGACAATTATTAGAAGAAAGAAAAGATGAGAAAAAAGCGTAGTTTACCAACCTTAATTGTAGGGTTACTGATTATTATAATTTTTATTTTTGGAATATTTATTTTTGTCCAAGGCGACCATTTTTCATTGGAAGGAAAAGCTAAGGACGTTTCGGTGAGAAAAGAAACTTCAACAAGTGTTTCTTCATCTGAAAAGACTAAGGCAAAAAATTTGAATTTACCTGATGTTTCAACGAAGGATTGGGAGTTGGTTTTGGTCAATCGTGATAATGTCACTCCAGAAATGAATCCTGATTTGACTCAAATTGATAATATTACTGTAGATTCTCGTATTGCTGATAATGCTCGTAATTTTTTAGCTGCAGCGCAGGCTATTGATGCTAGTGAACATTTAATCTCAGGTTACCGCAGTGTAGCTTACCAAGAAGAGTTATTTAATTCATATGTTTCTCAAGAAATGGCAGCTGATTCAAGCTTGACGCAATCGCAAGCAGAAGACTTGGTAAAAACATATTCACAGCCTGCGGGAGCTAGTGAACATCAGACTGGTTTAGCTATGGATATGAGTACTGTGAATTATCTTAATCAAAGTGATGCTGATGTTGTCGAAAAAGTGTCAGCAATCGCTCCAGAGTACGGATTTGTTCTTCGTTTTCCAAAAGGAAAAATAGATTCAACTGGTGTTGATTATGAAGATTGGCATTTCCGCTATGTTGGTAAGGAATCTGCAAAATATATGACTGAAAACAATTTAAGCCTTGAAGAATATATTGCATTGTTGAAGGAGAACAAGCGATGAAATCTCGATTTTCTCTAGTTCAATTTCTGATTTTTCTTGCTGTTTTGGTATTTGGAATTTTTTCACCACTGTATGCTCATCGTGCTATACCGAATGCTGATAAAGTTGAAAAAGTTTCTTATACTAAGAAAGAATTTTTTGACACAATCGCTCCAAGTGTTCAGGAAGTGGCGAGTGCATATGGTGTTAAACCATCTATAGTGATGGCACAAGCTGCTCTGGAGTCTAATTATGGTCGCTATTTATTAGCGTCAAAGTATCATAATTTATTTGCAGTTGCTGCTCAGCCAGGAGATAAGATAATCACTCTTAAATATAAGCGATATTTTGTCAATGAATGGCAGACTGAAATCGGACAATTTGCGGTTTATAAATCATGGGATGATGCGATTTATGATTACTTTGCTCTTCTAAAGGATGAAAAAATTAGCAATAGCAAAGGGGCTTATGAGCTGATGGTCTCAGATAAAGGGGATAAGAAATTAGCACAGGCATTGCAAGATATGTCCTTCAGTACGGACCCTGATTATGCGGATAAATTGGTTAAAATCATTGAAGAAAACAGCTTAACTTCATATGATAAATAACGAATTAGCACTCTATTTAAAAGAGTGCTAATTTTTTACGCTTTTTCCTTGACACTGTTTTTTAGAGGAGTATAATAGAATTATAAATTAGCAGTCGATGTATATGAGTGCTAAAATGAAAGGGGCGAGGTTATGATAACACAACGTCAAAGTGATATTCTAAACTTAATTGTTGAATTATTTACGCAGACGCATGAACCTATTGGCTCTAAAACTTTGCAAGCGACGATTGATTCAAGTAGTGCAACTATTCGAAATGATATGGCGAAACTTGAAAAACTAGGATTGCTTGAAAAGGCACATACATCAAGTGGGCGTATGCCAAGCGCTGCTGGATTTAAATATTTTGTTGAACATTCATTGACTCTTGATAGTATTGATGAACGTGATATTTATCAGGTTGTTAAGGCTTTTGATTTTGAAGCTTTCAAGCTTGATGATATTTTGCAAAAAGCAAGTCAAGTTTTAGCGGATATGACTGGTTATACATCGGTGATTTTAGATGTTGAGCCAGCTCGACAAAAATTGACAGCTTTTGATATTGTTCAATTATCAAGTCATGATGCTTTAGGTGTTTTAACTTTAGATGAATCAAAACCAGCAACGATTCAGTTTGCTATTCCAAAAAACTTTATGTTGAAGGATTTAGTGACATTGAAGGAAATCGTTGACGAGCGTTTGCTCGGTCGCACGGTGATGGATATTCATTATAAGTTACGAACTGAAATTCCTCAGGTTTTGCAAAAGTATTTTACTGTTACAGACAATGTTTTGGATTTGTTTGATTATATTTTTGCAGAATTGTTTAGAGAACTGGTTTTCGTAGCTGGTAAAGTTAACTCACTTGATTATGCTGATTTGGAAACTTATCGTTTCCTAGATAATGACCAGAGAGTTGCAGTAGCTCTTCGTTCTTCTATGAAAGAAAATGAGGTTGCAAATGTTCAGGTCGCAGATAGTCAAGAACCAGCCTTAGCAGATGTGACTGTTTTGACACATAAGTTTTTGATTCCTTATCGTGGATTTGGGCTTCTTAGCTTGATTGGTCCGATTGATATGGATTATCGCAGAAGTGTTAGCTTGGTTAATGTTATCGGGCGAGTCTTAGCGATGAAACTTGGTGATTACTACCGTTATCTTAATAGTAATCATTACGAAGTCAACTAAGTTTAGTAATTAATTTAATTTGATAAAAAGATAGGGAGGGACACAGTGTCAGAAGAAACTAAAAACGAAGAACTTCAAGAAGAAGTTGAAGCCACTGATGTTGTGACTGAAGAAGAAACAAAAGAACAGCCTCAAGAAGAGGCTCAAAACGAAGAATTGCAAAAAGCACTTGAACGTGCTGAAGATTTTGAAAATAAATATCTTCGAGCACATGCTGAAATGCAAAATATTCAACGTCGTGCTAACGAAGAACGTCAACAATTGCAAAAATATCGTTCACAAGATTTAGCAAAAGCTATCTTGCCAAGTTTAGATAATTTGGAACGTGCACTTGCTGTTGAAGGTTTGACTGATGATGTGAAAAAAGGTCTTGAAATGACACGTGATAGCTTGGTTCGCGCGCTTAACGAAGAGGGTGTTGAAGAAGTTGTCGCTGAAAACTTTGACCACAACTTGCACATGGCTGTTCAAACACTTCCTGCAGATGATGAACATCCAGCAGATAGCATTGCACAAGTTCTTCAAAAAGGTTATAAACTTCACGAACGTCTCTTGCGTCCAGCAATGGTCGTTGTTTACAACTAATTGGCTTGACCGCAATGTCATTAAACTATAACTGAAAGCAAATAAAAGATAAATTCATAATAAAAAGAGGGATAGAACATGTCTAAAATTATTGGTATTGACTTAGGTACAACAAACTCAGCTGTTGCAGTTCTTGAAGGAACTGAATCAAAAATCATTGCTAACCCAGAAGGTAACCGTACAACTCCATCAGTTGTTTCATTCAAAAATGGTGAAATCATTGTTGGTGATGCTGCAAAACGTCAAGCAGTAACAAACCCAGATACAGTTATCTCTATCAAATCTAAAATGGGTACTTCTGAAAAAGTATCTGCAAACGGTAAAGAATACACTCCACAAGAAATCTCAGCAATGATTCTTCAATACCTTAAAGGTTACGCTGAAGATTACCTTGGTGAAAAAGTGACAAAAGCAGTTATCACTGTTCCTGCATACTTCAACGATGCTCAACGTCAAGCAACTAAAGACGCTGGTAAAATCGCTGGTCTTGAAGTAGAACGTATCGTCAACGAACCAACTGCAGCTGCTCTTGCATATGGTCTTGATAAAACTGATAAAGATGAAAAAATCTTGGTATTCGACCTTGGTGGTGGTACATTCGACGTATCAATCCTTGAACTTGGTGATGGTGTCTTCGACGTACTTGCTACAGCAGGTGATAACAAACTTGGTGGTGACGACTTCGACCAAAAAATTATTGATTGGTTAGTTGCTGAATTCAAGAACGAAAACGGTATTGACCTTAGTCAAGATAAAATGGCTCTTCAACGTTTGAAAGATGCTGCTGAAAAAGCTAAAAAAGATCTTTCTGGTGTTACTCAAACACAAATCTCACTTCCATTCATCACTGCAGGAGCTGCTGGACCTCTTCACTTGGAAACAAGCCTTTCACGTGCTAAATTTGATGATTTGACTCGTGACCTTATCGAACGTACTAAAACACCAGTTCGTCAAGCACTTTCAGATGCTGGCCTTTCAATCTCAGAAATTGACGAAGTAATCCTTGTTGGTGGTTCAACTCGTATTCCTGCCGTTGTTGAAGCTGTTAAAGCTGAAACTGGTAAAGAACCAAACAAATCAGTTAACCCTGATGAAGTAGTTGCTATGGGTGCTGCTATCCAAGGTGGTGTCATCACTGGTGATGTTAAAGACGTTGTTCTTCTTGATGTTACTCCATTGTCACTTGGTATTGAAACTATGGGTGGTGTATTTACAAAACTTATTGACCGTAACACTACAATCCCAACTTCTAAATCACAAGTCTTCTCAACAGCTGCTGATAACCAACCAGCTGTAGATATTCACGTTCTTCAAGGTGAACGTCCAATGGCTGCAGATAACAAAACTCTTGGTCGTTTCCAATTGACTGATATCCCAGCTGCACCTCGTGGTATCCCACAAATCGAAGTAACATTTGATATCGATAAAAACGGTATTGTATCTGTTAAAGCTAAAGATCTTGGAACTCAAAAAGAACAACACATCGTTATTCAATCTAACTCAGGCTTGACTGATGAAGAAATTGAAAAAATGATGAAAGATGCAGAAGCTAACGCAGAAGCTGATGCTAAACGTAAAGAAGAAGTTGATCTTCGTAACGAAGTTGACCAAGCAATCTTTGCAACAGAAAAAACAATCAAAGAAACTGAAGGTAAAGGCTTTGATACAGAACGTGACGCTGCTCAATCAGCTCTTGATGAATTGAAAGCAGCTCAAGAAGCTAACAACCTTGAAGATATGAAAGCTAAACTTGAAGCTCTTAATGAAAAAGCTCAAGCACTTGCAGTGAAAATGTATGAACAAGCTGCTGCAGCACAACAAGCAGCACAAGGTGCTGAAGGTGCTCAATCAACTGACTCATCTAAAAACAATGGTGACGACGTTGTAGACGGTGAATTCACTGAAAAATAATTTAGTCTTCTAGACAAATGACATTGGGTTGAAACTCAAAAGTTGAAAACATAAATCTAAATGCAGAGGTTGCAACCCAGCCTCTGCTTTTGGGTAAATAGACAAAGTCAACGATTATTTTAATAACCTTCTAAATGATGTAGAAAGGAAAAGTGTTCAGAAGTGAACACAGGCTGAAAAAGGCGTAAAATTTATTTTATATATTTGAATACGCCTACGACTCTGTGAAAAAAGATAAACTTTACCTAGATGCAAGCATCGTCGGACAGTTTCCTATTTTTCTTTGAGTCGCTTAACGGCTTAATATCATAATTATGAACAATACAGAATTTTACGATCGTTTGGGTGTATCTAAAGACGCTTCGCAAGCTGAAATTAAAAAAGCATACCGCAAAATGTCTAAAAAATATCACCCAGATATTAATAAAGAACCTGGTGCGGAAGAACAGTACAAAAAGGTTCAAGAAGCCTATGAAACGCTAGGTGATGAGCAAAAACGTGCAGCCTACGACCAATACGGTCCTGCTGGAGCTAACGGTGGCTTTAATGGCGGAGCTGGTGGTTTTGGTGGTTTCGATGGAGCTGGCTTTGGTGGCTTTGAAGATATTTTCTCAAGTTTCTTTGGTGGTGGCGGAGGAATGCGCAATCCTAATGCGCCTCGCCAAGGTGATGACCTTCAATACCGTGTTAACTTGACATTCGAAGAAGCAGTCTTTGGTGTTGAGAAAGAAGTGGCTTATAACCGTGAATCAACATGTTCAACATGTTCAGGTTCAGGTGCGAAACCTGGAACTAGCCCTGTAACATGTAGTCGCTGTCATGGTTCAGGTGTGATCAACGTTGATACACAAACACCTCTTGGTATGATGCGTCGCCAAGTAACTTGTGATGTCTGTCATGGTACAGGTAAAGAAATCAAAGAACCATGTCATACTTGTCATGGAACTGGACACGAAAAGAAAACTCATAAAGTGTCTGTTAAAATTCCAGCAGGTGTTGAAACAGGTCAACAAATTCGCTTGCAAGGTCAAGGTGAAGCTGGCTTTAACGGTGGACCTTATGGTGACCTCTTTGTTATCATCAATGTTTTACCAAGTAATAAATTTGAACGTAACGGCTCAACAATTTACTACACAATGAATATCAGCTTTGTTCAAGCAGCTCTTGGTGACACTGTCGAAGTACCAACTGTCCATGGTGATGTTGAAATGACAATTCCAGCTGGTACTCAAACTGGTAAGACTTTCCGACTTCGTGGTAAAGGTGCTCCAAAATTACGTGGTGGCGGTCAAGGTGACCAACACGTTACTGTTAATATTGTGACACCAACAAAACTTAACGATGCACAAGTTGAAGCTCTTAAACAATTTGCGCAAGCAGGTGGCGACAAAGTTGGAAATCCTAAGAAAAAAGGTTTCTTCAACAAAGTAAAAGATGCCTTTGATGGTGAATAATTGAAAACTAAAAAGAGACTGGAATCTATTTTCCGGTCTCTTTTTTTATAGAAGGAGAGATTATGAAAGAATACTTTATTGACGACCAAAATGCTTATATGCGCTATCAAGATTTTCCAGGTGAAGGTAGTCCAATTTTATTTATACATGGTTTAGGGTGTGCAGGGTCTTTTGACTACGGAGAAGTTGTTTCTCAGGAGTGTTTAAAAAATCATCGTTGCATACTTATTGATTTATTGGGGGCTGGATACAGTGATAAGCCGGAAGACTTTGATTATCGTGTCAGTTCTCATGCTGCTTATTTGAAATCTTTTGTTGAATCATTGGAATTAACAAATCTTACGATTTTTGGTCATAGCTTAGGTGGACCAATTGCTATTGAATTAGTCAAGCTTTGTCTAGACAGAGTTGAACATTTAATTTTAAGTGAACCTAATCTAGATGCGAGCGTTTCTGGAAGTTCGAGTTTTGAAATAGCTGCTTTTTCAGAAAAAGAATTTGTTGATTATGGATTCCGTAAGGTTTTAACAGAAAGCCAAACTTCTGGAAATACGATGTGGGCAGCAACCTTGTCTAATTGGTCACCGTATGCTGTACATCGATTATCAGTTAATGCTGTTCAGGGTGGGGAAGTATCTTGGAGGAAGTTGTTATATGATTTAAAGATTCCTAAGACCGTCATTTTCGGAAGAAAATCTTTGCCAGATGATGATTATGAAAGTTTAGACAGAGATGGGATTCCTTTAAAAGTTATTGAAAATGTAGGACATTCAATGGCATGGGAAAATACAAATGGACTTGCTAAAGCTATATCTTCTTGTCTGAAGAAATAAGATAGTAGTTAATCTTTTTTTCATATTTTTGTTTGTTGGAATATTTAGGATATTGATGTTGCAAATAAAATGTGAATGACATCTCCTTTGATATTTTATCTTTTTGCTAATTTTAATATAAAAATTCTTTTCAAAAAATTAGAAAAAAGGCTTGACATTATATATATATATATATATATATAATGAGTACCGAATGAATTATGGAGGAGTTATTATGAAACAATCATTTATCACATCTTATTTGACTTTTTATTTAAAAGCTTCTGTTGCACTGGAAAATAATTTTATTAAAGTATCAAATCCTAATACTGTCTTGAAGGTTATTCCATTGGGAGCGCAAAATAAGACAATTCCAGTAGAACAGATATCAAGTGTTGATGATTCATTTAGTTTGGACTTTAAATCATTTGTTTGGGGAATTGTTTTTGCGGTTATCGGATTTAATATGCTAGGCTCTTCATTTATTGGTGGTTTAATTTTGGCAGCGTACGGTGTTCTTACAGTTTTAAGTTCTTTCCAAACTGTTCTGTCTCTTAATTTGACATCAGGAGGACAACATACAATTAGCGTTGTTGTATTTGAAAAGTCAAAATTATCAATGTGTAAAGAAACTATTGAATCACTTATTCAAAGACGCTATGATAATACTAATGTTGCAAAACATACTGAAAATCAAACGACAGCTTTGGTGGATGCTATAAATAATAAGTAGTGAGGAAATAGATATTATGATTGAAAAAGAAAAGATTATTTCTAAGCTTAAATCACCTGTGTTGATGAAACATAAGAAAGTGATTATTTCTTTACTTGCTATATTAATAATTGTTGCTGGTGGTTGGCTTTGGTATTCATCACAGCCAAAAAGTATTATGAATATAGTGATTCCTAAATTTAAAGGATATGATGGAGATGGGAGACTAGAATATAATTCTGAAGAAGTTAGTAAGGAAATCGCTAAGATTTCTTATCGAAAGGTAGGCTTTTCAAAAACTCAATCAGAGGATTTAGCTAATGGAGATTTTTTGGCTATTTCTGAAGTTTCTCTAAACTCAAAGTCTAATAGAAAGTATAGACAAGCACAAGCGATGATATCAGGAATATCATACGAGTTCAGTAAGGTATCTCATTTGAGTAATGGTGAAAAAGTTGTCTTAAAGGTTAGCTCAACGTCAAGTAAATCTCCAATAAAAAATGAAACCAAAACTTTTACAGTTAAAGGTTTGAAGAATGTTGAAAAAGTTTCAGCTCAAGAATTATTAAAAGATTATCCAGCATCTTTCAAGGGATTTAATGGATATGGAGTTCTTGTTTTGAAAGAGGATTCAGATGGTAATACTATTTTTGAATCATCAACTGATGGACATTTGAAAAATGGTGACACTGTCAAACTTAATGTATATTCTTCTTACGCTGATAAGTTGAAAAGAGAAGGAAAATCTTTAAAATCGAAAAAAGTAGATGTGAAGGTCTCTGGATTAAAAGAGTTAACAGAAATTAGTAATCTATCAGATGGATTAGCTAAAAATGATAAATTAATCAAATCTCATTATGAAAATTCAGATGGGATAACTTACACTATTGAAAAAGATAAAGATTATATTTCTTACGATACCTATTCAGATGATTCTTCTTCCGGAGAAGTTAAGTTGATAACAGTTTATAAAATTACTGAAAATAGTGATCTCTTTGGTACAACTGTAGAATATAATTATTATGGCTATAGTTATTATCTTAATAAGGATAATACCCTTGATTTGGATAACTCGAACAGCATTCAAGGAAATAGCACTAAAGATTTAGATATGTTAAGCGCCGACTTAGAAACAGACGGATACAAAGAATATAAAGCTGAGTAGTATATTCAAATTCCCCCCTACTTAATAAAGGGGGGAATAATTTTGATTAATTATTGTGTGGTGCAACTTTTGTGTAGAAATAATGATTAAAGTTTTAGAGGTTTTTATATGAAAAAATATGGTCGATTCAGTTTCCTATTAACATTTTCTATCATGTTATTACTACTATCTGGCAATACTGTATTAGCTAAGAGTAAAAAATCAAAAATGATTACTAGTACAGCAAATTACAGTCAGGATTCAGTTAAGGCGATTGACAAGGCTTTTGGTAAGTGGTTATATAACAGTTCTTATGGTAAAGATAATACAGTTGTCCAAGGAGAAGTGTACGATATTTACTATAATACATGTTATCGTGAAGGGGATGTTGGAATCTTTAGAGCAAATACAGAAGATGGACTGTTATTTGGCCGTTTTTCTGGTTTTCCACAAGACGGAGGAAGTTTATCCGAGTTAGTATATGGAACTGATAATTTTAACCCTTCGTTGTATTCTGGTTTTATGCCAGATATGTCGCTCCGCTATGTGATTGGTGATGAAGTTGATGCACCAACTTTCTTAAGTGATAAAAATAGTTTCAAATTAGCACCATTAGGAGTTGATTTAAGCAGTGATAATCTATCTGATTATGATTCACAAAGCTCTTTTCGTGTTTATCAGTTAAATAGTGGAGATAGAAAAAATATTACCTTTGATCAGGAGCGTCAAATGGTAGATGATACAATTCCTCTTGAAGAATATACAAAACCGAATTTCATGGGATATTCTTCTTATTATGAAAGTTTTGTGAATCAAGATAAGCCTAGTTATGAGATTATTTTAGCGAATAATGGTAAAGTTTACTGGGTAAAAGATTACTTCTTGAAAAATTATTCATTTGATGAAGAGTACAAGCTTGCTCCTAAAGCAATGCAAAAGCAATATCAAAAATTATTGAAGAAATATAAAAAATCCTCAAAACAGAAAACTTCTACTCAAAAGACAACTGAAAGTAGTTCAGCTGTTGAAGAATCTTCAATTATTCCTAAAGAAATGATTGGCACATGGGAAGCTGATGTTAATAATCAAGGCCATCAGGTAATAACTTATCAAAGCGATGGTTCTGTGACTCTAGATACTGAATGTGGAGAAGAAAGTGGTATAGTTAGAAGTATGGAGAATGTTTCGGGTAATATTTATCACTTTGTTGATCCTAATTATGAAGCGGTACTTCCAATGTTTGGTATGGGGGGTGCAGGATCTAAGGTTGAATATGGTGTTAAATTAGGAGATAATACAATTACATTTGTACAATGGGTAGGAGAATTAGATACAGATTTTGATCCTTCAACGTACTATTACAGTGAGCTTCAAACGTTTTATAAAGTTCAAAGTTAATTGTTGTGAATTTTAAGAGGAAAAGTATTATTCTAAAAACAGAGATTGGAACCTATTTTCCGGTCTCTTTTTTTATGGTAAAATCTGTATGGGGACAGCTTGTTCGAAATTTTCTGGAAAGTCTCTTAGGAAGGTGATAAAATACTCACATGGTAAGATATAAAGCAACAATTTCATATGATGGTAGGCTTTTTGCTGGTTTTCAGCGTCAGCCGAGTGAACGTTCGGTGCAAGAAGAACTTGAAAAGACGCTGCAGAAGTTAAACAGTGGTACTCCTGTCAAAGTACACGGTGCTGGTCGTACGGATTCTGGTGTTCATGCTTATGGTCAGGTTGTTCATTTTGATTTGCCTCAAGCGCGTGATGTTGAGAAATTGCGTTTTGGATTGGACACGCAATCCCCAGAAGACATTGACGTGGTGAAGGTTGAATTAGTCAATGATGACTTTCACTCTCGCTATAATAAACACAGTAAAACTTACGAATTTTTAGTTGATGCTGGTCGTCCTAAGAATCCGATGATGCGCCATTATGCGACGCATTACCCATATCCGTTAGATTTGGCTTTAATGCAGGAAGCTATCAAGGATTTGGTGGGAACACATGATTTTACAGGATTTACAGCTTCAGGAACATCTGTAGAAAATAAAGTTCGCACGATTACACGAGCAACAGTTGACATTGACGAAAAAACTGGTTTCTTTGTCTTTACCTTCAGTGGAAATGGTTTTCTTTATAAACAAGTCCGCAATATGGTTGGGACTTTGCTTAAAATTGGTAATGGTCGTATGCCAGTTAGTCAGATTAAGACGGTTTTGGAGTCTAAAAATCGTGACTTAGCTGGACCTACGGCTGCGGGTAACGGTCTTTATTTGAAGGAGATTATTTATGACGAATAAGTACATTTTGGCAATTTCTGGAAATGATATTTTTAGTGGTGGCGGTCTGTATGCTGATTTAGCCACTTATACGACAAATCATCTGCATGGTTTTTTAGCGGTAACTTGTTTGACAGCGGTGACTGATAAAGGTTTTGAAGTTTTTGCGACAGATAATGACGTTTTTGAGCATCAATTAAACAGCCTCAAGGATGTTCCGTTTTCAGGTATCAAGCTTGGGCTTTTACCGAATGTAGCTGTTGCTGACTTAGCACTTGGATTTGTTAAATCTCATACAGGAATTCCAATTGTACTTGACCCAGTTTTAGTTTGTAAGGAAAAACACGATGTTGAAGTATCAGCTCTGCGTGATGAACTTTTGAAATTTTTCCCATATGTTACAATCATCACTCCTAATTTGGTAGAAGCAGAGCTATTGTCACAAATGTCTATTAAAACCTTGGATGACATGAAAGCTGCAGCTAAGCGTTTGTATGATTTGGGTGCAAAAAATGTGGTCATCAAAGGTGGAAATCGCTTAAGTAAAGAAAAAGCTATCGATATCTTTTATGATGGTAGTGAGTTTTCAGTCTTTGAAACTGACATTCTTGACACAAATAATATTGGTGCTGGTTGTACATTGGCATCAAGTATTGCAAGTCAGCTAGTACTTGGAAAATCACCTAAAGAAGCAGTTGCTGAATCAAAAGAGTTTGTTTTTCAAGCGATTCGCCACTCAGATCAATATGGAGTAAAACAAAATTATGAGCAGGACTAAGACATATAATTTAACCTTAATGGCTGTCTTGGCTGCCTTGAGTGTTGTTTTGGCGTTTATTCATGTCCCAACGCCGACGGGGTATTTAACCTTGTTAGATGTTGGCATTTATTTTACAGCTTATTATTTAGGTTCGAAATCTGGAGCGGTTGTTGGTGGCTTATCTGGCTTTCTCATCGACCTGTTGTTAGGTTATCCACAATACATGTTTCACAGTTTAATCGCTCATGGAGCGCAAGGGTATTTTGCAGGATGGACTGGGAAAAAACGTATTTTAGGGCTTATTCTGGCTAGTATTTTGATGGTTGGCTGGTATTTCTTAGCGGCTCTTCTTTTAGGTTATGGTCTAGGAGGAGCTCTGGCTGGTATTCCTGGAAATCTTTTGCAAAATCTTTTTGGAATGTTAGTTGGTTACCTCGCTTATCTGGCTTATCAACGTTTTGAAAATAAATAGGTACGGAGGTTTAGTATGGATTTAAAGGCTTTAGCGGATCAAACACGAGTGATTGTCGTTGATATTATTGAACGCTCTGCCATTAAAAAAGGACAAATTTTTGTCCTTGGATTATCATCTAGTGAAGTAGCTGGAGGTTTGATTGGAAAAAATAGCAGCGCTGAAATCGGTGAAGTGATTGTAACAACACTTCTTGAAGAATTGAGTGAGCGTGGCATTTATCTGGCAGTTCAAGGGTGTGAGCATTTAAATCGTGCTTTGACAGTAGAGCGTGAGTTAGCTGAGAAAAAAGATTTGGAAATCGTTAATGTCATTCCAAATCTGCACGCTGGAGGAAGTGGTCAAGTTGCTGCTTTTAAATTTATGCAAGATCCTGTAGAAGTAGAAGAAATTGTGGCACATGCTGGTCTTGATATTGGTGATACATTTATTGGAATGCATGTCAAGCGTGTGCAGGTGCCATTAATTCCAGTGCAGCGTGAGTTAGGCGGAGCACATGTTACGGCTCTAGCTAGTCGTCCAAAATTAATTGGTGGTGCGCGTGCGACTTATGCCGCTGACCCAATTCGTAAATTTTAAAAAATAAAAGGTTGAAGCGTTAAACTTCAACCTTTTTGGTATCTTATTATTTTGAAAGTGTTGGGTTAGCGTACATGGTTGGTAGTGAGATATCATTTTCCAAAAGTGCCTCTTGGTAAAGACGATAAAAATTAGAATAGATATAGTTTTGTTTACCGTTTTGTACGAAAATATCAACACGGAAAACCAACTGAGCAGTACTGTTTGTACGTGGGCCGAGGATTGTCGGACTACCAACGATTTCAGGGTAAGCAGGCAACTGTTCTTTGTTGATGGTTTTAATGATATTTGATACTTTCTCTAAGTCTGTGTGAGCATAGATTGGAATATCAATCTGAACACGCATATCGCCGCGTGATTTGTTAGAAACAACGGTGATGTTGCGGTTAGGAATAAAATGTAATGTTCCATCAAAGCCACGGATTTGTGTTGTGCGAATACCAACGCTTGAAATATTTCCTTCGACAGAACCGATGACAACTGAATCCCCAACTTCAAATTGATTTTCAAGCAAGATAAAGAAACCATTAACAACATCAGTTAAGAAACCTTGCGCTCCAAGACCAAGAGCAACCCCAGCAAGTCCAGCCCCAGCAAGTAGACTAGAGACAGGAACACCAAGAATGCTTAGCACCCAGTAAATAAAGAAGAAATAAAGGGTGTAATTCATGATGTTGTGAAGCAATTTAACGATGGTTTTTTTGCGAGCTTCAGTCTGTCGAGAAAGTGAAATTGATTTTGCAATAGCGTGTGTGAAAATGAAATTTAACACGCGTTTTGCGATTAAAAATACGATAAGAAGAAGGAGAAGTGATACGATTTTTGAGATGATATCAACTGCAATTTCTTCTACCTGAAGACGTTCGATATATTTTGAAATAATGTTCATACCCATAGTTTATTAAAAAAATACACGTCAAGCAAGTCTTTATTGAGTTGTTTTTTGAAACAAAAATTGACAGTGAAAAAATGCTGAAATCAGGCGAAAAAACTTAACGTCTAAAACCCTTGATATAGCACTATTCTTTGACAAAAAAGCCTGAAATATGTTAAACTAAACTGTATATAAAATTTTAAGGAGAAATGACTTCATGTCTGTATCATTTGAAAACAAAGCTACTAACCGTGGCGTGATTACATTCACAATCGGTCAAGATAAAATCAAACCAGCTCTTGATCAAGCATTCAACAAAGTTAAGAAAAATTTGAACGCACCTGGATTCCGTAAAGGTCACATGCCACGTGCCGTATTCAACCAACAATTTGGTGAAGAAGCTCTTTACGAAGATGCATTGAACGCTCTTCTTCCTGCAGCTTACCAAGCAGCAGTTGCTGAACTTAGCCTTGATGTTGTTGCACAACCAAAAATTGATATCAAATCAATGGAAAAAGGTCAAGAATGGACTTTGACTGCTGAAGTTGTTACAAAACCAGAAGTTAAACTTGGTGACTACAAAAACCTTGAAGTTTCAGTAGAAGCTACTAAAGAAGTAACTGACGCTGAAGTTGACGAAAAAGTAGAACGCGAACGCAACAACCTTGCAGAACTTATCGTTAAAGAAGGTGCTGCAGAACTTGGTGACACTGTTGTTATCGACTTCGTTGGTTCAGTTGACGGTGTTGAATTCGACGGTGGTAAAGGTGAAAACTTCTCACTTGAACTTGGTTCAGGTCAATTCATCCCTGGCTTCGAAGACCAATTAGTTGGTGCTAAAGCTGGTGAAACTGTAGAAGTTAACGTAACATTCCCAGAACAATACCAAGCAGAAGATCTTGCTGGTAAAGATGCTAAATTCGTTACAACTGTTCACGAAGTTAAAGCTAAAGAAGTTCCAGCTCTTGACGATGAACTTGCAAAAGACATCGACGAAGAAGTTGAAACTCTTGACGAATTGAAAGCTAAATACCGTAAAGAACTTGAATCAGCTAAAGAAATCGCATTTGACGATGCTGTTGAAGGTGCTGCACTTGAATTGGCTGTTGCTAACGCTGAAATCGTTGAATTGCCAGAAGAAATGGTTCACGACGAAGTTCACCGCGCTATGAACGAATTCATGGGCAACATGCAACGTCAAGGTATCTCTCCAGAAATGTACTTCCAATTGACTGGTACAACTGAAGAAGACCTTCACAAACAATACGAAGCTGACGCTGACAAACGTGTTAAAACTAACCTTGTTATCGAAGCTATCGCTAAAGCAGAAGGATTCGAAGCTTCTGACGAAGAAATTGAAAAAGAAATCAACGACCTTGCTTCAGAATACAACATGGAAGTTGAACAAGTTCGTAACCTTCTTTCAGCAGACATGCTTAAACACGACATCGCTATGAAGAAAGCTGTTGAAGTGGTAACAAGCACTGCTAAAGTAAAATAATTTATCTACGATAAATGATTTTAAAAGTCAGGTAATCGCATGATTGCTTGGCTTTTTATGCTCTTTCCAGGAATTTTGATAAATCTTTTGACGAATTGACAAAATTAGCGTAAAATAGAGAGTAACGAAAATTAAGATAATAGGTTTTTTGTGGCTATTTGCTCACATCCTAAGATTAATAAGGAGAACTACCTTGGAATTAGAAGTATTTGCTGGACAAGAAAAAAGCGAACTTTCAATGATTGAAGTTGCACGTGCTATCCTTGAAGAACGTGGACGCGATCATGAAATGTATTTCAGCGATCTTGTAAATGAGATCCAAAATTACCTTGAAAAATCAGACGCAGAAATTCGTGAAGCTTTACCATATTTTTATTCTGCATTGAACGTTGATGGAAGCTTTATTCCACTTGGCGACAATAAATGGGGACTTCGTTCATGGTATGCTATCGATGAAATCGACGAAGAAATCATTACACTTGAAGATGATGAAAATGGAGCACCTAAACGTAAACGCAAACGTGTAAATGCGTTTATGGACGGTGATGAAGATGCTATCGATTATTCAGATGATGATCCAGAAGATGACGATTATTCTGCAAAATCTTCAGACATGGAATACGATGATGAAAACCCAGATGATGAAAAATCTGAAGTTGAATCATACGATTCTGAAATCAACGAAATTATTCCAGATGAAGACTTGGATGAAGACGTTGAAATCAACGAAGAAGATGACGAAGACGACGATTTAGACGAAGAATAATATCTAAATCAAAAAAGTTTAATTAAAAAAACTTTGTCTTATCATTTGACAAAAGTTTCTGGATAGTTTATAGTATTATTCGGGCACCTCTTTTTTAGAGGTCGGAGAAAAGCTCCCTAACTTTTTAGGGAGCTATTTTTGTTTTCCTAAAAGTAATTGGCCATTTACTTTTCATCTGTCAAATAATGTTGCTGATTATTTGATGTTCTTTTGTTTTTTAATTTTCAAGCACTTATCGTTTGCTATCATTTTTTTATTTTAAAGGAGTTTTATTTAATGACTAAGTATATTTTTGTTACTGGTGGTGTTGTTTCTTCTATCGGTAAGGGAATCGTTGCTGCAAGTCTTGGTCGTCTTTTGAAAAATCGTGGTCTTAAAGTGACTATCCAAAAATTTGACCCATACATCAACATTGACCCAGGTACAATGAGTCCTTATCAACACGGTGAAGTTTATGTAACAGACGATGGTGCTGAAACAGACCTTGACCTTGGTCACTACGAACGTTTCATCGACATCAACCTTAACAAATATTCAAACGTTACAACTGGTAAAATTTACAGTGAAGTTCTTCGTAAAGAACGTAAAGGTGAATACCTTGGTGCAACTGTCCAAGTTATCCCACACATCACTGATGCGTTGAAAGAAAAAATCAAACGTGCTGCTACAACAACTGATTCAGATGTTATCATCACAGAAGTTGGTGGTACAGTTGGTGATATCGAAAGTCTTCCATTCCTTGAAGCTCTTCGTCAAATGAAAGCAGATGTAGGTTCAGACAATGTTATGTACATTCACACAACACTTCTACCATACCTTAAAGCTGCTGGTGAAATGAAAACTAAACCAACACAACACTCAGTTAAAGAATTGCGTGGACTTGGTATCCAACCAAATATGTTGGTTATTCGTACTGAAAAACCTGCTGGTCAAAGCATTAAAAATAAATTGGCACAATTCTGTGACGTTGCTCCAGAAGCTGTTATTGAGTCACTTGATGTTGATCACATTTACCAAATTCCACTTAATATGCAAGCTCAAAACATGGACCAAATCGTTTGTGACCACTTGAAACTTGATGTGCCAAAAGCTGATATGTCAGAATGGTCAGCAATGGTTGATAAGATTATGAATCTTAAAAAATCAACTAAAATTGCTCTTGTTGGTAAATACGTTGAGTTGCCAGATGCATACCTTTCAGTTGTTGAAGCACTTAAACACTCAGGTTATGTTAACGATGCAGCTATCGACCTTAAATGGGTTAATGCTAATGATTTGAACGCTGACAACGTTGATGAAATGCTTGGTGATGCTGACGGTATCATCGTTCCTGGTGGATTCGGTCAACGTGGTACTGAAGGTAAGATTGAAGCAATTCGTTATGCGCGTGAAAAAGACGTTCCAATGCTTGGTATCTGTCTTGGTATGCAATTGACATGTGTTGAGTTTGCTCGCCACGTCTTGAACATGGAAGGTGCTAACTCTACAGAGCTTGACCCAGATACTAAATACCCAATCATCGATATCATGCGTGATCAAATCGACATCGAAGACATGGGTGGAACACTTCGTTTGGGTCTTTACCCATGTAAATTGAAAGCTGGCTCACGTGCAGCAAAAGCTTACAACAACCAAGAAGTTGTTCAACGTCGTCACCGTCACCGCTATGAATTTAACACTAAATTCCGTGAACAATTTGAAGCAGCTGGTTTTGTCTTCTCAGGTGTCTCTCCAGATAACCGTTTGATGGAAGTTGTTGAATTGCCAGAGAAAAAATTCTTTGTTGCTGCTCAATATCACCCAGAACTTCAAAGCCGTCCAAACCGTCCAGAAGAGCTTTACACAGCCTTTGTTACAGCGGCAATTGAAAATAGTAAATAATAGATAACAATGCTCGTCAAACCTTTATGGCTTGACGGGTATTTTTTTGAAAACACTTTATAATAAAGGAAGTATTCACATTTTTAGAAAAAATAGTATAATAGTGAGCATGAGAAAAATGAGAATTAGAAAGATAAGAAAACGTATTGTTTTGTTATGGATTGTTGCACTATTATTTGTCACAAGTGTTGGGGCAAGTTTTTATTTTTTCCATGTTGCACAAATTCGTGAAGAAAAATCATTTATCAGCCATAAGGCGCGTTCAAAAGATAATGCATTATATACTTTTGAACAAAATTTTGATCACTTATCAAAAGAAACACGCTGGATGACTAATCAGGGGCTAAAACAAGATGCTTGGTATGTTCCTGCAGCAAATGAAACGAACAAGACTATCATTGTAGTACACGGATTTAATAGTAAAAAAGAGGATATGAAGCCTTACGCATGGATGTTCCATGAGATGGGCTATAATGTCCTTATGCCAGATAATATGTCTCACGGTGAAAGTGAAGGACGAATTATTGGTTTTGGATGGAATGATCGTCTGAATGTTATTAAATGGGCTGAACTACTCGCTTTGGAGAATTCTAATAGCCAAATCACTCTATTTGGAGTTTCAATGGGAGCTGCGACTGTTATGATGGCTTCTGGAGAAGAGTCTTTGCCTAAACAAGTGGTTAATATTATTGAAGATTGCGGATATAGTAGCGTCTGGGACGAAATCAAATATCAAGCAAAAGAAATGTACAGATTACCTTCATTCCCATTGGTTTATGAAGTTTCAGTTGTTTCGAAAATTAGAGCGGGATTTTCATATGGACAAGCAAGCTGTGTTAATCAGTTGAAGAAAAATGAAAGACCAACTCTTTTTATCCACGGTAGTAAGGATGTATTTGTTCCAACAAGTATGGTTTATAAAAACTATCGTGCTTCAAAAGGTGAAAAAGACCTTTATATAGCCAAAGGTGCGGGTCATGCTAAATCGTTTGAAACTGATCCAACAACATATTTTGAAAAAATTTCAGCTTTTTTGCAAAAAAATTGAAAAATAGTGTTGACAGAAACATGAATCACTGATATAATTATTTATGTTGTTAAGGAACAGCGGAAATGGCGGAATTGGCAGACGCGCAGGACTAAGGATCCTGTGATCGCTTTAGATCGTGAGGGTTCAAGTCCCTCTTTCCGCAGAGTAGACAAGCCAGAGAGTGCTTGTCTTTTTTTGTTTTAAAATCAATATTGAAAAGTAATGAAAATTTTTTCGTTTTCATTGCTTTTTTTACATAAAATCAGCCAAATTGTAAGTTAAGCTAGCAATCTTTTTTAATTTGTGATAGAATGTACATATAAAAAGGGTATATCCCAAAAAATAAATAGGAGGCCTATATAATGGCAATCGTTTCAGCGGAAAAATTTATCAAAGCTGCCCGTGAAAACGGATATGCGGTTGGTGGATTTAACACAAACAACCTTGAATGGACTCAAGCAATCTTGCGTGCAGCAGAAGCTAAAAAAGCTCCAATTCTTATCCAAACTTCTATGGGTGCTGCAAAATACATGGGTGGTTACAAACTTTGTAAAACACTTATCGAAAACCTTGTAGAATCAATGGGTATCACTGTACCAGTTGCTATTCACCTTGACCACGGTCACTTTGAAGATGCATTGGAATGTATCGAAGTTGGTTACACTTCAGTTATGTTCGACGGTTCACACCTTCCACTTGAAGAAAACCTTGAAAAAGCTAAAGAAGTTGTAGCTAAAGCTCACGCTAAAGGCGTTTCAGTTGAAGCTGAAGTTGGTACTATCGGTGGTGAAGAAGACGGTATCGTTGGTGGCGGTGAATTGGCACCAATCGAAGATGCTAAAGCTATGGTTGCTACAGGAATCGACTTCCTTGCAGCAGGTATCGGTAACATCCACGGTCCTTACCCAGCTAACTGGCAAGGTCTTCACCTTGACCACCTTGAAAAATTGACTGCTGCTGTACCAGGATTCCCAATCGTATTGCACGGTGGTTCAGGTATCCCTGATGATCAAATCAAAGCAGCTATCAAACTTGGTGTAGCTAAAGTTAACGTTAACACTGAATGCCAAATCGCATTCGCTAAAGCTACTCGTAAATTTGTTGCTGAATACGAAGCAAACGAAGAAGAATACGATAAGAAAAAACTCTTCGACCCACGTAAATTCTTGAAACCAGGTTTCGAAGCTATTACTGAAGCTGTTGAAGAACGTATCGACGTATTTGGTTCAGCTAACAAAGCTTAATCAGACTTCGTTTCGTAAAAAAACTTCCCATCTGGGAAGTTTTTTTATTTTTTCTTTAGAAATCATCTCTTTTGTTGACATTATTTTAGCGAGTGCTATAATGAACCTGTTAGCCGATTTAGCTCAGTCGGTAGAGCAACGCACTCGTAACGCGTAGGTCGTAGGTTCAATTCCTGCAATCGGCAAAAGAAAGAAAAGTCCCGATATTTGGGGCTTTTTTATTTACAAAACTCTCTTATTTTTCGGGCAGCTTTAGAAATTATATACCTTTTTCTAAAACTTTTTTAATGATTATTGACTAAAATACTTGCTAAATTAGGTCCAATATGTTATCATTTTATGGTATGTGGTGTAAAACACCTATAATCTAAGTAGGAGGACGCAGATAAAATGGCTAAAGTTTGTTATTTCACAGGTCGTAAGACTGTATCAGGAAACAACCGTTCACACTCAATGAACAAAACTAAACGTGCAGTTAAACCAAATCTTCAAAAAGTTACTATTCTTGTAGATGGAAAACCTAAAAAAGTTTGGGCATCAGCTCGTGCGCTTAAATCTGGTAAAGTTGAACGCGTATAAAATAAAAGCCGAAAGGCTTTTTTCTTTGTTTTGTAAACGGTATTTTTTCCATTATTTTTTACAATACGGCTAATATATGGTAAAATAAACTGATTAAAACTTTTGAGGTAGTAAATATGACTGTGAAAATTAATACAAAAGATGGCCAAATTGAGTTATCTGACGACGTAATTGCAACTGTTGTTGGCGGTTCAGCAACAGAAATTTTTGGTGTTGTTGGTATGGCAAGTAAAAGTGCTCTTAAGGATAATTTTCAAGCGCTTCTGCGTAAAGAAAACTACGCAAAAGGTGTTGTTGTCAAATCAACAGAAAGTGGTATTTCAGTCGATGTTTACACAGTAATGTCATATGGTGTAAAAATTTCTGAAGTATCTAAGAACATTCAAGAACGTGTCAAGTTTAATCTTGAAAATCAACTTGGCCTCTCAGCAGACATGGTGAATGTTTACGTACAAAATATTAAAGTTGTAGGAGAAGATTAGTGTCAAATATTACAACAAGTTTATTCCAAGAAATGGTTCAAGCTGCTAGCACTCGTCTTGGAAATCAAGCAGAATATGTAAACTCCCTTAATGTTTTTCCTGTACCAGATGGTGACACAGGAACAAACATGGGAATGACAATTGAAAATGGTGCCAAAGAAGTTGCAGACAAACCTGCATCTACAGTTGGAGAAGTTGGACAAATCCTTTCAAAAGGTCTTTTGATGGGTGCACGTGGTAACTCAGGTGTTATCACATCTCAATTATTCCGTGGTTTTGGTCAAGCAATCAAAGATAAAGAAGAATTGACTGGTAAAGACCTTGCTCATGCTTTCCAATCAGGTGTTGAAGTAGCTTATAAAGCTGTTATGAAACCTGTTGAAGGTACTATTTTGACTGTTTCTCGTGGCGCTGCTACAGCTGCTCTTAAAAAAGCAGAAGAAACTGACGACGCTGTTGAAGTTATGCGTGCTGCACTTGAAGGTGCAAAAGGTGCGCTTGCTAAAACACCAGAAATGCTTCCTGTTTTGAAAGAAGTTGGTGTTGTCGATTCAGGTGGTCAAGGTTTAGTCTTCATTTATGAAGGTTTCTTATCTGCTTTGACTGGTGAATACATTGCTTCTGAAGATTTCAAAGCGACTCCAGCGGTTATGACAGAAATGATTAACGCTGAACACCACAAATCTGTAGCTGAACACGTTGCAACTGAAGATATCAAATACGGTTACTGTACTGAAATCATGGTTGCTCTTAAACAAGGTCCTACTTACGTAAAAGAATTTAACTACGATGAATTCCAAGGATTCTTGGGTGGTCTAGGTGATTCACTTATCCTTGTTAACGACGATGAAATTGCTAAAGTTCACGTCCACACAGAAGATCCAGGTTTAGTCCTTCAAGAAGGTCTTAAATATGGTGCTCTTAAAAAAGTTAAAGTTGATAACATGCGTAACCAACACGATGCTGTTCTTGAAAAAGACCAAGCTCAAGCTGCAGCTGCTAGCAAAGAAGTAAAAGACTTTGCAATTGTTGCTGTATGTGCTGGTGATGGCTTAGCTGATATCTTCAAATCACAAGGTGTTGACTACGTTATCTCAGGTGGCCAAACAATGAACCCATCTACAGAAGATATCGTTAAAGCAATTGAAGCTGTTAATGCTAAAAATGTTATCATCTTGCCAAACAACAAAAACATCTTCATGGCTGCACAATCAGCAGCAGAAGTGTCTGAAGTACCAGCCGCAGTTGTTGAAACACGTACTGTACCTCAAGGATTTACAAGCTTGCTAGCTTTCAACCCAACTCAATCATTGGAAGAAAACGTTGAAGCTATGACAGCTAGTCTTTCAGATGTTGTTAGTGGTAGTGTAACACTTGCTGTTCGTGATACTTCTATCGATGGTCTTGAAATCCACAAAGATGACAACCTTGGTATGGTTGATGGTAAAATCGTGGTTTCTAACCCAGACATGACAGCTACTTTGAAAGAAACATTTGCTAAAATGATTGACGAAGATAGCGAAATTGTCACTATCTACGTTGGTGAAGAAGGAAATCAAGAATTGGCTGAAGAAATGGCTGATTACCTTGAATCAACTTACGAAGACGTTGAAGTTGAAATTCACGAAGGTAAACAACCAGTTTATCCATACTTGATGAGTGTTGAATAATATATTATTTGATAAAAGATAAAGGAAGCACTTCGGTGCTTTCTTTTTTTGTCTTCACAAAGAAAAAGTGTCAATTAAACATCTAATAGAAAGAAAATTGTTAACTAACAAAATTTTCTGAAAATTACTTGACTTTATTTTTTAAAGTGTTAACATGGTGTGTAAGATTTAATTGATAGGAGAAAACAGATGAGAAGTGACATGATTAAGGTAGGTGTGGATAAAGCACCAGCCCGTGGTCTTCTTTATGCAACCGGGCAAGTAAAATCTGCTAAAGACATGCAAAAACCATTTATCGCAATTTGTAATTCTTATATTGATATTGTCCCTGGACATGTTCATTTGCGTGAATTGGCAGATGTCGCCAAGGAAGCTATCCGTGAAATGGGTGGTATTCCTTTTGAGTTCAATACCATTGGTGTAGACGACGGAATTGCTATGGGGCATATTGGGATGCGTTATAGTCTTCCATCTCGTGAAATCATTGCAGATGCTGCTGAAACAGTTATCAATGCACACTGGTTTGACGGTGTTTTCTATATTCCTAACTGCGATAAAATCACACCAGGTATGATTTTAGCTGCGCTTCGTACCAATGTTCCTGCAGTCTTTTGTTCAGGTGGTCCGATGAAAGGTGGCGTTGATATGACAGGTCACCAAGCAACGCTGTCAAGTCTTTTTGAAGCTGTCGGAACTTATCAAGCTGGTGATATGTCTAAAAAAGAATTAGATTATTTGGAACAAAATGCTTGTCCAACGTGTGGTTCTTGTGCAGGGATGTTCACAGCTAACTCAATGAACTCTCTTATGGAAGTTCTTGGTCTTGCTCTTCCAGGAAATGGTACAGTTCTTGCTGTATCAGATCAACGTCGTGAATTGGTAAGACAAGCAGCAAAACACTTGATGGACAATGTTAAAAATAATTTGCGTCCACGAGATATTATTACAAAAGAAGCTATCGACGATGCCTTTGCACTTGATATGGCTATGGGTGGGTCAACTAACACAGTTCTTCACACACTTGCTATTGCGCGTGAGGCAGGTATTGACTATGACCTTACTGATATCAATGAAATTGCTAAGAAGACACCATATCTTTCTAAAATTGCACCATCAAGCATTTATACAATGCACGATGTTCAAGAAGCTGGTGGTATTTCAGCGATTATTAATCAATTGATTAAAAAAGGAACAATCAAGGGTGATCGTATTACGGTTACTGGTAAGACTCTGAAAGAAAATGTAGCTGGTGCAGAAATTAAGAACGAAGAAATCATTCACCCAATTGAACACCCAATTTCTCCGGTAGGTGGTTTGTCAGTTCTATATGGAAATATTGCACAAGACGGAGCGGTTATCAAAGTCGGTGGTGTTGACCCTTCTGTTAAGACCTTCCGAGGGAAAGCTATCTGCTGTGATTCTCAAGATGAAGCGCTCGAATTGATTGATAATGGAACCGTTAAAAAAGGTCATGTTGTCGTGATTCGCTATGAAGGACCTCAAGGTGGTCCTGGTATGCCTGAAATGCTTGCGCCAACGTCTAAAATTGTTGGGCGTGGTCTAGGTAAAGATGTTGCCCTTATTACAGATGGACGTTTTTCTGGAGCTACACGTGGTATTGCAATTGGTCACGTATCGCCAGAAGCAGCAGAAGGTGGAAATATCGCACTTATTGAAGATGGTGATGAAATCTATATTGATTTGACTAATCGCACGATTGATTTGATTGTTGATGATGATACTTTAGCAGAACGCCGTAAACATTTGAAACCATTTAAATCAAAAATTTCTAGTGGTTGGTTGCGCCGTTATACAGCCTTTGCTTCATCTGCAAACTTTGGTGGGTCAATGATGACTCAAGAAGAGTTTGAAGAACGTAAAGCAGAACGCGAAAGCCAAGATAAAAAGTAAAGTTAAAAATAATTTGTGAAAGTTAGTATTTTATTGCTACTTTCACTTGCTTTATTTTTTTTAAATGTTATCATAGATATAACTTGTTTGAATTTTTAGATAATTCAAAATATATAGAAAAAGGAGGAGCTCGTGAATCAGATTAGATTAGAAGAACCCAAAAATGGATCAGAGTTATTATTGGAAACCTTGGCTAGTCTAGGAATTGATACAATTTTTGGCTACCCAGGTGGGGCAGTCTTACCACTTTATGATGCGATTTATAATTTTGAGGGTATCCGTCATATTCTGTCACGTCATGAGCAAGGTGCCCTCCATGAAGCGGAAGGTTATGCCAAATCAACTGGTAAGCTTGGTGTTGCGATTGTAACAAGTGGACCTGGTGCAACAAATGCCATCACTGGAATTGCTGACGCGATGAGTGATAGTGTTCCATTGCTTGTTTTCACTGGTCAAGTTGGTATGCCAGGTATCGGTAAAGATGCTTTCCAAGAAGCTGATATTATCGGTATTACAATGCCGATTACAAAATATAATTATCAGATACGTGATGTGGCAGATGTTCCACGCATTGTGACGGAAGCAGTTCACATTGCGACAACTGGCCGACCTGGACCGGTTGTGATAGACCTTCCAAAAAATATTTCGGCAACTAAAACATCATTTTATTATGATTCGACGGTTAACCTTCCAAGTTATCAACCGACAATTGAACCAAATCTTTTGCAGGTTAAGAAGATTTTAACGCAGTTGAAGAAGGCAAAACGTCCGCTGATTATTGCTGGTGGCGGAGTGAATTACTCTGGTGCATCTGAAGAGTTAATTGCTTTTGCAGAGCGTTATAACATTCCTGTTGTTTCAACTTTACTGAGTTTGGGTGTTATGCCAATCAATCATCCACTTTCTTTGGGAATGGGTGGTATGCATGGATCATATGCATCAAATATGGCTCTGACACAGTGTGATTTCATGATAAATTTTGGGTCTCGCTTTGCTGATCGCTTAACAGGAAATCCCAAAACATTTGCTAAAAAAGCAGTTGTTGCTCATGTTGATATTGATCCAGCAGAGATTGGAAAAGTGGTCAAAACACAGATTCCGATTGTTGGTGATGCCAAGCGCACTTTACAAATTCTTCTTGATGAAGATGAGGTCAAGACGCGTCATGATAATTGGACTGAATCTGTTCTTGCTAATAAAGCAAAAGCACCATTTAGTTATGATTTTGATGAGTCGGTGATTAAGCCACAACATGCTATTGCAACGATTGGTAAAGTCACTGATGGTGATGCGATTGTTGTTACAGACGTTGGTCAACACCAAATGTGGACAGCACAATTTTACCCTTACAAAAATGAAAGACAGTTGATTACATCTGGAGGGCTCGGCACAATGGGATTTGGTATCCCAGCTGCAATTGGTGCTAAGTTAGCTAATCCTGATAAGGAAGTCATTCTTTTTGTTGGTGATGGTGGTTTCCAAATGACAAACCAAGAACTCGCTTTGCTAAATGGCTACGGTGTTCCGATTAAAGTAGTTTTGGTCAACAATCATTCACTTGGCATGGTTCGCCAATGGCAAGAGTCGTTTTACGATGAGCATCGAAGTGAGTCAACCTTTGATGATGAGCCAAACTTCCAAATGATGGCTGAAGCCTATGGTGTTGCGCATTACAAGTTCACTAATCCAAACACATTAGAAGAGGACTTGAAGGTCATTACCGAAAATAAACCAATGCTAATTGAACTAGCAATTTCAAATCGTGAGCAAGTTTATCCGATGGTACCATCAGGGAAATCAAATAGTGAGATGTTGGGGGTGAGGTTTAATGCGTAGAATGTTAACAGCTAAACTTCAAAATTCAACAGGTGTTCTCAATCGCTTTACCGGCGTCCTGTCACGCAGGCAGGTTAATATTGAGTCTATATCAGTTGGGCAGACAATGGAGCCAAATATTTCTCGCATTACAATCATTATTGATGTTGAGAATTTGGAAGAAGTTGAGCAAATCATTAAACAACTTAATCGTTTGATTGATGTGCTTCGCATTCGTGATATCACTGATATTCCGCATTTGGAACGTGAAGTAATCTTGGTTAAGGTGACAGCTCCGACAAGTAAACGTGCTGAAATCTTAGCTGTTATTCAACCATTCCGAGCGAGTGTTGTTGATGTGGCACCAAAATCAATTACCATTCAAGTAACAGGTGATGGTGATAAGATTGATGCTTTACTTCGTGTCGTTAAGCCTTATGGCATTCAAAATCTTGCTCGCACAGGTGCAACAGGATTTTCAAGAGATTTTTCTTGTTAAAATATTTAAATTAGTTAACATTTGCCTTACTCAGGCAGTTAAAATAAAAATAGAAAAGAGATATTTATTATGGCAGTAACAATGGAATACGAAAAAGACGTAAAAGTAGCAGCTCTTGATGGTAAAAAAATTGCCGTTATCGGTTATGGATCACAAGGTCATGCTCATGCTCAAAACTTGCGTGACTCAGGTCACGATGTTATCATTGGGGTTCGCCATGGTAAATCATTCGACAAAGCAAAAGAAGATGGTTTTGAAACATATGAAGTAGCTGAAGCAACAAAACTAGCTGATGTTATCATGGTTTTGGCACCAGATGAAATCCAAGCAAAACTTTATGCTGAAGAAATTGCACCAAACCTTGAAGCAGGTAATGCACTTGGTTTTGCTCATGGTTTCAATATCCGTTTTGAATACATTAAAGCTCCAGAAACAGTAGATGTTTTCATGTGTGCACCTAAAGGTCCAGGTCACCTTGTACGCCGTACTTACACTGAAGGATTTGGTGTACCAGCACTTTACGCTGTTTACCAAGATGCTACTGGTCACGCTAAAGATATCGCAATGGACTGGTCTAAAGGTATCGGTGCTGCGCGTGTTGGACTTCTTGAAACTACATTCAAAGAAGAAACTGAAGAGGATTTGTTCGGTGAACAAGCAGTTCTTTGTGGTGGTTTGACTGCTCTTATCGAAGCTGGTTTTGAAGTTCTTACTGAAGCTGGCTATGCTCCAGAATTGGCTTACTTCGAAGTTCTTCATGAAATGAAACTTATCGTTGACCTTATTTACGAAGGTGGATTCAAGAAAATGCGTCAATCAATTTCAAATACAGCTGAATTTGGTGACTACGTTTCAGGTCCACGTGTCATCACTAAAGATGTTAAAGAAAACATGAAAGCTGTTCTTGCTGATATTCAATCTGGTAAATTTGCTGAAGAATTTGTTAGCGATTATAAAGCTGGTCGTCCAAAACTTGAAGCTTATCGTAAAGAAGCTGCAGAACTTGAAATTGAAAAAGTTGGTGCAGAACTTCGTAAAGCAATGCCTTTTGTTAACCAAAATGATGACGATGCATTCAAAATTTATAACTAATTTTTGAAGAAATCTACTTATAAAAGGCCGATGTTAGTCATCGGTTTTTTATCTATTAATCAGCCATTTGTCATATAAAATATTTAAATATTAGAAGAGGTAGTTTATGATCTTAGCTAAGGATGTTGTTGACGCCTACGACGTCTTAAAAGATGTTGTTGAGCGTACACCCCTAGATTTTGACCGTTATTTATCGGAAAAATATGGTGCAACTGTTTATCTTAAACGAGAAAATATGCAGAAAGTGCGTTCGTTTAAAATTCGTGGAGCTTATTATGCTATTCATCAGTTGTCAGATGAAGATAAGGAACGTGGAGTTGTCTGTGCTTCAGCAGGTAACCACGCTCAAGGTGTGGCATTTACTTGTCATGAAATGAAAATTCCAGCAACAATTTTTATGCCTGTAACAACTCCTCAGCAAAAAATTGGGCAAGTTAAGTTCTTCGGTGGTCCTTACGTGACAATCAAATTGGTTGGTGATACTTTTGATGCTTCTGCTCAAGCTGCTCAAGAATTTACGAAGTCAGAAGGAATGACTTTTATTGATCCATTTGATGATGATGATGTCCAAGCAGGACAAGGAACTGTAGCATATGAGATTTATGAACAAGCTCAAGAAGAAGGCGTAACGTTTGATAATATTTTTGTTCCAGTTGGTGGCGGCGGATTAATTTCAGGTGTTGCAACCTACATTAAAGACGCTTCGCCAGAGATTGAAGTAGTTGGTGTTGAGGCATCAGGTGCAAGAAGTATGCGCGCAGCATTTGATAAAGGTCATCCTGTAAAGTTGGAAGAAATTGATAAATTCGCTGATGGGATTGCAGTGCAAAAAGTTGGTGAAAAAACTTTTGAAATTGCTCGAAAATACGTAGATAAATTAGTCGGTGTTGATGAGGGCTTGATCTCAGAGACACTGATTGATATGTACTCAAAACAAGGAATCATCGCTGAACCAGCGGGAGCTTCTTCAATTGCTGCACTTGAAGTTATGAAAGATGATATCAAAGGTAAGACAGTCGTTTGTATCATTTCTGGCGGTAATAATGACATCAATCGTATGCAAGAAATGGAAGAACGTGCTCTCATCTATGACGGAGTCAAACATTATTTTGTGGTTAATTTTCCACAACGTCCAGGAGCTTTACGTGAATTTGTCAATAATATCTTGGGTCCAAATGATGATATCACGCGATTTGAATACATCAAACGTGCTAATAAAGGTAGAGGCCCAGTTCTCATTGGCATAACTTTAGGAGATAAAAATGATTATTCGGCTTTTATTGATCGATTATCTGGTTTTGATCCTTCATATATCAACCTTCACGGAAATGAAAGTCTCTATAATCTACTAGTCTGATAAGATGTTTTTTAGAATAATTTTAATAAGCTAAATAAGCTGGGTCTTATGACTCAGCTTGTTTTTATGATTTTCCTTGACTTTTTAGAGAAATAAAATATAATTGTATTAACCTATGGGTACAAGAAAGGGGATTTATCATGTTTTTGATTATTTTTGTACTTGTGCTGCTACTTATTTTGAGTATTGTTGCAAGTACGCTTTATGTTGTTCGTCAACAAACTGTTGCTATCATCGAACGTTTTGGAAAATATCAAACAACGTCTACTAGTGGGATTCATGTTCGCTTGCCATTTGGCATTGATAAAATTGCTGCGCGTATTCAATTGCGTCTTTTGCAATCTGAAATTGTTGTAGAAACTAAGACTAAAGATAATGTTTTTGTCACTTTAAACGTTGCTACACAGTACCGTGTTAATGAGCAAAATGTCACTGATGCATACTATAAACTTATGAGTCCTGAAGCTCAAATTAAATCATACATCGAAGATGCTCTTCGTTCATCTGTTCCAAAATTGACTTTAGATGAATTGTTTGAGAAAAAAGATGAAATTGCTCTTGAAGTTCAACATCAAGTTGCTGAAGAAATGTCTACATATGGCTATATTATCGTGAAAACATTGATTACTAAAGTTGAACCTGATGCTGAGGTTAAACAATCAATGAACGAAATCAATGCAGCCCAACGTAAACGTGTTGCTGCTCAAGAATTAGCTAATGCTGATAAAATTAAAATTGTAACTGCTGCGGAAGCTGAAGCAGAAAAAGATCGTCTTCATGGTGTTGGTATCGCTCAACAACGTAAAGCCATTGTTGATGGTTTAGCCGAATCTATTCAAGAATTAAAAGATGCCAATGTAGGTATGACTGAAGAACAAATCATGTCAATCTTGCTAACTAACCAATATCTTGATACTTTGAATACTTTTGCTGCTAAAGGTAATCAAACACTCTTCTTGCCAAATCATCCAGAAGGTATTGAAGATATTCGCACTCAAATTTTGTCATCGTTAAAGGCAAAATAATTGAGTATAAAAAAGAATCTCCTTATAAAGGAGATTCTTTTTTATCATTTCAAGAAACGTTGTAAGAATACTTTTGTACGATCTTGTTGTGGATTTTCAAAGATTTGTTGAGGTGTACCTTCTTCAGCAATAACCCCTTTATCCATGAAGATAACACGGTCTGAAACTTCTTTAGCGAATTCCATTTCGTGTGTTACGATAATCATTGTTAGACCTGATTTAGCAAGGTCTTGCATTGTTTTAAGAACTTCACCAACCATTTCTGGGTCAAGGGCTGAAGTAGGTTCGTCAAATAACATTGCTTCAGGATTGACAGACAATGCGCGTGCGATAGCCACACGTTGTTTTTGTCCACCAGAAAGTTGTTTTGGTTTTGCTTTCCAGTATTGCTCAGTCATACCAACTTTTGTAAGGTTTTCTTTAGCGATTTTTTCAGCTTCGCTGCGAGAACGTTTCAAAACAGTTGTTTGTGCAACAATGGCATTTTCAAGAACGTTTAAGTTTTCAAAAAGGTTAAATGATTGGAAAACCATTCCGAGTTTTTCACGGTATTCTGTCAAGTTGTAATCTTTTTCGAGAACGTTTTGACCGTGGAAAAGAATTTCTCCAGCAGTTGGGTCTTCTAAAAGATTGATAGAACGTAGGAATGTTGATTTTCCTGAACCTGATGAACCAATGATAGAAATAACTTCACCTTTATTAACAGAAAGTGAAATATCTTTTAGGACTTCATTTTGTCCGTAAGATTTTTTTAGGTGTTTAATTTCAATGATAGGTTGAGACATTATTTCACCTCTTTCGTTTGGTTTTGGTTAGCACCAGTTGTGTAAGTGTCAGCATCGAAGCGACGTTCGATGAAACGCAAGATGCGTGTCACTGTAAAGGTGAGAACAAAATAGATAATCGCGATAATAGTGAATGTTTGGAAGTATTGATATGTTTGTGTTGCAACAGTATTACCTGAGAAGTAAAGTTCGACAACTGAGATAACATTCAATACTGAAGTATCTTTAATATTGATGACAAATTCGTTACCAGTTGCTGGCAAGATGTTGCGTACAACTTGAGGAAGAACGATTTTGCGCATTGTTTGACCGTGTGTGAATCCAAGTGCAGTAGCAGCTTCAAACTGACCTTTATCAACAGCGAAGATACCACCACGAACGATTTCACTCATGTAAGCACCAGTGTTGATTGATACGATGAAGATGGCTGCGATTGTACGGTCGATTGAAATACCGAAGGCTTGAGCAGTACCGTAGTAGATAACCATAGCTTGTACAATCATCGGTGTGCCACGGAAGATTTCGATATAAACACTAAGTAACCAGCCAAATGCTTTTTGAAGACCAGCAAGGAATTTGTTGGCAGCTTTTGGAGCTGTGCGGAAGACACCAATCAAAAGACCGATGAAAAGACCAACAACTGTACCAATGATAGAGATGAGAAGTGTGACTCCTGCACCACGTAGGAATTGGCTCCAGTTTTTCTTGAAGATACTCCACATATCTGAGAAGAAGTTGCTGTTAGTATTGTCCGAAGAGTTGTCAGCTGGTTGTTTTTCAATCATGTCATCCATGAGAGCTAGGCGGTCATCGTCAGAAATACTAGCTAAAACAGCATTTACTTTTGCAAGGGTTTCAGTATCATTTTTGCGAAGTCCAACTGCGATAGCAGTGTCAGCTTTAGATGTTGCAAAACCTTTACCATCTTCAAATGCTACCATCTTGAAGTCACTGTTAGCATTTTCGGCAGAGATAGCATCAGGACGTTCAGAAACATAACCATCGATGATACCAGATTCAAGTGCTTGACGCATTTGGTTGAAGTCACCCATGGCTGTTTCTTTTGAAGCGTCTTTGATTTGGTCAATCAAGTTGTAAAGGTAAACACCTTGTTGAGATGTTAATTTTGCACCGGCAAAGTCTTTAAGTGAAGTGGCTTGTGCAAAATCACCTTTTTTAGAAACAACGATAACTGGTGAACTTGTATAGTAACTATCTGAGAATGCAATTTCTTTCTTACGTTCAGCTGTAGGACTCATTCCGGCAGCAATCATGTCAATCTTTCCGGAAGTAAGCGCTGGAATTAGTCCTGTCCAAGTAGTTTTGACAACGAGGAGTTCCTTGCCTAAGCTATCTGCTATTTTCTTAGCTATTTGGACATCGTATCCGTTAGCGTACTGGCTAGTTCCTTCGATAGGAACAGCTCCATTAGAATCATCATCTTGTGTCCAGTTAAATGGAGCGTAGGCTGCTTCCATCCCGACACGAAGATATTCGTCAGCGTGTATGCTAGTCATTCCTCCAAAGAGAAGAAGAAGGGCTGCAAAACAACTTAAAAGTAACTTTTTCATTTAAGACTCCTGTCTATTCTTGTACCTTACCATTTTACATGAAATGGGGCTTGATTTCAACATGATAAGCCTTAAAATAGAATATTTATACAATATATTATGATAAAATAGTGTTATGAGAAAGGAGTAGGAGATCATGAAAAAATTAAGATTATTTTTGATTGCCATCGTCGCATTTTTTGGACTGGCTATACCTGTCATTGCTGATAGTGATGTCGACTATAGTGTTAGCGATTACGATGGAGTTCTGACAATTCATGACGATAATACGGCTGATTTTTATCAGACGATTACTTATGATTTTGATTCATCGTACAATGGGCAGATTGTGACACTTGGTGAGGCTGGGCATATGCCAGATGGTTTTACTGTTGATAAGAACCCAGAAATCTCTGCGCAAGTTAACGGTGTTGATAAGACTGTTCGTTCTGAAATTAAAGACCTTGGTGATGGTTATCAGGTAAAAATCTATAATTCAGGAAGGAGCGGCGATATTGTCGTTGTTAAATTGCATTGGAAGTTGGCAAATCTGTTATTCCCGTATCAGGATGTTGCTGAGCTAAACTGGGTGCCAATCAGTGATTGGGATGAAACTTTAAAACATGTAACTTTTACAGTGACAACAGATAAGCTAACTTCTAACCGCAAGCTTTGGGCACATAGAGGTTACTTAAAATCAATTCTTGTAAAAAAACAAGCTGATGGTTACCAAATTACAGCTAGCCATGTAGATGGTAAGTTAGAATTGCATGCTTATTGGGATAAAGATATTTTGGCTACCCCTGCGACTTTAGCAGGCAAGAAAAAAGCAGCAATTATTAAGCAAGAGCAAAAGATTGCTAGAAAAACTCAATTGTTGAAAACGACTTTATTTTATATCGTTCCATCAATTATTGGAGTTCTGATAGTTGTAGCTTATGTTTTGTTTGTTATGGGAAATCAAACAGCTAAAGCACATGAGAAATTTAGTCGAGAAACTCGCTCTTATGAGGCTCCTGAAGATTGGTCACCGTTATTAGTGATGCAGTATATCTATGATGCGGATTTAGAAGATACGGATACTAAGGGAAGCTCAATTCCACAGAAATTTAAATTTGAAACAGCTATGCAGGCAACTTTGCTTGATTTGATTGACCGTAAAATCATTACAGCTGAGAATCAAGAATTGACTTGTCACCCAGATAAACCAATGACAAAATATGAGGCTGAAGTTCTTGATATGGCATTTGGTAAGAGAAAAACGGTAAAAATTGAAGATTTGTTCTCGGATTATCGTTTTGATGATGATTTGGTTGACAGTTACAAGAAGAAATACAAAGGTCACACTTTAGAAACAAAACTAAACAAGCTCGGTGATGATTTTAACGACCGTTATCTAGGAAAACTTGAGAAAATCACTGGCTTAGTTGATAAAGAAATTTCGCAAAAAGCTTTACCAGCGATTCGTGAAGATTTGCCTGACGTCGCAGCAAAGAAATTTGAATACGCAAAAGGTCTTTTGTTTATTTCATTACTACCAATTGTTGTTGGCTTAGTCTATCTAATCTTTAACTTAAACATTGCCTTTCTTGGCTACGGATTCTTATTGCTTTTGGTAATCTTGAGTTTAGTTGTAGTTATAAGAAAAGCTGATTATTATGATGTTCACGGAGCGATAACAGCTGAAGGGCAAGAACGTATCCAATCTTGGATTAGTTTTACTAACATGATGCGTGATATTAATAAATTCGACAAAGTTGATTGGCAAGGAGTCATTGTTTGGAATCGAATCTTAGTGTATGCGACATTGTTTGGCTACGCTAAGCAAGTTCAAAAATATCTTGCAATTCATGATATTAAACTCGCAAGCGAAGCAGCTTATATGGTCGACTCTGAACTTGGTTATCTAATCGGTATGCAAACACATCAACTAGGACTTGCTAGTCATAGCGCTGATTCAGCATCGAATTTCTCTGTTTCATCTGGTAGTTCAGGAACTAGTGGCGGCTTCTCCGGCGGTGGAGGCGGCGGAGGCGGCGGAGCGTTTTAAAATGCAGCCAAATCTGCTATAATTGAGGAGATATTAAATTAAGGAGAGCTTATGTTATTTTTCGAACTACTAAAGGCTATCTTTTTGGGGATAGTTGAGGGAATTACAGAGTGGTTGCCTGTGTCAAGTACAGGACACTTGATTTTGGTTCAAGAGTTTATCAAATTGAATCAAGATAAGGCATTTTTGGATATGTTCAACATTGTTATCCAATTGGGAGCAATCTTGGCTGTTATTGTGATTTACTTTAAGCGTTTGAATCCATTTCAACCTGGAAAAACATCGCGTGAAGTTCAGTTAACTTGGCAGCTTTGGTTGAAGGTTGTGATTGCATGTATTCCATCGATTTTGATTGCAGTGCCATTTGATGACTGGTTTGAAGCGCATTTCAATTACATGATTCCAATTGCGATTGCTTTGATTGTTTACGGGATTGCATTCATCTGGATTGAAAAACGTAATGCAAATGTTGAGCCTGAAGTGACTGACCTTGCTCGTATGCCTTATTTGACAGCGTTTTGGATTGGTTGCTTCCAAGTTCTTAGTATCGTACCGGGAACAAGCCGCTCAGGTGCAACTATCTTAGGTGCTATTATTGTGGGAACAAGCCGTTCAGTTGCTGCTGATTTTACATTCTTCCTTGCAATTCCAACTATGTTTGGTTACAGTGGTTTGAAAGCTGTTAAGTTCTTTTTAGATGGTAACGTACTTAACTTCAGTCAATTCTTGATTTTAATGGTAGCAAGTGTGACAGCATTCCTTGTTAGCTTGTATGTTATCCGCTTCTTGACTGATTATGTTAAAAAACATGACTTCACTGTCTTTGGTAAATATCGTATCGTTTTGGGTACGATTCTTATCCTCTACAGTATTGTTAAATTTATCTTTTAAAATAGCAGCAGTCCGTGTCAGGACTGCTTTTTGTGACCAATAAATTGAAAAAACATGACTTTTCTTGTATAATAAAATGACTACTCGTGCGAGGTATATAGTATGGAAATGAAACAGATTAGCGAGACAACGCTAAAAATAACGATTAGTATGGAAGATTTAGAAGAACGAGGAATGGAGTTAAAAGACTTTTTGATTCCGCAAGAAAAGACAGAAGAGTTCTTCTATTCAGTAATGGATGAGTTAGATTTACCAGATAATTTCAAAGATAGCGGCATGCTTAGCTTTCGTGTGACACCACGTAAGGACCGTCTTGATGTGTTTGTTACAAAATCAGAAATCAACAAAGATATCAATTTTGAGGATTTAGCTGCGTTCGACGATGTGTCTAACATGTCACCAGAAGAATTCTTTAAAACGTTAGAACAAACGATGATGGCTAAAGGTGACACTGAAGCTCATGAAAAATTAGGTAAAATCGAAGAAATGATGGAAGGTGCTGTTGAAGAAGTGTTGACAGAGCATGCCAAACAAGCAGATACAGAACCTGAAGAAGATGTAAATCCATCTGATTATGTTCATTACGTGTTAGATTTCCCAAGTTTAGAAGCAGCAGTTGCTTTTTCTAAAGCAATTGATTTTCCTGTAGAAGCTTCTGAACTTTACAAAATGGACGGCGCTTATTACATGACAATTTTGCTCGATTTGCAGAACCAACCTTCTTATTATGCAAATTTGATGTATGCTCGTATGTTAGAATACGCTGGCGCTGGAACAAAAACTCGTGCTTACTTACAAGAGCATGCGGTTGAATTGTTAACGGATGATGCCGTTGCAAAATTAAAAATGATTGAGTTGGTATAGTATGGCACCTTTTACAATTGAATATGTCTTAGTTTTAATTGGCGCATTTTTGTTATCACTTTTCTTAACGCCGATTGTTCGTTTTATTGCTTTTCGTGTTGGTGCCGTAGATAAACCAAATGCTCGTAGGGTTAATGAAGTCCCGATGCCAAGTAGTGGTGGAGTTGCGATTTTTCTGTCTTTCTTGGTTTCTTCGTTGATCTTTATGCCAATGGTATTAAAAGAGCCGATTTGGACGATTTCGTACTTTAATTATGTTTTACCAGTTGTCATTGGTGGATTCATTATTACGGCGACTGGATTTATTGATGATATTTATGAATTAAAACCCAAAACAAAAATGCTAGGTATCATTCTTGGCGCTGTTATAGTTTGGGCATTTACAGATTTCCGCTTTGATAGTTTTAAAATTCCATTTGGTGGACCACTGTTAGAATTTAATTCTGTTGTGACCTTCTTTTTAACAGTCTTTTGGATTATTGCTATCACTAATGCGATGAATCTGATTGATGGTTTAGATGGTTTGGTGAGTGGTGTCTCAATCATTAGCCTTATCACAATGGCTTTGGTATCTTATTTCTTTTTACCACAAACTGATTTTTATCTAACATTAACAATCCTACTGTTGATTGCTTGTATTGCAGGATTTTTCCCATATAACTACAATCCAGCGATTATTTATCTTGGTGATGCAGGAGCTCTTTTCATTGGATTTATGATTGGAGTCTTGTCTCTTCAAGGGTTGAAAAATTCAACAGCAGTTGCAGTAGTGACACCAGTGATTATTCTTGGTGTGCCGATTCTAGATACGACCGTTGCAATTATTCGTCGTAAATTATCTGGACGTCCTGTAACTGAAGCAGATAAGATGCATTTGCACCATCGTCTGTTGGCTATGGGATTCACACACCGTGGCGCTGTTTTAGTTGTTTACGGTATTGCGATTCTCTTCTCATTGATTGCTCTTTTACTTAACGTTTCTAGCCGTTTAGGCGGAGTACTTTTGATGGTTGGTTTAGCATTTGCCTTAGAGGTCTTTATTGAAGGACTTGAAATTTGGGGAGTTGGGCGTACACCGCTTTTTGATACACTGAAATTTATCGGAAATAGTGATTATCGCCAAGCAACCATGCTAAAATGGAAAAAACGTAAAAATAGCAAATAATAAGTGATTGAAAAGCCTAATATGGCTTTTTTTTGTTATAATGATTAGTAACCCTATAGAACTGCGGTAATTTTCAGAAAAAAGTTACTGCCGCATTTATTTAAATTGGAGGAATGTACACATGTCTGTACTTGAGATAAAAGATCTTCATGTTTCAATTGAAGATAAAGAAATTCTTAAGGGTGTTAACTTAACTCTTAAGACAGGAGAAATTGCTGCGATTATGGGTCCTAACGGGACTGGTAAATCAACGCTTTCAGCTGCTATCATGGGAAATCCTAACTATGAGATTACTCAGGGTGAAATTTTGCTAGATGGCGAAAATATTCTTGACCTCGAAGTCGATGAACGTGCTCGTCTTGGACTGTTTCTTGCTATGCAATACCCAGCTGAAATTCCTGGAATTACGAATGCTGAGTTTATTCGCGCAGCTATGAATGCCGGAAAAGAAGATGACGAAAAAATTTCTGTCATGGACTTCATCACAAAATTGGATGAAAAAATGGAATTTCTCGGCATGAAAGAAGAAATGGCAGAGCGTTACCTTAACGAAGGTTTCTCAGGTGGTGAAAAGAAACGTAATGAAATTCTTCAACTGTTGATGTTGGAACCTAAATTTGCTCTTCTTGATGAAATCGATTCAGGACTTGATATCGATGCTCTTAAAGTGGTGTCAAAAGGTGTTAATGCCATGCGTGGTGAAAATTTTGGTGCCATGATTATCACTCACTACCAACGTCTTCTTAACTACATTAAACCAGATGTTGTCCATATTATGATGGACGGACGTGTTGTCCTTTCAGGCGGTGAAGAACTTGCTGCTCGTCTTGAAAAAGAAGGATATGCAAAAATTGCCGAAGAACTCGGTATTAAATACGAAGAAGAAGTGTAATTGATGATGTCAAAGTCTATGGTCTTAACCTAGACGATACTCGTATGTAGGATATAAAAAGGAGTAAACATCAAATTATGACGAAAGAATCAGTTTTGAATTTTTCACAAGCAAAGGCAGAGCCATTGTGGTTGCAAGAACGACGTCTGGCTGCTTTTGATAATATAGATAAATTACCGTTACCAGAAATCAACCGTGTGAAATTTCACCGTTGGAATCTTGGCGATGGAACAATTTCAGAGGATGTAGCACTTGCTAATGTTCCTGATTTTACAGCTCTTGGAGATAACCCTAAGCTTGTTCAAGTTGGGACACAGACTGTTCTTGAGCAGTTGCCAATGGACTTGATGGAAAAAGGTGTTATTTTCACAGACTTTTACAGCGCTTTGGAAGAGATTCCAGAAGTGATTGAAAAATATTTTGGGTCTGCGCGTGGAGATAAAGAAGATAAGTTAGCTGCCTATCACACTGCTTACTTTAATAGTGCAGCAGTGCTTTATGTTCCAGATAATGTGGACATTGAAGAACCAATCGAAGGTCTTTTCTTCCAAGATAAGGCAAGTGATGTTCCGTTTAACAAACATATTCTCATTGTAGTTGGAAAAAATAGTCACATTAGCTACTTGGAACGTTTTGAATCAATCGGTGAAGGAGAAGCGACAGCAACTGCAAATATTTCTGTTGAAGTCATTGCCTTAGATGGAAGTCATGTAAAATTTTCAGCTATTGACCGTTTGGGCGAAAATGTTACGACTTATATTAGCCGTAGAGCTCGTCATGGTAAAGATGCAGTAGTGGATTGGGCGCTTGGTGTTATGAATGAAGGCAATGTCATTGCTGATTTCGATTCAGATTTGTATGGCGATGGTAGTCAAGCCAATCTTAAAGTAGTAGCTGCTTCATCTGGACGCCAAGTTCAAGGTGTTGATACACGTGTCACAAACTATGGTAGTCATACTGTTGGTCACATTCTACAACATGGTGTTATTCTTGAACGCGGTACTTTGACTTTTAACGGAGTTGGACATATCGTCAAAGGAGCCAAGGGAGCAGATGCTCAACAAGAAAGCCGAGTTCTCATGCTTTCAGATAAAGCTCGTTCAGATGCAAATCCAATTCTATTGATTGATGAAAATGATGTCACAGCAGGTCACGCAGCATCAATTGGACAAGTTGACCCAGATGATATGTACTATTTGATGAGTCGCGGTATTGATAAGGAAACAGCAGAACGCCTAGTTATTCGTGGTTTCTTAGGTACTGTTATTACTGAAATTCCTGTCAAAGAAGTACGTGACGAAATGATTACTGTGCTAGATAATAAATTGGAGCAACGCTGATATGAAAAAATTAGATGCTCACAAAATTGCTCAAGACTTTGCGATACTTGACCAAATTGTAAACGACGAACCCTTGGTTTATCTTGACAATGCGGCAACAACTCAGAAACCACAAAAAGTTCTTGATGTCCTTAATGATTATTATCACACAATTAATGCTAATGTTCACCGTGGTGTTCACACACTTGCTGAACGAGCAACAGCAGCTTATGAAGCAAGCCGTGAAAAAGCGCGTCAATTTATTAATGCAAAATCAACTAAAGAAGTCTTGTTTACACGTGGAACAACGACAGGACTTAATTGGGTTGCGCACTTTGCGCAAGAAGTACTTCAAAAAGACGATGAAGTGCTTATCTCAGTTTTAGAACACCATGCTAATGTTGTCCCTTGGCAGCAAGTTTGCCAAAAAACAGGTGCGAAATTAGTTTATGTCTATTTAAAAGACGGGCAGTTGGATATGGACGATTTGCGTAGCAAACTTTCAAATAAAACAAAATTTGTCAGCATTGCTCACGTTTCAAATGTTCTAGGTTCAATTCAACCAGTTAAAGAAATTGCTAAATTAGCTCACCAAGTTGGAGCTTACATGGTTGTTGATGGCGCGCAATCTGCTCCGCATATGACAATTGATGTTCAAGATTTAGATTGTGATTTCTTTGCATTTTCAGGACACAAAATGCTTGGACCTACAGGTATCGGTGTCCTTTATGGCAAAGAAGAGATTCTAAATCAAATGTCACCAGTCGAATTTGGTGGTGAAATGATTGATTTTGTTTACGAACAAGAAGCGACTTGGACAGAGCTGCCTTGGAAGTTTGAGGCAGGAACGCCAAACATTGCTGGCGCTATTGCTTTAGGTGCTGCAATTGATTATTTGAGCGACCTTGGTTTAGATGCTGTTCATGCACATGAACAAGAACTTGTTGATTATGTTCTTCCTAAATTACAAGCAATTGAAGGGTTAACAGTTTATGGCCCTAAGGATCCTAGCCAGCACACTGGGGTAATTTCATTTAATCTTGATGGATTGCATCCACATGATGTAGCGACAGCACTCGATTATGAAGGTGTTGCGGTTCGCGCTGGACATCATTGTGCGCAACCTTTGATTACTTATTTAGGAGTTCATTCGGCAGTGCGTGCAAGCTTTTATATCTATAATACGAAAGAAGATTGTGATAAACTAATAGAAGCAATTCTTAAAACAAAGGAGTTTTTCAATGGCACTTTCTAGATTAGATAGTCTTTATATGGCAGTTGTTTCAGATCATTCAAAAAATCCACACCATCACGGAAAATTAGAAGATGTTAATCAAGTTAATCTTAACAATCCGACTTGTGGTGATGTTATTTCACTTTCAGTGAAATTTGATGGTGATCGCATTTCAGACATTGCTTTTGCTGGTGATGGTTGTACAATTTCAACAGCTTCATCTAGCATGATGACCGATGCAGTTCTCGGTAAAACAAAAGAAGAAGCACTTGAACTTGCTGAGATTTTCTCAAAAATGGTTCAAGGTGAAAAAGACGATGCTCAAAAAAGATTAGGTGAGGCTAGTTTCTTAGCAGGAGTTTCAAAATTTCCACAACGTATTAAATGTTCAACTCTAGCTTGGAATGCCTTGAAGAAAGCTATTGAAAACGACGATAAAGATACAGAAAGGTAATTAGATGCCTGAAAAAAATGAAAAAGTAACACCAAAACCAATTGACCTTGGTGATTATCAATATGGCTTTCATGATGATGTGACACCGGTCTTTTCAACAGAAAAAGGAATCAGCGAAGAAGTTGTTCGTGAATTATCTGCTGAAAAAGGTGAGCCTGAGTGGATGCTTGAGTTCCGTTTGAAATCATTGGAAATTTTTAATAAAATGCCAATGCAAGATTGGGGACCAGATTTGTCAGATATTGATTTTGATGAAATCACTTATTACCAAAAAGCTTCTGATAAACCTGCTCGTTCATGGGAAGATGTCCCAGAAAAAATAAAAGAAACTTTTGAACGTATCGGAATTCCAGAAGCTGAACGAGCTTACTTGGCTGGAGCTTCAGCACAATATGAATCTGAAGTTGTTTACCATAACATGAAAGATGAATATGATAAGTTGGGAATTATTTTTACAGATACAGATTCAGCTTTGAAAGAATACCCAGAGCTATTTAAAAAATATTTCTCAAAATTAGTTCCACCTACAGATAATAAATTGGCAGCCCTGAATTCAGCATTTTGGTCAGGTGGAACTTTTATCTACGTACCAAAAGGTGTTAAGGTTGACATTCCTTTGCAGACTTATTTCCGAATCAATCGTGAATCAATGGGACAATTTGAACGTACTTTGATTATCGTTGATGAAGGAGCAAGTGTTCACTACGTTGAAGGATGTACAGCACCGAATTATTCATCTGCTAGTCTTCATGCGGCAATTGTTGAAATTTTTGCACTTGAAGGAAGCTATATGCGTTACTCAACTATCCAAAACTGGTCAGATAATGTTTATAATTTGGTCACAAAACGTGCTACAGCTAAGAAAAATGCTACAGTTGAATGGATTGATGGTAACCTTGGTGCCAAAACAACTATGAAATATCCATCTGTATATCTTGATGGTGAAGGTGCGCGTGGTACTATGCTTTCAATTGCTTTTGCAAATAAAGGGCAACATCAAGATACTGGTGCTAAAATGATTCACAATGCACCACATACTTCATCATCGATTGTTTCAAAATCAATCGCTAAAGGTGGAGGTAAGGTTGACTATCGTGGTCAAGTAACTTTCAATAAAAATTCTAAGAAATCTGTCAGTCATATTGAATGTGATACCATTTTGATGGATGATATATCAAGTTCAGATACAATTCCATTTAACGAAATTCATAATTCACAAGTTGCTCTTGAACATGAAGCGAAGGTTTCAAAAATTTCTGAAGAACAGCTTTATTATTTGATGAGTCGTGGATTATCAGAACAAGAAGCAACTGAAATGATTGTTATGGGATTTGTTGAACCATTTACAAAAGAACTTCCAATGGAATATGCTGTTGAACTTAATCGTTTAATCAGTTATGAAATGGAAGGATCAGTTGGATAAATCAAAAGAGACGAGTTTTTAAACTCGTCTCTTTTTACGTATATTATGTATATTATATAGAAGAAAATTGATAATTTTAAAGTTTTTCGTTGACGTAAGTTACGAAGTGGTTCCACCAGACTTTAAGAAAAATGCTTTTTTTTACCTCTTTTTTAGCAAGAGCAGGGACGCTAGGTTTGGAATCAAGATAACCAGTTCCTACAATTTGGTTATCATTATACTCAAAGCTTCCAACTTTGTCACCTTTGTTAATAGTTGCCTCGTAACCTTTAGCTTTTGATGAGAATTTAGCAGAAACATCAGTGCCAATGTGATGCACCGCATTCAAATCTTGAGCAGCAACAACGGGAACTGTTTTTTCTTTTCCGTCCTTAACTTTAGCTTTGCTGTTTTTATAAGACTGACCAGCTTCGATGATAGTAGTCATTTCATAGTTCGATTTGACATAATCAAGGAGCTCGTTAGTAGCTTCGAAACGAGCAAAATCATTTTCTTCCCAACCATCAGCATTCATTACTACTGAGATAATACGCATACCGTTTTCAGTTGAAGTAGCAACAAATGAAGCACCTGCAAGTTCAGTTGTACCAGTTTTTAGACCGTCAACACCGTCTCGTTCATAAGGCATATCTTTAAGCATATAATTGTAAGTGTTCATTGTTGAACCATCAAAATCAGCTGTCGTTTGACTACTGATTTTTAAGACATCAGGATATTCTGTGACGAGATGGCGGGCAATTATAGCAATGTCTCGAGCACTTAGCATATTTTCATCTGTAGAACTAGATCCTGGGTAAATGTTATCGCCGAGGTAACTGTTATTTAAACCAGATGCGTTGACTAATTTAGCATCAGTAATTCCCCATTCATTGAGTTGTGCTTTCATCATGTCAACAAAATTGCTTTCGCTACCACCGATTTGTTCAGCTAATGCGATTGCAGCGCTGTTAGCACTGGCGACCATAGCGGCATTGACTAGTTGTTCAACAGTGTATTCACGAGCTTCCATAGGCACGTTACTTGCATCTGAGTTAGCTGTTAAATCGTAAGCATAATCAGAAATTGGAACTTTAGTATCCCAAGAAAGATTTCCTTTATCGATTTCTTTATAAGTTAAATAAACAGTTAATATTTTTGTCATAGAAGCGACACCAGCAGGTGTAGTAGCATCTTTTTCATAAAGAACTTTACCTGTAGTAGCTTCGACAGCAATTGCGTGCTTAGCAGCGACATCGAAATCATCTGCGTAAACACTACTTCCAAGAAAAGCCAAGAGCATGGCTAGAGCAGCAATAACCTTTTTCATTGTTCCATCCTTTGTTAAAAAATTCAACAAGATAATTATACCATATTAATAGCATATAAATAGTGTGTTAGATAATCTGACAAAAAATTCAGAAAAAACTACTTTCTTCAGAAAAAACTATTTTCTTTAAAGAAACTTTATGATATAATTCTACTTGTCAAATAATATAATTTAGAGAGAACAACTAGGAGGGCGTCACATGTCACTAGAAAGTAAAACATGGAAACGCATTGGCTTAGGAGCTGTTACTTTGCTCTCAACTGCTGTATTGGCAGCTTGTGGAGGAAAAAGCTCATCAACTTCTTCAAGTGATGAGATTAATTGGTACACTCCTACTGAAATTAGCACTTTGGATGTTTCAAAAGTTACAGATACTTATTCTTCAATTGCAATCGGTAACTCAGGTAGTAATCTTCTTCGTCGTAACGAAGATGGCGAGTTAAAACCTGATTTGGCAGAGAAAGTTGAAGTATCTGAAGATGGATTGACGTATACTGCAACATTACGTGATGGTCTAAAATGGTCTGATGGTAGTGATTTGACTGCAGATGATTTTGTCTACACATGGCAACGTATTGTTGATCCAGCGACAGCTTCTGAGTATGCATATCTTGCATCAGATGCGCATGTTTTAAATGCTGAAGAAGTTATTAGCGGTACTAAGAGCGTTGATGAATTAGGAGTAAAAGCAGATGGTAATAAAGTTATCTTTACATTATCTAGTCCATCTCCTCAATTTATGAGTCTTCTATCGTTTGCTAACTTCGTTCCTCAAAACAAAGCTTTTGTGGAAAAAGCAGGTAGTGATTATGGTACAACTTCTGAAAAAGCACTTTATTCAGGTCCATACACAGTAACAAAATGGAACGGTTCTAATGGTACATTTACACTTGTGAAGAACAAATACTATTGGGACGCTAAAAACGTAAAACTTAAAAAAGTTAATATCCAAGCTGTTAAAAAACCTGATACTGCAGTGCAAATGTACAAAGATGGTCAGCTTGACACAGCGAACATCTCAGGTACAGAGGCTATTTATAAAGCAAATAAAAATAGTAAAGACGTTGTAGATTCACCAGAAGCTACAACAGCATACCTAAATTACAATGAGTCAGGTTCTGTTAAAGCTTTGACAAATACTAAGATTCGTCAAGCACTTAACCTTGCTACAGATCGTGAAGGAATTGTAAAAGCAGCTATTGATACTGGTTCAAAAGCAGCATCAGCTCTAGTTCCAACAGGACTTGAAACTTTGGAAGATGGAACTGATTTATCTAAATACGTATCACAAAATTACACTTATGATGCAAAACAAGCAGCAAAACTCTTCAAAGAAGGACTTGCTGAACTCGGTGAAAAATCAATCACATTGACAATTACAGCCGATTCAGACACACCTGTTGCGAAAGCATCAGTAGACTACATTAAACAAACATGGGAAGATGTTCTTCCAGGATTAAAAGTAGAAGAAAAATTCGTAACATTCAAACAACGTTTGCAAGATTCTAAAACACAAAACTTTGATGTAGTTCTATCACTTTGGGGTGGTGACTATCCAGAAGGTTCTACATTCTACGGATTGTTCACATCAGATTCAGCTTACAACTATGGTAAGTTTAGTGATGCGACTTATGATGCTGCTTACCAAAAAGCATTAACAACTGATGCTTTGGATCCTGCAGCTGCAGCAGATGATTATAAAGCTGCTGAAAAAGCACTTTATGATAACGCACACTACAATCCACTTTACTTCCGTAGCACACAAGCACTTCAAAATTCATCAATCAAAGGACTTGTTCGTAACTCAACTGGTTTGCAAGTTGACTTTACATATGCCTATAAAGACAAATAATCTTTAATAAGTATGGATATGGGCAAGAATTGGTTGCTACCAATTCTTGCTTTTGTTGACAGGTAAAAGTTTTCTCCTGCCAACAAAAGCAAATACAGAGAAGGAAATATTATGGTAAAATACATTCTTAAACGTGTTGCTATTCTTCTTGTAACACTCTGGGTAGTTGTTACCCTGTCGTTTTTCCTCATGCAAGTTATGCCGGGTACACCTTACAATAACCCAAAATTAACTGATGAGATGATTGCTTTAATGAACAAACAATATGGTTTGGATAAACCAGTTTGGCAGCAATACCTTACTTACCTATGGAATATTCTTCATGGTGATTTCGGTACAAGTTACCAATCTATTAACCAACCTGTTGGACGTTTGATTTCTCAACGTTTAGGTGTATCAATTCAATTGGGTGTTCAAGCTTTAATCGTTGGACTTCTTTCAGGTATTGTTGTTGGTGCGGCTTCAGCACGTAACAAAAATAACTGGATTGATGGTGTTCTTAGTGTTATTTCTACACTTGGTATTTCAGTACCATCATTCATTATTGGTCTATTCCTATTAGTTACACTTGGTTTCAAATGGAGCTTGTTCCCACTTGCTGGTTGGGGTTCATTTGAACAAACTATTATGCCATCAATCGCCTTGGCAATTCCAGTATTTGCTCAAGTAACACGTTTCTTCCGTGGACAAATGATTGAAACTTTGAGTTCTGATTATATTCAATTAGCGACAGCTAAAGGTTTGAATAAACGTCAAGTTGCTCGTAAGCACGCGTATCGTAACTCAATGATTCCAGTTTTGACTTTGGTTGGTCCAATGGCTGCTAACTTATTGACGGGTTCAGCTTTAATTGAACAAATTTTCTCAATTCCCGGAATTGGTCAACAATTTGTTACATCAATCCCAGCTAAAGACTATCCAGTAATTATGGGGACAACAATTGTTTATGCAATGATGTTGATGGTTGCCATCTTGGTAACAGATATTGCAACAAGTATTGTTGATCCACGTGTACGCTTGCAATAAGGAGATTATTCATGGCAGATAAAACTAGAGAATTTAAACTTGTTGGTGTTGGTTCAGCCAGCTCACAAGAAAAAATTGAAAAGCCTGCTCTTTCTTTTATGCAAGATGCATGGCGCCGTTTGAAAAAAAATAAATTGGCAGTTGTTTCAATGTGGTTCTTGGGAATCCTGTTAGTATTTTCAATGATTTCAGTAATCTTGGTTCCACGTGATGATGCAAATGCCTTTAATACAAAAGAAGTTACAACATACCGTAACCTTCCACCAAAAATCAGTGATAATCTTCCTTTCTGGAACGGTACAATCACATATTCAGGTAGTACAGAAGCCACTGATGCATATGCAGATCAAGGAGTGCCAGAAGGAACTAAATTTATCCTTGGTACAGATAACTTAGGACGTAGTGTTGCAAAACGTATCATTGTTGGTGTGCGTATCTCACTTCTTATTGCAATTGTTGCTACATTGATTGACCTTTTGATTGGTGTAACTTATGGTTTGATTTCAGGTTATGTTGGCGGACGTGTCGACATGATTATGCAACGTATTATCGAAGTTATTTCTTCAATCCCTAACTTGGTAATCGTAACAATGCTTGGTTTGTTACTTGGTAATGGTGTTACATCAATCATCATTTCAATTGCCATCGTTGGTTGGACTTCAATGGCACGTCAAGTACGTAACTTGACACTTTCATATCGTGAACAAGAGTTTGTTCTTGCAGCTCGTTCACTCGGTGAAAGTGCACCAAAAATTGCATTCAAACATATCCTTCCAAATATTTCAGGTATTATTATTGTTCAAATCATGATGACAGTTCCAAGTGCTATCATGTATGAAGCTGTACTTTCAGCTATTAACCTTGGGGTTAAACCACCAACAGCATCACTTGGTTCATTGATTACTGATGCACAAGAATATTTACAATATTACCCTTATCAAGTTACTCTACCAGCCCTTGCTTTGGTACTAATCTCACTTGCTTTCATCTTGCTAGGTGATGGTCTTCGTGATGCATTTGATCCAAAATCTGGTGATCGTTAGGAGGAAAAATTATGAGTGAAGAAACAATTTTACAAGTTAAAAACCTCCATGTAGATTTCCATACCTACGCTGGAGAAATTAAAGCTATCCGTGATGTTAATTTTGACTTGAAGAAAGGTGAAACCCTTGCAATCGTAGGTGAATCTGGATCAGGTAAATCTGTAACAACTAAAACATTGATGGGGCTATCAGCTTCAAATGCAACTATTACAGGTGAAATTGACTTTAAAGGTAAAAAACTGACAGAACTAAAAGAAGATGAATGGATTAAAGTACGTGGAAATGAAATTGCTATGATTTTCCAAGATCCAATGACAAGTCTTGACCCAACAATGAAAATTGGTCAGCAGATTGCTGAACCAATTATGATTCATGAAAAAGTTTCAAAACAAGAAGCATGGGCTCGTGCACTAGATTTGATGAAAAATGTTGGTATTCCAAATGCGGAAGAACACATTAATGATTACCCACATCAATGGTCAGGTGGTATGCGTCAACGTGCGGTTATCGCGATTGCACTTGCAGCTAATCCAGATGTTTTGATTGCAGATGAACCAACAACTGCCTTGGATGTTACTATTCAAGCGCAAATCCTTAACTTGATGAAGAAAATTCAAAAAGAAAGTGGTTCATCAATTATCTTCATTACCCACGACCTTGGTGTTGTTGCTGGTATGGCTGATCGTGTAGCAGTTATGTATGCTGGTAAAGTGATTGAATATGGTTCAGTGGACGAAGTATTCTACAATCCTCAACATCCATATACTTGGGGCTTGTTAAACTCAATGCCAACGACTGATACAGAAGCAGGTAGCCTACAATCAATTCCAGGTACTCCACCAGATCTTCTTAATCCGCCAAAAGGTGATGCGTTTGCTCCACGTAATGAATTTGCATTAGACATTGATTACGAAGAAGAACCACCAATGTTTAAAGTTAGCGACACACACTATGCAGCAACATGGTTGCTAGATGAACGTGCACCTAAAGTAACACCACCATTACCAATTCAAAAACGTTGGGCAAAATGGAAAGAACTTGAAGGGAGAAAAGCTTAATGACTGAAAATAGAAAAAAGCTTGTTGAACTTAAAAATGTATCTTTGACTTTTAATGAAGGTAAAAAGAACGAAGTAAAAGCAATCAACAACGTTAGCTTTGACATCTACGAAGGTGAAGTATTTGGTCTAGTTGGTGAATCAGGTTCTGGTAAAACAACTGTTGGACGTGCTATTTTAAAACTTTACGATATCAATGGTGGTGAAATTGATTTTGACGGTGAAACAGTTTCTAACCTTAAAGGTAAAGAATTGCACGAATTCCGTAAAAATGTTCAAATGATTTTCCAAGACCCTCAAGCAAGTCTTAACGGACGTATGAAAATCCGTGACATCGTTGCAGAAGGTCTTGATATCCATAAATTGGTTAATAGCAAAGAAGAGCGTGATGAAAAAGTTCAAGAACTACTTTCATTAGTTGGTTTGAACAAAGATCACATGACACGTTACCCACATGAATTTTCAGGTGGTCAACGTCAACGTATTGGTATTGCTCGAGCACTTGCAGTTCAACCAAAATTTATCATTGCTGATGAACCAATTTCAGCTCTTGACGTATCAATCCAAGCTCAAGTTGTAAACTTGATGCAAAAACTTCAACGTGAACGTGGTTTAACATACTTATTCATCGCTCACGATTTATCTATGGTGAAATACATTTCAGACCGTATTGGTGTTATGCACTGGGGTAAAATGCTTGAAATTGGAACATCTGATGATGTTTATAATAATCCAATCCACCCATACACTAAGAGTCTGTTGTCTGCTATTCCAGAACCAGACCCAGAATCTGAACGTGAACGTGTACACCAAGTGTACGATCCCACTGCAGAACTTGATGGCCAAGAACGTGAAATGCGAGAAATTACTCCAGGACACTTTGTACTTTCAACAGAAGCAGAAGCAGAAGAATACAAAAAAGCATTACAATAAAAAGAGAGTTTACCACTCTCTTTTTTTTATTCTGCTAGAATTTTTAATTAGGATAACAACTTAAAAATAACCAAAATTTAACGCTTGAAAACAAAATGTAAATAAGTTGAAAAAAGATTTCAAAAAAGTGTTGACAGTGTAAGTTAAGTTTAGTATACTAATATAGCTGTCGCATGAGACAGCAAGAGTTTCTAAGAGGTTTTGAAAAACTTGAAAAAAGTTCTTGACAAATCCGTTTAGAAATGTTAAACTAATATAGCTGTTGTTTGAGAGAGAACGATGGCAATCAGATTTGAAACTTGTTTGAAAAAAACTTTGAAAAAAGTGTTGACAACGAGAATTAAATTTGATAGAATATAGAAGTTGTCTCGAGTGAGACAAAGACCTTTGAAAACTGAACAATACGAACCAAACGTGCGGGTTACGAAAGTAACCTGTCAAAAAACGATAAATCTGTCAGTGACAGAATGAGAACAAGATTAAATGAGAGTTTGATCCTGGCTCAGGACGAACGCTGGCGGCGTGCCTAATACATGCAAGTAGAACGCTGAAGACTTTAGCTTGCTAAAGTTGGAAGAGTTGCGAACGGGTGAGTAACGCGTAGGTAACCTGCCTACTAGCGGGGGATAACTATTGGAAACGATAGCTAATACCGCATAACAGCATTTAACACATGTTAGATGCTTGAAAGGAGCAATTGCTTCACTAGTAGATGGACCTGCGTTGTATTAGCTAGTTGGTGAGGTAACGGCTCACCAAGGCGACGATACATAGCCGACCTGAGAGGGTGATCGGCCACACTGGGACTGAGACACGGCCCAGACTCCTACGGGAGGCAGCAGTAGGGAATCTTCGGCAATGGGGGCAACCCTGACCGAGCAACGCCGCGTGAGTGAAGAAGGTTTTCGGATCGTAAAGCTCTGTTGTAAGAGAAGAACGTGTGTGAGAGTGGAAAGTTCACACAGTGACGGTAACTTACCAGAAAGGGACGGCTAACTACGTGCCAGCAGCCGCGGTAATACGTAGGTCCCGAGCGTTGTCCGGATTTATTGGGCGTAAAGCGAGCGCAGGCGGTTTAATAAGTCTGAAGTTAAAGGCAGTGGCTTAACCATTGTTCGCTTTGGAAACTGTTAGACTTGAGTGCAGAAGGGGAGAGTGGAATTCCATGTGTAGCGGTGAAATGCGTAGATATATGGAGGAACACCGGTGGCGAAAGCGGCTCTCTGGTCTGTAACTGACGCTGAGGCTCGAAAGCGTGGGGAGCAAACAGGATTAGATACCCTGGTAGTCCACGCCGTAAACGATGAGTGCTAGGTGTTAGGCCCTTTCCGGGGCTTAGTGCCGCAGCTAACGCATTAAGCACTCCGCCTGGGGAGTACGACCGCAAGGTTGAAACTCAAAGGAATTGACGGGGGCCCGCACAAGCGGTGGAGCATGTGGTTTAATTCGAAGCAACGCGAAGAACCTTACCAGGTCTTGACATCCCGATGCTATTCCTAGAGATAGGAAGTTTCTTCGGAACATCGGTGACAGGTGGTGCATGGTTGTCGTCAGCTCGTGTCGTGAGATGTTGGGTTAAGTCCCGCAACGAGCGCAACCCCTATTGTTAGTTGCCATCATTAAGTTGGGCACTCTAGCGAGACTGCCGGTAATAAACCGGAGGAAGGTGGGGATGACGTCAAATCATCATGCCCCTTATGACCTGGGCTACACACGTGCTACAATGGTTGGTACAACGAGTCGCGAGTCGGTGACGGCAAGCAAATCTCTTAAAGCCAATCTCAGTTCGGATTGTAGGCTGCAACTCGCCTACATGAAGTCGGAATCGCTAGTAATCGCGGATCAGCACGCCGCGGTGAATACGTTCCCGGGCCTTGTACACACCGCCCGTCACACCACGAGAGTTTGTAACACCCGAAGTCGGTGAGGTAACCTTTTGGAGCCAGCCGCCTAAGGTGGGATAGATGATTGGGGTGAAGTCGTAACAAGGTAGCCGTATCGGAAGGTGCGGCTGGATCACCTCCTTTCTAAGGATAAACGGAAGCACGTTTGGAGTATTGTTTAGTTTTGAGAGGTCTTGTGGGGCCTTAGCTCAGCTGGGAGAGCGCCTGCTTTGCACGCAGGAGGTCAGCGGTTCGATCCCGCTAGGCTCCATTGAATCGAAAGATTCAAAGATTGTCCATTGAAAATTGAATATCTATATCAAATTCCACGATTCAAGAAATTGAATTGTAGATAGTAACAAGAAATAAACCGAAACGCTGTGATTTAATGAGTTTAAGGTCAACAGACCAAAATAAGGTTAAGTTAATAAGGGCGCACGGTGGATGCCTTGGCACTAGAAGCCGATGAAGGACGTGACTAACGACGAAATGCTTTGGGGAGTTGTAAGTAAACATTGATCCAGAGATGTCCGAATGGGGGAACCCGGCATGTAATGCATGTCACTCATTACTGTTAAGGTAATGTAGAGGAAGACGCAGTGAACTGAAACATCTAAGTAGCTGCAGGAAGAGAAAGCAAACGCGATTGCCTTAGTAGCGGCGAGCGAAAAGGTAAGAGGGCAAACCGATGTGTTTACACATCGGGGTTGTAGGACTGCGTTGTGGGACGACAAGATTATAGAAGAATTACCTGGGAAGGTAAGCCAAAGAGAGTAACAGCCTCGTATTCGAAATAGTCTTTAACCCTAGCAGTATCCTGAGTACGGCGAGACACGAGAAATCTCGTCGGAATCTGGGAGGACCATCTCCTAACCCTAAATACTCTCTAGTGACCGATAGTGAACCAGTACCGTGAGGGAAAGGTGAAAAGCACCCCGGGAGGGGAGTGAAATAGAACCTGAAACCGTGTGCCTACAACAAGTTCGAGCCCGTTAATGGGTGAGAGCGTGCCTTTTGTAGAATGAACCGGCGAGTTACGATATGATGCGAGGTTAAGTTGAAGAGACGGAGCCGTAGGGAAACCGAGTCTTAATAGGGCGACTTAGTATCATGTCGTAGACCCGAAACCATGTGACCTACCCATGAGCAGGGTGAAGGTGAGGTAAAACTCACTGGAGGCCCGAACCAGGGCACGTTGAAAAGTGCTTGGATGACTTGTGGGTAGCGGAGAAATTCCAAACGAACTTGGAGATAGCTGGTTCTCTCCGAAATAGCTTTAGGGCTAGCGTCGATGTTAAGTCTCTTGGAGGTAGAGCACTGTTTGATTGAGGGGTCCATCCCGGATTACCAATATCAGATAAACTCCGAATGCCAACGAGATATAATCGGCAGTCAGACTGCGAGTGCTAAGATCCGTAGTCGAAAGGGAAACAGCCCAGACCACCAGCTAAGGTCCCAAAATATATGTTAAGTGGAAAAGGATGTGGGGTTGCACAGACAACTAGGATGTTAGCTTAGAAGCAGCTATTCATTCAAAGAGTGCGTAATAGCTCACTAGTCGAGTGACCCTGCGCCGAAAATGTACCGGGGCTAAAACATATTACCGAAGCTGTGGATACCTTTTAGGTATGGTAGGAGAGCGTTCTATGTGTGATGAAGGTGTACCGTGAGGAGCGCTGGAACGCATAGAAGTGAGAATGCCGGTATGAGTAGCGAAAGACAGGTGAGAATCCTGTCCACCGTATGACTAAGGTTTCCAGGGGAAGGCTCGTCCTCCCTGGGTTAGTCGGGACCTAAGGAGAGACCGAAAGGTGTATCCGATGGACAACAGGTTGATATTCCTGTACTAGAGTATATAGTGATGGAGGGACGCAGTAGGCTAACTAAAGCGTGCGATTGGAAGTGCACGTCTAAGCAGTGAGGTGTGATATGAGTCAAATGCTTATATCTATAACATTGAGCTGTGATGGGGAGCGAAGTTAAGTAGCGAAGTTAGTGATGTCACACTGCCAAGAAAAGCTTCTAGCGTTAATTATACTCTACCCGTACCGCAAACCGACACAGGTAGTCGAGGCGAGTAGCCTCAGGTGAGCGAGAGAACTCTCGTTAAGGAACTCGGCAAAATGGCCCCGTAACTTCGGGAGAAGGGGCGCTGGCTTTAAGTCAGCCGCAGTGAATAGGCCCAAGCAACTGTTTATCAAAAACACAGCTCTCTGCTAAATCGTAAGATGATGTATAGGGGGTGACGCCTGCCCGGTGCTGGAAGGTTAAGAGGAGCGCTTAGCATTAGCGAAGGTGTGAATTGAAGCCCCAGTAAACGGCGGCCGTAACTATAACGGTCCTAAGGTAGCGAAATTCCTTGTCGGGTAAGTTCCGACCCGCACGAAAGGCGTAATGATTTGGGCACTGTCTCAACGAGAGACTCGGTGAAATTTTAGTACCTGTGAAGATGCAGGTTACCCGCGACAGGACGGAAAGACCCCATGGAGCTTTACTGCAGTTTGATATTGAGTATCTGTACCACATGTACAGGATAGGTAGGAGCCTATGAAATCGGGACGCTAGTTTCGGTGGAGGCGTTGTTGGGATACTACCCTTGTGTTATGGCTACTCTAACCCAGATAGGTTATCCCTATCGGAGACAGTGTCTGACGGGCAGTTTGACTGGGGCGGTCGCCTCCTAAAAGGTAACGGAGGCGCCCAAAGGTTCCCTCAGAATGGTTGGAAATCATTCGCAGAGTGTAAAGGTATAAGGGAGCTTGACTGCGAGAGCTACAACTCGAGCAGGGACGAAAGTCGGGCTTAGTGATCCGGTGGTTCCGCATGGAAGGGCCATCGCTCAACGGATAAAAGCTACCCTGGGGATAACAGGCTTATCTCCCCCAAGAGTTCACATCGACGGGGAGGTTTGGCACCTCGATGTCGGCTCGTCGCATCCTGGGGCTGTAGTCGGTCCCAAGGGTTGGGCTGTTCGCCCATTAAAGCGGCACGCGAGCTGGGTTCAGAACGTCGTGAGACAGTTCGGTCCCTATCCGTCGCGGGCGTAGGAAATTTGAGAGGATCTGCTCCTAGTACGAGAGGACCAGAGTGGACTTACCGCTGGTGTACCAGTTGTCTTGCCAAAGGCATCGCTGGGTAGCTATGTAGGGAAGGGATAAACGCTGAAAGCATCTAAGTGTGAAGCCCACCTCAAGATGAGATTTCCCATGATTTTATATCAGTAAGAGCCCTGAGAGATGATCAGGTAGATAGGTTAGAAGTGTAAGTGTGGTGACACATGTAGCGGACTAATACTAATAGCTCGAGGACTTATCCAAAAAAGAAACGAGTCAATATTGACAGCGAGTCGGTTTCTTGTTAGAATATATAGGTATTCAATTTTGATTGGATAATCAATCATAGTTAAGTGACGATAGCCTAGGAGATACACCTGTTCCCATGCCGAACACAGAAGTTAAGCCCTAGCACGCCTGATGTAGTTGGGGGTTGCCCCCTGTTAGATATGGTAGTCGCTTAGCATTTATCCGCCATAGCTCAGTTGGTAGTAGCGCATGACTGTTAATCATGATGTCGTAGGTTCGAGTCCTACTGGCGGAGTCGTAAAGCGGTAGAGAAAGCAGCCTTCGGGTTGCTTTTTTTGTGCTTCTAAATCGTTCATTTGGACATTTTTGTCATGTTCCTTTTTCGCTTTCACTTTTATAATAAAATTACTTTCAATAAAAAGAGAAGAAGGAGTTTTATTAGATGAACTTTGAAAGCTATTTTGAAACGGTAAAACCAATTATTTTAAAATTAAGACGTCATTACTTTGTGAAATTATGGGATTATGATGACTGGATTCAGGAAGGGCGTATTGTCTTTTTCAAACTACTACAAGAGCGTCCTGAGATTATCATCAATGAGGCGAGACGATATGCCTACTTTAAAACAAAGTTTTCTAATCATGTGAAAGATGTTATTCGACATCAGGAATCCTTTAAACGTAAATTTAATCGTATGCCTTATGAAGAAATAGGTGAGATTAGTCATTGTGTCCCTCAGGTTTGTTTCCTTGAGGTGGCTGATTTTATTGCCTATCGAGATAGTTTATCTCAATTAAAAACCACTTTAAGCTCAGAAGAGCAAGAAAAGCTAGCAAAAGTGGTCAGAGGGGAACGATTTGAAGGAAAGAAAGCTTTCTTACGCCAAATTGAACCCTACTTTTCAGACTTTAAGCACTGAGAATTTGGTATTAAAAAAGAATCAGATATAACTCTGATTCTTTTTGTTTATTCACCTGCACGGAAGAAGGTTTGATATAGTGCTCTTACGGCTTCTTTTTCGTGTTCTGTTTGTGTTACAAACATGACTGAAACCTCACTTGATCCTTGTGAAATCATCTCAAGGTTGATGTGTTTTTCTGAAAGAGCTCTTGTTGCGGTAGCTGTAACCCCAATGTGGTTCTTCATATCTTCACCAACAATCATGATAATTGAAAGATTGTGTTCAATTTCAACTTCATCAACTGCAAGTTCTCGTGTAAGGTATGAAATAATTTCTTGCTCTTTAATAGGAGTTAGTTCACGTTCTCGTACGATGACTGACATGTCATCAATTCCTGTTGGAATGTGTTCCCAGCGGATATTGAGGTCTTCTAAAATTTGAAGAACTTTTCGCCCGAATCCGACTTCCCTGTTCATGAGGTATTTTGACATGTTGATACTTGCAAATTTGTCATCAGCAGCAATTCCAATAACTGGTACAGTTGGTCCGCTATGTTTAAGTGTGATTCGTGTTCCTGGGTGCTCAGGGTTGTTTGTATTTTTGATAACGAGAGGGATTTTTCCACGATAGGCTGGAATAAGAGCCTCATCATGAAGTACAGAAAATCCTGCATAAGCAAGTTCACGCATTTCTCTGTATGTCAGTTCTTGAATTGTGTGTGGTTTGTGAACAACGCCTGGGTGTGCAGCAAAAATACCATTAACATCTGTAAAGTTTTCGTACAAATCAGCTTTGACACCTGCTGCAACGATTGAGCCTGAGATGTCAGATCCTCCACGTGAGAAAGTACAAACTTGACCATCAGTTGTTACACCAAAGAATCCTGGAATCACGAGAACTTCATCAGAGTCTCGGAGTTCTTCTAGTTTATCGTAACTAGATGGGAGAATTCGTGCGTTTCCAGGTTCACTTGAAACGATAATTCCAGCTTCTTTTGGGTGAACGTAGCGTGCATTAATTCCATTTTTTCGGAAAAATTCAGCGACAAGTTTTGCATTATTATCTTCACCAGCAGCAAGGAATGTGTCATACAAGAACTTATTACATTCAATAGGGAGAGTGGCAAGATTTGTAATTGCTCCAGCAATCTTACTCATGACTGATGAGTTTAGCTCTAGTTCGTCAGCAATAGCTTGGTATCGGTTGATAATCCATTCTTGAGATGCTGTGACATCATCTCCTGAGGTATATTTTTTGTAGTATTTTATAAGAGCGTCAGTTACTTTTGTATCTTCTGAGTTTCGTTTTCCTGGTGCTGAAACAACAACAAAACGTCGTTCACTATCAGATTTCACAATATTCAAAACTTTTTTTAACTGCTCAGCCGAAGCCAGTGAACTACCACCAAATTTGATTACTTTCATGACATTCTCCACTTTTCTAAAATTTGTATACAATTATAGCAAAATTCTGAAAATTTGTCAGCAGTTTTTCAAATAAAAAGAAAGATAGTATAATAGAGGAATGGAAAATTATAAAGCAATTATTTTTGATATGGACGGGGTCTTGTTTGACACTGAGACTTTTTATTATCGACGTCGTGAAAAGTTTTTAGCAGATAAGGGAATCAGCATAAAGCACTTGCCACCAAGTTTCTTCATTGGTGGAAATATGAAGCAAATTTGGCCAGATATTCTGAGAGATGATTTTGATAAGTGGGATACAGATCAGCTACAAGTAGAATATTCTGCTTACAAAAAAGCTCATCCGCTACCTTATAAAGACTTAATCTTCGAGGATACATTTGAGGTAGTTAAAGGGTTGTTTGAAAAAGGCTACAGTTTAGGACTCGCTTCAAGCTCAACAAAGCATGACATTTTAAAAGCTCTTGAAGAAACAAATCTAAAAAATTATTTTTCAGTGATTTTATCAGGAGAAGAATTTGAAAAAGGAAAACCTCATCCTGCTATTTATCAAGAGGCAAGAAGACAATTAGGTTTTTGTAATGATGAGACTTTGGTTATTGAAGATAGTGAAAAAGGGATTCAGGCTGGAGTTTCTGCGGATTTAACTGTTTGGGCAATCGAAGATAATCTTTTTGATATGAATCAAAGGAAGGCCAGTCGATTGGTAAAAAATTTGACTCAAATTGTTGAGATTTTAGAAGAAAAAACATATTAAAAGTAGGAGTTATCCTACTTTTTTTAGATAATACTTTGATAATTTAAATATTTAAAAATCAAATTATTTTTTGAAAAAATCCTATTTTTGCTTGATTTATTGCCACATGGTGTGCTAAAATACATCTTACAAAATAGTTTTACAATCAAACTAATTTTATCGTATCCGACGGAGGTGGGGAGATGTCTTTCGATAATGTCATTTATGAAAATGGGGAAGTTGCAACTTTAACTTTGAATCGCCCTGATATTTCAAATGGGTTTAATATTCCAACATGTCAAGAAATTCTTGAAGTTTTAGAACTTGTTAAGGCAGATGATTCTGTTAAAATTCTAGTAATCAAAGCGGTTGGAAAAGTATTTTCAATTGGTGGAGACTTAGCTGAGATGCAACGTGCTGTTGAGTCTGATAATGTTGAATCTTTAGTTGAAATTGCTAGTCTTGTTAATAAAATTTCTTTTTCAATGAAAAAAATGCCGAAACCAATTATTATGAGTGTAGATGGAGCAGTTGCTGGAGCAGCGGCAAACATGGCAGTTGCAGCCGATTTTGTTGTTGCTAGTGAAAAAGCTAAATTTATTCAAGCCTTTGTTGGGGTAGGACTAGCACCTGATGCTGGTGGACTTTTCCTAATGAGCCGAGCTATTGGAACAACACGTGCTGTTCAGCTGGCAATGACTGGCGAAGGTGTTAATGCTGAAAAGGCATTTGAATACGGCATTGTTTATCGCCTCTGTGAATCAGAAAAATTAGAACGTACAACCAATCAGTTGACTAAACGTTTGCTTCGTGGCTCGATTAATTCTTATCGTGCTATCAAAGAAATGTCTTGGAAAGCACAATTTGAAGGTTGGGAGGATTATACAAAACTTGAATTACAACTTCAAGAAGAATTAGCCTTTAAGGAAGACTTCAAGGAAGGTGTTCGAGCATTTGCTGAAAAGCGTCGCCCGAAATTTTCTGGAAATTAGTGTAAATAATTGTTTGATTTTCAAATTATTTTTTCAGATTAGTTCGAAATTCCTTGCAAAATATTTTGATGTTTGATATACTTTGATTGTCAAAGTTTATTTAGGAGGTGAAATCTTGGATTATAATAGAATCAATGAGTATCTAGTAGATATTTTTAATCGTGTACAGGTTATTGAAGAGACGAGTTTGAGAACTAGTCAGTTCAGCGACGTTTCGTTAAAGGAAATGCACACCATTGAGATTATTGGTAAAAATTCTAATGTGACTCCAAGTGATATTGCACGTGAGTTGATGTTGACACTCGGTACAATAACCACTAGTTTAAATAAACTTGAGGCAAAAGGTTATATTGAAAGAAGACGTTCAAAATTAGACCGTCGTGTGGTTCATTTAACTTTAACAAAAAAAGGAAGATTATTAGATAGACTTCATCATAAGTTTCATAAGAATATGGTTTCTCATATTGCTGAAGATATGAATGAAGAAGAACTAGAAGCTCTTTTACGAGGTTTAAAAAATCTTCACAAGTTTCTTGAGGAGTTAATGTAATAATGGTATTTGCAAGAATTGCTCAGGCAGCAGCCTATGCCCCTGAACAAGTGATTACAAACGATGATTTGTCTGAAATTATGGACACCAGCGATGAATGGATTTCATCTCGCACTGGAATTAAAAGACGACATATCACTCGAGATGAAACAACTAGTGATTTAGGGACACAAGTTGCTAAGCAACTACTTTCAAAAGCTGGTTTATCAGCTGAAGACATTGATTTCATCATTGTTGCAACAATTACACCTGATAGTTTTATGCCCTCGACAGCAGCACGTATTCAAGCTAATATTGGCGCTGTTAATGCTTTTGCATTTGATATGACAGCGGCATGCAGTGGTTTTGTCTTTGCTCTTGCGACTGCAGATAAATTTATTCAATCAGGAACCTACAAAAAAGGTATCGTAATTGGTGCTGAAACCCTATCAAAAACATTAGATTGGTCAGATCGTAGTACTTCTGTGTTATTTGGAGATGGTGCAGGTGGTGTTTTACTTGAAGCATCAGATACGAAACATTTTCTAGCGGAATCTTTAAATACAGATGGTAGTCGCGGTCAAAGCTTAACTTCTGGAAAAGTTGGTTTGTCATCGCCGTTTTCTGAAAAAGAAGCCGATGATAAATTCCTTAAAATGGAAGGAAGAGCTATCTTTGATTTTGCTATCAGAGATGTGGCTAAAAGTATTAAAGCTCTTATTGATGAATCAGAGGTTTCATCAGAGGATATTGATTATTTGTTGCTTCACCAAGCTAATATTCGTATTCTAGATAAAATGGCTCGAAAAATGGATATTGATCGAGATAAGTTTTTAGCGAATATGATGGAATATGGTAATACAAGTGCGGCAAGTATCCCAATTCTTTTGGCAGAATCTGTTGATAAGGGAATTATTAAATTAGACGGCTCTCAAACAGTGCTTCTATCAGGCTTTGGTGGAGGTTTGACATGGGGAAGTCTAATTGTTAAAATCTAGTTACAAACTTGTGCATTAGCATGAGATAATTATATATATTTATTAAGGAGAATTAATCATGGCAGTATTTGAAAAAGTACAAGAAATTATCGTTGAAGAACTTGGTAAAGAAGTTGACGAAGTTAAAATGGAAACAACTTTTGATGAACTTGATGCTGATTCACTTGACGTTTTCCAAGTAATCTCAGAAATTGAAGATGCATTTGATATTCAAATCGAAACTGAAGAAGGTCTTAACACTGTAGGTGACTTGGTTGCTTACGTTGAAGAAAAAACAAAATAATAACATGGCTGGAGTTGGGATTAAAAAACTAACTCCACTATATTTAGTAGGAAGGGCTGTGGGATAAGTTGCTAATTAACGAGAACTTATCTTACTCCCTCTCTTCTTATTATGATAGTTTGACTATCAAATTATTGTTTGGTAAAGACTAAGAAGGTTTAACATGAAAACACGTATTACAGAATTATTAAATATCAAATATCCAATTTTTCAAGGTGGTATGGCATGGGTTGCCGATGGTGACTTGGCTGGTGCTGTTTCAAACGCTGGTGGTTTAGGTATTATCGGTGGTGGTAATGCACCGAAGGAAGTTGTTAAAGCGAATATTGACAAGGTTAAAAAAATTACAGACAAACCTTTTGGTGTTAATATTATGCTTTTGTCTCCATTTGTTGATGACATTGTTGATCTTGTTATTGAAGAAGGGGTTAAAGTTGTCACAACTGGTGCTGGTAATCCTGGAAAATACATGGAACGTTTCCATGAAGCAGGTATTACAGTTATTCCAGTTGTTCCTAGTGTTGCTCTTGCAAAACGTATGGAAAAACTAGGTGCTGATGCTGTTATTGCAGAAGGTATGGAAGCTGGTGGACATATTGGTAAATTGACAACAATGACTCTTGTTCGTCAAGTTGTTGATGCAGTCAATATTCCTGTTATTGGCGCAGGTGGTGTTGCTGACGGACATGGGGCAGCAGCTATCTTTATGTTAGGTGCGGAAGCTGTCCAAGTAGGAACTCGTTTTGTAGTTGCTAAAGAATCTAACGCTCACCAAAACTTTAAAGATAAAATTTTGAAAGCTAAAGACATCGATACAGTGATTTCTGCCTCTGTTGTTGGACATCCTGTTCGATCACTAAAAAATAAATTAACAACATCATATGCGCATGCTGAAAAAGATTTCTTGGCTGGTAAGAAAGCTAAAGAAGATATCGAAGTTTTGGGAGCAGGTGCATTGCGTAATGCTGTTGTTGACGGTGATGTTGTGACTGGTTCAGTCATGGCTGGCCAAATCGCAGGCTTGATTCGTAAAGAAGAAACTTGTGAAGAAATCTTAAAAGATATCTATTATGGTGCTCAAGAAGTGATTTTAGCAGAAGCTAAACGTTGGGCTGATATTGAAAAAGATTAATATTTCTATTTAAAAATCAAATTCCGTTTGGGAGGATTTAATGACAAAAACTGCCTTTTTATTTGCTGGTCAAGGGGCTCAAAAGCTTGGAATGGCAAGTGATTTATATGAAAAATACCCGATTGTTCGTGAGACTTTTGACCAAGCTAGTTCTATTCTTGGCTACAATCTTCGTGATTTAATTGATAAGGAAGAAGATAAGTTAAATCAAACACGTTATACACAACCAGCTATTTTGACAACTTCAGTTGCAATTTATCGATTGCTTCAGGAAAAAGGATTTAAAGCTGACATGGTTGCTGGGCTTTCATTAGGGGAGTATTCAGCTTTAGTGGCATCAGGGGCTTTGAGCTTTGAAGATGCTGTTGCTTTGGTAGCTAAACGTGGTGAATTTATGGAGACTGCAGCTCCAGCAGGAACTGGAAAAATGGTCGCTGTCATGAATACGGAAGCCTCATTGATTGAAGAAATTTGTCAAAAAGCTTCTATTAAAGGTGTGGTGACACCAGCTAACTATAACACACCAGCACAAATTGTGATTGGTGGTGAAACGGAAGCAGTAAATTACGCTGTTGAACTTCTTAAAGAAGCAGGTGTAAAACGCTTGATTCCGTTGAAAGTATCTGGGCCTTTCCACACAGCTTTGTTAGCGCCAGCTAGCAAACGACTTTCAGAGGTTCTTGATAAAGTAACATTTTCTGATTTTAAGGTTCCTTTGATTGGCAATACTGAAGCTAAAGTTATGGAATACAGTGATATTAAAGCTTTGCTTGCAAGACAAGTAAAAGAACCAGTCCGTTTTTACGATTCTATTGAAACAATGCGCAGACTTGGAATGACAGAAGTGATTGAAATTGGTCCAGGTAAAGTTTTGAGTGGATTTCTTCGTAAAATTGATAAAAGTATTCCAACATCATCAGTTGAGGATGAAGCAAGCTTGAGTGTTTTGCTAGAAAAATAGGAGATAGTTATGGATATCAAAGATAAAAATGTTTTTGTAACAGGATCAACCCGCGGAATTGGTTTGGCTATTGCACACCGTTTTGCAAGTCTTGGTGCCAATGTTGTTTTGAACGGACGTTCAGAAATTTCAAAAGACCTTATCGATAGTTTTAACGATTATGGTGTGAAAGTTATTGCAATTTCTGGTGACGTGTCACAATTTGATGATGCTAAACGTATGGTTGATGAAGCCATCGCAGGACTTGGTTCTGTTGATATTTTGGTTAACAATGCTGGTATTACAAATGATAAATTGATGTTGAAAATGACTGAAGCAGATTTTGAATCAGTATTAAAAGTGAATTTGACTGGTGCATTTAACATGACTCAATCAGTCTTAAAACCGATGACACGTGCTCGTCAAGGTGCTATCATCAATCTATCAAGTGTCGTTGGTTTACGAGGCAATGTAGGACAAGCAAACTACGCTGCTTCAAAAGCTGGTTTAATTGGTTTTACAAAATCAGTGGCTCGTGAAGTTGCTTCACGTGGTATTCGAGTTAATGCGATTGCTCCCGGTTTTATTGAATCAGATATGACAGATGCTATTCCTGAAAAAATGCAGGAAGCGATTTTAGCTGGCATTCCAATGAAACGTATCGGAAAAGCTGAAGAAGTGGCAACAGTAGCTAGTTTCTTAGCAGAACAAGAATACTTGACTGGGCAAGTCATTGCAATTGATGGTGGTATGGCAATGTAAACTGTTGTTTGCTTTGCTGTAATAGTTTAAAATTAGAATATACATTCTCTTAAAAGGAGACAAAAATGACATTAAATAGAGTAGTAGTAACAGGTTATGGTTTAACTTCTCCAATCGGAAATACTCCAGAAGAATTCTGGAATAATCTTCACGATGGAAAAATTGGTATCGGACCAATTACTAAATTTGATAATTCTGAAATCAAAGTTCACAACGCAGGTGAAATTCATGATTTTCCATTTGATAAATATTTTGTTCGCAAAGATAAAAATCGTATGGATCAATATTCTCTATATGCGATTTATGCAACTTTAGAAGCGCTCGAAAATGCTAAACTTGATATGGATACAGTTGACCGTGACCGTACTGGTGTTATCGTGTCATCTGGTATTGGTGGTTTGCAAGAAATGCAAGAGCAAATCATTCGTATGCACGAAAAAGGAATCAAACGTATCCAACCAATGTTCATTCCAAAAGCTTTGTCAAATATGGCTGCTGGTAATATTGCTTTGCGTATTGGTGCGCGTGGTGTATGTAAATCAATTACAACAGCTTGTGCCTCATCTAATGATGCTATTGGTGAAGCATTCCGCGAAATTAAATTTGGTTACCATGATGTTATCTTAGCTGGTGGTGCTGAATCTACAATCAACGAAATCGGTATTGGTGGTTTCAATGCGTTGACTGCTCTTTCAACAACTGAAGATCCAGCTCGTTCTGCTATTCCATTTGATAAAGATCGTAATGGTTTTGTTATGGGTGAAGGTGCCGGTGTCCTTGTTCTTGAAAGTCTAGAACATGCTCAAAAACGTGGTGCAACAATCCTAGCTGAAGTTGTTGGTTATGGTAGCAATTGTGATGCTTATCACCAAACAACTCCAACACCAGATGGATCAGGTGCTGCAAAAGCTATTGAATTGGCAATTAAAGAAGCTGGTATTTCTCCAGAAGATGTTGACTATGTTAATGCCCATGGTACTTCTACTCAAGCTAATGAAAAAGGTGAAAGTAAAGCTATCGTAACAGTTCTTGGTAAAGATGTTCCAGTTTCTTCAACAAAATCATTCACTGGTCACCTTCTTGGTGCAGCTGGTGCTGTTGAAGCTGTTGCGACAATTGAAGCAATCCGTCACAACTACATTCCAATGACTGCAGGTACACGTGAATTGTCAGAAGACATTGAAGCTAATGTAGTTTATGGACAAGGTCAAGAAGCAGAGTTGACTTACGCTATTTCAAATACATTCGGATTTGGTGGTCATAACTCTGTACTAGCATTTAAACGTTGGGAGGCGTAAGCGTGAATATTTCTGAAGTAAAAGATTTGATGGCTCAATTTGACCAGTCAAGCCTACGTGAATTTTCATTTAAAACTGCTGAATCTGAATTAACATTTAGTAAAAATGAATACACAGCACCAGTAGTGCCAGCCGCAGCTCCTGCAGCACCGGCTCCAGCTGTTTCAGTTGAAACAACTCCAGTTACTCCAGCATCTCCAGTAACAAGTGATGTTGAAGAAGCTGATACGAATATTTTTGCAGAAGGTGAAGAAGTTCCAAGTCCACTTGTGGGTGTTGCTTATCTTGCCCCTGCACCTGATAAACCAGCTTTTGTATCTGTTGGTGATGCAGTTAAAAAAGGCCAAACTTTGCTAATTATTGAAGCGATGAAAGTCATGAATGAAATCCCAGCTCCAAAAGATGGTATCGTGACTGAAATTATGGTAAATAACGAAGAAGTTGTTGAATTTGGACAAGGATTGGTACGTATTAAATGATTGATATTAAACAAATTCGTGAAGCTTTGCCACACCGTTACCCAATGCTTTTGGTTGACCGTGTGCTTGAAGTAAGTGATGATGAAATTGTTGCGGTGAAAAACGTGACAATTAATGAACCATTTTTCAATGGACATTTTCCAGAATATCCAGTCATGCCAGGTGTTCTTATCATGGAGGCACTTGCTCAAACAGCTGGTGTTTTAGAACTTTCAAAAGAAGAAAATAAAGGTAAATTGGTTTTTTATGCTGGCATGGACAAAGTGCGTTTCAAAAAACAAGTTATCCCTGGTGACCAATTAATCATGACAGCGAAATTTGTTAAACGCCGCGGTACTATTGCCGTGGTTGAGGCAAAGGCAGAAGTTGATGGTAAACTAGCAGCTTCTGGGACATTGACGTTTGCTATTGGTAGTTAAGAAAATAGTTAATACAAACTGTGACAAAAGAATTTTGATTGAAATGCTAAAGTATTTCAAATAGGAGGAAAAAGCAGACGTATGTTTAAAAAAATATTAATTGCCAATCGTGGTGAAATTGCGGTGCGAATTATTCGTGCGGCACGTGAATTGGGGATCAATACGGTAGCTGTCTATTCTGAAGCTGATAAAAATTCTTTGCATACGAATTTGGCTGATGAAGCAATTTGTATCGGTCCAGCTCGTTCGACAGATTCTTATCTTAATATGAATGCTGTCTTATCAGCAGCTATTGTAACAGGAGCTGAAGCGATTCACCCAGGATTTGGTTTTTTGAGTGAAAACTCAAAATTTGCAACCATGTGTGAGGAAATGCACATTAAATTTATCGGACCTAGCGCCGAAATTATGGATAAAATGGGTGACAAAATCAATGCGCGTGCAGAAATGATTGCAGCAAATGTTCCAGTCATTCCTGGTTCAGACGGTGAAGTCTTTACAGCGGACGAAGCGCTTGAAGTTGCTGAAAGACTTGGTTACCCTGTTATGTTGAAAGCTTCTGCTGGAGGCGGCGGAAAAGGTATTCGTAAGGTTGAATCTGCTGAAGAACTGGTACCAGCCTTTGAGTCAGCTTCACAAGAAGCATTAGCAGCATTTGGTAATGGTGCCATGTACATTGAAAAAGTCATTTACCCAGCGCGTCACATCGAAGTTCAAATCTTAGGAGACTCTCACGGAAATGTCATTCACCTTGGTGAACGTGATTGCTCTCTTCAACGTAATAACCAAAAAGTTCTTGAAGAAAGTCCGTCAATTGCAATTGGTAAGACACTACGTACTAAGATTGGTCAAGCTGCCGTTCGTGCAGCGAGTGCTGTTCATTATGAAAATGCAGGTACTATTGAGTTCTTACTTGATGAGAAAACATCTCAGTTTTATTTCATGGAAATGAACACTCGTGTTCAAGTAGAACATCCTGTAACAGAATTTGTTACTGGTGTTGATATTGTCAAAGAACAGATTCGTATTGCTGCTGGACAAGAATTATCAGTGACACAAGACGATATCACAATCACTGGTCATGCCATTGAATGTCGTATCAATGCTGAAAATCCAAAATTTAACTTTGCACCAAGTCCTGGTAAGATTACAGATTTGTACTTGCCAAGTGGTGGAGTTGGTTTGCGTGTGGATTCAGCAGTTTATCCTGGTTATACAATTCCACCGTACTATGATAGTATGATTGCAAAAATCATTGTTCATGGTGAAAATCGTTTTGATGCTTTGATGAAAATGCAACGTGCTCTTTATGAATTGGAAATTGAGGGTGTTACAACAAATGCTGAGTTTCAAATGGACTTAATTTCTGATGAGCATGTGATTGCAGGAGACTACGACACATCATTCTTAATGGAAACATTCTTGCCAAACTACAATAAGGAAAATGATTAGGAGATTTCATGGCTTTATTTAGTAAAAAAGATAAGTACATTCGAATTACTCCCAACAACTCTTTAAATCAAGGCGCACCGCGTGAGGTTCCAGAAGTCCCTGATGAATTATTTGCTAAATGTCCTGCGTGTAAGCACATGATTTATCAAAAAGATTTAGGTGTTGCTAAGATTTGTCCATCTTGTTCTTACAATTTCCGTATTTCTGCAAAAGAGCGTCTAGCTATCACGGTAGATGAAGGAAGTTTCGAAGAATTATTTACAGGACTTGAAACAAAAGACCCGCTTAAATTCCCAGGTTATCAAGAAAAACTGGCTAAGATGCGTGAAAAAACAGGTCTTGAAGAAGCTGTTTTAACAGGTAAAGCCTTGATTAAAGGTGAAAAAGTTGCTCTTGCCATCATGGATTCGAATTTTATCATGGCTTCAATGGGAACGGTTGTTGGTGAAAAAATCACACGTTTGTTTGAATTAGCGATTGAAGAAAAATTGCCAGTTGTTATTTTCACAGCATCAGGTGGTGCTCGTATGCAAGAAGGTATTATGAGCTTGATGCAAATGGCAAAAATTTCAGCGGCAGTTAAACGCCATTCTGAAGCTGGTTTGTTTTATTTGACAATCTTGACTGATCCTACAACAGGAGGGGTGACAGCAAGTTTTGCAATGGAAGGTGATATTATTTTAGCAGAGCCTCAAGCTTTGGTCGGCTTTGCAGGTCGCCGTGTGATCGAAACAACAGTACGAGAAAACTTACCTGAGGACTTCCAAAGAGCTGAATTCCTTTTGGAACATGGTTTTGTCGATGCTATTGTTAAACGTACTGAAATGCCTGAAACTATTGCAAAATTAGTCGCATTCCATGGAGGTGCCAAATGAGTGACGTATCAAGAATTTTGAAAGAAGCGCGTGATCAAGGACGTTTGACAACCTTAGAATATGCGGATTTAATTTTTGATGATTTCATGGAACTTCATGGAGATCGTCATTTCGCAGACGATGGTGCAATCGTTGGGGGAATTGCTCGTCTTGCAGGTCGTCCCGTGACAGTGATTGGTATTCAAAAAGGGAAAAATTTACAGGAGAATTTAAAACGCAATTTCGGTCAGCCAAATCCTGAAGGTTATCGTAAAGCTCTTCGTTTGATGAAGCAAGCTGAAAAATTCGGCCGTCCAGTCGTTACTTTTATTAATACTGCTGGTGCTTATCCAGGTGTTGGTGCAGAAGAACGCGGACAAGGTGAGGCGATTGCACGTAATTTACTTGAAATGAGTGACCTTAAAGTACCGATTATTGCTATTATTATTGGTGAAGGTGGTTCTGGAGGCGCTCTTGCACTTGCTGTGGCCGATAAGGTATGGATGCTTGAACATAGCATGTACGCTATTTTGAGCCCAGAAGGTTTTGCATCAATTCTTTGGAAAGATGGTTCACGAGCAACTGAGGCTGCAGAATTGATGAAAATTACTGCTGGAGAACTTTACAACATGGATGTTGTTGATAAAGTCATTCCAGAGCACGGTTATTTTTCAAGTGAAATCGTTGAAATGATTAAAACAAATCTGATTACTGAATTAGATGAGCTTAGCAAGTTGCCATTAGAAGTGCTTCTTGAAAATCGTTATCAACGTTTTAGAAAATTTTAAAAATCCCACATTGTACTAACCTCAAGTCAAAGAAATATTTTCCTTGATTTTGAGGATGGTCCAAAGGGGATTTTTTCTTATTAAAAAACTGCTAATCATTGATTAGCAGTTTTTATTATTATTTAGGTGAGATAACGTCAACGCCACCCATGTATGGACGAAGAACTTCTGGGATTGTTACAGAACCATCTTCGTTTTGGTAGTTTTCAAGGATTGCAGCGACCGTACGTCCAACAGCAAGACCTGAACCGTTAAGAGTGTGAAGAAGTTTAACTTTTCCATCAGCTTCATCACGGTAGCGGATTTGAGCACGACGTGCTTGGAAGTCTTCTGTGTTTGAGCAGCTTGAGATTTCACGGTAAGTGTTTTGTGCTGGAATCCAAACTTCTAGGTCGTAAGTTTTAGCAGCTGAGAATCCCATATCTCCAGTACATAGTGTGATAACACGGTATGGAAGACCAAGTTTTTGAAGGATGTTTTCAGCATTGACAACCATTTTTTCCAATTCATCGTATGAAGTTTCTGGTTTAGAGAATTTAACCATTTCAACTTTGTGGAATTGGTGAAGACGAATCAAACCACGAGTGTCACGACCAGCAGAACCAGCTTCTGAACGGAATGATGGGCTCATTGCTGTGAAGTAAACTGGAAGTTCTTTACCGTCAAGGATTTCACCACGGTAGTAGTTTGTAAGAGGAACTTCAGCAGTTGGGATAAGAACGTAGTCAGAATCAGCTAATTCAAATGTGTCTTCTTTGAATTTTGGATATTGACCAGTACCAAACATTGAGTCATGGTTTACCATGTATGGAGGAATAACTTCTGTGTAACCTTCCTTAGCGTGTTCATCCAACATGAAGTTGTAGATGGCACGTTCTAGGCGAGCTCCAAGTCCTTTGTAGAATAGGAAGCGAGAACCAGTAACTTTTGCACCACGTTCCCAGTCAAGGATGTCAAGATCTTCACCAAGATCCCAGTGAGCTTTAATGTCAAAGTTGAATTCACGAGGTGTGCCCCAACGACGTACTTCAACGTTTTCATCTTCGTCAGCACCGACAGGAACATCAGCAGCTGGGATGTTTGGAAGTGTTGCTGTGAATTCAGATAATTTTTCATCGATTTCAGCAAGTTCAGCGTCAGTAGCTTTGATGTCTGCTGACAATTTTTGCATTGCAGCGATTTGTTCAGAAGCGTCTTCTTTGTTGCGTTTTGCTTGTGCAATAGCTGCAGAAGTTGTGTTACGTTCAGCTTTAGCTGATTCTGATTTGATTAGCAATTCACGACGTTTGTCGTCAAGTTCTTTAAGTTCAGCAAGTTTTTCAGCAGCAACGCCACGTGTAGCCAATTTTTTAGCTACTTCATCGAAATCGTTGCGGATGCGTTTGATGTCTAACATAAATTTCCTCCAAGTGTTTTTGGTGTTCACATGACTTGATAATCAAGATGAACAAAAAGCACAGCATGTTAACTGCTGGAGCGCAAATGCGCGGTTCCATCCAGCTTCACATACTGTGCACTTAATTTTCTATTTAATTGAATTAACGGTAGAATTTCAGAATTATCACTCTATCTGCTCGCAGCAACCGCAGACTTTCTGGAAAAGCTCAATTCCTACTTATCCGTACTAACTATTATACTAGATTTATTTCTTTTTGACAAATCTTGATAGCCTTTTTAAGATAACTTGAACAAGAGTCAACATGCGAACAACTTTGTCATTTCCAATGTGTTTGCGAGCCACTTTTAGGATTTTTCCTGAGTCTTTTGAGGCAAAAAGAAATTTTCCTTTATCAGTGAAAACTTCAAAGTGACGGCTGACTTTGTTGTGAGATACGTTAGCACCGATTTTTTCGATGTTTTCCCAAGGAATTTGAATATAGTCCTCAACGTTAGCATCACTGTAAAATTCAAGACCTTTATCGCCAAGAAGGAACTTTCCGACTTTTCCTCCCATGCCAAGATAAGAAACGCCAGTAGTTGTTAATTCAACGGTAGAATTAATTGATTGTGCCATGTAATCTCCTCTGAGTTTGCTTTTAGTTTATTATAACATAATAAAAAAAGAAGGACCGAAATCCTTCCTTTCTTTTATTACATGATTCCGAAGAAGCGAGCTACGATACCCACAACGAACAATGCAATAATGATTGTAATTGGTGAAACTTTTTTCTTAAGCAACCACATGCAAAGGAATGTAAGAAGAAGTCCCATCAAACCAGGAATCAATGAATCCAATTGAGCTTGAAGTGTGTTAGTTTTTTCAGCTGATAGGCTAAGTCCATCGGCCACTTTACCAAGAATACCTTGTAGTTCAGTACCAGTTACATTTCCTTTAGGGAATTCGATGTAAGCACCTTCTGAAAGTTTAGTTGAAGGAAGTTGTACAGCGAAAGTAATTGATACCCAACGTTCAACAAGAACGGCTAGGATGAACATACCAAGGATTGAAGCACCTTTAGTGATTTTTTGGATGATACCACCTGAAAGGTCTTTAGTGATTTCAGAACCAGCACGGTAACCAAGTTCTTGAGTGTACCACAAGAATGCCATACGGATGATGTTCCATCCAAAGAAGAATAGAAGTGGACCTACGATGTTACCTGCCATAGCAAGTGAAGCACCAAGAGCACCAAGAATAGGACGAACTGTAAACCAGAAGACTGGGTCACCAACACCAGCAAGAGGTCCCATCATACCGATTTTAACCCCTTGGATAGCTGTGTCATCAATTTCAGCACCATTTGCACGTTCTTCTTCAAGTGCAAGTGTTACCCCCATGATAGGAGCAGCAACGTATGGGTGAGTATTGAAGAATTCCAAGTGACGTTCAAGAGCAGCAGCTCGGTCTTCTTTAGTTGTATAAAGTTTTTTGATGGCAGGAATCAAAGCATATGCCCAACCTAAGTTTTGCATACGTTCGTAGTTCCAAGAACCTTGAAGGAAAGTAGAACGCCACCAAACTTTTTGACGATCAGATTTTGATAATTGAAGTTTTTCAGCCATGTTTGTACCCCTTTCTTAGTAGTCTTCCAAGATATCGCCGATTGGGTCGCCAGAACCTGAAATAGTTCCACCACCGTTACCACCTTTTTCAGAAAGGTTAAGGTAGATGAATGCAAGAGCAACACCAATTGTACCAAGGGCGATAAGAGTAAGGTCAGAGATAGCAGCTACGGCAAAACCGATAGCGAAGAATGGCCATACTTCACTTGTAGCCATCATGTTGATAACCATAGCGTAACCTACGGCAACAACCATACCACCACCGACAGCCATACCACCTGACAACCAGTCTGGCATAGCGTTAAGTACAGCTTGTACTGCTGAAGTTGGAACTGCAAGAAGAAGAGCAGCAGGAACAGCAATACGAAGACCTTGAAGGAATAGAGCAATCAAGTGAGTACGTTCAACTGCAGCGATGTTACCATCTTTAGCGGCAGCGTCAGCACCGTGAACAAGGGCAACAGAAGCAGTACGAACAAGCATAGTAAGGAAAAGACCCGCTACGGCAAGAGGAATAGCTGTTGCTGTTGCAACTGCGATACCTTTAGTTGTGAAGTCTCCACCTTTAACCATGATAATGGCAGCCGCTACAGAAGCAAGAGCAGCATCTGGTGCAACAGCGGCACCGATGTTAGCCCAACCAAGAGCGATCATTTGAAGAGAACCACCAAGGATGATACCTGCTTCAAGGTTACCAGTTACAAGACCGATAAGAGTACAAGCAACTAGTGGTTGGTGGAATTGGAATTCGTCAAGGATACCTTCAAGTCCAGCGAAGAAGGCAACTACAACGACTAAAATCATAGAAATAACTGACATTATTCTAGTTCCTTTCGTTTATAAAAGTTTTCAATGTGCAATTGTAAGCCAGAAACCACGGCTTACGTTTTTGGATAAAAACAGGAATTTAAATCGTCTAACGGCAGATGAAAGCCCTTTATAGAAACGCTTTCTTTTTGTTGCTGCCGAAAGCTCGATTTAAAAATTATTGAACGTTTGCTTTTTTAATCAAGTCAAACAAGTCTTTTTTAGAATCATTAGGGACTTTACGAACATCGAATGTTACGCCAAGATCACGTAATTTTTCAAATGTGGCAACATCATCTTTGTCCATTGACAATACGTTGTTAACCATTGTTTTACCTGTTGAGTGAGCCATTGAACCAACGTTAAGTTCTTTAATTGGCACACCGCCTTCGATAGCTTGGAGAGCTTCTTGAGGTGTTTCAAACAAGATAAGTGCGTGTGTGTTACCAAAACGAGGGTCTTTAGCTGCTTCAATCAATTTTCTGATTGGAACAACATTTGCTTTAACACCGTTTGGTGCAGCTTGTTTGATCAAGCCTTTACGCAATTCGTCTTTAGATACTGTATCAGATGCAACGATGATACGGTCAGCTTTAGAAGCTGGTGTCCAGTTTGTTGCAACTTGTCCGTGAAGAAGACGTGTGTCAATACGAGCGAGGTTAATTTTGAGTTTACCATCACCGATGACAGTTCCTTCAGGGATAGCACCTTGAGGAGCAGCTTGTGCGGCAGGCGCAGCAGCTGTTTCAGCTGGGTTGAGTTCTTCAGGAAGTGCTTTAACACCATCTTTAGACTCTTTAATGATATTTGCGGCAACTTGTTCAACACCTGCATTAGCGTCCATCATGCGCTCAGTGTAGGCTTGGATAAGCATTGGCAAATTAAGACCTGTAATGATAGCCATCTTGCGGTCTGGGTTTTCACCCATAACGCGACTAGCTTGGTTAAATGGAGAACCACTCCAAAGGTCAGCTAGTACGAGGATTTCATCATCAGCATCAAATTGTGCGATAGCATCGTTGAAGTGTGCGTATAAATCATCTGGTCCTTCACTTGGCATGAAAGTGACAACTTGAACTTTCTCTTGGTCACCAAAGATCATAGAACCTGATTGATGAATACCTTCAGCGAATTTACCATGGCTGGCAATAATAATACCGATACCCATTCTTGTTCTTCCTCCTTATGATTATTTTTCGTTGAAACAAAAAAGAATAATCTCCTTCCAAGCAAGCTTGGCAATTCTTTTCCGTTCCAAGGAAATTTTAAGAACGATATTATTGTAAAACGTTTTCACAAAAAAAGCAATAGCTTTTTGAGAAAAAATAACACAAATCATGAAAAATTTTCAGAAACTCGCAAAATAAAGCGATTAAATTGTGCTAAATACAAAATAATGTTCGGGTAAAACGGTCTATTTTTTGTAAAATTAATGAAAATGTTTTGAAAACGATGAAAAAAAGAAAAAACTTCTCAAAAAGAAGTTTTTCAGAAATTTATAGAAAAATTTTCGCTAATTCTTTTGCAACACCGTCTTCTTCGTTTGAAAATTCGGTTTGTTTATCAGCAAATGGAAGTAAGATGTCACTTGCATTTTTCATAGCATAGCCAGTTCCTGCAAAAGATAACATCTCAGTATCATTATGTTCGTCACCAAAGGCAATCAAATCATCGCTGTCCATGTTCATTGTTTTTAGAAGATACTTTAGTGCATATGCTTTATTGATACCTTTAGGCGAGAATTCTAAGATGTTAAGTGGCCCACCCCAAGAATCAATTTCAATTTCATTCTTGAAGAATTTTCGCATTTCATCAGCAAGCAGATACTTGTCATCGTGACGTGTTTGCATCAAGAGTCCATTTGGATTTTTGGTGATTTTGGTAATGTCAAGCGACATTTTGTCTGTAATTTTTTCAACACCAAAAAGTTTAGGGTTAATAATGTCTTGATTTTCAGCACTAATGTAGAATTTTTTACGATATTCGCTTGCGATAAAATCAGCTTGAACACTTTTTTGAAGGTCAAGAACATCAAGAAGATATTTTTTATCGATGGTTACGCTATGCTCGAAGTCCCATTTTTGCTCTGGAAGGTGAGTGAGCGACCCATTGAAAGAAATCATAGGTGTTTCTAGTTCAAGACGTTTATAATGCTCAAGTGCCATACGGTAAGGACGACCAGTCGCAATAACAACTTTGTGTCCTTTTTCTTGGATTTTTTTAAGAGTTTCAACTGTATAATCTGAAATGGTATTATCACTACGCAGTAGGGTTCCATCCAAATCAAGTGCAATCATTTTTTTCTTTGTCATAGGTGCTATTATAACAAAAAAGACTAGCAAAGAAAAAGAAAAGTAGGTATGATATAATAGTTTTAATAAAAAATGAGGTTACGCATTAATGTATAAAATTTTTTGGAGTCATTTATTTGCTTTAGGAATCATTTTGAGCATTACATTTTTTCATGTCAATACTGATGGTTTAATGAACAATGTCCTTTTTTCCTTGTTAGCAGTAGAAATGGGATTTTTCTTCTATTACTTTAAACACATTGTTTTACGAGTGGCTGCCCTTGTTTTGTGGTGCTTTTTCTATCCTAATAATCTAAATGTGCTATTTAGTGTAGCAGATAGATCATGGGCAACGACAGTTTTATGGACGACAGATGGGATGACATCATTCATGATTTACTTAGCTGTTCTTGTCTTTTCGCTAGTTGCAGGTACATTGAGCTTACGAATGATTTTAAAACCGTTGAATTTGAATCAGTACATCCAAGTGTTTTTTGTCATGGGAGTGGCATTTGCAGCTAGTTTGATGTTTCAAATATTACGAACGTTAGGAATTACTTGGAAAGTTATTGTCAATCAGCACCTAAATATTTTTGAACAAGTGACAAATGCTTTAACAACTATCAACATGCCATTTATCCTTGGATTAATGGTTGTTCAAGTAATGATGTTTGTTGTTCTTGATAATGATTAATTTATAATGAAAAGTCTGGTGGAGTGACTAGGCTTTTTTGTTACCTATTAAAGGCTTTTTATAGGAAAATTTGCTATAATTTTGTGGTAAGAAAGGGGAAATTTTATGGTTAAAAAAATCACAATAATCCATTTCTTTTTTGGAGTTATTTCTCTAGGAATTTACCATTATCATCTTGAAGGACCAGACTTGGTTTGGAATATGTTCCTGGCTTTGCTAGCTCTTGATTTTTCTTTTATTCCATATTTTATAAAGAATAAAGTGGTGAAAATTGTAGCAGCTTTCTTGTGGTTGTTTTTTTATCCGAATACTTTCTACATGCTGACAGATATTGTGCATATGAATTTTACAAGTTCGGTTTTGTGGGATAAATCAAGTTTGATTTTATATATGCTCTACGTATCTAGTATTTTATTTGGTGTTTTGTGTGGAATTGAAAGTGTTAAGAACATTGTGGTGACATTTAAAGTCAAAAATTATTATATCCGAATGTTTTTTATAGCTGTTTTATCTTTCGTTTCGAGTTTTGCCATCCATATTGGACGTTATGCTCGATTAAATTCGTGGGATATTTTTACAAGACCGAATGTGGTCATAGATGAACTCCTAGATGTAGTTAGCTGGAATGCCCTTCATTTCGTGCTTGGTTTCACTTTTTTACAACTTTTATGTCTTATTTTTTTAGATAGGGAAAATTTTAAATAAAGCTATTGAAAACTGAACAATCTTTTGGTAGAATATATAAGTCGTTCGGAAATAGAAGAAAAAGCGACTATTATTAACCTTTTAAAAGGAGAAACCATTTAAAAATGGAAAAGTTTTTTAAACTTAAAGAACATGGTACAAATGTTCGTAGAGAAGTAACTGCTGGTTTAACAACATTCTTTGCAATGTCATACGTATTGTTTGTTAACCCATCAATCCTTTCACAAGCTGGAATGCCTACACAAGGTGTGTTCCTTGCTACAATTATTGGTGCTGTTGTTGGTACATTGATGATGGCCTTCTACGCAAATCTTCCATATGCACAAGCACCAGGTATGGGACTTAACGCCTTCTTCACATATACTGTTGTTTTTGCCCTCGGATATACTTGGCAAGAAGCACTTGCTATGGTTTTCATCTGTGGTCTTATTTCACTATTTATTACAGTAACTAAAATTCGTCGATTGATTATTGAATCAATCCCAGCAGCGTTGAAATCAGCTATTTCAGCTGGTATCGGTATTTTCCTTGCTTATGTCGGAATTAAAAATGCTGGATTCTTGAAATTCTCTATCGACGCTGGAACATATACAGTAGCTGGTTCAGGAGCTGATAAAGGTCTTGCCTCAATCACAGCAAATGCATCTGCTACACCAGGTTTGGTCGCTTTTGATAATCCAGGTGTTATCCTTGCTTTGATTGGACTTGCAATTTCAATCTTACTTATTGTTAAAGGAGTTCGCGGTGGAGTTATTCTTTCAATCGCTGCAACTACAATTATTGGTATTTTGATTGGCGTTGTAGATCTTGGTTCAGTCGATTGGGAAGCAACTAATCTATCTGCATCAATCAATGATTTGAAAAAAATCTTTGGTGTTGCCCTAGGTAGCCAAGGTTTAGGTTCACTATTCTCAGATGCTTCACGTATTCCTGGTGTCTTGATGGCAATCCTTGCATTCTCATTGACAGATATCTTTGATACAATCGGTACACTTGTTGGTACTGGTGCAAAAGTTGGTATCATTACTACAACTGGTGGTAATAAAGAATCTAAAAAACTTGACCGTGCCCTTTACTCTGACCTAGTTGGTACAACACTAGGTGCCATCGCAGGTACTTCAAACGTTACTACTTATGTAGAATCTGCTGCAGGTATCGGAGCTGGTGGTCGTACAGGTTTGACTGCTCTTACAGTTGCTGTACTTTTTGCCATCTCAAGTTTCTTTAGCCCACTTGTTTCAATCGTTCCTACACAAGCAACTGCTCCAATTCTTATCATTGTTGGTATCATGATGCTTTCAAATCTTAAAAATGTAAAATGGAATGATCTTGGAGAAGCAGTGCCAGCATTCTTTACATCAATCTTTATGGGATTCAGCTACAGCATTACTTATGGTATCGCTGCTGGATTCATCACTTATACACTTGTTAAAATTGTAAGAGGTCAAGCAAAAGAAATTCACGCTGTTATGTGGATTTTAGATATTTTGTTCATTCTTAACTTTGTAAGTTTGGCAATCTTATAAAAAATAGTTCTATTTGATAAAGCTGAAGGCATTGTTCTCTCGCCTTCGGCTTTTTCTTTTTAAAAACGAATAATAGGTGAAAATTTTTAGTATTTGTTAATTTTTAATAAAAGATTTAGCGAAAAAACTGGCGAGACTTGGAAGGAAAGCAGATTTTTGATATAATGGACACATGTTTTATAGTCATAACGAAGATGAGCTGATGGCTTATGGCTATCGGCTAGGTCAAAATTTACAAGCAGGGGATGTCCTTGTGCTAACTGGAAATCTTGGCGCTGGTAAAACGACTTTAACCAAAGGAATTGCAAAAGGGCTTGATATTACTCAAATGATTAAAAGCCCTACTTATACGATTGTTAGGGAATATGAGGGACGTTTGCCACTTTATCATTTAGATGTTTATCGAATTGGAAATGATCCTGATTCTATTGATTTAGATGATTTCTTGTATGGTGATGGTGTGTCTGTAATTGAATGGGGTGAACTTTTAGAAGAAGATTTACTCGGTGATTACCTGGAAGTGGTTATCACTCCATCAGGGGATGGACGCCAAATTGAGTTACGAACTAATGGCTCACGAAGTGAAGAACTTGCGGAGGCTATGACTTGTGACTGAGCAAGAAGTAATCATCGAAGAAGCACAGCTAGATGATGCAGCAGCCTTGAGTAATCTTCTTGAGCAAGTTAGCAAAGAGACAGATTTTATTGTTGCGGACACTATTTTGTCACAAGATGATATGGCAATTTTCTTAGATCATCATTTGGCAGCTGTCAATGAAATTTGTCTAGTTGTGCGAGTTGGTAAAGAGTTAGCTGGTGTTTTAAATGTATCCAGCAGTGATTCGCCTCAGACAAATCATATTGGTGATATTTTTATTGCCGTGCGTAAAAAATATTGGGGATACGGCCTCGGTTCACTTCTCATGGAAGTTGCTCTTGATTGGGCGTGTCATACTCCAATGATTCGTCGTTTGGAGTTAACAGTTCAAGCAAGAAATAGCAGAGCTGTTCACCTTTATGAAAAGTTCGGTTTTGAGATTGAAGCTACTAAGGAACGTGGCGCAAAAACTAAAGATGGAGAATTTCTTAATGTCTACTTGATGAGTAGGCTGATAGACTAAAAGTAAACAAATGAAACTTGGAAAAAAAATTCTGTTGATGGTAGCAGCAATCATAGTGACGACAATTGTTGCACTTGGTGCTTATGTTACGACTGCTTATAATTTTTCAACAAATGAGCTAGCAAAAACCTTTAAAGATTTTAAAACGTCTGGGTCAAGCAGTAATGCTATTGAACAGACAAAACCTTTCTCAATTCTATTGATGGGGGTTGATACAGGGGATTCTGAACGTCAATCAACTTGGGAAGGTAACAGTGACTCTATGATTTTGGTGACTGTTAATCCTAAGACTAAGAAGACGACTATGACAAGTCTTGAACGTGATGTTTTGACTGAATTAACAGGTCCTGAAGATAATGATATGAATGGTGTTCAAGCGAAACTGAACGCAGCCTACGCTTCAGGTGGTGCACAGATGGCTATTATGACCATTCAAGATTTATTAGATATTAACATTGATTATTATATGCAAATCAATATGCAAGGATTGGTTGATTTGGTTGATGCTGTAGGCGGTATTACGGTGACAAATGATTTTGATTTTCCAATCTCAATTTCAGAAAATGAGCCTGAGTATACAGCTACAGTTGAGCCAGGAACTCATAAAATCAATGGTGAACAAGCTCTAGTTTATGCACGTATGCGTTACGATGACCCAGAAGGTGATTATGGTCGTCAAAAACGTCAACGTGAAGTTATTCAAAAAGTTCTTAAGAAGATTTTAGCGCTTGATAGTGTATCTTCATATAAGAAGATTCTTTCAGCAGTCAGCAACAACATGCAGACTAATATTGAAATTTCATCAAATACAATTCCAAGTTTGTTAGGTTATACAGATGCTTTGAAGACAATTGAAACTTACCAACTTAAAGGTGAAGGACAAATGATTGATGGGGCGTCCTATCAAGTTGTTAGTTCAGACCACTTGCTTGAAATTCAAAATACTATTAAAAAACAACTTGATTTAGAAGAAAGTACTGAACTTAAGACGAGTGCCGTTCTTTTGGATAATGTTTACGGTAGCGATTATAGTGACTACAGTTATAGCGACTATGGTTACAGTGATTATGACAGCAGCTATGGTTACGATAGTGGTTATAGTGATTACAATACAGGCGGTTATAGCGACTACGCAACTGACACTTATTATTCACAAGATGAAGCATATGCTTATTAAATTAAAAAGCTCGACCAGATGGTCGGCTTTTTTTTACTATATGAGAATACAAAATAAAAAGTCTAGGATTTAACCCTAGACTTCGTCATTAGTGGCTTCTTGATATTTTCCAAGAATTTGTCCAATCTGATTAAGACGGCCGTTAGTTTCTTGTTCGAAAAGTCGTCGTTTGTAATCTAAATCTTTGCTGATGCTTTCTAATTTTGGTAATTGTTGATTGATATCTTCAATTGAGCGGTTAATCTTTTTGATATCGTTAATGATTTTATCGCTGATTTCATCGGCATCAGAAAATTCTTGAGCGTATTGTTCACGCTTTTGGTAGGCTTGATAGGCTGCAAAACCAGCACAGCTTGCCACACCAAATGCGACAAGATGTGTTAATTTCATTTTTCTACCTCTACAGCGATTTGCTCTGCTAATTTGCCAAGTGCTTCAAAATCTGGTTCATGTTCTGTGAAGTTGATAGCAAATTCATCATCAGATGAATAACGTGGAATAAGATGAACGTGTGCGTGGAAGACAGTTTGTCCAGCGACTTCTTCGTTGTTGTTTACGATGTTCATACCAACAGCACCAGTTGCTTTTTGGACAGCACGCGCAATTTTTGGTAAACGAGCAAAGAGTTCTTGTGATGTTTCTTCTGACATAGCAAGAACATTGCGAACATGTTCTTTCGGAATGACTAAAGTGTGACCTTTAGTTGTTTGTGAGATATCTAGAAAGGCTAAGACTTTATCGTCTTCATAAACTTTTGATGAGGGAATTTCACCAGAGATAATTTTACAAAAGATGCAATTTTCCATTTGAATCACCTATATTCCTTTGATTTTGTTATAATTATTATATCAAAAAAATGTGGGTAGCTTATGTTAAAAATTGAAAATCTTACAGGTGGATATGTCAATATCCCAGTTTTAAAAAATATTTCTTTTGAAGTAAATGATGGTGAGCTTGTTGGATTAATTGGCCTAAATGGTGCTGGAAAATCAACAACCATCAATGAAATTATTGGACTTTTGACGCCTTATCAAGGTCAAATTACGCTAGATGGATTGACTCTGGCTAATAATCAAGCTGATTATCGTAAAAAAATTGGATTTATCCCTGAAACACCAAGTCTTTACGAAGAATTGACTTTGCGTGAGCATTTGGAAACTGTTGCTATGGCTTATGATCTTGATTTTGAAGCTGCCATGGCGCGTGCAAAAGAGCTGTTAAAACTTTTTCGTCTGTCTGATAAGCTTGACTGGTTCCCGATTAATTTTTCAAAAGGGATGAAGCAAAAGGTCATGATTATTTGTGCTTTCATGGTTAATCCAAGTCTGTTTATTGTCGATGAACCGTTTTTAGGATTGGATCCGTTGGCTATTTCTGATTTGACAGATTTGCTTGCGCAAGAAAAAGCTAAAGGTAAGGCTATCTTGATGTCAACACACGTGCTAGACGCTGCTGAAAAAATGTGTGACCGTTTTGTGATTTTGCATCATGGTCAGGTAAGAGCTGTAGGAAATTTGGCTGAACTGCGAGAAGATTTCGGTCAGGAAGATGCTAGCCTAAATGATATCTACATAGCTTTGACTAAAGAGGGATGAGAATGAAAGAAGTTTTTCAAAAACGACGTCGCCTCTTTTTAGGGCAATGTCTAAAGTATTTGCGATATGTCTTAAATGACCATTTTGTTTTAGTGTTGTTTTTCTTGCTCGGATTTTTGATGTTTCAGTACGGAAAATTACTGCAGCATTTTCCTAAAAATGTCATTTGGCTAGAAATTATTTTAGCTCTTGTGACACTTGCTATGCTTAGTCTTGGGAAAATTGCGACTTACATTGAGGCACCTGATAAGCTATTTTATCTCCCCAAGGAAGAAGAAGTTGTAAGCACGATTCATCAAGCTCGCATTCGTTCGTTTGGCATTTGGACAGTGATTCAGACAATTGTGATGATTTTGCTAGCGCCGATTTTCTTTAAATTGGGAATGTCACTAGTCATTTTTATTGTATTGGTGATTGTTCTAGCGATTCTGAAATGGTTTGTGATGACAGAAAAGGAGAAAGTCTTTTTTAAAGATGGACATTTTTCATGGGAAGCAGCTATCAATTACGAGTCAAAACGTCGTCAAGGAATTTTGAAGTTTTTTGCTCTCTTTACAACTGTTAAGGGAAATTCAGCTAGTGTGAAACGTCGTGCTTATTTGGATAAATTGCTTGGATTAGTGAAGAAAACACATGCTAAGACATGGTCAAATTTGTACCTTCGTGCTTTTCTTCGCAGCTCAGATTACTTAGCATTAACTTTGCGATTATCTTTATTAAGTATCCTAGCTTTGCTATTTATTCCAAATCATTTAGTAGCAGCAGCTCTTGCACTTGTTTTTAACTATCTTTTACTCTTTCAGTTATTGAGTTTAGCCCAACATTTTGATTATCAATATTTAACACGTTTATACCCAACATCAGAAACACAGAAAAAGGCTAATCTAAAGGCATTTTTGAGATATTTATCGTATTTAATTAGTTTAATTGAGCTTGTTTTGTGCTTTTCATTGAAAGCAGCAGGTCTTATCATTTTAGTGACTGTAATTGTTACAGAATGGTATCTTCCTTACAAAATCGCGAAGATGATTGACTAGCTGATGTAAAACAAGTAAAATAAAAGTGAAGAAATGTATAGTAATAGAATAGAAAAGGAGGGCAGACAGGTGACAACAGTATCAGATCAGGAATTGACAATGACACCTCTTCGAGGAAAAAGTGGCAAAGCCTTTATTGGTCAATATCCAAATGGTGAAAAAATCTTTATCAAGTTTAACACAACACCAATTTTGCCAGCTCTTGCAAAAGAACAAATTGCACCGCAATTATTGTGGGTACGTCGAACTGGTAACGGCGATACAATGAGTGCACAGGAATGGCTTGATGGAAGAATTTTGACTAAGGAGGATATGGGTAGTAAACAAATTGTCCATATTCTTTTGCGTTTACACAAGTCACGTCCATTGGTTAATCAATTATTGCAGTTGAACTATAAGATTGAAAATCCATATGATTTGTTGGTTGACTGGGAAAAGAATGCACCATTACAAATTCGTGAAAATACTTATTTGCAAAGTATTGTAAAAGAATTAAAACGCAGCTTGCCAGAGTTTCGCTCAGAAGTTGCGACAATTGTGCATGGTGATATTAAACACAGTAACTGGGTAATCACAACAAGTGGTATGATTTATCTAGTTGACTGGGATTCAGTTCGTTTAACAGACAGAATGTATGATGTAGCCTTTCTTTTGAGTCACTACATTCCTTACACACGTTGGGGTGAGTGGTTGAATTATTATGGCTATAAAGACAATGAAAAAGTACGCAGTAAAGTTGAATGGTACGGACAGTTTTCATATCTATCACAAATTTTGAAATGTTTTGATAAACGTGATATGGAACATGTAAACCAAGAAATTTACGGCTTACGAAAATTTAGGGAGTTAGTTAGTAAAAAGAAATAATGCGAGTTAGAAAACGTAAGGGTGCTGAGGAGCACTTAGAAAATAACCCACACTATGTTATCTTAAATCCAGAAGAAGCAAAAGGTCATTGGCGCGAAGTTTTTGGTAATGATAACCCAATCCACATCGAAGTTGGTTCAGGAAAAGGAGCATTCATCACAGGAATGGCTTTGCAAAATCCTGATATTAACTATATCGGAATCGATATTCAAGTATCAGTATTAAGTTACGCTTTGGATAAAGTTCTAGATAGCCAAGCACCAAATGTTCGTTTGCTACTAGTTGATGGTTCAGATTTGACCAATTATTTTGAAGACGGCGAAATTGATTTGATGTACTTGAATTTCTCAGATCCATGGCCTAAGAAACGTCATGAAAAACGACGCTTGACTTATAAGACATTTTTGGATACTTACCGTCAGATTTTACCTGAACATGGTGAAATTCACTTCAAGACTGATAACCGAGGCTTGTTTGAATATAGCTTAGCAAGTTTCTCACAATACGGCATGATTTTGAAACAAGTTTGGTTGGATTTGCATGCTAGTGATTTTGAAGGAAATGTCATGACAGAATATGAAGAGAAGTTCTCTAAAAAAGGCCAAGTCATTTACCGTGTGGAAGCACAATTTCAGTAATTAGCTGAAACTATCAAAGAAGTGATGAGCACTTCTGTTGGAGAGGTTGCATAGTGGAGGAATGTTGTTACAACATTTTGAGGGTTCGAGTCCCTTCCTCTCCTTATACAATTAAATACAACGAGAAAACGTCCTTTGATTTTTTAACAATTTAAAATATCGAGGACGTTTTTTGCAATTTTTAGACAATACAACTGTTATGAAGAAGAAATTCTCACTAGGATTGTAATATTGAGTTTAAAAACCATTTATTGATGGTTTTCGACAGGAAGCATGTAAAAGTGATGTAGCCTGTCTAGTTTAGTGAGGCAATATGTTTGTTAGAAAAGTAAAGGTACTTTTAGTAAAGTACCAAGGATTGTTAACGTATTTTGGGGCTATTACAGCTTTAAATTTACTATTGAAACTAGCTTATGATGAAATAATGATTAAGCATAAAAGCCCCGCAGAATTGCTGCTTTCAATTATTATTTTAGGTGCGACAATTTTTGCATCTTATTTGACGCGGCGAAGAAACATGTTATCTTACTTTATCCTAGAGAGTTCAGATGCAATCAATATGTACGCTCTTGATTTAAATTATCGACTTATATCGTTTAATCGTAATGATGTTCGGTTGATGCAGGAGGTTTTTGGTTTTACACCTAAAATCGGAGAATCACCGCTGAAATATTTAGGTGAAGAGAGAGCGATAATCTTAAAAGAAAAAATTGAACGAGCAAAAAATGGTGAAAATTTTACCTTTCTAGATACAATTCATCATAAAGATGAGACGTATTATTGGCAAAATATGTTCTCGCCAATATATAACCGTAAAGGAAAAATTATTGGTGTTTTCTCTCTTGTGGTCGATGTCACTGAACAACGTAAGAAAGAACTAGAGATACAAAAGATGGCTTACGAGGATGCTCTGACAAAAGTTCATAATCGTAGGTATATTGAATATGCTTTTGAAAAATGCATCACTGATAAAGAAGAAAGCATTACGGTTATTATGTCAGATTTGAATAAATTCAAAGAGGCAAATGATACGTATGGTCATGCAGTTGGAGATCAGATTTTAGTAGATTTTGGTAAAATTCTCACAAAGATAATGCCAAAAGACGCAATTGTTGCTCGTCTTGGTGGTGATGAATTTGCGGTTTTATTACCGGGATTCACAGAAAGACAAATTGGCTTTTTGATTAATTTAATCAGGATTGAAATGATAGTTAAGCAACTGCCAGTTACAGCTTCATTCGGATTTTATATTGATTCTTATAAATCGCAAAAGTCGTTTAGTGATTTTTGTATTCGCGCTGATGAGAGAATGTACCGTGATAAAAATCAGAAAGGATAACGCTTATGATGTACCAAGATGTTGTTATTGTAATTCCTGCCTTTGAACCAGATCATCGCATGCTTGAATTGTTAGGAGATATTCGAGCACGAGAAAATAAGCCTTTTGAGATTATCCTTGTTGATGATGGTAGTGGTCCTGATTATAAAACTTTATTTGATAAAGCTCAGAAAAACTATGCTTGTCATTTATTAACTCATTCGGAGAATAAGGGGAAAGGGCGAGCGTTGAAGACAGCGATTTCTTATATCCTTGAAAAACTTCCACAAGCTAAAGGAATTGTAACGATTGATTCTGATGGTCAGCACACTTATGAAGACACATTAAAATGTTTGGATGAATTTTTGCGTCATCCTGATAGCTTAGTTCTTGGTGTGAGAAAATTTGAAAATTCTGTTCCACTTCGCAGCCGTTTTGGTAATGTATTGACTCGTGATGTTTTGGATGCTTTTACTGGAATGAAAGTTTCTGATACTCAAACAGGTCTTCGTGTTTTGCCAGCAAGTTGGCTCAAAGAACTGCTTGATGTTGAAGGTGAACGCTACGAATTTGAAATGAATATGCTCTTGAAAGCAAAAGAAGATGCTATTCCAATTCGTGAAGTTGGTATTGCGACGATTTATCTCGATGAAAATCAATCATCACACTTTGATGTGGTGCGCGATTCACTTCGCATTTATAAAGTCTTCTTCAAGTATATTTTTTCATCACTATTCTCATTCTTAGTTGATATCGTTGCTTTTACTATTCTGATTTCATTGTTTAATGGACTTAGTTTTAGTGCAGTTACTCTTGCATCCGTTTTAGCACGCGCGATTTCATCAGTGGTGAATTATTTCTTGAACCATAAAGTTGTCTTCAAAAAAGGAAAAGCAAGTTCTGCTGTCAAGTACTTTACTTTGGTTGTAGTGCAAATCATGGTATCAAGTCTTTTGGTAACTGTCGTTGGAAATGCCTTGACAGCTGTTCCAATCTCAATTGTAAAAATTGTAGTGGATGGTGTGCTTTTCTTCGTTAGCTACTTTGTTCAAAAACACTTGGTGTTTAATGGAGGTGAAAATGAAGAAAGTTAAAAATTTATTATACGTTGCAGCCTTCATTACGACAGTCTTCTATCTAAGTTGGCGCTTAGTGGCTACGATTCCTTGGCATGATTCTTGGTTTGCTTTGATTTTTGGTCTGCTGTTGTGGCTAAGTGAACTAGTTTCTGCGGTTACTGGCTACATTCTCATTTTGAATAAACAAAAGAATTTTCAACTTGAAAAGCCTGAGATTTCTTATGACCGTTATCCTGATGTGGATGTTTTGATTGCGACTCACAATGAAGATCCAGATTTACTTTATAAAACCATCAATGCCTGCACTTTTATGGAATATCCTGATAAGTCAAAGGTTCGTATCTATGTCTGTGATGATACCAATCGTCCAGAAGTAGCAAAGATTGCAGATGAGCTTGGAGTGGGGTATTTTGGCTTGTCTGATAACAAGGATGCAAAATCAGGTAACTACAATAATGCTCTTAGCAAAACATCAGCTCCACTTGTAGCGACATTTGATGCAGATATGATTCCTTATCGTGAATTCTTGATGGAAGCTGTGCCGTATTTTATTGAGCAGGTCGAAGCTTATGAAAAGGGTGAAGAGTATACTAAGCCAAAAATTGGTTTGATTCAAACACCGCAAAGTTTTTACAATGCTGATATTTTTCAATACAATCTATTTTCAGAAGGAACACTTCCTAATGAGCAAGATTTCTTTTCAAAAGAAATTAATGTTTTTAATAATGCACGTGGTGCAGCGGTTTACACTGGTTCAAATACCGTGATATTCCGTAAGGCAATTGAAGATGCAGGAGGATTCCCAACAGGAACAATTACTGAAGATTTCGAGTTAGGTGTTCGAATGAATGCGGCTGGCTATGTGAATTACTCAACTAAAAATCCTATGGCAAGTGGCTTGACGCCGACAGATTTGAAAAGTGTTATTAAACAGCGTGTTCGTTGGGGACGTGGTGTTATCAAAAGTAGCTATAACATGAACGTCTTCTTCAATCCGAAATTGACCAAAGGGCAACGTCTTGTGTACACTAATGGTTACCTTTATTGGTGGTCATTCTTTAGACGATTGTTGTATATTTTGGCACCGATTTTGTACACTGTTTTTCATGTGCGTGTGGTTGTCTCAAATATTTGGTTACTTTTCTTCTTCTGGTTACCAAGTTACGCTTTGACACGGATTTCAATGCGAGAGGTTTCAAAAGAATATCGTACACAGGTATGGGGTGAAATTGTTGAAACCATTTTTGCACCCTACTTAGTTATTCCCTTGATGATGGAATCATTTGGGATTAGCGAAAAGAAATTTAAAGTTACTCGTAAAGGAAATGATTCTTCATGGACTTTATATCTCTATGCCATTCCTTATGCCATTCTTTGGGGATTAGCCATGTATGGATTGATAACTTTTAACTACGGAAAATTTGGTTCTGAACTTTTCTATGGTAGTATCATTAGTTTTTGGTTAATGTATCACATTATCAATTTGACGTTTGCTATTTTCTGTGCAGTTGGTCGTCCGATTTATCGCAATAGTGAACGGTTTGTTGTGGATGAACCAATGGTCATTGATGTGGACGGAGAATCTTATAATGTCAGAGTTTGTGATATTTCAGAAACAGGTATTTCATTTACGTCAACTTTGCCATTGTACTTACCAAAGACTAAAGAGTTGACTCTTCACTTGCAGTCACGAAATTATAGCGCTCTTGCAAAAGGGCACGTCGTTCGTGTTATGGTAAATGATGAGGTTAATGGATGGCGTTATGGTGTTCAGTTCACAGATGTTGCGAAAGATGATATTCGTCAATTCTACCAATACATTTATGACCGTATTAATCATAATTTGCCAACGACGAAAGATTCTTGGATGACAACTTGGGATGATTTACTTGAAAACTTTAATCAACGATTCCAAAGTAATGAACGCCAAGAATCACCTTATGACAAGATTGCCTTGCCAAAGGTTAGATTGAATGAAAAAGTAGACTATGGTGGACAAGCTCGTGAACTCAGAAAGACAAATTATTATTACATGACTTTCTCTGGACGTTTAGAAAATCCACGTAGAAAACCAATTGTTGATTTTATCTATCATGACATCTTCTTTAAATTGGCTTTTGTGTCATATGACCCTGATAGGGACGAATCAATTTATCAAGTTATTAATCTCCCATCGGTGGAAAATTTGCCTACTTTTAAGGCGTTAGCAAATGAATGGAGGGAAAAGGTATGATTACTATTCTTAGATTACTTTTGTTCTTTGCTATTACTATGGGATACGATGCATTTTTCCGAAATGCCTTGAAAATGAATCGTCGCTTGACTTGGGTATTTACTTTTTCAGCGATTACTCTAGTTTTACATATTGGTAGCTTGCTTGGTTTGATGCTACCGACGGTTTATGCTATATCTGTTGGTGGTTGTCTGTTTAGTATTTATTATTTATGGGCAGTTTGGAAGAAACGAGTCAAATTTCGAAAGTTAGACTATATTGCGATTGGAATGATGTTTTATCTTTTGTTGTTTGGCTTGACGCTTTGGAAATCTCCGATTCTGCATTATGATAACTTTACACACTGGGCAACGATTGTAAAATTTTTCCACATTAATAACGCACTTCCGACACAGTATGATACGATTATCAGCTATTATACTTATCCTGTTGGTAGTTCGTTGTTCATCTATTTCTTTACAACGATTGTTGGTTTCTCAGAAGGTAGTATGCTGGTCGGGCAATTCTTCCTAATTGCATCAGCTCTTTATGCCATGTTTGGCGCTCTTCGTGATGACCGTCGTGTATTGATGGTTGCCATGATTTTCGCATCTTTTGCAGTTTTCAATACTTTCAATGTTGCCATTCGTTTGAATAATCTTTTGGTTGATTTCTTGTTACCAGCTCTGGCTCTAGCGGCGATAGCAGGATGCTTTGCTTATCGCAATCGTTTCTGGATGCTTTCAATTCACATGGCAGTTGTGCTTGGTTTGCTAAGCATTGTTAAGGTCAGTGGTTTGTTCTTCGTGTTGCTTGCCTTGATTTCATATATTGTATGCATGATGCGCTTGCTTATCCAAAAAAGAGCACGATTCCAAGCGCTTGGCCTGATGATTGTGACTTTACTTGCTAGTTTTTTACCATTTCTTATTTGGCAAAAACACGTTTCAAATAATTTCCCAGATGTAGCTAATGCGAGACATGCTGTTTCAATGGCTGATTTAGGAAAAATCTTATCTGGTCATGTTTCAGGCGTTCCAGAAAAAATCATCAATTTATTTGTGAAATCAATTTTTGATGTTAGTAGTTTAGCGACACAAGGATTTATTCTCATTAATGTGATAATGCTGGTTGCTTTTGTTGTTATTGGCATTCGCTTGAAACATAAGAAGGGAATTTTTGGGACTTGGTTTTTCATCGATGTGTCGTTTGTGACTTATTATATCAGCATTCTATTGATGTATTTGACAGCCATGCCGACAGAAGAAGCTTTGCAATTAGCTGGATTTGAACGCTATGCGTCAAGTATGGTTATCTTCACTTTTGGCTATATGGTTATGGCTCTCACTTGGGAGATGGATAAGTGTCTGTATGAACAAACGTTTAGTCGTCGAAATGCAAAGTCTTATAAGAGTTTGTTTAATAAGCGATTGTACCAATATGCGACTTTGCTTTTGTCGATTTATACAGTTGGTATGCTTTTATCAGAAAATAACAGTATTGTCTTTAATAATAATCAAGAAACTAATAAAGTTTCCAAGGAACTTCATCAACTTGTTGGAAATAAGATGGATGATTCTAAAGAAAGAATCTTGGTTGTTACGACAGACAAAGGAAGTGTTGATAGTTTCTTTATCCAATATGCTAGTCGTTATTATCTTTGGGATGTTAACGTTGATGCCAGAGAAAACTTTGTTTCAGCTGACAAAGAGTTCTTGGAATTGATGAAATCCTATAATGGCAGTGCGACAAGCTATTATCTTTGGAATGAAAATATTGATACCAGAGATGATTTTACATTTTCAGATAAAGATTTTATCGCGCTTTTGAAGGCTTATGATAAGGTATTGATTCTAGAAGACCACTATACATTCAATGCTTTAACGAAAAAACTGTTTGGTAGAACTTATCCGCCAGGACTTTATAAGACTTCAGATATTCTAAATGGAAAAGGTTGAGGTTTATTGATGGATAAGCTTTTAACTTGTCAAAGCTGTAGAAATATGGTATGATGATATAAAATAAGTAGAAGGAGGCGGAGTTTGTTACTTCGCCTCTTGTGTGTGCTTAACACTAGTTGAGTTAAAGCAATTTCTACGAGTAGCATTGAGGTGGCTTGAAAAGTCAGCCGATGTGATTGAACTTTCTATTTTATTTTAATAGATAAAGGAGGGGATTCTTATCGCAAACGCAAATACAATCATTGAATTGGTTACAGAAGCTGTTGCACCTGCTATTAAAGAACCGTTTGAATTGGTTGATGTTGAGTACGGTAAAATGGGCAGTGATTATGTTCTTAGTATCTTAATCGACAAACCAGGTGGTATTACAGTAAATGATACAGCTGATTTAACTGAAATTATTAGTCCTCTACTTGATGCTATCAAACCAGATCCGTTCCCAGAACAATACATGCTAGAAGTTTCTAGCCCTGGTTTAGAGCGTCCATTGAAGACTAAAGAAGCTCTTGAAAAAGCTGTAGGATCTTATGTCAATGTGAGTCTTTACAAAGCTATCGACAAAGTTAAGGTATTCCAAGGAGACCTTGTTGCTTTTGATGGTGAAACATTGACAATTGATTATTTGGACAAAACACGCAAGAAAACTGTTGAAATTCCATATTCGACTGTTGCAAAAGCGCGTTTGGCAGTGAAATTGTAGTCGACTGTTATAAACTACAATCTGATTTTATTTAGATATAAACGAAAGGATAATGCTCTGCTTATTGCGGAGCAACGAAAAAAATGAGCAAAGAAATGCTAGAAGCCTTCCGTATTTTGGAAGAAGAAAAACACATTAACAAAGACGATATCATCGACGCTGTAAAAGAATCATTGAAATCAGCTTACAAACGTCGTTATGGTCAATCTGAATCATGTGTTATTGAATTCGACGACAAAAAAGGTGACTTTAAAGTCTACACTGTTCGTGAAGTTGTTGAAGAAGTTTTTGATAGCCGTCTAGAAATCAGTTTGTCAGATGCATTGAAAATCAGCTCAGCTTACGAACTAGGTGACAAAATTCGCTTTGAAGAATCTGTTGCTGAATTTGGTCGTGTTGCTGCTCAATCAGCTAAACAAACTATCATGGAAAAAATGCGTCGTCAAATCCGTGAAGTAACTTACAACGAGTACAAACAACACGAAGGCGAAATCATGACTGGTACAGTTGAACGCTTTGACCAACGTTTCATCTATGTTAACCTTGGTTCTCTTGAAGCACAATTGTCACACCAAGATCAAATTCCTGGTGAAACATGGAAATCACACGATCGTATCGAAGTTTACGTATACAAAGTTGAAAACAATCCAAAAGGTGTTAACGTCTTTGTAAGTCGTAGCCATCCACAATTCATCAAACGTATCATGGAACAAGAAATTCCTGAAGTATTTGACGGAACTGTTGAAATCATGAGCGTTTCTCGTGAAGCTGGAGACCGTACAAAAGTTGCTGTACGTAGCCACAATCCAAACGTTGATGCTATCGGTACAATCGTTGGTCGCGGTGGAAGCAACATCAAAAAAGTTATCAGCAAATTCCATCCAAAACGTTATGATGCAAAAGCTGGTGTTGAAGTTCCTGTTGAAGAAAACATTGATGTTATTCAATGGGTTGAAGATCCAGCAGAATTCATCTATAACGCTATTGCACCAGCTGAAGTAGATATGGTTCTTTTCGATGAAGAAGACAGCAAACGTGCTACAGTTGTTGTTCCTGACAACAAATTGTCACTTGCTATCGGTCGTCGTGGTCAAAACGTTCGTTTGGCTGCACATTTGACTGGCTACCGTATTGACATCAAATCAGCTTCAGAATACGAAGCTCTAGAAGCTGAACGTGCAGAGCAAGCAGCTGCTCCAGCTGAAGAAGTTGCTGAGGCTGTTGAAACAGAAGTTGTAGCAAACGACGCAGAATAAGAAAGATAGAGGTGTTTCATGGCTAAAACACGTAAAATACCTTTAAGAAAATCAGTTGTTTCAGGTGAAGTTATTGATAAACGTGATTTACTTCGCATTGTTAAGAATAAAGAAGGAGAGATTTTTATCGATCCAACTGGTAAGCAAAACGGTCGTGGCGCTTACATCAAACTTGATAACGCAGAAGCTCAACAAGCCAAAGAAAAACGCGTCTTTAATCGTAGCTTTTCAATGGAAGTGCCTGAATCATTTTATGATGAATTGATTGCTTACGTAGATCACAAAGTCAAAAGAAGAGAGTTAGGTCTTGAATAACCGCGAAAGATTGTCAAATTTAATTGGGCTAGCACAGCGTGCTGGAAAAGTGATTTCTGGAGAAGAACTGGTCATTAAGGCTATCCAATCTAGAAAAGCTAAACTTGTCTTTCTGGCAAATGATGCTGGTGATAATTTGACAAAGAAAACAACTGATAAAAGTCATTATTACAAAGTAGAAGTCTCCACAGTGTTTAACACACTGGAATTAAGTGCTGCGCTTGGTAAACCACGTAAAGTAGTTGCCATAGCAGACGCTGGATTTTCAAAGAAAATGAGGACTCTTATGAACTAACAGAATAGGAGGACATCAATTGTCAAAGAAAAGATTATATGAAATCGCTAAAGAATTGGGCAAATCAAGCAAAGAAATTGTTGACTATGCTCAAGAATTAGGACTTGATGTGAAGAGCCATTCTTCTAGCGTTGACGAATCTGATGCCAAACGAATTGCGGCAAAATTCTCAGGCAATGCAAAACCTGCTGCGGCGAAAGTTAAAGTAGAAAAGGCAGCTGAGAAAGCAGTTGTGGAAGCTCCTAAAGCAGCTCCTGCAAAACCTCAGAGTCGTAATTTTAAGGCAGAACGTGAAGCGCGTGCTAAAGCCGAAGCTGAAAAACGAGCTAAAGGTGGCGATAAAAAGCGCAACAACAATCAAGGACGCGACAATCGTTCTAATCGTGACAGACAAGAGAATGCCCAAAACAATCGCAAACAACGCGATCGCAATTCTCAAAATCATAATCGAAGAGATCAACAGCGTGATAATCACCAAAGAGATCAGCGAAATGATCGCAATCAATCAGCTAAACCACGTATCGATTTCAAGGCACGTGCAGCTGCATTGAAAGCAGAACAAAATGCTGAGTATTCTCGTCAAAGCGAAAATCGTATCCACGAAAAAGAAGCTGCTAAGCGTAAAGCAAAAGCAACTAAAGAACAAGAGCACAAAGCTCGTGTGGATGCTAAAGCTAAGGCTGAAGAACACAAAGTAAAAACAGCAAAATCTGCAACTTCTGCTCCTAAACATGTCGTAGCAGAACAAGCAGCACCTGCTGTGGATAAACGTCGTAAGAAACAAGCTCGTCCTGAAAAATCACGTGATTATGAACGTGATAATGAAGATGGACCACGCAAGAATAGAAAAAACTGGAATAATCAAAACCAAGTGAGAAATCAAAGAAATAGTAACTGGAATAATAACAAGAAAAACAAAAAAGGTAAACATAATAACAATCGTAACAACGCTCCAAAACCTGTAACAGAGCGTAAGTTCCACGAATTACCTAAAGAATTTGAATACACTGAAGGCATGACTGTTGCTGAAATCGCAAAACGTATCAAACGCGAACCAGCAGAAATCGTCAAAAAACTCTTCATGATGGGTGTTATGGCAACTCAAAACCAATCCCTCGACAGCGATACAATCGAATTGTTGATGGTTGATTATGGTATTGAAGCTCATAAAAAAGTTGAAGTTGATGAAGCTGATATCGAACGCTTCTTCGTAGATGATGATTACCTCAACCCTGATAAATTGGTTGAACGTGCTCCTGTCGTAACAATCATGGGTCACGTTGACCACGGTAAAACTACCCTTCTTGATACCCTTCGTAATTCACGTGTCGCAACAGGCGAAGCTGGTGGTATCACTCAACATATCGGTGCTTACCAAATCGTTGAAAATGGTAAGAAAATTACCTTCCTTGATACACCAGGTCACGCGGCTTTCACATCAATGCGTGCACGTGGTGCCTCAATCACAGATATCACTATCTTGATTGTTGCCGCTGATGACGGTGTTATGCCTCAAACAATTGAAGCCATTAACCACTCTAAAGCTGCTGGTGTCCCAATCATCGTTGCTATCAACAAGATTGATAAACCAGGTGCTAACCCAGAACGCGTTATCGGTGAATTGGCAGAACACGGAATCATCTCAACTTCATGGGGTGGTGATTGTGAATTTGTTGAAATTTCAGCTAAATTCGGCAAAAACATTGATGAATTGCTAGAAACAGTTCTTCTTGTTGCTGAAATGGAAGAATTGAAAGCTGACCCAACAGTTCGTGCAATCGGTACTGTTATCGAAGCTCGTCTTGATAAAGGTAAAGGACCTGTTGCTACACTTCTTGTACAACAAGGTACACTTCATGTTCAAGACCCAATCGTTGTTGGTAACACATTTGGTCGTGTTCGTGCCATGGTTAATGACCGTGGACGTCGTGTTAAAGTGGCTGAACCATCAACTCCAGTATCAATTACTGGTTTGAATGATGTCCCAATGGCTGGTGACCACTTCGCAGTTTATGAAGATGAAAAAGCTGCGCGTGCTGCTGGTGAAGAACGTGCAAAACGTGCTCTTATGAAACAACGTCAAGTTACTCACCGTGTCAGCCTTGAAAACCTATTTGATACTCTTAAAGCAGGTGAAGTTAAAACTGTTAACGTCATCATCAAAGCAGACGTACAAGGTTCTGTTGAAGCCCTTGCTGCATCACTTCTTAAGATTGATGTTGAAGGTGTGAAAGTGTCAGTTGTTCACTCAGCTGTAGGTGCTATCAACGAATCAGACGTTACTCTTGCTGAAGCATCAAATGCCTTCATCATCGGATTTAACGTTCGCCCTACACCACAAGCGCGCGAACAAGCAGAAGCTGATGAAGTAGATATTCGTCTTCACTCAATCATCTACAAAGTTATCGAAGAAGTTGAAGATGCCATGAAAGGTATGCTTGATCCTGAATACAAAGAAAAAATCATTGGTGAAGCAATCATCCGTGAAACATTTAAAGTATCTAAAGTTGGTACAATCGGTGGATTCATGGTTTCAAATGGTAAAATTACTCGTGATGCTAGCGCACGTGTCATCCGTGACGGTGTCGTTATCTTCGACGGTAAACTTGCTAGCCTTAAACACTTCAAAGATGACGTTAAAGAAATCGGTAACGGTCAAGAAGGTGGTTTGATGATTGAAAACTACAACGACATTAAAGTTGATGACGTTATTGAAGCTTACGTAATGGAAGAAATTAAACGTTAATTCCCATTGAGACTAAAGTCTTAAACGTTACAATTTATAAATGAATAAGAAGCTAGGCGTGCTTAGCCTAGCTTTTTTCAAAAAAGATTAGAAAGGAAAAATTATGGCTAATCATCGTGTCGACCGTGTTGGTATGGAAATCAAACGTGAAGTAAACGAAATTTTGCACAAAAAAGTTCGTGACCCACGTGTTCAAGATGTCACAATTACTGATGTTCAAATGCTTGGAGACCTTTCAATGGCTAAAGTGTACTACACAATTCATTCTGAACTTGCTTCAGATAACCAAAAAGCACAAATTGGTCTTGAAAAAGCTAAAGGAACTATCAAACGCGAACTTGGTCGCAACTTAACAATGTACAAAATTCCAGATTTGACATTCATCAAAGATGAATCAATCGAATACGGAAATAAAATTGACCAAATGCTTCGTGATTTGGAAGCTAAAAAATAAAACAAATGAAAGCTCGCCACAGGCGGGCTTTTTTTGTGCCTTTAAATGGCTGTTAAATTTTCGGTGACAATTTACAACATATTGATGTACAGAATAATACAAGGAATGAAAATGAGAATACTATTTTTTTATACTAGATAATATACATGAAGAATTGAGGTCAAAAATGGTTAGCTTATTAAAAGTAAAAAATGTTTATAAATCATTTGATAATCAGGAGATACTATCAGATGTTAATTTTGATATTAAGTCAGGGGATATAGTTGGTTTAATAGGCAAAAATGGTAGTGGAAAAACGACACTGATGAAAATGATTTTAGGTTTTACACCTATAACAAAGGGAGAAATTATTTTCAATGAACAAAAAGAGTACACTAAAAATGGGAGCTTGAATAAGATTGGTTTCTTATTGGATTGCAAATTATTTGAAGATTTTTCAGCCTATGACAATTTAAAACTTTTTTCGATGTATTTAAACTGTGGTATTGAGAATGTTGAACAGCGTATTGTAGAGTTGCTGAAATTTGTTGGTTTAGATAATAATACTAAAACTGTTAAAACATATTCATTTGGGATGAAACAACGCTTAGGCTTGGCACTTGCCTTGTTAGACGAGCCAGAATTTCTCATACTTGATGAACCTTTTGTAGGATTAGATCCTGTAGGAGTAAGGGTATTGATGAATTATATTGTGAAGGTTCGACGTGAAAAGGGAGTGACAGTTCTTATATCTTCACATCAGCTTCACGAAATAGAGGAAATATGTGATTATTTTTTAATTGTTCAGAATAAGCATGTAAGGTTACTTAATGGCGGTGACGAAAGTAAAATAATTATTGAATTAGAAAGTCAAAATGAACAATTAAAAGTTAAGTTAAGTGACTTAACTGATATAGACGGTGATAAAATAATTCTTCCCTATAACATGGCGTTATTAAACGTCGTATTAAAAAATATTTATTTACTAAATGGAGAGATTAAAAAAATCGAAATGATTGATACAATTAAGGAATTATTTAAGGAGTAAAAAATGAAAAGACTAGTTAAAGTAGAATTAACAAAATTGATTAAACGTAAAGTTTTCATAATACTTTTAGTGTTATCCTCTTGGTCATTGATTTATGGATTGGGTATATTCTTTCATTGGAATTTTATTTCGATAGGTGCGAGATTAGATTTAATAACATTTGTTACAACTATGTGGATTTTTCTACTAATGTTAGCAATTCCACTTCTTTTAATACTTTACAATTCTTCCTTTATTTTAGGTGGGGAAATCCAAGGTGGTCAAATCTTATTAGAAATTAATAGAGTTTTTAAAAGAAAATCTCTGATTGTTGCAAAATATATAACTGCAAACCTGTCAATATTGTTTTTATATTTGGTCAATGTTATGGTGTCATCAATTGTCTATATTGTATTTATCGCTAAAAGTAGATATGGTTTTGATAATTATTTAGAATTTACAAAAGGAAATATAGAGTCTGTGGTAGTTAGTATTATCAATTTACTTTTTATTATCTTTTTGATTAGTGTTGCATTTTATTTATCATTACACTATTCTGCAATTGTATCAGCTTTTATTAGTTTTGGGGTTTATATTATTTGCCAATTATTTTGTTATATTAATGCTATTGCATTTTTTGTTCCAGGCTATTTTTTCATTGTATCAGATTATAAATTTTCTATTGGCTTAGTTATTTTTCAATCTTTAAGTAATATAGTATTAAGTTATTTATTTTTGGTATTAACAATAAAAGAATTTGAAAGCAAAGGTTTCTAAGTGCTATAATTGAGAACATAAAAGGTGATGAAAATGTATAAAATTGCAATTTGTGACAATGAAGTATCTCAAGTAAACAGTTTGGAATCACGACTTTCAGAGTATTTTAATGATGCTGATATTCAGTGTGAAATTGATAGTTATGGTAAAGGTGAAAGGTTAATAAAATCAGTCTTAAATCAGTCTACTGAGTATCAGATTGTTTTTTTAGACATTGAGATGCAAGAACTTAATGGAATCGAAACAGCTCGGATTCTGAGAAAGGTGGATAAGGATTTTATACTCATCTATGTGACCAGTTATGAGCAATATACATTAGAAAGTTTTGAAGTCTCTCCGTTCAGATATCTTATTAAACCTGTTGCAGATAAAAAATTACAGGAGGTTTTAAAATCTGCGCTTGTTGAGTTAGCGACAAGAAAGAATTATTTGTTTTATAATGTTGGTTCAAGACATTTTCAAATAAGAACTGATGAAATTTTGATGCTGTACTCTGAATTTGGTAGGAAAATACACGTTGAATTAAATAACAAAGAAGATATTTCTTTTTACGGTAAGATTTCTCTTATTGAAGAACAGCTACCAGATTCTAATTTTGTAAAGGTAAACAGCGGCACAATTGTGAATATGCATTATATCGCTACTTTTAGCCAAAATGTAATTACCTTAATAAATGGTAAAAATGTTAGTGTCAGCCGTAGTCGAAGAAAAACAGTAAGATTTTTATACAATCAATTTATCGAAAGGAATTTTGGTATATGAGTTCGATGATGACTTTAGTTGAGCTTCTTTCCTTGTTTATTTTTCAATCTTTTGTTATTTGTTTATATTTAAAACAGTTTTTTGTTTTAAGTATTTCTTATCCTAAATTTTATTTTGTGATTTTCTTTATATACTTAGTAGGGAGAATGAGTATTACGCTCAATCAAGTGAACGTCATTAGTTTTAAATACCTATCACTTTTTTTAACACTTTTTATTATTGTTCATTTTTTAACGGGATCTCTGTTTAAAAAATTATTTCATTATTTCTTTTTGCTGTTCTTTTTAGTCATTCAAGAGAAGATATTAGCTTTGATATTTCGATATACTATATCAAATCAGTTGCTCTTTTTCTTTATATTTCATCTTTTGATATCGCTGATATTTTTGTGTGTAATTTTAGGACTTAGGCAATTTAAAATCAATAATCTTACTGGCCTAAACAAGGTTGAATACATTATTTTGACAATAACTCCGATTATTTCAATCCTATTATCACTAGAAAATTTTAAACTTTCCTTTATTCAAGGACTTCTATTCTATGGTAGTTTATTCATTATTAATATAATAATTCTTGTACTGTACAATTATTTAAGTGAAAAAAGTCAGGAGATTAGTGAAAGTCAATTAAGTCTAAAAACAAGTAATTATGCTGCTGAACTACTTGAACAAGAAGAGAAAGTTGCTACTTTGAGACATGATTTAAAAAATATTATTTCTTCACTAGCATTTTATGCTGATAAACAAGATTATCAAAATATAAAGAAAATAACGAGAGATATTCTTAATCAGGATTTTTTAAAACGTAAAATTACAGGTTGCTTACCAATTGATGCAGTTTTGAATCAAAAAATAGATGAGATGAAACGTAAAAATATTATTTATGATTTAGACTTGCAGGTTCCATACAATTTAGATTTAACTTCGTTTGCAGTTGATATTTGTGCTATTTTGGGTAACATTTTAGACAATGCAATGGAAGAAGTTTGTCGAAATCATTTGGATGAGCCAATCAAAATTATTTTACGCTTTAAAAATGAAAAATTAGTTATTAAAGTCACTAATCCAGTGGAGAATACTAATTTAAAAATTAACTATGACTACATGCCTTCCTCTAAAAAAGCTGGTAGGTATGGTGTTGGTATAAAAAGTATAAATCAGAGAGTTAGTAAGTTAAATGGATTTTTCAATATACAACTTAATCGTGAGCGGAAACTTTTTCAGACTATGGTTGTAATTCCTATTAGAAATATAAAGTAAAGAATGTCTGCCACAGGCGGGCTTTTTTTGTGCTATAATGAAACTAATTTAGCGAGGTATGAAGAGATTATGAAAATTACAGTTTATTTAGGTTCAAGTTTTGGAAATGATCCGATTTATAAGGAAGTGGTTGTAAAACTAGGTCACTGGTTGGTAAGTCAAAAACATCAATTGGTTTATGGTGGAAGTAAGGATGGTTTGATGGGTTGTCTTGCTGACACAGTTTTAGCTGATGGTGGTGAGGTGTATGGGATTATTCCGCTTGATTTTCAAAAACGTGAAAAAGCGCACCTGCACTTGACTGAGTTAACTTTAGTGTCTGACCTGGATGAGCGTAAGCGACTGTTGATGGATGAGGGAGATGCCTTGATGGCTTTGCCAGGTGGACCTGGCACACTTGAGGAGATTGTTCAGGCATTTTCTTGGGCGCGTGTTGGACTGCATCACAAACCTTGCCTTTTTCTAAATATCAACGGCTATTATAATCCTTTGATTGAGCTATTTGACAAAATGGTATCAGCTGATTTTATCAGTCAAGAAGTTCGTGACAATGCAATTTTTGTTAACAACTTAAAAGAGCTTGAGGCATTTTTAAAATAAGGGAGAGATTTATGGACATTGAGGCACTCTTTTTAAAAGATGATGAGCTTGTAGGGATTTTAAAAGTAATAGCAGAGCTTAAGTTGAAGGACGCTTGGTTAGCAGCAGGGACTTTGCGAAATTATATTTGGAATGTCTTATCAGGAAAGCCAGGTCTATCAGATGCAAGTGACATTGATGTTGTCTTTTTTGACCCTGAGGTAACTTATGAGAAGACTCAAGTTATTCAAGAGCAGCTGCAAGCAAATTATCCCAATTATCAATGGGAAGTTAAAAATCAAGTTCTCATGCACCAGCATAGTCCTCACACGGCTCCCTATCAAAGTGCAAGAGATGCAGTTAGCAAGTATCCAGAACGTTGCACAGCAATTGCTGCAAGACTACAAGATGATGAACTTGAACTTTATTTGCCATATGGCGATGAGGATATTCTTGATTTTATTGTTCAGCCAACACCTCATTTTTTGGATGATAGCGAGCGGATGCGTGTTTATCGTGAGCGATTAAAAAAGAAAAATTGGCAAGAAAAATGGCCTTGCTTAAAAATTTCTATCTAAATTTTTTACAGAGCACCGAAGTGCTCTGTTTTTGTTGACAAATGTAGACGATAAAATTATAATGGATTTACAAATGTAAACTAAAAGGTTTTAGAAAGGAATAAGATGTCAATTTCAAAAGCAGAATGGGAAATCATGCGAGTGGTTTGGACGAAAGAGGAAACAACGAGTAGTCAGATTCTTGCCATTTTGGGTGAAAAAAATGATTGGACAGCTTCAACCATTAAGACGCTTTTAAAACGTCTAGTAGATAAAGGATTTTTAACACGACAAAAACTCGGAAAAGGATTTCTTTACTCAAGTAAGGTCTCTGAGCAGGAAGCCATGAACCAGCAAGCAGATGATTTATTTTCAAAGTTTTGTCAGCGCAAGCACGTGGCTATTTTGAAACACTTGTTAAAAGAAGTTCCAATGACTGATTCTGATGTTGATGACTTGCAAGCTCTGCTATTGTCTAAAAGAGAAGAAACTGTAGATAAAGTACCTTGTAACTGTATTCCTGGACAATGTCGCTGTAAAGAACATCTAGAACTCTAATGGTTAGTTTGTGATATTTAGACAGGAAGGTGTCTTATGGAAAAAGAAGAAGTCTTTGTCATTGACGGTATGACTTGTGCAGCCTGTGCTGTGACTGTCGAAAATGCTGTCAATAAAATAGATAATGTTGATTCAGCAGTTGTTAATCTGACAACCGAGAAAATGACTGTTCGGTATAATCCTGACTTAGTCAGCGAAGAGGAGATTGAAAAAGCAGTTATTGATGCTGGATATGGAGCAAGTGTTTTTGATCCTACGACCGCAAAAAGTCAGTCTGAGCGCCAGAGCGAAGCTACTCAAAATATGTGGCATAAATTTCTTTTGTCAGCCTTGTTTGCAGTACCGCTTTTATATCTGTCAATGGGAAGCATGATGGGACTGTGGGTACCAGACGTTGTGAGCATGGATAGTCATCCGCTCGTTTTTGCTTTTGTTCAGCTAGTTTTGACTCTGCCGGTTATGTATTCTGGTCGTCGCTTTTATGTCAATGGATTTCGTTCATTGATAAAAGGGCATCCTAATATGGATTCTTTAGTGGCTTTGGCAACTAGTGCTGCCTTTGTTTATAGCCTTTACGGAGTTTATCATATTATCCTTGGGCATGTTCATCATGTGCACATGTTGTATTTTGAATCAGTCGCAGTGATTTTAACCTTGATTACGCTTGGAAAGTATTTTGAAACTTTATCAAAAGGTCGCACGTCTGATGCTATTCAAAAATTAGTGAAATTGTCCGCTAAATCTGCAACAGTCATTCGAGACGGTGTAGAAGAATCAGTCCCAATTGAGAATGTGGTTATTGGCGATATCCTTCTGGTAAAACCTGGTGAAAAAATCCCAGTCGATGGTCGTGTGGTTTCAGGACATTCAGCTATTGATGAATCGATGTTGACTGGTGAAAGCATTCCAGTCGAGAAAGTAGTTGATGACAAGGTGTTTGGTGCTTCAATTAATGGTCAAGGTTTTCTGACGATTCAGGCTGAAAAAGTCGGCGATGAGACGCTTCTAGCTCAAATCATCAAATTGGTAGAAGATGCACAACAGACCAAAGCGCCAATTGCAAAAATCGCTGATAGAGTCGCGGGTGTCTTTGTTCCCATTGTGATTACGATTGCGCTAGTTACGTTTGCTTTTTGGTATTTTGTCATGGGGGAAAGTTTTGTTTTCGCTCTCCAAGTTGCTATTGCGGTACTCGTTATTGCCTGTCCTTGTGCACTTGGTCTTGCCACACCAACAGCCATTATGGTTGGAACAGGACGTGGTGCTGAAAATGGCATCCTCTACAAACGTGGTGACGTTTTGGAAAATGCACATCACATTGACACCATGGTTTTTGATAAGACAGGAACTATCACCCAAGGAAAACCACAAGTCGTTGATATTATCTCTTATCATGATGATGAAAACTCTCTACTTAGCAAGGTTGTTTCCGTTGAAAAATATTCTGAGCATCCACTTAGCCAGGCTATTGTGGAAAAAGCAGTCGCTGAAAAACTTGCTTTTTCAGAAGTTGAGAATTTCACTTCTTTAACAGGACGAGGATTGCAAGGTGATTTAGCTGGGCAGACTTTCTATATTGGTAATCGCAGATTGATGGAAGAGTTGCAGGTTGACTTGGGTGCGAGTGAGGCTGCAGTGCTGGCTGCGACACAAAAAGGTCAGACTCCAATTTACATTTCGGCAAATCACCAACTGCTAGGTGTGATAACCGTGGCGGATTTGTTAAAAGTAGACAGTAAAGAGACCGTCTCAAAATTACAAAACAAGGGCATTGATGTGGTTTTGTTAACAGGGGATAATAACAAAACAGCGCAAGCTATTGCCAAACAAGCAGGTATCAAAACAGTCATTAGCGAAGTCCTTCCAGACCAAAAAACGCAAGCTATCAGGAATTTGCAGAGCCAAGGAAAAGTGGTTGCGATGGTTGGTGACGGGATTAACGATGCGCCAGCATTAGCAGTAGCTGATATTGGGATTGCGGTAGGTTCAGGAACTGACATTGCCATTGAATCCGCTGATATTATTTTGATGAAACCAGAAATTTCTGATGTTCTCAAGGCTCTAAACATCAGCCGTTTGACGATAAAAGTAGTTAAAGAAAATCTTTTCTGGGCATTTATCTACAACATTCTAGCTATTCCAGTTGCGATGGGAGTCTTGTATCTTTTTGGTGGACCTTTACTCAATCCGATGATTGCGGGACTTGCTATGGGATTTAGCTCAGTTTCTGTTGTATTAAACGCTCTTCGCTTGAAATATATTAAACTAAAATAAAGGAGTTTCTCATGGAAAAAACATATGAAGTTACAGGTATGAAATGCCAAGGTTGTGTCACAAAAGTGACTGAAAAATTGTCAGCTGTTCCAGGTGTTAAAGCTGTTAAAGTTGATTTGGAAAAAAAACAAGCAACCATCACAGGTCGACCTTTTAAATTTCTCCTAAAACGTGCTCTTAAAGGGACAAAATTCACACTTGGTCAAGAAATCAAATAAATGATTTTGGGAAATTTTTGAAAAACAGAGCTTGCTCTGTTTTTTTGTTTGCCCAAAAATGATAAACTAGTCTAGTAAGAAAAAAATTAGTGTGGAATAAAAATGACAGTGAATGTTTGGGATTTATTAAGTATCATAGGATCTATCGCTTTTGCACTTTCTGGAGCAATTGTTGCGATGGATGAAGACTTTGATATACTTGGGATTTTTATCTTAGGTTTTGTGACAGCTTTTGGAGGCGGTGCCATTCGTAATCTTTTGATTGGTCTGCCGATTAGCGCTCTTTGGTCACAAAGTCAGTGCTTTTATTTTGCGCTCGCAGCAATGCTATTTATCATGATTTTTCCAAATATCATTACCCACAAAGGTTGGAAAAAGGCAGAAGTTTTGACAGATGCGATAGGTCTTGCAGCATTTAGTGTTCAAGGAGCCATGTATGCTGTAAAACTTCATCAGCCTTTGAGTGCTGTGATTGTTGCAGCAGTTCTGACTGGTGCTGGTGGTGGTATTGTTCGTGACATTTTAGCTGGTCGAAAACCAAGTGTTTTGCGTAGTGAAGTCTATGCAGGTTGGTCTATTGTAGCAGCGCTAGCCATTTTCTTTAAAATCGTCCATAATGATCCAGGCTATTATTTGCTCGTTTTAGTTCTGACAATCTTACGTATGATAGGCTACTGGCGTCAGTGGCATTTGCCAAAAATAAAACGGAAGGTCACTAAAAATGATTAAATTAATTGCAATCGATTTAGACGGAACATTGCTCAATTCTGATAAAAAAATTCCTGAAGAAAATGTAAAAGCGATTCAAGCAGCAGCAAAAGCTGGCGTAAAAATCGTGCTTTGTACAGGACGTCCAAAATCAGGTATTCTTCCATTTTTTGAAAAATTGGGCTTAGATGATGAAGAATATATCATCATGAATAATGGTTGCACAATTTACAATACAAAAAATTGGGAACTTGTTTTTCATGCTCAAGTCACAAATGAAGAACTTGATACGTTGAACGAAGCTATTGCTGACTATCCTGATGTGTGTCTAACTTTGACTGGTGAAAAGCATTATTATGCTGTAGGTAGCGAAGTTCCAGAATTGGTTCAATACGATGCAAGTCTTGTTTTTGACACAGCTATTGCTAAAAGTTTGGATGAGATGAAAGCACTTGATGAAACTATTTTCCAAGCTATGTACATGGCAAAAGCGCCACAGCTCGATCCTTTCCAAGCAGCAAAAGAAGAAGAGTTGGCAAAAGATTTTAGTGTCGTTCGTAGCCAAGAATACATCTTTGAAGCAATGCCTAAAGGCTATACAAAAGCAACAGCGCTTAAAGCTTTGGCAGAAAAACTTGGCTTGTCACAAGCAGAAGTTATGGCACTTGGTGATGCGGCTAATGACCTTGAAATGTTAGAATTCGCTGATCACAGCGTTGCTATGGGAAATGCGACTGACGAAGTCAAAGCAATTTGTCGCTATGAAACAACAACTAATAATGAAGCCGGCGTTGCAAAAGCCATTTATGATTATGTGTTGAATAAATAAAAAATCCGACCAGTTTGGTCGGATTTTGTCTTCTTATAAGAAAAGCGGTAAACCAATTGCTGCAACTTCTTCAGCAGGTGTGCGCATATCATCAGCCACCCAATTAGATAGAACTGAGATAATGGCATTGCTCCAAAATGAGTTAGTGTAGTTTGAGTTACGTTTTTTCTTGAACCTTTGATAAGCTTTTAAGCGTTTAGAGACAATTCCTGTCAAGAGTTTTTCAAGGTGTTGTTCAAAGATGGTACAAAGGACTTGTGCCTCTTTTTTAGCTTCGTTCAAAATGAAAAGCCAAGCTTGGGAGAGTTGACTTTTCAAATCAAATGCTTTGAGACCACGAAAAATTCGTCGAACGATTTGGGTTAGAATTGACTCTAATATAGCTTCTTTTGATTTGTAATTACGGTAGAAGGCGTTGCGTGAGACTCCTGCTTTTGCAACAAGTTCTGAGATAGTAATTTGGTCCAAGGTTTTCTTTTCAAGAAGTAGCAAAAGTGCTGTTTCAAGGGACTCACGAGTCAATTTTCGTGATTCCTTATTTGAAACTTTTAAATTTTGCAAGGAATTTTTTGAAATTGTCTTTTCCGTCATGACAAAAACCTCGTACTTGTGACATCTGATTGTTTTTAATGGCTAATGTAAGGGCATTAATGATATAATTTTAGGTGAAAATACTTTGTTTGTCAAATAAATTTTACTCTCAATGGATTGGAGGATATAGATATGACTTGGAAAATTGTTACAGATTCTGGATGTGATATTCGACAAATTGAAGGACTTGCTGAACATGTTGAATACCAAAATGTCCCACTTACAATTCAAATCGGTTCAGAAATCTTTGTAGATGATGAAGGCTTAGATGTTGCTAATATGATGAAAACGATGTACGAAAGCCCAGTTTCATCAAAATCAAGTTGCCCAAGCCCAGATGCTTTCTTACAAGCCTATCAAGGTGCTGAAAATGTTATTGCTATCACAATCACTGGTAATCTTTCAGGAAGCCAAAATAGTGCCCAAGTTGCAAAACATATGCTTTTAGAAGAACACCCAAATGTGAATGTTCACGTTATTGATTCTTTGTCAGCAGGTGGTGAAATCGATTTGATTGTTCTTGAATTGAGCCGCTTGATTGCAAAAGGACTAAGTTTTGACGAAGTGGTTGAGGCAATTACAGCTTACCAAGCTAAAACAAGACTCCTTTTTGTCCTTGCTCGTGTGGATAATCTTGTTAAAAATGGTCGCTTGAGTAAACTTGTCGGAAAAGTTGTTGGGCTTTTGAACATTCGTATGGTTGGTAAAGCAAGCGATGAAGGTAAGTTGGAACTTCTTCACAAAGCGCGTGGACAGAAAAAAGCTGTTCAAGCAACTATCGATGAAATGCTCAAAGAAGGCTATCAAGGTGGTAAAGTTATGATTGCCCATGCCAATAACGAAAAAGCATGTCAGCAATTGACTGAAAAAATTAGAGAAAAATACCCACAAGCTGATGTCACATGCGTACCTGCATCAGGTCTATGTAGTTTCTACGGAGAAGACGGTGGTATTTTATTAGGGTACGAAACAGTGTAAGTCAATATAAAAGAGCATGAGTATCACTCATGCTCTTTTTTCGTTTGATTAAAGGAACTATATTTAGCAATAGCAATCAATGTGGTGATTGTAATGAAAACATCCATAACTAAAGCAGGGTAAGCTTTAATAGTGAAGTCATAAAATGCCCAAAGTATCATATTTTCAACAGTAACCCAGCGTAGCCACTGCACCTTATCAGTTGCAAAGGAAACGATAGTATATGATACCGAGGAAATTAACGGAAGTAGTCCAATTAAACCAAGGTTATTAAAGTAAGTTCCAGCTGAAATCTGTATTATCACCAAAAGGATGGTTGAGTAGATTGAGTCCCAATTTTTAATCATAAGTGTATTTCGTATGATTGATACACTAATAGAAATGGCTCCTGTGTAGCCGCCAAGTAAAAAATTAGCAATCATCGTGAAGAAGTAATCCGATAATTGCCAAGTTAACATGTGTTTTTTAGTTTTAGCAAAAGATGCGGCTGCTAAACATGTCGCACCAATCGCAGAAAAAATAAATCCAATCGACATCATTAATAGCTGTAATAAGTGTAATTACCATCAGTTACAACTGAAGAAGGAGTTCGAGTTGTGTTATTTGGATTAATAGTAGAACTGTCTGAGTTGTCTGAGCTATCTGATGCTGCTGTTGTATCTTCAGTTTTGTTAACAGCAGCTGCAATAGCATTAGAAACAGCATCAAGACGTGCTTGAAGCTGATCTTTAGTTGTTTGGTCACCTACGGCGTCGATTGCAGCTTGGGCTGCCTCAACATTTTGGCTTGTTTGTTCAGATTCTGCAGTTGCGACAGCAGATTCTGCGTTATTTCTATTAGTAAGCTCTGCAGAAACAGCATCTAATTGTGATTGCAAATCAGTCTTTTTAGCTTCGTCAGAAAGTTTATTAATAGCTTCTTGTGCATTAGAAATGGCTTCGGCTGATGGATTAGCTTGAGCTTCGGCTAGGAGTGCTTGTGCGTTAGCTTCTAAATCAGTTTGGCTAGAAGTAGAGCTAATTGATGTCTTAGGTTGTGAACTTGATGTGCTTGTATGTGTGTTTCCAAAGATAAAGTAAATTCCGCCTGCTAGGGCAATTAAAATAATGCTTAGAATAAAATAAGTAACTTCACTTTTTGTTGCTTTCATGAGAGCTCCTTTTTTTGAATTATTTAATATTATGTAATGATGAAGTCGCCATCACACTGAAAAGTAGACTAGATTAGTAGTATTTATTGAGACACAGCGTCTTTTCCTATTATAACATATAAATGGCAGCGCATTAATCTTTTTCCTAAAAACTCCTCGAATTTTTAGTTTTTTATCATTTAAGCATATAAAAAATTTGAAAAATAGTTTTGGACTAGCCTTCTTAAAAGAAAGAGATTGTTTCAAATCGTTATCAATTTAGAAAAAGCTTAAAAAAATACTTGTCTGTTTACGTTGAATACATTAAAATGGAAGTATCGGGTTTTTTCTCGGTAAAATTATAGTATTTGAGGATAAGACTGTGTCAGTAAATTGGCAAGAAATTGCTTTTGGTTTTTTTGGAGGTCTAGGACTCTTTCTCTTTAGTATTAAATACATGGGAGACGGTCTGCAACAAGCAGCAGGAGATAGACTTCGTTTTTATATCGACAAATATACGAGTAATCCTTTCTTAGGAATTCTTGTTGGTTTAGCCATGTCAGCTCTAATCCAATCAAGTTCAGGGGTAACAGTTATTACTGTTGGTTTGGTATCAGCAGGACTGTTAACCTTGAGACAAGCGATTGGTATTGTCATGGGAGCCAATATCGGGACGACTGTTACGTCTTTTCTGATTGGTTTTAATTTGGGTGATTATGCCCTTCCGATGATTTTTATCGGTGCTGCTTTGTTGTTCTTTACGTCAAATCGACGTTTAAACAATATTGGACGTATCATTTTTGGTGTTGGAGGAATTTTCTTCTCACTAAACATTATGGGTGATGCGATGGCTCCATTAAAATCTGTTCCAGCCTTTCAGGATTATTTAGCGACTCTAGGTGATAAACCAGTTATGGGTGTTTTGATTGGGACTGGCTTGACCATGCTTATCCAATCATCAGCCGCCATTATCGGGATTTTGCAAGGATTGTATGCAGGGCATCTTCTTGATCTTCAAGGGTCAATTCCAATTCTTCTAGGAAGTAATATCGGTACTTGTATTACAGCCGTGCTTGCAGCAATCGGATCTAATGTTGCAGCAAAACGAGTTGCAGGAGCGCACGTACTTTTCAATGTTATCGGAACTGTCTTGTTTATGGTTCTATTGGTGCCGTTTACTAGCTTAATGCAGTGGATGGAACTTCACTTTAAATTGACTCCAGCGATGACAGTTGCTTTTGCACATGGTACTTTTAACATTACAAATACCATTTTGCTCTTCCCATTCATTGGAACTTTGGCATTTGTAGTTACAAAATTAATTCCTGGTGAAGATGAAGCTACTAAGTACAAAGCTATTTATCTTGATAAGATTATTCTTAAACAAGCGCCAGCTATTGCCCTTGGGAATGCCAAAAAACAATTGATTCACTTAGGTGCCTTTGCGACTCAAGCCTTTGAAGCAGCTTTCTTGTTTGTGGAAACAAGAAATGAAAAATATGCTGAAAAGACACAAAAATTTGAGGACACTATCAATAATGTCGATGAAGAATTGACAAAATATTTGATTGATCTTTCAAGTGAACAATTAAGTCAACACGAAAGTGAAATTTTATCAAGTGTTCTTGATTCATCACGTGACCTTGAACGTATTGGTGACCACAGTATCAGCTTGGTTCATTTGATGGAACATAATATTTCAAAAGACATCACTTTCTCACAAGCTGCTGTTAAAGAAATTGACAACCTATATCACGAAACACATCGCATGATTCTTGATTCACTTAAAGTTGTCATTGATAATGACCTACCGCTAGCAAACGAGTTGGTTGATCGTCATAAAGAAATCGCACATTTGGAACGTCGCATTCGTAAAAATCATATTAAACGTATGAACAATGGTGAATGTACGCCACTTGCTGGTGTTAACTTTATCGATCTTATTACACCATGTACACGTATTACCGACCACGCTTTAAACTTGGTTGAAAAAGTTCTTGAAAATCAAATTTAATCATAAATCTAATACCTTTGAGAAATTTCTCAAAGGTATTTTTTAATACCAATTTTGAATTGGTATAAATTTGGTATATACCATTTACAAAAAAGCGCTTTTATTTTATAATGTAGTCATGGAGGCAATTCAAATGACAAAATACATAAAAGCAGATGAATTTTACTATCCTTACCATGTAAAAGGTGCTGGTTATCTTGCTATTGAAAATGGTCACTTCGGTGATTGGCAAGAAGAAGCACCACATGGCGCAGAAATTATAGATTATTCAGGTTTTAGTGTGGCGCCTGGTTTAGTTGATACACACATTCATGGCTTTGCTGGGCTTGATGTTATGGATAACACTCACGAAGCTTTTGAAACAATGAGTGAAGCTCTTTTAGGTGCTGGTGTGACAAGTTTCTTACCGACAGCCTTGACGGCTTCATTTGATACGCTTGACGATATTTGTCGCACAGCAGCAGATGTTGCAGGTCAAGAAAAAGGAGCACGCATTCAAGGACTTTTCTTTGAGGGACCTTATTTTACTGAAAAATATAAAGGTGCTCAAAATCCTTCTTATATGAAAAATCCTTCAATTACTGAACTTGATCAATGGTTGGACAGCTCAAAAGGACTTTTGAAAAAAATCGCTCTAGCTCCTGAACGAGATGAAGTGGAAGACTTTATTTCTTATGCTAATGACAAAAATGTGATTGTGGCACTTGGGCACTCTGATGCGACATATAATCAAGCAGCAAAAGCAGTGGAAGCAGGGGCTTCTGTCTGGGTGCATGCCTATAATGGTATGCGTGGACTTAATCACCGTGAACCTGGTATGGTTGGAGCGGTTTACGAATTACCAAATACTTATGCTGAGTTGATTTGTGATGGGCACCATGTTCATCCGTCAGCTTGTGACATTTTGATGCATCAAAAAGATCATGAACATGTGGTTCTGATTACAGACTGTATGAGTGCTGGTGGTCTTAAAGATGGTGACTATATGCTTGGAGAATTTCCTGTAACTGTTGAAAAAGGAACTGCTCGTTTGAAATCAAATGGAGCACTCGCTGGATCAATTCTTCAGTTGAAAGATGCCGTTAAAAATGTGGTTAATTGGGGAATTGCTTCAAAAGCGCAAGCTATTAATATGGCAAGTCTCACAGCAGCAATTTCTGTTGGGATTGATGATAAATGTGGACAAATTAAAAAAGGTCGTTTAGCAGACTTCATTGTCTTAGATAAGGATCTTGATTTGCGAGCAACTTATCTTGGCGGACAAGAAGCTTGGAAAGCTTAGAAGATACAAAAAGTTGGATTTACAGTAGTAGATTCAGCTTTTTTGATATTTACTAGACACTCAAATACATTTGTGCTAAAATAACTGGTGAAGAGAGAGGGCCTCATGGTGTTTCTTAGCGAGTCCGAGGTGGTGGAAGTCGGATGAAACTGAAATGAGTCGCTGGCGCTTTCGCTTAGCTAGTCTAAGTTAAAATCAGATAAATGAAGTAATAAAATAGGGTGGAACCGCGTTTTAACGCCCCTTATGAGGTATCATATGGGTGTGTTGGCGGTTCTTTTATTATGGAAACGTCTGATTCCAGATGATACTTCGCCAAACTAAGTTAAAAAAATAAGGAGTAGATGTATGTCTAAAAAATTGACTTTCCAAGAGATTATTTTGACTTTGCAACAATTTTGGAATGACCAAGGTTGTATGTTAATGCAAGCTTACGATAATGAAAAAGGTGCTGGTACAATGAGCCCTTACACATTCCTTCGTGCTATTGGTCCAGAACCATGGAATGCAGCTTACGTAGAACCATCACGTCGTCCAGCCGATGGTCGTTACGGTGAAAACCCTAACCGTCTTTACCAACACCACCAATTCCAAGTTGTTATGAAACCATCTCCATCAAATATTCAAGAACTTTACCTTGAATCATTGGAACGTTTGGGAATCAACACTTTGGAACACGATATTCGTTTCGTTGAAGATAACTGGGAAAACCCATCAACTGGTTCAGCTGGTCTTGGTTGGGAAGTTTGGCTTGACGGTATGGAAATCACTCAATTCACTTACTTCCAACAAGTTGGTGGTTTGCAAACTGGTCCTGTAACATCAGAAGTTACTTACGGCCTTGAACGTTTGGCATCTTACATCCAAGAAGTTGATTCTGTTTATGACATTGAATGGGCTCCAGGTGTTAAATACGGGGAAATCTTCCTTCAACCAGAATTTGAACATTCAAAATACTCATTTGAAATTTCTAACCAAGATATGCTTCTTGAAAACTTTGAAAAATTTGAAACAGAAGCAAAACGTTGCTTGGAAGAAAACTTGGTTCACCCAGCATACGACTACGTTTTGAAATGTTCACACACATTCAACTTACTTGATGCGCGTGGTGCAGTTTCTGTAACAGAACGTGCAGGTTACATTGCTCGTATCCGTAACTTGGCTCGTGTCGTTGCGAAAACATTTGTTGCTGAACGTAAACGTCTAGGTTACCCACTACTTGACGAAGCAACACGTGAAAAACTTTTGAAGGAGGATGCTGAATAATGGCTAAAAATTTACTTGTAGAACTTGGTTTAGAAGAATTACCAGCTTACGTTGTTACTCCAAGTGAAAAACAACTTGGTGACCGCATGGCAGCATTTTTGAAAGAAAAACGCTTGGCATTTGAAGGCATTCAAACTTTCTCAACTCCACGTCGTTTGGCTGTACGTGTTCTTGGTCTTGCTGATGCTCAAACTGATTTGACAGAAGATTTCAAAGGTCCTTCTAAAAAAATCGCTTTGGACGCTGATGGTAACTTTACAAAAGCTGCTCAAGGTTTTGTTCGTGGTAAAGGTCTTACAACTGATGATATCGAATTCCGTGAAGTCAAAGGTGAAGAATATGTTTACGTTACAAAACATGAAGCAGGGAAAGCTGCTAAAGAAGTTCTTGTAGACATTCCAGAAATCTTGTCATCAATGACTTTCCCAGTAAACATGCACTGGGCAAACAACACATTTGAATATATCCGTCCAGTTCACACATTGACTGTCCTTCTTGACGATGAAGCTCTTGACCTTGATTTCTTAGACATTCACTCAGGTCGTGTGAGCCGTGGTCACCGTTTCCTTGGTCATGAAACAGAAATTGCTAGCGCTGATTCGTACGAAGAAGATTTGCGTAAAGTCTTTGTTATCGCAGATGCTAAAGAACGTCAAGACATGATTGTTAACCAAATCAAAGCTATCGAAAAAGCTGAAAACGTTCGTGTTGAAATCGATGACGAATTGCTTAACGAAGTTCTTAACTTGGTTGAATACCCAACTGCTTTCATGGGTAGCTTCGATACTAAATATCTTGAAGTTCCAGAAGAAGTACTTGTTACTTCAATGAAAAACCACCAACGTTACTTCGTTGTTCGTGACCTTGATGGCAACTTGATGCCAAACTTCATCTCAGTTCGTAACGGTAACGAAAAACACATCGAAAACGTAATCAAAGGTAATGAAAAAGTTCTTGTTGCTCGTTTGGAAGATGGAGAATTCTTCTGGCGTGAAGACCAAAAACTTAAAATTGCTGACCTTGTTGCTAAACTTGACAACGTTACATTCCACGAAAAAATTGGTTCACTTTCAGAACACATGAGCCGTAGCAAAGTGATTGCTGCTTACCTTGCTGAAAAAGCTGGTGCTTCTGATGAAGAAAGCAAAGCACTTGCACGCGCTGCTGAAATCTACAAATTTGACCTATTGACTGGTATGGTTGGTGAATTTGACGAATTGCAAGGTATTATGGGTGAAAAATATGCTCTTCTTGCTGGTGAAGATGCAGCGGTAGCTACAGCTATTCGTGAACACTATCTTCCAAATTCAGCTGATGGTGACCTTCCAGAAACTAAAGTTGGTGCACTTTTGGCACTTGCTGATAAATTGGATACAATCTTGTCATTCTTCTCAGTTGGTTTGATTCCATCAGGTTCAAACGACCCATACGCTCTTCGTCGTGCGACAGCTGGTGTGGTTCGTATCATGGATGCGTTTGGATTGAAAATTCCAATGGACGAATTGATTGATAACTTGTACGCTTTGTCATTTGACAGCTTGACTTATGAACACAAAGCAGAAGTTATGGACTTCATCCGTGCTCGTGTTGAAAAAATGATGAGCAAATCTGTTTCTAAAGACATTAAAGAAGCAGTCCTTGCTGGTTCAAACTTTGTTGTTGCTGAAATGCTTGAAGCTGCTGATGCTTTAGTTGAAGCAAGCAAAGCAGATGGTTACAAAGCAGCTGTTGAAAGTCTTTCACGTGTCTTCAACCTTGCTGAAAAAGCACAAGCAGGTGTAGCAGTTGATGCAAGCTTGTTTGAAAATGACGAAGAAAAAGCTTTAGCACAAGCTGCAGCAGATTTAAACTTGGCTGGTTCTGCTAGCGATAAATTGGCACAATTATTTGCCCTAAGTTCAGTTATTGACAAATTCTTTGACAATACAATGGTTATGGTAGATAATGAAGCTGTTAAAAACAATCGCTTAGCTATCCTTGCTGAATTGACAGCAAAAGCAAGCAGCGTTGCCGCATTTAACAAATTGAATACCAAATAAGCTTAAGAAATCTACTCTTTGAGTAGATTTCTGACTTATATCAGACTTTATGAGAAGTTTTGGTAAATTATAGAAAGGAATAACGTTTCAAATATTATTTGAACGTTTGGTGAGTCTTACTCATGAATGAAAAAAAGATTCAACGTATTAACGAACTTGCACGTAAGAAAAAAACAGTTGGCTTGACTGGTGCTGAAAAAGTTGAACAAGCAAAATTGCGTAAAGAGTATATCGAAGGGTATCGTCATTCACTTCTTCACCACATCGCAGGTATTAAAATTGTCGATGAAAAAGGAAATGATGTAACTCCTGAAAAACTCCGTCAATTGCAACGCGAACGTGGTTTGCATGGTCGCAGCCTTGACGATCCAAATTCATAAAAAACATAAAGCTCAGCTATAAATGCTGGGCTTTATTGTTTAGGAAAATGTTTACAAAAAACCAAATAACAATTTAATTTAAAAAGTCAAGTATTTTATGTTATAATAGAATCCGAACAATAATACTTTAAGTCCTTAAAAACAGAAAGGTTTCACTCATGACATTTGATGCTATTGATCAATTGGCAGTTAACACTGTCCGCACGCTCTCAATTGATGCCATTCAGGCAGCCAATTCTGGTCACCCAGGTCTTCCAATGGGAGCTGCACCTATGGCTTATGTTCTTTGGAATCATGTAATGAACGTTAATCCAAAAACAAGCCGCTCTTGGTCTAACCGAGATCGTTTCGTACTATCTGCAGGTCACGGTTCTGCACTTTTATATAGTCTTCTTCACCTATCAGGTTATGATGTGGCTATTGATGATTTGAAAAACTTCCGTCAATGGGGTTCAAAAACACCAGGTCACCCAGAAGTAAACCACACAGATGGTGTTGAAGCAACAACTGGACCTCTTGGTCAAGGTATTGCTAATGCTGTTGGTATGGCAATGGCAGAAGCTCACTTAGCTGCAAAATTCAACAAACCTGGTTTCGATATTGTTGACCACTACACATACGCTTTGCATGGTGATGGATGCTTGATGGAAGGTGTCAGCCAAGAAGCAGCTAGTCTTGCTGGTCACTTAAAACTTGGTAAATTGGTTCTTCTTTATGATTCAAATGACATCTCACTTGATGGTCCAACATCAAAAGCTTTCACAGAAGATATCAAAGGTAAATTTGAAGCTTACGGTTGGCAACATATTCTAGTTAAAGATGGTAACGACCTTGAAGCAATTGCTAAAGCTATCGAAGAAGCAAAAGCTGAAACAGAAAAACCATCTATCATTGAAGTTAAAACAATCATTGGTTTTGGTGCCGAAAAACAAGGTACATCAGCTGTTCACGGTGCACCTCTTGGTGTTGACGGAATTGCTTACGCTAAAAAATCTTATGGTTGGGGATATCCAGAATTCACAGTTCCAGAAGAAGTTGCAAAACGCTTCGAAGTTGGTATTAAATTCCGCGGTGAAGCTGCTCAAAACGCATGGGAAACTAAATTCCGTGAATACGAAGCTGCTTACCCAGAACTAGCTGCTGAATATAAAGCTGCATTTGCTAACAAACCAGTTGACGTAAAACTTGAAGACTTTGAAATCGGAACTAGCCTTGCTAGCCGTTCATCAAGCCAACAAGCTATCCAACAAATCTCAGCACAAGTTCCATCATTCTGGGGTGGTTCAGCTGACCTTTCTGCATCAAATAATACAATGGTCAAAGTAGAATCTGATTTCCAACCAGATAACTACCTTGGTCGTAACATCTGGTTTGGTGTACGTGAATTTGCTATGGCAGCTGCTATGAATGGTATTGCACTTCATGGTGGTACTCGTGTTTATGGTGGTACATTCTTCGTATTCTCTAACTACCTACTTCCAGCTGTTCGTATGGCTGCTCTTCAACAATTACCAACTGTTTATGTCATGACTCACGACTCAATCGCTGTTGGTGAAGATGGTCCAACTCACGAACCAGTTGAACAATTAGCTAGCGTTCGTTCTATGCCAAATCTTAACGTTATTCGTCCAGCTGATGGTAACGAAACAAACGCTGCATGGAAACGTGCTCTTGCTGAAACAAACCGTCCAACAATGCTTGTCTTGACTCGTCAAAATCTTCCTGTTCTTGAAGGAACAAAAGAATTGGCAGAAGATGGTGTAAATAAAGGTGCTTACATCCTTTCAGAAGCTAAAGGTGACCTTGACGGTATCCTTATCGCTACAGGTTCTGAAGTGAAATTGGCTCTTGATACTCAAGCTGCTTTGGAAGCTAAAGGTGTTCACGTTCGCGTGGTTTCAATGCCAGCACAAAACATCTTTGATGAACAAGATGCAGCTTATAAAGAAAGCATCCTTCCTGCTAACGTTACAAAACGTTTGGCAATTGAAGCTGGTTCAAGCTTTGGTTGGGGCAAATACGTTGGTCTCCAAGGTAAAACTCTTACAATCGATACTTGGGGAGCTTCTGCACCAGGCGCTAAAATCTTTGAAGAATATGGATTCACAGTTGACAATGCTGTTGAACTTTTTGAATCTTTGTAATCAATTATAAATAATCTTAAAAAGTCCTTGCTAAGCAAGGGCTTTTTAGTTATCAGTTGACAAAAATTGTGAGAAACGGTAAGATATTGTAAAAAAGTGCTTGTGTTAATTTAATAGTACAAATAATTTGGGAGAAGGTGAGATTTAGTGGAAGAGCGATGTAGCAAATTGTATGAGGCAATAAAAGTTGCTTATGAAGACATGAGTGTACGACAGAATGTTGAATTGTCGAGAATTTTATTGTCTGCTTCTAATGAAATCATTAAAAGTAATGATGCTGGATTGTCTGCCATGCATTTAGAGCATGAACTAAATCTTTTTTATGCTCACAATGATTTCCAATTGCCTCGAGGTGTTTTAAATTTAAAAGATTTGACTCACAAATGGGCAGCGGACTATTATGAAAAAAAGGAAGTTTCAAAGTGGATAAAGCCACTTTGAGGATATTTAGGGGGAAATAAGATGATTCGTTTTGAACATGTTTCAAAATTATATGGAGATAAGGAAGCACTTAGTGACCTTAATGTGACTATCGAAAACGGTGAGATTTTCGGTCTTATTGGTCACAATGGTGCTGGGAAAACAACGACTATTAGTATTTTAACCTCAATTATTGAGGCTACTTACGGTGAGGTTTTTGTAGATGATTTGGCTTTGTCAGAACATCGTGATGAGATTAAAAAACGTATTGGCTATGTTCCTGACTCACCAGATTTATTTTTGAATTTGACGGCGAGTGAGTACTGGCATTTCTTAGCAAAAATTTATGGTGTGGATGAAGCAAAAGTTGAAGAACGTATTGACCGTCTGTCACACTTATTTGATATTTCTGAGCATGTTGATGAATTGATTGAAAGTTTTTCACATGGTATGCGTCAAAAAGTGATTGTCATCGGAGCTTTGATCTCAAATCCAGATATTTGGATTTTGGATGAACCGTTGACAGGACTTGATCCACAAGCAGCTTTTGATTTAAAAGAGATGATGAAAGAGCATGCGCGTGGTGGCAATACAGTGCTTTTCTCAACACACGTTTTGGCAGTTGCTGAACAATTATGTGACCGCATTGGCATCTTGAAAGAAGGAAAATTGATTTTTGTTGGCTCACTAGAAGAGTTGAAAGCAAATCATCCTGATAAAGATTTAGAAACGATTTACCTTGAACTTGCAGGACGTAAGGCAGAAGAGGTGTGAGCGTATGAACTGGTCAATTATTTGGGAACTTGTTAAGATTAATATTCTTTATTCAAATCCACAAAATGTTACTGCAGTTAAACGAAAACAGGAGAAAAATCCTCAGAAGAAAATTTCGGCATATAAGAGTGTTATTCACCAGCAAATTTTTCTAGTTCTTTTGTTTGCTGTGATTTACATTTTTATGTTTGCTAGTCTGAATTTCAAATACTATCCTGGATATTTCACATTTTATACTGCTGTCTTCTTTATCATGGCTACACTGAATGCTTTTTCAGCTATATATAGCATTTTTTATGAAAGTGATGATGTGAAGCTTTATGCACATTTACCGATAAAATCTAGTGAACTTTATTTGGCAAAAGTGATTTCAAGTTTTGGGATGGGATTGACTTTTTTAACGCCACTTTTATCTTTATTTTTCATAGCTTATTGTCAATTGGGCGGACTCATAGTTGCAATTCCAATGACAGTAGTTGCATTTCTGGTTTTATTTGCAACGTCAACTGTCCTTGCACTTTATGCCAATAGTTGTCTTGGTGGGATTATTGTTCGAAGTCAGCATCGTAAGCTTATTTCTACTGTCTTGATGTCTTTTTCAACAATTGGTGCAGTAGCTGCTATTTTGTATATGAATGTCATCAACAGTAAAAATATTGGTGATGAGCAAGTGACGCTTGTTGATCGTCCGATTATTCCATACTTCAGAGGATTTTATGACATTGTCAACGCACCGTTTAGTTTGGCAACTATTCTAAATTTTTACTTGCCATTAGCTCTTCTTATTGGTTTGATTATTGGAATTGTAAAATGGGCGATGCCAAATTATTATCAAAATACGCTGTACGCAAGACCTAATAAACAAAAAGCTAAAAAGAAAGTTAAGACTCGTTCGAGAAAATCATCTTCTTTGAATAGCATGATGATTCGTCACCACGTGTCAACATTGCAAAATGCAACCTTGATCAGTCAGACTTATCTCATGTCGCTGATTTATGTGGTGATTTTCTTAACACCAGTGTTGGTAAATGGTATCAATCTTTCGAATGTATCAAGCGATTATTTCGGAATTACTATGCTTGTTGGGGTTATTTTGGGAAGTAACTGCGCTACCCCATCAACATTTCTTGGTGTGGGGATTTCACTTGAAAAAGAAAATTATGATTTTATAAAATCACTTCCTTATCCTTTCAAGAAGTTTTTAACTCAGAAATTTTTTGTTTTGGCAGCTCTACAAGCCTTTGTTCCTACGATGGTTTATCTGATTGTTGGCATCTTTCTTTTGAAACTTAAACCACTTTTGATACTTGGCTTTTTACTTGGTTTTCTTATGATGATTAGTATTCAAGGGCAGTTGATTTACTGGCGTGATTATAAAAATCTTAATTTGCTTTGGCAAGATGTGACACAACTCTTTAGTCGTAATTCTGGCCAATGGCTAACGTTTGGAATGATGATGGGCTCTTATATCATCGGCGGTGGGCTTGCTCTAAGCTTGGTCATTATTGGTAATGCTCTTCAACAAGTGCAATTGATTAATATGACTTTAACGCTTGTTCTTGTTTTGCTCACAGCAGCAATGCAAGTACTGATTAGCCTGAAGTTTTGGAAGAAACTTTCTCATTAATTTCTAAAATCTCCTGAAATTAAGACAAGGATTAAGCAGGGTTGAAAAACACATTTTTCTTGACTAAAAGCTGATAAAAAACAGTTCCTCGGACTGTTTTTTTAGTGTATAATAAGCGTATGAAACGTAATTTTGAATCAGTAAAACGTATAGTTATAAAAATCGGGACAAGTTCGCTTGTCATGCCAAATGGCAAAATTAATCTTGAAAAAATCGATCAACTAGCTTTTGTCATCTCTAGTTTGATGAACAAGGGGTTAGAAGTGGTTTTGGTATCATCTGGTGCCATGGGATTTGGTCTTAATGTCTTAAATATGGATAAACGTCCGACAGAAATTGCACGTCAACAAGCAGTTTCAAGTGTTGGGCAGGTTGCTATGATGAGTCTTTATTCACAAATCTTCTCACACTATCAGACAGAAGTTAGTCAGCTTTTGATTACACGCGATGTTATCGAATATCCTGAAAGCTTGACAAATTTCACTAACGCTTTTGAGACTCTTCTTTCAATGGGAATTGTGCCAATCGTTAATGAAAATGATGCTATCAGTGTTGATGAAATGGATCACACGACAAAATTCGGAGATAACGACCGTTTATCAGCTATTGTTGCTAAAGTGACTAAAGCAGATTTGTTAATCATGTTGTCAGATATTGATGGCCTTTATGATAAGAATCCAAATGTCTATGATGATGCTAAACTTCGTGAACATGTCAGCGAAATCACTGATGAAATCATCAAGTCAGCTGGTGGTGCAGGAAGTCGATTTGGTACAGGTGGCATGCTGAGCAAGATTAAGAGTGCCCAGATGGTTTTTGACAACAATAGTCAAATGATTTTGATGAACGGCGCTAACCCACGTGACATTTTACGTGCTTTAGAAGGTGCAAATATCGGAACGTGGTTTTCACAATCTAAATAATAAAGGAGGCTTGAGATGAGCTATATTGATGAACTAGGAAAAAATGCTAAAATTGCTAGTCAAAGTTTGGTAAAACTTGGAACGGCAGAAAAAAATGTAGTGCTAGGTCAAGTTGCGGAAGCGTTATTAGCAGAGACTGATTTTATCTTGCAAGAAAATGCGCGTGACGTAGAGAAAGCAAGAGAAAATGGCATTTCCCCCGTCATGGTTGACCGTTTGAAACTAGATGCTAAACGCATCGAAGGTATTGTTGAGGGAGTTCGTCAAGTAGCTGATTTACAAGATCCGATTGGTCAAGTCGTTCGTGGATACACTAATCTTGATGGTCTTAAAATTGTGCAAAAACGTGTGCCTCTTGGTGTGATTGCTATGATTTTTGAAAGTCGTCCAAATGTTTCGGTCGATGCTTTCAGCTTAGCTTTTAAAACAAGTAACGCCATTATTTTACGTGGTGGGCGCGATGCGATTCATTCAAATACAGCGCTTGTGACAGTTATTCGCAAAGCTCTTGCAAAAGCAGGTCTTGATGAAAATGTTGTTCAGCTTGTTGAGGATACAAGTCATGCGGTTGCTGAAGAATTGATGCAGGCTGTTGATTATGTTGATGTTCTTATCCCACGCGGAGGGGCTCGTCTTATTCAAACTGTCAAAGAAAAATCAAAAGTTCCTGTTATCGAGACTGGTGTTGGGAACGTCCACATTTATGTTGATGATTCGGCTGACCTAGATATGGCAACTAAGATTGTCATTAATGCCAAAACACAACGTCCAAGTGTTTGTAACGCAGCAGAGAGTTTGCTAGTTCATCAGTCAGTAGCTGAAGCCTTTTTGCCAAAATTAGATGAAGCTATTAATGCAGTTCATCCAGTTGAATTTCGAGCTGATGACAAAGCGCTAGCTATTTTCAAAAATGCTGTATCAGCAACAGCTGAAGATTATGCTACGGAATTTTTAGACTATGTCATGTCTGTTAAAGTTATTGATTCTCTTGATGAGGCCATTAGTTGGGTCAACAAATACACAACACATCACTCAGAAGCTATTATTACAAAAAATCTCGAACATGCTGAACGTTTCCAAGATGAGGTGGATGCAGCAGCGGTATATGTTAATGCTTCAACACGCTTTACCGATGGTTTCGTTTTCGGTTTAGGTGCAGAAATCGGTATTTCTACTCAGAAAATGCATGCGCGTGGACCAATGGGATTAGAAGCATTGACAAGTACGAAATTTTACATTAATGGTAAAGGACAAATCAGAGAGTAATATCTTCTAAATACAGTAAAAATCAAGTGCTATGCTAAGTAGGGCTTGGTTTTTCTTTTTATTCCCATCTTTTAAGGTAGAATCTTTCTATTTATGTTATAATGAAAGGTATGACAAAAGACTTTCATCATATAACAGTACTTCTACATGAGACCGTTGATATGCTTGATATTAAGCCAGATGGAATCTATGTAGATGCAACGCTTGGAGGAGCTGGACACAGTGAATATCTCCTTTCTAAGCTTGGGCCGAATGGTCACCTTTACGCTTTTGACCAAGACCAAACGGCTATTGATAATGCACAAATTAGATTAAAAGATTATATTGAAAAAGGACAAGTCACTTTTATCAAGGACAATTTCCGTAATCTTGCTTCAAATTTAGCTATGCATGGAGTGACTGAGATTGACGGTATTTTATACGACCTTGGGGTGTCTAGTCCGCAGTTAGATGAGCGCGAACGTGGATTTTCATATAAGAAAGACGCGCCGCTTGATATGCGTATGAATCGTGAGCAAGATTTGACAGCTTACGATGTGGTAAATACATACGACTACCATGATTTAGTGCGCATTTTTTACAAATACGGTGAGGACAAATTCTCTAAGCAAATTGCTCGAAAAATTGAGCAAGCTAGACAAGTTAAACCGATTGAAACAACAACTGAATTAGCAGAAATTATCAAATCAGCTAAGCCTGCTAAAGAACTTAAGAAGAAAGGACATCCTGCTAAGCAGATTTTCCAAGCTATTCGAATCGAAGTTAATGACGAGCTTGGGGCAGCTGATGAGTCTATCCAACAAGCTATTGATTTGTTAGCAGTAGATGGTCGCATTTCTGTGATTACTTTCCATTCTCTTGAGGATCGTTTGACAAAACAATTGTTCAAAGAAGCATCAACAGTTGAGGTTCCAAAAGGATTGCCATTTATTCCAGATGATATGCAACCAAAACTTGCTCTAGTCAACCGTAAACCAATTTTGCCAAGTCAAGAAGAATTAGAAGCCAATAATCGTTCACATTCTGCCAAGTTACGTGTGGCTAGAAAGGTTCGTAAGTAATGACTGAAAAACACCGTAATGAAGCCATTGCGAATGCTTTGAAACGTCGTATTCGAAAATTTTCGCGAGTTGAAAAAGCTTTTTATGGCTCAATTATCATAACGGCTATTACCATGGCTGTTAGTATTATTTATCTGCAAAGTCGAAATCTTCAAGTACAGCAGCAAATTACTGACTTAAACAGTCAAATTACTGAAGTGCAGACTGATTTTGATAATGCTAAGCAAGAGGTCAATGAACTTTCGAGTCGTGACCGAGTTGAGCAAATAGCACAGAATGCAGGCTTAACAAGCCAGCAAGATAATATTAAACAGGTGGAGTAGTCTATGAAAAATTTAATGAATCGTTTTTTAGACTATGTAGTAAAGGACAGACGCACACCCGATAAGAATCGCGAGCGTGTTGGTCAGAATCTTATGATTCTGGCAGTCTTCCTTTTCTTTGTGTTTATTATCAATTTTGCCATTATTGTTGGGACAGATACAAAATTTGGTCATAATTTATCAAGTGAAGCGTCTGATGTTTATCAGCAAACTGTGACTGTACAAGCAAAACGTGGAACGATTTATGACCGAAATGGAGTTGCTCTTGCTGAAGATTCAACAACATATAGTGTTTATGCGATTATTTCAAAATCATATGTTTCTTCAACAGGCGAAAAATTGTATGTCAAAAAATCTCAATACGATAAAGTTGCTGAGATTTTAAATGCTCAAATTGGCATTGATAAGGACCAAGTCTTAAAACAATTGAATCAAAGTGGGCTTTTCCAAGTCTCTTTCGGTACTGCTGGTTCAGGACTTTCATATAGTACAAAATCTTCTATCGAATCAGCTATGAAAGAAGCTGGAATCAAGGGAATTGGTTTTGAATCAACACCAGGACGTATGTATCCAAATGGTGTCTTTGCTTCTCAATTCTTAGGGCTTGCCCAATTAAAAGAAAATAAAGATGGTAAAACATCAAGTCTTGTCGGTACTTCTGGACTTGAAGCGTCATTAGATGACGTTCTTTCAGGAACTGACGGGAAAGTGACATACCAAAAAGATAAAAATGGTAATTTGCTTCTTGGTACTGAAACTACTGTCAAAAGAGCTGTTGACGGAAAAGATGTTTATACAACACTTTCTGAACCATTGCAATCTTACCTTGAGTCACAGATGGATATTTTCCAAAATGATGCCCAAGGTAAATACGCTAGCGCGACAGTTGTTAATGCTAAGACTGGTGAGATTTTAGCGACAACGCAACGTCCAACCTATAACGCTCAGACATTAGAAGGTTATAACGAAGATAATCTAAATACTTGGAATACACTTCTTTATCAAAGTTATTACGAACCAGGGTCAACTATGAAAGTAATGACACTTGCTTCAGCTATTGATGATGATGTCTTCACACCAAATGAAGTGATTTCTACCATTAATGGTATTACGGTCGCTGATACAACCATCAATGACTGGAACGTCAATGAAGGTAATACTTCTGTGCAGTATTTGACTTACGCACAAGGTTTTGCTTGGTCAAGTAACGTTGCTATGACAAGTCTTGAACAAAAAATGGGTAATGATAAATGGTTAAACTATTTGTCTAAATTTAAATTTGGTTACCCAACACGTTTTGGTATGGTTAATGAAGGTAGCGGTTTGTTGCCATCAGACAACGAAGTTACTATTGCCATGAGTTCATTTGGACAAGGTATTGGTGTGACACAGGTTCAAATGCTGCGCGCCTTTACAGCTATTTCTAATAAAGGGGTTATGCTTGAGCCGCAATTTATCAGCCAAATCTATGATCCAAATAACAATACAGCTCGTAAAGCTTCAGCAGAAATTGCTGGGAATCCTGTCTCAGAAGATGCTGCTGATCAAACCCTTGATTACATGGTAACGGTTGGTACAGATTCACAATATGGTACTTTGTATGATAGCACTGAAGGAGCACCAGTTATCCAAGTTGGTGGTTACTCAGTTGCCGTAAAATCTGGTACTGCCCAAATCGCTGCGTCTGCTGAAGAAGGTGGTGGATACTTGACAGGTGATAACGACTATATCAACTCAGTAGTTGCTATGGTGCCATCAGATGATCCTGACTTTATCATGTATGTCACTCTTCAACAACCAACGACAACTTTCAAACGTTCATTCTGGAAAGATGTTGTTAACCCAGTTCTTGAACGTGCTATGATGATTAAAGATACTTTGACAAGTACGGCTGTCACAGGTACTGATACTGAGACAAAATATCAATTGAAAGATTATATCGGAAAAGCACCTGGTGATACAGCCCAAGAGCTTCGTAATAATCTTGTTCAACCTGTAGTTGTTGGTTCAGGTAATAAAATTAAGAAAATGTCTAAAAAAGTTGGAAGTAATCTTGCTCAAAACGAACAAGTTCTTCTTTGGACAGGAAATCTAAAAACAATGCCTGATATGTACGGCTGGACAAAAGCAAATGTTAAACAATTTGCGAAGTGGACTGGTATTAAAGTGACTTTCAAAGGTTCAGGAAGTAAGGTCATCAAGCAAAGTGTCGATTCTGAAAAAGATATTGACCACGTTAAAAAAATTAAAATTACTCTAGGAGACTAAACTAAAATGTTTTTAAGTTTAATTGCAGGTATTGTTGCCTTTGTTTTGACAGTATTTGCTATGCCGCATTTTATTCGTATCTATCAATTGAAAAAAATTGGTGGACAACAAATGCATGAGGACGTCAAACAGCATTTAGCTAAAGCTGGTACACCAACAATGGGAGGAACAGTTTTCTTAACAGTTGCTCTTCTTGTTAGCCTATTTTGTAGTTTCTTTATTGAACGACAAGCAGGGACTTCAATGAGTGCTACAGTAGGAATTTTGTTAGTTGTTTTGATTTATGGAATCATCGGATTTCTTGATGATTTCTTGAAAATCTTTAAACAAGTTAATGAAGGTTTGACACCTTGGCAAAAAATGAGCCTACAAATCATTGCTGGTTTGATTTTCTACTTTGTTCATGTTCGTCCAAGTGGGACAGATGATTTGAATGTTTTTGGTATTGATATTCACCTTGGTGTGTTTTATGTTCTCTTTGTTCTGTTCTGGATTGTTGGTTTTTCAAATGCTGTTAACTTAACAGATGGTATTGATGGATTAGCTTCCATTTCAGTAGCAATTAGCTTGGCTGCTTACGGTGTGATTGCAATTGTCCAAAAACAATTTGATGTTCTTTTGATTATCGTTACTATGATTGGTGCTTTATTTGGTTTCTTTATTTTCAACCACAAGCCAGCTAAAGTTTTCATGGGTGATGTGGGCAGTTTATCACTAGGAGCCATGCTTGCAACAATCTCAATTGCTCTTCGCCAAGAATGGACACTTCTTATTATTGGTTTTGTTTATGTTTTTGAAACAGCTTCAGTAATGCTTCAAGTGTCATACTTTAAATATACGAAGAAAAAATATGGTGAAGGTCGTCGTATTTTCCGTATGACACCATTCCACCATCATCTAGAGCTTGGCGGCTTGTCAGGAAAATCAGAAAAATGGTCTGAATGGAAAGTTGATGCTTTCTTGTGGACTGTTGGAATTGTCGCAAGTGTTATCACTTTGATGATTTTATATGTCTTTTAAACTAATGAGAGTTGGAAAAATCCAGCTCTCTTTTTTTATTTAAAGCGCATAGTACTTTGCTTTAATTGCCCTTTTAATGATATAATAGGAGAGAATGAAAAAATTCGGCTAGTCGATTTAGACTAGAATGAAACGATAAGTTAATGAAGAGAATTTTCAAGTTATACTTGATGAGATAAGAAATTGAGGTAAAACATGTCTTTTAATGATTTTAATTTTAAGCCCTACATCCGTGAGGCACTCGCAGAGCTTAAATTCAAAAATCCGACAGAAGTACAACAAAAATTAATTCCAGTTGTGCGTTCAGGTCGTGATTTGGTTGGTGAATCAAAAACAGGTTCAGGGAAAACACACACTTTCTTGCTTCCTATTTTTGAAAAATTAGATGAGAATAGCGACAACGTTCAAGTTGTTATTACAGCACCAAGTCGTGAATTGGCAACACAAATTTATCAAGCAACAAAACAAATTGCTGAAAAATCTGAAACAGAAATTCGTGTAGCAAACTATGTTGGTGGTACTGACAAACTTCGTCAAATTGAAAAGCTAAAATCAGCTCAACCACACATTGTCATTGGTACACCTGGTCGTATCTATGATTTGGTAAAATCAGGCGACCTTGAAATCTACAAGGCTCATACTTTTGTTGTCGATGAAGCTGATATGACGCTTGATATGGGATTCCTTGATACGGTTGATAAAATTGCTGGTACATTGCCAAAAGATGTCCAAATTTTGGTCTTCTCAGCAACGATTCCACAAAAACTTCAACCATTCTTGAAAAAATATTTGACAAATCCAGTCATGGAAAAAATCAAGACAACGACTGTTATCGCTGATACAATCGACAACTGGTTGGTATCAACTAAAGGTCGTGATAAAAATGCCCAAATTCTGGAAATCACTAAGGCTATTAATCCATACCTTGCTATGATTTTTGTTAACACTAAGGAACGTGCTGATGAATTGCATAGCTACCTTGTTTCAAATGGTTTGAAAGTAGCTAAAATTCACGGTGGTATTCCACCACGCGAACGTAAACGTACAATGAACCAAATCAAAAAATTGTCTTACGAATATATCGTTGCAACTGATTTGGCAGCACGTGGGATTGATATTGAAGGGGTTAGTCACGTTATCAACGATGCTATTCCACAAGATTTGTCATTCTTTGTTCACCGTGTTGGGCGTACAGGTCGTAATGGATTAAATGGTATTGCCATCACACTTTACCAACCGAGTGATGATTCAGATATTCGTGAACTTGAAAAATTAGGTATTAAATTTGTACCGAAAATGCTTAAAAATGGTGAGTTCAAGGATACATACGATCGTGACCGTCGTGCTAACCGTGAAAAATCATATCAAAAACTTGATACAGAAATGATTGGTTTGGTTAAGAAGAAAAAGAAAAAAATCAAACCAGGATACAAGAAAAAAATTCAATGGAAAGTTGAAGAAAAACGCAAACGTGAACGCCGCGCAGCTAACCGTGCAAAAGGACGTGCCGAACGTAAAGCAAGAAAACAAACTTTCTAAAAAAATCCAAAAACTTGAGACATTGTCTCAGGTTTTTTTCATGTCAAGAATCCTGCTTATCACTTTGATAGTTTTTACCTATCAGCTCAATAAAAAATATGTATTAGGCAAGTTACACGAAGTTTGATAGACTGAGAAGTAATTATTAGAAAAGAGGACGATGTGATGAAATTGAAGAGATTATTGACAACTGTAGTTTTTGCCTCAGTAGCTTTTATTTTAGCTGCTTGCTCAAGTCAATCACAATCTGATGGAAAAACAGTGGTGAAAGTAGCAACAGATTCTGATACAGCACCATTTACGTTTAAGGAAAATGATAATTTTAAAGGATATGACATTGATGTTATCAATGCAATTTTTAAAGACTCAAAAGAGTATAAAGTAGAATTTGTGACAACAGCTTTTGACTCAATTTTGACTGGGGTTGATGCTGATCGTTATCAAATTGCGGCAAATGATTTTAACTACAATGAAGAGCGTGCTAAGAAGTACCTTTTTTCAGACCCGATTTCACATTCCAATTACGCCATTACAAGTGCTGAGGGAACAAGCTATGATAGCCTAGATGATCTATCTGGTAAAAAGACAGAAGTGATTTCTGGTTCAAACTACGCTCAAGTTTTGGAAAATTGGAATAAAGAAAATCCTGACAAAGAACCAATCAACATTAAATACGCGGCAAGCTCAACTGGATTGACAACTCGTATTCAACACATTGAAAATGGAACGATTGATTTTATTCTTTATGATGCCATTTCATCAAATTACCTTATTGAGGACCAAGGATTTAACTTGACCGTGACAAACGTCAAAGATTCAATTGGTGGAAAAAATGATGGCTTAGAATACCTCTTGTTTGCTAATACAGATGAAGGCAAAGACTTGCAAAAATTTGTCAACAAACGTATCAAAGAATTGAAAGCTGATGGTACTTTAACAGAATTGAGCCAAACATATTTTGGTGGTGACTTTGTTTCAGGTATTGAGTGATAGAGTTTTTTTGAATTTAAAAAGGAGCTTACATGTCTTTAAATACACTTGCGACTGGCTTATCTTGGTATGATAAGTTAGTTGAAAAAATTCCCGAAGGTCAGCTATTTAGTTGGCGAGCGGTTTTTGATGCTATACCTGATTTGATTGAACACTTGCCAACAACACTTGGCTTGACTATAGCAGGAGCTTTGTTTGGATTATTACTAGCTTTGTTATTTGCTATCGTGAAAATCAATCGAACAAAGGTTTTATATCCTATTCAAGCTGTCTTTGTCAGTTTCCTTCGTGGTACCCCAATCTTGGTTCAGCTCATGTTGACTTATTATGGAATTCCGCTTTTCTTGAAATTCCTTAAATTGAAATATGGCTTTGATTGGAATATTAATGCTATTCCAGCATCAGTCTTTGCAGTGACAGCATTTGCATTTAATGAAGCAGCCTATACGAGTGAGACTATTCGAGCAGCAATTCAAGCTGTGAATGTTGGAGAAATCGAAGCTGCTAAAAGTTTGGGTATGACTTCATTTCAAGTATATCGACGTGTCATCATTCCAAATGCAGCAGTGATTGCTACTCCGACATTGATTAATAGTTTGATTGGTTTGACTAAGGGGACATCACTTGCCTTTAATGCAGGGATTGTTGAAATGTTTGCGCAGGCGCAGATTTTAGGCGGTTCAGACTATCGTTATTTTGAGCGTTACATCTCTGTAGCAATCGTTTATTGGGTGATTAGCATTATCATTGAACAAATTGGACGCTTGATTGAAAATAAAATGTCAATTGATACACCGGAAGTAAGCCAAGAAATTGTAACGGGAGAAATTCGCTAATGATTAAAATTACAAATTTAACAAAAGCATTTTCAGGCCAGAAAGTTTTGGATGGCTTAAATGTTGATATCCAAAAAGGTGAAGTCCTTGCACTTGTCGGTGCTTCCGGAGCTGGAAAATCAACATTTTTGCGCAGCCTGAATTACTTGGAGAAAGCTGATTACGGAAGTATCTCGATTGATGATTTTAAAGTTGATTTTCAGAGTATTTCCAAGGAAGATATTTTGGCACTCCGTCGAAAATTAGCTATGGTTTTTCAGCAGTTTAATCTCTTTGAGCGCCGAACTGCCCTTGAAAATGTCAAAGAAGGGTTAAAAGTAGTTAAGAAGATTTCTGATGCTGAAGCAACTAAGATTGCTAAAGAAGAATTGGCAAAAGTTGGTTTGTCTGACCGCGAAAATCATTACCCAAAACATTTATCTGGGGGTCAAAAGCAACGTGTGGCGCTAGCGCGTGCGCTTGCTATGAAGCCTGATGTTCTCTTGCTTGATGAACCAACATCAGCACTTGATCCTGAGTTGGTTGGAGAGGTAGAAAAATCAATTGCCGATGCAGCTAAAGCAGGTCAAACGATGATTCTAGTCAGTCATGACATGAATTTTGTTTATCAAGTTGCTGACAAGGTTCTCTTTTTAGATAAAGGACGAATCCTAGAAGCAGGTAGTCCAGAGGAAATTTTTAAACACCCTAAAGAAGCAAGAACTAAAGAATTCTTTGCTAATTATTCAAAAACGTATATTTAAGTACACAGATTTGATATAATATAAGCTGAAAGTTTTTTCAGCTTTTTTAGAGTAAAAAATAATGCTTAGTACAGGGTGAGATATGTTTTTAGAAATTTTTGGTCTCTATATTGAGGGATTACTGTTATCAATCATCAGTGTTGTTTTAGCTGGTGTTATTTGGAATTTTTGGCGTGCTAATCGTAAATACGATAAAACTGTCAAGGAGCGCCAATCTTTTTTGTATGATGTTTTGATGATAGCTATTATGGTAATTCCGATTCTTTCATTTGCTTTTATGGCTGTTTTACTAATGTTCAAAGCATAATAATTGCGTTTTTGAGACTAGATTGATAGAATTGAAAAATAATCTATAAGACGAGGTAAAAGATACATGTACGATACATTAATTATTGGATCTGGTCCTGCCGGAATGACTGCAGGGCTTTATGCCGCGCGTGCCAATTTGAAAGTTGGTATTATCGAACAAGGTGCTCCAGGTGGGCAAATGAATAACACTTCAGAAATTGAAAACTACCCAGGATATGACCATATTTCTGGTCCTGAGTTATCAATGAAAATGCACGCACCACTTGAAAAATTTGGTGTTGAAAATATCTACGGTATCGTAAAAAGTATTGAGGATGCTGGCAAGATCAAACGTGTCATTACTGAAGATGCTACTTACGAAGCTAAGACAATCATCTTGGCTACTGGAGCTAAAAATCGTGCCCTCGGTGTAGCAGGTGAAGAAGAATTTACAAGCCGTGGTGTTTCATACTGTGCGGTGTGTGATGGTGCTTTCTTCCGTAATCAAGATTTGCTAGTTGTTGGTGGTGGTGACTCAGCAGTCGAAGAAGCTAGTTATTTGACACAATTTGCAAAATCAGTAACAATCATTCACCGTCGCGATGAATTACGCGCACAAAAAATCTTGCAAGACCGTGCTTTTGCTAATGAAAAAATCAAATTCATCTGGGATTCAGTGGTCAAAGAAATCAAAGGAAATGACATCAAAGTTTCTGGTGTGACTGTTGAAAATGTTAAAACTGGTGAAATCAGCGAACATGAGTTCGGAGGCATTTTCATCTATGTTGGAGTTGATCCTGTTTCTAAAATGGTTGAAAATCTAGGAATCACTGATGAAGCAGGTTGGGTTATTACTGATGACCATATGAAAACATCTATTCCTGGGATCTTTGCCGTTGGAGATGTTCGTAAGAAAGAACTTCGTCAAATCACAACAGCTGTAGGCGATGGTGCCATTGCTGGACAAGGTGTTTACCAATATATCGAAAATATGAAATAAAATAAGGTCCTGATATGATATCAGGACTTTTTATGTTTGGAAATTTTTTCTGAAAAAGAGCAACTTTTTTCAAGCCTTTGCGCAAAAACTCACAAAGTTTTAGCAAGCATTGTCTTTTTGTGCTATAATATGGGGGATAATTAATCTTTTGACAGATACTAGCAAGGGGCATTAAGCCTAGCTGATAAGACTAGTATTGAGTCAATATTCTTAAAAAGGGGATACCACATGTATCAAGATGATAGTTTAACTCTCCACACAGATTTGTATCAAATTAATATGATGCAAGTTTATTTTGATAAAGGCATTCACAACAAAAATGCCGTATTTGAAGTCTATTTCCGTAAAGAACCATTTGAAAATGGTTATGCTGTCTTTGCTGGTTTGCAACGTATGGTTGAGTACCTAAAAGACCTTCGCTTTACTGAAACAGATATTGCTTACTTGGAAGAATTAGGTTATCCAGCTGATTTTATTGCTTATTTGAAAGATTTCAAATTGGAATTGAGCATCCGTTCTGCTCAAGAAGGTGACTTGGTTTTTGCTAATGAACCAATCGTTCAAGTTGAAGGACCACTTGCTCAATGTCAATTGGTTGAAACAGCTTTGCTTAACATCGTAAACTTCCAAACATTGATTGCTACGAAAGCAGCTCGTATTCGTTCAGTCATTGACGACGAACCATTGCTTGAATTTGGTAGCCGTCGTGCCCAAGAAATGGATGCAGCAATTTGGGGTACACGTGCAGCAGTTATTGGTGGTGCCAATGCCACTTCAAATGTTCGCGCTGGTAAAATGTTTGATATTCCAGTATCAGGAACACATGCCCACGCTCTTGTTCAAGCCTATGGTGACGATTATGATGCATTTATGGCTTATGCAGGAACTCACAAAGACTGTGTCTTCTTAGTTGATACTTACGATACACTTCGTTTAGGCGTTCCTGCAGCCATTCGTGTTGCCAATGAACTTGGTGACAAGATTAACTTTCTAGGTGTTCGTATTGACTCAGGTGACATGGCTTACTTGTCTAAAAAAATCCGTGAACAATTGGATGCTGCTGGTTACCCAGATGCTAAAATCTACGCTTCAAACGATTTGGATGAAAATACTATTCTTAACCTTAAGATGCAAAAAGCTAAAATTGATGTTTGGGGTGTTGGTACAAAACTAATCACAGCTTACGATCAACCAGCTCTTGGTGCAGTTTACAAAATCGTCTCAATCGAAGACGAAAATGGTGTCATGCAAGATACTATCAAGTTGTCAAATAACGCTGAAAAAGTATCTACACCAGGTAAAAAACAAGTTTGGCGTATTACTAGTCGTGAACGCAACAAAACTGAAGGTGACTACATCACTTTCACAGATACTGATGTTAACGAACTTGATGAAGTTTACATGTTCCACCCAACATACACTTACATCAATAAAACAGTGAAAGATTTTGAAGCTGTTCCTCTTCTTGTTGATATCTTTGATAAAGGTGAATTGGTTTATAACTTACCAACACTTGCTGAAATTCAAGATTACGCTCGCAAAGAGTATGACAAACTTTGGGATGAGTACAAACGTCTTCTTAATCCTCAAGATTATCCAGTTGATTTGTCACAAGAAGTTTGGCAAAACAAAATGGATCTTATCGACCGTATTCGTAAAGAAGCACAGCAAAAAGGAGAAGTTAAGTAATGACTTTACAAGAAAAAATTATTGCAGAATTGGGTGTTAAACCAAGTATTGATCCTAAAGAAGAAATTCGTGTATCTGTTGATTTCTTAAAAGATTACATGAAAAAACATTCTTTCCTTAAAAGTTATGTTCTTGGTATTTCAGGTGGACAAGATTCAAGTTTAGCAGGTCGTTTGGCACAAATCGCTGTAGAAGAATTGCGTGCTGAAACAGGAGACGATAGCTACAAATTTATCGCTGTTCGCTTGCCATATGGCGTTCAAGCAGATGAAGATGATGCACAACGTGCTCTTCAATTCATCAAACCAGATGTTAGCATTGCTGTTAACATTAAAGAAGCAGTTGACGGACAAGTTCATGAACTTGAAAAAGCTGGAATTAAAGTTTCTGATTTTAACAAAGGAAACATTAAAGCTCGTCAACGTATGATTACACAATATGCAGTAGCAGGTGAAAATAGCGGTGCTGTTATTGGTACTGACCACGCTGCAGAAAATATCACTGGATTCTTTACAAAATTCGGTGATGGTGGTGCCGATGTTATTCCAATTTATCGTTTGAACAAACGCCAAGGAAAACAATTACTTGCTGAACTTGGTGCTGACCCAGCTATCTACGAAAAAATCCCTACTGCAGACTTGGAAGAAAACCGTCCAGGTATCGCAGATGAAGTGGCACTTGGTGTAACTTACAACGATATTGATGACTATCTTGAAGGTAAAAAAGTTTCACCAGAAGCACAAGCTAAAATTGAAAACTGGTGGAATAAAACAGGCCACAAACGTCACTTACCTATTTCAGTATTTGATGATTTCTGGAAGTAATATTTAAAAAGAGACCCGTTAGGGTCTTTTTTTGAACTAAAATCACTATCATCAAGTGTCAGATGATGTCAATTGATATTACTAGAAAGTGTCAGAAGAGTTTACGCACTTTTTGAAAATTTCAAAAAGTATTAAAAATTCTGATAAAACCCCTTGCAATCTCTTTTATAAGCGCTATAATGGATATTAGTTAAGTAGGCTTAAGTCAGAAAAAATAACATAATGTGAAGCCTACGGATGTTTAGGAGGAAATATGTCAGAATTATCATCAACATTTACTGATAAGCTATTTGCTGATTATGAAGCTAATAGCAAATTACGTGCTGTTGAAAATGCTGTAACTCACAATGGTTTGTTAAAATCTCTTGAAACTCGTCAAAGTGAAATGGATAATGACCATGCTTTTTCAATTGATTTAACAAAGGATAAAGTTGCTAACCAAAAAGCGTCAGGACGTTGCTGGATGTTTGCAGCTCTTAACACTTTCCGTCATAAAATGATTTCAGACCTTAACTTGGAAAACTTTGAGCTTTCTCAAGCACACACATTTTTCTGGGATAAATACGAAAAATCAAACTGGTTCTTAGAACAAGTGATTGCGACTGCTGACCAAGAACTTGGTAGCCGTAAAGTGAAATTCTTGCTTGATGTTCCACAACAAGACGGTGGTCAATGGGATATGGTTGTTGCACTTTTTGAAAAATATGGTGTTGTACCAAAAGCAGCTTACCCAGAATCAATTTCATCAAGCAATAGTCGTGAATTGAACCAATACCTTAACAAACTATTGCGTCAAGATGCTCAAATCTTGCGTGAAGCTATTGCAGCAGGTGCAGATGAAAAAGCGGTTCAAGCTAAAAAAGAAGAACTTCTTCAAGAAGTCTTCAATTTCTTAGCTATCAATCTAGGCTTGCCACCACGTACTTTTGATTTTGCTTACCGTGATAAAGATAACAATTTCTACTCAGATAAAAATATCACACCACAAGAATTCTTCAAAAAATATGTTGGCCTAGAACTTTCAGAATATGTTTCAGTTATCAATGCACCAACAGCTGACAAACCTTTTGGTAAATCATACACAGTTGAAATGCTTGGTAACGTTGTTGGTAGCCGTGACGTTCGTTACATTAACCTTGATATGGAACGCTTCAAAGAATTGGCTATCGCTCAAATGCAAGCTGGTGAAACTGTTTGGTTTGGTTCTGATGTTGGTCAAATTTCAGATCGTCAAAAAGGTATCATGGCAACAAATGTTTATGATTTTGATACTGCAATGGATATCAATTTCACACAAGATAAAGCTGGACGTCTTGATTACAGCGAAAGCTTGATGACACACGCTATGGTTCTTACAGGTGTTGACTTGGATGAAAACGGCAAATCTCTTAAATGGAAAGTCGAAAATTCATGGGGAGATAAAGTTGGTAATAAAGGTTACTTTGTTGCTTCTGATGCTTGGATGGATGAATTCACATACCAAATCGTGGTACGTAAAGAATTCTTGACAGCAGAAGAACGTGCAGCTTATGAAGCTGAACCAATCGTTCTTGCACCATGGGACCCAATGGGAGCACTTGCAAGTAAATAAGACAAAAAGTATCAGTAGTTTTAGCTATTGATACTTTTTTAGATATAAGAAAAACTCCTCTGAATAATCGGAGGAGTTTTTAATTTAAGTACTAGTTACTAGTTTCAGTGCTACTTGCATCAGCATTGCTTTCTGGGGTTGTTTCTGCTTCAGAAGTTTGGCTTTCTTCTGATGAAGAGCTTTCTTCACTAGATGATTGGCTAGATGAAGATTCTTCTGAAGAGCTTGAACCGTAGATGTTGCTGTAAACTGAAGTTGATGATGCTGAATAAGTGTATTTGCTTGAGCCACTTAGGTAAGCATAACCACCACTTGTGTAGACACCTTTTGGAACTTCAAAGTCTTCGCTACCACTACCATATTTTTCATTAAGGTAGCTTTGCATAGCTTTGTAGACATCAGCTGCAACATTCAAACCATTACCGTAGATTGGAGTCATGCGGTTTTTATAACCTGTCCAAACGGCCATTGAATATTGAGAAGTGTAACCAACAAACATTTCATCAGGTGCCATTGTACCAACAACGCTGTTGTAAATACCAGTTGATTCTTCGATTTCAGCGAGTTCATCGTCTGAGTAGTTTGAAGTACCAGTCTTACCAGCTTGATAAACACCTGAGATAGCAGCTTCAGTACCAGTACCGTAAGTTAGTACTGTTTTAAGCATTGATGTCATCAAGTATGCTGTTGTTTCTTTCATTGCACGGCTACCAGATGTATCAAATGTTTTGCTTGTACCGTCGTTGAATTCAACTTTGTTGACGTATTGAGGTTCGTAGTAAATTCCTCCGTTAGCAAATGCAGCATAAGCAGAAGCCATCTTTTCGCTGCTTGCTCCGTATTTCTCATCGGAATCACTTGTTGAACTTGAGATAGCATTTGAGTAGTAAAGTTGTGGGTAATAAATGCCAAGACCTTCCAAGAATGATTTAGCTTTATTTAATCCAACAGATTCGAGTGCCTTAACAGCAGGAACGTTACGTGATTGTTGGATGGCTGTTTGGATTGTCATATTACCATAGTATTGGCGGTCCCAGTTATAGATTTGAGTAGAAGTACCAGGCCAATAAGCTTTATTATCGCTAGTAATATCAGAAGTGCTTGTGTAAACACCATGTTCAATTGCTGGAGCATAATCAGTGATTGGTTTCATTGTAGAACCCCAGTCACGGTCAGTAAGGACGGCTTGGTTAGTACCAAGTGAAACGGTTGTATCTTGATTACGTGAACCAAGTTGGGCGATAACTTTACCTGTTTGAACATCAACGATTGTTGAGGCGACTTGTAAATCAGAGTCAGGATATGTTACGTAGTAGTCTGTGTTGTAGACATCCCATAGATATTTTTGAACATCTGTATCAACGTTTGTGTAAACTTTTAGACCAGCAGAGTAGATATCTTGACCTGTTTTATCACTAACTTCTTGAATGACTTCTTTGATGTAGTTATCAAGATAAGGTTCGTAGCTTGTAGACTCTGTAAGAGTTTGTAGACCATCTGTAACCGGTGTTGCAACTGCAGTGTCGTATTCTGATTTAGTGATGTTACCATCTTCGTACATTTCAGAAAGCACTGTGTCACGACGGTTTTGTGCAGCTTCTGGATTTGTGTAAGGGTCATATTGACTTGGAGCTTGAGGAATACCTGCAAGTAAAGCCAATTGAGCAATAGACAAATCTTTCAAATCTTTACCGTAGTATGACTTAGCTGCGGTTAACATACCGTAGTTACCGTTACCCATGTACACTTTATTGATGTAGAAAGTCAAAATTTCTTCCTTAGTGTACTTACGTTCCATTTGGAGTGCAAGCCAAGCTTCTTGAGCTTTACGTTTCAATGTTTGGTCTGATTCACTTGTTGAGAAGTAAGCTAATTTGATTAGCTGTTGGTCAAGTGTTGATCCACCTTGAGTGCTTGAGCTTGTAAAGTTATTTAGCGCAGCACCTAAAATACGGTAAACATCGATACCACGGTGTTTGAAGAAACGTTTATCTTCGATTGATGTAACGGCATTAACCAAATTTAGTGGAATGCTGTTTGCTGTGACACTTTCACGCTTTTCAGAACCCAAATCAGCGATTAATGAGCCATTAGTATCGTAAATCAAACTTGAGTTGGTAGATGATAGTTTGCTAGCTGTTAGCTTAGGAGTGCTGCTAACATAAAAAGCAAAAACTAACCCACCGATGACAAAACCAGCAACAACTAATGACATTATAGTGATTAAGGCGTATCTAAGTACCTTAATAGCTGTCTTGTTAGATGTGGTTTTATTTGATCGTCTGTGTTTTGTTGTTTTCTTTTTAATTGTGATCACCGCCTAAAATTTTTTGATCGATAATATCCAAATAAGGAACCTGAGGGAGTGAACTTGTCGTCACCATATATCCATTTTTTCTGATATAATCAAGTGGCATGGATTTGGTGCCGAGATTGATTTGGTAAAAGTTCACTAAAGCACTAGCAGGTAAGTAATAAGTTTCCTTAATTGTTGAAAAATGAAGTAATACAAAGCAAATCCCATCTTGCTTTAAGACATGTTCCATGTGCTCAATCTGGTGGGCATGAAAATTTTTAAGTGGCATGGATGTCTTTTGCCGAGTTTCTTTAGCTTCAAAGTCAATGTAGCGACCTTTATAAACGCCAGAATAATCGGTTGTTGATGCTTGACGAAAGTAAGCTTCTACAATTTTTGCGCGACTTCTTTTAGGATAATCAACTTTTACAATTTGAATTGGGGTTGGTTTTTTGTGAATAACAGCAATATCTCGAGATAAGTAGTAATTATTAGTTTCATTAATCGCTGCTTCAAAACTCATCCCACGGTTAGCAAAATTAATCGCTGATTTTTTAACCTTTTTAGAAGCTGGGGCTGCTTGTTTTCGAATAATATGATGTGGATAATTAACCATAAAACTCCTAACATTCATGCTTAAGTCAATATAAGCACTACTATTATAACATATTTTTAGAAAGGAAACAGAATATGACTGCAATTCTCGTTACAGGCTACAAGAGTTTTGAGCTTGGCATTTTTCAAGAAAAAGACGAGCGAGTTAAGGTTATCAAAAAAGCAATTAAGCATGATTTTATTCGATACTTTGATGAAGGTGTCGACTGGTTGATTTTTATGGGAAATCTTGGATTTGAATATTGGGCATTGCAGGTTGCAAAAGAGTTGCAAGAGGAGTATGATTTTAGTATTGCTACAATTTTTACATTTGAAAATCATGGGCATAACTGGAATGAAGCTAATCAGATGAAACTCAGCGAGTTTAAACAAGTTGATTTTGTGAAGTATTCTTATCCAGATTACGAAAATCCAAGTCAATTTAGAAATTACAACCAATTTCTGGTTGATAATACAGATGGTGCATATCTTTTTTATGATTCAGAAAATGAAACAAATTTAAAATATTTACTTCATGTGATGCAAGAAAAGTCAGATTATCCTATCCAATATCTGACTTTTGATCGCCTTAATGAATTTCTTGAAGATTGGTAATAAATTTTTAATATGAATTAAAAGTAAATGCTTGATTTTTCACTAAATTTTCTGTAACATATATCTTGATATGACGATTTTATATTCTAAGGTTAACTAGAATAGTTTTGTTTGGAGAGAGATAGAATGGCAAGTATTATTTATAGTCCAAAGGACATTTTTGAACAAGAGTTCAAAACTAGCATGCGTGGTTACGATAAAAAAGAAGTAGACGAGTTTCTTGATGATGTTATCAAAGATTATGAAAGTTATATTTCACAAGTTCAAGAACTACGTGCTGAAAATGAAAAATTGAAACAACAACTGGCTGCTAAACCTAAAGCGCCATCAGCTCCATTTGTCGCACCGCAAGCGGATCATGCGCGTGTGGCTCAAACGGCAACTAACTTTGATATTTTGAAACGTATCAGCCGTTTGGAAAAAGAAGTATTCGGTAAACAAATTACTGAATCATAATTACTATTTAAGTACTAACTTTGTATGTGTCTTATCTTCATTTGAAGGTAAGGATGATAAATTGCAATTTTTGGATAATCGCGTGGTACCTTACGTACCATGAGGAAAGTCCATGCTAGCACTGGCTGTGATGCCGGTAGTGTTTGTGCTAGGTGAATTAATAAGCCTAGGGACATCTTTTTGATGTTACGGCGAGTGAAAAAGCTAAGTCTTTTGATATGCTTGAATAGCTCTGAAAAGTGCCACAGTGACGTAGTTCTTGGGAAAACCCGAGAAGTGGAACGCGGTAAACCCCTCAAGCTAGCAACCCAAACTTTGGTAGGGGCACGGGATAGTAGGAAACGAACGATTTATCCTGACTGGAAACAGTAGACAGATGATTATCGAAGGAGATAAGACCTAGTTATCTCTGGAACAAAACATGGCTTATAGAAAATTGCATATAGGTATCTAGCTAGCTTAGGCTAGCTTTTATTTTTGCTGTATTTTAATACTAAATCATCAATTGTTTTGGTATTTTAAAATTAATTAAATTTTGCTAGCTTTAAGCTGGTAAAACGTGTTAAACTTATAGATAAGTATTTGATGAAATAGGAATGTGTGAATGAAAAAAACATTTAATTTAGTAGCGACAGCAGCCGCTGGACTTGAAGCGGTTGTTGGACGTGAAATCCGTGATTTAGGGATTGATTGTCAGGTTGAAAATGGTAAAGTACGTTTTCAAGGTGATGTTAGAACCATTGCTGTGACAAACCTTTGGTTGCGTGCCGCTGACCGTGTCAAAATTATTGTTGGAGAATTTCCAGCACGCACTTTTGAAGAACTTTTCCAAGGTGTTTATAAACTTGATTGGGAAAATTATTTGCCACTTGGAGCAAAATTTCCAATCTCAAAAGCAAAATGTGTCAAATCAAAATTGCATAATGAGCCAAGTGTTCAAGCAATTAGTAAAAAAGCAGTTGTTAAAAAACTTCAAAAGGTCTATCACCGTCCTGATGGTGTTCCATTGCAGGAAAATGGTGCTGAATTCAAAATTGAAGTCTCTATTTTAAAAGATAAAGCAACTGTCATGATTGATACAACAGGTGCTAGCCTTTTCAAACGCGGTTATCGTGTTGAAAAAGGTGGTGCTCCGATCAAAGAAAATATGGCAGCAGCTATTATTGAGTTGTCAAATTGGTATCCTGATAAACCGTTGATTGATCCAACTTGTGGCTCAGGAACATTCTGTATTGAAGCAGCTTTAATCGGGATGAATATTGCTCCAGGATTTAACCGTGATTTTGCTTTTGAAGAGTGGAATTGGGTGGATGCTGATTTGGTTCAACAAGTTCGTGATGAAGCTGAAGAAAAAGCTAATTATGACGTTGAACTTGATATTTCAGGATTTGATATTGATGGTCGCATGGTTGAAATTGCTAAGAAAAATGCTGAAGAAGCTGGGCTTTCTGATGTTGTCAAATTTAAACAAATGCGTCTTCAAGACTTGAAAACTGATAAAATCAACGGTGTTATCGTTTCTAACCCTCCTTATGGTGAACGATTGCTTGATGACAAAGCTGTCGACATCCTGTATAATGAGATGGGTCAGACATTTGCACCACTTAAAACGTGGAGTAAATTTATTCTGACTAGCGATGAACAGTTTGAACGAAAATACGGGTCACAAGCTGATAAAAAACGTAAATTGTACAATGGTACTTTGAGAGTTGATTTGTATCAATTTTACGGTGAACGTGTTAAACGCTCTGCTATCGCGCAAGCAAAAGAAAAGTAAGGAAATTTGCGCTTAACAGCTTAGTTAGGCAGTTGAGATTTTATTTAGAGAGGTGACCAAAACGTGTCAGAGAAAAAAGACATGCCGTCTTCACAAGAGCAAGACGGGCTTAACTTGCAAGATGTTAAAAATCTAACCATTGAAGAAGCTGTTCGAAAAGATTCTGAAAGGAAAGCTGGAATTACTGAGTCTGATGGCGTTTTAGATAAGTATATTAAACAGCACCGAGATGAAGTAACATCACAAAAATTTGAAACAAAGCTATCTGATTTTGAAAATTTAGATACAGAAGCTTTGGATAACTTTATTAAAAAACAACGTGAAGAACTTGTTAATAGTGGTATTGTCAGCAAAGAAGTGTTCGAAGAAGCTGAAAAAGCTCAAGCAGAACCAGTTGTTGAGGATGTAGAACCATCTGAAACATCAAGTGAAGTTGTTGAAGAAACTGTAGAACCTGCAAAAGAAGTTTCAGAACCTGAAGTTGTAGAAACAAAAGAAGCTTCTGTCGAAGAAACACCAACTGATGACAAAGAAGTTGTTGATGAGATTAAAGAAGTTGAAGCGAAAGAATCAAGCGCTGATGAACAAGTTTCTACCACAGTTGAGGAAGAAACCAAAACAGCTGATGAATCAATTGCGATTTCTTCTGATGATGACAAACCTTCATCTAAGAAAAAACGTGTGATTATTGGTGGTTTGGCTGCTTTGGTTGTAGCTATCTTTGGAGCTGGCTATGGATTACACTACGCCAAAGATTCAAGTACTACAGTTGCAAGTTCATCAACAACTTCAACTACGAAAAAAACTTCAGCAAGTTCAAGTGCTGCTAAGAAAGCAAAAGAAGCGAAAGAAGCTTTTGATGATGTTTACGCAGCGCTATTTACTGATGATACTAAAACGAAGTTGAAAAACAGTGAGTTTGATAAAATCTCAGTATTGAAAGAAAAATTAGATGCCTTGAAAGGAACTGATTTTTACGATGCTGCTAAAAAACAATACGACACTGTTGCAGCTCACATTACTGCTATCAAAGCAATCAACGCTTTATTTGATAAAGATATCATCGTAGATGGTAAAAAAGTTTCAGGAACTGTAAAAGCTGATGCTAACTTTGATAACTTGTCTAGTGATGTTTTAAATACTGGTGATGCTAAATTGGATAACTTACTTCAATCTGCTATCACTGAAGGTAAAAAACAATTAACATCTAAGACACAATCAAGTAGTCAAGAACAATCTGCAAGTTCTGCTAGCCAAACAGATAGCAGTGAGGCTTCTTCTACAGAATCAACTTCTAATACATCAAACCTTCAACGCGATAAAAGTCGTGTTCCATATAACGAATCTGCTATTGCTGATTCAGGAAATGCCGCTTGGACATTTGGTGATGGTGTACTTGAAAAAGTTGTTTCAACATCACAAGCACGTGGTTATTTCTCAGGTGATGATTATATTCTTGAAAAAGTTAACATCATCAATGGTAATGGCTACTACAACATGTTTAGAAAAGACGGAACATATCTATTTTCAATCAACTGTAAAACAGGTTACTTTGTAGGTAATGGTTCAGGTCATTCTGACGCATTGGATTATTAATGAAATGTTCAAAAAGCTCTCCTTTTGGAGGGCTTTTTTGATTTTTAAAGTGAAATTTTGAAAAATACTTGAAAGAGTTTCAAAAAATTGACAGTAAAATTTGAAAACGCTATAATTGGCGTAACTTAAAGATTAAGGGGTGATATTATGGTAAAAGTAGCCATTGTTACTGGTGCAGGTCAAGGGATTGGCTTTGCTATCGCAAAACGTCTTCACGAAGATGGTTTTAAAATTGGAATCTTAGATTATAATCAAGAAACAGCAGAAAAAGCTGTTCAGGAACTTTCTCCTCAAGATGCTTATGCTGTTGTAGCAGATGTTTCTAAGCGTGAAGAGGTTGCTAAAGCATTTGCTAAGGTTGTTGAACATTTTGGAGATTTATCGGTAGTTGTGAATAATGCAGGGGTCGCTCCGACAACACCTCTAGAAACAATCACAGAAGACATCTTCGAACGTACTTTTGCCATTAATGTCGGGGGTGCAATTTGGGGTGCTCAAGCGGCTTTGGCAGAATTCAAAAAATTAGGTCACGGTGGTAAAATTATTAATGCATCATCTCAAGCTGGTGTGGTAGGTAACCCTAATTTGACTGTTTATGGTGGCAGTAAATTTGCTATTCGCGGTATTACACAAACTTTGGCGCGTGATTTAGCAGATTATGGTATTACAGTAAATGCTTATGCGCCTGGTATTGTTAAGACGCCGATGATGTTTGATATTGCCCATGAAGTTGGTAGAAATGCAGGTAAGGACGATGAATGGGGAATGCAAACATTCGCTAAAGATATTACTCTTAAGCGGTTATCTGAACCAGAAGATGTGGCTAAAGCTGTCAGTTTTTTAGCGGGACCTGATTCTGATTATATTACCGGGCAAACTATTATTGTTGATGGTGGTATGCAATTTCATTAAAATTATTATAAAAGGCAGAGAGATTCTCTCTGCCTTTTATGAAACAAAAGCTAGCAAAGCTGACTTTTGTTTTTTAAACAATATGACGTTCAAATGGATCGTCTGAGATACCATCTTTAAGAATGAGTTTAGCCCATTCTTTAGCTGTAAATAAGCTGTGGTCTTTGTAGTTACCGCAAGATTCGATAGTTGTACCAGGAACGTCTTCCCATGATGTTACATTAGCAATTTCTTTCAAACTTGATTTGATGACTTTTGCGATTTCAGTTGTGCTGTGTTTGCCCCACATAATCATGTGGAAACCAGTACGGCAACCAAAAGGTGAGCAGTCAATCATTCCGTCAATGCGTTCACGGATAAGTTTGGCAAACAAATGTTCGATAGTGTGTAAGCCAGCAGTTGGAATAGCATTTTCGTTTGGTTGAACAAGACGGATATCATAGTTTGAAATAATATCCCCTGAAGGTCCAACTTCTTCAGAAATCAAACGAATATAAGGTGCTTTAACGAGAGTGTGATCGAGTTCAAAACTTTCAACAGTTACTTCTTTTTTAGACATAATAGCCTCCTTTGTATTGTTTTAATAATCATATCATAAATTTTAGTAAAACGCTTTACAATTTTAAATTGTGAAAAAATTTGTTTTATGGTAAACTTGAAAGTAGCTTTCTATAGATGAAATCTAAAATTTTTATTGAGGTAAAAACATGCCAAATATTATTATCTTGATTGTTTTTGCCCTCATTGGTTTGATAGTTGGTTATGCACTGATTTCGATTAGACTTAAGTCTGCGAAAGAAGCTGCAGAACTCACTCTTTTAAATGCAGAACAGGATGCTGTCAATCTACGTGGAAAAGCTGAGTTAGAAGCTGAACACATTAGAAAATCAGCTGAGCGAGAAACAAAAGCTCATCGCAAAGAATTACTGATCGAAGCAAAAGAAGAGGCTAGAAAATATCGAGAAGAGATTGAAAAAGAATTTAAATCTGAAAGACAAGAGTTGAAACAAATGGAAACTCGTTTAACAGAACGAGCGTCTTCTCTTGATCGCAAGGATGAAAATCTAACCAGCAAAGAAAAAGTGTTGGATAGTAAAGAACAAAGTCTAACCGATAAATCTAGACACATTAATGAGCGTGAAAAACAAATCGGAGAACTTGAAGAACAGAAAAAAGCGGAACTTGAACGTGTTGCATTGATGACGATTGCTGAAGCGCGTGAAATTATTTTAACAGAAACTGAAACTAATTTAACGCACGAAATTGCTACTCGTATTAAAGATGCTGAACGTGAGGTTCGTGATAAGTCTAACAAACTCGCCAAAAATATTCTCGCTCAAGCCATGCAACGAATGGCTGGTGAATACGTTACTGAACAAACTATTACAACCGTTCATTTACCAGATGATAGCATGAAAGGTCGTATCATTGGACGTGAAGGTCGTAATATTCGCACCCTTGAAAGCTTGACTGGTATTGATGTCATCATTGATGACACTCCAGAAGTGGTCGTTCTTTCAGGATTTGATCCAATTCGTCGTGAGATTGCTCGCATGACCTTGGAAGCTTTGATTCAAGATGGTCGTATCCATCCAGCGCGTATTGAAGAATTGGTTGAAAAGAACCGTTTGGAAATGGATAACCGCATTCGTGAATATGGTGAAGCTGCTGCTTTTGAAATCGGTGCAGTAAACTTGCATCCTGATTTGATTAAAATCATGGGACGTTTGCAATTTAGAACTTCATATGGTCAAAATGTTTTACGTCACTCTGTTGAAGTTGGTAAGATGGCAGGTATTCTCGCTAGTGAACTTGGCGAAAATGTGATGCTTGCTCGTCGTGCTGGTTTCTTGCATGACATGGGTAAAGCAATTGACCGCGAAGTTGAAGGTAGCCACGTTGAGATTGGTGCAGAGTTTGCTCGCAAATATAAAGAAAATCCAATCGTCGTTAATGCTATCGCTAGTCACCACGGTGATGTCGAACCAGAAAGTGTCATTGCTGTAATCGTTGCGGCTGCTGATGCTTTGAGTTCAGCTCGTCCAGGTGCTCGTAATGAGTCAATGGAAAACTACATCAAACGTCTTCGTGATTTGGAAGAAATTGCGACAAGCTTTGACGGCGTTCAAAATAGCTATGCTTTGCAAGCTGGTCGTGAAATTCGAATCATGGTACAACCAAATAAAATTTCCGATGATGAGGTAACAATCATTGCGCATAAAGTTCGTGAAAAGATTGAAAATAATCTTGATTACCCAGGTAATATTAAGGTTACAGTCATTCGTGAACTACGTGCGGTTGATTACGCAAAATAATGAAATAGACAAAAAGAGGTACGTTTTAAACGTACTTCTTTTTAATAGCAAGAGCTTGTAAATTTTCTTGAAAAATAGCCTTATCTTTGATATACTAGACTGTAGTCTAATTGATAAAAAGCAAGTCTTAACTTGTAGTCTATAATAAGGAGAGTGGCATGACCGAACGTGGTTTGTTAATTGTTTTCTCAGGACCTTCTGGGGTTGGTAAGGGAACAGTTCGCCAAGAAATTTTTTCAACACCTGATCATAAATTTGAGTATTCTGTTTCTATGACAACACGCCAAAAACGGCCTGGAGAAGTTGATGGCGTTGATTATTTCTTCCGAACTCGTGAAGAATTTGAAGAGCTTATTAAAAATGGTCAGATGTTGGAATACGCTGAATATGTAGGTAATTACTATGGCACACCACTGACTTACGTTAATGAAACTCTTGATAAAGGGATTGATGTTTTCCTTGAAATTGAGGTTCAAGGTGCCCTTCAAGTTAAGAAAAAAGTTCCAGATGGTGTATTCATTTTCTTGACTCCACCAGATTTGGATGAATTAAAAGATCGTTTGGTCGGTCGTGGTACTGATAGCGAAGAAGTTATTCGCCAACGTATTGAACGTGCCAAAGAAGAAATTGCTTTGATGCGTGAATATGATTATGCTGTAGTTAATGATGAAGTGCCTTTGGCAGCTGAACGTGTTAAACGCATTATTGAAGCAGAACACTTCCGTGTTGATCGTGTGATTGGTCGTTACAATGACATGATTAAAGACATTGATTAAAAGAGAGAAAAGAGAAAAAAGCTATGATGTTAAAACCTTCTATTGACACTTTGCTTGATAAAGTGCCTTCAAAATACTCACTTTGCATCCTTCAAGCTAAACGCGCTCATGAACTTGAAGCAGGTGCTAAACCAACTCAAGAATTCAAATCTGTAAAAGCTACTTTGCAAGCTCTTGAAGAAATCGAATCTGGTAACGTTGTTATCCATCCAGATCCAGAAGCTAAACGCGCAGCTGTCCTTGCTCGCATTGAAGCAGAACGTTTGGCTAAAGAAGAAGAAGAACGTAAAATCAAAGAACAAATCGCTAAAGAAAAAGAAGAAGGAGAAAAAATCTAAGGTATTTTATCTTAGATTTTTCTTGTAATAAATCATTGTGATAAAGTAAACAAGTGCTGCAACATTACTTATCATGATGATTATTCTTTTTTTCGGTAGAATAATGCAGATTTGTTGGCTCAAGAGTCATTAGAAAGGAGAGTTATGGTAAAAATTGCCCAAGTTATCGTTGATGTTCCCTTGATGCAGACGGATAAGCCTTTTTCATATCTTGTCCCAGACGATATGCAAGACCAAATTGTTTTAGGGTCTCGTGTGCATGTTCCTTTTGGACGTGGCAATCGTCTCTTGCAAGGGTTCGTTGTTGGCTTTGCTGAGAATATGGAAGGTCAAGCTAACCAACTCAAGGCTATTTGTGAAGTTTTGGATTTTGAACCTGTTTTGAACGAAGAGCAACTTGAGTTAGCTGAGCAAATGCGCCATACTGTCTTTTCATATAAAATTTCAATATTGAAATCAATGATTCCAAATCTCCTGAATTCTCAGTATGATAAAAAGCTGATTCCAAATGAAAATTTGTCACAAGAAGAGAGATTAGCTCTATTTGGCGAAAAAGAGAGTCGTCTTCATTCTACTTTGTCAGAAGATGAGGCTAAAAAAGTTGCACGGCTAGTTCAGGCTGGAAAGATAACTGTAGAATATTTGGCAAAAGACAAGAAGAATATTAAGACAGAAAAATACTATCAAGTTTTGCCTGATAAATTAGCAGCTGCCGACATTTCGGCTCGTGCTAAGAAACGTTTAGAGTTGCGAGAATATCTGCTTGAACATCCTAATGAAGGAAAATTATCAGATTTGCATCAGCTGTTTTCACGTGATGTTGTTAAATTTTTTGTCGAAAATCAGCTGATTAAAGTCCTTGAAAAAGAGAAAAAACGTTCAGATGCCTATTTTGATGTTGCAACGACTAAGTTTCTTGATTTAAATAATGAACAAGCTGCAGTTGTTGAGGAAGTCACAAGTCAAATTGGAAAAGAATCTAAACCTTTCTTGTTAGAAGGTGTGACTGGTTCAGGTAAAACTGAAGTTTATCTCCATATCATTGATAAGGTCTTAAAACTCGGTAAGACAGCTATTGTTTTGGTGCCAGAAATTTCTTTAACACCTCAGATGACGAATCGCTTTATTTCACGTTTTGGTAAGCAAGTGGCGATTATGCACTCGGCTTTATCTGATGGTGAAAAGTTTGATGAGTGGCGTAAAATCAAATCTGGTCAAGCTCGTGTGGTTGTTGGTGCTAGATCAGCTATATTTGTTCCAATGGAAAATATTGGAGCCATCATTATCGATGAGGAACACGAGGCAACTTATAAGCAAGAATCTAATCCGCGTTATCATGCGCGAGATGTAGCTCTTTTGCGAGCAAAATATCATAAAGCTGTGTTGTTGATGGGATCTGCAACGCCAAGTATTGAAAGCCGTGCTAGAGCTAGTCGTGGTGTTTATCAATTTTTACAATTGACTCATCGTGCTAACCCACTCGCTAAAATTCCTAAAGTAGACATTGTTGATTTTCGCGATTATGTCGGGCAACAAGAAGTCAGCAATTATACACCTTATCTCTTGGAAAAAATCGCTGATCGATTGGAAAAACGTGAGCAGGTCGTTCTCATGCTAAATCGCCGTGGGTATTCGAGCTTTGTCATGTGTCGTGACTGTGGCTATGTAGATGAGTGTCCAAATTGTGATATTTCATTAACTCTTCATATGGATACTAAGACCATGAATTGCCATTATTGTGGTTTTGAAAAAGCTATTCCTCATACATGTCCAAATTGTCATAGCCGCAGTATTCGTTACTATGGAACTGGGACTCAAAAAGCCTACGATGAATTAAAAGAGGTTTTTCCGCAAGCTCGTATTTTACGAATGGATGTTGATACAACGCGCAAAAAAGGTGCTCATCAGCAAATCTTGGATAAATTTGGAAATCATGAAGCAGATATTCTACTTGGAACTCAAATGATTGCAAAAGGACTTGATTTTCCAAATGTGACTTTAGTTGGGGTTTTAAATGCGGATACGTCTTTGAACTTGCCTGATTTTAGATCATCTGAGAGAACATTCCAATTGCTAACGCAGGTAGCAGGACGTGCAGGGCGTGCAGAAAAAGAAGGTGAAGTTCTCATTCAAACTTATAATCCTCAGCACTATGCCATTAAGTTGGCTCAAAAGCAGGATTATGAAGCATTTTATGCTTATGAAATGGGAATTCGCAAACAACTGTCTTATCCGCCATATTATTTTACGGTTGGTTTGACTTTATCGCACAAAGATGAGCAGACAGTTGTACGCAAGTCTTTTGAAATCTTGCAACTCTTGCGTCAGCATTTATCTGATAAAATCAAGATTTTGGGGCCAACCCCTAAGCCGATTGCAAGAACGCATAATCTCTATCATTATCAGATTATTATTAAATATCGCTTTGAAGATCATTTAGAAGAGGTCTTGAATTACATTTTGGACATGACGCAATTACCTGAAAATAAAGATTTGCGACTTGTGATTGACCATGAGCCACAGAATTTTATGTAGGCTTTTGCTATGCTATAATAAAGAAAAAGATAAGAAATAAATCCTTTGAGAGGAAGAAAAATGACAAAAATTATTTTTATGGGAACACCTGATTTTTCAGCGACTGTTCTAAAAGGCTTATTAAACGATGCCAATTATGAAGTTTTGGCTGTTGTTACTCAACCAGACCGCGCTGTTGGTCGTAAAAAAGAAATTAAAATGACACCTGTTAAGGAAGTCGCTTTAGCACATGACTTACCAGTTTATCAACCTGAAAAGATGTCTGGTTCAGAAGAAATGGCTGAGCTAATGACTTTGGGTGCAGATGGTATCGTAACAGCTGCTTTTGGTCAATTTTTACCAACAAAATTGCTTGACTCTGTTGATTTTGCTGTTAATGTTCACGCATCATTATTACCAAAATATCGTGGTGGCGCACCAATTCATTATGCTATTATCAATGGCGACAAAGAAGCAGGTGTAACTATTATGGAAATGGTTAAGAAAATGGATGCTGGTGATATGATTGCTAAAGCTTCAACACCAATTACTGATGATGATAACGTCGGTACAATGTTTGAAAAATTGGCAGTTATCGGACGTGATTTGCTTTTGAAAACTTTGCCTGATTACATTGCTGGAAATATCAAACCTGAACCACAAGATGAAGAAGCAGCAACTTTCTCACCAAATATTACACCAGAACAAGAACGTATTGATTGGAATAAATCAGCGCGTGATGTCTTTAACCACATCCGTGGCTTGTATCCATGGCCTGTTGCTCACACACTTCTTGATGGCAAACGTTTCAAAATCTATGAAGCTACTTTGGCTGAAGGTCAAGGAAAACCTGGTGAAATTATCGAAAAAGGTAAAAAATCACTTGTTGTGGCAACTGGTGATGGCGCAATCTCACTAAAAACTGTACAGCCAGCTGGAAAACCTCGTATGAGTGTCGTTGATTTTCTAAATGGTGTTGGACGTAAACTTGAAGTAGGTGACCTTATTGGCGAATGATTGGAAAAACCAAGCACGCGGATTAGCTTTACTTGTTCTTGAAAATGTTTTTGAAGAAGGAGCTTATTCGAATATCGCTCTTAATCAAGAGTTGAAACATACTAATTTATCCCAAAAAGACAAATCTTTAGTGACTGAAATTGTCTATGGAACAGTTGCACGTAAGATTACCTTGGAATGGTACTTAGCACATTATATCGAAGACCGAGATAAGTTAGATTCATGGGTATACTACCTTTTGATGTTGAGCCTTTATCAGCTGTTATACCTTGATAAAATGCCAGCGCACGCTGTTGTCAACGATGCAGTTAATATTGCAAAAAATCGTGGCAATAAAAAAGGTGCTGAAAAATTTGTTAATGCTGTTTTACGACGTTTGACAAAAGAAGAATTGCCTAACCCACAAGATATTAAACGCAAAAACAAACGTTACTCAGTCTTATATTCTGTACCAGTTTGGTTAGTTAAAAAAATAATCGAACAGTTTGGTGAAGAGCGAGCTGAAGCGATTATGCAAAGTCTGTTTGTTCGAAACAAGGCAAGTATCCGTGTGACAAATCCTGATAAGTTAGCTGAGATTGAGGCGTCAACTGGTGCTGAACCATCACTTTTATCTCCTGTTGGTTTGGTTAAAACATCAGGGCATTTTGCAGGGACGGATTATTTTGTTAACGGTGATATTACTATTCAAGATGAGTCTAGTCAGCTAGTGGCACCAACACTTGATATTAAAGGGGCAGAGAAGATTCTTGATGCATGTGCTGCTCCAGGTGGAAAGACTACTCATATGGCGTCATATCTTACTGATGGTCATATTACAGCGCTTGATTTGTATGATCACAAGTTAGCCTTAGTTATAGACAATGCTAAACGTTTGCACGTTGATGATAAAATCTCTACCCAAAGAATGGATGCTACGACTGTTCATGAACATTTTGCAGCAGATACGTTTGATAAAATTTTGGTAGATGCTCCTTGTTCAGGAATCGGCTTGATTCGTCGTAAACCAGACATCAAATACAATAAAGAAAACCAAGATTTCAACGCTTTACAAGAAATTCAATTGCAAATTCTTGATAGCGTTTGTCAAACATTGCGTAAAGGTGGTATAATAACTTATAGCACTTGTACGATTTTTGATGAGGAAAACTTCCAAGTCATTCATAAATTTTTAGAAACTCATCCAAATTTTGAACAAGTAAAACTGAGTCATACACAAGAAGATATTGTAAAAGATGGCTGTATTGCAATCACACCAGAGCAATATCAGACAGACGGGTTCTTTATTGGACAAGTTAAACGTATCTTGTAATCTCGAGGAGGAAACTGACACAGTCAGATATAAAACTATGAAAATTTCACTTGTAACTGATATCGGACAAAGACGTTCAAATAATCAGGATTTTATTAACAAATTTGATAATCAAAAAGGTATCACATTAGTTATTCTAGCAGATGGTATGGGAGGTCATCGTGCTGGTAATATTGCTAGTGAAATGACCGTTACTGATCTTGGACGTGAATGGATTGGTACTGATTTTACAGAACTAAGTCAAATTCGTGATTGGTTGATAACAGCTCTTGAAGCTGAAAACAAAAGAATTTACGAACTGGGTCAAACAGATGAGTACAAAGGTATGGGAACAACCGTTGAAGCTTTAGCGATTGTTGATAACAACGTTATCTTTGCGCACGTTGGTGATTCACGTATTGGATTGCTTCATAATGGCGAATACCAACTATTAACAAGTGACCACTCTCTTGTTAATGAATTGGTAAAAGCTGGTCAATTGACAGAAGAAGAAGCAGCAAACCACCCACAAAAAAACATCATTACGCAATCTATTGGGCAAGCTAATCCAGTTGAACCAGATCTAGGTGTTCAAGTCCTTGAAGATGATGATTATCTCATTATTAACAGTGATGGCTTGACAAATATGATTACAAATGATGAAATTGTTAACATTTTGACTCAGGATAAGAATCTTGATGATAAAAATAATGAATTGGTAACTCTTGCTAATGACCGAGGAGGTCTTGATAACATTACCATTGCTCTTATCCACGCCGAAAGTGAGGAAGCTTGATGATTCAGATTGGCAAATTATTTGCTGGTCGTTATCGAATCCTTAAATCAATCGGACGGGGTGGAATGGCAGATGTTTATCTTGCCAAAGATTTGATTCTTGATAATGAAGAAGTTGCAATCAAAGTTCTTCGTACAAATTATCAAACAGATCAGATTGCCGTAGCACGTTTCCAACGTGAAGCGCGTGCCATGGCAGAGTTGAACCATCCCAATATTGTTTCGATTCGAGATATTGGAGAAGAAGACGGACAGCAATTCTTAGTAATGGAATATGTTGATGGTTCTGACTTGAAAAAATACATTCAAGATCATGCGCCTCTATCTAATAACGAAGTTGTTAGAATTATGGAAGAAGTCTTGTCAGCAATGACTCTTGCCCATCAACAAGGAATTGTTCACCGTGACTTAAAACCACAAAATATTTTGTTGACCAAAGACGGAACTGTTAAAGTTACTGACTTTGGTATTGCTGTAGCTTTTGCAGAAACAAGCCTAACACAAACCAATTCAATGCTCGGTAGTGTGCATTATTTGTCACCTGAACAAGCGCGTGGTTCAAAAGCCACTGTTCAAAGTGATATCTACGCTATGGGGATTATGTTGTTTGAAATGTTAACTGGACACATTCCTTATGATGGTGACTCAGCTGTTACCATTGCACTTCAACATTTCCAAAAACCACTTCCATCAATCATTGATGAAAACAAAAACGTTCCTCAAGCATTAGAAAATGTTGTTATTAAAGCAACAGCTAAACGTTTAAGTGATCGTTATGCGTCAACATTTGAAATGAGTCGTGATTTGATGACGGCACTTTCATACAACCGTAGTCGTGAACGTAAACTCGTCTTTGAGGATACAGAAAATACTAAGACACTTCCAAAAGTGACTACTTCAACACCTGTTCCATCAACGACAGAACAATTGTTGAAGAAACAAAAAGCTGCAAAAGAAAATAAAGAAGTAGCTAATCAAAAAGCACCTAAAGCAAAGGCTAAAAAGAAAAAATCTCATCGTATGTTTGGTACTTTGATGAAAATCTTCTTTGCAGTCGTTGTTGTTGCAATTGCTATCTTTACTTATTTAACTTTAAGTACACCAGCTTCAGTCAATGTTCCAGATGTATCTGGTGCAACTCTAGCTGATGCTAAGACTAGCTTGATATCATCTGGTTTGAAAATTGGTGATATCCACGAAGTTTCTAGTGATACAGTCGCTGACGGTCATGTTGTTAAAACAGATCCGGTCGCTGGTTCATCTAAGAAAGAAGGCGCTAAAGTTGATATTTATGTATCAAAAGGAAGTTCTGAATTCAAGATGAAAGACTACACTGGTCAAAATTATCAAGATGTCATCAAGGAGCTTGAAAACAAACATGGTATTTCAAGTAAAATGATTGATATCGAGTGGGTAACTGATACTTCATATGATAGTGGTACTATTATCAGCCAGACTCCTGACGAAGGAACAAAAGTTGGTAGCAAAGATAAAATCACCTTTGAAGTAGCAGCAATCACAATGCCTAGTCTTATTGGTTATACTTACCAAGAAGCGATTGCTGAATTGAATTCTATGGGGGTATCAAGCTCACATATTACAGTTTATATGGCAGATGCAACTTCATCATCAGGATACTCTCGAGTGAACTCTGTATCAAGTTCTGCGGTCGTTGTTGCTCAAGATCCTTATTATGGTGGAGCAGTTGAAGGAGAGGTTAATCTTTACTTCTCTTCAGTAGCAGATGCTCAACCATCTGAAGAACCGTCACAATCAGCCCCAGAATCATCTGAAACAAGTGATACAAGTGAATCAAGTTCATCAAGTAGCAGCACTGAGGAAAGTTCAGAAGCATCTACTGAAATGCAACAATAGAATATGATAAAAGAAGTCTGAGATGATTTTCTCAGGCTTTTTATTTGTACAGAAAAATTGGAAAATGTGCTAACGATAACGTGGCAAAAGGCTGAAATTTTTAAGGCTTTTTGGTAAAATACAAAAAAAGAAAGGGTAAGATATGCGAAAAGTTCAATTTTTTGTCATTGTTGAAGCTATTTTATTAGTGATGGGCTTGATGACAATCATGGCTAATAATTTATCGAGTTTTATCTTAATTTTAGTCTTGATTCTTTTAGCGCTTCGTTTTTACAATCAGGATAAACGTAATAATCTTTTGTTAACTGTGGGATTAGTTCTTCTATTTTTGATTTTGATGCTAAACCCCTACATCATCATGGCAGTCATTTTAGGTGTTGTTTATGTTGTGATTAACCATTTTTCACAAGTTAAAAAGAAGAATCGTTTTGCTCTGGTGCGTTTTCGTGAAGAAGACCTAAAGGCAAAACCAATTCGAAACCAGTGGATTGGTGCCGACATGCACGATAGTGATTTTTACGCTTTTGATGATATTAATATCATTCGATTAACAGGAAGTGACGTCATTGATTTGAGCAATGTTATTGTAACAGGAAAAGATAATGTTGTTATTATCCGCAAAGTTTTTGGTCCAACAAAAATTTTAGTGCCAATTGATGTCGGGGTTAAGCTTGACGTCAGTGCTATTTATGGCAGTGTTCGATATTTTGATTTTGGTGAGTATGACTTGCGTAATGAATCATTGAAATTATGGCATGCTCAAGATGAAGAATACCTAAAAGGTGTTAAAGTCATTGTGAATACGATTGCTGGAGATGTAGAGGTGGTACGTAAATGAAAAAACATCATTTTTTACTCTTGATTCTTTATGCAAGTATCATTATCATTTCAATCGTTGTTGTTGTTTTAGATAGCTTAGAATTACATTTACAAAATCTTATCACTGATTTTTGGATGGGGGAACGTTTTGTCTTCTCAATTGTTTTCCTAATTCTAGCTGTTACGATTCTTTTGCTTTTATTGTGGGTGATTTTAGATGATAACAGCAAGCGCAGTATCAATCAAAATTTACGCCGTATTTTAAATAATCAGGAAGTATCTCTTGATGAAGATACAGAAATAAACACAAATTTGTCACGCTTATCTAAAAAAATGACTCACTTGACAACAAGTCTCCAAAATACTGAAAATAGTCGTATTCAAAATGGACAAGAAATTGTTGAGCAAGAACGTAAACGTATTGCGCGTGATTTACATGATACTGTCAGTCAAGAATTATTTGCATCTTCAATGATTCTTTCAGGTGTATCAGCTAATCTTGACCAAATTGAAAGAGAGCAGCTGGAATTCCAGTTGACTGCAGTTGAAAGTATGTTGCAAAATGCTCAAAAGGATTTACGAATTTTACTCTTGCATCTAAGACCTACAGAACTTGAAAATAAAACCCTTTCAGAAGGCTTTGATATCCTCTTGAAAGAATTAACAGATAAGAGTAGTATAGAAGTTGTTTATAAGAAAAATCTTGGAAAATTACCTAAAAAAATTGAAGATAATGTTTTCCGAATTGCACAAGAATTTATTAGCAATACACTTAAGCACGCAAAAGCGACTCGTCTGGAAGTGTATCTAAATCAAACTGAAACCGAATTGCAATTGAAAATGGTGGATAACGGTGTCGGATTTGATATGGATGAGCGTCATGATTTAAGTTACGGTATTACTAATATTGAAGATCGTGTAGATGATATGGCTGGTACAATAACATTTTTGAGCCAAAAAGGAAAAGGAGTATCAATGGATATTCGTTTGCCTTTGGTCAAGGGAGAAAAAAAGGAGAAAGAAGATGACCCAGAAAATTAGAGTTATCCTAGTTGATGATCATGAAATGGTACGTTTAGGGCTGAAAAGTTTCTTTAATTTGCAGCCAGACGTTGAAGTTGTCGGTGAGGCTGGGAATGGTATTGATGGGATAAAATTGGCATTAGAGTTAAAACCAGATGTTGTTGTCATGGATTTAGTAATGCCTGAGATGAGTGGTGTTGAAGCGACATTGAAACTCTTAAAAGAGTGGAAAGAAGCTAAAATTTTAGTTTTGACGTCATACCTTGATAATGAAAAAATTTATCCAGTTATTGAAGCCGGTGCTAAAGGTTATATGCTAAAAACATCCAGTGCAGCCGAGATTTTAAATGCTATTCATAAAGTTGCGCGTGGTGATTTGGCGATTGAGACAGAAGTTGATAAAAAAATTAAAGCGCACGATCAAAAGCCAGAATTACATGAGGATTTGACAGCGCGTGAACGAGATATTTTGAAACTTTTGGCAAAAGGTTATGATAATCAGACTATAGCTGACGAGTTATTTATTTCTCTAAAAACTGTGAAGACGCACGTTTCAAATATTCTAGCGAAGCTAGAAGTTGATGACCGCACACAAGCTGTTGTCTATGCCTTTAAGCATCATTTAGTTCCGCAAGATGAGGAATAATGATATAATAAAAACATAGCTTTTCTTTGATTTCAAAGTTAGAAAGGAAAATGGGATAAAAGTCTTTGGACTTTTGATGGAAATTGAGATGTATTGACCATTTCCTTTCCCATAATGATACAGATGGATGTAAAAACAAAATACAAAGCCAAGAAAACTAAAATTGTTTTCTTTGACATTGATGACACCTTGCGTGTTAAGCTGACAGGTTATATGCCAGAATCAATCAAGTATGTCTTTAAAAACTTGAAAGAAAAAGGCATTATGACAGGGATTGCTACTGGTCGTGCACTTTATGGTGTAGTACCTGAAATTCGTGATTTGCATCCTGATTTTTTTGTAACAATCAACGGAACCTATGTCGTTGATAATAAAGAATCAGAGATTTTTAGCGATCCATTGCCACGTGAACTTGTTGAAAAATATGTCAACTGGGCAAAATCAGAAGGAATTGAATATGGTTTTACTGGTAAAGACAAGCCAGTCGTGTCAAAACGTTGTGATTTGATTGATGACGCTATGAAACCTATTTACGGTATCTGTGATGTTGAACCAGATTTTTATTTGACAAATGATGTTTACCAAATGTGGACATTCGCAGAAAATAATGCTGATTTACAGTTGCCAGAAGAATTGGCAAATGAAATTCGTCTTGTGCCTTGGCACGAACATTCATCTGATGTTGTTAAAGTAAATATTTCTAAAGCGTCTGGTGTTGCCCATGTTTTAGAAAGCCAAAACTTAAAACCAATCAATGCCATGATGTTTGGTGATGGTCCAAATGATATGGAAATTTTTGATTATGTTGGCTTGAAGATTGCCATGGGTAATGCCGTACCTGAACTTAAAGAAAAAGCAGATTTTGTAACAAAAACAGTAGAAGAAGATGGCATTTTATATGCCTTGGAGGAACTAGGTTTGGTAGAAAAACAATTAAACTTCCCACAAGTTGATTTATCAACTGTCGAGGGTCCAGTTGCGACAATCAAAACAAATCACGGTGACATGAAAATTCAACTTTTCCCTGATCATGCACCAAAAACAGTAGCAAACTTCGTTGCTTTGTCAAAAGATGGTTACTATGACGGTATTATCTTCCACCGTATTATCCCTGAATTTATGATTCAAGGTGGCGACCCAACAGGTACTGGTATGGGTGGACAATCTATCTATGGTGATAGCTTTGAAGATGAATTCTCAGAAGAACTTTACAACGTTCGTGGCGCACTTTCAATGGCAAATGCTGGTCCAAATACTAACGGAAGTCAATTCTTCATCGTACAAAACAGCAAAATTCCATATGCTCAAAAAGAACTAGAACGAGGTGGATGGCCAAAACCAATTGCTGAATACTATGCAAACAACGGTGGTACACCTCACCTTGACCGTCGTCACACTGTCTTTGGTCAAATCATGGATGAAGAATCTTACAAAGTTCTTGACGAAATTGCAAACGTAGAAACTGGTGCGCAAGACCGTCCAGTTGAAGACGTAGTTATCGAAACAATTGAGGTAGTTGATTAATGAGAATTGGCGACAAAATCACTGGAACAATAACGGGTATAAAACCTTATGGTGCCTTTGTCGCATTGGATAATGGGACAACAGGTCTTATTCACATTTCAGAAATCAAAACAGGCTATATTGAAAACATTTATCAACTGTTAAAAGTTGGCGAAAAAGTCTTAGTTCAGGTGGTTGATTTTGATGAATTTACTCAAAAAGCAAGTCTTTCCCTTCGTACTCTCGAAGAGGAAAAGCATCACCTTCACAGACGTCATCGTTTTTCAAATAGCCACCTAAATATTGGCTTTCAACCTTTGGCAGATAATTTGCCAAAATGGACTAAAGAAAGTCTCGATTTATTGACTAAAGAATAAAAGCATCCTTAGGATGCTTTTTTATGATATAAGAAAAATGCTAGAATAATTTTCTAGCATTTTTGTATATTAGTCTTCAAAATCATAAAGTGATGTTGATAGATAACGTTCGCCATTATCTGGAAGAAGTGCCAAGACTTTTTTACCTTTACCAAGTTCTTTTGCTTTTTCAATAGCGGCAAAGATTGCAGCACCAGAAGAAATACCAGCAAGGAATCCTTCTTTTCCACCTAGATGACGGCTTGTCACAATAGCATCATCTGAAGCTACACGAATAATACCATCATATGATTTAGTATCAAGAGTATCTGGAATAAAACCAGCAGAAATTCCTTGAATTTTGTGCGGACCAGGTTTTTCACCAGAAAGAACAGCAGATTCATCAGCTTCTACAGCATATACTTTGATATCTGGATTAGCTTTTTTAAGAGCATGAGAAACTCCTGAAACTGTTCCACCAGTACCAACACCAGCTACGAAAGCATCAAGACCTTTTGGTCCAAAAGCATCAATAATTTCAGCACCAGTTGTAGCTTCATGAACAGCAGGATTTGATGGGTTAGCAAATTGAAGTGGAACCCATCCATTTTTTTCAGTAGCGATTTCTTTTGCTTTAGCGATAGCACCTTTCATGCCTTCGCTTCCTGGTGTTAAAACAAGTTCAGCTCCATAAGCTTGAATGATTTTACGGCGTTCAAGACTCATTGTTTCGGGCATTACGATAATAACTTTATAACCTTTTGCTGCACCAACCCAAGCAAGACCGATACCAGTGTTACCTGATGTAGGTTCAACGATTGTGTCACCAGGTTTGATAGTTCCATTTTTTTCAGCATCTTCAATCATACGAAGAGCAATACGGTCTTTAACAGAAGACCCTGGATTAAATGATTCAATTTTAACGTAAACATCAGCAGCGCCTTCAGGAACAATGTTATTCAGTTTTACAATAGGAGTATTTCCGATTAATTCAGTAATTGAGTTATAAATTTTTGCCATAAATCTTCTCCTTGAATAAAAGTTATAGGTCAAGTATATGCTCAAATTTATTGTTTGTAAAATATTTAATTCTTATCAAGGTGATAGGAAAAACTTATCACAAATCCAACTCTACAATTTTTGAACCAGCTTTTTCAAAAGTAACTTTACCCTGATAAAATTCAATAAGTCGATCAGTTACTTCTTGGATATTTTCAGGATCAAGGTAAATGTGAGTAGTGACATTTTCTAAAAACTCAGTATCAAATTCTTGAAGTTCTTCAGACTGTAAAAAATTTGAAAATGTTTGGTACTGCGGATAAGAAAGAGTGACTTTTATGCCTTCTTGCTCTTTAACTTCTACGATACCAATTTCCTTAAGGGCATTTGCAACACTACCAGCATAAGCACGAATCAAGCCTCCGGCGCCTAATTTGATACCACCAAAATAGCGCGTGACTACCGCAACAACATTTGTTAATCCTTGCTTTTCTAGAACTGTAAGCATTGGAACACCAGCTGTTCCGCTTGGCTCACCATCGTCACTAGAGCGCTTGATTTCAGAGTTCTCTCCGATAATCATTGCAGAACAAGAGTGGGTTGCTTTGTAATGTTCTTTTTTAATTTGAGCAATAAACTCTCTACCTTCTTCTTCAGTTTCAACACGTTTTAATTGGCAAATAAAGCGAGATTTTTTGATTTCTTCCTCGCAGATGCCATCTTTTTTTATTGTTTTATAGTTCATACCAAAATTTTACAAGATTTTTAGAGATTTAGCAAAATTTTCGAATAAATAGATATGGAAGATAAAAATGACTACTATGGAAGAATTTTTGTTGAGTCTCAATTGTCTGATGAGTTAAAAGAAGAGGCTGAAAAAATTCCTTCTATGGTAAAGAGAAAAGAAAATCATACGTGTAACCGTTGCGGGAGTCTTGTTTTATCAGAGAATATGCTACAAACTGGTCAGACTTACTGCAGAGAATGTCTAGTTTTTGGTCGTAATATCAGTGATTCTTATCTATACTATTTCCCGCAGAAAGCATTTCAAAAAAATAATTGTCTAAATTGGCAAGGACAATTAACTCCATATCAAAATGAAGTATCAGAAGGTATGTTGTCGGGAATCGCTGAAAAGAAAGACTTATTAGTCCATGCGGTGACCGGGGCTGGCAAGACAGAAATGATTTATCAATCAGTAGCAAAAACAATTGATGACGGTGGTTGTGTTTGTCTTGCTAGCCCACGAATTGATGTCTGTTTAGAACTTTATAAACGTTTGTCTCGTGATTTTTCGTGTCCGATTACTTTGTTACACGGAGACTCTGAGCCTTATAAACGAGCACCATTAATTATTGCTACTACTCATCAGCTTTTGAAATTCTATCGAGCATTTGACTTATTAATCATTGACGAAGTAGATGCCTTTCCATTTGTTGATAATAAAATGCTTTATCAAGCTGTGAATCAATCTTTGAACCCTGATGGCGTCAAAATATTTTTAACAGCTACATCGACAGATGAATTAGATAAAAAAGTTCGAAAAGGTGAATTAAAAAAATTGCACTTAGCCAGACGTTTCCATGCAAATCCATTAGTTGTCCCTAAAATGAGATGGCTTGGCGGGCTACTAAAGTTGATGAACAAAGGAAAAATACCCCAAAAGTTAGATTTACTTCTTAAAAGTCAAAGGAAAACAGGCTATCCCCTACTAATCTTTTTTCCAAATATTGAGCAAGGAAAAAGATTTTCAATGATTTTACAAGAAAAATTTCCTACTGAAAAGGTTGGTTTTGTGTCAAGTCAGACCGAAGATAGGCTTGAATTAGTTGAAAAATTTAGAAGGGGCGAAATAACAATCCTAGTTAGCACAACCATCTTAGAACGTGGAGTTACCTTCCCTTGTGTTGACGTATTTGTCGTATTAGCAAATCACAAACTATACACCAAGAGCGCTTTAGTGCAAATTTCTGGCCGTGTCGGAAGAGCTTCTGAACGACCTACAGGCGAATTATTATTCTTGCATGACGGTGTTACAAAATCCATGCAAAAAGCGATTAAAGAAATAAAAGAGATGAACAAGAAAGGAGGATTTTAATGGGAAAATGTTTGCTATGTGACCAATTATTTCTTGAAAAAGAAACTTTTTTGGGTATCATTTCTATTCAAAAAAGACAAAATAACGTTTGTCCTGATTGTCTTGGTGCATTTGAAAAAATAGGAGATAAGCACTGTCCAACTTGTTATCGAAATGGTTGTGAGACACAGTGTAAAGACTGTCAAAAATGGGAAAAGGAGGGGCACTCTGTCAAACATCAGGCAATTTTTACCTATAATGCTGCCATGAAAAATTATTTTTCAAAGTACAAATTTCAAGGAGACGTAGCGCTCGGGGCAATTTTTTCTAGAGATCTAAAGAAAAAAATAAAGCCCTACAAAAATTACAGTATTGTGCCAGTGCCTTTAAGTAAAGAGCGCATGGCGGAACGCAAATTTAATCAAGTTACTGCCTTATTGGACGCTTCTGGAGTAGCCTATGAAGAAATTTTATCAAAGAAAAATATCGCTAAACAATCAGATAAAAACAGAAAAGAAAGACTTGAAAGTCAGTGTCCTTTTCAAGTTATGCCCGATAGTAATATTTCCAAAAATATTTTAATTATTGACGATATTTATACGACTGGCGCTACTCTAAAAGGCATTTATCAGCTTCTTTATGAAAACGGTGCACAGAATGTAAAAAGTTTAACAATTGCACGGTAAATGCTTGCAAATTTTCATGAAAGCAGTATAATAAAAGAGTAAAGAAAGCGCTTTATAGCGAGAAAGAGGTGTTTTTATGATTAAATATAGTGTTCGTGGAGAAAACATCGAAGTAACAGATGCTATCCGTAGCTATGTCGAATCTAAACTCGGAAAAATTGAAAAATACTTCAACGCTGAACAAGAGTTAGACGCTCGTGTTAATCTTAAAGTTTATCGTGAAAAAACTGCTAAAGTTGAAGTAACTATTTTGGTTGACTCAATTACTCTAAGAGCAGAAGATGTGTCACAAGATATGTATGGATCAATCGATTTAGTAACAGATAAGATTGAACGTCAAATTCGTAAAAATAAAACGAAAATTGCTAGAAAACATCGCGAAAAATTACCAGCTAGCCATATTTTTACAAGTGAGTTTGAAGCTGAAGAAACTGAAGAAAGCCCAGCTGTGAATGTAGTCCGTACAAAACATGTTAGCCTAAAACCTATGGATCTTGATGAGGCGCTTCTTCAAATGGACCTTTTGGGGCATGACTTCTTCATTTACACTGACGCCGAAGATGGTGAAACCAACATCCTGTACCGTCGCGAAGACGGAGAATTAGGCCTGATAGAGGCGAAATAAAAGTAAAAAAATCCGCTAATTATAGCGGATTTTAATTTTTTATCAAAAAGGTATTGACAAAAGAGGATAGTAGATGATAAATTAATATAGCTGCAAAAATCTGAGAGCAATAACCTGAAGCTGAGGAAAAAAGTTTTAAAAAAGGTGTTGACAAAAAGAGATTGCAATGTTAAACTAATATAGCTGTTGTTTGAGAGAGAACGATGGCAATCAGATTTGAAACTTGTTTGAAAAAACTTTGAAAAAAAGTGTTGACAACGAGAGTTAAATTTGATAGAATATAGAAGTTGTCTCGAGTGAGACAAAGACCTTTGAAAACTGAACAATACGAACCAAACGTGCGGGTTACGAAAGTAACCTGTCAAAAAACGATAAATCTGTCAGTGACAGAATGAGAACAAGATTAAATGAGAGTTTGATCCTGGCTCAGGACGAACGCTGGCGGCGTGCCTAATACATGCAAGTAGAACGCTGAAGACTTTAGCTTGCTAAAGTTGGAAGAGTTGCGAACGGGTGAGTAACGCGTAGGTAACCTGCCTACTAGCGGGGGATAACTATTGGAAACGATAGCTAATACCGCATAACAGCATTTAACACATGTTAGATGCTTGAAAGGAGCAATTGCTTCACTAGTAGATGGACCTGCGTTGTATTAGCTAGTTGGTGAGGTAACGGCTCACCAAGGCGACGATACATAGCCGACCTGAGAGGGTGATCGGCCACACTGGGACTGAGACACGGCCCAGACTCCTACGGGAGGCAGCAGTAGGGAATCTTCGGCAATGGGGGCAACCCTGACCGAGCAACGCCGCGTGAGTGAAGAAGGTTTTCGGATCGTAAAGCTCTGTTGTAAGAGAAGAACGTGTGTGAGAGTGGAAAGTTCACACAGTGACGGTAACTTACCAGAAAGGGACGGCTAACTACGTGCCAGCAGCCGCGGTAATACGTAGGTCCCGAGCGTTGTCCGGATTTATTGGGCGTAAAGCGAGCGCAGGCGGTTTAATAAGTCTGAAGTTAAAGGCAGTGGCTTAACCATTGTTCGCTTTGGAAACTGTTAGACTTGAGTGCAGAAGGGGAGAGTGGAATTCCATGTGTAGCGGTGAAATGCGTAGATATATGGAGGAACACCGGTGGCGAAAGCGGCTCTCTGGTCTGTAACTGACGCTGAGGCTCGAAAGCGTGGGGAGCAAACAGGATTAGATACCCTGGTAGTCCACGCCGTAAACGATGAGTGCTAGGTGTTAGGCCCTTTCCGGGGCTTAGTGCCGCAGCTAACGCATTAAGCACTCCGCCTGGGGAGTACGACCGCAAGGTTGAAACTCAAAGGAATTGACGGGGGCCCGCACAAGCGGTGGAGCATGTGGTTTAATTCGAAGCAACGCGAAGAACCTTACCAGGTCTTGACATCCCGATGCTATTCCTAGAGATAGGAAGTTTCTTCGGAACATCGGTGACAGGTGGTGCATGGTTGTCGTCAGCTCGTGTCGTGAGATGTTGGGTTAAGTCCCGCAACGAGCGCAACCCCTATTGTTAGTTGCCATCATTAAGTTGGGCACTCTAGCGAGACTGCCGGTAATAAACCGGAGGAAGGTGGGGATGACGTCAAATCATCATGCCCCTTATGACCTGGGCTACACACGTGCTACAATGGTTGGTACAACGAGTCGCGAGTCGGTGACGGCAAGCAAATCTCTTAAAGCCAATCTCAGTTCGGATTGTAGGCTGCAACTCGCCTACATGAAGTCGGAATCGCTAGTAATCGCGGATCAGCACGCCGCGGTGAATACGTTCCCGGGCCTTGTACACACCGCCCGTCACACCACGAGAGTTTGTAACACCCGAAGTCGGTGAGGTAACCTTTTGGAGCCAGCCGCCTAAGGTGGGATAGATGATTGGGGTGAAGTCGTAACAAGGTAGCCGTATCGGAAGGTGCGGCTGGATCACCTCCTTTCTAAGGATAAACGGAAGCACGTTTGGAGTATTGTTTAGTTTTGAGAGGTCTTGTGGGGCCTTAGCTCAGCTGGGAGAGCGCCTGCTTTGCACGCAGGAGGTCAGCGGTTCGATCCCGCTAGGCTCCATTGAATCGAAAGATTCAAAGATTGTCCATTGAAAATTGAATATCTATATCAAATTCCACGATTCAAGAAATTGAATTGTAGATAGTAACAAGAAATAAACCGAAACGCTGTGATTTAATGAGTTTAAGGTCAACAGACCAAAATAAGGTTAAGTTAATAAGGGCGCACGGTGGATGCCTTGGCACTAGAAGCCGATGAAGGACGTGACTAACGACGAAATGCTTTGGGGAGTTGTAAGTAAACATTGATCCAGAGATGTCCGAATGGGGGAACCCGGCATGTAATGCATGTCACTCATTACTGTTAAGGTAATGTAGAGGAAGACGCAGTGAACTGAAACATCTAAGTAGCTGCAGGAAGAGAAAGCAAACGCGATTGCCTTAGTAGCGGCGAGCGAAAAGGTAAGAGGGCAAACCGATGTGTTTACACATCGGGGTTGTAGGACTGCGTTGTGGGACGACAAGATTATAGAAGAATTACCTGGGAAGGTAAGCCAAAGAGAGTAACAGCCTCGTATTCGAAATAGTCTTTAACCCTAGCAGTATCCTGAGTACGGCGAGACACGAGAAATCTCGTCGGAATCTGGGAGGACCATCTCCTAACCCTAAATACTCTCTAGTGACCGATAGTGAACCAGTACCGTGAGGGAAAGGTGAAAAGCACCCCGGGAGGGGAGTGAAATAGAACCTGAAACCGTGTGCCTACAACAAGTTCGAGCCCGTTAATGGGTGAGAGCGTGCCTTTTGTAGAATGAACCGGCGAGTTACGATATGATGCGAGGTTAAGTTGAAGAGACGGAGCCGTAGGGAAACCGAGTCTTAATAGGGCGACTTAGTATCATGTCGTAGACCCGAAACCATGTGACCTACCCATGAGCAGGGTGAAGGTGAGGTAAAACTCACTGGAGGCCCGAACCAGGGCACGTTGAAAAGTGCTTGGATGACTTGTGGGTAGCGGAGAAATTCCAAACGAACTTGGAGATAGCTGGTTCTCTCCGAAATAGCTTTAGGGCTAGCGTCGATGTTAAGTCTCTTGGAGGTAGAGCACTGTTTGATTGAGGGGTCCATCCCGGATTACCAATATCAGATAAACTCCGAATGCCAACGAGATATAATCGGCAGTCAGACTGCGAGTGCTAAGATCCGTAGTCGAAAGGGAAACAGCCCAGACCACCAGCTAAGGTCCCAAAATATATGTTAAGTGGAAAAGGATGTGGGGTTGCACAGACAACTAGGATGTTAGCTTAGAAGCAGCTATTCATTCAAAGAGTGCGTAATAGCTCACTAGTCGAGTGACCCTGCGCCGAAAATGTACCGGGGCTAAAACATATTACCGAAGCTGTGGATACCTTTTAGGTATGGTAGGAGAGCGTTCTATGTGTGATGAAGGTGTACCGTGAGGAGCGCTGGAACGCATAGAAGTGAGAATGCCGGTATGAGTAGCGAAAGACAGGTGAGAATCCTGTCCACCGTATGACTAAGGTTTCCAGGGGAAGGCTCGTCCTCCCTGGGTTAGTCGGGACCTAAGGAGAGACCGAAAGGTGTATCCGATGGACAACAGGTTGATATTCCTGTACTAGAGTATATAGTGATGGAGGGACGCAGTAGGCTAACTAAAGCGTGCGATTGGAAGTGCACGTCTAAGCAGTGAGGTGTGATATGAGTCAAATGCTTATATCTATAACATTGAGCTGTGATGGGGAGCGAAGTTAAGTAGCGAAGTTAGTGATGTCACACTGCCAAGAAAAGCTTCTAGCGTTAATTATACTCTACCCGTACCGCAAACCGACACAGGTAGTCGAGGCGAGTAGCCTCAGGTGAGCGAGAGAACTCTCGTTAAGGAACTCGGCAAAATGGCCCCGTAACTTCGGGAGAAGGGGCGCTGGCTTTAAGTCAGCCGCAGTGAATAGGCCCAAGCAACTGTTTATCAAAAACACAGCTCTCTGCTAAATCGTAAGATGATGTATAGGGGGTGACGCCTGCCCGGTGCTGGAAGGTTAAGAGGAGCGCTTAGCATTAGCGAAGGTGTGAATTGAAGCCCCAGTAAACGGCGGCCGTAACTATAACGGTCCTAAGGTAGCGAAATTCCTTGTCGGGTAAGTTCCGACCCGCACGAAAGGCGTAATGATTTGGGCACTGTCTCAACGAGAGACTCGGTGAAATTTTAGTACCTGTGAAGATGCAGGTTACCCGCGACAGGACGGAAAGACCCCATGGAGCTTTACTGCAGTTTGATATTGAGTATCTGTACCACATGTACAGGATAGGTAGGAGCCTATGAAATCGGGACGCTAGTTTCGGTGGAGGCGTTGTTGGGATACTACCCTTGTGTTATGGCTACTCTAACCCAGATAGGTTATCCCTATCGGAGACAGTGTCTGACGGGCAGTTTGACTGGGGCGGTCGCCTCCTAAAAGGTAACGGAGGCGCCCAAAGGTTCCCTCAGAATGGTTGGAAATCATTCGCAGAGTGTAAAGGTATAAGGGAGCTTGACTGCGAGAGCTACAACTCGAGCAGGGACGAAAGTCGGGCTTAGTGATCCGGTGGTTCCGCATGGAAGGGCCATCGCTCAACGGATAAAAGCTACCCTGGGGATAACAGGCTTATCTCCCCCAAGAGTTCACATCGACGGGGAGGTTTGGCACCTCGATGTCGGCTCGTCGCATCCTGGGGCTGTAGTCGGTCCCAAGGGTTGGGCTGTTCGCCCATTAAAGCGGCACGCGAGCTGGGTTCAGAACGTCGTGAGACAGTTCGGTCCCTATCCGTCGCGGGCGTAGGAAATTTGAGAGGATCTGCTCCTAGTACGAGAGGACCAGAGTGGACTTACCGCTGGTGTACCAGTTGTCTTGCCAAAGGCATCGCTGGGTAGCTATGTAGGGAAGGGATAAACGCTGAAAGCATCTAAGTGTGAAGCCCACCTCAAGATGAGATTTCCCATGATTTTATATCAGTAAGAGCCCTGAGAGATGATCAGGTAGATAGGTTAGAAGTGTAAGTGTGGTGACACATGTAGCGGACTAATACTAATAGCTCGAGGACTTATCCAAAAAAGAAACGAGTCAATATTGACAGCGAGTCGGTTTCTTGTTAGAATATATAGGTATTCAATTTTGATTGGATAATCAATCATAGTTAAGTGACGATAGCCTAGGAGATACACCTGTTCCCATGCCGAACACAGAAGTTAAGCCCTAGCACGCCTGATGTAGTTGGGGGTTGCCCCCTGTTAGATATGGTAGTCGCTTAGCAAAAGGGAGTTTAGCTCAGCTGGGAGAGCATCTGCCTTACAAGCAGAGGGTCAGCGGTTCGATCCCGTTAACTCCCATTTACAATGGTATATAAACCAAAAGGTCCCGTGGTGTAGCGGTTATCACGTCGCCCTGTCACGGCGAAGATCGCGGGTTCGATTCCCGTCGGGACCGTTTGACTCGTTAGCTCAGTTGGTAGAGCATCTGACTTTTAATCAGAGGGTCACTGGTTCGAGCCCAGTACGGGTCATATTAATATGCGGGTTTGGCGGAATTGGCAGACGCACCAGATTTAGGATCTGGCGCTTAACGGCGTGGGGGTTCAAGTCCCTTAACCCGCATTAAATAAGAAGTTGCCGGCTTAGCTCAGTTGGTAGAGCATCTGATTTGTAATCAGAGGGTCGCGTGTTCAAGTCATGTAGCCGGCATTACCTTTTGTTAATATTATTTTAGCTTAGGGCGCATAGCTCAGCTGGTTAGAGCGCACGCCTGATAAGCGTGAGGTCGGTGGTTCGAGTCCACTTGTGCCCATTATAAATATGGTCCGTTGGTCAAGGGGTTAAGACACCGCCTTTTCACGGCGGTAACACGGGTTCGAATCCCGTACGGACTATTGTTTTATCACAAAAAAGAAGGCGTTAGCCTTCTTTTTTTAATCTATTTCATGTGGTAGTAATAGTGTTTCTATTCCTGCTTGATCTATAATATAGACTATATTTGGAAAGAATGGATCAAATGGGTAGTCATAGTCAAATTCAATCCTAGTTTGTTGATTTTGGTTACTGTATAGAATTGTCAGTTTCTTATTTTTTTCGATTAGGTGGAAAGTTAAAATTGAGTCGAGTTCAAATACTCCTTTGAGATAATTGTCTAGAATATCCCAAAATGTGTCAATAATTTCATTTGGAAGGTTTGTTGCTGCTCCAAAACTTGCATATCTTTCTTTACTAAATTCAAATGCCATTAATTGTTCTCCTTTCTGTAGCGTAAAAGCACCCCAGTTGGAGTGCTTTGCAACTTTAACGATTCTTAAGTTCAAGATAACGTTTGTACCAAATATTAATATACGCTTCTGAGAATGGACCTTTGCCGTTGTTGATCCAGTCAACAAGTATTTTTACATTCTCTTTTAGAATAAAATCAATGTCTGGAGAGTAGCCCATTTCTTCTTTGTGTACTTCGTATTCATCGACGTCGAGTAGTCTTTTTTCGCCGTCTGCAAAGACTTTGACATCTAAATCATAATCAATGTACTTTAGAGCTTCCTCGTCCATGACGTATGGACTAGCAAGATTGCAGTAGTATGAAACACCGTTATCTCTTATCATCGCAATGATATTGAACCAGTATTTTTTATGGAAATAAACAATGGCTGGCTCACGCGTAACCCAACGTCGTCCGTCACTTTCCGTTACTAATGTATGGTCATTAACTCCTATGACAGCATTGTCTGTTGTTTTTAGTACCATAGTATCGCGCCATGTACGGTGCAAACTACCATCATGCTTATAACTTTGAATTGTAATAAAGTCGCCTTCCTTAGGTAATTTCATGCCTTACCAACTTTCTACAATTAAACTTATCTGTTATAGTTTATCATAATTTTCTGAAAAAAACACTTAGAAAAGTAAAATATTTCACAAATAATCTCGTAAAGCGCTATTAATATCGTCGTAAGAGAATCCTTTTCTTGCTAAATTTTGAGTTAGTCGTTGTTTTAGTTCATAGCCTGCGTATTTTTTACTAAATTTTCGATATTGCTTTTCAAGTTCTTTGTTCAAGAGATAAAGTTCTTGGTCTTCGTCTTTTTCAATTTCGAGTGTGTTGAAGGCATTTTGGGCTTCTGAATAAGAGAAGCCCTTAGTCATCATTGTTTGTATAATTTTGTCTTTGAGTGTTTTTGTTGATAATTTGTTCTGATATTTTCGTAAAAGTTTCTCCGCTACTTTTTCAGCAAGATTTGAAAAGTCAAGACTTGCTAATTTTTGGTCAATAAGCTCTGCATCGACACCTTTTTGTAGTAATTTTTGTTTTAGAACGTAGCCACCTTTATCACCTGATGTTAGGTTTTGTGACAAATATGTTTCAACATACTGAGCATCATTAATCCAATTTTCTTTTTTGAGGTTTTCAATGATTTCTGGGATGTATTTGTCTTCGATTTCGTGTTTTTCAAGATATTTTTTGACTTCATCAGCTGTTCGTTGTTTAAAAGAGATTTGATAAAGTGCTAGATTTTTTCCGTATGAAAACTGAGCGTACTTTTGGATTTTTTTTAAGGTTTTGTCATCAATTTCCATATTTTTACTTAACATGAAGTGCACAATTGTGTCTTCTGTTACGTAAAGTTTATCATTTTCATCGATTTCTAGAAGATAGAGTCTTTTTTTCTTTTCTATTTTAGTAATTTTCATATATTCATTATAACAAAAATGATAAAATAGAAGTGATTAAAGTATAGGGAGGTGAAGTGGTGAAAGATAGTAAAATTGTTGATTTGGCTGAATATCGTTATCTAAAAGAGTTAAGTGAACTTGAGTTAATTGGTGATACGGCAGATGATTTTTTTGATGATGTGGATGATGATTTTGAATCCATGAATTGGAATTTATTTGAAGATTTGTCAGAGTTAAAAAAGCGTGTTGACTATTATCAAGTGCTTTACGAAAAGAGTGAGATTTCTGATAAAGATTATTATTTTTCAAAGGTGAATCTTGGCATGCTTTACAAGCAAAATGGGCTTTATCAGAAGGCGCTTGAGCAGTTCAAAGAGGTTTATCAAATGGATACTGAGGATAAATTTTCTTGTCGGTATGAGATGTTGTCTCTTTATGTTTTGATGTCCCAGTATGACTGTGCTTTGGCATTTTTTAAAGAAATTTCTCTTGCCGGACACGATATTTTACTTGAAGTGCCTTTACTTGTCGGGGCAATTTTAAATGGTGATGATGAGATGGCGCATTATTTGTTAGAAATCCTGAATGCTGATATCAAGGATTTTACTGCTTTTTGCCAATCGCCTGAGTTTATGATGGATAAAATTGCTGCTGTTGGTGCAGCTGGCATTCATCGTCGAGAAGGTCTTGAAATAGTTTATAATGGCTTTTATTATGTCTTGCCCTTGCTAATGACGGCAGGAAATTATGTTCAAGCTTATCTGAATGATTATTTTTCTGAGCGTGATGAGGAAAATGAAATTGAGTCTTTACCATTTCTGTCAGAATATCAAATAGAAGTCTTAATGGCGCATGATATCTATGATTTACAGGATTTTCAACTTTGGACAGAATATGAGATTTTAGCTTTTCCTCAGTTTGGTAAAGATACTTTAGAGAAATTAAAAGAAGTAGGAGTTATATTTAGTCACTAATGAATTTGAAAGTAAAACAACGAATTCCTTTGAAAATTAAGCGAATGGGCATTAATGGTGAGGGAATTGGTTTTTATAAGAAAACTTTGGTTTTTGTGCCAGGTGCTTTGAAGGGTGAAGATATTTTTTGTCAGATTACTGCTGTTAAGCGTAATTTTGCTCAAGCGAGACTTTTGACAATTAACAAAAAATCAAAATTTCGTGTGGAGCCGAAGTGCCCGATTTATAAGAAGTGCGGCGGTTGTCAGATTATGCACTTGCGTTATGACAAGCAGTTAGAGTTTAAGGATGATTTGATTGCACAATCATTGAAGAAATTTAAACCAGCTGGTTATGAGAACTATGAGATTCGCCATACGCTTGGTATGGAAGTGCCTTATCATTACCGTGCAAAATTGCAATTCCAAACACGTTCATTTAAGGGAAGTGTAAAAGCTGGGCTTTTTGAGGAAGGTAGTCACCGCCTTGTAGATATTAAAGAATGCTTTGTTCAGGATGAATTAACGCAAAATATTATTAATCGTGTTGCAGAGCTTTTGGAAAAAAATCATGTACCAATTTATGATGAACGCAAGATTGCTGGAATTCGTACGGTTATGATTCGTAAAGCTAAGGCAACTGGAGAAGTTCAGATTATCTTTATTACAAGTCGTGACGTCTTTTTAGCACCAGTAATTAAGGCTTTAACGGCTGAATTTGAAGCTATTAAGGGAATTGCTCTAAACATCAATCGCTCAAAATCAAGTGAGATTTATGGTGAGAAAACAGAGGTTATCTGGGGAAATGCTGATATTTCAGAAGAAGTTTTGGATTATCAATTTTCTCTTTCTCCACGTGCATTCTATCAGCTAAATCCTGAGCAAACGCAAGTTCTATATAGTCAAGCTGTTGCTGCACTTGATGTGACTGAAAATGATAATATCATTGATGCCTATTGTGGTGTTGGAACGATTGGTTTTGCTTTTGCAGATAAGGTAAAAAGTGTTCGCGGAATGGATATTATTCCCGAAGCGATTGCTGACGCTAAGAAAAATGCACAGCGTATGGGATTTGATAACACCTATTATGAAGCAGGTCGTGCTGAGGACATTATTCCAAAATGGTATAAGGAAGGTTATCGTGCGGATGCTTTAATTGTTGATCCACCGCGTACAGGTCTCGATGATAAGCTTTTGGATACTATTTTGAAATATCAACCAGCTAAAATGGTTTACGTTTCATGTAACACAGCTACGCTGGCACGTGATTTAGTTAAATTGAGTAAAGTTTATGATGTAAATTACATTCAGTCAGTGGATATGTTTCCACATACAGCAAGAACAGAAGCAGTGGTTAAGTTGGTCAAAAAATAAATCATAAGCTTACTAGCGTAGGATGCTTGTCCTGCGCTTTTTTGCTTCTTAACAAGGAATGTGATTTAAGTTTTGACAGTTATGATTTTTATCGTTATACTAGCGATATTATTTCATTTTGGAGGAGTGTCGAGAATGACGGTTACTGTCCGTTTTGCAGAACTTGATGATGCAGAAAAATTGCTTGATATTTATACTTATTACGTTGAGGAGACAGCTATTACTTTTGAATATGATGTGCCATCTTTAGAGGAGTTTACTGAGCGTATGCGCTCAATTATGGCCTTTTTTCCGTATTTAGTAGCAGAAGAAGGTGGTAAGATTCTCGGCTATGCCTATGCTTCTAAGTTTCATCCTCGAGCAGCCTATGCTTGGTCAGCTGAAGCGACAGTTTACCTAGATAAAAATGTGCGTGGTAAAGGACTAGGCAGGATGATTTATACTGATTTAGAAGAGTATTTAAAGCAAATGGGAATTCTAAATCTCAATGCTTGTATCGCGTCAACTGATGTGGAAGATGTTTATTTGACTAATGGAAGTGAGAAATTTCATCGTGCTCTCGGTTATCAATTAGTTGGGAAATTCCACCATTCTGGTTATAAATTTAATCGCTGGTACGATATGATTTGGATGGAGAAAATGCTTGGAGACCATACTGAAAATGTTCAAGCAGTGAAATCAATTCATGAGATTAAGTAATTAGACTTTTCAGCAGGGTTGAATTTTAAAAGAACTGTAGTGGTTTACTATAGTTCTTATTTTTAGTTTATTTTGAAAACGTTTTAAAATATGATATAATATTTCTTTGTTGGAAAACGCATACAACAAAAGAGGTGATTAAATGGATTTTTTAAATCCTTGGGATAATATAAAAATTAGATTGTTAAATCATTCAGAGGAGATTCAGTATTTCGATTCAAGAATTCATATTATTTACGTTTTATTTGGTGAAGTGTCTATAAAAAATCAGTCTAATCAGTTAACTCTGGGCAAAGATGATTTTTTTATTTTATCAAAAACTGATAAATTTGAATGCCAAGTAAAGAATAATTCAAAAGTTTTTTACTTTACATTGGATTATTTTGCAAAAAATGCGAATGATAGTTATGTTCTTGCTTTTAAAGGCGACAGCATCAACAAGCCACGTGCCATGGACAATGATTTGGTTTATCAGCTGCGTCAGTTACTGTTAATGAAAATTTTAAAGGATAAGAGTGATTATTCAAAAATTTATAAACAGTATTTTTCTTTGATTACTTTACTTGAGGATTATTATCAAGTAAAACTTCGTAGTAACCAGCAAAAAAATATTCGTGGTCAAATTGAGGATTTAAAATTTTATATTGATAATAATTTTGAAAAAGATATTAGATTGTCGGACTTGGCTGAGCAACTTTATGTCACAGAGCAGTACTTGTCGCGTGTGTTTAAAGAGCAAAATGGCTTAGGGGTTTCTGAGTATCTTATCCGACGTAGGCTTGCTAAGGTACGTCAATTATTGTTAGAAAGTGATGACAGCATAACAGATATTGCTTATTTGGCAGGATTTTCAAATATTAATTCCTTTAACCGAATTTTTAAAAAGTATCAAGGGATGACTCCAAGTGAATATCGTTTGGAAATAAAAAATGATTTGAGGGTTGCTTCATCAAATCACGATGAAGATAACGACAATTATGATGATATTCAAGAGTATCTACAAGAAAGTGTTAGTCAAACTACTGATAAAGTGGTTGAATTTGATTTTGACAAGGCTTTATTTTTTGATAAAAATAAATTACTTTTAAATTTGGGTTATGCTGGTGATTTGTTACAGACATCATTGGTTAAAGAAATTGGTTTTACCATTGGTTACACGTCGTTTGGCTATGGCCGTATTTGGGGATTGTTAAGTGACAGGATTTTAAAGCAAAATGGTGATTATTTTGATTTTAGTAAGGTAGATGAAATCATTCAAAATATCTTGGATTTGAATTTGATTCCATTTTTAGATTTGGGATTTAAAGGAAAACAAATTCATGAATCAGTAGAGAAAATTATCAGTTGTGAAGAGTTTAGGCTTTCTTCAAATGATTTCTCTGAAGTGTTAAAAAGGTATAGAAACTTATTGAAGCATTGCCGAGATAGATTTGGTTATGATGAAGTTGCGAGATGGAAAATAGAGCTCTGGAAGCCAAATGCTCAAGTTTTAAAGACAATCGGGCAAGAAAATTTAGCTGTTATCAAATCTGACATGGATTCTTTAGATATTCGTAAAGATGATGATTATTTTACTTTCTTTAGTCAAGTAAAAAGAGAAATTCAAGATGTGATTCCAGATATTGAAGTGGGTGGAAGTGGGATTACTCTTAATCTTGAGAAGGAAAATTATAAAGAGTTTATTGAAAAATGGTCTATTCAGGAAGAAAAGCCTGATTTTATTACATTTACGGCGTATTCATTAGATATCTTGAAACAAAGTTTTGAAAAGGATAATAATCAAGCTTTGATTTCTTCGGACAGTAATTTTTTGAAGAGTAGTTTAAAGGTAGCTAAGCAAACTATTGAGCAATGTAAGCTTTGTTCACAAGTTATTGTTTCAGAGTTTAATTTAACGAACAGTGCGCGTGATATTATCAATGATTCTGCATTTAAAGGGCCATATATTATCAAAAATATTTTAGATCTTTTAGAAATCTGTGATTTAGTGGGATATTGGCAGCTTTCTGACCGTTCATTTACGAGTTTTGATGTTAATGATAGGGAAATTTTTGGAGGAAGTGGTCTTATTTCAAAAAGTGGTATAGCAAAGCCAAGTTTCTACGCTTTTGATTTTCTTAATAGTCTTGGAGATGAGTTACTTTATCTTTCAGAAGGAATTGTTGTGACGAAAAGACGACGTAAAGTTATTATTTTACTTTATCATTATTGTCATCTTAATAGTTTTTATTATTATTCTGATAATGAAAAAATTACGTCTAAAAATCTTTCTTCGATTTTTGAAAATGATGGAAATAGAAAATTCCAAATTAAAATGCCAAGCTATGGCGATAAGAAGGTTTACAAGTTGAAGACAAGACGAATTGGAAATAGTGAGGGTGCTTTTTTGCCAGAGGCTGAAAAAGTTAGCCTCGAGGACAATTATAATCGTGAAGAGATTAATTATCTCAGATATCGTTGTATTCCAAGTCTGAAGTCTGAGAAATTGACTGCAAGAAATGGCTTTTTAGAATTTCGAGCAGAATTGCATCCACATGATATGGTGGTTATTGAAATTAGTTAATCAGCGCTAAAAAATATTTTAAGCACTTCTAGTGAAATAGAGGTGCTTTTATGATTTAAAATCATATGGTATTTTTTTACACACAAACTAAAAAGACATTTGAAGAAGACAAAAAAGTGCCATCAGGAAAGCAAAACAGCATAAGTAAAACGTTTACATTTCTGATTAAATAGGAATTGTAAATAAGGTTGCAACACTTACAAGAAAGAATTTCTGGAGGCGAATCAAATGGATAATCAGAAACAAAAACTGAGTAAATTCAGCATCGTGATGTATGGGATGGGAGATTTGGCAAGTCAGTTTGTTTGGACTTTTGTAGGGACTTACTTGACGGTTTACTATACCGATATTGTTGGTTTAGTTCCTGCGGCAGTGTCAGCGATTATGCTGGGGGCTCGCTTATTTGATGCCTTTAATGATCCGATTATGGGGATGCTTGCTGAGCGTACTGATTCAAAATGGGGACGTTTTAGACCATATATTCTTTTTGGTTCACCATTTTTAGCTATTTTCAGTGTTTTAACCTTCACGGGTCCATTTGGAAATGGCTCTGCAGGAGTTATGTGGGCCGCATTTACTTATATCATAGCGGGGATGCTTTATACTTTGGTTAATATTCCGTATGGTGCAATGGCTGCCGTGATGACAAGTGATGAAAATGAACGTAATAGCTTAAATGCCTTTCGTTCAGTCGGTATGAATGTCGGTATGGTTATCGTCAACTCGCTATCAGCAGTTATCATGCTTGCCTTTTCGGGAGGCTCAAAAGTAGCCACTCAATCCGGTTATTTAACAACAGCTGCTATTTATGCAATTATTTCACTTCCAATTTTTTACGGCGTGTTTAAAACTTCACGAGAAGTTATCAAACCTATCCGTAGTGAGAAAGTGTCATTTGGAACTACCGTAAAAAATGTACTTGGTAACAAATATTTGATGATTTTGTTGGCCATCATGATTTTACAAATGACAGCTTTCATGGGTCGTATTGCTTTGACAACTTATTATGTTATTTATTGCTTAGGAGCATTTACTTTAATCGCTCTTTTAATGACGTTACCTTCTATTGGCGGGGCTATTGGCTCATTTTTGGTGGTACCATTGGTTAAGCGTTTTGGGAAACGCGCAGTACTAGCAACATCATTATTTATTCAAGGACTTGGATTGTTGCTTATTTATTTTACAGATTTTTCAAATATTCCTCAGGTTGTAGTTGGACATGTTATTTATGGCTTTTCTAGTATTGGTTTTCCGATTACATTGACAATGGTGGCAGATGCTGTTGACTATCAAGAATGGAAAACAGGTGTTCGTACAGATGGTACAGCTTATGCTACTTATGGTCTGGCAACTAAAATTGGTAATGCTGTTGGAGCGTCAGTTGGAGTCCTTGTTCTTGGTGCAATGGGCTACCAACCGAATGCACAACAAAGTGTAGCAGTGCAAAATGGAATCAATCTGGTTGTTAATTTAGCGCCAGCAGTTCTTTTCATTTTGGCAGCTCTTGTGACGTTTACATTCTGGAAACTTTCAGAGAAACGCATGGCTGAAATTCATTTTGAATTGGAAGATAAACGCATTATTCGTGCAAATCTCGACCAAGTAGCCGAAGATTCAAATGATGTTAAAGCCGAAAAACTCTACGCACCAGTACCTGGTCAAGTTATAGCTCTTGATGCTATTAATGATAATGTATTTGCCAGTGGAGCTTTAGGACTCGGTGTTGGTATTAAACCGACAGCTAATATGCTTGTGGCGCCCGCAGCAGGTGAGGTGACAACTATCGCACCGACTGGGCATGTTTATACCTTGAGGACAGAAAGTGGTGCTGAGATTTTACTTCATATTGGTATTAATACAGTTAATCTTGGCGGTAAAGGATTTGCTAAGATGGCAAAAATCGGTGACAAAGTCCAAGTTGGTGATCAATTAGGAGCTTTTGATCGTGATCTTATTTTAGAAGAAAATTTGGATGATACAGTTATGGTTCTTGTGACTAATACAGTAGATTATGCTGAAGTAAAAGACTTGGACCTTGGACAGGTTGCTTCAGGTGACGACCTTCTTCTTTTGAAGAGCAAAGAAAAGTAATCATTCAAAGCAAGTAAACTAAATTTAAATGGCTCATCTAGCTAGAAAGATGGGCTATTTTGGTGCTTTTGGAAATTCTAAAAAATGTTTCAAGTTTTCTGAAAGCCCTTTTTAAGCTATAATGAAATAAAATGAGTGCTTTTTGGAATGGAGAAATAATGCTTAGTGTACGTATTTTTGATAAGGGAGTGCAGATAAATAATCGAAAAATAAAAATTTTATATAATCTCTCATCACCATTGGAAGTTAATGGTCACACAATTGATAATATGGATATCATTTTAGTTAATGCTGCTGATACCTTAACTGTAAAAGAATTTAAGAATAGTTCGATATGTTACGCAATTTTTTGCATTGATGAATTGGGGATGACTAGACTTTTTCAAGACAAGCAGCTCCTTTTTTCATGCAATAGTAGTCAGGAATTAAATGATAATTTTACTCCATTGAGAGAGTGTTTGACGAAGCTTTTATTGGCTAATTCAGAAGAAGATGCTTTTGCTAAAGTCTCATTTCAAGAGTATACTTATAGACTCTATCTTTTGTTAATGAACCATTTTAGGATAAGTAAGTTGTCATTAGGAAATCTCTCTCTTCCTGAAAGATTTGAACAATATATAGCAGAACATTTTCAGTCTGATTTGAGTTTGGCAAAAATTAGTGAGGATTTTTATATGACTCCTCAGTATTTTTCAAAGTTATTCAAGGAACAAATGGGAGTAACTTTTTATAAATATTTAACTTCTGTGCGTTTGAAATATGCTCACGACTTATTAGATGATTCAGATAAGACAATCTTAGAAATAGCTTTAGATAGTGGCTTTGCAAATGTTAATGCATTTAATCGTGCCTACAAAGAGAAATACCAAGAATTACCAAGTGATTTTAAGAAAAGACAATCTAGCCAAGATGTAGATTATATAAAACCAGATTTTCTGGTATTGAGTCAGCTTTTAGGTGGTCAAATTAAAGATAGTAATCAAGAGAACAAACATAGTTTAGTCTTTGATGTTAGCAATAGAAAAACAACAGAAGCTTATTGGCAAAAGGTGATTAACATTGGTGATGTTGATAAACTCAATCAAAAGAAAGCAGAAGAGCAATTTTTAGAATTCCAGTCAGAAATGCATTTTGAATATGTTAGGCTTAAGTTGAATTTTCCTGATGATTATTCTCAGATGTATCCTTATTTTCTTGAGGAATCTTATATGGATTTTTTAGTGAAATTGGATCTTAAATTGCAAATTGTCATTGATTTTAGGGAATTCACCAGATATCCGAATTATATGGACTACTTGAAAGGTTTGATTTCTCATTTTTCAAATCGATATAGCATTGATCGATTAAGACAGTGGCGCTTTGAGCTTGATTATGTGACGATTTTTGATAATAATAAGTGCCAGCTCTATGCAACTGCTTATCAGATGATTTCAAATCTTTTGAAACAATATAGAGTTTCTGAGAGTTTGTATGGTCCAGGGTTTATTTTGGGGGATACAGCAAGTTTTCATTTATTCATGTCAATGACTAAAAAGCAGAAAAATGTAAAAATCGAACATATTACGTTTCATGCATTACCAAATATTACTAACAAAGATACTGAAGATAATCTTATTTTTCAAACTGTGACAGACGTTAACTATATTAAAAATCAGTTGGAAATGGTTCAAAATGAACTAGGAATGTCAGATTATTTCTATCACATTGTGGAGTGGCGAGATTATTTACCATATCACCTTTGGGTTAATGATTCGACTTTCAAAGCAGCATCAATCATTAAGAATACTTTGGCATGTATTGGAATATTAGAAGATTTAGCTTGGAGTCCGCCTTTGGATTTCTTACTTGAAAATAGAAATGGTGGATTAGTTTTTGGTGGTGAGGGCTACATGACTCAGCATGGCATTAAAAAGCCTTCTTATTTTGCTCATTCTTTCTTGGCACATCATGGTCGTGATATGATTGCACATGATGAACAATCACTTGTGACTGCTTCAGGTCATAATATCAGCATTGTTAGTCATAATTGTTGTCAATTGAATTATCGCTATTATTCTCAATCAGATGATAACCATAAATATCGTTATGAAGATTATTTTGATCATCTAGAAAAAGTGGTTTTGAATTTTGATATTCAAGGGATGAAACAGGGAACCTATCGTATTAAAACACGCGTTATAAATACAGAATCTGGTAGCGTTCAAGATTTAATGGCTAAGGTATTCCTGGATGGTGTGACTACCTTTGGAGAATCAGAAATTGAATATCTCAAATCTCAGGCTACTCCGAGCTTGACTTTATCTCAAGTGACTGTTAGTGATGGTCACTTGAATTTAAAAATTGAATTACAGCCTAATGAGATTTGCTATAGTCACATTATTTATTTATACTAGAAAAAATCTTAAAAATTATTTCAAATAATTAATCTGATAAGTTCTGTGCATTTGTCAGGTTAATTATTTTTATTTTTTCTCATAATAATTAGCAAGAAAGCCTTATCATTTTTTCGTAAAATTGACTTATCAAAAATAAAGAGGAGATAAGCCATGGATTACAATAAGCTTAGTCAAGAAATTCTTACTCATGTTGGAGGGGAATCAAACATTGAATCAGCTACACACTGTGTGACAAGATTACGTCTAAAATTAAAAGATGAATCTAAGGCAGATACGGCATTTATTGAGAAAATTGAAGGTGTTATTGGTGTAGCTAAAGCAAGTGGACAATATCAGATTATTATTGGAAATGAAGTAGCAAATGTCTATAAAGCATTTTCGGCTTTATTTGAACATTCAAAACTTCAAGGAAAAGTAGAAGAACATGATTCTGAAAATGTAAAAGGCTTCAAAGGACGTTTGAACAATGCTTTGGATGTTTTTATTAGCTGCTTTACACCTTTGATTCCAGTTATTGCTGGTAGTGGGATGATTAAAGTTGTTCTTTATTTATTATCAACATTTAATATTTTGTCAGCTGATAGCTCGACTTACAAGTTACTTTTTATGATAGCTGATACAGTCTTTTATTTCCTTCCTGTTATGGTTGGTTACACTGCTGCTAAACGTATGGAAGTAGATACGTTTATTGGTATGGTTTTAGGAGCCATTCTTCTTCATCCTACATTTTCAAATTTGGCAGGTGATGGAAATGCAGCATATACTAGTCTAGCTGGGCTTCCAGTAAAAATCGTTGATTATAGTGCACAGGCTCTTCCAGTTATTTTGACTGTTTGGTTAGCAAAATATGTAGATAAGTTTTCATCAAAAATTTCACCAAGTGTGGTTAAAATTTTCTTGCGTCCAATGCTAACTTTGTTGATTACGGCACCGGTTATGTTGGTTGTTATTGCACCTTTAGGTAGTCTTTTAGGAGATTATTTCCAAATCTTTGCTAATTTAATGAACCAATGGGGTTGGTTGGCAGTTGGGTTAAATGCTGCTTTATTCCCTTTGTTAGTTTTAACTGGTATGCACAATGCTCTAATTCCTTTGATTATTACGATGTTTGCTAGTAAAGGATTTGATGCTGTGTTAATTCCATCAGGTTTGGTCGCTAATATTGCTGAAGGCGGTGCAGCAGCAGGTGTAGCTGCGCGTGCTAAAAATAACTCAACTAAAAGTATTGCTGCCTCAGCTGCTATTTCTGCAGTACTTGGCATCACTGAGCCCGCACTTTACGGTGTTAATCTAAGATTTAAACGACCTTTTTATGCTATGTTATTAGGATCATTCATTTCAGGATGTATTGCTGGTCTTCTTCATTTAACTGCTTATAGCTTTGTCAGTCCTAGTTTGCTTTCATTACCAATTTTTATTGGTGAAAATAGTAACTTAATTTTAGCTTTGATGACATCGGCTATTTCATTCATCATTACATTTGTGATTACTTATATTATCGGTTTTGATGAAGAGCAAAATACTTAGAAAAAAGTCGAAAATCTTATGAAAGAAAGGAATTTGACTATGAAAAACGATTTTTTCTGGGGGGCTTCAACGGCAGCCAATCAAGTAGAAGGTGGTTGGAATCAAGATGGAAAAGGTGTTAGTGTAATTGATGTTTTAGCTCAAACAGAGCATTTTCGTCAAGAAACGGATGGAGTTAAAGCTGGTTACTATTATTCATCGCATCAAGCAGTGGATTTTTACCATCATTATGAGCAAGATATCGCGATGATGGCAGAAATGGGACTAAATTCTTATCGAATGTCGATTGCATGGACACGTATTTTTCCAAATGGTGTAGAAGATGAACCTAATAAAGCTGGTCTTGCTTTTTATGATAAGGTGTTTGATTTATTGGCAAAATATGGAATTGAGCCGATTGTTACGATTTCACACTACGAGCCACCTTTTGAATTAGCTAAAAGAGGTGGTTGGTCAAGACGTAATATGATTGATTCCTATTTAAAATATTGTCAAACGATTTTTGAACACTACAAAAATAAAGTCAAATATTGGATTACATTTAACGAGATTAATTGCCTACTGGTGCCATTTGGCATCATGACAGCTGGAGGAGTTTTCAGTTCTATAAAGTCACCTGAAAATACACTTCAGCTTCGTCTTCAATGTCTTCACCATCAATTTGTAGCAAGCGCAAAGGCTGTACAATTAGCTAAATCAATCAATCCTGATTTTCAAGTAGGTTGTATGATTGCTTCTATGCTAAACTACCCATTGACTCCAAATCCAGAAGATGTGCGTCTGGCTGATAAAGAAAATTTGATTAAAAATATGTTTTGCAGTGATGTCATGATTAGAGGCAGATATCCTTACTATATTAAGGAATATTTTGCTGAAAATCATATTCAGTTAGATATTTTAGAAGGTGACGAAAACATCTTAAAAAATGGAACAGTTGATTTTTATTCTTGTTCATACTATATGTCTTCTTGTATTGGTATTAATCCAAATGCTGAAACTGTGAGTGGTAATTTATTGTCTGGTCTTAAGAATCCCTACCTCACTGAGAGTGAATTTGGTTGGCAGATTGATCCAAAGGGAATGGAAATCTTCCTGCATCGTGTTTATGATCGTTACCAGCTTCCAATTATGATTGTGGAAAATGGTCTTGGGGCAAAAGATGAATTGGTTGATGGAAAAATTCATGATGATTATCGAATCGCTTATCTTAGAGAACATATTAAAAGTCTTAAGAAAATAATTTCTCAAGGAGTAGATGTGATTGGTTATCTTCCATGGAGTGCCATTGATTTGATGGCTTTATCTACTGGTACAATTGATAAGCGTTATGGCTTTATTTATGTTGATGTCGATAGTCAAGGAAATGGTAGCTTTAGACGTTATCGTAAAGATTCGTTCTTCTGGTATAAAAAGGTAATTGCCTCAAAAGGTGAGGATTTAGAGTAATTTTATTTTGAACAAAACATTAGTGCCTACAATTTTTGAGTGTAGGTGCTTTTTTTGTCAAGGTTTTAACTTTATGTAGCATTAATAAAAAAGTGTTATATCTGATAGTACTTTTTTGTTTTTGAAAAAAATTTTAAAAAAAAGTCTGCAAAAATGATGAATAAGAGAGGTTAAAAGTGACAAGTCTTTTTTTAACGTGAGTTCTATAATAATAAATGTAAACGATAACAAAACAAAAACGGAGGAAATCTCAATGACTAAACTAAAATTCGGTATCATCGGATGTGGTGGTATTGCTAACAGCAAACATTTTCCTGCTCTAGCTAAATTATCAGATAAACTTGAAATCGTTGCTTTTTGTGACATTATCGAAGAACGTGCACGAAAAGCTGCTGAAGAATATGGTGTAGAAGGTGCACTTGTAACAACAGATTATCATGACATTGCTAATCACCCTGATATCGATGTTATCCACGTCTTGACACCGAACGTTTCTCACTCAGAAATCACAGTAGCTTCACTTGAAGGTGGCAAACACGTAATGTGTGAAAAACCAATGGCTATCAATTATAAAGAAGCTAAAGCAATGCTTGATGCAGCAAAACGTACAGGTAAAAAATTGACTATTGGTTATCAAAATCGTTTCCGTGCAGACTCATTGGCGACTAAAGATGCTTGTGAAGCTGGTGAACTTGGTGATATTTACTTTGCAAAGGCTCATGCCATTCGTCGTAAAGGTGTTCCAACTTGGGGTGTATTCCCAGATAAATCTAAACAAGGTGGTGGACCACTTATTGATATCGGTACACACGCACTTGACCTCACTCTTTGGTACATGGATAATTACGAACCAGCAATGGTATTGGGATCTACTTACCAAAAATTAAAAGATAATCCAATGGGGAATATGTTTGGTCCATGGGATCCTGATACATTTGAAACTGAAGATTCAGCATTTGGTTTAATCAAAATGAAAAATGGTGCAACTATCTTCCTTGAAGCAGCGTGGGCTCTTAATATGATTAATCCAAAAGAAGCACAAGTGACACTTTGTGGTGACAAAGGTGGTGCCGAAATGTTTGGCGCAGCCTTCATGGATCAAGGTTATGTAGTCTTTAATAGAGCCGCTCATGGTCAATTGGAGGAAACAAAACCTTCTGAAGCAGGTGGTGTTTTTGGATTTGCAGGCGAAAGTCTTGAACAACGTGATGCAGAAGCGCAACAATGGGTGGATGCCATTATCAATGACAAAGAACCATTGGTTAAACCAGAACAAGCTATTGTAGTTACACGCATTCTTGAAGCTATTTACAAATCAGCTGAAACTGGTGAAGTTGTTGTATTTGACGATTAATTGCTAATTTAAGAAGATATCTGAATGAAAATTGGCATGAGGTAAAGAACATGACAGAAAAGAAATTACATTTTGGAATTATCGGTTTTGGTTTTATGGGGCAAACTCATGCCAAAATGATTACAGAAGAATTAGATTATGCTGACTTGATTGCGGTTTGTGATATTAATAAAATGCAATTGGAAAATGCAGTTGAAGGATATGATACTTATCTAAAAGCAGATGATCTATTAAAAGACGATCGTATTGACACAGTGATTATTGCAGTCCCTAATCATCTTCATTTAGAAATGGTTAAAAAAGTTGCAGCAGCGGGTAAAGATGTCATTTGTGAAAAACCAGCAGCACTGAACGCCAAAGAATTTGAAGAGATGCAAAAAGCTGTCGCGGCAGCGGGTGTGCGTTTTACTATTCATCATCAACGTCGTTGGGATAAAGATTATCGAATTGCGCGTGAGGTTTATCAAAGTGGTACATTAGGTGACACTTACACTATTCAAAATAGTTTATATGGATTTAACGGAAACATGCATGACTGGCACATTTACCCAGAATTCGGTGGTGGTATGTTGTACGACTGGGGAATTCACTTGCTAGACCAAATGCTATTTATGGTCGATAGTGAAATTGAAACAGTTTATGCGACCGTTAAAAATGTCATTAACAAAGAGGTGGACGATTACTTCAATATTCAATTGCAGTTTAAAAATGGTGTGACTGGTCAAGTTGAATTGGGAACATATTTCTTAAGTGATGAAGATGGCTGGTTTGAACGCCATTGGTTCCTTGGTGGTAATGAAGGTAGTGCTAAAATTGATGGTTTCCATCCAGAAGGAAAAATCACTCGCACAACAGATTTATTGCGAAATGTTCCTGGGCAAATCACAATGACAGCAGCAGGTCCTACACGTTCATTTGGTCCTGCGCCAGCAGGTCGTATTGTAACAGAGCCTCTTCCAGTAGTAAGTACAGCTCACCGTAATTATTTTGATGAGTACTATGATTATGTCACTGGTAAAGGTGAACTTGTTGTTAAACCAGAAGAAATTCTTCGTTTGATGAAATTGATGGATGCTATTCGTATTTCTGCCAAAGAACATCGCAGCATTGCATTTGAATAATGAATTTTAACGTGAGGAGGGTTCACAAAATGTGAACTCTCAATTTTAGAAAGAGTGATAAGTATGAAACTAGGTTTGGTGTCAGCCATTTTGGATAAATCAGATTTTTATGAATTGATTGATGTTGTTGCTGAAAATGGATTGGAATGTGTCGAAGTGGCATGTTGGCCACAAGAAAAAGCGGCTCGTCGTTATGCTGGGGTTTCACATATTGATGTGGTAAATTTGACAGCAGAAAAAGCAGCTGACTTAAATGCTTATGCAGCAGATAAAGGTGTTGAAATATCATCTCTTGCTTACTATCCAAATCCACTTGATGAGGATTTAGAAAAACGTCAAACGGTGATTGACCATCTTTATAAAGTGATTGATGCGTCTGCTTTGATGGGAGTTAATATGGTGACAACTTTCATTGGACGTATGCCAAGTAAATCAGTTTCTGAAAACTTGGAAGAAGTGAAAAAAGTCTGGCCACCAATTATTGAATACGCAGCAACAAAAGGCGTAAAAATTGCTATTGAAAATTGTCCAATGCTCTTTACTGAAGATGAATGGCCTGGTGGGCAAAATCTTTTTACAACACCAGCTATCTGGCGACAAGTTTTTGACATTTTGCCATATGATAACTTTGGTATCAACTATGATCCATCGCATTTTGTTTGGCAACAAATTGATTACATTGCACCGCTTTATGAATTTAAAGATAAAATTTTCCACGTTCATTATAAAGATATCAAAGTTTTCGAAGATAAGCTAAAAGATGTCGGTGTGATGGCAACGCCACTTCAATACATGAGTCCAAAACTTCCAGGACTTGGCGATGTAGATTGGGGTAAATACGTTTCAGCGCTTACTGATATTGGTTTTGATGGTTATACTTGTATCGAAGTTGAAGATAAATCTTTTGAAAAAGACAATCAAGCCGTACGTGATTCAATCACACTAAGCACACGTTATTTGAGAAATTTTGTAATTTAAAAATGGAAATGGGAGAAAATCATGAGTATTAAAACTGCAGTCAGTCTTTATAGTTTACAAGATGAATTTATGAATGGTCGTATGTCACTTGAGGAAATCATGGAATACCTCGATGACAATCAAGTTCAAGGTATTGAAATGTTGCCAGACCAAAATCTACATGGCACACCACATCCTACTGAAGAAACGTTGACTGAGTGGGATCGTATCATGGCAAAAACAAAAGCAAAACCTGTTTGTGCCGATGTTTTCTTGAATACAAACCTCTATAATAACCGTACTTTAACTGAAAAAGAATGTGTTGATCTTTTAATTGACGAGATTAAATTGGCGCACCGACTTGGTTTCAAGTTGATTCGCTTAGTATCTATGGTTCCAAGTTTTGTGATTGAGCCACTTTTGCCATATGCTGAAAAATACGATGTTGCTTTTGCACTTGAAGTTCATGCAGGGATGAGTTTTGATGAACCAGCTACAGCCAAATTCATTGAAGAAATGAAACGTGTTAACTCTCCTTATTGCGGTCTTGTTATTGATACAGGCATTTTCTGTGATCGCATTCCACGTGTGTTTAATGATTTCAATGAAAAAGTTTTAGGTGTTGATCCAGAAGTTATTGCTTTGTTTAATGAGCAATTTGATAAAGGACTTGACGGTACTCATCTTATCTCTCGTGATCGCAAGATGGTTCCTGAATTAGAAAAATTTGCAACTCCTAAAAATATGCCTTACATCATGCTAGCTGATGGCTATGAAAACACACCTTTATCAGCACTTGATGATTTGATTCCTTATATCAAACATTTCCATTTCAAACTTTGGGAAATGACAGATGAAGGAGTAGAGTATTCAATTGATTATAAGAAAATTTTACAATACCTTCATGATAAAGGTTACGACGGCTATGTAGCAACAGAATACGAAGGAAATCGCTGGATTCTTCCTGGAAACCCAATGGTTGAAAAAGAACAAGTTGCTGCTCACCAAAAACTTTTGCGTGAAGCCATTGCAGAGATTGAAGGCTAGGAGGATAAGACATGTTTGATAATAACGTTTTTAAAAAAGATTCATGTAAAAATACAGTTGTAGATGACAAAGTTGTTGGATTTGAACTTGAGACATTTATTACTTACTATCGTGCGATTCCATTGTCAATGGTTAATGATATTGCTGTAAAAGTAGATGGTAAAGAAGTTCCACGTGAAGCGATTCGTTGCAGTGCAGAAGGCAAAGATTGGTTCACTCTTGATGAAATGACTACTGTTACAACTTATAAATGGGAATATGATGTGCCATTAAAAATTCGTGTGATTCAAGATGGTGGTTTACCTACAGGAGAACACGATGTTGAATTGACAGTTATTACACGTACAGCGTATATTCCAATTCCAATCAAAGGAGTAAATTCACGTAAAGTCGTGATTAGCTAGAACATTGTAACTAAAAAATCCTGCGGCAATCTCCTTGCAGGATTTTCTTGTATTTAGAAAGGAAGTTTATGATGACTAAAATCCAAATCGTTGCAACTGACTTGGACGGGACTTTGTTAAACAGCCACTTGGAGTTGACGGATAAGAACAAGCAGGCACTTCGTCGGTTGAAACAGTCAGGTGTGCATGTGGTACTTTGCACAGGACGTCCATTTAATGGAATGGCTCATTTGATTGATGAAATAGGTTTGGATGATAGTGATTACACAATTTCTTATAATGGCTCTTTGGTTCAAACGTGCGATGGTCAAGAGATTTTACATCGAGCTAATTTGAGTACATCGGATTTTAAATGCATTAGCGATTTTTTTGGTCAGTATGGCTTAGGTGTACATGCCATGACAATGACAAAAATGTTTACGTACAATAAAACCATACATCCATTGACTGTTCGAGAGGCCTATCTTGGTAATCTTGACTTGACAGTTTTACAAGCTGAAGAAGAGGTTCCTGATAATATTATCAAACTAATGGCTGTAGGTGATCCTTGGCAACTTGATCAAGCAATCAACGACTTTTCACATGCTTTTGGAGAAGCTTATTCGTTAAATAAAAGTGAAGCATTTTATCTTGAGATTATGCAAAAAGGGGACAATAAGGCTAGAGCACTTCAGATTCTGTTAGAAAAATTACGTTTGAGCTCAGATAATCTTATGGCTTTTGGCAATAACAACAATGACTTAGATATGATACGTTTAGCAAAAATTGGTGTGGCAGTTGACAATGCGTCTGCAAGTTTGAAACGAGAGAGCGACTATGTTACTGAAAGTAATGACAATGATGGCGTAGCTGTCTTTTTAGAGCATTATTGTGCTTGAAAACTGACATCAAAACTGTAACATTCGAAAGGAAATATAATGACACAAAAAATAATTGGTATTGATTTAGGAGGAACTAGTATCAAACTGGCCATTATTTCACAAGCAGGAGAAATCCTTGAAAAATGGTCTATCAAAACAAATGTTCTCGAAAATGGTAAACACATTGTGCCGGATATTATCGCATCCATTCAAGATAAATTGGCTTTATTTCAATTGACTACTGATGATTTTATTGGAATTGGTATGGGTTCACCTGGTAAAGTTGATAGTGATGCTGGTACGGTTGTGGGCGCATATAATCTTGGCTGGACTGATGTTCAAGAAATCAAAAAGGCATTCGAAGCTGCTTTTTCTCTTCCGTTTTTTATCGGAAATGATGCCAATGTTGCAGCTCTTGGTGAGCAGTGGCAAGGTGCTGGAAATGGAAATTCAGACGTTGTCATGATGACACTTGGAACTGGTGTTGGTGGCGGTATTGTAGCAAATGGTCAGCTCGTTACAGGTGAAGGTGGCGCGGCTGGAGAAATTGGGCATTTGACAGTTGATACAGAAAATGGCTTTGCTTGCACTTGTGGTAAAAATGGTTGCTTAGAAGCTGTAGCTTCAGCGACTGGAATTGTTAACCTGGCACAACGTTTCTCGAGTGAGTATGAAGGTGATTCAGCTATAAAAGCAGCGATTGATAATGGAGATGACGTTACTTCAAAAGAAATTTTTGCTGCAGCAAAATCGGGTGATGTTTTTGCTAATATGATTGTCGATAAGTTTGTCGCATATCTTGGACTGGCTGTTTCTCATATTGCAAATACTCTTAGCCCAAGTCGTATTGTCATTGGCGGCGGAGTATCAGCAGCTGGAGAATTTTTACGTAGTAAGATTGACGCACAAGCTAAAGAGTACATCTTCCCACAAATAAGAAAGACTTGCCAGATTGTTTTAGCGCAACTTGGAAACGATGCTGGAGTCATTGGAGCAGCTCGTTTAGTGATGCTGTCTTTATCGTAATCAATGAAGAACTCAGGTTGATATGATACAAAAAAAGTAGAGACTCTTGATAGAATCTCTACTTTTAATTATGCAAGTGTTTCTTGTCCCACTGTTTCTTCGCTTTGGCTTTTCTTCCAAATCATAATACCAACGAAACCTTGTGCAATCATACCAAGGTAACTAAAGGCAACGATTGGATTTCCGACTGATAAGAATAGCAAGAAGCTGAGGAAGTCAACGACTAGCCAGATGTAGTAACCATCTAGGTGTCCTTTGACTTGTCGTTGTTGGGCAGTAAATGAAAGACCATTTGTCATGGCGTCAAGGATGATTTTTTGTCCACCCATCCAGTATGAAAGGAAGCCAAGTCCGATTGTCCAAAAGAAGATAGCGATAAGGACGTCTTTTAGACTGAAGTTTTTATCAACGATTAATTGTCCGTCATCGCTACGACGTTTTTTCCAGTTATAGTGACCGATAAATTCGGTAGCAAGGTAATAACAACTTTTGAACATATCGCCGTAAACTCCTTGAATCCCAGCAACTAAAATCCCAGCGACGTTTTGAACACCATTGGCTTTAAAAGTGTGCTGCCACTGAATAGCTAATGTCCATGTCCCGATAAAACCAAAAACTGCCATGATGATTGACAAAATATTTAGTAGGTCAAAATCTCTTGAAGTCAGTGTCGGCAATATCCCATAAAGGTTAAATCCAAGAGAAACAAGAAATGCAAAGATAACAAAAATCTTTTCCTTTAAGTCAAAACGATTCCAAGCGATGTTAAATGATTCTTTAAGCGAAAGTTGTTTTTTCAAAAAATGTTAATCTCCAATTCCAATTAATTTCATTTCTTGACGGATCATTTGGTACACTTTATCCCAGTCCTCAGCTTTTGTAACGTCAAAGCTGTCTGTGTTAATTTTCATTTTAGGACTATATTGGTAATTTTCATACCATTTTGTATAGTGTTTGTGAAGGAGTTTGTAATAATCTGTGAGTCCATTTTCATTATCTGGTTGCTCAAAATCACGTCCACGTTTTTTGATGTTATTCATGATGTGGTCGAAACTACCTTCAAGGTAGATTAGCAAGTCAGGAGCTTTTTTAGGAAGTCCGTCAATTTCCTCCATCATGTTGTCTAGCAATTCCAAATAGATATTGTATTCTTGATCGCTGATACTTCCTTGAAGAGTGTTGATATAAGTAAATAGAGCATCTTCGTAGATTGAGCGGTCTAGGACATTGTTATCTGCTTCATAAGCTTCTTTGATAGATTTGAAGCGTTTGTTCAAGAAGTAAATTTGCAATGCAAACCCGTATTTTTCAGGGTCTTCATAATATTTATCTAAGATTGGGTTGTTGTCAACAGGTTCAAAGAAAGCTGTTGTGCCAAGTTCTTTGGCTAAAAGAGAAGTGTAGGTAGTTTTTCCGACTCCTATCATTCCTGCTAGAATAATCACGATGGTAATGCACCTCCAATATGCTAATTAAAAAATTTATGAAATGTGTAAATGTATAGTTGTGATAGCAAAGCTATCTGTCTAGAAATAGGCAAGTAAACAGATGTTTTATTTGAAAATAGTAGTGTCGTTTCTATCTTTTCAAAATAATATCTATATGTGACAAAGCTGAGGCCTCGACTTGTCATATTAAAAATAGTTAGGCACAATATCTTGTGCCCGGATAAAATAGTAGCACTATATTTTGTGTTTGACAAGAGATAAAAATTGACTTTTTTTGTCGAAAAAGTCAAAGATACCTTAATATCAGGGCTTGAGCAATGATAAAAAATTTTCAAAAAAACTCAGCTATTGTAGCTGAGTGAAAAAATTATTAATCAAATAATTCGGTAGCAAAATTTAAGGCAATATTTGCAATGCGGTCTTTGGTTTCTAGGTCAGCGTCGTTTGCTAGTGTACGTGGATCCCAACTTTCGGTATCTAGATTATCTGCCGAGTAGAAAAATTGAAAGTGATTAATGTTTCGAAAATCTGCTAGCGCAGCAATAGCAGAGCATTCCATATCAACAGCGATTGCTCCTTGAGCTTTTCGCTTAGCCATTTTTTGCTGCGTTTCACGATAAATGCCGTCAGTTGTCCAGACTTTTCCTTCAGTGTATGAGATATTTTTTTGTTTGAGAAATTCTTTGAAAAGATTGCGATGACTGACATTTAGTGATATTTCCTGACCAGCAGGAGCGTAGTGATAGCTAGTTCCTTCGTCACGAATAGCAGCGCTTGGAATGATGATTGAAGTTTCTTTGATATTGCTATCAAGGACGCCACAAGTTCCAAAAATAAGCAGATTTTCAGCGCCCATGGCAATGATGTCTTCTAAGATAGCAACACAGCCACTAGCACCTACATAAGAGTTGAAAAATCCAATTTTTTGTCCTTTAAACTCTAATTCATAAATTGGAATCTCGAGATTTGCAACGCTAGTTTTGGCAATTTGACGATGAGGGACGTCAGCTAAAATTCTTGCAAAAGTAGCTCTTGCAAAACAAGTGACGACCGTTTTTGGAAAATCAGGTAGACTTGCGACCACATCATTTGGATTGATTATGGCAGTTTTAGTTGGGTCGAATTGAGATAAAATCATATCAGCACCTCTTTCTCAAGTGATAATGTCAAAATATTTTTAATATTCTACCTTATATAGTAGAAGAAGGCAAGGTAATTTGTCATATTTTCAGAAAAAATCATTGCAAACGTCAATAATTCTCGGAAATCATGTTACAAATCCTTTACAAACTTCTCTTTTCACCATGGTTTGTGTTATAATATGAGCTAGGAAATCAGACGAGAGGTATTTATGACTTACGAACAAGAATTTTTAAAAGAATTTGAAGCTTGGGTAGATTCACAAATTACAGTTAATGAAATGGCTATGGAAGCCAGTCGTAAAATTGTGGAAGAAGATAAGGATGAACGAGCTGCTGATGCTTACATCCGCTATGAAAGCAAACTAGATGCTTACCGTTATATCCAAGGCAAATTTGCTAATTATAAAGCCGGAAAAGGTTTCCACGAATTACCAGATAATCTTTTAGGGGAGAGAAATTACTAAAAATGGCAAAGAAAAAGAATCGTAAAAAAGAGTATTTATTGAAATTAAAACGTGCAGGTATCATCAAAACAGCTGCCACTTCAACTGTTAAAGCTGCTGCTAACGTTGTTTCAAAAGCAACTCTTAGTTTGGAAGAATTTTCAGCGATTTCTGCCGTAGAAGGCATCCGACCAAAACTTGTTGAAACACTTTACAACGAAGGTATCAAATCAGTATCAGATTTCCAAAAATTCACTGAAAAAGAAGTTTTGGCCTTTAAAGGAATTGGCCCAGCAACTGTTAATAAACTTAAAGAAAATGGCGTAGCTTTCAAAGCCTAAACCATTTGCGTTAGCTGACCAAATCTGTTAAAATAAAAACATTCAGAGGTGTCTTGAAGACCATTTGTTACAGAAAGCGGTGGCGCTGAGAAATCCGCACAAATGTCAGGACTAGTTGCTGAGTGTTGTAACTAAATATCAAAGTCGCGAGTGCTAGTCACTCGAATGTGGGTGGTACCGCGGATTTATACAAGTTCGTCCCTGTCGAAAGACAGGGGCGATTTTTTGTTTGATATTGAATCATATGGTTACGATATTTATATTCACTAAATGCGCGTGAGTAGCAAGGCACCTGATAATTTGAATTAATTAACTTACTGAAAAAAATTGTAGAAAGGACACATTATGTCAAAAGAACTTTCACCAAAATATAACCCAGCTGAAGTTGAAGCTGGTCGTTATCAAAAATGGTTAGACGAAGATGTTTTCAAGCCTTCAGGCGATAAGAAAGCACATCCGTATTCAATCGTTATTCCACCACCAAACGTTACAGGTAAACTTCACCTTGGTCACGCTTGGGATACAACTTTGCAAGATATTATCATCCGTCAAAAACGTATGCAAGGTTTTGATACTTTATGGCTTCCGGGTATGGACCACGCTGGTATCGCAACACAAGCAAAAGTTGAAGCACGTCTTGCTGAAGATGGTATCTCACGTTACGACCTTGGTCGTGAAAAATTCCTTGATAAAGTTTGGGAATGGAAAGATGAATACGCATCAACAATCAAACAACAATGGGGTAAAATGGGTATCTCTGTAGATTACTCACGTGAACGTTTCACCCTTGATGAAGGTTTGTCAAAAGCAGTTCGTAAAGTCTTTGTTCAACTTTACAAAAAAGGTTGGATTTACCGTGGTGAATTTATCATCAACTGGGATCCAAAAGCTCGTACAGCTCTTTCTGATATCGAAGTTATCCACAAAGATGTTGAAGGTGCATTCTACCACATGAACTACATGTTGGAAGATGGTTCACGTAGCCTTGAAGTGGCAACAACTCGTCCAGAAACAATGTTTGGTGATGTTGCCGTTGCGGTTAACCCAAATGATGACCGTTACAAAGATTTGATTGGTAAAAATGTTATCCTTCCAATCGTTAACAAAGCTATTCCAATCGTTGGTGACGAACACGCTGACCCAGAATTTGGTACTGGTGTGGTTAAAATCACTCCAGCACATGACCCTAACGACTTCCTAGTTGGTCAACGTCACAACTTGCCACAAATCAACGTTATGAACGACGATGGTACAATGAACGAACTTGCTGGTGAATTTGCTGGTATGGATCGTTTTGAAGCACGTAAAGCTGTCGTTAAAAAATTGGAAGAAATCGGTGCGCTTGTTGAAATCGAAAAAATGGTTCACAGCGTTGGTCACTCAGAACGTACTGGTGTACCAGTTGAACCTCGCTTGTCAACACAATGGTTCGTTAAAATGGATCAATTGGCTAAAAATGCCATTGCTAACCAAGACACTGATGACGAAGTGAAATTCTACCCACCACGTTTCAACGATACTTTCCTTCAATGGATGGAAAATGTTCACGACTGGGTTATTTCTCGTCAATTATGGTGGGGTCACCAAATCCCAGCATGGTACAATGCTGAAGGTGAAATGTACGTCGGTGAAGAAGCTCCAGAAGGTGACGGATGGACTCAAGACGAAGACGTGCTTGATACTTGGTTTAGTTCAGCTCTATGGCCATTCTCAACAATGGGTTGGCCTGATACAGAAGCAGAAGACTTCAAACGTTACTTCCCAACTTCAACATTGGTAACTGGTTATGATATCATCTTCTTCTGGGTATCACGTATGATTTTCCAATCATTGGAATTCACAGGACGCCGTCCATTTGAAAACGTGCTTATCCATGGTCTTATCCGTGATGAACAAGGACGTAAAATGTCTAAATCACTTGGTAACGGTATTGACCCAATGGACGTTATCGAAAAATATGGTGCCGATGCCCTTCGTTGGTTCTTGTCAAACGGTTCTGCACCAGGTCAAGACGTTCGTTTCTCTTACGAAAAAATGGATGCTGCTTGGAACTTCATTAACAAAATCTGGAACATTTCTCGTTACATCTTGATGAACAATGAAGAACTTACACTTGAACAAGCTAGCGCTAACGTTGAAAAAGTTGCTGCTGGTACAGCTGGTAACGTTACTGACCGTTGGATCCTTCACAACTTGAACGAAACAATCGCTAAAGTCACTGAAAACTTTGATAAATTTGAATTTGGTGTAGCTGGTCACATTCTTTATAACTTCATCTGGGATGAATTTGCTGACTGGTACGTTGAGTTGACTAAAGAAGTTCTTTACAGCGACAACGAAGACGAAAAAGTTATCACTCGTTCAGTTCTTCTTTACACACTTGATAAAATCCTTCGTTTGCTTCACCCAATCATGCCATTCGTAACTGAAGAAATCTTTGAACAAATTTCTGAAGGTTCAATCGTAACAGCTGAGTACCCAACTGTTAACCCAGCATTTGAAAATGAAGCTGCACACAAAGGTGTTGAAAGTCTTAAAGACCTTATCCGTGCTGTCCGTAACGCACGTAGCGAAGTGAATGTTGCTCCAAGTAAACCAATCACACTTCTTGTTAAGACAAGCGACAAAGAATTGGAAGACTTCTTCAACAGCAATGTGAACTACATCAAACGTTTCACTAACCCTGAAAAACTTGAAATTTCTTCTGATATTGAAGCTCCAGAATTGGCAATGTCTAGCGTTATCACTGGTGCTGAAATCTTCTTGCCACTTGCTGACCTTCTTAACGTTGAAGAAGAATTGGCACGTCTTGACAAAGAACTTGCTAAATGGCAAAAAGAATTGGACATGGTTGCTCGTAAACTTGGTAACGAAAAATTCGTCGCTAACGCTAAACCAGAAGTTGTCCAAAAAGAACGTGATAAACAAGTTGACTACCAAGCCAAATACGACGCAACAGTTGCTCGTATCGAAGATATGAAAAAATTGGTGAAATAAGTTAAGGTTTCTTCAAGAAAAAATTAAGATTGCCTTAAGTAAGGACAACTATACTATAAACAATCCTAGTTAACTTTCTTTTTCATAGATACCTACTTTTCAAAGAGTATCACAATTAAAACCACCTCAACTAATAGGTTGAGGTGGTTTTTTGTTATAATTAAACTGAAACGAAAGGAGTTCCTATGTCATTTGAATCGGATATTTTTAGAAAAAAGCGCGTGATATTTGAACGCTTGGTGGCGTTTGGATTTGTGAAATCTCAGGCTGGTTATGACTATACGGAGCTGATTTTGAATGGCGATTTTGAGGTGCGAGTTCATGTTTCATTGGCTGGTCAGGTGTCAGCAAGGGTGATTGATACCGATTTAAATGAAGAGTATCTTGCTCTTCATGTGGCTGGTGTGAGTGGCAATTTTGTTGGGAAGGTTCGTGAAGCTTATCAAGAGGTTCTTGAAAGAGTGGCTGAAGCTTGCTTTGAAGCTCTGCCATTTGCCAGTGACCAAATGAATCGTCTTGCAACTCACCTAAAGGATACTTATGGCGATGATTTTGATCATCCTTTTGAGAAATATCCTGAGTTCTCTTCTTTTCGCTATCCTGAAAATCAGAAGTGGTATGGTCTTGTGATGACGCTTGAGCGTGGCAAATTAGACCTTGGTGAGGAGCAGTGGTCGCAAGAAGAGCTAGACGAAAAAGTTGAAATCATTAACATCAAGGTTGACAAAGAAGCTCTGCCAGAACTGCTTGCGACAAAAGGGATCTATCCCTCATATCATATGAATAAAAAATCTTGGGTGACACTGGTTTTCGATGACGCTTTATCTGATGAGCAGTTATTTTCTTTGGTGGAAAATAGCAGAGCTTTGGTCGCTGGAAAGCAATTAGGGAGCTCATCCGGACCTGATTATTGGTTAATTCCAGCCAACCCTAAGTACTATGATATTGATGCTGAGTTTGCAGAAAGTAAGACTATTTTATGGACGCAGAAAGCGAGCCTTAAAAAAGGTGATTTTGTGGCGATTTATATCACTGCACCGACGAAAGCAGTTCGTTATTTTTGTCAGGTCTTAGAAGTTGATTTGCCAAATGATGCTTATCGAGATGAACCCTCCATCAAAAAATTAATGAAGATTCAGCTACTCCACACTTTTTCTGATGAGCAAGTGACGTTTGATATCTTAAAATCCTGTGGTGTCAGAGCAGTTCGTGGCCCACGTCGTATGACAAAAGAATTAATTGAAAAAATTGATTCACTCAGAAACTAATAGATAAGCCGTGCCGTTAGGTGCGGTTTTTTGAAAATAAAATTGAAAGAATATTGCAAAAATAGTTTTTGAAGAGTATACTATCTAACAATCGGGAGGTGCTTATGAGAAAAATTGAGCGGAAAAACACAAATTTTCTAGTAGCGAGTAGTACGATTTCAAGAATCGGTGATACCTTATTTGATTATGTCAATAATTCTTTTCTTGTAAGTATGAACATGAAATCCATGGTTTTGGTAGGAATTTATCAGGCACTTGAAAATATCATCGGAGCAGTATTTAACTTATTTGGAGGAGTGATAGCAGACCGTTTTCGTCGCAAGAAAATTATCATTTTGACTGATTTTTTGAGTGGTGTTATTTGCATTTTTCTTTCTTTTGTGACCAGTCAAGCTTGGTTGATGTATGCCATCATTCTTGCTAATGCGGTCTTGGCGCTTTTGTCAGCATTTGCAACACCAGCTTACAATGCATTTACTAAAGAGATTGTAGAAAAAGATGAGATTACTTTGGTGAATTCGTATCTTCAAACATCGACGACTCTTGTAAAAATCATTGTTCCTGTACTTTCAGTAGCTATTTATAAATGGATTGGCATTCACGGTGCACTTCTGTTAGATGGTGTTTCATTTTTATTTTCAGCTATTATTATTGTATTGATTCAGCCGATTTTAGAAGAGACACGGAAAAATGATAATTTTTCGGCTAAGTCAGTCATCGATGATTTGATTAGTGGTTTTGGGTATGTGGCTAAAAATCGTCAGATTTATCTGCTGATTGCTCTTTCTGCAGGGGTTAATTTTTTCATGGCTGGCTACAGTTTGTTGTTGCCTTATAGTAATCAAATGTTCCCTAAAATTGCTGAAAATGTTTATGCAACTTTTTTGACTGCAGAAGCACTTGGAGGTCTTATCGGTGCTGTGATTAGTGGAAGGATTTCCCGCAAACTCTCAACTACTCAGTTGATGCTTTTGCTAGTAACTTTTGGGTGTTTTGTTGCAGTTGCTCCTATTTTTTACATTATCAGACCGAGCATTTTTCTTTTAGCTTTGTCTCCAATTGGTTCAGGAATTTTTATGACCTTATTTAACATTCATTCGTTTTCCTTAATTCAAAGAGAAGTGGCAAGTGATTATTTAGGGCGCGTACTTGGCATTATTTTTACGGTAGCCATTTTATTTATGCCGTTAGGAACAGCTCTTTTTACGATTTTATTGCAGCCTGATAATTCTTTTAATTTTTTATTTATCGGAGTTGCTGTTATTGTACTAGCTCTTATTTTCTTGCAGATTTTACGCAGTGAAAAACAAGCATCATAAATTGTCTTTATCGATAAAAAATTTTAAAAAGATTAAAAAATATTTTTTCATTTTTGTGTATTTGTAAAGTGAAATCTCATTTTTGAAAATAAATGTTCTAATATGAAAACTTTATTTCATTGAATAATCGTGATGCTGTCAGCTTTTCTAACATAAAATTCAAAAATATTGCGAAAATTTGCAAAAAAGTGTTTATTTTTTCAAGGCATAGGTGTATAATATCTCTATCGTTGCAAAGCGATCATGAAATACAAAGTTTTATTATTGTTCGTTATGATTTTGGTATTTCAATTAAAAATTTTTTAAAGGAGGAGCATATGAAGAAAAGCTTTATTCATCAACAGCAGGAGATTTCTTTTGTCAAGAATACTTTTACTCAATATTTGATTGATAAACTTGACATTGTTGAAGTGCAAGGACCTATTCTTAGCCAGGTCGGGGATGGTATGCAAGATAATTTGAACGGCGTTGAACACCCTGTATCTGTGCACGTCAAACGTATTCCTGATGCTGAATATGAAGTTGTTCATTCACTTGCTAAGTGGAAACGTCATACCTTAGCACGTTTCGGCTTTAATGAAGGAGAAGGGCTTTTCGTACATATGAAAGCTCTTCGCCCCGATGAAGATGATTTGGATCCTATTCATTCTATTTATGTTGACCAATGGGATTGGGAAAAAGTTATTCCAAATGGTCGTCGTAATATTGAATACTTGAAAGAAACAGTTGAACAGGTTTACAAAGCTATCCGCTTGACTGAATTAGCAGTTGAAGCTCGCTTTGATATTGAAGCTGTTTTGCCTAAGAAAATCACTTTTATCCACACTGAAGAATTGGTAGAACGTTATCCAGATTTGACACCAAAAGAACGTGAAAATGCAGTAGCCAAAGAATTTGGTGCAGTGTTCTTGATTGGTATTGGTGGTATTTTGCCAAATGGTGAACGTCATGATGGCCGTGCACCGGACTACGATGACTGGACTTCTGAATCTGAAAATGGTTACCATGGTCTAAATGGTGATATCATTGTTTGGAATGATGTTCTTGGCTCTGCTTTCGAATTGTCTTCAATGGGGATCCGTGTTGATGAAGAAGCTCTTAAACGCCAAGTCAAAATTACAGGCGATGAAGATCGTTTGCAATTAGAATGGCATAAAGCTCTTCTTAATGGACTCTTCCCACTTACAATTGGTGGTGGTATTGGTCAATCACGTATGGCAATGTTCTTACTTCGTAAAAAACATATCGGAGAAGTTCAATCAAGCGTTTGGCCAAAAGAAGTTCGTGATTCTTACGAAAACATTCTTTAATGAAAGAAGCTTTGTTTTAAGGACAAAAAAGTCGACTGGAGTTCAGTCGGCTTTTTAAATATAAAAAACTGAGATAACGTTATCTCAGTTTGCCATTACTTACTTAAATTACCATTGTAATCCAGCTTCGGCTATTTCAGCCTTAGAAGCATATTGACCGTTAGATCTATGCCATCTACCACGATAGTCTTTGGTATAACCACCGGCAGCTTGTTGATTTGCTTGTTCTTGGGCTTGTCTAGCAGCCTCTTCAGCAGCAGCTTGCTCTTGAGCTTGACGTGCCGCTTCGGCTTCCTGTGCTTTTCTAGCTTCTTCAGCTTGACGTGCCGCTTCAGCTTCCCTTGCTTCGATAGCTGAAACAACGGCATTGATACGGTTATTAAAGGCATCTTTCTTACTTGAATCAGAAACAGCGTTGACTTTATTTTTAGCATCGTCAACATTTTCGCGAGTTTGATTTGCTTCTAAGTTTGCAACAGCCGCCTCAGCAGTAGCTTGCGCTGCTTGTTCCTGTTTTTTAGCCTCTATTGCAACTTTAACAGATGTGATACGTTTTTTTAGTTGTTTTTTAACTTTTTTGTTTTTGACCGCACTGACTTTTTTGATAGCTGCGTCAAGATTTTCTTGGGTTTGGTTGTTTTCGAGTTTTTTAACTGCTTTTTTAGCAGTTATTGTCAATTTATCTTCTTTTTTGGAAGTCTTGGCTTTTGACTTGGTATCAGCTAAGACAATATGGCTATTTCCAAAAGTTGTAGGTGCAAAGATTCCTTGATCTTGAGATGTTCCAATAAGAATAGCTGACATCAACAGTAGGGCAAGTTTTAACTTCTTTTTCATAGTATCCTCCATAATGCTTTAAATTATAAAATAATTTTATATTAGAAGAATACCATTTTAAAACCATCTTGTAAACGCTTCCTATATATTGGAAATAAAAAATGCTAGAAAAATTCTAGCAAATTAGATGAATTATTCAAATTTACAGCGTGTATATCCTGCTGCAATAGCATTTGATAATGTTGTTGGGGTAGTACTGTTTGAACGATTAAGACCACGGCAATAAGGGTTTAGGTGATAGCGATGACCGGTATTTGTGATATAAACAGTAGTTGCATCACCTTGTTGTGCAGCGGCTGCAGCTTGTTCTTGAGCTTGACGTGCCGCTTCGGCTTCCTGGGCTTTTCTAGCTTCTTCAGCTTGACGTGCCGCCTCAGCTTCCTTTGCGTCAATAGCTGAGACTACAGCATTGATACGGTTATTAAAGGCATCTTTCTTATTTGAATCAGAAACAGCGTTAACTTTATTTTTAGCATCATCAACATTTTCTCGTTTTTGATCGGTTTCAAGTTTTTTAACAGCAGTTTCGGCTGCATTGATAGCTTCTTGCTGTTTTTTAGCTTCGATAGCTGTTTTTACAGTAGTGATTCGTTTTTGAAATTTTTCTTTAACTTTTGAATCGCTAACAGCATTGACTTTCTTTGTCGCTGCGTCAAGATTTTCTTGAGTTTGGTTGCTTTCCAGTTTTACGACAGCAGCTTCAGCTTCGTCTTCGATAGCTTTTACTTTTTGATATTCTTTTTTACCAAGCTCAATGTATTTAGCATTTTCTTCTTTGAAATCGCTAAGCTCATCTTGGCTATCAATTAAATCTGATTTTGTGTCGTCAATTTCTTTGTTTAACTGCTCAATTTTTGATTCAGCTTTGGCAAGTTCATGATTTTTAGTTCCTTGTGCAGTGAAACTACCAATCAACAAGATTGACAAGACAGTGAGGGCAATATTTTTCTTGTCTTTAAAGAATTTTTTAAAATCCATCATAACTCCTTTATCCTAAAAAACTTTGATAGTTAAAATTATCTTAACTATCATATCAAATCTCATTTTTTGTGTAAACCTAATCGATAATTTTTTAAGGCAATTTACTTGAAATTTGCTATAATGGTTGTTATGAGAGTTGTAGCAGGAAAATTTGGTGGGCGTCCTTTGAAGACGCTCGATGGTAAGATTACTCGCCCAACAACTGATAAGGTTAAGGGTGCTATTTTTAGTATGATTGGTCCATTTTTTGATGGTGGACGTGTTTTGGATTTGTTTTCTGGTAGCGGTAGCTTAGCTATTGAAGCTGTCTCACGTGGGATGGATGAAGCGGTTATGGTTGAACGTAATCGTCAAGCGCAAGCTATTATTACAGAAAATATCAAAATGACCAAGTCTGAAAAACAGTTTCACTTGATGAAAATGGATGCCAATAAAGCTTTAGGTGTCGTTAGTGGCAAATTCGACTTGGTGCTTTTGGATCCGCCTTATGCTAAGGAAGAAATCGTAAAAAACATCACGACAATGGAAGAAAAAGGACTTTTGTCTGAGGATGTTATCATTGTCTGTGAGACAGATAAATCAGTGGATTTGCCTGAAGAAATTTTAAGCTTTGGTATTTGGAAGCAGAAGACATATGGAATCAGTAAGGTGACGGTTTACATCAGATAGAAAGTATCATGATATCCTTGATGGAGGTAATATGGCAAAAATTGGTTTGGTGACAGGGTCTTTTGATCCGGTGACAAATGGGCATCTTGATATTATCGCTCGCGCAAGTAAACTTTTTGACACGCTCTATGTGGGGATTTTGTACAATCAAAATAAATCAGGCTTGTTTACGATTGCTGAGAGAAAGTTGATGGTAGAAGAGGCAGTCGCGGCTTTTCCAAATGTGAAAGTGGTAACGGCGCAAGATTCTTTGGCTGTTGATGTGGCAAGAGAACTTCATGCTGGGTACTTAGTTCGCGGAATTCGTGATGCTAAAGATTTTGAGTATGAGGCTAGCATGGACTTTTTTAATCATCACTTGGCTAATGATATCGAGAGTGTTTATTTACTTACCACACCGAAATGGCGTTATGTTTCATCAAGTCGTGTGCGTGAATTGATGCATTTTCATTCTGATATTTCAGCTTTTGTTCCAGAAAGTGTTGTCAAAAAAGTGGAGGAAAAATATGACAATCTTAAACGCATTTAAAGGGATTTTGAAAAAGATAGGTCGTATTTTGTATCGCTTAAAATGGTGGATTTTAGGCATTGCTGGCACTGCTTTTATCATTTTCAGTCTTTTTTGCCCACTTGGTTATTATGTTGAAATGCCTGGCGGTGCTTATGATGTTCGCAGTGTTTTAACGGTTAATGACAAAGCTGATAAAGAAGATGGTTCTTATAATTTCGTAGCTGTTGGGGTTAGTCAAGCAACGCTTGCTCAGTTGGTTTATGCTTGGTTGACGCCGCACACTGAAATTACAACTGAGGCAGCGACAACTGGTGGCTATAGCAATGCAGACTACATGCGTATTAATCAGTATTACATGGAAACATCACAAAATACAGCGACCTATCAAGCTTTAACTTTAGCAGGAAAAAATGTTAATCTAGATTATCAAGGTGTCTATGTCTTGAATGTTGATAAGCATTCTACTTTTAAAGGGCAGTTGCATCTTGCTGATACTGTGACAGGCGTTAATGGTAAAACTTTCAATAGTTCTGCAGAGTTAATGGCTTATGTTGCTGATTTAGATTTGGGTTCTGATGTCACTGTTCAAGAGACTTCTGATGGTAAAAGTAAAGAAGTTTCTGGGAAAATCATTGAATTGCCAAATGGTAAAAATGGAATTGGTATTGGACTAGTTGACCACACTGAAGTTTCGTCAGATGTTAAGGTTGATTTTGAAACGAGTGGTTTCGGTGGACCAAGTGCTGGTTTGATGTTTACCTTGGATATTTATGACCAAGTCAATAACGAAGACTTGAGAAAAGGTCGTAAAATTGCAGGAACTGGTACGATTAATTCGGATGGTTCAGTTGGTGATATCGGCGGCGCTGGGCTAAAAGTAGTGTCAGCTGCTAAGGCTGGTGCGGATATTTTCTTTGTGCCAAATAATCCTGTTGATGAGGAAACGAAAAAAGAAAATCCAGATGCCAAGACTAATTATCAAGAAGCAAAAGAGGCTGCTAAAGATTTAGATACTGATATGAAGATTGTCCCTGTGACAACCGTTCAGGAAGCAATTGATTATTTGCGTAGTACAGATTAAAATATCATCCCTACAACTTAGTAGGGGTGTTTTTTTTATGCTAATTAACTTTTTCTTAAGATTTATTCGCTACAATGTTCTAAAATAGAGTAAGAGATAGATTGGAGGAGCACATGACAAACTGGCAGAAACGATTGATTATTGGACTCAATCTTGCGGTACTGTTCATTTTTTTAGATGTTAGTTTGCTGATTTTTGTTAGGTCTGTTAATAGTCACGGTGTTTACCAGACTGTAGAAATGAAGTGGCTGACATTTTCAGTTTGGGTGCTCTGTTATTTTTTGTTCTGGGTGATTCAAGGAATGCTATACTTAGTAGTAAAGCAAATGCTGTTTGCGCGAAGACACCAAAAAAGTTAGATGACCAATCTAGCTTTTTTTGTTAGGAAAATTTGTAAAATGACTGAAATATCATTATTTATGGGGAAAATGCTATAATAATCCTATGACAGAAAAGCTAACGATTTTGCACTTAAATGACTTGCATTCTCACTTTGAGAGCTATCCAAAAATTAAGCGATATTTTCAAGAATTTCCTAAGTCTGACGAAGAAGTGATTCGGGTTGATATTGGAGATAATATTGACCGCTGGCATCCGATGACTGATACTAGCAAAGGTTGCTTTAATGTTCAATTATTGAATGAACTTAAAATTGATTTTGCGACGATTGGCAATAATGAAGGAATTGGTTTGGCTAAAAATTGGTTAAATCAAGTTTATCAAGATGCTGATTTTAAGGTTATTTTGGGAAATTTAGAAGATGAAAATGGACGTCCAAATTGGGCTGATCCATATCAGATTTATGAGACAAAAGCTGGGACGAGGATTGCTTTTTTAGCCTACACGTTTCCTTATTATTTGACTTATAAACCTGGTGGATGGAAGGTGCTTGATCCGATGGCATGCTTGAAACGTGATGTTGAGATTCCAGAGGTGAAAAATGCAGACTTTCGCATTTTGTTGAGCCATCTTGGATTACCAGTAGATGAGAAGATTACTGCAGCTGTTCCAGAGATTGATTTAATTATTGGAGCACATACGCATCATGTTTTGGAGGATGGCGCGTGTCTTAATGGAACTTATATGGCTGCCGCAGGAAAATATGGACAGTTTGTCGGTGAGATTAATCTGACTTTTGAAAATCATGAGTTGGAAGATATTACGATTCATGCTCATGAAACGAGTCATATGGCAAGTAAACCTGGCGATAAAGAATGGATAGAAAAAGTCGTTTCAGATGGCCGCAGTCTTTTAAGAAAAGAGAGCGTCAAGGAATTTGATACTGAGTTGACTTTGGAGCAATCTTGTCAACTAGTCATGGATGCTATGAAAGACTATGCAAGGGCTGATGTTGCTATGATTAACTCTGGTTTAGTGGTTGAGGCATTCGGAAGAGAAGTGACAAAGGATACGCTTCATCATTCTCTTCCACACCAAATGCGTTTGGCAAGGCTAGAAGTAACAACATCTGAGCTTGAGGAGATTTGTCAGGATGTTTATTCACAAGCAGAATTGTTAGCAAAACAGCAGATACGCGGAATGGGATTCCGTGGGAAAGAATTTGGGACCGTTTTAACGAGCAGCTTTGATTACAAAAATGGAAAAATAGTGTATAATGAAAAGGTTACGAATAAAAAGGATACTGTCAGTCTCATCTTGGTTGATCAATATTACTTTGCACGCTATTTTGAAAGTATCAAATCACATCAAGCAGAGCTGCTTTTTCCTGAATTGCTTCGAGAACTGGTAGAAGACTACCTCAAACATAAAGAATAAGTTTTAAGATGAATGAAGAGAGGAGACCGATGAGAAAAGATATCTCTCCTGAAATGTTTAATTACAATAAATTCCCTGGTCCACAGTTTGTGGCATTTTCTGACCGAGTTAAAAGTGATGATATTGAATTTTTGATTTTAGAAAATAAAAAAGGTGCTTTTGATGCGACTGTTTTCAGTCAACGTTTTTCTGATATTCTACTAAAATATGATTACATCGTCGGAGATTGGGGAAATGAGCAATTACGTCTAAAAGGTTTTTACAAAGATGACCGAGATGTTAAAAAAGCTAATCGTATCTCACGTCTAGATGATTATCTTAAAGAATATTGTAACTTTGGCTGTGCTTATTTTGTGCTTGAAAATCAAGAACCTCGACCAGTTAAGTCTGAAGAGGAAAAGCAGTCAAGACGTCACAAATCGCAAAAACGTTCATCTGGTAAGAAAAAATCAGACCGCTCAGCTAATCAGCATTTTACCAGCCAAAAACGCAAAGAAAGCAAAGGTCGTAGCGAGCGTCATCAAAAACGTGAACAACAAAAAGAAATACAAACGGCAAAACAATTTGTCATTCGCCGCAAAGAGAAATAGGAAGGAACTAATTTTACAGAATGCAAACAGAAACTAAGGACATTAAGCCCTCTATTTATGGATTAACACGTGATGAATTGATTGAGTGGGCAATCGAACACGGTGAAAAGAAATTCCGTGCAACACAAATTTGGGATTGGCTTTACCGTAAACGTGTCCAATCTTTTGAAGAAATGACAAACATTTCAAAAGACTTCATCGCTATTTTGAATGAAAATTTCTGCGTCAATCCATTGAAACAACGTGTTGTCCAAGAAGCATCAGATGGTACTGTCAAATATTTGTTTGAATTGCCTGATGGTATGTTGATTGAAACAGTTTTGATGCGTCAACACTACGGCTTGTCAGTCTGTGTAACATCACAAGTTGGTTGTAACATGGGATGTTCATTCTGTGCCAGTGGTTTGATTAAAAAACAACGTGATTTGACAAGTGGTGAAATTACTTCACAAATCATGATGGTACAAAAATATTTCGACGAACGTGGTCAAGATGAGCGCGTGAGTCACGTCGTTGTTATGGGGATTGGTGAACCATTTGATAACTACGACAACGTTCTTCGTTTCGTACGTACAATCAATAATGATAATGGTCTTGCTATCGGTGCACGCCATATCACTATTTCAACATCAGGTTTGGCACACAAAATCCGTGAATTTGCTCACGAAAGCTTGCAAGTTAACCTTGCGGTATCACTTCACGCGCCAAACAACGAACTTCGTTCACAAATCATGCGTGTTAACCGTTCATTCCCACTTGAAAAACTTTTTGCTGCGATTGAATATTACGTTGAAACAACTAACCGTCGTGTGACATTTGAGTATATCATGTTAAATGATGTCAACGATTCGCCAGAAAATGCACAAGAATTAGCTGATTTAACGAAAAAAATTCGCAAATTGTCATATATCAACTTGATTCCATACAACCCAGTTTCTGAGCACGACCAATACAGCCGTTCAAGTAAAGAACACGTTGCTGCTTTCTACGATGTTCTTAAGAAAAATGGTGTAAACTGTGTGGTTCGTCAAGAGCACGGAACTGATATTGATGCGGCTTGTGGTCAATTGCGTTCAAACACAATGAAGCGTGATCGCCAAAAAGCAGCAAAAGCAAAATAAAAAGAGAAAAATGAAAAAGCTATTTGATGAAGAGTTTGAATTAACAAGTTTTGGGCGTAAGGTGACAAAAGTTTTGGTAACAATGTACATCATTGCTATCTGTTTCTTGTGCTTTAGCCCACAGCCTTTCAAGATTGAAGGGGTTGAGACGCCAAATATTATCTCTTATGGTCGCTTGCGTCTCTTACTGGTTCCTTTTAATAGTTTTATTGGGATTGGAAAGTTGGATAGTGGCTTAGAAGTCTTTTGGGTCTTCGCGCAAAACGTCACTAACATGTTTCTTATTTTTCCATTGATGTTTGGACTTATTTGCCTTTGTCCTAGTCTTCGCAATTGGAAAAAAGCTTGGCTTGTAGCATTTGGAGTAAGCTTAACCATTGAAACAACTCAGTTGATTGTTGACTTGCTTTATAATGCTAATCGGGTCTTTGAAATTGATGACCTTTGGACCAACTCATTGGGTGGCTTGCTAGCTCTTTGGCTGTATAGCGTTTTTCGTAAAAAATATCTAAAACAATAAAAAGAGGTTGGGTAAATTCCCAGCCTTTTGTTTTTTTCTAGATAAGACGTTTAACTTGACTTAGAGTTTACTTTAAGGTATATAATATCAGCTAGAAAGTAGGTTTTCATGAAAATTATAAAAGAACTCTGGTGGTTTTTTAAGCTGGAGAAAAAACGATACATTGTAGGGATTCTGTCTCTTATTTTAGTAGCCGTTTTAAATCTTATCCCTCCAAAAGTCATGGGGAATGTGATTGACCATGTGACAAGTGGTGAGCTGACGCAGCATGAGCTTCTTTTGAGTTTATTTTATTTGATTTTGTCAGCTCTTGCTATGTATGCTTTGCGTTATATTTGGCGTATGTACATCTTAGGGACATCTTACAGACTTGGTCAGATTATGCGTTTTCGACTTTTTGAGCATTTTACAAAAATGTCGCCTAGTTTTTATCAAAAACACCGTACAGGTGATTTGATGGCGCACGCTACAAATGATATTAACTCACTAACGCGTCTTGCGGGTGGTGGTGTGATGTCTGCTGTTGATGCTTCTATTACAGCTTTGGTGACATTGGTGACAATGGCTTTTAGCATTTCATGGCAGATGACTTTGATTGCTGTGATTCCCTTACCATTTATGGCGTACGCTACAAGCCGTCTTGGTCGCAAAACTCATCAGGCATTTGGAAAATCTCAAGCAGCCTTTTCAGAATTGAACAACAAAGTTCAAGAATCAGTGTCTGGTATTAAGGTCATCAAATCTTTTGGTTACCAAGAAGATGAACTTCAATCTTTTCAAGATATTAATAACATGACTTTTAAGAAAAATATGACAACAATGAAGTATGATGTCATGTTTGACCCATTGGTTTTGTTATTTATCGGAGCTAGTTATGTTTTGTCTCTTTTGATGGGAGCTGTCATGGTGTCTGCTGGTCAGGTGACTGTCGGAAATTTGGTAACTTTTATCACTTATCTTGATATGTTGGTTTGGCCATTGATGGCGATTGGATTTCTTTTTAACATGATCCAACGTGGGACAGTTTCTTATGAGCGAATCAGTCATTTGTTAAAAGAAAAATCTGATGTCAAAGAATCTGAAAATCCTCTTTCAGAAATAAAAAATGGCACATTAGTTTATGATATCGATGCTTTCCATTATGATAATGAACAAACTTTATCTGATATTCACTTTGCATTGAAACAAGGTCAAACCTTGGGCTTAGTTGGTCAGACTGGTTCTGGTAAGACGACTTTACTTCGTTTGCTTTTACGTGAATATGATTTGCAAGATGGTCAGATTACCCTTGATGGTCATGACATCAAAGATTATAAGTTGTCCGATTTACGTCAGTTGATTGGTTATGTGCCACAAGACCAGTTTTTATTTGCAACAAGTATTTTAGATAACATTCGTTTTGGAAATCCTGAGGCTAAGTTAGAAGAAGTTGAAGCAGCGACTAAGCTCTCTCGAGTATATGATGATATCGTAGCCATGCCAGATGGGTTTAAGACCTTGATTGGTGAGAAGGGTGTGAGTCTTTCTGGTGGGCAAAAACAAAGGATTGCGATGAGTCGAGCTATGATTTTAAATCCTGAGATTTTGATTTTGGATGATTCTTTGTCAGCTGTGGATGCAAAGACTGAGCATGCTATTATTGAAAATCTGAAAGAAACTCGAAAAGAGAAATCAACGATTATTACAGCTCACCGTTTGAGTGCAGTTGTGCATGCGGATTTGATTTTGGTTATGCAAGATGGAAAAATTATTGAACGTGGTCGTCATGAGGACTTGATTGAACAGGGTGGATGGTATGCTGACACCTATGAAGCTCAGCAATTAGAAATGGAAGGAGATAGTGATGAAGAATAATGCAAATCAGTGGCGTGTTTTTAAACGTCTTATGAGCTATCTCAAGCCATATAAGTTTTTAACCGCACTTGCTCTGGGGCTTTTGCTTTTGACGACGGTCGTTAAAAGTTTGATTCCTTTGGTAGCATCTTACTTTATTGACCACTTTTTGACAGATATAAACCAAACGGCTATGTTAATTCTGCTTGGCTATTATCTGATGTATGTCGTGCAGACAATTATCCAATATTTTGGAAATTTCTTTTTTGCGCGTGTGTCGTACAGCATTGTCAGAGATATTAGGCGTGATGCTTTTGCCAACATGGAAAAACTAGGAATGTCTTATTTTGATAAGACTCCAGCAGGTTCTATCGTATCTCGTATTACAAATGATACCGAAGCGATTAGCGACATGTTTTCTGGTCTTTTGTCTAGTTTCATTTCAGCTATTTTTGTCTTTACCGTGACGCTTTTTACGATGCTAAAACTAAATGCTGTGCTGACAGCTTGGGTGGCTCTCTTTTTGCCATTTATCTTTATTTTAGTCAACCTTTATCGTAAAAAATCAGTTAAAGTTATTGCAAAGACGCGTGCACTTTTATCTGACATTAACAGCAAGTTGTCTGAAAGTATTGAAGGGATTCGCATTATTCAAGCTTTTGGACAAGAAGAACGTTTGAAAGGTGAATTTGAAGAGATTAACCAAGAGCATGTTCAGTATGCCAATCGTTCGATTGCTTTGGATAGTATTTTCCTACGTCCAGCTATGTCACTGTTGAAGTTGCTAGCTTATGCGATTTTGATGGCTTATTTTGGATTTCGTGGCATGGAAGTTGGCATTTCAGCAGGGCTAATGTACGCTTTCATCCAATACGTCAATCGTTTGTTTGACCCACTTATCGAGGTAACACAGAATTTTTCAACTTTGCAAACCTCAATGGTTTCAGCTGGTCGTGTTTTTGATTTGATTGATGAGAAGCAATACGAGCCTGAACAAGTCGGTGTCCAAGAAGAAGTGACGTTTGGTAATATTGAATTTAAAAATGTGAGTTTTTCTTATGACGGCAAACGTCAGATTTTAGATGATATTTCATTTAAAGTAAATCAAGGTGAAACGATTGCTTTTGTTGGGTCGACTGGTTCTGGAAAATCATCAATCATTAACGTCTTCATGCGTTTTTATGAGTTTCAGTCAGGGCAAGTGCTGTTGGACGGTGTGGATATTCGCAAGTATTCTAAGGAAGCTTTGCGTAAGCATATCGGTCTTGTCTTGCAAGAACCTTTCTTATATCATGGTACGATTAAATCAAATATTAAAATGTATCAAGATATTTCTGATGAAACTGTTCAGTCAGCAGCTAAGTTCGTTGACGCGGATCAATTTATCCAAAAACTGCCTGAAAAATACGATACCAAAGTTACTGAGCGTGGCTCAAGTTTCTCAACAGGACAACGTCAATTGCTTGCTTTTGCGCGAACTGTAGCGAGTCAGCCGAAGATTCTGATTCTTGATGAAGCAACAGCAAATATCGATTCTGAGACAGAAAATATTGTCCAAGAATCGTTGAAAAAAATGCGCCAAGGTCGAACAACTATCGCGATTGCTCACCGCTTATCAACTATTCAAGATGCTGATTGCATTTATGTTTTGGACAAAGGTAAGATTATTGAGTCAGGTAATCACGAGAAATTGCTCAGCCAAAAGGGTACGTACTATCGCATGTATCAATTACAAGCTGGTATGATGGAAAATTAATAAAAGTAACAAACCAATCTGTGAAAATAGGTTGGTTTTTTGTTATTTTACTTACGGTTCTTGTTTTACAACTTCTGATTGTCATATTATAATGATGATATGGAAAATAAAAAAGTAAGTATTGTGTTAGATCAGGCGATAGTTGATCAGCTTGCTTTATCGAAAGGACAGCAATTAAAGGCAGAATTGTACGAGAATAAGTTGGTTCTGCAAAAAGATGAGCCACCTAAGCAAGGTCGACTAGCCAGTTGGGTTTTGATTGCAGCTACAGTTTTGCTGTGTATCCTTTTTTATGCTGTGAGCTCGATTGAAAAAAGGGATCAGATTTTATTGGTTGGTGATTATTCTATCATCACTTTCTTGGTTGGTTTTGGTGGTATTTTGGGGATGACCATCTTTACGACAACATTGATTAGTAACCGGAAGTTATTTCTTGGTGGCATCAAAGCGCGTGTTTTTTGGCGGATGCTTCCAGTTATTGTCGCATCGTTTGCTGTTATTTTATTGCTTGCTCTTCTTGGTTTTGGCTGGCTTTTAGAGCAGATATTTACAGGCGCATCTTTTGATAAGCTGACGTCGACTTTAATCTTAGGTGCATCGATTTATGCGGTCAGTCTTTTCTTAGGGCAAATAGCAGAGCAGATTAGAGCTTCTTGGTTGACAACTGTTTTTACGGTGATTATGGTCAGTGGCGTTTTTGTTTCAATGGCAACCAACCGTTCTTTGCAGTGGTGGCATTTTAATCTTAGCTTTTTAGGAACGCAAGCGGCTAAGGAGAGTTGGCAATTTAACCTAACATTGATGCTATCAGCTTTGATTTTGGTTGCTTTGGTTGATTATTTATTTGTCGCCCTCGGTGAGAAATATGGTAAAAACTGGAAATTAATGGCCATGCGTGTCATGTTGACATTACTTGGGCTAGATTTGGGAGCTGTTGGGTATTTCCCAAATAATGCTAGCTCGCACTTCTTGCATACAAGAGTAGCAGGCTATCTGGTTTTAATTATCATTGTACTCATTATCAGTGTAAAATGGCTTTTGCCAGAAGTAACAAAAGATTTTTTGATTATGTCTTATGCTATTGGCGGCATGCTGGTCGGTTTAGAAATTGCGTTTCAAGGCATTCATTATTTATCGCTAACAGCTTTTGAGCTAAGTGCTTTCTTGTTAGCATTTGCTTGGTTAATCCGTTTAATCACTCATTTAGAGGGATTGTTGTTACCTGATACAAAAGAACTGACATTGACAATTGAATAAAAAAGAATCTCTGATTTCACTTTGCGTCGGCATGGTAAATTCAGAGTTTTTTTGAATTCAAAAAGAAAATAAATAATTTTTAGAAAATTCGCAAAAATACTTGACAAGAAAGAAATTGGTGTTTATAATGATAATCAATCAGAAAGTAGCAAGGATTTGCTTACAGGGAGCTCGTGGTTACTGTGAACGAGTAGCAGGTGGTTGTGAAAATTGGGCTGATGGTATTATTGAAGATAAGAAATATTTTTCAGGTAGGCACCCCTTATCGTGCAGCTCCTTGTTAGAGGAGATTGAGATGGCGAAAGTAAATTGAATTTCGTTAAATGAGGTGGCACCACGCTATACAATAGACGTCCTCACACAGATTTTTCTGTGTGAGGTTTTTTGTTTAGTTTATGCTTGAAAGAGTTTCAAGAGACGTTTGAGACAAACGTTAGTCATGGAAGTGATTAACGGTAAGTTTCAGGTAAGCACCCCTTATCGTGCAACTCCTTGTTAGAGGAGATTGAGATGGCGAAAGCAAAATGAATTTCGTTAAATGAGGTGGCACCGCGCTATGATTAGACGCCCTCGCACAGATGTTTTTTTCTGTGTGGGGCTTTTTGTTTTGGTGAAAAGGAGATAATCATGAAAAGACGAGATAAAGGCTGGCAAAGCAGTTATGAATTAAAAGCATAAACAAAAAAGAGAGGTTATGATATGCAAAAAATTCTAACTGCTGATACTTTGACTCCCATCCTTGCTTATATGCGAGTTCAAGGGGAACACAAAGTTATTCTTGAATCGATTCCACGTGAGAAAGAAAATGCACGATTTTCAATTGTGGCTTACAATCCAGTTTTTGAGATTAAGTACGAAGATGGCAAGTTAACTGAAAATGGCAAAGAAGTCGCAGGTAATCCCTTGGATTATCTCAATCAAGTGACGGTAAACGGAAAATCAAGCGCGAATCTTCCGTTTGGTGGCGGTGCTATTGGATTTGTTGGTTACGATATGATTGGTCTTTATGAAAATATCGGAGATATTCCTGAGGATACTATCGGAACGCCAGACATGCATTTCTTTGTTTATGAATCTTATCTGATTTTTGACCATAAGACAGAAAAAGTTTATGTGGTTGAAGATAATATTTACAGTCATCGTGATAACGATATAGTGAGACAAGCGCTTGGCAAGGTTGTTAAGGATTTACAGACACAAGCACCAAATGAATTTTCGCCACAAGAATTGCAACCACTGCAGTTTAAACATCATATCGAAAAAGATGCTTTTGTGAAGATGGTTGATAGGGCTAAAACGTTGATTCGTCAGGGTGATATGTTTCAGTGTGTGTTAAGTCAGCGTTTCTCAAGTGATTTTAGTGGGGATCCGCTTGATTATTATCGAAATTTGCGCGTGACAAATCCATCTAATTATCTTTATTTTTATGATTTTGGGGATTATCAGATTATTGGAGCAAGCCCAGAAAGTTTGGTTTCTGTGAAAAATGGAGAAGTGACAACGAATCCAATTGCAGGTACTCGTCCGCGTGGAGCTAGCGATGCTGAGGATGCCGCGTTAGCCAAAGGCTTGCAAGCTGATATCAAAGAAACAGCTGAGCACCGCATGCTTGTAGATTTAGGTCGAAACGATATTGGAAGAATTTCCAAAAATGGGACGGTCAAGGTAACGAAATATATGGAAGTTGAGCATTTCCGTTACGTCATGCATTTGACTAGTGTTGTTAAAGGGCAGTTGTTGCCAGATGTGGCAAGTATTGATGCTTTAAAGACAACTTTACCAGCTGGTACCGTATCAGGCGCGCCGAAAATTCGTGCTATGAAGCGCATTTATGAAATGGAAGAAGAGAAACGCGGCGTCTACGCTGGAGCGATTGGCTATCTTTCGGCGACTGGTGACATGGATTTTGCCATTGCTATTCGGACAATGATTTTGAAAAATCAAAAAGCTTACGTGCAAGCAGGAGCTGGGATTGTTTATGACAGTGTTGCTGAAAATGAATTTTACGAAACAATCAATAAAGCTAAAGCCATGACACGGATTGGAGAGTGCAAATGATTTTATTAATTGATAATTATGACTCTTTTACCTATAACTTAGCGCAGTATCTCGGGACATTTACAGAAGTTGAGGTTTTGAGAAATGATGTCGGCAATTTGGAAGAAGTTGCCAAAAAAGCAGATGCATTAGTCCTATCTCCAGGGCCTGGTTGGCCTTCTGATGCTGGAAAATTAGAAGAAATGATTCAGAAATTTGCTGGGAAAAAGCCGATTTTAGGAATTTGTCTAGGACATCAAGCGATTGCTGAAATATTTGGGGGAAAGCTTGGCCTAGCAAAAAATGTCATGCATGGCAAGCAGAGCGACATCGAGCTTCTTTTGAAATCACCAATTTTTGCAGGGCTTGATAATATCATGCCAATCATGCGCTATCATTCTATCGTGATAACAGAGATGCCAAAGGATTTTGAGGTAGTAGCTGTAACGACTGATGACAAAGAAATCATGGCAATTCAACACAAACATTTGCCGATTTACGGACTTCAATTTCACCCAGAAAGTATTGGCTCGCCTGATGGGCTTAAGATGATTGAAAACTTTGTGCGACTAATTGTTGAAAAGTAAAGTGAGGAAAAACAATGAAAGAACTATTTAATCACATTGCAAACCGAGAAGATTTATCAGAAGAGGAAGTAGAGCATCTCTTTGATGAGATTTTAAACAATGATATTTCAGAAAGTGAGATTGCAGCTTTTCTGATGGGATTAAAAGTTAAAGGAGAAACACCTTCTGAGATTACGGGGATTGTACGTGCACTGAAAAATCACGCGGTGCTTTTGCCAAGAGAATTTGATGACGCTATGTGTAATTGTGGCACTGGTGGTGACCAATCTTACAGTTTTAATATTTCAACGACAGCAAGTTTTGTTTTAGCAGCTGGTGGTATTCGTGTGGCAAAAGCAGGCAATCGCTCGGTTTCTTCAAAATCTGGTTCGGCTGATGTCCTTGAAGCGCTGGGCATTAACATCTCAGCAGCTCCAGCAACTCTTTCAAAAGCACTTGATGAGGTTGGACTTGCCTTTATCTTTGCCCAAAGCATGCACCCTGCTATGCGATTTATCGGTCCAGCACGAAAAGTTTTAGGGATTCCAACCATTATGAATATCGTTGGACCACTTGCAAATCCAGTTGACCTTGAAACTCAACTCATGGGGCTTTATCGTGTAGATTTACAAGAAACAGCAGCAAAAGTTATGCAAAAACTTGGTCGTAAGCGTGCACTTATTATTACTGGTCCAAATAACATGGATGAAGCAGCGCTTTATGGTGAAAATACCTATACTTTACTTGAAAATGACAGAATCAGCCAGCACAGCTTTACTTACCAAGACTTAGGGATGCAAAGAGTGGAATTGTCAGATATTGTCGGTGGAGATGCCAAACAAAATGCGGAGATTCTATTAAGTGTACTTGAAAATCAAGCAAGTCCCTATCTTGAAACAACGGTTCTAAATGCTGGGCTTGGGTTTTATGCAAATGGAAAAGTTGATAACTTAGCAGCTGGTGTTGAGCTTGCTCGTCAATTAATTGCGGATGGTTCTGCTCTTGCTAAACTTCGTCAACTACAAGAGGTACAAGTATGAGTGAGACATTTTTATCAAGCATTTTAAATCAAAAAGCTAGAGAAGTTGAGAGTATGGAGTTTGAACCATTGTTGCCACTTCGCGAGACTTACAAACTTTATGATTATCTTAAGAATAACACTCAAAAGCTTCAAGTCATAGCTGAAGTGAAAAAGGCAAGCCCGAGTCTTGGTGACATTAATCTTGAAGTTGATATTGTCAAACAAGCCAAAAATTATCAAGACAGTGGCGCGTGTATGATATCTGTTTTGACAGACCCATTTTTCTTCAAAGGTAATATTGATTATCTACGTCAGATTTCAAGTCAAGTGAAGATTCCAACCTTGGCAAAAGATTTTATTATTGATGAAAAGCAAATCATTCGTAGCCGTAATGCAGGGGCAACCGTGATTTTGTTAATTGTCGCTGCGCTTTCTGAGAAACGATTGAAAGAACTTTATGACTTTGCGACGGGATTAGGGTTAGAAGTTTTACTTGAAACGCATCATTTATCAGAATTAGAAGTAGCTCATCGCATTGGTGCTAAAATCATCGGCGTTAATAATCGCAATTTGGTGACCTTTGAAACAGATATTAATTCTAGCTTAGCGATGTCAACGCATTTCAAAGGAGGTCCTGTTTACATTTCGGAATCAGCTATTTTTACCAAAGAAGATGCTGCCTTGGTTGCCCCATTTTTCAATGGCATTTTGGTTGGCACAGCATTGATGAAAGCAGATAATGTGTCTGAAAAAGTGAAGGAGTTGCAAATTGACAAAGGTTAAAATTTGCGGGCTCACAACAAAAGAAGCTATAGAAGCAGCGGTTAACAGCGGAGCTGATTACATTGGCTTCGTCTTTGCCAAAAGTAAACGACAAGTCGGCATAAAACAAGCTAGCCATTTAGCTCAGTTTATTCCAGAAACTGTCCAGAAAGTGGGTGTTTTTGTAAGTCCGACTCTCATGGAACTTCAAGAAGCCATTGTCAAAGTTCCTCTTGATCTTGTGCAAATTCACGGAGAATTTCCTGATGAGGACTTTGAAAAGCTTGATGTTCCAAGTATTCTTGCCATTCCTGTCGAAAAAACACTGGAAGAAATTGAAACTAAAGCAGATTTTATATTATTTGACGCCCCCTTGGCTGGCTCGGGCAAGACATTTGATTGGGAATTGTTAAAAAATCAAGCCATTGAAAAGCCATATTTTTTAGCAGGTGGATTAAGTGTCGATAATGTCAAGCAAGCCATAACTTTCTTTCGCCCCTACGCTGTTGACGTTTCTTCTGGTGTTGAGACGGATGGTAAAAAAGATTTATTGAAGATTATGAGATTTATAGAAAGTGTGAAAAAATGAGTTATAATCAACCTGATATTCATGGATTTTATGGAAAATTCGGTGGTCAATTTGTCCCTGAAACGCTGATGACTGCAGTTATTGAACTTGATAAAGCTTACCGTAAAGCAAAAGCTGACCCAAGCTTTCAAGCAGAACTTGATGAATTGCTTAAAAATTATGTTGGTCGTGAAACACCGCTATATTATGCGGAGCGTTTAACGAAACACATCGGTGGTGCCAAGATTTACCTTAAACGTGAAGACCTCAATCACACAGGTGCTCACAAAATCAATAACGCTCTTGGTCAGGTTCTCCTTGCTAAACGCATGGGCAAAAAGAAAATTATTGCCGAAACAGGTGCAGGTCAACACGGAGTTGCTACTGCAACAGCGGCTGCGCTTTTTGATATGGAATGTACGATTTACATGGGTGAAGAAGATGTGAAGCGTCAAGCACTTAATGTATTTCGTATGGAGTTGCTTGGTGCTAAAGTGCATGCGGTGACGGATGGTTCACGTGTTTTGAAAGATGCTGTGAATGCCGCCCTTCGCGCGTGGGTGGCTAACATCGAAGATACTCACTACATCATGGGGTCGGCACTTGGACCTGCTCCATTTCCTGAAATCGTGCGTGACTTTCAATCAGTTATTGGTAAAGAAGCTAAGAGACAGTACGCAGAAATATCTGGTGGAAAGCTGCCTGATGCGGTTCTAGCATGTATCGGTGGCGGCTCAAATGCAATTGGTCTTTTTTATCCATTTGTCGAAGATGAATCTGTTGCACTTTACGGTGCTGAAGCAGCTGGGCACGGACTTGATACGGAAGAACACGCGGCTACATTTGCAAAAGGTCGTCCAGGTATTTTGCACGGCGCATTGATGAATGTTCTTCAAGACCGCCACGGACAAATTATGGAAGCTTTCTCTATTTCAGCTGGTCTTGATTATCCTGGGGTTGGTCCTGAACACTGTCACTTCAAAGATATTGGGCGTGCAACATATGATTCGATTACAGACGATGAAGCACTTGAAGCTTTCATGCTTTTGTCGCGACTTGAAGGGATTATCCCAGCGCTTGAATCAAGTCACGCTGTTGCGCTTACCCAAAAAGTTGCTAAGGAGCTTGGGCCAGATAAATCAATCATCGTTTGTCTCTCAGGACGTGGGGATAAGGATGTTGTGCAAGTAAAAGAACGTTTAGAAGCAGAGGGAAAATAGATTATGACTAAGACACTCACCAAACATTTAAAAGGCATTAAAGCAAGTGGCAAAGGACTTTTTATTCCATATATCATGGCTGGCGACCATAAGCAAGGTCTTGATGGCTTATTTGATACCATTTCTCTTTTGGAAAATAGCGGAGCTTCTGCCATTGAAGTGGGCATTCCTTGGTCAGATCCCGTAGCTGATGGCCCCGTCATCGAATTAGCTGGACAAAGAAGTCTTGCTAAAGGCGTTAATTTGCAAGCAATCATTGAGAAATTGCAAGAAAAAAACGTTGACGTTCCTTTAGTCATCATGACTTACATCAATCCTATTTATCAATATGGTGTTGAAAAGTTAGTCACTGATTTGGCAAAGACATCTGTTAAAGGGCTGATTATTCCTGATTTGCCATACGAACACGAAAATCTCATTAAACCATATCTTGAAAATACAGACATTGCGCTTGTGCCACTCGTTAGTCTGACAACTGGCATTGAACGTCAAAAAGTACTTTGCAAAGATGCTGAAGGGTTCATCTATGCGGTTGCCATTAACGGCGTTACTGGTAAGACTGGTGGCTATCGTGCTGATTTAGATAAGCATTTGGAAAATCTAAAAGCAGTTGCTGACATTCCTGTTTTGACAGGATTTGGTGTGTCGACTAAAAACGATATCGAGCGTTTTAATAAGGTGTCAGACGGTGTTATTGTCGGGACAAAAATTGTTCGTGACTTACATGAAGGAAAAATAGAAGACCTTGTCGATTTCGTCAAGTTCGGTTCAAATTACCAAAAATAAATAAAGCCACTCTGAAAGAGTGGCTTTTTGCTTGCGCTAAAATAAATCAACGATAAGCTTGATATTTAAAATGGTCAAAATACTTGCCACCAAGTAGCCTAAAATAGTATTCCATTTAGCATTGACAAAATCTCCCATAAGTTTGCGGTTTGACGTGAAATAAACCAAAGGGAAAATGGAGAATGGCAAAGCTGCAGACAGAAAAACTTGTGAATAGACAATGAGCTGGTCAAGGACACTTTCTCGACTACCATAGAGAACAGCAATGATGAGGACAGGAAGAAGAGCAGCAAGTCGAGTTACAAGCCGAATCAACCATTGCGGTAAGCGTAATTTTAAAAATCCTTCCATGACAATTTGTCCAGTCAAAGTACCTGTGATAGTTGAATTTTGCCCACTAGCAAGTAGAGCAATCGCAAATAAAGTTGATAAAGCAGAGCTTGCCACTGCGCCAGCGATAGTGGAGTCTTGTAAAGCATTATACATCTGTGAAAAGGCGCTAATCTCACTAGCGTGGCCATAAAACAGCGATGCTCCTAAAATGAGTAGCAGTGAATTGACCACGAAAGCCACTGTAAGCTGAAGATTAGAATCCCAAGTCATGAAACGCACTGCTTGCTTGATTGAAGCGGGATTTTGATAGTCAACTTTTCGAGTTTGTGAAATCGAAGAATGAAGATAAAGATTGTGTGGCATAACTGTCGCACCGATAATCCCCAAAGCTAGCGTCAATTTGCTATTAACACCACTTTGATGTAAATCGATGATTTGAGCATTTGGAATATAGCCTTGTAAAATTCCTGAAAGACTTGGTTTTGACAAGATGACCAAGTAAAGGAAAATAATCAAAATTGTTGCAATCAAAGTGGAGACTATAGCTTCGATTTTACGAAAACCTAATCTCATTAACGATAGTAGGATGAAAACATCTAAAATGGTAATCAAAATTGAAAATAACAAAGACCAGCCAAAGAGTAAATGAAGTGCAATCCCTGAGCCGATAACCTCAGCAAGATCTGTTGCCATTAGGGCTAATTCAATGATAATAAATAGAAGAAAACGTAACTTTTTTGGCAAATGTGCAGCTGTTGCTTGCGCCAAATCTTTACGCGTTACAATGCCAAGTTTTCCAGCCATCTGCTGAAGTTGCATAGCTATTAATGATGACACAAGAATAACTGATAGCAGTAAGTATTTATAAGTAGCCCCACCGACAACACTAGTAATCCAATTACCAGGGTCCATGTAACCAACAGCAACTAAAGCTCCTGGTCCAATGAAGGCTCTAAGTGTTCGCCAAAATGAGGCATTCTTCGGAACAGCAACACTCTGATTAACCTCACTCAGCGATTTTTGAGAATTGACAATAGTTTCCAAAAGGCAGCCCTCTTTTCTAAAACTCTTATTTAAGGCCTATTATAGCAGAAGAATTTTAAAAATAAAGTATTTTTAATTATATTTAACAAAAAAATTAAGTATACTTAAAAAACGATACAAGAAGGTATCCAAAAAAGAGAAAAGGCACAAAAGGAATTCGCTTATTTTTGTACAACACACAAAAGATTATTCCTGTAAGTGAACCAATTTCTACAATCCATAAAATGTTTTGTAAATCTAGAAAAAGACTCAAAGTTGCTAGATAAAAACAATCTCCACTACCAAGTTTCACATCAATCAGCTCTGCAATGATTCCAAACAACAAAAGGATAATAGTGAGAGTTTTGATTGGTGTAACTGGGAGTAAACAGCAACTCGGGAGCAACCATATTAGTAAAGGAAATGATTGGTATTTTAAATCGTAGATACTGAGCGTGAGACTTAAAAAGATAATAAAGAGTGTCGAGAGTGGTAGCATTCCTTGATAGCAGACGGCAGTTAATATTCCGCAGATGAATTCAAAAATGCCATACCAAATTGGGAGTTTTGTGTGACAAAAACGGCAGCGTGACCGATTGATAATTTGTGAAAACACAGGAATTAAGTCACGAACCTCAAGTTGCATACCACAAGTCTCACAATGACTGGCTGGAAAAAGAATGGATTCGTTTGGAAAACGGTCAATTACTAAGCCGATGAAAGAAGCAAAGGATGCTCCAAGAAAAAAGAATAATAAAATGTCCATATCTTATTATTCGAAAAAATTTTTAAAAATTGCGAGCATATTGTTTGCTCTTTATTTAGAATCATTCTAAAATAGACTTACAAAAGAAAAGGATAACATTTCCTAAAAAATGTTGCATTTTTTTAAGAGGAGGTCTACTTATGACTCAAACAATGACTGAAACTATCTACGCATCTGTAACACACAACATTTCACAAAATACAAAAAATGCTAAAACAAAGGCAGTGCTAAATCAAGCAGTTGCTGACCTTTCAAAAGCAGCATCAATTGTCCACCAAATTCACTGGTACATGCGAGGAGCAGGGTTCTTCTATCTTCACCCAAAAATGGATGAATTGATGGACGGCCTTAACGCTAACTTGGATGAAATGAGTGAACGCTTGATTACAATCGGTGGCGCACCATTTTCAACACTTAAAGAATTTGATGACAATTCTAAATTAGAAGAAACAAAAGGTTCATTTGATAAATCAATGGATGAAAATCTTGCTCGCTTGGTTGAGGTTTACACATATCTTTCAGCGCTTTACCAAGTCGGTCTTGACGTGACTGATGAAGAAGGAGATGCTCCATCAAATGATATCTTCACAGCAGCAAAAGCTGACGCTGAAAAAACAATCTGGATGCTCCAAGCAGAGCGTGGACAAGCACCAGGGCTTAAATAATTTTTTGAACAATTTTGCGGGTTGAAAGACCCGCTTTTTTTATGAAAATATATGAAAATATCAAAATATCGAAACCGATTGCATACCCCTGTTGAAAAACACTATTATTTTTGATAAAATGCTTTGTATGAAAACTTTATTTGATGTGCAGCAATTGCTAAAGCGATTCGGCATCTTTGTCTATATCGGAAAACGTCTTTATGATATAGAGGTCATGAAACTCGAACTTGAGAAATTGTATGAAAATGGGTTGATTGACAAGGTTGACTACCTAAATGCTGAGTTAATTTTGCGACGCGAGCACCGTTTAGAAATGGAGAAAGAAAATAATGACTAAAAAACTTTTAGGGATTGACCTAGGTGGGACAACGATCAAATTCGGTATCCTAACTCTTGAAGGTGAAGTTCAAGAAAAATGGGCAATCGATACAAATACACTTGAAGATGGTAAACACATCGTTCCTGATATCGTAGAATCAATCAAACACCGTATGAGTCTTTATGGTTTGACAAAAGATGATTTTGCAGGTATTGGTATGGGTTCACCAGGTGCTGTTGACCGTGAAAACAAAACTGTTACAGGTGCCTTCAACTTGAACTGGGCTCACACTGAAGAAGTTGGTTCAGTAATCGAACGTGAATTAGGTATTCCATTTGCTATCGACAACGATGCTAACGTTGCTGCTCTTGGTGAACGTTGGACAGGTGCTGGTGCGAACAACCCAGACGTTGTCTTTGTAACACTTGGAACTGGTGTTGGTGGTGGTGTTATCGCTGACGGTAACCTTATCCACGGTGTTGCTGGTGCTGGTGGAGAAATCGGTCACATGAACGTTGAACCATTTGATGGTTTTGAATGTACATGTGGTAACAAAGGATGTCTTGAAACAGTTGCTTCAGCTACAGGTATTGTACGTGTAGCTCGTCATTTGGCAGAAGAATACGAAGGCGATTCTAAAATCAAAGCTTCTATCGACAATGGTGATGTAGTGACAAGTAAAGACATTTTCGAAGCTGCTGAAGCAGGTGATAAATTTGCTGATTCAGTTGTTGAAAAAGTTGGTTTCTACCTTGGACAAGCAGCCGCAAACATCTCAAATATTTTGAACCCAGACTCAGTTGTTATCGGTGGTGGTGTATCTGCAGCAGGTGAGTTCCTACGTAGCCGTGTTGAAAAATACTTTGTCAACTATGCTTTCCCACAAGTTCGTAACACAACTAAAGTTAAAATTGCTGAACTTGGTAACGACGCAGGTATCATCGGTGCAGCAAGTCTTGCAAGTAAATTTGTAGATTAAGAGGCAAAAAAATGAACTGGATTATTTTTCTAATTGTTTTAATTGCTATCATTGGATGGTTTGCTTGGTCTTATTTCAGCGTTCGTCGCGCAGCAAAATTCATTGATAATGCAGAATTTGAAAGCATGCTTCACACAAGTCAAGTGATTGATGTCCGCGAAGCAGCAGCATTCAAGGCAAAACACATCATGGGAGCACGTAATCTCCCAGCTAGCCAAATTCAAATGTCTTACACAGCTATTCGTAAAGACAAGCCAGTTCTTTTATACGACAGCAGCAGAAGCGCTGCCTTACCACGAGTTATCAAAATGCTCAAAAAAGCTGGTTACACAGACCTTTACGTTTTGAAAGACGGTTTTGATTACTGGACTGGTAAAATTAAAGAAGGTTAATAAAAAGAAAGCCATCGGGCTTTCTTTTTTTACACAAAAACAGGAACATTTATGAGCTTTAAATGAATATTATATAGTAAATTCACTGTCTGAAAACATTTACACAGCATTTGACGATGTTTTTTTATGGGAAATATGATATAATTCAAAAGTTAGAATAAATTTAAAAAATAAATCGAGGAATCATGACTAAATTAAGAGAAGATATTCGTAACGTGGCTATCATCGCCCACGTTGACCACGGGAAAACTACCCTTGTTGATGAATTGTTGAAACAATCACACACACTTGACGAACGTAAAGAATTGCAAGAACGTGCAATGGACTCAAACGATCTTGAAAAAGAACGTGGTATTACAATCCTTGCTAAAAACACTGCCGTTGCTTACAACGGTGTTCGTATCAATATCATGGACACACCAGGACACGCGGACTTCGGTGGAGAAGTTGAACGTATCATGAAAATGGTTGATGGTGTTGTTCTTGTTGTCGATGCTTACGAAGGTACTATGCCTCAAACACGTTTCGTGTTGAAAAAAGCTCTTGAACAAAACTTGACACCTATCGTTGTTGTTAACAAAATTGATAAACCATCAGCTCGTCCAGCAGAAGTTGTTGACGAAGTTCTTGAACTTTTCATCGAACTTGGTGCCGATGATGATCAATTAGAATTCCCAGTTGTTTACGCATCAGCTATCAACGGTACATCATCACTTTCTGATGATCCAGCTGATCAAGAACACACAATGGCTCCAGTCTTTGATACAATCATTGACCACATTCCAGCTCCAGTTGATAACTCAGAAGAACCACTTCAATTCCAAGTGTCACTTCTTGATTACAACGATTTCGTTGGACGTATCGGTATCGGACGTATCTTCCGTGGTACTGTTAAAGTTGGTGACCAAGTTACACTTTCAAAACTTGATGGTTCAACTAAAAACTTCCGCGTTACAAAACTATTTGGTTTCTTCGGACTTGAACGTCGTGAAATCCAAGAAGCAAAAGCTGGTGATTTGATTGCCATCTCAGGTATGGAAGATATCTTCGTTGGTGAAACAATCACTCCAACTGATTGTGTTGAACCACTTCCAATTCTTCACATTGATGAACCAACTCTTCAAATGACATTCTTGGCAAATAACTCACCATTTGCAGGTCGTGAAGGTAAATACGTAACATCTCGTAAAGTTGAAGAACGTTTGCTTGCTGAACTTCAAACTGACGTGTCACTTCGTGTTGAAGCAACTGACTCACCAGATAAATGGACTGTATCAGGTCGTGGTGAATTGCACTTGTCAATCCTTATCGAAACAATGCGTCGTGAAGGATACGAACTTCAAGTATCACGTCCAGAAGTTATCATCAAAGAAATTGATGGCGTGAAATGCGAACCATTCGAACGTGTTCAAATCGATACACCAGAAGAATACCAAGGTTCAGTTATCCAATCATTGTCAGAACGTAAAGGTGAAATGATTGATATGCAATCAACTGGTAACGGTCAAACACGTCTTGTCTTCTTGGCACCAGCTCGTGGACTTATCGGTTACCCAACTGAGTTCCTTTCAATGACTCACGGTTACGGTATCATGAACCACACATTCGACCAATACATGCCAGTTATCAACGCTGAAATCGGTGGACGTCGTCGTGGTGCCCTTGTATCTATCGATACTGGTAAAGCAACAACATACTCAATCATGTCTGTTGAAGAACGTGGTACAATCTTCGTTAACCCAGGTACTGAAGTATACGAAGGTATGATTATCGGTGAAAACTCACGTGAAAATGACTTGACAGTTAACATCACTAAAGCTAAACAAATGACTAACGTTCGTTCAGCTACTAAAGACCAAACTGCAGTTATCAAAACTCCACGTATCTTGACTCTTGAAGAATCACTTGAATTCTTGAACGATGATGAATACATGGAAGTAACACCAGAATCAATCCGCTTGCGTAAACAAATCCTTGATAAAAACTTGCGTGCTAAAGCGGCTAAAAAGAAAAAATCATCTGAAGAGTAGGGAGTGGGACAGAAATCGGTAATTTCGAAGAAATTCGATTTCGTCGTTTCACCCTGCAAGGTTGAGTAGGGTTGTAAAACCTGATTTATCAGCGTATTAGAACCCACTCAACTATATAATAACTATGTAAACAAAGAGCTGGGTACTATTCTCCCAGACTCTAAAACTGATAAAAGAATTGTAGAAAGGAATCATGAAATGTTTTATTTAATTATTGCAATCTTAATTGTTTCATACTATGTTTTCATGGCTCCTAAAACAATTCGTAATACGCTAGGAATGATTGGGTTTGTAGGATTAATTGCTTTATTACTTGTATTGGCAGGGATGAGCTTTATTAAAATCATGCAATCTCCACCAGAAATCTTTCTTGCACTTGCTATGGTTGCCTTGGGATTTTTCGCATTAAGAGATGTTTATCGCTTACCAGTTAAGAAAAATGAAGAAGAGCAATATAGCGACAGAGGCTGAGTATTTACTCAGCTTTTTTTGTCATAAACACTCTATCAGACATTGCGACATTAAGATTGTCTTAAATGCCATAGAATGATTGAAAAACGCTTTAAATAAAGGTAGAATAATATTATATTTGCAATGTTAGAATGGATATATCATGAAAAAAATTGAAACATTTGAAAATAAAAAAGTCTTAGTTCTTGGTTTAGCAAAATCTGGAGAAGCTGCAGCACGTCTCCTTGAAAAATTAGGTGCAATCGTCACTGTTAACGATGGTAAACCTTTTGATGAAAATCCAGCTGCACAATCTCTTCTTGAAGAAGGTATCAAAGTTGTCTGCGGTAGCCACCCATTGGAACTTTTGGATGAAAACTTCGAGTTAATGGTAAAAAATCCTGGTATTCGTTATGACAATCCAATGGTAGCACGTGCTATCGAAAAAAATATTCCTGTTATTACTGAAGTTGAATTGGCTTATATGATTTCTGATGCTCCAATTATTGGAATTACAGGATCAAACGGTAAAACAACTACGACAACAATGATTGCTGAAACACTTAATAACGGTGGTCAATCAGGTCTTCTTTCAGGAAATATTGGTTTTCCTGCTTCAGAAGTTGCACAAACTGCAACTAATAAAGACACATTGGTTATGGAATTATCATCATTCCAATTGATGGGAACAAATACTTTCCACCCACACATTGCTGTTATCACAAACCTTATGCCAACTCATATTGATTATCATGGGACATTTGAAAACTATGTTGCGGCTAAGTGGAATATCCAAAAAAATATGACAGCAGATGATTTTATCGTTCTTAATTTCAACCAAGATTTAGCAAAAGAATTAGCTGAAAAAACGGCAGCACAAGTTGTACCATTTTCTACAACAGAAAAAGTTGATGGTGCTTATCTTGATGGAGATACATTGTACTTCAAAGGTGAAGCAATCATGAAAGCATCTGAAATTGGTGTGCCTGGAAGTCACAATGTTGAGAATGCTTTGGCAACAATTGCTGTGGCGAAGTTATCTGGAATTGCAAATGAAGCAATTAAAGAAACATTGGCTCATTTCGGTGGTGTTAAACACCGTCTTCAAGCTCTTGGTGAAGTTAATGGCGTTAAATTCTACAATGACTCTAAATCAACTAACATTTTAGCAACACAAAAAGCTCTATCAGGATTTGATAATTCTAAAGTTATCTTGATTGCTGGTGGTCTTGACCGTGGTAACGAATTTGATGAACTTGTTCCTGATATTACAGGTGTTAAATTGATGGTCATTCTTGGAGAATCAGCTCCGCGAGTTAAACGTGCAGCTGACAAAGCAAATGTACCATATGTTGATGCCAAAGATGTTGCTGATGCAGCGCGCATCGCATACAGTAAAGCAGAAGCAGGCGAAGTTGTTCTTTTGAGCCCTGCAAATGCAAGTTGGGATATGTATAAGAGCTTTGAAGTTCGTGGTGATGAATTCATCGCAACATTTGAAGCTATTAAAGGAGAATAAGCATGACTAAAAAAATTGTCTTCACTGGTGGAGGTACTGTTGGTCATGTGACCTTAAACCTTATTCTGATTCCAAAATTCATCAAAGATGGCTGGGAAGTTCACTACATTGGTGATAAACATGGAATCGAACACGAACAGATTGAAAAGTCAGGCTTAGATGTTACTTTCCATTCAATTGCAACAGGAAAACTAAGACGCTATTTCTCATGGCAAAATATGCTTGATGTCTTCAAAGTTTCATTTGGTATTTTGCAATCTATCGCAATCATTGCGAAGATTCGCCCACAAGCACTCTTTTCAAAAGGTGGGTTTGTGTCTGTGCCACCGGTAATTGCTGCTAAGACATTAGGTGTTCCTGTTTTTGTTCATGAATCTGACCTATCAATGGGACTTGCCAATAAGATTGCTTACAAATTTGCAACAACGATGTATACTACATTTGAACAAGCTCATGGTTTGACAAAAGCAAAACATGTTGGAGCAATCACAAAAGTTGGCAGTAAAGTAGCATACGATGAAAGCCAGATTGAAGATGTTAAAAAGCACTTTAACCCTGATTTGAAGACTCTTCTCTTTATCGGTGGTTCAGCTGGTGCTCGTGTCTTCAACGACTTTATTACAAACACACCTGAATTAACTGAGCATTATAATGTAATCAATATTTCAGGAGATAAAAGCTTAAATGGATTGAGTCAAAATCTCTATCGAGTTGATTATGTCACAGACCTTTATCAGCCTTTGATGGATATGGCAGATGCTGTTGTGACACGTGGTGGTTCAAATACTATTTTTGAATTAGTTGCTATGGATAAATTGCATTTGATTGTGCCTCTTGGAAAAGAAGCAAGTCGTGGTGACCAATTGGAAAATGCAGCTTACTTTGAGAAAAAAGGCTATGCTCGCCAACTCTCTGAGGATAAGCTTACTTTTGCTCACTTGCAAGAAGAATTGACACAGCTCTTTAATCAAGAAAATAGCTATCATGAACAAATGAAAAATTCCACTGAAATCAAGTCACAAGAAGAATTTTATGATCTGCTTAAGCACGATATTTCTAAGACTGCAAAAGGAATTTAAATGACAAAAAAGAAAAAGTCACAAAAAAGTCAAAAAGATAAATCAGAAAAGAAATCAGTGATGACTGAGTGGCAAAAACGTAATATTGAGTTTTTGAAGAAAAAAGAAGCTGAAAAAGTTGAAAAGAAAAAACGTCAAGAAAAATTACGTTTAGAAAGAACTCACAAAAAAGAGGAAGCTGCTGAGGAAGGTAAGACTGATAAGAAATTAACTGCTGAAGAAAAGAAAAAAGCAAAAGAAGCCAAAAAAGAAGAGGCTAAAAAAGAAAAAGAAGCTAAGAAGTTACAAAAACTTGAAGCTAAAAAAGAAAAAACACCTCTTCAAAAAGCGATTCATCATGCGCTTCCAATTTTGATTACTTCAGGGTTAGTTCTTCTGATTTCAATCTTTTTAGTAACTCCATTTAGTAAGAGAAAAGTAGTCACTGTTTCAGGTGTTTCTGTCGCAAGTCAGGACGAAGTAATTAAAGATTCGGGTATTAAAGCTTCTGATTATGTCTTTTCTATGATTTTGCATCATTCAACTTATGAAAAGAATATTATTAGCAAAAACAAGCTTGTAAAAAGTGCTAGTTTAAAATATCGTTTTCCGAATAAATTTGACATTGTTGTCAAAGAATACAATATTGTAGCCTATGCCCAGACAGATGACGGTTATCAGCCAATTCTTGAAAATGGGACACGACTAAATGTTGTCGGCGCATCTGAGTTGCCAGATAGTTTCTTGACTATTAATTTGTCATCTGAAAAAGATATTAAAACACTTATCAAAGCATTCTCAAAATTAGATAAGGATTTGGTTAATCAGATTCAAATTATTAGTTCAGCGGACTCACCAACAACTTCAGATTTATTAAAAATCGAGATGCATGACGGCAATGTTGTTCGTGTGCCATTATCTGAGATAACTAAGAAGTTGCCTTATTATTTGAAAATAAAGGGTAGCCTACCTGAAAACAGTATTGTTGATATGGAAGTTGGTATTTTTACAACATCTGAATCAATTGAAGCATCAGTTGCAGAAGATAAAGAAAAGGCAAAAGAGCAAGCTGAAAATAAAGAATCAGCCGAATCTGAAAGTGGTGAAGAGTCTCAAACTGAGTCTGGTGACACTAATGTTTCTACTGAATCATCTGAAGCTGAAGGTGCTGAAAATCAACTAACAGAATCAGGAACAACAGAACAAACGAACAATGTTGTCGCTGAAGAACAATATGGTCAACAATAAAATTAAGTTTCAATAACAAAAAACGTAAAATGATAACATTTTACGTTTTTTTATGATATAATATTCTCTGAATAATTCTGATTTTATGCAGATTTTAGATTAGTAAATGATTGGAAAGATAGTGAGGTCGAGTGAATGGCTAGAAATGGCTTTTTTACAGGATTAGATATTGGAACAAGCTCGATAAAAGTTCTAGTAGCCGAATTTGTTTCTGGTGAAATGAACGTGATTGGTGTGAGTAACGTTCCCAGCACGGGAGTAAAAGACGGTATTATTATAGATATTGAAGCAGCTGCAGAATCAATCAAAAAAGCGGTTGAACAAGCAGAAGAAAAAGCTGGAATGACAATTGATAAGATTAATGTTGGCCTTCCTGCTAATCTCCTTCAAATCGAACCAACTCAAGGTATGATTCCTGTTCCTAGTGAATCAAAAGAAATCAAAGATGAAGATGTTGACAGTGTTGTTAAATCAGCCTTAACAAAAAGCATCACTCCAGAACGTGAAGTTATTTCTTTGATCCCAGAAGAATTTATTGTTGATGGTTTCCAAGGAATTCGTGATCCACGTGGTATGATGGGAATTCGTCTAGAGATGCGTGGCTTGATTTATACTGGCCCAACTACAATTCTTCATAATCTTCGTAAAACTGTTGAGCGTGCAGGCATCAGCGTTGAAAATGTAATTATTTCACCTCTTGCTTTGACAAAATCAGTTCTTAACGAAGGTGAACGTGAGTTCGGTGCTACAGTGATTGATATGGGTGGTGGTCAAACTACCGTTGCGTCAATGCGTGCCCAAGAATTGCAATACACAAATATCTACCCTGAAGGTGGCGAATACGTTACTAAGGACATTTCAAAAGTCTTGAAAACTTCTATGGAAATTGCTGAAGCACTCAAATTTAATTTTGGTCAAGCAAACTTAGAAGAAGCAAGTACTTCAGAAACTGTTCAAGTTGATGTTGTAGGAAGCGAGTCTCCAATTTCAGTTAGTGAACGTTACTTGTCAGAGATTATTTCTGCACGAGTTCGTCACATTTTGGATCGTGTAAAACAAGATTTAGAACGTGGTCGTTTACTTGACTTGCCAGGAGGAATTATTCTTGTTGGTGGTGGAGCAATCATGCCAGGTGTTGTTGAAGTTGCTCAAGAAATCTTTGGAACAACTGTTAAATTACATGTTCCAAATCAAGTCGGAATCCGTAACCCAATGTTTGCTAACGTTATTAGCCTAGTTGAATACGTTGGTACAATGAGTGAAGTTGATGTTATCGCTCAACGTGCGGTTTCTGGTGAAGAGTTACTTCGTCGTAAACCTGTTGATTTTGAACCACAACCACAAGTTCAACCACGAGTAGTTTATAACAATGAACCAGCTGTAACTGCTAACGAAAACATGGTTCCGCAGCCAGCTCCAGTTCAACCTGCTCAAAGACACGAAGAGCCAAAATCAAAATTGAGCGAACGTGTACGTGGTATTTTTGGAAGTATGTTTGACTAAACAATAAGTGAGGAATAAAAATGGCATTTTCATTTGACACAGCATCTGTACAAGGTGCAGTTATTAAAGTTATTGGTGTCGGTGGTGGCGGAGGTAACGCCATCAACCGCATGATTGATGAAGGAGTTGCTGGTGTTGAATTTATCGCAGCAAACACAGATATCCAAGCTTTGAGCTCATCAAAAGCTGAAACTGTTATCCAGTTAGGCCCTAAATTGACTCGTGGACTTGGTGCTGGAGGACAACCTGAGGTTGGTCGTAAAGCTGCTGAAGAAAGCGAAGAAGTATTGACAGAAGCTCTTACAGGAGCTGATATGGTCTTCATTACTGCTGGTATGGGTGGAGGATCTGGTACAGGTGCTGCACCAGTTATTGCGCGCATTGCTAAAAGCCTAGGTGCTCTTACAGTTGCAGTTGTAACACGTCCATTTGGTTTTGAAGGTAACAAACGTAGCAACTTTGCTGCAGAAGGTATTCAAGAACTTCGTGAACAAGTTGATACATTGCTTATCATCTCAAACAACAACCTTCTTGAAATTGTTGATAAGAAAACTCCACTTCTTGAAGCTCTTAGCGAAGCAGATAACGTTCTTCGTCAAGGTGTTCAAGGTATCACTGATTTGATTACAAATCCTGGTCTTATCAACCTTGACTTTGCCGATGTTAAAACAGTTATGGCTAATAAAGGTAACGCTCTTATGGGTATCGGTATCGGTACTGGTGAAGAACGCATCACTGAAGCTGCTCGCAAAGCAATCTTCTCACCACTTCTTGAAACTACAATCGATGGTGCTGAAGATGTTATCGTTAACGTAACAGGTGGTCTTGACATGACTCTTACTGAAGCAGAAGAAGCTTCTGAAATCATCAGTCAAGCAGCTGGTAAAGGTGTTAACATCTGGCTTGGTACATCTATTGATGACACAATGAAAGATGAAATCCGTGTAACAGTTGTTGCTACAGGTGTTCATCAAGATCGTGCAGAACAAGTTGCTGGTTTCCGTACTCAACCAACTACTCGTTCATTTACAAATAATAATGCACAACAAGCAGCAGGAGCACAATATGCATCAGAACGTTCACAACAACCTAGCCAAGCAGCATTTGAACGTCGTTCAAACTTTGACTACGATATGAGTGAAAATCATGCAATGCCAACTCCACAACAACCCGCTAACCAATCACAACAAAAAGAAAATTCATTTGGAAACTGGGATCTTCGTCGCGACAACATCGCACGCCCAACAGAAGGTGAATTAGATAGCAAATTAACAATGTCAACATTTACAGCAAATGAAGATGCTGATGATGAACTTGAAACACCACCATTCTTCAAAAATCGTTAATGACCGATTTTCAAAAGAATAAGGACCTTGTTTTTGAACAGGTTGCTAATGCAACTAAAGCAGCCAATCGTTCACAAGAAAGTGTCAAAGTTATTGCTGTGACGAAGTATGTTGATAGTGGTGTTGCTGCTCGTCTTATTGACACAGGTATTGAACATATTGGTGAAAATAGGGTCGATATGTTTTTGGATAAATACGAGGCACTTAAAGATAAGAATTTAACGTGGCATCTGATTGGGACACTTCAGCGACGCAAAGTTAAAAATGTTATTAACTATGTCGATTATTTCCATGCCTTAGATTCTGTTAAGTTAGCAGCTGAAATTCAGAAACGAGCAGAACATCCCATTAAATGCTTCTTGCAGATTAATATTTCTGAGGAAGAGAGTAAACATGGCTTTAAAGTCTCTGAGATTGATGAGGCTTTAGAGCAAATCTCTAACTTTGATAAAGTAGAAATTGTTGGATTGATGACGATGGCTCCTAAAAATGCTTCTGAGAGTGAAATTGATGACATTTTTAGAAAAGCTGACCAATTGAGACAAGAATTACAAAAACGACACTTACCTCATATGCCTTTTACTGAATTGAGTATGGGGATGAGCGGAGACTTTCCAATTGCGATTCGCAATGGAGCAACCTTTGTTCGAATTGGTTCATCATTCTTTAAGTAATGGGAGAAAAACATGGCATTTAAAGATAAATTTGACAAACTAATCTCTTATTTCGATACTGATGAGGTAAGTGATGTTGAAGAAACAGTTGAAGACGATGTGCAACAGCCTCGTGTTCAACCAAAAGTAGAGGTTAAACCGCAGCCAGCACAAAGACGAGTTGAGTCACAACCAGTTTCATCTATCCGTACTCAACAGTCTCAATCTGCTGCAGCACGTCAACGTGTACAGTCTCAACCTCGACGTGCTTTTGATGAAAATCAGCACGCTCATTTAAATCAACGTCGTGAAGAGCAATTACAAGCTCGTAACAGTCAAGCAACTACAACAATTGCTTTGAAATATCCTCGTAAATATGAGGATGCTCAAGAAATTGTTGATTTGTTGATTGTTAACGAATGTGTTCTAATTGATTTTCAATATATGCTTGATGCACAAGCTCGTCGTTGTTTAGATTTTATTGATGGTGCAAGTAAAGTTCTTTATGGAAGTCTTCAAAAAGTTGGCAGCTCAATGTATTTATTGACACCATCAAATGTCATTGTCAATCTTGAAGAACTTCCTATCCCAAATGCGGGACAAGATGTTGGTTTTGACTTTGACATGAAGAGACGCTAATATATGATTTTTGTATTAATTGTACTATTAAAAACCATTCAATTTTACTCTTATCTGCTAATTGCGTATGCGCTGCTATCTTGGTTTCCAGGTGCGTATGATACTGGTTTAGGTCGCTTATTGGTCCAAATTGTTGATCCAATAGTTAAACCATTTCGACGTTTAAATCTACAATTTATGGGACTTGATTTTACGATTTGGGCTGTGTTTATTGCCTTGAATATGCTAAGTCGATTGCTCGTAATGCTTTTACTCGGATGAAAAAAGATATTTATCAGCACTTTAGGCCAGATGAGTATGATTTCATTGAGAAAATTGATGATATCGCTCAGCGCGTCGAAGAAACATACGCTTACTCATTAACAGATTTTTTAAATCCTCGACAGGTTGAGATTGCTAGAAGCGTTCTTGGTAATAGGGGCTTGAGTTACTTTGTTTCAAGTGATTATTATCCAGCGGAGTATGCACGACTACTAGTTGCACCTGATTATTATGAGCTTAATCTTGATGACTTTGACTTGGCTTTGCTAGAAGTGAAGTACAATTCAAAGTTCAATCAATTAACTCATGCTCAAATAATGGGAACTTTGCTCAATAGACTTGGAATTAAGCGACATATCATCGGTGATATTTTGGTTGAATCTGGATATGCTCAGTTATTAGTGACTAGAAATATGGTTGATTATTTTAGAGCCAATGTTACTAAGATAGCTAAAGCTAGCGTAAGCTTAAAGGAGATTTCACTTGATGATTTAATTGTTGGTGAAAAGGAATCGCAACAATTAGATATTATGGTTTCAAGTATGCGATTGGATAAGGTTTTAGCAACAGTGTTAAAGCTTTCTAGAAGTCAAGCTATTCAGTTAGTAAACGCTGAAAAAGTAAAACTCAACTATCAGTCGATTGATAGGCCTTCGGAAATACTTCAGGTTGGAGATTTGATTAGTGTTAGAGGATTTGGTCGATTTTCTATTTTGAGCGAGAATGGGCTTACTAAAAATGGAAAATTCAAATTGACCGTAGATAAGATGATACATAAATAAGGAGAAATCAATGGCACTCACAGCACTTGATATTAAAGATAAAACATTTAAACTAAAATTTCGTGGATATGACGAAGAAGAAGTTAACGAATTTCTTGATATCGTTGTAGAAGACTACGAAGACTTGGTTCGTCGTAATCATGAACAAGAAAACAGAATTAAAGACTTAGAAGATAAACTTGCTTACTTCGATGAAATGAAAGAATCTTTGAGCCAATCTGTTATCCTTGCTCAAGAAACTGCTGAAAAAGTAAAAACTTCAGCTAACGATGAAGCTGCTAACCTTGTTAGCAAAGCAAACTACGATGCACAACATCTTATTGATGAAGCTAAATCAAAAGCTAATCAAATTTTGCGTGATGCAACTGATGAAGCTAAACGTGTTGCAGTTGAAACTGAAGACTTGAAACGTCAAACACGTGTCTTCCACCAACGTTTGGTTGCTGCTATCGAAGGTCAACTTGGTTTGACAAATTCACCAGAATGGACAGAATTGTTGCAACCAACTGCAGTTTACCTTCAAAATTCTGATGCAGCTTTCCGTGAAGTTGTTGAAAAAGTTTTGGAAGAAGAAATGCCTGAAACTGACGATGAAATGTCAATGGATGCTACTCGTCAATTTACTCCAGAAGAAATGGAAGAATTGCAACGTCGTGTTGAAGCAGGGAACAAACACCTTGAAGAAACACAAAAACTTCCAGTAATTGATGATAGCGAGGCAGACGACATCAATCTTAACGAAACTCAAACATTTAAATTAAATATTGAAGAATAAGAAAAACGCGATTGATATTCTACATTTACAGCGAGCAGGCGATGGTGCGAGGCCAGCAATCTCTGGGATATCAGTTATCCTTTTCTAAGATTTTATCTGAATTGAGTAAGATAAAAGGGACAAACTCACCTTACGGGTTTAAAGAGGGAAATTTAGATTTTCACTCCATTATTTGGTGTGTCTAAATTTCTAAACTAAGGTGGTACCACGAGCTTTCGTCCTTATTGAGACGAAGGCTCTTTTGTTTTATCACCTGAGAAACATTGTCATTTTTCTGTCGTTGGTTAACGATCCTTTGACAGTTGAATATTATTTATTATAAGGAGTAGTCATGAAATTAAAAGAAACGCTTAATCTTGGAAAAACTGCTTTTCCAATGCGTGCTGGACTCCCAAACAAAGAGCCTAAATGGCAAAAAGAATGGGAAGAAGCTGACATCTACGCAAAACGTCAACAATTAAACGAAGGTAAACCTTCATTCAACCTCCACGATGGACCTCCATACGCTAACGGAAACATCCACGTTGGTCACGCCATGAATAAAATTTCTAAAGATATTATTGTGCGTTCTAAATCAATGTCTGGTTTCCGTGCTCCTTATATTCCTGGTTGGGACACACATGGACTTCCAATTGAACAAGTTTTGGCTAAAAAAGGTGTAAAACGTAAAGAAATTCCGTTGACTGAATACCTTGCAATGTGCCGCGAATACGCACTTAGCCAAGTAGATAAACAACGTGAAGATTTCAAACGTCTTGGTGTATCTGCTGACTGGGAAAATCCATACGTGACTCTTATTCCTGCGTATGAAGCAGCTCAAATTCGTGTATTTGGTGCGATGGCTGATAAAGGTTACATCTACCGTGGTGCTAAACCAGTTTACTGGTCATGGTCATCAGAATCTGCTCTTGCAGAAGCTGAAATTGAATATCACGATATTGACTCAACATCACTTTACTACGCTAACAAAGTTAAAGATGGTAAAGGTGTTCTTGATACTGATACTTACATCGTTGTTTGGACAACAACTCCATTTACAGTAACAGCTTCACGTGGTTTGACAGTTGGTCCTGATATGGATTATGTTGTTGTAAAACCTGCTAACGATAACCGTAAATTTGTTGTTGCAGAAGCACTTCTTGATAGCCTTGCTGGAAAATTTGGTTGGGAATCATTTGAAGTTCTTGCAAAACACAAAGGTACTGAACTTGAATACATTGTTACTGAACACCCATGGGATACAGAAGTAGACGAACTTGTTATCCTTGGTGACCACGTCACACTTGACTCAGGTACTGGTGTTGTCCACACTGCTCCTGGTTTTGGTGAAGATGACTACAATGTTGGTGTTAAATACAACCTTGAAGTTGCTGTTACAGTTGACGAACGTGGTATCATGATGGAAAATGCTGGCCCTGAATTCCAAGGCCAATTCTACGATAAAGTTGTTCCAACTGTTAAAGAAAAACTTGGTGATCTTTTGCTTGCTAGCGAAGTTATCACTCACTCATACCCATTTGACTGGCGTACTAAAAAACCTATCATCTGGCGTGCAGTACCACAATGGTTTGCATCTGTTTCTAAATTCCGTCAAGATATTCTTGATGAAATTGACCGCACAACATTCTATCCAGAATGGGGTCGCACTCGTCTTTACAACATGATTCGTGACCGTGGTGACTGGGTTATCTCACGTCAACGTGCGTGGGGTGTTCCACTTCCAATCTTCTACGCTGAAGATGGTACAGCTATCATGACAAAAGAAGTAACTGACCACGTTGCTGACTTGTTTGAAGAATTTGGTTCAATCGTATGGTGGGAACGTGATGCTAAAGACCTTCTTCCAGAAGGATTCACACACCCAGGTTCACCAAATGGTGAATTCACTAAAGAAACTGATATCATGGACGTATGGTTCGATTCAGGTTCTTCATGGAATGGTGTTATGAACGCTCGCGAAGGTTTGGAATATCCAGCTGACCTTTACCTTGAAGGTTCTGACCAATACCGTGGTTGGTTCAACTCATCATTGATTACATCTGTTGCCGTTAATGGACATGCTCCATATAAAGCAGTCCTTTCTCAAGGATTCGTTCTTGACGGTAAAGGTGAAAAAATGTCTAAATCTAAAGGTAACATCATTTCACCAAACGACGTTGCTAAACAATACGGTGCTGAAATTCTTCGTTTGTGGGTTGCTTCAGTAGATACAGATGCTGACGTACGTGTTTCTATGGAAATTCTTGGTCAAGTTTCTGAAACTTATCGTAAAATCCGTAACACACTTCGTTTCTTGATTGCTAACACAACTGACTTCAATCCAAATACAGATGCGGTAGCTTACGAAGACTTGCGTTCAGTTGACAAATACATGACTGTTAAATTCAACCAATTGGTAGCAACAATCCGTAAAGCTTATGAAGACTATGACTTCATGACAATTTACAAAGCTGTTGTTAACTTCATCACAGTTGATTTGTCAGCCTTCTACCTTGATTTTGCCAAAGATGTTGTTTACATTGAAGCAGCAGATAACATTGCTCGTCGTCAAATGCAAACAGTCTTCTACGACATTTTGGTTAAAATCACTAAATTGTTGACACCAATTCTTCCTCACACTGCTGAAGAAATCTGGTCATACCTTGAATTCGAACCAGAAGAATTCGTTCAATTGTCTGAATTACCAGATGCTGAAGTCTTCGAAGGTCAAGAAAACATTCTTGAAGAATGGGATGCCTTCATGACACTTCGTAACCAAGCTCAAAAAGCTTTGGAAGAAGCTCGTAACGCTAAAGTTATCGGTAAATCATTGGAAGCTCACTTGACTATCTATGCTGGTGAAGAAGTTAAAACTCTTCTTGCTGCCCTTGATAGTGATATTGCTCAATTGCTTATCGTATCACAATTGACAGTTACTGATGAAGCTGCTCCAGCAGATGCTATTGCCTTTGATGGTGTTGCATTTACAGTTGCTCACGCTGAAGGTGAAGTTTGTGATCGTTGCCGTCGCGTAGACTCAACATCTAAAGAACGTTCATACGGTGTTACAGTTTGTGATCACTGTGCTGAAATCGTTGAAGCTAACTTCCCAGAAGCAGTAGCAGAAGGTTTTGAAGTAAAAGCAAAATAATAACATTATAGTTATCAGAAAAACGAACTCAATTTGAGTTCGTTTTTTTTGTTTTATGAAAATAAAAAATCAGGTTAGAAAAACCTGATTAAAGAGCTGTTGGGAAGGAAATTTCAATTAGATTTGAAGTATGTAGTGTTTTCAATTGATCTAATTGAACGGTTGACTTGTCAATTTTGCGCTTGAGGAAAAATTCTCGGATGGCTTCGATTTCACTGTCTTTAATAGCACGATACTTGTTTGAAATCAACAGCTCGTAGTGACTAGGTGCTTGTGTGAAAACCACATCAGTATTTCCTGCTGAGTATGTTTCAACGAGTTTTGCGTCCGTATTGCGAAGCTGATTGCGGACCAACTCTGAATGACTACTTGTTGTGTTGATTAACCTCATAAATTTCCTCCTATGGACTTTTCTATCATTATTATAACACTATTTTGGGCGAAAAACTTATAATATGAGAGATTAATGATGATTTTTTTTCCAAGCAACAACACCCCACTTGTGGCTACCACGTTTTAATTTTAAAATAGCCTCATCAATTGGGAACCAAGCAAGGTTGTTAAAGTCTTCAAGCGGAGCTCCAAGTTGTTCGTAGTGAGTTACTTCGTAGATATAAGCTGGATTATAAAAATAAGTATCACGGTGGCGAGAGTAGAAGTATTCATCAGCTTGTCCGTAATAATAACCAAGTTCAGCTGAAAATCCTAGTTCTTCGATGAGCTCGCGTTTTAAAGCTGAAAAATGATCTTCACCAGCTTCGATTTCGCCGCCTGGAAGAAACCATGAGCCGTTTGGGGCTTGGACTAAAATAATCTGATCCTTAGTAGCATTTGGGATGACTGCATACACTCCATAACGTGCTTTGTAGTCAACGTTGTCAAGTTTTTCACCAAAAGTTGGGTTTGTCATAATATTCTCCTCTGACAGAAATAACGGAGGTAACAAGTTTTTGTTAGCGTTATCTTTTTAGCCTATTAGATTTATTATACTAAAATTTTCTTTCTTTTGCTAGAAAATTGTCGGAATATTTTGATTTTGAAGCGGCAAAAAAGTCTAGAAAGTTTTTACTTTCTAGACTCATTATTATTCTGCTGAAACAGCTTCTTCGGTTTCAACTTTTTTAGCTGATTTAATGATAATCTTGCCATTACTTGTCATCACAGCTTTCAAATCTTTTTCGGTTGGGTGTTCGAGATAAAAGTCAGTGATAGCATCTTCAATATAATCTTGAATAGTTCGACGAAGTGGTCTTGCTCCCATCTTAGGATCATATCCAAGATCAACAAGTTTTTCTTTAACCTTATCAGTAACATCAAGATGAATATCATTTGTAGCTAAACGTTTATTAACATCATCAAGCATGATGTTTACGATTTGAAGAAGATTGTCCTTGCTGAGGGCTTTGAATTCGATAATACCGTCAAAACGGTTCATAAATTCTGGGCTGAAGAAATCTCCAAGTTGACCAAGAACAGAATTAGTTCGACCTTCACGAGCAGCACCAAAACCAACAGAAGCTTCAGCTTTACCAGTGCCAGCATTTGAAGTCATGATGATAATAGTATCTTTAAAGCTTACTGTACGACCTTGACCGTCAGTCAAACGACCATCGTCAAGCACTTGCAAGAACATGTGCATAACGTCAGGGTGTGCTTTTTCAACTTCATCAAGAAGAATGAGTGAGTATGGATTACGACGAACTTTTTCAGTTAATTGACCGGCTTCTTCGTAACCAACATATCCCGGAGGAGCTCCGACAAGTTTAGCGACAGCGTGTTTTTCCATGTATTCAGACATGTCAAAGCGAATCATGCTGTCAGCTGAGCCAAAGAGTTCAATTGCTAGTTGTTTTGAGAGCTCTGTTTTACCAACACCAGTTGGTCCGACAAAGAGGAATGAACCAATTGGTCGATTTGGTGTACCAAGTCCAACACGGTTACGACGGATGGCTTTAGCAATCTTATCAACGGCTTCATCTTGACCGATAACGTGTTCTTTCAAGTCATCAGCAAGGTGAATTAATTGTGATTGTTCTTTTTCTTTCAAATCGCCAACAGGGATATTTGTTTTTTCTTCAACGATGGCTTCGATTGTCTTTTCAGTAATCACTGGGATGTCATCTTCGTCAATCGTTTGTTTTTGCATTTCTTTGTATTTTGCGATCTGATCACGGAAATAAGCTGCGCGTTCATAGTCTTCATCGCGAGTAGCTTGTGTTTTTAGATTTTCAGCTTGAATCAAACGCTTGTCAATCTCTTTTGGATCAACAAAGTTGAGTGTCAAGTTCATCTTAGAACCAGCTTCATCAAGCAAGTCAATTGCCTTATCTGGAAGGAAACGATCTTGGATGTAGCGATTTGAGAGGTTGGCAGCAGCTTCGATAGCATCATCGCTATATTTAACATGGTGATAGTCTTCGTATTTCTTTTGAATACCACGAAGAATTGTAATAGTTTCTTCAACACTTGGTTCGTCAACTTTTACAGGTTGCATACGACGTTCAAGTGCTGCATCTTTTTCGATAATACGGTATTCGTTAAGAGTAGTAGCACCAACTAATTGTAATTCACCACGTGCAAGAGCTGGTTTTAAAATGTTACCAGCATCCATATTACCGTCGCCAGCATTACCAGCACCAACAATTTCATGGATTTCATCGATAAACAAAATTACATCTTTGCGTTCACGGATTTCTTCCATGAGTTTTTGCATGCGTTCTTCAAATTGTCCACGGATACCAGTCCCTTGAACAAGGCTTACGACATCGAGACGAATGACTTGTTTGTTTTGGAGTTTTTGAGGAACGTTACCATCAACGATTTTTTGGGCGAGCCCTTCAACAACAGCTGTTTTACCAACACCAGGTTCACCAATCAAAACTGGGTTGTTTTTTGTACGGCGGTTAAGAATTTCGATAACTCGAATGATTTCAGAATCACGGCCCACAACAGGGTCGATATCACCACGTCGTGCGATATCAGTGACGTTGATACCGAATTCTTCTAACAAACCTTTAGGTTCTTGTTGCTGAGCTTGAGCGCCTTGACGGAAGTTGCCATTTCCGTTGCCACCACGTCCATTATTTCCTCCACCAGGTTGTGTTGGAGGGGTATTTTGAAATCCTTGACCTCCAAATGCAGGGAAGCCACCGAGATTGCTAAAGAAATCATCGAAAGGATTTGTTGATTGATTAGTTGCGTTAGAGGTTGGTTGAGAATTTCCACCCAAACCTCCTAGGATAGCGTTATTTGGGTCAGTTTTCATGATTTGATAGCAGTTCTGGCACAAATCAATTTGTCTTTGCTGACCATTAACATTTGTATACAGGTGAATTGTTGATTCGTTTAAATGACAATTCTGACAGAGCATATAAAATACCCTCCTTTCGTAATGGTCTGACTAATGTCCTAAAGGTCAAAGATAGTCAGATTTCATACTTACATTATAGCACTAGCGATTAGGAAATCAAGTAAAAAGCATCAAAAATTAGCACTCTTATAAAAAGAGTGCTAATCCCTAAGGGCTAACTGAGAAAGCCCTAATGTGGTACGATATTCTTTGACTCGGTTCATTTTTTCTCCATATTAACAATCACTAGCATAGTAAATTATATGTGATATATCAATTATAAATGACACAAAGGTGAATAATTATTTTATTTTTATTCAGAAATCACTTGACAAGGTGTATAATTATGCTAGAATTAGGTATATTATTCAAATAAAAAAGGTGGAAAGATGTATGGTATACCAAGATTCATTTTTGAAAGAGATAGATTTTACTAAGGAAGAGCTGCTTAATCTTATTAATTTAGGGTTGAAATTTAAATCATTAAAAAAAGAAAAAATTCCTCATAAATATTTAGAAGGATTGAATATTGCTCTGATTTTTGAAAAAACAAGCACACGAACACGTTCTGCGTTTACAGTGGCTGGGCAAGACCTCGGAATGAATGTGACTTATCTTGGTAGCAGTGAAATTCAACTTGGAAAAAAAGAATCAGTCATTGATACCGCAAAGGTACTAGGGTCAATATTTGATGGTATTGAGTACCGCGGGTTTAAGCAAGAAGATGTTGAAACCTTGGCAGAATATTCAGGAGTGCCTGTCTGGAATGGTTTGACTGATACTTGGCATCCAACTCAGATGATTGCTGATTTTATGACATTAAAAGAAGTTTTTGGAAAGCTAGAAGGGCTTACGATTGCTTATGTTGGAGATGGACGTAATAACATGGCGAATTCCTTGCTTGTTACCTCAGCTATTTTAGGTGTCAATGTCAAAATTATTGCTCCAGCTAGTTTGCAGCCGGAAGCTGAGATTGTCGAGCTTGCAAAACAGCATAATACTGGTGCAGAATTGACGATTACAGACGATCTTGATGCTGTCAAAGGTGTTGATATGCTTTATACTGACGTTTGGGTTTCAATGGGAGAGAAAGTTGATTTTAAAGAACGTATCGATCTTTTACTTCCTTATCAAATTAATGCCGAGTTGGTAGAAAAAACAGAAAATCCTGATGTGGTTGTTATGCACTGCCTTCCAGCTTTTCATGATTTAAATACTGAAATTGGAAAAGAAGTCTTTGAAAAATATGGTTTGTCTGAGTTAGAAATTACTGATGAAGTCTTTCAAAAATACAGTTCAGTCATCTTTAGAGAAGCTGAAAATCGTATGCATTCAATCAAAGCAATCATCTATAATTCATTTAAATAGACGCAAAGCGTTAGAATTTGACAAGAAATTGTTATAAATGTGAGAAAATGCACTCCTTTGTTGTTTGTTTAGTAGAATTTATGTTAAAATAGATAAGACAATAAACGAAGAGGAGAATAGTCATGGAATCACATTTGGTGAGAATTATCAATCGTCTTGAATTGATGACGACTGATGGTAGCAATCTTAAACGTAATTTTGAACGTGATGGTGTCGTTGTGGCAGAAGTGTCTTTCAGCAATGACCCTGAAAATGGTCCAGTTTTCACTTTGCGTGATGTTGAAGCTCGTGAGTCATACTCATTTGATAGCATCGACTTGATCGCAATGGAAATTTACGATCTTCTTTACTAAGATAAAGAAAAATTCAGGACAGAGTATAAGGGCAAAGGGTGTATTTTTTCACCCTTTCCATCCTATTTAGTGTGGTTTCTATGCTTTCTTATATTGCTATTTTGAATTGATAATGGTCCGCAAGTGCGGGCTTTTTATTTTTAATAAAGTTCTTTAATACTTATGAATTATTGGTATTTTTATTCAATGTGTGCTATAATTAATTGATTATTGCATATAGGAGACATAAATGGATTTTTCATTTTTACCAAAGTATTGGGCTTATTTTAACTATGGTGTCCTTGTTACTATCATGATTTCAGCATGTGTTGTCTTTTTTGGGACAATCATTGGTATCTTGGTTGCTTTAGTTAAGCGTACGAATATTAAAATTTTAAATTGGATTGCTAGTTTTTATGTTTGGGTTTTCCGTGGAACACCGATGGTCGTTCAGATTATGATTGCTTTTGCATGGATGCATTTTAGCAACGCCCCAATCGTAGGATTTGGTGTCTTGGACCTTGACTTTTCACGTTTGCTTCCAGGTATCATTATTATTTCGCTAAATAGCGGAGCTTATATTTCTGAAATTGTCAGAGCAGGTATTGAAGCAGTGCCAAAAGGTCAACTTGAAGCAGCTTATTCATTAGGAATTCGTCCTGTGAATGCTATGCGCTATGTCATTTTGCCACAAGCACTTAAAAATATCTTGCCAGCTCTTGGGAATGAATTTATCACAATTATCAAAGATAGCTCACTTCTTCAAACAATTGGTGTTATGGAATTGTGGAATGGCGCTCAATCAGTTGTAACAGCAACTTACCTACCAATCACACCATTACTATTTGCAGCTTTCTATTACTTAATGGTTACTACTGTTTTGTCATTTTTACTTAAAAAACTTGAAAATCGTATGGGAAATGGAGGCAATAACTAATGTCAGAAACACTAATTTCAATTAAAGGCCTTCATAAGTATTTTGGGAAAAATGAAGTTCTAAAAGGTATTGATCTTGATATTAAAGCAGGAGAGGTGGTTGTTATTATTGGACCTTCTGGTTCAGGAAAATCAACATTCCTTCGTACAATGAACTTGCTTGAAACACCAACAAAAGGTGTGATTACTTTTGAAGGTGTCGACATTACTGATAAGAAAAATGATATTTTCAAAATGCGTGAAAAAATGGGAATGGTTTTCCAACAATTTAACCTTTTCCCTAATATGACAGTTCTTGAAAATATTACCCTATCACCGATTAAGACTAAAGGTGTTCCAAAAGCAGAAGCAGAAGCTAAGGCTTATGATTTGCTTGATAAAGTAGGTCTTCGTGATAAAGCTAATGCCTATCCAACAAGTCTTTCTGGTGGTCAGCAACAACGTATTGCTATTGCGCGTGGACTTGCTATGGATCCAGATGTTCTTCTCTTTGATGAACCAACATCAGCTCTTGACCCAGAAATGGTTGGAGAAGTTCTTGGCGTTATGCAAGATTTGGCGAAATCAGGTATGACAATGGCTATTGTAACTCACGAAATGGGATTTGCGCGAGAAGTCGCTGACCGTGTTATTTTCATGGATGGTGGTGTCATTGTTGAACAAGGTTCACCAAAAGATGTTTTTGAAAATACCAAAGAAGCTCGTACAAAAGATTTCTTGAGTAAGGTATTGTAATATTAAAAAATCTCGGTTGATTTTGACTTCAACTGAGATTTTTTATATATAGTAGAAAAGTTAAATGTACTTAAAAATAATAGTTATATTAGTAAAAAATGAGTTTATTTTATACATTAAGCACACTTAATTATTATGGTTTAGTCATTTTTTTAAGGATGAAAAATATTGAAATCAGAGTGAAAACAGCTAAATTATAACGATTCTAAAATTAAGTACACTTTATTTAGAATGATTACAATCAATGTATAAATAGAGAAAAAAATTAATTTTTATGGCTTTCTTTGCTCATTTTTATGATATAATGAATCGGACGGAAGGTCAAATATTTTACCAAAAAAATTTGAGGAGGTCAAGAAATTTGATTTTGCAGAATGCTAAAGTTGGTATGCCTTATACTATCGTCAGTGTTGACTTGCCTGATGAGAGTGCTAGACACCTATCTGATTTAGGATTAAAAGTCGGTGCCTCAGTTAAAGTTGTTTCAAAAACGCCAACTAGTGCGATTGTCATGCTGAAATCAAGTCGTTTGGCATTTGATCAGTCGATTTTAAGCCAAATTGATGTCACAGAAGAAGAAGGTGCTCTTGTATCACTTCCTCTTTCAGAATTAAAAGTAGGTGATTACGCTTATGTAGATAGCATTTATGCTGTCAATGAAGCAAAACGTCGTCTCATGGATATGGGACTAACTCGCCATACTAAAGTTTACCTACGAAAAGTTGCTCCTTTGGGAGACCCAATTGAAATTAGCTTACGCGGTTACGAATTGACACTTCGTAAGTCTGAAGCGCAAATGATTAGTGTCGTAAAAGTAGATAATGAGGAGGAAAAATGACAGAGATAGCCTTAATCGGTAATCCGAATAGTGGTAAAACAAGTCTTTTTAACTTATTGACTGGTACAAGTCAGCGTGTCGGTAACTGGCCAGGGGTTACAGTTGAGCGTAAAAGTGGTACGGTAAAAAAACATGCTGACTGGAAAGTTCAGGATTTACCAGGTATTTATTCAATGTCACCTTACACGCCTGAAGAAAAAGTTGCGCGTGATTATTTATTGAGTAATGACGCCGACAGCATTCTTAATGTTGTTGATGCGACAAACTTGGAACGTAACCTTTACTTGACAACTCAATTGATTGAAACTGGTATTCCAGTAACGGTTGCGCTTAACATGAGTGATGCGCTCAAAGCCCAAGGAAAAACAATTAATATTGATAAATTATCTTATCAATTAGGTGTTCCAGTTATTTCAACAAGTGCTGTTAAAAATACTGGTGTTGATAAAGCTATCAAAAAAGCTGCTAACACAACAAAAGCTAGTGTCGACTTGATTCAATACCCAACATATAGCGATCAATTTGAAGCAGCGATTAAACAAATCATCGATATCTTGGGTGATGTTGTTCCAGAACGTTCAGCACGTTTTTATGCGATTAAACTCTTTGAACGTGATGCTCTTGTTAAAGAAGAACTTGATTTGTCTGATTTCCAAAAAGGTGAAATTAATCAAGTTATTAAAATTACTGAAGAGATTTTCACAGAAGATTCAGAGTCAATTGTTATTAATGAACGTTATGCTTTCATTGAAAAAGTCGCTAAGATGGCTCAAAATCAAACTGACGACTTCAAGATGACAGTTTCTGATAAGATTGACCGAATTGTTACAAACCGTATTTTAGCTTTGCCAATTTTTGCTTTGGCAATGTTCTTGGTTTACTATCTTTCAATTCAAACTGTTGGGACAATGGGTACTGACTGGGTTAACGATGTGCTCTTTGGTGAATTGGTACCTGGTCGGGTTCAATCTGGACTTGATGCTCTTCATGTTTCTGGTTGGCTCGAATCTCTTATCATTGATGGTATCGTAGCTGGTGTTGGTACGGTTCTTGGATTCTTGCCACAAATCTTTGTCCTATTTATCTGTTTAGGTATTTTGGAAGATGTTGGCTACATGAGTCGTATCGCTTTTGTTATGGACCGTGTCTTTAGACGTTTTGGTTTATCAGGTAAATCATTCATTCCAATGTTGATTGCTACTGGATGTGGTGTGCCAGCGGTTATGGCGAGTCGTACCATTGAAAATGAACGTGACCGTCGTATCACAATCATGACAGCGACATTCATGCCATGTTCTGCTAAATTAGCTATTATCGCCTTGATTGCAGGTGCTTTCTTCCCAGATAATCCATTTGTTGCGCCATCAACATACTTCATCGGCGTTATTACTATTATTCTTTCAGGTATTGCTCTTAAGAAAACAAAATTACTTGGAAGTTATGTTAGTCCGTTTATCATGGAATTACCAGCTTATCACATGCCAAAAATTGCAAGTGTTCTTCGCTACGCTTTTGGTAAAGCCCTTAGCTTTGTGAAACGTGCTGGTACAGTTATCTTTAGCTTGACAGTTATCATTTGGTTCATGTCAACTTATAATTTTGCTTTCCAAGCGGTTGATACAGACAATTCAATCTTGGCTTCACTTGGTAAATTGATTTCTTGGATTTTTGCACCACTTGGATTTGGTAACTGGAAGGCGACTGTGGCTGCTGCAACAGGTCTTGCTGCCAAAGAAGCTGTTGTCGGAACATTTGGTATCTTGTACAATGACAGTACAACACGTGGCTTGTATCACGCATTGCAACTTGATTATTCAGCTCTTGCAGGATATTCATTCTTAATCTTTAACCTTCTTTGTGCACCATGTTTTGCAGCTATGGGAGCTATTAAACGTGAAATGGGTGATGCTAAGTGGACATTTGGTACTATTGGATTCCAAACAGGTCTTGCTTACGTCGTTAGTCTGATTATTTATCAATTAGGTCTTGTTGTTTTATACGGTAAAGGTATTACTTTCTGGACAATTGTTGCAGTAGCGCTATTGATTGTAATTATTTACTTTATCGTTAGAAAACCAGCTCAAGAACCTGAAAAAGTGATTACTTTAGATAATCTAGGAGAAGTTGGAGAATAAGCCTATGGCTACAATTATAATTGCATTGTTGATTGCGGTTGGCGTTGTTATGGGATTGCGCAGTTATATCAAGGGTAAAGGCTCTTGTGGCGACTGCAATTGCTCATGCCCAGTCAAAGACAATCAACGTAAATAACAGTTTTCCCTTGCTTATGTGAGCAAGGGATTTTTTAAAAGACAATTTTACAGAATATTCAGAAACTTACTTTAAAAATATTTTATTATGGAGTCGCTTTCTGATATAATAAAAGAAATAAATTTTTTTTGGAGAGTAATATGGCAACACTTATAGATGGAAAAGCTTTAGCTGCTAAAATGCAAAATCAACTAGTTGAGAAGGTTGAAAAATTAAAAGCTGAAGCTGGTATTGTGCCTGGACTTGTGGTGATTTTAGTTGGTGATGATCCAGCAAGCCAAGTCTATGTAAGAAATAAGGAACGCTCTGCTAAGAAAGCTGGTTTCTTGAGTGAAACAGTTCGTTTGTCAGAGTCTACAAGTGAAGAAGAGTTGATTCAAGTGATTGAACAATATAATAACGATGACCGTTTCCACGGTATTTTGGTGCAATTGCCACTACCATCTCATATCAATGACAAACGTGTCATTTTGGCAATTGATCCTAAGAAAGACGTCGATGGTTTCCACCCAATCAACACAGGACATTTGTGGAATGGTCGACCTGTTATGGTGCCATGTACACCAGCTGGTATCATGGAGTTGTTGGCTGAATATGACATTGAGCTAGAAGGGAAAACTGCGGTTATCATTGGTCGTTCAAATATTGTCGGAAAACCAATGGCGCAATTGTTGCTTGATAAAAATGCTACAGTGACTTTGGCACACTCACGTACCCGTGATTTGGCGCGCGTGACAAAACAAGCAGACGTTTTGATTGTTGCAATCGGACAAGGTCACTTTGTAACCAAAGAATTCGTCAAAGAAGGCGCTGTGGTTATTGATGTTGGTATGAACCGTGACGAAAATGGCAAACTTATCGGAGATGTCAAGTTTGATGAAGTTGAACCATTAGCAAGTTATATCACACCGGTTCCTGGTGGTGTTGGTCCAATGACAATTACGATGCTTTTGGAACAAACTTATCAATCTGCACTTAGAAGCGTGAAAGCATGATTATCGACGATAAATTAGCCAGAAAAGTTGTGACAAAGCGCAAGGCAGATTCTCATAAAGGAACCTACGGACGTGTGCTTTTGATTGGAGGATTTTATCCTTATGGAGGAGCAATCATCATGTCAGCTCTAGCAACAGTAAAAAGCGGTGCTGGTTTGGTGACGGTGGCGACAGAGCGTGACAATATCCCTGCCCTTCATGCACATCTCCCAGAAGCTATGGCGTTTGACTATGAGGATGAAGAATTACTGGCAGAAAATCTGGCTAAAGCAGATGTAGTTTTGATTGGCCCTGGTTTAGGGGAAAATAGCAAAGCTAAACATGTGTTTGATTTTGTTCTTTCAGAAGTAGCTGAAAAGCAGACTTTGATTGTTGATGGCTCAGCTTTAAATTTACTTGCAAAAGTTATGCCGATTTCTATTAAGGCACGTCACCTTATTTTGACACCACACCAGAAAGAGTGGGAACGATTGTCTGGACTAGCAATTGCTGATCAAAGCCTAGAGAAAACTCAAACGGCGCTTGAAAAATTTTTAAACGGGACAATTTTAGTGGCTAAAAGTTATCACACAAAAATTTTACAAGGTAGCCAAGTTGCTGAACTAGCAGTTGGAGGTCCTTATCAAGCAACTGGTGGCATGGGAGATACTCTTTGTGGTATGATTGCAGGATTTGTCGCTCAGTTCAAGGATAATCTTTTTGATACGGTTGCTGTAGCCACTTATTTGCACTCAGCAATTGCAGAGAAACTTAGCCAAGAGGCTTATGTTGTTTTGCCAACGACCATTAGTGCAGAATTGCCAAAAGTCATGAAACAATTATCAGAATAATGTCGTAAGGTACACTTTTCTTCTGGAAAAGTGTACTTTTTTAGTTCAAAAAACACGTATAAAGCAAAATATTTCAAAAATGTTACAAATATTACATTTTTGTGTTGACTCAACTGAAAAACTGCTCTATAATATTTTCAGAATTGGCCGATTCTAAAAAAATAAAGTCAAATAAACGTTGAAATATAAACGTTTATCTGATGAATAACTTTAATTGTCTGGGAGATTTTTTATGAAAAAGGGATGTAAAACAACTGTAATATTACTATCTTCACTCTTTTTACTAGGAGCATGTTCAAAAACCGAAAAAGGAACATCAGCAAGTAGTAGCCATGCTAAGGTGATTCAAACAAGTAATAGTACTGCTGCAAAGAAAGTTGTAAAATCTAGTACTTCAAGCTATCAAGAATCAGTAGCCTCATCATCTTCTGTTACAGAAATCGAGCCTACAGTAGATGTATCTGAAGTGGCAGAGACTGCACAAACATTGCCTAGTCAAAGTCAGTCAAACTCAAATGAAGATAGGTTTGATTTAGAACAAATTGCATATGGTGATTTTTCTAACCTTTCAGGTACTTGGACAAACGATTTGGGAGAATCAATGACACTAACACAAGATGGGCAAGTAAGTCTTTCGCAAAGTCAAGCGCTATATCAAACCACGACAAATATCGTTAAAGATGACGTTTATTTTGGAACTATCTATAATCCTGACTCGATGACTGATAGCGCAGCATTTATTGTGGTTCCAAAGGGAGTTGCTGATCCGTTTCTAGGTGAAGTTGGAACGAATGATAGACTTATTATTGGACAATGTGGGTCTGCATCTGAGCATCCATTTTTCAAACATTAAATTGGGATTTTGAGAGATTTTAGGGGAGAGAAATTATGAAAAAAAGTATATTAAATTTGGGAGATTGCTAACTAAAATGACATTCGTGAAGTTTATCAAGTTCACAATAACATGAATAAATTTCGTATATTAGTTATGGTGGCATAAGACGTTATGTATTGCTAGATTAAAAGGAGAAGGGGGCTTCTGCCATTAAACTGGCAGAGGTAGAGTTTAGAAAAGGGAAATGCGAAAGAAGCTTTCAAAAAAAGTTCTTATCTTACTTTTGACTTTTGCTAACCTAGTGGTTGGCTATAGTCTTTGTCAACAATTAATGGTTATTCGTCACGAATCAGAGGTTAAAATTGATGCGTATGCTTTTGATAAAAATGTTAAAAAATCTCAAAAGAAAATTTATCCTGATTTGTCACAGCTTGATCGTTTGAGTATCTTGGTGTCTATTTCTCAGCAAAAAATGATTGTTTATTCAGGTAATAAAGTGATTTTTAAAACCAAGGTTTCGACTGGAGCAAAAGCTACGCCGACACCGACAGGAAAATTTGCGATTGAGGCAGAACGTGGTGAATTTTTGTATGATGATAGTTTGAATCGAGGTGCCTGCAATTGGGTATCGTTTAAAGATCATGGTGGTTATCGATTTGAAAGTCTCCCAACAGATTGGAAAGGGAAAATCTTAAAGGGAGAGGCTAAAAAACTCGGTACGGCTTGTACAGATGGCAATGTCAGACTTTCAAAAGAAGATGCAAAATGGCTTTTTGAAAACATGCCAGGGGGAGTGATTGTGAGCATTCACTAAAACAATCCACTGGACGTAACTCGCTTTTAGATTTCTGTGCTCGTGAAAAAACTGTCCACTGGACGTAACTCGCTTTTAGATTTTTGTGCTCGTGAAAAAACTGTCCACTGGACAGTTTTTTTCTGTTATAATAATAAGTGATATGCAAAATTTGTGTAAGGCAAGAAAAAACAAGGAAAGGGGCCTGTGATGTCAGATTATTTAAGTGTGTCAACCTTGACAAAATACCTTAAATTGAAGTTTGATCGCGATCCTTATTTGGAGCGGGTTTATTTGACTGGTCAGGTTTCTAATTTTCGTCGTCGTCCGACGCATCAATATTTTTCTTTAAAAGATGAAAATGCGGTAATTCAGGCGACTATGTGGGCTGGAACGTTTAAAAAACTTGGTTTCGAGCTAGAAGAAGGCATGAAAATCAATGTCGTGGGACGTGTCCAACTCTATGAGCCTAGTGGGTCATATTCAATTATTATTGAAAAAGCGGAGCCAGACGGTATTGGGGCTTTAGCGGTTCAATTTGAACAGTTGAAGAAAAAACTATCTGAGGCTGGGTATTTTGATGAACGTCATAAACGTCAATTGCCGCAATTTGTTAAGAAAATTGGTGTGGTAACGAGCCCAAGTGGAGCGGTTATTCGAGATATTATCACAACCGTATCGCGTCGTTTCCCAGGTGTCGAGATTCTGCTTTTCCCAACTAAGGTTCAGGGTGAAGGTGCTAGTCAAGAAGTAGTAGATAATATTGCGAAGGCAAATGAACGTGATGATTTAGACCTTCTGATTGTTGGTCGTGGTGGTGGTTCTATTGAAGACCTTTGGGCATTTAATGAAGAGATTGTTGTCCAAGCAATCTTTGAATCACGTTTGCCAGTTATTTCTAGTGTCGGACATGAGACGGATACGACTTTAGCAGATTATGTTGCTGACCGCAGAGCTGCAACTCCTACAGCAGCGGCTGAACTTGCAACGCCTGTAACAAAAGCTGATATTATTTCTTGGATTTCTGAGCGTGAAAATCGTATGTATCAAGCGAGTCTTCGTCGCATTAAACAAAATCAAGAACGCCTTGATAAGTTGTCGAATTCAGTTATTTTTAGACAGCCAGAACGTTTGTATGATGGTTATGTTCAGAAGTTAGATCGCTTGACGATGTCTTTGACAAATACGATGCAAAATCAGTTTAGCCAAGCTAAGCAAAGTCATGCACTCTTGCATCAACGTTTGCTTGCGTTGGATTTTGAAAGTCAGATTAAGTATTATCGAGATAAATTACAAAGTTTAGAACGTTTGCTACTTTCAAATATGACTAGTCAGTATGACAGCAAGTTAGCACGATTTGAAAAAGCACAAGATGCATTGCTTTCTCTTGATACGAGTCGAATTATTGCTAGGGGTTATGCCATGGTACAAAAAAATGAAAAAGTCATCTCAAGTGTGAGTGATGTAAAAGTTGGAGACCAGTTAACAATCCAATTGAAAGATGGTCAACTTGAAGCGGAGGTAAAAGATGCCAAGTAAGAAAACATTTGAAGAAAATTTACAAGATTTAGAAGCGATTGTGACTAAACTTGAAAACGGAGACGTGGCTTTAGAAGATGCTATCTCTGAGTTTCAAAAGGGAATGGTTTTGTCAAAAGAATTGCAAAAAACATTAGATCAAGCAGAAAAAACACTTGTTAAAGTAATGCAAGATGATGGAGTAGAAACGGAATTAGATGCTTAATGGATAAAGTAAAAAAAATTGGTCAAGCTATTCATCGTTATTATGAACAAAAAGATATTGTGTCACCAGATTTAATTGAAGCTATTTTGTATTCAGTTGATGCAGGTGGTAAACGTGTTCGTCCTTTGATTTTCTTAGAATTGCTTGAAGGATTTGGAGTAGCTCTAACAGATGCTCACTATGATGTGGCTGCTGCCCTTGAGATGATTCACACAGGAAGCTTGATTCACGATGATTTACCAGCTATGGATAATGATGATTATCGTCGTGGACGTTTGACAAACCACAAAAAATTTAATGAAGCGACAGCCATTTTAGCTGGGGATAGCCTCTTTTTAGACCCTTATGATTTGGTGGCAAATGCTGCGCTGCCAGCTGATGTGAAAGTTTCTTTAATTGCTGAATTGGCACATGCTTCAGGGACATACGGTATGGTCGGTGGGCAGATGCTTGATATGGAAGGTGAAGAGCGCAAGCTCAGCCTCTCAGAGTTACAATTGATTCATGCTAATAAAACAGGAAAATTACTGACCTTCCCTGTAGTTGCAGCTGGCATTGTTGCTGGGCTAGCAGATGAGGATATTAAGAATTTACGTAAAGCAGGTAGTTTGATTGGACTTGCTTTCCAAGTGCGTGATGACATTTTAGATGTGACAGCAAGCTTTGAAGAAATCGGAAAAACACCGAAAAAAGACTTGTTAGCTGATAAAGCAACCTATCCAAGTTTGCTTGGCTTAGATAAATCTTATGATATTTTAAATGAATCATTGGATGAAGCGCTAGCTATTTTCCAAAAACTCTCAGAGACTCAAGGGTTACAGACAGAAAAAATTGCAGAAATGATAGAAAGGTTACGACTAAATGCCTAAGGAAAGAGTTGATGTACTTGCCTATAAACAAGGGCTTTTTGAAACACGTGAACAGGCAAAACGTGGTGTCATGGCAGGCTTAGTGGTTAACGTGATTAACGGTGAACGCTATGATAAACCAGGTGAAAAGATTGATGATGGAACAGAATTAAAACTAAAAGGTGAAAAATTGAAGTATGTTAGCCGTGGAGGGCTAAAACTTGAAAAAGCCTTGCAAGTTTTCGAGATTTCTGTTGATGGACAAACAACAATTGACATCGGTGCTTCAACAGGTGGATTTACAGATGTTATGCTACAAAACGGTGCCAAATTGGTTTATGCAGTTGATGTTGGTACAAATCAATTGGTCTGGAAACTTCGCCAAGACGAACGTGTCCGTAGCATGGAACAATATAATTTCCGTTATGCTGAACTGGCTGATTTTACAGAAGGTCAACCAACTTTTGCTAGTATTGATGTGAGCTTTATTTCATTGAATCTCATTTTGCCAGCCCTTCATAATATTTTGGCTGAAAATGGTCAGGTCGTAGCTCTTATCAAACCGCAATTTGAAGCTGGTCGTGACCAAATTGGTAAAAATGGAATTATTCGAGATAAAGCTGTTCACCAAAAAGTTTTGGAAACTGTGACAAGTTTTGCTGTCGATTACGGATTTACAGTTAAGGGGCTTGATTTTTCACCAATTCAAGGTGGACATGGTAACATTGAGTTTTTAGCACACTTGGAAAAATCAGCTGACGCTCAGAATTTGGTAGCGACTCTTATCCCAGAAATTGTAGAAAAAGCGCATAAGGAATTTAAAGATGAAAAAGAGTGAACGTTTAGAATTAATTAAAAAAATTGTTGCTGAAAATGCTGTAGAAACTCAGCATGATTTGTTAAAATTACTCGAAGCTGAAGGTTTGACTTTGACACAAGCTACCATTTCACGTGATATGAATGAAATTGGTATCATCAAAGTTCCATCAGTTGATGGTCCGTATATTTACGGTCTTTCAAAAGATAAAACTAAAAAAGTGGGACAAGTTTCTGTTCCGATTAAAAGCACAGTTCTTGCGATTTCAGAAGAGACAGCAGGACTTGAAAATATGATTAATCTTGATGTTATTCCAGGAAATAGTCGCTTGATTAAACGTTATTTGCTAGAAGATTTTAAAGATAGTCTCTTTAGTGTTATTGCTGATGATGATAGTTTGTTAGTGGTCGCAAAAACAGCTGAAGCTGCGAATGCCATTCGCCAAGAAGTTCGTAAATGGATGACAGACCACAAATAAGAAAGGTCGCCTATGCTTTTAGAAATTTCCATTAAAAATTTTGCTATTATTGAGGAAATCTCTCTAACTTTTGAAAATGGTATGACTGTTTTGACTGGTGAAACAGGTGCCGGAAAATCGATTATTATTGATGCTATGAACCTTATGTTAGGAGCGCGCGCTAGTCTCGATGTTATTCGACATGGTGCCAAAAAAGCTGAGATTGAAGGACTTTTTTCGGTCGGAGAAAATGCTGCGCTGACACACATTTTAGAAGAAAATGGCATTGATATTTCTGATGAATTGATTATTCGTCGTGAGATTTTGCAAAATGGTCGTTCTATTAGCCGTATTAACGGTCAAATGGTTAATCTGACAACCCTTCGTGCGGTTGGACAGTACTTGGTTGATATTCATGGTCAACATGACCAGGAAGAATTAATGAAACCAAACATGCACATTCGTATGCTGGATGAATTTGGGGATGAACATTTTTTAGCTGTCAAAAAACATTATCGAGAAATTTTTGAAAGTTATCGTACGTTGCGCAAGCGTGTTTTGACTAAACAAAAAAATGAGCAAGAGCATAAAGCGCGTATCGAAATGCTTGAGTTTCAAATTGCTGAAATTGAGGCAGCGGCTCTAAAATCAGGCGAAGACCAAGCACTCAATCAAAAACGTGATAAGTTACTTAATCACAAACATATTGCTGACACTTTAACAAATGCTTACGTTATGCTTGATGATGAAGAGTTTTCTAGTCTGTCAAATATCCGCTCAGCTATGAATGATTTGATGAGTCTCGAAGAATTTGATCAAGATTATAAAGAAATGTCTGCAAATGTTTCGGAAGCTTATTACATTTTAGAGGAAGTTACTAAACATTTGGGTGATGTTATTGATGATCTTGATTTTGATGCGGGTAGTCTTCAACAAATTGAAGCTCGTTTGGAAGTGATTTACAGCATCACTCGTAAATATGGTGGCAGTGTCGATGACGTATTAGACTACTATGAAAACATTACGAAAGAATATAATCTTTTAACTGGTAGTGATGAGTCATCTGACGATATGGAAAAAGAGCTTAAACATCTGGAAAAAGAATTAATTTTAGCTGCAGATGAACTTGCTCAAGAACGTCACAAACTTGCCAAAGATTTAGAAGCAGAAATCAAGCAAGAATTAGCTGATTTGTATATGGAAAAAGCAGACTTCCAAGTGCAATTCACCAAAGGAAAATTCAATCGAGATGGAAATGAAGGTGTTGAATTTTACATTTCAACAAACCCTGGTGAAGGCTTTAAACCACTTGTTAAAGTAGCATCTGGTGGTGAAATCTCACGTCTTATGCTTGCCATTAAATCAGCCTTTTCACGCAAGGAAGATAAGACAAGTATCGTCTTTGACGAGGTTGATACAGGGGTTTCTGGTCGTGTAGCGCAAGCTATTGCCCAAAAAATCTACAAAATTGGAAGTCACGGACAAGTTCTTGCAATTTCACACTTGCCTCAAGTCATTGCGATCGCTGATTATCAATTCTTTATTGAAAAACGCAGTGACGAAAATACGACCGTGTCAACAGTCCGTCTCTTGACTGAAGAAGAACGTGTTGAGGAAATTGCTAAAATGCTTGCAGGTAGTGATATTACTGAGATGGCGCGTGAACAAGCGCGTGAACTTTTGAAAAAATAAGAAGAAGCCAAAGTGGCTTCTTTTTGCTTGTTTAAGAAAATATCCCCGAACTGCTAAAAATTTGGTATAATGAATGTTAGAATAAAATTTGAAATAAAGTTTTGAAAGTATGATAGGATAAAAAATGAGTAAAATTAAAATTGTTACAGATTCATCTTTAACGATTGAACCAGAATTAGTTGAAAAATATGATATTACAGTAGTGCCATTGTCAGTTATGATTGACGGTGTCGTTTATTCCGATAACGACATGAAAGAAGAAGGTAAATTCCTTAATTTGATGCGTAACAGTAAGGAACTACCAAAAACAAGTCAACCACCTGTAGGTGTTTTTGCAGAAGTTTATGAAAACTTGATGAAAGATGGTGCTGAGCATATTGTTTCTATCCATATCACTCACACCCTTTCAGGAACTGTTGAAGCAGCTCGCCAAGGTGCAAATCTTGCTGGTGCTGACGTGACTGTCATTGATTCAACATTCACTGACCAATGTCAAAAATTCCAAGTTGTTCAAGCTGCAAAATTGGCACAAGAAGGTGCTAGTCTTGAGGAAGTTATCGCTAAAGTAGAAGAAGTTCGTCAAAAATCTGAACTTTATATTGGTGTGTCTACGCTTGAAAATCTTGTTAAGGGCGGTCGTATTGGGCGTGTAACGGGTCTTCTTAGCTCATTACTTAATATTCGAGTAGTGATGGAAATGATTGATTGTGAGCTTAATACAGTTATCAAAGGTCGCGGTGTTAAGACATTTAACAAGTGGCTTGACAGCTTTATCGAGCACGCTCAAGCTTCAGGTAAAAAAGTTGCTGAAATCGGTATTTCATACTGCGGAACTGCTGACATGGCAAATGGCTTTAAAGAAAAATTGGAAGTTTTGGGTGCTCCAATTGCTGTTTTAGAGACAGGTTCAATCATCCAAACGCATACTGGAGAAGACGCTTTTGCGGTTATGGTACGCTATGAGTAATAAAAAGAATTTTTTAACTGGGTTTGCTTTCTTTTTAGCAAGCCTTCTTCTGTTTATCGTCGTTTTTAATATCTTAATTCCAAAATCAAATCAAGAATTAACTAAAAAAGATTTTCTAGCGCAAGAAGCTAGACATTTCAATTATGTAGCTGTTGGGGATTCTTTGACAGAAGGTGTTGGAGATACAACTAATCAAGGTGGTTTTGTTCCACTTTTGTCTCAAGCTTTGACAGACACCTATAATTACCAGGTAACCTACAGCAACTACGGAATTTCTGGTAATACCAGTCAGCAAATTTTGTCACGTATGACAAAACAAGAATCTATTCAAAAGTCTCTTGCTAAAGCTGATATGATGACGCTTACTGTCGGTGGTAACGATGTTATGGCGGTGATTCGAAAACATTTAACAAAACTATCTGTTTCAACTTTTAAAAAGCCAGCAACGTCTTATCAGAAACGCCTACGTCAGATTATTGAATTAGCTCGCTCAGAAAATGAAGATTTGCCAATTTATGTCTTGGGAATTTACAACCCTTTCTACTTGAACTTTCCAGAAATGACTGAAATGCAGGAAATCATTGACAATTGGAATGAATCGACTGAAAGTGTCACAGATGAGTATGACAATGTTTACTTTGTGCCAATTAATGATCAACTTTACAAAGGAATTGATGGCGAAGAAGGAATAGTGTCAACGTCTGGTGACCAAACGACAGTCATCAACGATGCTTTATTCAGTGGAGACCATTTTCACCCAAATAATATTGGCTATCAAATTATGTCAGATGTAACAATGGAGAAAATTAATGAAACTAAACAAGAATGGAACAAAGACTAATTGGTGGAAGTGGGGATTCCTTCTCATTTTAGCCATTAATGTCGCTTTTGTGGGAGTAATTGCCAGTCGCTTGATTCAAGTCAGAGAGCCGGCAGCCCAAAGTATTAGCTCTAAAAAAGTTGATAATGTTAAAGTTGGTACCATCTCAACCACGCGTGAGCAATTAAACGATACGGTGGCATCGTACTTGAAGGAGTACCAGACTAAAAAAACGTCTTACAGTGTTTATGCGACTTCATCAGCGATTATGTTTGAAGGAACGTATACATTTTTAGGGTATGAAGTGCCCTTGTACATTTATTTCCAACCAAGTCGTTTGGAATCAGGTGCTATTCAGTTGAAGATTACGTCATTTTCAGTTGGAACTCTTACATTACCAGAATCTGAAGTTTTGAAGTATCTAAAATCAAGTATCAACCTGCCAGATTTTGTGGAAGTTTTGCCAAAAGAATCTGTCATTAACATCAATATTCAGGACATAAAAAACGATGCAGACATCTTTATGAAAGCGACAACAATCGACCTTGTTGGGGACCAATTTAACTTTGATATTTACAAGAAAAACAGCTAAAAAAACGTTTAATACTTGACCAGAATAGTATTTTTGGGTATCATAGAATTTGTTAAAGTGTTAACGCTTAGAAATTAATTGGAGGATTTGTTAAATGGCTAACAAACAAGATTTAATCGCTAAAGTTGCAGAAGCAACTGAGCTTACTAAAAAAGATTCAGCAGCAGCTGTAGATGCAGTATTCTCAGCAATCGAAAGCTTCCTTTCTGAAGGCGAAAAAGTTCAATTAATCGGTTTTGGTAACTTTGAAGTTCGCGAACGCGCAGCTCGTAAAGGTCGTAACCCACAAACTGGTGAAGAAATTGAAATTGCAGCTTCAAAAGTACCTGCATTCAAAGCTGGTAAAGCACTTAAAGACGCTGTAAAATAATTAAATAGAAAGGAACCTTGTCCATCAACTCCTGTTGGGCAGGGTTCTTTTTGCCATATACGACAAATTTCGAGTGCTGACAAAAGTGTTTTAATGATTTATGTTATAATCAATTTACTGATGAAAAATAGAAAGAATTATAATTATGGATAAATCACTTTTGCTTGTTGTTATTTTTTTAGGAGCTTTTTCTTTGTTCAAAGCCGCCATGTTAATTATGGTTGGCATGGCAATGAAACCAAAAGTTGATGAAGATGGCAACATTGTGAAACCAGTTGATGAAGAAGACGAAGAGAAGCAACCTCCAATTAACGAGGATGATAGCGATTTTTGGGATAATTGGTGATGAAAAAAAACGTCCAGTGGACGTTTTTTTCACGAGCCAAGAAATAGGAAAGCGAGTTAAGTCCAGTGGACGTTTTTTTCATATGCTTAGAAAACAAGAAAGTGAGTTTTGCCCCAAATTTTTTCGCAATCTGAAGATAATTAAGGGAAGTTAGTGATAAGATGCACGTTTGTGAAATTTTTCAAAACATGTTTAATTATGCAGTAAGAAAAAATTGAATAGTTGATAATACTGGCAAAAAGGGCGAAAAATTGGGATTTTCAGACCTTATTAATATAAAAATTTCAAATTATGTGAAAATTTTGTATTGCTAAACTAAACAAAGACCATTATAATGGATAGTATGGAAAATAATAAAATAGAACAAACTTTTTTTGGACAGCCTAAAGCTTTGTTTACTCTATTCCAAACAGAACTTTGGGAACGTTTTTCTTACTATGGCATGCGTGCCATCTTGATTTACTACTTGTATGCATCAGTTACTGCGCCGAATGCAGGTTTGGGACTTCCTAAACCACAAGCGATGGCGATTGTTAGTATCTATGGTGCATTAGTATATCTCTCAGGTATTATTGGAGGATGGTTCGCAGACCGTGTTCTGGGAGCATCTCAAACAATCTTCATCGGTGGTATTCTTATCACTCTTGGTCACATTGTTTTAGCGGTTCCTTTTGGATTAACATCTCTCTTTATTTCCCTATTCTTCATCATCTTGGGAACTGGGATGTTGAAACCTAACATCTCAAATATGGTCGGTCACTTGTATGAAGCAGATGACCCACGTCGCGATACAGGATTTAATATCTTTGTTATTGGTATTAACATTGGTTCATTGCTAGCTCCGATTGTGGTAGGTACAGTTGGTCAAAGTATCAACTACCATTTAGGTTTCTCACTTGCTGCTATTGGTATGGTGCTTGCATTGTTCGTTTATTGGTTTGGTCGTATGAAACAATTCCCAGAATTGGGAAATAAACCATCAAACCCAATGACTTCAGCAGAAAAACGAGGCTTATTAGTAAAATTAGCTATCGGTCTTGTTATCTGTGCTGTTGGTGGAACTTTCCTTTACCGAGCAAACCCATCTAATTTTGTTAATAATCTAGTTAACATTCTTTCAATGGCTGGTATCTTCATTCCATTCATTTACTTCGTTATGATGTTTGCTTCTAAGAAAGTATCAAGCACTGAACGTAAACAATTGTTGGCATACCTTCCATTGTTCTTGTCATCAATCATCTTCTGGTTGGTCGAAGAACAAAGTGCGACAGTTATCGCTGTTTGGGGTGAAACTCGTTCAAACTTACATCCAACTATTTTTGGAATGAACTTGTACATTGATCCATCATGGTACCAATTGCTTAACCCATTGTTCATCGTTGCTTTAACACCTGCCTTTGTATGGCTTTGGAACAAAATGGGTGACCGTCAACCTTCTCCAGTAACTAAATTTGGACTTGGTCTTTTGTTAACTGGTGTTTCATACTTGATTATGACGTTGCCAGGTATCTTATATGGAACTGATAAACGTGTAAGCTTCATGTGGTTAGTTATCATGTTTGCTGTTCAAATGGCTGGTGAATTGCTTGTTTCTCCAGTTGGTCTATCTGTTTCAACTCGTCTTGCACCACTTGCCTTCCAATCTCAAATGGTTGCTCTTTGGTTCTTGGCAGATTCAACTTCACAAGCTGTGAATGCTTTGATTACACCATACTTTGCTAAAGAAACAGAAGTTGCATTCTTCGGTATCCTAGGTTTGGTTTGTCTTGCTGTAGGTGTTATGCTACTCTTCATCAACAAACCTGTATTGAAATTAATGCGTAACGATAAATAATAAAATAAAACGAAGAGGTTTTTGTCAATTAATAGGAGGTGACAATCAAAACCTCGAGCGAGAACATTTGTTCTCGCTTTTTTTATTGCTCGAAGTTAAGAATGTTCACTAAAACAGGTAGTACAAAATCTTTGTGACCTGTTTTTTTAATTAATCAATGTACTGTAATTTTCCACGGAAGTCATCTAGTGTTTTATAGCCTTTTTCTTCCATGATAGCTTTCAATTCGTCAGTGATACGTGCAAAAGCAGTAGGACCTTCTTGGTGTAGAATTGTTCCGAGTTGAACCATGCTTGCTCCGCAAAGAATATGTTCAAATGCATCACGACCAGATTTAACACCACCAGTTCCGATAATTTGGATAGATGGATTTAAACGTTTGTAAAATGCGTGAACGTTAGCTAGTGCAGTTGGTTTAACATAATCACCACCGATACCACCAAAACCATTTTTAGGTTTGATAACGACAGTCTCGTCGTCAATGACTAAGCCATTTCCAACTGAGTTAATGCAGTTAACAAAAGTAAGTGGGAATTTGTTAAAAATGGCAGCTGCTCGGTCAAAATGAGCAATGTCAAAATAAGGAGGTAGTTTGACTCCAAGTGGTTTTGTAAAGTAGGTGAAGATATTTTTTAAAATTCTTTCAGTTGTTTCAAAGTCGTAAGCAATTTGTGGTTTACCCGGGACGTTTGGACAAGAAAGATTCAATTCAACTAGTCCTTGATAATCAGAAGCTTGGACGGCTTTTAAAATAGTATAAGTTTCTTCTTCAGACATACCAACAAGTGATAGGAAATGATTTTTACTTTCTGGGTTATTTTGGAGTTCTGTGACATAATCAAGATAATATTGATAGCCATGGTTTGGTAAGCCCATAGAATTAATTGAACCAAGAGCGGTATCAGCATAACGTGGTTCAGGATTACCTGGTCGTGCAACGAGCGTTCCTGTTTTTGTCACAAAAGAACCAGCAGCTGAATCTTCAATCTCAGCCAATTCTTCGCGTGTCATACAGTAAACGCCAGCGGCATTCATAAGGCAGTTATCAAAATCGAACGCACCGATTTTAGTAGCAGTTGAAACCATAAAGTCCTCCAAGATATAATTAATAAAAGTGACAAATGTCCTAAATTATTACTGCTTTCATTGTACTATTTTATAGATATGAATTCAAGTGCTTTCCGAACGATATTTTAAAATATAAGCGAAAACAGAAAGAAATAGCGAATTCAACAGAACAAAAGATACTTTTATAGCAAAAAAATGGCATAAAAAAGGAATAAGACAAATTTTAGCTGACATGAATGTAAAGACTTGCTAGCATTTTATAAAAGTGGTATATTTAATTTGTTAGAACATTTGAACAAATATTCAAATGTTCTAGTGTTAGAGGAGAAGAATAATGAAAGATAATAATGAATCACAAAACTTGCTGCAGGGTGATTTGTTAAACAATGTTTCTAGTTTTTTTAAAGCACTTGGAAACACCACGCGTTTGCAAATCATTTGTTGTTTAAGTAAGGGAGAGTTGAAATCGAGTGAATTGGCAGAGATTCTTGAAATGACACCATCAGCTGTTTCACATCAGTTGACTCTGCTTAAAAATCTTAAGATTGTTTCTGCCCGCCGTGATGGAAAGAATCAGATTTATGCCCTTGCTGATAAGCACATCAGTCAAGTTTTGGAGTCTGTTGTAGAGCACTATCAGGAGGACTAAAAATGTCAGGTAAACATAAAAAATCCCTTTATCGGATTTTGCTAGCAACATTAGCTTTTATTGCTGTTTTTATAATTGTGAAGATTAGCCATGCTAATCTCGTGCTGCAGGCTTTGCTGTATGCTATCCCGTTTTTGATGGCAGGCTACGATGTTTTGAAAAAAGCTGCGCTGAAAATCAGTCAAGGTAAAGTCTTTAGTGAGCATTTTTTGATGTCTCTAGCGACGCTTGGAGCATTTGCGCTAAGTTTTATGACTGGCGAGTCTGAATTTGCAGAAGCAGTTTTTGTTATGATTTTCTATCAAGTCGGTGAATTCTTTGAGCACATCGCTGAAGGAAGTAGCGAGAAATCTATTTCAGAATTGCTAAACTTGCGACCTGATTTGGTTCATTTAGAAGTGGATGGCAATATCAGTGATGTTGAACCAAAAGATTTGCAAGAAGGTCAAGTGATCGTCATTAGACCTGGTGAAAAGGTGGCAATTGATGGAATTTTGATTTCTGGTGAATCATCTGTTGATACTGCAGCTTTGACTGGCGAAAGTTTACCTCAAAGTGTTCAAGTTGGCGACCAAGTCCTTTCAGGAATGATTAATATGACTGGAGTTATTCGGGTCAAAGTTCTTCATACTGTTCAAAATTCAACCTTGAGCAAAATTTTGGACTTACTTGAAAATTCATCTGCCAATAAGTCAAAAAGTGAACGTTTCATGAGCAAGTTCGCAGCGATTTATACACCGACTGTCGTGATTGCAGCTCTTGTTTTGGCATTTTTGCCACCATTATTGTCAGGAAATTTCATGGCTAATTTTCCAGAATGGCTAAGTCGTGCATTGACTTTCCTTGTAATTTCTTGCCCATGTGCTTTGGTGATTTCGATTCCACTAAGTTTCTTTGGAGGACTCGGAGCAAGTTCGAAGGCTGGCGTTTTAATCAAGGGATCAAATTATCTTGAAAGTTTGGCTAATCTTGAAACTTTGTTGCTTGATAAAACAGGAACATTGACAGAAGGTGTTTTTGAAGTGACTGCCCTTCACCCAAATGACATCAAGAAAGAACATTTGTTGCATCTTGCAAGCCATGTTGAACGTTTTTCAAGTCATCCGATTGCTCAATCATTGCGTGAAGCTTATGAGAAAGAAGCAGATGATTGTTCGATTACTGATGTGGTTGAAAAATCTGGCTACGGCATTACTGCCAAAGTTAACGGGCATGATGTTGCAGTTGGTAATACTAAGTTTATGGATAGTTTAGGAGCTGGTTGGAAGACTTGTCATAAAGTAGGGACAATTGTTCATGTTGCTATTGATGGTAAATACGCTGGGCACATTGTTATTTCAGATTGCATCAAATCAGATACGAAAGAAGCCTTAGAGCAGCTTCGAAAAGCTGGTATTAAAAATTTAGTCATGTTGACTGGAGATCGTCACGAAGTTGCTGAGAAAGTGGCTGGTGAACTTTCTATGACTGACTACAAAGCTGAGCTATTGCCAGCAGATAAAGTGACTGAGCTTGAAAATTACTTAGCTCAAAAGCATCCACGTTCGTCAGTAGGTTTTGTTGGTGATGGGATTAATGATGCTCCAGTTTTAGCGCGTGCTGATGTCGGTATTGCAATGGGAGGACTCGGTAGTGATGTTGCTATTGAGGCAGCAGATGTTGTTGTGATGAATGACCATTTATCAAAAATCGCACAAGCTATTAAAATTGCACGAAAAACAATCACTATTGCCCGAGAAAATATTCTCTTTTCGATTGGAATTAAAGTTCTTGTCTTAATTCTAGCAAGTCTTGGCTTGGCTAATATGTGGCTTGCCATCTTTGCAGATGTTGGTGTAACAGTACTTGCTACGCTTAATGCCATGCGAACAATGAAATTGACATAAAAAATAATTTGAACTATAATAGCTTTAATCATATAGAAAGCTACACTTTCTTTTGAAAGTGGGAATGGCGATAACATCTTTTTCAGAATATCCTTTTGGGGATGAGAAATTGATGCTATCGTCGTTTTTTATTTAAAAGTAGTAGGACTCTTTTAGAGAAAATTAGCAATTATACTAGCTTTTTTACAGCTTTTTGGGTAGAATAGTAAAGGTAAACGACTTATCGGTCGTAATAAAAACTGGTTAAAATGCTGAGCCAAAAATAGTTTAATTGTATATCTGTTTTCAGAAAAAAGGTTAATATCTATTTTTCGCTGTGTATTTATAGCCTTTGGACTATTTTAAAGGAGACTTTATCTAATGGTAAAATTAGTGTTTGCACGCCACGGTCAATCTGAATGGAACAAAGCTAACCTTTTCACTGGTTGGGCTGATGTTGACCTTACAGAAGAAGGAACTAAACAAGCTACTGAAGCTGGTAAATTGATCAAAGAAGCAGGAATCGAATTCGATGTTGCTTTCACTTCAGTTCTTAAACGTGCTATCAAAACAACTAACCTTGCTCTTGAAGCTTCTGACCAACTTTGGGTTCCAGTTGAAAAATCATGGCGCTTGAACGAACGTCACTACGGTGGTTTGACTGGTCAAAACAAAGCTGAAGCAGCTGAAAAATGGGGTGACGAACAAGTTCACATCTGGCGTCGTTCTTACGATGTATTGCCACCAGCTATGGCTAAAGATGACCAATACTCAGCACACACTGACCGTCGTTACGCTAACCTTGACGACAAAGTTGTTCCAGATGCTGAAAACTTGAAAGTTACTTTGGAACGCGCTCTTCCATTCTGGGAAGATAAAATCGCTCCAGCTCTTAAAGATGGTAAAAACGTCTTTGTAGGTGCTCACGGTAACTCAATCCGCGCTCTTGTAAAACACATCAAACAATTGTCAGATGACGAAATTATGGATGTTGAAATCCCTAACTTCCCACCACTTGTATTCGAATTTGACGAAAAATTGAACGTTACTGACGAATACTTCTTGGGTAAATAATCTGATACAAGATTATAAGGCTTAAAACCCTTGATATGAAAGCATTCTAGGCTAGTCCCTAGGGTGCTTTTTTTGAATTTGTTTAGATTTTTATTACGAAAATATTTTATTAAGTCATACCTCTTCTATATTTTCAAGGTTTTATGGTATGATTAGTAGTAAGTATTAAATTATTAAAGGGGGCTTTTATGAAAGCAGCAGAGCGCCGTCAAAAAATTATTGATATTTTAAGTCAGACACAAGTTCCCATTTCAGCCAGTACTTTAGCAAGCCAGCTTGGTGTTAGTCGTCAAATCATCGTTGGAGACGTTGCTTTACTTCGAGCAGCCAACCATGATGTGATTTCAACACCTAAAGGATATGTTTTGTCACAAGCACTTTACTCGCATCAATTTATTGGGAAGATTGCTTGTCAACACGGCCCAGAAAGAACGAAAGAAGAATTGGACTGTGTGGTTTCTAAAGGTGGTATTATGGTTGATGTGGAGGTTGAACATCCGGTTTACGGGATGTTAACGGCACCACTTAATATTAAGAGCAAAGAGGATATTGATAATTTTGTAGACAAGGTTGAGCATTCTAATGCGACACTTTTATCATCTTTAACAGAAGGTATTCATACACATACATTGTCATGTCATTCAAAAGATGAATTTGAAGAAATCAAAGCACTTTTATCTGACAAAGGCATTCTTTTAAAATCAAATTAGAGCAACTACAGGTGTCTTGACACCTGTTCTTTTTTTATTTATAATAGGCAAGGTCAATTAACTAATTTCAAAAAAACGTCAAATTGCCTTTGGTTAATTGATTAAAGCTATCTTCAGTACCTGGGTGATAATTGAGGATCATACCAGGTATTATCATATATAAATAAAAGGAGTTTCCATATGAGACGTCATCAAACTAAGTCTCTTGCTTTTACAGCAATTTTAGTTGCTTTTGGAATTTTGATTCCAATGATTATGCCTGTTAAGGTTGTTATTGGTCCAGCATCGTTTACTTTGGCTAGTCATGTTCCAGTGTTTATGGCTATGTTTATTTCACCACAAGTGGCAGCACTGGTTGCGCTTGGAACAAGTCTTGGATTCTTGTTAGCTGGCTTTCCGATTGTCATTGTTTTACGAGCAGTATCGCACTTACTTTTTGCATTAGTTGGTGCTATTTTGGTCAAAAAACGTCCAGCTTTGCTTGAAAAACCAGCCTTGACATTTGGTTTAGTTTTGTTTCTAAATATTTTACACGGTTTAGCTGAATTTATTGTTGTTTTGGTCTTGACTGCTGGCGCACATACAGGAGCAGCATATGTTTGGTCATTAGTTGGATTGATTGGTGTTGGGTCTCTTGTTCACGGGGCGATTGATTTTTATATTGCATATTTCCTTTGGAAATTCTTGCGTGATAAAGTTGGCGTTGATTTTTCAGTTGACGCAAAATAATTTTAAGTTAGTGAGGAATGGAATAATTCCTCGCTTTTTTATATCTAAAATGAGCTGATTTTTTCTTGAAAAAAGGATATGTAAAAAAGTGAAACTTTTACATTCTGAGCCACTCTCTTTTAGGCAAATTGTGATAAAATATAAAACGAAGCTTTTAATTGTGAGGAAAGAATGTCAGTTAAGAAGAGATTGGGCAAGATTAAAATTGTCAAAAAAACAACTAGTATCACAAAACGCATTTATTTGATTTTTGCGGTTATCGTCGTCTTATTTTCAATTATTGTTTTAAGATTAGCGCAGATGCAGATTTTAAATAAATCTTTTTACGATGATAAGCTAAATTCATCAACTACCTACAAGGTGACTTCATCAAGTCCACGTGGTCAGATTTTTGATGCGGCGGGAAACCTATTGGTTTCTAATAATGTTAAGCAGGTTGTTGCTTTTACACGTAGCAATACCATTACCGCTGAAGAAATGAAAAAACTTGCTAAGACTTTGTCAACTTTGGTAGATTTTACAGAGACAAACGTAACTACTCGTCAGAAAAAAGACTATTATCTAGCTGATTCTGATACTTATGCTAAAGTGGTTAAACGTTTGCCGGACAAAGAAAAATATGATAACTACGGTAATAATTTAACGGAATCTAAGGTTTATGCAAATGCTGTAAAATCAGTGACTGATGATGAGATTAATTATTCTGAAGATGAATTGAAACTGGTCTACATTTTTAGTCAAATGAACGCTGCTTCAACATTTAGTACAGTTAATTTGACAACTGGGGATTTAACAGACGAGCAAATTGCTTATATCACAGCTAACCGTTCAAAATTGTCAGGTATTTCAATCGCGACTGATTGGGATCGTGAGACATCAGAAAGTTCATTGTCATCTGTTATCGGTACGGTTTCTTCAAAACAAGCAGGTTTGCCAGCTGAAGAAGCAGAAGAATATCTTGCTAAAGGTTACTCTATGAATGACCGTGTTGGAACATCTTATCTTGAAAAAGCCTATGAAGACGAGCTCCAAGGAACACACACTGTCCGTAAAATTATAACAGACAAGACTGGTAGCGTGGTTTCAGATGAGGTAACCAGCGAGGGGAAAGCTGGTAAGAACTTGAAATTAACAGTTAATTCAGAGTTCCAATCTGGTGTTGAAAATATTTTAAATCAATATTACAGTGCTGAAATTGCGGCTGGCTATGCGACTTATTCAGAAGGAGCGTATGCGGTTGCCTTGAATCCACAAACAGGTGCTATTCTAGCTATGGCTGGTCTTTCTCATGAGACTGGGGATGCGACAACTACTCTGGATGCACTAGGTGCTATTAATGATATTTTTGTACCAGGATCTGTTGTCAAAGCTGCGACAATTAGTTCTGGTTGGGAAAATAATGCTATTTCTGGCAACCAAGTCATTGCTGACCAATCAATCAACCTGGCTGGTTCTCCAGCAATCAAATCTTGGTTTACTGGTAGCGGTGCAACTAATATTACAGCTGTTCAAGCACTTGAGTATTCTTCAAACACCTACATGGTTCAAGTTGCTCTTAAAATGATGGGACAAGATTATTATTCTGGCATGGCGCTTTCGACTGATGGTATGAAAGAAGCGATGGAAGAACTTCGTGCAACATATGCTGAGTATGGTCTTGGTACAAGTACTGGTATTGACCTTCCTGAAACAACAGGTTACATTTCAGATGATTACTCGGCAGGTAATGTTTTGACAGAAGCTTTTGGTCAGTATGATTCATATACACCAATGCAATTGGCTCAGTATGCTGCAACAGTAGCTAATGGTGGTAAACGTGTTGCTCCACACTTGGTTGATAGTGTTTATGATAATGATGGAACAACAGGAATTGGAACATTGTCTAAAACTATTGAGACTAATGTATTGAACCAGGTCAATATTTCAAATAGTGAAATGGCGCTACTTCAACAAGGTTTCTACCAAGTAGTTAATAGTACAAGTGGTTATGCAACTGGTACTCACATGAGAGGAAATGTTACTATCGCTGGTAAAACAGGTACTGCCGAAACTTATGCGGTTGATAATGGTAACGTCATTACAACTGTTAACTTAAGTGTCCTTGCTTACGATTATTCAACAAGTGATGATTCTAAAATTGCAGTAGCAGTAATTATTCCTCACTTGACAAGTGATGAAAGTCACCCTAACCAATTAATCGCGCGTGACATTATTAATCTGTATATGTCAACTTACGCAAATCAATAATAAAATGAGTGCGAGTCGGCCTATGTCGGTCGGCTCGTGACTTTATCGAAAGGAGAAGTTATGCTTTATCCAGCACCTATTGCAAAATTAATTGATAGTTTTACAAAACTACCTGGAATCGGGATTAAAACAGCGACTCGCTTAGCTTTCTATACCATTGGAATGTCTGACGAAGATGTGAATGAATTTGCTAAAAATTTGTTATCAGCTAAGCGTGAATTGACATATTGTTCTGTCTGTGGCAATCTAACTGATGATGACCCTTGCAGTATCTGTACTGATAAAACTCGAAAACGTTCAGTGATTTTGGTCGTTGAAGATTCAAAAGATGTTTCTGCCATGGAAAAAATTCAAGAATATCATGGGCTTTATCACGTTTTGCATGGATTGATTTCACCGATGAATGGCGTTGGACCTGATGATATTAATTTGAAATCATTAATCACACGTTTGATGGATAGTGAAGTGAGCGAAGTCATCATTGCAACTAATGCAACAGCAGACGGAGAAGCAACGGCTATGTATATTTCACGTGTCTTAAAACCAGCGGGAATCAAAGTAACACGCTTAGCGCGAGGGCTAGCTGTTGGCTCAGACATCGAATATGCTGACGAAGTGACCCTACTTCGTGCCATTGAAAATCGAACAGAATTATAAACTAAGAAAGCAGCGATTTGCTGCTTTTTTGTTATGCCTTATTTTAACTTTGAAAGAATGTGCTATAATAAAAATGCGATAATTTGTTATATTAGAGAGGTATTGGATTGCAATTTTGAAAAATGATGATAAACAGATAAAGTTGAACTCTAGAATGACTCGATATCTTTACTTTTTAGGGATGAGTATTATTTTTGCATCACTAATTTTTCACTTAAATCGTCTGACATTATTTACATCAGATGATTATACTTATCATTTTGTGTATCAGGGATATATGCCAAACCCTCATCCTGAACGCATTAATGGTTTGTTTTCAATTGTGAAATCTCAAATCAATCATTGGAAATTATGGAATGGTCGCTTTGTGGCTCATTCAATAGTACAATTCTTTTTACAATTTAAAAAGATATATTTTGATATTTTTAACACACTTGTTTATTTAATATTAATGTTGCTTCTGCTTTCTATCAGCAAGGTAAAAGAAGTTGTTAAAATTACCCCAATCACTTATTTATTATTATTTATTTTTTTATGGTTTTATCTTCCAGAAATAGGAAAATCTGTTTTGTGGGTTTCTGGTTCAGGAAATTATTTATGGACTAGTGTGATTTATCTTGCATATTTTCAATGTATTATATTAATAGCTAATAAAGAAATTTCGGTTTTGAAGGGAATCGGAATTATGTTTTTGGGCTTTTTAGCTGGAGCGTGCAATGAAAATTCATCGCCGGCAATTTTATTAATGGCATTTCTGTACTTGATTATTCACTATCCTTATAAAAGTAAAGGAACAATATTTGGATTAGGAAGTTTAGTTACTGGTGGATTAGGATTCTTATTGATGATAAAATCTCCAGGGTCACAAAAACGTGGTGAGATGGCACTGAATTTTGATGTCTTAAAAAATAATTTTAGACTGATTTTAGATAGCTTAATTCAGAATTACTGGTTAATTTATATTTTAATAATTATTTTACTTATTATATTAGTTATTAAAAAAATACAGCTGTCTAAAGAAACAATCAGCTTGCTAAGCGTATTAGCTATTGGGCATTTCACATCGATTTTTGCATTAGTTTTATCTCCAGAAACCCCAAAAAGAACTTTTTTTGGTGCGGTATTATTTATTGGAATTGTTTTATTTAGCTTAATAAATATTTTAAATCAGAGAATTAGGAAATCTGTATTTGTTGTTTCACTACTTTTAACGATTCTATTTGTTCAAAGTTACTTGAGTGTGAATAATGATTTAACAAAATCATTTAAGGAAGTATCCTATCAGTATAGTATATTATATAATGCTCCCCAAAATAGTGATGTAACGCTGCCATTGTTAAGTACTCCTAAAACAGATTATAATGCTTATCAATTAACGTCCAATGTAAAAACAGATCCAAATGATTGGTTCAATAGATGGATGGCGGTTTATTTTGAGAAAAAGACTATTACTGGATATTGATGATTCAGAGTATACATTGGTCAATAATTAAGGTTTAGAAAGCAGCGATTTGCTGCTTTTTTGTTTGTCAAATTTTCTATCATCAAAACACTTAAGGTGATTTGAAAGGTGGCTTTATTTGTGGTATCATAAGTAGGAAATTGTAATAGAAAAGGAATTGAACTTGAACCGAGTTTTAGCTTATTTGGTGGAGTTGCTCGGTTCGATGAGAAATGTATTGAGCGTTGGTCAAGCTTGGTATGTTTTCTGTTCAGGTAGTTAAAGTTTATGGCAAAAGAAACGCTTGTTTTACTTTATGGTGGACGTTCTGCAGAACGTGAAGTATCTGTTTTATCAGCTGAAAGCGTCATGCGTGCGATTAATTATGACAAATTTTTTGTGAAAACTTATTTCATCACAAAATCTGGTGATTTTATCAAAACACAAGAATTTTCAAGCAAACCTGCTGACGATGAAAAATTGATGACTAACGACACTGTTGTTGAAAGTCAAAAAATTAAACCAAGTGATATTTATGAAGAAGGGGCAGTTGTTTTCCCTGTTCTTCACGGTCCAATGGGAGAAGATGGTTCTGTTCAAGGTTTCTTAGAAGTTCTTAAAATGCCTTATGTCGGAACTAACATTTTGTCATCAAGTATTGCAATGGATAAGATTGCTACAAAACACGTTCTTGAATCTGCTGGTGTGCCACTTGTTCCTTACGTGACATATGTTGAAGGTTCTGACCTTGATGCAGCTGTAGCAGAAGTAAATGACAAATTAACTTACCCAGTCTTTGTTAAACCAGCTAACATGGGTTCTTCAGTAGGTATTTCAAAAGCTGAAGATGAAGCAGCACTTCGCTCTGCAATTGACTTTGCCCTTAAATATGATAGCCGTATTCTTATTGAAACTGGTGTCAATGCCCGTGAAATCGAAGTTGGTATTTTAGGAAATACTGATGTGAAAACAACTCTTCCAGGTGAAGTTGTTAAAGACGTTGCTTTCTACGATTACGACGCTAAATACATCGATAACAAAATTACTATGGATATTCCAGCGCATATTGATAGTAAAATTATGGAAGAAATGCGTGGCTACGCTGAAACAGCTTTCCGTGCTATTGGTGGCTGTGGTTTGTCACGTTGTGATTTCTTCTTGACAGAAGATGGACATGTTTACCTCAACGAATTGAATACAATGCCTGGTTTCACACAATGGTCAATGTATCCACTTCTTTGGGAAAACATGGGGCTTGCTTACACAGATTTAGTTGAGAAACTAGTTGAGCTTGCTAAAGAAATGTTTGAAAAACGTGAAAGTCATTTGATTTAAAATAAAAGCACCCTTGAGGTGCTTTTTTACTGTACAAAAATAACCTCAGAGATGGGATAACTCTCTGAGATTTTTTGTTTATAGATTTGCAAGCTTGCGTAGTTCTGGGATGCGCTGCAGTCTCGGAACAACAAGCATTGTAATGATAATACGAAGTGGAATTTCAAAGATTTTTAACCAACGTCCAGCAACATACTGTGCCCAAAATGGAACACCAAAATAAATCTGAATGAGCAGTGGTGTAAAGATAAAGGTTCCAATTAGCATGGTTACAAGTGTCGCAAGTGTGACATGAATCCAATCTTTTTTGCTTGACCAGCGTAATTCTCTACCATAAAAGAAAAATCCATAGAAAAAGCCCTGTACAGCTTCCATCAATGTCCACCAAATGATGAAGTTTCCTTCGCCACTTGAGAGATTATCAACGACATCAAGAATTGCCAAACTGATAAATCCCCAAATAGGACCTGCAATCATTCCGATAATGGTATTGACGATAAATGTCAAACTAACCACTAATTGTTGTGGAATGATAGGAATTGAAAATTTCCCGACGATGAAAGCAAGCGCAATCAGCATAGCTAAGCTGACTAAACGCTTAGGGGTAGGTTTAGGGGTTTGAAAAAAGTTTTTCATGATTGCTCCTTTTAAACATAAAACTGGAGCTGTTAAAAAATAACAGCGGATGCAACGATTCACCGCGCAAATTGCTTCGTTGTGTGACGACATCCCATTCACACACACTTAACGCGAATCATCTACTCTGTGCAAAACAAGCTTTGCAGTTACATTGTACCATAAAAATCGCTGCATGATTAATAAAATATGGTATAATAAAAAGCGTTAACACTAGATTTTTTAAAAAATTAAAAAGGATTGAAAATGAAATTAACATTGCATGAAGTCGCCAAAGTTGTTGGCGCTAAAAATACTATTTCGGAGTTTGATGACGTTCCCCTGCGACAAATTGAATTTGACAGTCGCAAGATTGAAAAAGGCGATTTGTTCTTACCTCTAAAGGGTGCGCGTGATGGACATGACTTTATTGAAACAGCTTTTGAAAATGGAGCTGTCGCTACTTTCTCAGAACGCAAAGTAGAAGGTCATCCTTATATTTTAGTTGATGATTGTTTGCAGGCTTTCCAAGAGTTAGCAAGCTATTATCTTGAAAAACAACGTGTTGATGTCATCGCAGTTACTGGTTCAAATGGTAAAACAACAACAAAAGATATGATTGCGGCTGTTTTATCAACAGAATACAAAACTTACAAGACTCAAGGAAACTATAACAATGAAATTGGTTTGCCTTACACAGCTCTTCACATGCCTGACGATACTGAGAAGATTGTCCTTGAAATGGGACAAGATCACATGGGTGATATTCATCTTCTATCAGAACTTGCTAAACCACATATCGGTGTTGTGACATTGATTGGTGAAGCTCACTTAGAGTTTTTTGGTAGTCGTGATAGGATTGCAAAAGGTAAACTTCAAATCGTCGACGGTATGGATTCAGATGGTATTTTGATTGCACCAGCAGATTCAATTGTTGATCCTTACTTACCAGAAGGTCAAATGGTTATTCGATTTGGTGATGGCGCAGAGATTTCTGTGAATGACTTGCAAGAAAGCAAGGATTCTTTGACTTTTACAACAAATGTCATTGATCGACCAATTACGCTTCCTGTACCAGGAAAATACAACGCTACAAATGCAATGGTAGCAGCCTATGTTGGTAAATTGCTCGCGATTTCTGATGATGATATCGTAGAGGCTCTTGAAAATATTGAATTGACTCGTAATCGTACGGAATGGAAAAAAGCAGCAAATGGTGCAGATATCTTATCAGATGTGTACAATGCTAACCCAACAGCAATGCGTTTGATTTTAGAAACATTCTCTAAAATTCCAGCTAACGAAGGTGGTAAAAAAATTGCTGTACTTGCTGATATGAAAGAACTTGGTGAACAATCTGTCGAACTTCATAAGCGTATGATTATGAGTTTGTCACCAGATGTACTTGATACACTTGTTTTTTACGGGGAAGATATTGCAGAGCTTGCTCAACTAGCTAGTCAAATGTTCCCACTTGGAAAAGTATATTACTTCAAGAAAACAGCTGATGAGGACCAATTTGACGACATGTTAAAAACAGTTCAAGCAGTTTTGCAACCAGCTGACCAAATTTTGCTAAAAGGAAGTAATTCAATGCATCTTGCTAAAGTAGTAGAAGCATTGGAAGGAAAATAGTAGTAGATGGTAAAGAAAGTATTTAGGGATAAAAATGAAGAGTGGCTTCTCGCTTATCGAGTGTTGTACTTCATCGAATATTGTATCTTATTTCTAGCGTGGTTTTTAAAACGCTATCCGTTTCCACAACCGTTTTTCTTGTTTATGTCTAGCGTGTCAATCATTGGTGGTTTTGCAATTTATTTGTGGAACTTACGTCGAACAGGCTTTTCAATTGAGAAAATCTTAGCTGGAATTTTTGCACTTGTTTTTCTGATTTTATTGCCAACATCAGACTATCTCGACACGGCAGTAGATGATTTGAATATGATTCTCTTCTTTTTACTGTCCGTAAGTGTTGATAAAGATGACGATAAGCTAATTAAAGCACTGCTCTATTTCAAGATGATTGTAGGAATCTTGGTATTATTTGCTTATAATGGGCATGTTATAGATGATATGATAATGTATCGAGGTCATAAGGATTTAGTAAGACATTCTTATGGATTTATGCATCCGAATTCGCTTGGCATGTTTTTCATTAGCTTAGTTTTTGATTTTTCATTGATTAAGAAATCTTATAACTTTACTGGTGGATTAGTCATGTTGCTAGCGGCTTTGCTAGTTTTTGCGGTCACTGATTCAAGAACTTCATTCTTTATTGCTCTAGCAATTATTTTATGCTATTTCTTGAAGCCAATTTTATCAAAGGTCAAGGTCTCAGGATACGCTATTATGCCATTTTTAGTTGGAATGTTTGCACTCGGTCTTGCTTTGCCACGATATTTTACACCTGATAATCCTATCTTTGTTACATTAAATCACTTATTTACCGGACGAGTTGGAATTGGACATGCTTATTTGGAACAATTCGGCCTGAATTGGATGCCAAGAAATATTCCAACTTTTACAGAAATTAATGGTATTCCAATGTATGACGATAGTTTCTATGTCGACTCGCTTTTGCGTCAAGGTATTATACTGTTTTGTTTGTATCCAATCTTTTTACTGGTCCAGTTGAAAGGAAAAAAATTCACGCTTTTCCATAGCTTACTTTTCTTGTTAACGTTCTCTATCAATACGATGGAACATTATGGTGCAACTGTTCAAATTTGTAGCATTTTATTGCTAAATTATTTTGCGCTTTCTGAAGATAAGCTAGAGGACAAATATTGAAATAGCGACTAATTTTAGTTATAATAATAGAGTTATGGAGTCCCATGACTCTATTTTTCTATTGCAAAAAGGAGTGGACCAATGTAGCCACTAATTAAAACTGTGATATCGTAATTTAAGAATTTACTAAAAGTGATAAGGAAATAAAATGACAATTCAAGATGACATTAAAAAACGTCGTACATTTGCCATCATCAGTCACCCGGATGCTGGTAAAACGACAATTACAGAACAATTACTTTATTTTGGTGGAGAAATCCGTGAAGCTGGTACTGTTAAAGGTAAAAAAACAGGGAACTTCGCAAAATCTGACTGGATGGATATCGAAAAACAACGTGGTATCTCTGTAACATCATCAGTGATGCAATTTGACTACGCTGGTAAACGTGTTAATATCCTTGATACACCAGGGCACGAGGACTTCTCTGAAGATACTTACCGTACACTTATGGCCGTCGATGCCGCAGTCATGGTTGTTGACTCTGCCAAAGGTATCGAAGCACAAACGAAAAAACTTTTCGAAGTTGTAAAACACCGCAATATTCCAGTTTTCACTTTCATCAACAAACTTGACCGTGATGGTCGTGAACCACTTGATCTTTTGGAAGAATTGGAAGAAGTACTTGGTATTGCAAGTTATCCAATGAACTGGCCAATCGGTATGGGGAAATCATTTGAGGGGCTTTATGATTTGTACAACAAACGTTTGGAACTTTACAAAGGTGATGAACGTTTTGCCGCGCTTGAAGATGGTGATAAATTATTTGCTAACAACCCATTCTACCAACAAGTTTTAGAAGATGTTGAGTTGTTAGAAGAAGCAGGAAATGAATTTTCAGAAGAAGCTATCTTATCAGGTGATTTGACACCAGTCTTCTTTGGTTCTGCCCTTACAAACTTTGGTGTGCAAACTTTCCTTGATACATTCTTGCAATTTGCTCCAGAACCTCATGGTCACAAAACAACTGAAGGTAATGAAATCGATCCTTACGATAAAGATTTCTCAGGATTTGTCTTCAAAATCCAAGCTAACATGGACCCACGTCACCGTGACCGCATTGCTTTTGTGCGTATCGTCTCAGGTGAATTTGAACGTGGTATGAGCGTGAATCTTGCTCGTACGAAAAAATCAGTGAAATTGTCAAATGTGACACAGTTCATGGCAGAATCACGTGAAAATGTTGAAAATGCCGTTGCTGGTGATATTATCGGTGTTTACGATACAGGAACTTACCAAGTTGGTGATACATTGACAGTTGGTAAAAATAAATTTGAATTTGAACCACTACCAACCTTCACACCAGAATTGTTCATGAAAGTTGCTGCTAAAAACGTTATGAAGCAAAAATCATTCCACAAAGGTATCGAACAGTTGGTACAAGAAGGAGCAATCCAATTGTACAAAAACTATCAAACTGGTGATTACATGCTTGGTGCCGTTGGTCAATTGCAGTTTGAAGTGTTCAAACACCGTATGGAAAATGAATACAATTCTGAAGTTATCATGACACCAATGGGTAAAAAGACTGTTCGCTGGATTAAACCAGAAGATCTTGACGAACGCATGTCATCTAGCCGAAATATTTTGGCTAAAGACCGCTTTGATCAACCAGTTTTCCTTTTCGAAAATGATTTTGCACTTCGTTGGTTCGCAGATAAATACCCAGAAGTTGAACTAGAAGAAAAAATGTAATAAATAAAAAGTCTGAGTTTAGCTCAGGCTTTTTTTTACTTAAGATTTGGCATAAAAAAACAGCCCTGACGAATCAGAGCTGTTTTCTTGAGATTATGAAAAAGAAAAGTTTTAGGATGTTTATATTATATGTATCAATCCTTAAAGAAACCTTAAAATTCTTTCAAAAACTGTCAAAAACATTTTTTACAGAAAATTTAAAATTATTAGATTTATGAAAGCGTGTTAATGATATAAATGGACCTGTTTCCTATCTTTTTGTTCTAGAATATGTTACACTAGAAAAGTTGTTAAACAACGAAATTAAAGTTTAATAAGGCAGCTTCGCACTGCCTTTTAGAAAAGAGAAAAATTTGAAATTTACAGAACTTAACTTATCGGAAGCAATCCTTGCTGCTGTTGAAAAAGCAGGCTTTGTTGAGCCATCACCAATCCAAGAGTTGACAATTCCTTTGGCATTGGAAGGTAAGGATGTTATCGGACAAGCGCAAACTGGTACTGGGAAGACAGCTGCTTTTGGTCTTCCAACTTTAGATAAAATCGATACAAGTCGCAATCTTGTTCAAGCTTTGGTGATTGCGCCAACACGTGAATTAGCGGTCCAAGGTCAAGAAGAATTGTTCCGCTTTGGTCGTGAAAAAGGAGTTAAAGTCCGTTCAGTTTACGGTGGCTCAAGTATCGAAAAACAAATCAAAGCTCTTCGCTCAGGTGCACATATCGTTGTTGGTACACCAGGACGTTTGCTTGATTTGATTAAACGCAAAGCTTTAAAACTTGAACATGTTGAAACATTGATTCTTGATGAAGCAGATGAAATGCTTAACATGGGATTTTTAGAAGACATTGAAGCTATTATCAGTCGTGTACCAGAAACACGTCAAACGCTTCTTTTCTCAGCTACAATGCCAGAAGCAATCAAACGTATCGGGGTTAAATTCATGCAAAATCCTGAACACGTTAAAGTAGCTGCTAAAGAATTAACAACTGATCTTGTTGATCAATACTATATTCGTGTTAAAGAACAAGATAAATTTGATACTATGACTCGTCTTATGGACGTTGACCAACCAGAATTGTCAATTGTCTTTGGACGTACAAAACGTCGTGTTGATGAATTGACACGTGGTTTGAAATTGCGTGGCTACCGAGCTGAAGGAATCCACGGTGACCTTGATCAAGGTAAACGTCTTCGTGTCCTTCGTGATTTTAAAAACGATAATATTGACATCTTGGTTGCGACTGACGTTGCAGCACGAGGACTTGATATTTCAGGTGTGACACACGTTTATAACTACGATATTCCACAAGATCCAGAAAGCTACGTTCACCGTATTGGTCGTACAGGTCGTGCAGGTAAACATGGTCAATCTATCACTTTTGTAGCACCAAACGAAATGGGTTACTTGTCAATTATTGAAAAATTGACGAAAAAACGCATGAAAGGTTTGAAACCAGCTACAGCTGATGAAGCCTTTAAAGCTAAGAAAAAAGTTGCTCTTAAGAAAATTGAACGTGATTTTGCTGATGAAAAAATCCGCAACAGCTTTGATAAATTCAAGGGTGATGCGGTTAAATTGGCAGCAGAATTCACACCTGAAGAGTTGGCTCTTTACATTTTGAGCTTAACAGTGAAAGACCCTGAAACTCTTCCAAAAGTTGAAATTGCGCGTGAAAAACCATTACCATTTAAACCTTCAGGTGGTGGATTCAACAACCGTAAAGGTGGACGCAATAACGGTCGTGGTCGTGATAATCGTCGTGGTGGACGTGACCGTAAACGTGATGACCGTGATAATGGCTACCGAGATTTCAAACGTACATCATCTAAGAACAAACGTGATTTCCAAAATAAAGATAACAAACGCCCACACCGCACTTCAAGTGAAAAGAAACCTGGATTTGTTATCCGAAATAAAGGTGAAAGATAATAACTGAGGCACTCTGCTTGCGCAGGGTGTTTTTTTGCATAAAAAAGCCTCTGCAAAATAGCAGAGGCACCGAAAATTAAGCAAGATATTGCTTGAAGAAGTCTAAAATTTCTAAGTTGCATTTTGTTGCTATAGGGTCTTTGACATTGTAGTTAAAGACATGAGCTTTAGGTTCTTCGGGTGTACCATAACTACGAAAAACATGGTCGATGTGTTTAGCAGTTAAGAAACCATCTAGTCGAACAGTACAGTCACGAATGAAATCTTGGTTTGCTGTTGTGAGCAGAAGCGGTGGAATATCTTGTGTGATATATTCTTCAGTTTCAAGCATATCCTTTTTAGTTTCTAACACATTGTCTGTAAAGTAAGCTTGCGGTGCTCCTTCAATCATACTTGGAAGATTAAGGAATGCTGCGCCGCAATTGATTGCAGCAGCTCGAACAGTAAAATCAGGCTTTTCATATCCGAATTTTTGTCGGAATTCATCATTTGTAAGAATAGTTAGATATTGCACAGCCATTTGCCCACCAGCGCTGTCACCAATGATAAAAACATTATCTAAATCTAAATGATACTCACTGCCATGTTTTGCTACCCAGTGCATGGCACGGTTGACGTCATCAAGTTCACCAGGAAATTCAACTTCGGGGGCTAGTTGATAGTTAAAGTTGACAAAAGCAAAACCGTTTTTAGCTAAACTGAGTCCAAAGAATTGGTAGGTTTCTTTTGTTCCATAAATCCAACCCCCACCGTGGATGCTGATAATGGTTGGAACTTTTTCACCTCGATTTTTAGGAAGGTAAATGTCTAGGAGGTTCCATTTTTCCTTTGGTCCATAAGCGATGTCATCAAAGCGTTCTACCTCAGGAATGTCGTGTGGCAATCCTGCGTCACGTTTGTCATCATTTTCTTTACAAATTGCATTCATAGCTTTAGCAGCTTTTAAAATCTCTTCTTTAACTACCATTTTGAGGCCTCATTTCTATTTTTTATAATTTGATTTTAAGTTAAAAAAAGTGGAAAATCTAGTATTATCTTATCTAAAAATAGGCGTCTAGTGACCTAATCACTTAGTGAAATTATCTAAAAAGGTTACTGAGCGCCTTTTTCTGGTAAATATCATCATTTTAAAAAGAATCTAAGTGACTATAATAGAAATTGTTAATAATTTAATAGCGCTTGCAAGGCTTTTGATTAGTAGTTACATGTTTTAGGAGGATTCAGCTATGAAACCAGTGAAAGATCGATTATCTTTTAAAATATCTTTACTTTCTATTTCGCTTTTTTTGATGATAGCACCGCAGATTTCTGCTGCCTTGCCACTGATGTATGATGCATTTCCAGGTGTGAGTCAGAGTGGTGTTGAAACGCTTGCTACTGTTCCAAATTTTGGAATTATGGTTGGCTTATTTATTAGTCCTTTTTTGATTCGTATTTTTGGACAAAAGCCGACAGTTTTGACTGGTTTGGTGATTACTTTACTAGCTGGAACTTTTCCAATGTATGCGACAGCCTTTACACCGATTTTGATTTCACGTTTTTTACTTGGTGCAGGGATTGGTTTGTTTAATTCTTTGGCAGTTAGTTTGATTCCTCAATTTTACGATGACAATGAGGAAGAGCGTGCAACGATGCTTGGTTTTCAAAATGTTATGAGCAGTATTGGTGCAGCGATTTCCTCTTTCTTGGTAGGATACCTAGTCACAATTAGCTGGCACGCTGCTTTTGTGATTTATTTCCTTGTTATTCCAGCTTTGATTCTGTTTACTTTGTTTGTACCCTTGAAAAAAGAAAGTGGGCAAGCAGTACAAAATGCTAATACTCAAAAACAATCTGTCAATGGTAAGGTAATCCTTATCGCTGTTTTGATGTTCTTTATTTTCATGTTTTATTTGCCAATGAGCTATAAGTTGCCAAATATGATTATCGAAAATGGTATCGGGACAAGTTCGACAGCAGCCATGGTCGCAGGATTTTCAACTTTAGTCGGAATTCCGATTGGGGCATCATTTGGATTTTTCTTTAAGAAGTTGCGTGATAAAATTTTTCCAATTGGTTTTTTGTTAGTGACTTTAGGATTTTTTGTGATAGCGATTTCTCATAATCTGTTTACATTGCTTTTATCTATGGTTATTAGTGGTATTGGTTTTGGATTTGCGGTACCATATATGTATAATTGGCTTGGTTGGGCAGCTCCTCAAAATTCTGTTAACTTGGCAACAACAATTGTTCTTGTCATGGTAAATGTTGGTTGTTTCTTGTCACCAAGTATTATGGGGCTTCTTTCAAGCTTTTTAGGTACAGCTGCAAGCAACACTTTGCTGATTTCAGCAATTGGCTTTGCTTTTATCACAATTTATGCGGTAGCTCATTACGTGAGTGTACATAAACTTCACGTTAGTAATGTCAAAGAAGAAAAAATTTAAGAGTGAATTCTTTTTATCAGGAGGTATTTTTTGGAACAAAGTCAGCATGAAGTTATCAATCCCAACCAAGGACTACTTTCTTTTTTAATCGTTCATGATAATCAGGATTCAACTTACATTTCACCACACTGGCATAGGGCTGTTGAGCTGAGTTATACCCTAAAAGGTTCGATTGACCAGTTTTATGTCGCAGGTGAAAATTTTCAAACGCACTCTGGTCAGATTTTAGTGATTAACACGCAAGAAGTTCATAGTATTCGTGTTTTAAAGCACAAGCAAGACTCCAACCTAGCTCTGACAATAACTTATCCCTATCCTTTTTTGATTGGGCAGTGCGAAAAAATTGCTTATAGCCGTTTTGACATTAATCATCCAGAACGATTTTCAGCAGAACAAAAAAGGGCGTATAAGGAACTTCAAGAGATTCTAGAAAAAATAGTTTTAGATTGTCATTCTGACAGGTCTGATAAAAATTTAAAATTAAATCTTGGAATTTTAAAAGCTTTAGAAATATTAATCGATTTTTTCTTAGTGGATGATTTTTCTGTGGCTCACAGAGATAACCGTCTGCAAGTTGCTGAGCGCATTAAAGAGATTGACGAATATTTGCAGCAGCATTACCAAGATGATATCCACTTAGAGGATTTGGCAGAGTTTTGTCATCTTTCACGTTCATATATGGCTAGATTTTTTAAAAACCATCTTGGAGTAACTTTGGGAGAATATTTGAGAAATATTCGTGCTCAACGGGCGCGTGATAGTTTGATTGAAACGAATGATAGTTTTACAAGTATTGCTTTAGAGCATGGATTTAGTGGCTTAAGGTCGATGAACCGTGCTTTGGAAGATAGTTTTGGTCAAAATGCTAGACAAATTCGAAATAGTATAAATAGTTAAGGAGAAGAAATGGCTACCTTTTTGAGCTTTGATGTTGGTGGAACACGCATAAAATACGCATTGATTACCGATAAAAGAGAAATAATTGAAAAGAATTCTACGCACACACCTGATAATGGCCAAGAGTTTTGGCAGGTAATTGATGGCATTATTGAACAGTACAAGACTACTATTGATGGCATAGCATTCAGTGTTCCTGGTCGTGTAGATACGCAAAAAGGGATTATACATATTGGTGGTGCACTGACTTATTTGAAAGACATTCACCTTAAAGATAGAATTCGTGAAAAATTTGGCTTACCTTCAGCTGTTGTCAATGATGCCAAGGCTGCAGCACTTGCAGAAGTGTGGCAAGGCAGTCTAAAAGGAGTCAGGGATGGTGCCGTTATTGTTCTAGGAACTGGTGTTGGTGGCGGCTTGATTTTAGATGGCAAACTTCGAAATGGATCGCATTTTCAAGCTGGTGAATTGAGCTTTTTGGCATTGAATCTTCGTGATAAAGGATTTAAACGTACCAGTGGTTGTTTGGGTTCGGCTGTTAGGATGATTTCTGCTGTTAACAAAGCGATTGGAAATGCTGATGAAAAAGATGGAAAGCAAGCATTTGTTGCAATCAATGGTAAAAATTCAAAAGCTCTTGCTATTTTTGAAGATTATTGCCGGACAATTGCTCAGATTATCTTGAACGTTCATACGACTTTGGATTTAGAATGTTTTGCAATTGGAGGCGGAATTAGTTCGCAACCAATTCTAGTTGATGAAATTAATCGCCAGTATGATTTGCTTTTGGACGAGGACGATGTGACTAAACACGTTTTGACACGTCCTAAAATTGTGCCGACAACCTTTAAAAATGATGCCAATCTTCTTGGAGCTCTTTACCAATTACTACATTCATAAAAAAGCACACTTTTTTATAAAGTGTGTTCTTTTATATACTCTAATTTTTGTTTTCGTGTTTTCTGTTTGAAATAACTTTCGGCAGACATGGCGGCTTCTTTGCTATCAAAACTTTCTTGATAAATGAGTTTTACTGGTCGTCTTGCTCGAGTGTACTTGGCACCTTTGCCGTTATTATGAGTCTTTATACGATGCTCGACATCTGTTGTATAACCAGTATAAAGAGTGCCATCTGAACACTCAACCACATACATGTAAGCTTTTTTAGTCTTTTTTGCCGTTTTTTCCATAATAAATTTCAAAAATTTCGTCAGTGTAGTCGCCATTTTCTTTGTGAACGAAGAGTGGTGGAAGAATTTTTAGCCCGTCAGTAGAGCCATCTTTTATAGCTTCAACAAGAAGTAAGTTAGCATCTTTTCCAACTTTTGGATAGACAAATTGGATACGCTTAGGAGCTAGATTATATCGGCGTAATGTGTCAATAATATCTAAAAATCGATCTGGTCGATGGACCATAGCTAGGCGACCATTTGATTTGAGAGCGTGACGCGCAATATCACAAATTTCTTCAAGGTTGGTTGTGATTTCGTGTCTTGCAAGTAAGTAATGTTCAGAGAGATTTTTCTTTGATGTCTCTGACACTTTGAAATACGGTGGATTGCACAGAATCAAATCAACACCAGTTCGTGGCACGTGGTTAAGAAGATTTTTCAAGTCATCGTTAATCATCTGAACTTGCTCACCGAGGTCATTTAACTGGATTGAACGCTCTGCCATGTCTGCTAAACGTTCCTGAATCTCTACCTCAATGATAGGCGCTTTGGTACGAGTACTTGCAAAAAGTCCAACGGCACCGTTGCCAGAACAAAGGTCAACGATTAAACCACGTGAAGGAATCTTTGGAAATCGTGACAAAAGCACGCTATCGATAGAATAGCTGAATACTTCTCTATTTTGAATAATTTTTACGTCTGTCGAAAAGAGCTGATCAATACGCTCGCCTTCTTTTAAAATTGATTTAGTCATAGCAATTATTATAGCAGATTTTGCTTGTTCTCACTAGCAAGCCGGCTAATTTTTACTTTCTAAAACCGCTTAAGAATGGTACAATGTTATGGAATGATTGAAAAAAAGGAGTAAATCTGTGTTTTATACTTATTTACGCGGGCTAGTGGTTTTCCTACTTTGGATTATCAACGGTAATGCTCACTATCACAATGAAGACAAAATCTTGAGTAAAGATGAAAATTATATTTTGGTTGCCCCTCACCGTACATGGTGGGATCCAGTTTACATGGCATTTGCTGCGCGACCAAAACAATTTATTTTTATGGCTAAAAAAGAATTGTTTGAAAATCGTATTTTTGGTTGGTGGATTCGTATGTGTGGTGCCTTCCCAATCGACCGTGAAAATCCTGGTCAAAAAGCCATTAAATACCCTATCAATATGTTGCGAAAAAGCAATCGCTCACTTGTCATGTTTCCAAGTGGAAGCCGCCATTCTACAGACGTTAAAGGTGGCGTAGCAGTCATTGCTAAAATGGCTAAGGTTAAAATCATGCCTGTTGTTTACGCAGGACCAATGCAATTAAAAGGTCTTTTGACTGGTGAACGTGTGGACATGAACTTCGGTAATCCAATCGATATTTCTGATATCAAGCGCATGAACGATGAAGGTATCGAAGAAGTAGCTAACCGTATTCAAACTGAATTTGACCGTTTGGATGCTGAAAATGCAACTTTCCACATCAATAAAAAACCAAATCCATTAACTTATATTTATCGTATCCCACTTGGGCTAGTTGCTATTGTTGTTGTGCTTTTGACACTTCTCTTTAGTTACATTGCAAGCTTTGTCTGGGATCCAGATAAACACCGTAAAATGAAATAATTTATAAAAGCTCAGCGATTTTGCTGGGCTTTTTCGAATAAATAAGTAAAGGCTCGTATGAGTCTTTTTTAGTGTCAAAAAGTGAGGTAGTGAGATGATTGAAGAGATTAAAGAAAAAGTTTTAGAACATAAAACGTTGACAGCGGTTTTGGGGACAGTACTTGTTATGCTAGTGATGTTCTTTGCTTGGTCTAGTATGGAAAGCCCCAAAGTTGAAGTGCAAAATGATTTACCAGCATTGAGCACTAGCTTTTCAGCAGGTAGGGAAGAAACATCCAAGTCAAAAATAGTAGAATCTGCTTCAAAGTCAGAATCAGGTAAGGTTTTCGTTGATATCAAAGGTGCTGTCAGAAAAGAAGGTGTTTATGAATTAACATCAGGTAGTCGTGTGACAGATGTGGTCAAATTAGCTGGCGGATTTGCAGATGATGCTGATAAGAAATCTGTTAATTTAGCTGAAAAAGTAGCGGACGAAGCAGTGATTTACGTGGCAAGAGTTGGTGAAGAGGTCACATCAGCAAGCACCCCGTCTCAAATCAAAAATACAGCGGCTAGTGGAGCACAGCAAGATGTGGACTCAGCACAAATCAATCTTAACACCGCGACTTTAGAAGAACTTCAGACGATTTCTGGTATTGGCGCCAAACGTGCTCAAGACATCATCGATTATCGTGATAGCAATGGTGGATTTTCGTCAGTTGATGATTTGAAAAATGTGTCAGGTATTGGTGAGAAGACCTTAGAGAAGTTAAAAGTTGAGGTGACTGTTGATTAAACATTTTCCCATTAAGCCAATTCAATTGGCTTTTTTGCTCATTCTCGTTTATTATTTTTGCTTTTTAAAGGTCTTTTGGTGTCTAGTTTTTCTTTTGTTAGCCTTGGTTTGCTTATGGAAAAACTATGGTTTTAAAAAATTGTGGCAAACCTTGATAATGCTGATGTGCTTTGCTAGTTTTTTTAGTCTTAAAAATCAGCGAGCAGAGCAAGCGGACAAAGTAGCGCCAGCTCATTTATCAAAAATTCAGATGATTCCAGACACGATTTCGGTCAATGGTGACTTGCTGTCTTTTAGAGGAAAGGAGGCTGGACAGACTTATCAGCTCTTTTATACTTTGAAGTCAGAAAAGGAGCAGCAATTTTTTAAAAGTCTTAATAAAACGGTCGTTTTGTCTGGTGAGATTGACTTGGAGAAAGCAACACCCCAGCGTAATTTTGGTGGATTTGACTATCGGACCTATCTTAAACATGAAGGTATTTATCGCATTGGAAATCTTTCTTCAATTGTTGGGATGAGCCGTCAAACTTCTTTGACTTTTGCTGAGCGGCTGCATGATTTGCGGCGAAAAGGTATTGTTAGTATCCAGCAAAATTTTCCAGCACCCATGCAGCATTATATGACTGGACTTTTGTTTGGTTATCTGGATAAATCTTTTGATGAGATGAGCGATATTTACACGAGTTTGGGGATTATTCACCTCTTTGCTCTTTCCGGCATGCAGGTTGGCTTTTTTGTTGGTGTTTTTCGCTATTTCTTTTTGCGACTTGGCTTAAGGCGTGATTATATTGACATTCTTCAAATTCCTTTTTCGCTTGTCTATGCTGGTCTGACAGGATTTTCAGTGTCAGTTGTTCGAAGTCTCATTCAGTCAGGCTTAGGCAATATTGGCATTAAGCGACTGGATAATCTTGCTTTGACCATGATGATTCTTTTCTGCATTATGCCTAATTTCCTGCTGACAACGGGAGGCATTTTGTCATTTGCTTATGCTTTTATTCTAAGTTTTATTGATTTTGAGGAACTTGAAAGTTATCAGAAGAAAATCGTAGAAAGTTTGGCAATTTCACTAGGTAGCTTACCAATTTTGATTTACTTTTTTTCAGTTTTTCAACCGATGTCTATTCTTTTGACAGCTATTTTTTCATTGGCATTTGATACGCTTATGTTGCCAGTTCTGTCAGTTATTTTCGTGCTTTCGCCGCTCGTGAGATTATCAATTTTTAATAGCTTTTTTATCGTTTTAGAAGATGTGATAAAACAGACCAAGAATTTCCTTGGTGGTCCGATTATTTTTGGAAAACCAAGTATTGGTATCTTGATATTCTTATTATTTAGCTTGGGTATTCTTTATGATTACAGGCAGAAAAGGAAAATTATGTTTTGTCTTGTCAGCTTTGTAGCCCTGCTATTTTTCCAAATCAAGCATCCGCTGGAAAACGAAGTGACGGTGGTTGACATTGGGCAGGGAGATAGTATTTTTGTGCGTGATGTTAAGGGGCATACGCTGCTAATTGATGTAGGCGGAAAGGTGAGTTTTAGTGAAAAGAGCGCGTGGCAAGAGCGGCTGACGGATAGCAATGCCAATCGAACTTTAATTCCTTATCTTAATAGTCGTGGCGTTGGAAAAATTGACCAGCTGGTTCTGACGCACACGGATACTGACCACATGGGAGATATGCTGGAAGTGGCAAAGCAGGTGAAAATTGGTGAAGTTTTGGTTAGTCAGGGAAGTTTGACAAAGCCAGATTTTGTGGCGAAATTACAAGCCATGAAAGCCAAGGTTCGCGCAGTCTCTGCTGGAGATAGTCTGCCGATTATGGGAAGTCACCTGCAAGTGCTTTATCCGAGCCAGACTGGTGATGGTGGTAATAATGATTCGGTGGTTTTGTATGGTAAACTTCTTGGTAAAAATTTTCTGTTTACAGGAGATTTGGAAGAAGAGGGCGAGCGTGAGGTGATGGCGACTTATCCTAATCTGCCAGTTGATGTCTTAAAAGCAGGACACCATGGCTCAAAAGGGTCTTCAAGCCCAGCATTTATAGCTCACATTTCACCGCAAATTGCCTTGATTTCCGCAGGGCAAAATAACCGTTACAAACACCCTCACCAAGAAACGCTTGAACGCTTCCGAGCACAAAACATGACCATTTACCGCACAGACGAACAAGGCGCTATCCGCTTTAGAGGATTAAACCACTGGAAAATCGAAACAGTGAGGTGAGCTTGTTTTTCGTAAACTTTTTTTGGTGATTGTGTTAAAAAGAAAGCAGTTTTGTTATAATATCTTTATGATTGCAATCGAAGAAATTGATAAATTACGAAAAGAAAATCTTAGTTTGATTACGGTGGTGACAGGTGAGGATTTGGGACAATTTTCTCAGCTGAAAGAGCGTATGATGGCACGTGTTGGTTATGATAAGGATGACTTGACTTATTCTTATTTTGATATGGCTGAGGTCGATTATCAAGATGCGGAAATGGACCTTGAAAGTCTGCCATTTTTTGCTGACCAAAAGGTGGTTATCTTTGATAATTTACTCGACATCACGACAGCTAAGAAGTCTTATTTGGATGATAAGGCGCTTAAACGTTTTGAGGCATATCTTGAAAATCCTTTGGACACGACACGTTTGATTATTTTTGCACCAGGGAAATTGGACGGCAAACGTCGTTTAGTAAAGATTCTTAAGCGAGATGCCAAGATTTTTGAAGCGAGTGAATTGAAAGAAGCAGAGCTAAAAACATATTTCCAAAAATTAGCACACAAAGAAAATCTTACCTTTGATTCTGGTGTTTTTGAGGCTTTGCTTTTAAAATCAAATTATGATTTCAGCGAGATTTTGAAAAACATTGCCTTTTTGAAATCTTATAAAAAAGACGGACACATCACAGCAGAAGACATCAATCAAGCCATTCCAAAAACACTTCAAGATAATATTTTTGATTTAACACAGTTTGTTTTGAGTGGCAAAATCGATGAGGCGCGTGAGCTGATTCGCGATTTACGTCTTCAAGGTGAAGATGAAATCAAGCTCATTGCCATCATGCTTGGTCAATTCCGCACATTTTTACAGGTCAGCATTTTAGCCAGCCAAGGAAAAACAGAGCAGCAGATGGTTGTTAGTTTGTCTGATTATCTTGGACGCCGTGTCAATCCTTATCAAGTTAAGTTTGCTGTGCGTGATTCGCGTACTCTTTCTATGACTTTCTTGAAAAAAGCTATCGCTATTTTGATTGAGACGGATTATGCTATAAAGACTGGAACTTATGATAAAGATTATCTCTTTGATGTTGCTATTTTGAAAATCGCTCACGAGCATCGTTAAAGGAACTAAAAAACAGTCAAATAATTTGCTAGCTTTGCCATTTTTCTATAGAATGATGATAACAAATAACGAAGAGAAAGAAGGTAACTAGCATGGCTATTATTTTACCGGAACTACCATACGCATACGATGCTCTTGAACCATACATCGATGCAGAAACAATGACATTGCACCATGATAAACACCACGCAACTTATGTAGCAAACGCCAATGCGGCTCTTGAAAAACATCCTGAACTTGGAGATGATTTAGAAGTTATCTTGGCAGATGTTGACAAGATTCCAGCTGACATTCGTCAAGCAGTGATTAACAACGGTGGTGGTGCTCTTAACCACTCACTTTTCTGGGAATTCTTATCTCCAGAAAAACAAGAACCAACAGCAGATGTTCTAGCTGCGATTGAGGCTGCATTTGGTTCATTTGATGAGTTTAAAGCAGAGTTTACAAAAGCTGCAACTACACGTTTTGGTTCAGGTTGGGCTTGGCTTGTGGTGAACAAAGAAGGCAAACTTGAAGTGACTTCAACAGCCAACCAAGACAATCCAATCTCAGAAGGTAAGAAACCAATTCTTGCTCTTGATGTTTGGGAACATGCTTACTATCTCAAGTATCGCAATGTTCGTCCAGACTATATCAAAGCTTTCTTTGACATTATTAACTGGGCAAAAGTTGCTGAATTATATCAAGCAGCAGTTGCTGATTAAGTATCATTATCATAGCACTCTCTAATCTACGAGGATAGGCACAGCTCTATCCTCTTTTTATGTCGCAAATATGATATAATAGCAAGGAATAGGGAGGAATTTTGCATGTCAGGACATAATAAATGGAGCAAAATTAAAAACAAAAAAGGTGAAGCAGATGCTAAACGTGGAGCAATTTTTAATAAATTGTCACGTGAAATTTTTGTAGCTGCTAAAGCTGGTGGCGGCGACCCATCAATGAACGCTAGCCTTCGCATGGTTTTGGATAAAGCGCGTGCGGCTAACATGCCAAAAGACAACATTAATCGTGCTATCAAAAAGGCAACTGATGTTGGCGATACAACAAACTATGATGAAATCACTTATGAAGGCTATGGACCTGGTGGAGTTGCTATTCTCGTTCACACACTAACTGACAATAAAAAACGTACAGATGCGAACATGCACACTATTTTCACACGTAATGGTGGTAACATGGGTTCAACTGGTTCAGTTGCTTACATGTTTGACCGTAAAGGTTACATTGTCATTGACCGTGAAAATTTGGACTTGGACGAAGATAGCATGCTTGAGTTGATTTTGGATGCTGGGGCAGAAGATTTGAAAACATCAGATGATGCCTTTGAAATCTTCACTGAACCAAAAGAATTTCCAGCTGTTAAAGAAGCTTTGCAAGCACAAAATCTTGAATTTGCACAAGCTCAACTTAGCATGATTCCACAAAACTACGTTAGCCTTGATGCAGAACAAGCAGACATTTTGGAAACTCTCGTTGATAAACTTGAAGATGACGATGACGTCCAAGATGTTTACACAAACATGGCAGATTAAGAGTAAAAAAAGAACTTCGATTTTTCGAAGTTCTTTTTTACAGTTATTATTTTACAAACATAGCATCGCCGAAACTAAAGAAACGATAGCGTTCATCGATAGCGTGTTGGTAAGCTTCAAGGACAAATTCACGTCCTGCAAATGCTGAAACAAGCATAACAAGAGTTGATTTTGGTAAGTGGAAGTTTGTTGAAAAGGCATCAACTACTTTGAATTCGTAACCAGGTTTGATGAAGATGTTTGTCCAACCGCTGTCAGCTTTAATTTCGCCGTTGAATTTTGAACCAATTGTTTCAAGTGTACGGATAGAAGTTGTTCCGACAGCAACGATACGACCGCCAGCAGCTTTGACATCACGAAGTGTTTGGGCAGCTTCTTCAGATAAGCGGTAGAATTCAGAATGCATTTCGTGTTCTTCAACATTGTCAACAGAAACTGGACGGAATGTTCCAAGTCCGACGTGCAAAGTGACGTAGACAAGTTTTACACCTTTTGCTTCAATTTTTTCAAGCAATTCTTTGGTGAAGTGAAGTCCAGCAGTTGGGGCTGCAGCAGAGCCATTTTCTTTGGCATAAACAGTTTGGTAACGATCTGGGTCATCCAATTTTTCGTGAATGTACGGTGGAAGTGGCATTTCACCAAGGCTTTCCAAAACTTCAAGGAAGATACCGTCGTAATCAAACTCAACAATACGACCACCGTGATCCAATTCTTCAACGACAGTAGCAGTCAAACGTCCATCACCGAAAGAAACTTTAGCTCCGACACGAAGACGTTTTGCTGGTTTTGCAAGAACTTCCCATTTATCCCCTTCAGTATTTTTCAAAAGAAGAAGTTCAACGTGCCCGTGTGTTTCAGTTTTTTCACCATAAAGACGAGCTGGAAGTACGCGAGTATTGTTCATGACAAGTGCATCACCTGGGTTTAGCTCATCAAGAATGTGGTCAAAATGCGCATCGACCATTTCGTGAGTATTGCGGTCAATAACCAAAAGTTTAGAACTGTCTCGTTTTTCAAGAGGAGTTTGTGCGATTAACTCCTCTGGTAAATTAAAATCAAAATCGTTGGTATTCATAATATGTCCTTAATAATTATATTCTCAACTTTACATTATAACACGAGAAATCTTTTCCGTCATCTTCCCAATTTTTAAATTGTAATGGTTCTAAAGGGGTGGTATAATGAAAGCGATTGGAATTGATTTCAGCTTTGATTAAAAAGGGAGACACATTATGGAGCTTAGTAATTACGCCATTAGAGATTATGCCAAATCTATTGTTTACGGTGGTATGGATGGTATTGTAACAACCTTTGCGGTTGTTGCTGGTGCGGTCGGTGGAAATCTTGGTATCACACCAATTGTTATACTTGGTTTTTCAAATCTACTAGCTGACGGTTTTTCAATGGCTGTTGGTGATTATCTGAGCTCGACGACTGAAGAATCAGTGGTTAAGGGTAAAGCCATAAAAAATGCAGGTGCAACATTTGTTTCATTTATCTTTTTTGGTTTGATTCCTCTTTTGTCTTATCTTTTGATTAACGTCTTTAGTATTTTCAAAGTTCACACTTTCATGATGGCTTGTATTTTAGTATCGCTAGCGCTAACCTTACTTGGATTTGTCAAAGCTTTGATAACAAAGAAAAGCAAATTCAAAGAAATTTTTAGAACGCTACTGATTGGCTTAATTGCTGCGCTGTTTGCTTATTATGTTGGTGACTTTTTAGGGCAGTTAGCTGGAACTAGATAAAAAATCAAAGTCTGAGATTTGTTCTCAGGCTTTTTTTAGATCATTTTTCTTGACAACAATTGGTATATACCATATAATGATTTTAGATAAGTGGTATATACCAAAAAAACAAAAAGTAAGAATGAGGAAGTGTTTATGAAAGTAATTCGTGTTAATAATCAAGTTGAAGGTGGAAAAAAAGCTTTTGAACTGTTGAAAGCGGAAATTGAAAATGGTATTAAGACACTTGGTCTTGCGACCGGTAGCACACCTTTGTCATTTTATAATGAGCTAGCAAATAGCGAGCTTGATTTTTCAGAAATGACAAGTATTAATCTCGATGAATATGTTGGTTTGGCTGCTGAAAATGACCAAAGTTATCACCATTTTATGCAGGAAAATCTATTCCAATACAAACCTTTCAAAAAAAGTTTTTTGCCAAATGGTTTAGCTACAGACTTGCAAGCAGAAGCTAAGCATTATGATCAAATTATCGCTGAGCATCCAATTGATTTTCAAATTTTAGGAATTGGGCGAAATGGTCATATTGGATTTAACGAGCCGGGGACTCCATTTGACATGACAACACATATCGTTGATTTAACGCAGGATACGATTGAAGCAAATAGTCGTTTCTTTGACAGCATGGAAGAAGTGCCAAAACAAGCTATTTCAATGGGAATTCACTCAATCATGCAATCAAAAATGGTTGTTTTAATGGCTTATGGCAAGGATAAAGCTGACGCTATCAATCAAATGATTAATGGTCCAATCAGCGAAGATTTGCCAGCAAGCGTTCTTCAAAATCATCCCAATGTTGTAGTAATTGTTGATGAGGCTGCAGCGAGTGAATTAGACTAAAAAAATGTTTCAGAACATGGTAAAATAAGAGCATGCGTTTAGATAAATTATTAGGACAAGCGGGCTTTGGTTCAAGAAATCAAGTCAAAAAACTCATCAGAAGTCGTCAGGTTTATGTGGATGGCAGGCTAGCTGAGGCAGACAACTTGAACGTTGAGCCAAGTCTGCAAGAGATAACTGTTTCAGGAAAACAGGTTACATTGTCTACAGAAAAATATTTCATTTTAAATAAGCCAGCAGGTGTTGTTTCTGCGGTTTCCGATAAAGAACATCAGACGGTGATTGATTTGATTGCAGAATCCGATCGAGTGCCAAAACTCTATCCAGTTGGAAGATTAGACCGTGACACGGAAGGGCTTCTTCTGATTACTAATAACGGTCCACTTGGCTACCGCATGCTTCATCCAAAATACCATGTCACAAAGACTTATTACGTCGAAGTTAATGGACGTTTAGCAGAAGATGCGCCAGCTTTTTTTGAAAATGGGGTGACCTTTGATGATGGAACAGTTTGTAAACCTGCGAAACTCGAGATTATCGAGTCAAGTTCTGAAAAAAGCTCTGCTTATATCACGATTGCAGAAGGAAAATTTCATCAGGTTAAGAAAATGTTTTTAGCATATGGCGTCAAGGTGACCTACCTCAGACGAATGACTTTTGGTGAATTTGAACTTGGTGATTTGCCAACAGGAAACTATCGTGAATTAACTATAAATGAAAAAGAAATCTTGAAAAATTATTTGGATTAATCCAAAGTTTTTCAGGATTTTTTTCGAATAGTAAAATAGGAGGTCCATTATGCTGTCTGCACTTGATGAAAATGGAAAATTAGTGTCTTTGTTAGATGAAATCCCAAAACGTCAAGAGTTTTACTGTCCAGCTTGCCACTCACCAGTTCGTCTCAAAAATGGTACGGTCATGCGGACGCATTTTGCTCATGTCTCTTTAGAAAATTGTGATTTTTACAGTGAAAATGAAAGCAGCGAGCATCTAGGGTTAAAAGCGGGGCTGTATCGCAGCATTTCACGAACAGATGAAGTTGTTATTGAAAAGATTTTGCCTGAACTAGGACAGGTGGCAGATTTATTTGTGAATGACAAGTTAGCTCTTGAGGTGCAGTGTTCACGTTTAGCAGAAAAACGACTCAGACAACGGACGGCTTCATATCAAAATGCAGGCTATTCTGTCCTCTGGCTTTTAGGTGAGAAATTGTGGCTTCGTCATCATTTGACACCGTTACATCGTCAGTTTCTTTATTTTTCACAGAATATGGGCTTTCACATGTGGGAATTAGATTTTAAGAAATCAGAAATACGGCTTAATTATCTTATTTATGAGGATTTGCACGGGCAGGTTCATTATTTGACAAAGTCGTGTGCCTTTTCGGCTGATGTCATGGCATTTTTACGACTTCCTTACCAAAGACAAACATTGTCTGCATATCAAGTCACTCAAGATTTAAAGATAACTTCTTACATTCAAAAGCAGCTCATCGCTCGAAATTCTCGTTGGTTAAAACGTCAAGAAGAGGCATATTTAAAGGGAAAAAATCTCCTTACTCAATCTTTGTCGGAATTTTATCCGCAAGTGAAACCACCTGAATTTAAGGAAGGATTTTGTCAGATTGAGCAGGATTTGACAGCCTTTTACAAGACTTTTGAGGCTTATTATCAAAATCAAGGTCAAAAACGAATTCAAACGCTTTACCCACCGGCATATTATGGTAGAATGGTTAATAATGCCCAGAAAAGGAGAAAATGATGTCAGATAATCGTAGTCATATTGATGAAAAGTATAAATGGGATTTGAGTACTGTCTTTGCGACAGATGATGCTTGGGAAGAAGCGTTAGCTGAGCTTGATTCAGATTTAGAAGATGCTAAAAAATTTAAAGGACACTTGATCGAATCAAGTAAGTCTTTGCTAGATATTACTGAAAGCTATCTTGAGTTGTCACGTCGTTTGGAAAAAGTTTATGTCTATGCGTCAATGAAAAATGACCAAGATACAACGGTTGCTAAATACCAAGAATTTGAAGCAAAAGCAACAACACTTTATGCCAAATACAGCGAAGTTTTTGCATTTTATGAACCAGAATTGATGCAATTGTCTCAAGATGATTTCGACAAGTTTGTGGCTGAAACACCAGCACTTTCAGCTTATGCTCATTTCTTTGAAAAACTTTTCAAACGTCAAGAACACGTTTTGTCACAAAAAGAAGAAGAGTTGTTAGCAGGTGCACACGAAATCTTTGGTGCAGCTGGAGAGACTTTCGAAATTTTAGATAATGCTGATATTGTCTTTCCTGTTGTTTTGGATGATGAGGGCAATGAAGTTCAACTAACACACGGTAACTTCATTAGTCTTTTGGAATCAAAAAATCGTGACGTTCGAAAAGCGGCTTACGAGGCTATGTATGCTACATATGAACAATATCAACATACTTATGCCAAAACGCTTCAAACAAATGTAAAAGTTCATAACTTTGATGCTCGTGTTCACCATTTCAAATCAGCACGTGAAGCAGCTCTTTCAGCAAACTTCATTCCTGAATCTGTCTATGATACCTTGATTGAGCGTGTGAATGCCCACTTGCCATTGCTTCATCGTTATGTGGAACTTCGCAAGAAAGTTCTTAAACTTGATAATTTAAAAATGTATGATATTCATACACCTTTATCTGAAATGGATATGAGTTTTACTTACGAGGAAGCCTTGAAAAAAGCAGAAGAGGTTTTGGCTGTTTTTGGTAAAGATTATTCAGAACGTGTTCATCGAGCTTTCACAGAACGCTGGATTGACGTTCATGTCAACAAAGGTAAACGCTCTGGAGCTTATTCAGGCGGAGCTTATGATACAAACGCCTTTATGCTTTTGAACTGGCAAGATACACTTGATAATCTCTTTACTTTGGTACATGAAACTGGTCACAGTCTTCACTCTACATTTACTCGTGAAAATCAACCATATGTTTATGGTGATTACAGCATTTTCTTGGCTGAAATTGCTTCAACGACGAATGAAAACATTTTAACAGAAACACTTCTAAAAGAAGTTGATGATGACAAAGCACGCTTTGCAATTTTGAATCACTACTTGGACGGATTCAAAGGAACTGTTTTCCGTCAAACACAATTTGCTGAATTTGAAGACATTATCCATAAAGCTGACCAAAATGGTGAAGTCTTGACGAGTGAATACCTCAATGGCATCTATGCTGACTTGAACGAAAAATACTACGGACTCAGCAAAGAAGATAATCCAGAAATTCAATACGAATGGGCACGTATTCCGCATTTCTACTATAATTACTATGTTTATCAATATGCGACAGGTTTTGCGGCAGCAAGTTATCTAGCTGACAAAGTAGTTCACGGTACATCAGATGACATCAACCGTTACCTTGACTATCTCAAGGCTGGTAATTCTGATTATCCACTTAAGGTTATTGAAAAAGCTGGTGTGGACATGACAAGCAGTGATTATTTAGATGCAGCCTTTAAGATTTTTGAAGAGCGCTTGAATGAATTAGAAGCTCTAGTAGAAAAAGGTGCACACTTGTAATTGGTTAAGCGAGGTTGGAAATTCCATCCTCGTTTTATGCTATAATAGAAAAAATCTAGCAGGTGTTAGTATGGAAATTAGAAAAATAGATTTTGGTGATGAAACGTCCTTTCGTGCGTTTCAGACAGCTTTAGAAAATGATGATAATCCCTTTATTACGACATGTGAGATTGGTGATTTTAAAACATTTGTGGAAAATAGCAGAACACAAGAAACACAAGCTGCTAATCCTAATTATTCAACAGTGACAACTTATTATGCATTTGTGAAAAACGAGATTGCTGCGCGTATTGCTTGCCGTTGGCAGCTGGAAAAAGGTAATCTAGCCACTGTTGGAGGGCATATTGGATATCAAACAGCACCGAATTTTAGACGACAAGGAATCATGACCAAACTTCTTAACTTTGCACTTGAGCAGTATGCTAAACGTGGCATTAGTCCTGTACTTATCACAGCACGCGAGGATAATATCGCCAGTCGAAAAACCATTGAAAAAGCTGGCGGCGACTTAGAAAACATTATTGAATTAGAAGATGGACATCGATTGGCTCGTTATTGGATTAGATTGGAGAGGTAGATTGACGACAACATTTATTTGGGACTTTGATGGAACTTTGGTTGATTCTTATGAGGCAATCGGCGAGGCTCTGAAGGTTACTTATGCGCATTATGGCTTAACTTTTGATGAAGAGTGGGTGATGGATTTTATTATCAAAGAATCTGTAAAAGCTCTCTTGTATCAAGTGGCAGCACAGGAGCAGTTGAATTTTGAAGAGTTATCAAGTTTCTTTAAAAAAGAACAAGAAGCGCGTGACCATATGATTAAGCCTATGCCGAATTTGGCTTGTGTGCTTGAGGCAACGTGGCAAAAGGGAATTCAGCATTTTGTCTACACGCACAAAGGGATTACAGCTAATGATGTGTTAGAAAGACTAGGTGTTCGAAAATATTTCACAGAAGTGGTAACTTCAGCAAATGGTTTTGCTCGTAAACCACAGCCAGAAGCGATCGATTATCTTGTTGAAAAGTATGATTTAGACAAAGCAAGTACTTATTATGTCGGCGACCGTCGTATTGATGTGGAAGCAGCTGAAAATGCAGGTGTCAAGTCAATCAATCTTGGTCAACCAGATTCAAAAAATAATCAAAAGATAGCAAACTTATCAGAACTTATCACACTTTTTAAGGCGTAAAAGAAAAGCTAAGTATTCACATCGACTTTATTTTGCTATATAATAAGAGTTATGGTTAAATCATATTCAAAAACAGCAAATCACAATATGCGACGTCCCGTTGTTAAAGAGGGAATTTTGCGTTACATGCGAACACGTCAAAAGCAAAACGATGGCTTTTTAGCTGAATTAGAAGCTTTTGCGCATCAAGAAAATATTCCAATTATTCAGCACGAAGTTGTAGCTTATTTCCGATTTTTGATGCAGACAATGCAACCCAAAAATATTTTGGAAATCGGTACAGCAATTGGTTTTTCAGCATTATTGATGGCAGAAAATGCACCAGAAGCTAAAATTACTACTCTAGACCGCAACCCAGAAATGATTGCTTTTGCGAAAGAAAATTTTGCAAAATACGACACACGCAATCAGATTACTTTGGTTGAAGGTGACGCGGTTGATACATTATCAACACTTGAAGATGAGTACGATTTTGTTTTCATGGATTCAGCAAAATCAAAATATATCGTTTTCTTGCCAGAAGTATTAAAACGCTTAAAAGTTGGCGGTGTCGTTGTCTTTGATGATGTCTTCCAAGGTGGAGATATTGTCAAACCTATTGAAGAAGTGCGTCGTGGTCAACGAACAATTTACCGTGGTCTTCAACATCTTTTCGATTCAACATTAGACAATCCAAACTTGACAGCAACCTTGTTGCCACTTAGCGATGGCTTGCTAATGCTTCGAAAAAACGCAGAAGACGTAGAACTGTAAAATTAAGCAATATTTAAGTTAATGTGATATACTAATGGGGTTAAAGACAAATTAAGGAGTTAATATCAATGGCCAACAAAGAAAAATCAGGATTTACAAAAATGATCCAAAGCAAGGCTTTTAAAGGTGTTTCTATTGCCGTAGCATCAGCTCTTATCGGTGCAGGCGTCACTTACCTTGCTACAAATAGCAACTCTGAAACAAAAGCTCTAGTTACAATGAAAGGTAACACAATCACTGTATCAGACTTTTACAGTGCTGCAAAAAGTTCAACATCTTCTCAACAAACAATGTTGAATTTGATTTTGTCACGTGTATTTGAAGACCAATATGGAAGCAAAGTTTCAGACAAAGAAGTGACTGAAGCTTACAACAAAACTGCTTCATCATATGGTTCATCATTCTCAAGCGCACTTCAAGCTGCTGGTTTGACAACAGATACTTACAAACAACAAATTCGCACTTCAATGTTAGTTGAATATGCTGTTAAAGAAGCTGCCAAAGATAAATTGACAACTAAAAACTACAAAGAAGCTTACAAAGATTACAACCCTGACACAACAGCTACAGTTATTGCTTTGAGCGACGAAGACAAAGCTAACTCAGTTCACGACCAAGCAACTGCAGATGGCGCTGATTTTGATAAAATCGCTAAAGAAAACACAACAGCTAAGAAAACTGAATACACATTTGACTCAGCAGATACAAAACTTCCAACAGATGTTATGGATGCTGCATTCAAACAAGATGAAGGTTCAGTTTCAGATGTTATCAAGGTAATGAATTCTTCAACATATTCATACACTTACTACATCGTTAAAACAACTAAGAAAACAGATAAAAACTCTGATTGGAAAACATACAAAAAACGTTTGAAGAAAGCTATCATGGCTAAATATCAAAACGACACAAACTTCCAAAATCAAGTTATTGCTAAAGCTCTTGATAAAGCTAACGTGAAGATTAAAGATAACAGCTTTGCAAGCATTCTTTCACAATATGCAACAAGCTCATCATCAAGTTCTTCAGCTTCATCATCAAAAGCTTCATCAACTTCTTCTGAAGCAAGCTCATCAAGTTCAACAGAAGAATCATCAACAACTGAATCATCTACAGATTCAGCTGAATAAGCTACTTGACCAGAAGCTTAAAATACAGTACAATTAAAAAGATTGAGAATCGTTTTTAAAAATTCAGATTCAGAAAAGTGGCGGTTGCTGCGAGCCATGGATGAAGTTAAAAATGTGCTACTCATGATTTCTGATTGTAAGTTTGTAACGTGGTTTACAAACGTTGATTTAAGAAAAACAATTTAACAGATAAATGAAGAATGACAGGTTCATTGAAAAGAGGTGGTACCGTGGCTAACGTCACCCTCTATGAGATGAACTTGTCGTTTTTTGTTAAATTGTAGTAGTAAAAATGATGTCAATCTATGGCAAGCGATTATCGCTTAGTAACAAGAAAAGGAAAGATGTAATGAAACAATTAACTAGTGCGCAAGTCCGCCAAATGTGGTTAGACTTTTGGAAATCAAAAGGTCACTCTGTTGAGCCTTCAGCAAACTTGGTTCCTGTAAACGACCCAACTCTTCTTTGGATTAACTCAGGTGTTGCCACACTTAAAAAATATTTCGATGGTTCAGTAATTCCTGAAAATCCACGTATCACAAATGCTCAAAAAGCCATTCGTACAAACGATATTGAAAATGTTGGTAAGACTGCACGTCACCACACAATGTTTGAAATGTTGGGTAACTTCTCAGTTGGTGATTACTTCCGTGATGAAGCTATCACTTGGGGATTTGAACTTTTGACAAGCCCAGAATGGTTTGATTTCCCTAAAGACAAACTTTACATGACTTATTACCCAGATGATAAAGATACTTACAACCGTTGGATTTCACTTGGTGTTGAACCAAGTCACTTGATTCCAATCGAAGATAACTTCTGGGAAATTGGTGCTGGACCTTCAGGACCAGATACTGAAATCTTCTTTGACCGTGGTGAAGACTTTGACCCAGATCACGTTGGTATCAAACTTCTTGCTGAAGATATTGAAAATGACCGTTATATCGAAATCTGGAACATCGTATTGTCACAATTTAACGCTGATCCAGCTGTTCCACGTTCAGAATACAAAGAACTTCCACACAAAAACATTGATACTGGTGCTGGTTTGGAACGTTTGGTTGCTGTTATGCAAGGGGCTAAAACAAACTTTGAAACTGACCTCTTCATGCCAATCATTCGTGAAATCGAAAAATTATCTGGTAAAACTTACGATCCAGATGGCGACAACATGAGCTTTAAAGTCATCGCTGACCACATCCGTTCACTTTCATTTGCAATCGGTGATGGAGCTCTTCCAGGTAACGAAGGTCGTGGTTACGTTCTTCGTCGTTTGCTTCGTCGCGCTGTTATGCACGGTCGTCGCCTTGGTATCAACGAAACATTCTTGTACAAATTGGTTCCAACTGTTGGTAAAATCATGGAATCATACTACCCAGAAGTACTTGAAAAACGTGAATTTATCGAAAAAATCGTTCGTCGTGAAGAAGAAACTTTTGCACGTACAATCGATGCTGGATCAAACATGCTTGACCAATTGTTGGCTGATTTGAAAGCTGCTGGTAAAGACACTGTTGAAGGTAAAGACATCTTCAAATTGTATGATACATACGGATTCCCAGTTGAATTGACTGAAGAATTGGCTGAAGACAAAGGATTCAAGATTGACCACGCTGGCTTTGAAGCTGCCATGAAAGAACAACAAGAACGTGCTCGCGCAAGCGTTGTTAAGGGTGGTTCAATGGGTATGCAAAATGAAACATTGTCAAACATCACTGAAGAATCAGTCTTTAGCTACGAAGAAGAAGTTCTTGATTCTACATTGTCAGTAATCATCGCTGATAACGAACGTACTGAAGCTGTTTCAGAAGGTCAAGCTTTGCTTGTCTTTGCTAAAACACCATTCTATGCCGAAATGGGTGGACAAGTGGCTGACCACGGTGTTATCAAAAACGATAAAGGTGACATCGTTGCTCGTGTGACAGATGTTCAAAAAGCACCAAACGGTCAAGCACTTCACACAGTTGAAGTTCTTGCAAGCTTGTCAGTTGGTACAACATACACACTTGAAATCGATAGCAAACGTCGTCACAGTGTTATCAAAAACCACACAGCTACTCACTTGCTTCACGCTGCACTTCACAACGTTATCGGTGAACATGCTACTCAAGCTGGTTCTCTTAACGAAGAAGGTTTCTTGCGCTTTGACTTCACTCACTTTGAAGCTGTTACTGCAGATGAATTGCGTCAAATCGAAGAAGAAGTTAACCAACAAATCTGGAATGCTATCCCAGTTATTACTGTTGAAACTGATATTGATACAGCTAAAACAATGGGCGCTATGGCATTGTTCGGTGAAAAATATGGTAAAAACGTACGTGTTGTAACAATCGGTGACTATTCAATCGAACTTTGTGGTGGTACACACGTTTCAAATACAGCTGAAATCGGAATCTTCAAGATTGTTAAAGAAGAAGGTATCGGTTCAGGAACTCGTCGTATCCTTGCTGTAACTGGTAAAGAAGCCTTTGAAGCATACCGTCAAGAAGAAGAAGACCTTAAAGCAATCGCTGAAACTCTTAAAGTACCTCAACTTAAAGAAGTTACTAAGAAAGTTGTAAGCTTGCAAGAACAATTGCACAAATTGCAAAAAGAAAATGCTGAATTGAAAGAAAAAGCAGCAGCAGCTCAAGCTGGCGACGTCTTCAAAGATGTTAAAGAAGCAAATGGTCTTCGCTTCATTGCTAGCCAAGTAACTGTTTCTGACGCTGGAGCTCTTCGTACATTTGCTGATAACTGGAAACAAAAAGATTACTCTGATGTTCTTGTATTGGCAGCAGCTATTGGTGAAAAAGTAAACGTCCTTGTTGCAAGCAAATCTAAAGATGTTCATGCTGGTAACTTGATTAAAGCTTTGGCACCAATCGTATCAGGTCGTGGTGGTGGTAAACCAGACATGGCTATGGCCGGTGGTTCAGATGCTGCTAAAATCGCTGACCTTCTTGCAGCAGTAGCAGAAAATCTATAAGATGACATCAAAAAATATCTTTCTAAAACTTGCAATTGCCCTAATCAGTGCAACTATAGTCATTCTAACTTGCGTGCTTATTTTAAATAGCATTCAAGGAAGAGTAAATTGGGTACTTATTGTCATTCTCTTTGCAGAAGCAAGCCTACTCAGTAGCCTGATTAAAACCTTGCAAGAAAGAAAATAAATGAAAGCTCACCAAACGGTGAGCTTTTTGATATAGTTTTATAATCTTATGGTAAAATATTAGTATATTTTCAGGAATTTGGGAAATGGAGATTTAGGAATGAAAAAACTATTTTCACCGGCTTGTGGAACAATTTTAGGTCTATTTTTGTTGATGATAATATTTCCAGCAGCACGAGAGACGTTTGTACTAGGTTATCTCGGTATTATGCTGGCGGTTGTCACTCACGAGTTAGGTCATTTTTTAGCTGGTTATGTTAACGGTATAAAACCATTGTACCTTATTGTTGGTTTTATCAAGTTTAATTTTGAAAATGTTTTTCATATTCAGTTTAATAATGATTGGATGTACTATGGTGGTATTTATCGTTATAAGATAGCAAATTATCCAGGCAAGGCAGTACTAAGCTTGCTGGTTGGAGGTCCTTTAATCAGCTTATTTGGTTCATTTGCCTTGCTTTTTAAAATTGATTTTTTCACAATATTTGGTTATTCTAGTTTATTGTTGTTTGTAGCAACAGTAATTCCAGTGAATTTTTTTGGCTTATGCAGTGATGGTTTTAAAATATATAAATTGTTAGTGAAAGATGAATTATTTCTTTTATGGCAAAAGATGTCTAATCAATTGTTACAAGATTATAATGAAATGACTTTTGATGATGTTTCACAAATTTGTGATACTATAGAATGTCAAGTAGTTCCTAGCTATATGATAAATACTTGTTTGCTATATTTGATTTATGCCTGTGTTATTGAAGGAAAAATACGAAAAGTTAGAAATAGCTATCAAAAATTAACTAAGATGATACCAGCGGATAGTTTTAATAAAAATTACTACTATAGTCTATTGATTACTTTAGAAGTAGTGCTGTACAAGAGGATGTCAGGCGATTTATTTAAAAAAGTTAATTTGAAGAAATTGGATAAAATTAGTCAAAAGCGTTTAGAATACCTATCTTGCCTCTATCAGAAAAATGGACAGAATATAGTGGCAAGCAGGTCTGCTTTTCAAAATGTTTTATCATCATATGGAGATAAAACGTCACTTTTAGTTCAAGCCGAAAAACAATTTTTAGTGTAAAGCAAGCAAAGCTCGCCAAACGGTGAGCTTTTTGTTATAGTTTTTAACTATTGACTTTATTTAAAATAACTATTTTACGGGGAAAGTTCAGGCTGCTATAATAAAAAATAAGATTTCAGAAAATTTCCATAGTTTAGAGATAGAATGGAGAAAATGATGAAAATTTCACTTATTCAGATGTCAATTCGCGAAGCGGAGCCAGATAAAAATGCAAGGAAAGTTTTTGCTTTGTTAGAAAAAGCGATGCTTGATAAACCTGATGTAATTGTATTGCCTGAGATGTGGAACACAGGCTATGCTTTGGAGCAAATGGCTGAGCTTTCTGATAAGGATGGTCAGCAAACGAAAGATTTGTTAGGAAAGTTTGCCAAAGAAAATCAGGTTAATCTGGTAGCTGGTTCGGTCGCGACAGCAAAGAAAAATCAATTTTTTAATACTACTTATGTTTTTAACCGAGCTGGTCAGGTGATTGCTGATTATGATAAAGTTCATCTTTTTGGCTTGATGGGAGAAGATCGTTTTTTGCAGGCTGGGCATTGTGAAAGTACTTTTGAGCTTGATGGTGTCAAGGCAGCTAGTGTCATTTGCTATGATATTCGATTTCCAGAATGGGTGAGAACCTTGATGGCGACTGGGGGTAAGGTTTTATTTGTCGTAGCTGAGTGGCCAAAAAAACGTGTGCCACAGTGGGAGATTTTGCTGCGTGCGCGTGCAGTTGAAAATCAAGCTTTTGTAGTGGCTGTCAATCGTGTTGGTCAAGGAGCGTTAGACGATTTTTCTGGGCATTCATTGGTTATTGACCCGCTAGGAAATGTTATTTTGCAAGCGCCAGATAATCAAGAAGGTGTTTTTTCGGTAGATATTGACTTATCAGAGGTTGAAAAAGTTCGTGGGCATATTCCTGTTTTTGCTGACCGAAAACCAGAGTTGTATCATTAAGGGGGAGTTAGGATGTTTTCACAATCAGATATTTTACAAACATTGCCAAAACAATTTTTTGCAAGTCTTGTCGCTAAGGTCAATGCTAAAGTGGCACAAGGTTATGATGTGATAAATCTTGGACAGGGAAATCCTGATCAGCCGACCTACGATTACATCGTTGATGCCTTGATTGAATCTGCTAAAAATCCTGCTTCGCATAAATACTCGCAATTTCGTGGAAATGCTAATTTTAAAGAGGCAGCAAGTCAATTTTATAAGGACAATTATCAAGTAGACCTTGATAGCGAGAAAGAGATTTGTGTCCTTGGTGGTGCAAAGATTGGTCTGGTAGAATTTCCAGTAGCCACCATGAATCCTGGTGATTTGCTTTTGCTGCCTGACCCTGGTTATCCAGATTATTTATCAAGCGTTTCTCTTGGAAAAATTGAGTTTGAAACTTTTCCTTTAAAAGCAGAAAATGATTTTTTGCCTGATTTGTCAGCGATTCCTGAAGAAGTGGCGAAGCGCGCAAAATTTATCTATATCAATTACCCTAACAATCCTACCGGAGCAGTGGCAACGGCAGCATTTTATGAAGAATTAGTTGCTTGGGCGAAAAAATTTGACGTTGGTGTGGTCAGTGACTTTGCCTATGGTGCTTTGGGAGCGGATGGTTTTAAAAATCCAAGTTTTCTATCAACGCCAGGTGCAAAAGAAGTTGGCGTTGAACTCTATACATTTTCCAAAACTTTTAACATGGCAGGTTGGCGTTTGGCTTTTGCGGCGGGAAATGCGGAGTTGATTGAGGCGCTTAACTTATTACAAGACCATCTTTTTGTCAGCATTTTTCCAGCTATCCAAGATGCTGGCGCAGTAGCTCTTTTAGATGAGCGCGCTAAAGCGGCAATCGCAGAGCTAAATCACAAATATGACGAGCGACGCCACGCTTTTGTCAAAGCTGCTGCTAAAATCGGCTGGCACGCCTTTGAGTCAAAAGGTTCGTTTTATGCTTGGATGCCGGTGCCAGAAGGTTATAACAGTGAAAGCTTCGCTGATTTACTCTTAAACGAAGCTCACGTCGCAGTCGCACCGGGAAAGGGATTTGGTGAACAAGGTGACAGCTACGTCAGAATTGGACTCTTGGTCGAACCAGAACGCCTAGTTGAAGCAGTCGAGCGAATTGGGAAGTTAGGAGTGTTTTGAAAAATAAAAACTTGGGTAAGTGCAACCCAATTTTTTTATTTTGGAGATTTTTTAAATTTTAAACACTAAAGTTACTGTTTACGACGAAAAAACGACCGTTTACGACATTTGTGTTTATTAATCTAAATTTGTGCTAGAATGGAAATAATATTTAAAAAGTTGGGAGACCTTTATGTTTAGGATAGATGTCCAAAATTTATCAAAAAAATTTAAGAGTACGGTGGCATTGGATGATGTATCATTTAGTGTAGCTGAGGGGGAGATTTTTGGTTTTCTGGGTCCTTCTGGGGCAGGAAAAACAACGACGATTAACATCTTGACAAATCAACTAAAAGAAGATAGCGGTGTAGTTGAGATTCTTGGCAAAAATCCAGAGCAAATTACGCCTGATGATTATTTGAAAATGGGAATCATGAGTGATACGGTTGGATTTTATGAAAACATGACTGTCTACAAAAATTTAGAATTTTTTGCTCGTTTCCATGGTGTCCCAATGGCTAAAGTTGATGAGTTATTAAAACGTCTTGATTTATACGAAGACCGCAATAAAAAAGCTAAAAAAATCTCAACAGGTATGCGTCAACGTCTTTTACTTATCCGTGCAATCTTGCATGAACCTGAGATTGTCTTTTTAGATGAGCCAACATCTGGTATGGATCCAACCTTATCTCAAAAAGTACACCAGTTATTATTGGAATTAAAGGCTAAAGGCATTTCAATTTTCTTGACGACTCATAACATGCAAGAAGCAACTAAATTATGTGATAAGATTTCGCTATTGAATAAGGGGAAGATTTTGGAATATGGTAGTCCAGAAGAGATTATCAGTAAATATCGTGTTGATGACAATGTTCATCTTCTTTATAAAAACGGAGAAGAAAAAGTTGTTCCAAGAGATGAGGTAGCTAGCTACCTAAATTCCAATGTTGTCAGTATGCACACAGCAGAACCTGACTTAGAAACTATTTTTATTAAATTGACAGGAAAAAAATGGCATGGGGAATAATAGGTTTATGAGCTTACTTTGGTTGCGTTGGCAGTTTATATGGAGTAATAAATTATTTCTCTTATCGATTATTTCGCCAGTTATTTACATGGGCATATTTGCTGCTTTTGGTAATTCTGAAATTAATAAATTCCTTGTTGGAATGGGACTTAATCTGGTTTATAGTTTTACGGCAGGTTCCTTTGTTTCTACCATGATTTCAGAAGAAAAGGAAAAGAAAAATTTAAAAAGTTTGATTTTATCGGGAGTTAAACAAGGAGAATATATCACGACGGTTATTATTTTTCCAATTATCTTTTCTTTAGTTGCAAGTATTTTAATTCCAATTATGATGCAAATTGAAGACATGGAGTGGGGGAAATTTTTAGTTGTTGTCAGTTTGACGAGTCTTGTCTTTATTTTGTTAAATCTTTTATTTGCATTTTTGGCTAAGAATCAAACCCAAACGACTGTTTGCAGTTTAACTTTAGTGCTTGTTGCAAGTATTTTACCCGTCTCTTCTGAATTTGTTAAATCAGCTAATACAGTTATGGAATACTCTTTTATTGGAGCAAATGCCAAATATTTCAAAGAATTATCTGATTATCAATTAACAGATAAAACTATTTTTGTGTTGCTTAGTTGGATTGTCATGACTTCAATTGCTCTATATTTTGCTTATAAGAAAAATCGAAAAATTGATTAACCTCAATTATATAAAAGAAAGTACGAATGAAAATTCGTACTTTTTTAATAATTTATGCAAAAAACGCTTGACTTATGAATAAATATACTATAAAATTGAATACATATTTATTCAAGAGGTGTATATTATGAGAGTGTCGATTGTTGGTATCACTGGATATAGTGGACTAGAATTAGTTAAATTATTGAATAATCATAAAAAAGTTACGATTGCTTCGATTCACGCTACTAAGGAAATCGGTCGACGATTGTCAGAGCTATACCCTTACTTAGTTGGTGTTTGTGATTTGGTTATCGAAGAGTTTGACGCAGAGAAAATCATGGCCAAATCAGATTTGGTTTTCTTTGCGACACCAAGTGGTGTAGCTAGCAAATTAGCAGAGCCATTTGTTGAAGCAGACTTTCCTGTGATTGACTTATCGGGCGACCATCGCTTACCAGCCTATCTTTATGAAAAATGGTATAAAAAAACACCAACTAGTGATGAGATTTTGAATAAATTTACATATTCTTTGGCAGAATTTACGGATGTTAAAGACAAGAAATTCATTTCAAACCCAGGTTGTTACGCGACAGCAACAGAATTAGCTTTGATTCCTCTGCTAAAAGCTGATGTTGTTGAAGAGGATTCCATCATTGTTGATGCCAAAAGTGGTTTGACAGGTGCGGGCAAGGCTCTTTCTGAATCAAGTCATTTCGTTAACGTGCATGACAATTACGTGACTTATAAATTGAACTGTCACCAGCATATTCCAGAAATTGTACAAGAGTTGAAACTTTTCAATGACCAGGTTCATCATATTCAATTTTCAACATCACTTTTGCCAGTTAATCGTGGCATCATGTCAACAGTTTACGTGAAATTGAAAAAGCCTCTAACAGCAGCAAATCTCTTTGCCATTTATGAAGATTCTTACAAGGACACACCGTTTGTTCGTGTGCAGGATGATTTGCCAGAGTTGCACAATGTGATTGGATCAAATTTTACAGACATCGGTTTTCTATACAACAAGGTGACAAATGTTTTAACGATTGTTTCGGTTATTGATAATTTGATTAAGGGTGCTGCTGGTCAAGCTGTCCAAAATCTCAATCTGATGAACGGCTGGGATGAGACAGAAGGATTATTGATTTCACCAAATTATTTGTAATTTAGAAAGGGAATAGCACTCAAAAGATTTAAGTGTTTCAGGTATGAGATATGAAAGTAATTAAAGGAAATGTTGCCAGTCCGCTTGGTTTTTCAGCTGATGGCTTGCATGCAGGATTTAAGAAAAGAAAACTTGATTTTGGTTGGATTGTCTCAGAAGTTCCAGCTAGCGTAGCGGGAGTTTATACGACAAATAAAGTTATCGCAGCGCCATTGATTGTGACGCGTCAGTCAGTCAAAAAAGCCCAAAAAATGAAAGCTATCGTTGTCAATTCCGGTGTTGCTAATTCATGTACGGGTTTGCAAGGGATGGAAGATGCCTACACTATGCAAAAGTGGACAGCTGAAAAACTTGGCGTCGAACCTGATTTGGTCGGCGTTGCATCAACTGGTGTCATTGGTGATTTATTGCCAATGGATACTTTAAAAACAGGTCTTTCTAAACTTGTGGTTAATGGGAATTCAGATGATTTTTCAAAAGCGATTTTGACAACTGATACCATGGTTAAAACTGTTGCAGTGACAGAAAAATTTGGTCGTGATGAAGTGACCATGGCAGGTGTTGCCAAAGGTTCAGGCATGATTCACCCAAATATGGCGACAATGCTAGCTTTTATCACTTGTGATGCTAATATTTCAAGTGAAGCCTTGCAACTTGCATTAAGTCAAAACGTTGAAACGACTTTCAATCAAATCACGGTTGATGGTGATACTTCAACGAATGATATGGTTCTTGTCATGTCAAATGGTTGCACTTTGAATGAAGAAATTTTGCCAAACACACCTGAATTTGATAAATTCTCAAGCATGCTTAATTACGTCATGCAAGAATTAGCTAAAATGATTGCAAAAGACGGTGAAGGTGCAAGCAAACTTATTGAAGTTAATGTCAAAAATGCTCCAAATGCACTTGATGCGCGCATGATGGCGAAAAGTGTTGTTGGGTCAAGTCTTGTTAAGACAGCGATTTTTGGTGAAGACCCTAACTGGGGACGTATTTTAGCAGCTGTAGGCTATGCAGGTGTGGATGTACCAGTTGATAATATTGATATTTTCCTTGGAGATGTTCCAGTGATGTTAAAATCAAGTCCAGTTGATTTTGAAGCAGAAGAAATGCAAGATGTCATGCATGAAGATGAGATTACCATTACAGTTGATTTGCACGCGGGGGAAGCGCAAGGAAAAGCATGGGGTTGCGATTTGTCATATGATTATGTCAAAATCAATGCTCTTTATCGTACGTAAAGGGATGAGATAATGAAAGATACAATTGTGATTAAAATCGGAGGCATTGCTAGTCAAAACCTCACACAACAGTTTATTAATCAAGTCAAAATTTGGAAAGAATCTGGTAAAAAGCTTGTGATTGTGCACGGCGGTGGCTTTGCTATTAATAGACTAATGGAAGACAATCATGTTCCTGTTAAAAAAATCAATGGCCTTCGTGTGACAAATAAATCTGACATGCGATTAGTCAGCTACGCTCTTTTAAATATGGTCGGTCACAATCTGACTAAAAAGTTGAATCAATCGTCAGTCGATAGTATCCAGCTTTTGTCAGGTCTAAAAAGGGTGGTCAAAGCAGATTTCCTTGATAAAGGAACTTACGGTTATGTTGGTGATGTGGCGCAAATTCAGACACCTGTTTTGGAGCAAATGCTTGATAACAACATGTTGCCGGTTCTTGCATCACTTGGCTATTCTAAAGATGGCGAACTTTTAAACATCAACGCAGACTATTTGGCAACAGCGGTAGCTGTCGCTTTAGGAGCTGAAAAGTTAGTCCTAATGACTGATGTTAAAGGCGTTTTGGAAAATGGAGCTGTGCTTGATAGTTTAACATCGACAGAATTTCAAGAGAAAATTGACCAAGGAATTATCACAGGTGGCATGATTCCAAAAATCGAATCAGCAGTGAACACTGTCTTAGCAGGTGTTGGTGAAGTATTGATTGGCGACAATCTTGTAACAGGAACTTCAATCATCTGCTAACATAAAGGAGCGACGAATGACAAAACTATTTCAAAATTATAAACGCGCAGCTATCGAATTTGTTAAAGCAGAAGGTAATTATCTTTTTGACCAGGACGGCAAAAAATACCTTGATTTTTCATCTGGTATTGGTGTGACTAATCTTGGTTTTCACCCACAAGTCAAAGCAGCTTTGCTTAAGCAAGCCGAAGAGATTTGGCACATGCCGAATTTGTACCACAATTCCTTGCAAGAAGAAGTGGCAGGCAAATTAATCGGGGATAAAGATTATCTTGCTTTCTTTGCAAATAGCGGTGCGGAAGCTAATGAAGCTGCGATTAAGATTGCTCGTAAGGCGACTGGCAAGCAAGAAATTATCACTTTTGTGAATTCTTTTCACGGTCGTACCTTTGGGTCAATGTCTGCGACTGGTCAGGACAAAATTAAGGCTGGTTTTGGTGATGTTGTCCCACATTTTAGCTATGCGACATATAATGATTTGGATAGTGTCAAAGCCTTGGTGACTGAAGACACTGCAGCGGTCATGCTAGAATTGGTTCAAGGGGAGTCAGGAGTTCGCCCAGCAGATAAGACTTTTGTAACGGCCTTGAGCGAGTTTTGTCAAAATACAGGGATTTTGCTTATTGTCGATGAAGTCCAAACAGGTATGGGACGTACTGGAAAACTCTTTTCATTTGAACATTATGGCATTGAGCCAGACATTTTTACTTTGGCAAAAGGTCTTGGAAATGGCGTGCCAGTTGGAGCCATGATTGCAAAAGAAAAACTTGGTTCAGCTTTTTCTTACGGCAGCCACGGGTCAACCTTTGGTGGTAATAAACTTGTCATGTCAGCAGCCTCAAGCGTACTCGATATTATGCTGACTGACGGTTTCTTGCCACAAGCTCTTGACAATGGTAATTATTTGCAAGCCGAGTTGAAGAAAGCTCTAGCGGGTAATTCTAAAGTAACTGAAGTTCGTGGGCTTGGTTACATGATTGGTATTGAAACAACTGAAAGTCTTGCTGACTTAGTTGAGAAGGCGCGTGATAAAGGTCTTGTTGTCTTGACTGCAGGAACAAATGTTATTCGCCTCTTGCCGCCATTGACTCTGACAAAAGAACAAATTGACCAAGGTGTTGCAATTTTGAAAGACGTTTTTGCGTAAGGAAAAAGGACTTCTCTAACGAGAGGTCCATTTTTCAAGTTGACAAATTGCATTTAATTGTATAGAATTTTCTAAAAATAGAAGAGGTGACAAAATTGGCTAAAAAAGTTCTTGTTGTTTCAGGGCATCCTGATTTGAAAAATGATTCACTTGCAAATAAAACGATTTTAAAAGAAATTAAGAAGCTTTATCCAGAGGTTGAATTGGACATTTTGAGTAATTTATATCCTGATTATCAGATTAATGTGGCAGCTGAGCAGGAAAAATTATGTCGAGCTGACGTTATTGTTTTTCAGTACCCGCTTTATTGGTATATGACACCATCTTTGATGAATAAATGGATTGAAAAAGTTTTTGTGCATGGTTTTTCACACGGTTCAAATGGCAATGCCTTGAAAGATAAAGTTTTGATTGCTTCTTTGACGACTGGCGCAGGAGAAGCAGCTTATAGCGCAGAAACAGGCACAACGATTGACGAGCTTTTGGCACCGATTCGTTTAACAGCGAAATTGACTCAACTGAATTTTGTAGGTCATGTCGTAACATACGGCGTTTCTTATTCGCTTCGAAACGACGCTGACAAAGCACAAGAAGTAGTTACAAAATCTCAGGAACATGCCAAGAAGTTGGTTGAAATGATTGAAAGTTTGTAGGAAATAATATAAAAATTGACAGCTTTTTCAATTCGTGATAATCTTAAGAAGAATTGAATAGTTTTCTTCGGGGCAGGGTGAAATTCCCGACCGACGGTGTTGTTGTCTCGTTGATTGTTACTTGCTTTTATTTCTCGCTGATGTTTCGTTGTGTCTGTGAGGAGAAGCAATTACTAATTAACTTTATTTGAAAAATGAGAGAGCTAAGTCCGTGAGCGCAAGCTGATCTGGTGTGATTCCAGAGCCGACAGTATAGTCTGGATGGGAGAAGAATTGATAGAGTGTCAAAAAGCATACTTTCGCTTTTTGAATTACTTTTTTAGTTGTCTTTAATCGCCTCGTAGTGTAATGCTATGGGGATTTTTATTTTTGGTATATTTTGTGTGTCAGAAAATTCAGATAACTACAGTGGTACCCGATGAAAATGACTGATTAGTGCAGGCTAGTCGGATAATTTTTGTCGGGATTTTTTTATTTGAAAGGAGGAAGATATGGATAAAAACTATATGTTGCAAGCGATAGAAGAAGCTAAGCGTGGCTTTAGGCAAACTTACACCAATCCTTTAGTTGGTGCGGTGATTGTCAAAGATAATCATGTGATTGCTCGTGGTGCACACCTGCAGTACGGTCATGAGCATGCTGAAAAGAACGCCATTTTACATTGTCGAACTCCTGAAGAACTATTTAATTCAACTCTTTATGTGACCTTGGAACCTTGTCATCATAAGGGAAAGCAGCCCCCCTGTACTCAGGCGATTCTTGAGGCTGGTATCAAAAAGGTAGTTGTTGGGCAACTTGACCCCAATCCTTTGGTAGCAGGAAAAGGTGTGACTTTCTTAAAAAATCAAGGAATCGAAGTAATCACTCATGTTTTGGAAGAAGAGGCACGCGCACTTAATAAGCATTACAATTTTTATTATGAGCGAAAGCGTCCTTACGTTGTCTTGAAACAAGCAGTTAGTCTGGATGGAAAGATAGCGGTGCTTGGTAAACGAACGGCTTTGACTGATAACGAGACAAATCGTTTTGTTCACGATGAACGTGATGATTTTCAAGCGATATTGGTTGGTGCTGATACGGTCTTGATTGATAATCCACGTTTGCTGGGGAGTGGGACAAGCTTTTGTCCGCCAGTGCGTGTGATTTTGGATGAAAAGGGGCGTGTTTTTGACCAGTTAGATTTACAGATTTTTGAAGATAATTCGGCTCCAGTTTATATTTTTAGTGGTCGGAAGGTTTCGGATTTACCAAAGCATGTCACGGTAATTGATTTGCCAGAGTTTTCACTTGCCAATATTTTGCAGGTGCTTTATGAGAAGAAGCTTCAGTCTGTTTATGTCGAAGGCGGAGCTAGTGTTCATGATGCTTTTCTGGAGAGTGGTCTTTGGGATGAAATCATTTCTTATGTGACACCTAAACTTGTTGGTGGTAATGGGAAAGCAGCTATGTCGAGTTTTCGTTTGGTTAGTCACGCCTTAGAATTAGACGATTTTGCCTGTCAAAAAATCGGAAATAATATTAGGCTTTCGGCTAGAAGGAGGGTGTGATGTTTACCGGATTAATTCAAGAACAAGGTCGTATTAGCCGGATTGTCAAACACCAGCACAATATCAAATTAACTTGCAAGGCTTCACGAAAGTTGTTAGCTGATTATAAAATTGGCGATAGTATGGCAATCAATGGTGTCTGTCTGACTTGCGTGGCTAAAATAGGAGACACATTTACAGTGGATGTTATGCCAGAAACCTTTAGACGAACGATTTTTTCAGAGAGTCGTATAGGTGATTTGGTAAATCTTGAGTTAGCAATGTCTGCTAGTGCTCGCTTTGAAGGGCACCTTGTGACAGGGCATGTGGATAGTGTGGCAAGGCTTGTTAAAAAAGAAAGTGATGAAAATGCGCTTGTACTTAGTTTTGCTTTTCCAAAAGAACTTGAAGGGCAGGTTGTTGGGCAAGGCTCAATCGCAGTTAATGGTGTTAGTCTGACGGTGGTATCTGTAGAGGAGGGGCATTTTAGCGTGTCATTAATCCCACACACGGCAAAAGAGACTAACTTGGCAAGGCTCAAAATAGGTGACAAAGTCAATATTGAGACAGATATTTTAGCAAAATACATGCAAAAACAGCTAAGAATGATGAAAGGAGACTAGATGTTTAAGGATGTTGAAAAAGCAATTTCTGATTTGAAAACAGGAAAATTAATCGTAGTGGTCGATGATGATGATCGCGAAGCAGAAGGTGATTTGGTTGGACTTGCTGAGTTAGCCAGTCCAGAAAATGTGAACTTCATGACTAAGTACGCGCGTGGTTTGATTTGCGCACCCGTGTCTGAGAAAATAGCAGAACGTTTGCAACTTTTTCCAATGTCTGAAGAAAATACGGATGCACATGGCACAGCGTTTACTATTAGCGTAGACCACAAGACGACTTCAACAGGCATTTCAGCTTTTGACCGCGCTAAAACCATTCAAGAATTAGCATCACAAAGTAGTAAAGCAAGTGATTTTCACTGCCCAGGTCACATGTTTCCTTTGGTGGGACGAAGTGGTGGCGTTCTTAAACGTCGTGGACACACAGAAGCAAGTCTTGATTTGGCGCGCTTGGCAGGGAGTCGAGAAGCGACTTACATTTGTGAGATTTTAAAAAATGACGGCACAATGGCACGAAAAAGTGATCTCAGGGAATTTGCTCAAAAATGGGATTTGACCATGATTGAAGTTGGCGATATTGCGCGTTACGTCAGTTTTCAAGATAGTCCCAAGGTGAAACTACCGTCAAGTTATGGTGATTTTGACCTTCGTTTATTTGAAGATGAGTTTCATCATGAGCACATCTTACTGTCAAAAGGTGATTTGACGTCTGATGAACCAGTTTTGCTTCGCCTGCATTCAGAATGTTTGACAGGGGATATTTTTGGATCATATCGTTGTGATTGTGGGGAACAACTTCACGCTGCCATGAAGAAAATCAATGAAATTGGTCGCGGAGCAATTTTGTATCTTCGTCAAGAAGGGCGTGGCATCGGACTAAAAAACAAGCTCAAGGCTTATCAGCTACAAGAAAATGGTGTTGACACTTATGATGCCAATGTCGAGTTGGGTTTTGCGCCTGATTTGCGTGATTATCAGATTGCTGCGGATATTTTATCATTTTTGAAAATCAAGCAAATTAAGCTTTTGACAAATAATCCTGATAAGTTGGAACAACTTACAGCTGCTGGTATTGAGATTGTTGAACGCTTGCCTTTGCAGGTGCCAGCTCACCAAGAAAATCGAGCCTACCTACAAACCAAACAAGAAAAATTTCATCATTTATTACACATTGTTTAAGGAGGGGTTATCATGACAACGTTTGAAGGAAAATTTATCGGAAAAAATGTCAAAATTGCTATCGTCGTTGCACGTTTTAATGAATTCATCACCTCAAAATTATTGGGTGGAGCGATGGACGGTTTGATTCGTAATGAAGTTGCAGAAGATGATATCGATGTATACTGGGTTCCAGGTGCTTTTGAAATTCCATTTATGACGAAAAAAATTGTGGCAAGTGGAAAATATGATGGTGTCATTACACTTGGCAGTGTCATTCGAGGGTCAACGAGCCATTATGACCTTGTCTGTAACGAAGTAGCTAAGGGTATCGGTCAGATTAATCTTACTAGTGACATCCCAGTTATGTTTGGTGTGATTACGACTGAAGATATTGAGCAGGCTATTGAACGCTCAGGCTCAAAAGCTGGCAATAAAGGTAGCGAATGCGCGCAAGGTGTACTTGAAATGATTGATTTGGCAAGACAACTATAATTTGAAAACAAGAAAAGCTAGGAATCTATCCTAGCTTTTTAGTGTTAAACGCAAAGAAAAGATTATTTTTTAACTAAAAACATTTTTCCTTGTGTCGGAATGATAATGGCTAGTGCTAAAATGACGAAAACCAAAGTTAGAAGACCAGCTGTGCCATTTACCATAAATGAATACAAGTAAGGCGACATACCGTTTGCGTAGCTTCCCCAGAAGATAAAACCAGCTACAAAGTGCCAGAAGTAGCGGACAAAGACAGCTAAGAGAGCGCCGCCTGTTGCGTAAAATAGAGCGCGTCCTTTTTTGTCTTTTGAAAGAGCGTTTTGAAATGGTGCCGATAAAAATCCTGCTAATCCCATTGAAACAAAGGCAAGGATGTATTCGATGATAACTTGTGATAGAGCCAAATACCAAACTTTACCTAAAATGAAATGAAGTAATCCCCAGATAAGTCCTGCTAGGGTACCATATTTTGGACCACGACGGAGCGCAAAGAGCACTAGAGGAATAGCACCAAATGAAGGTGTGAACCAGCTAGCAAAATCTGGAATATAAGATAAAGCCATGGCTAGCGCAGCAACAAGGGCAGTCTCAATCAAAGCAGACAGTTGAGAATTTTTCGACGACATAAAAAGCTCCTTCTAAATACAAAGGAGCTTTCGTTTTTATCTGATAATTGTACAAGGCGATTTCAAATCATCGTTTTAAAAAAGTCATGTCACAATCCCTACGCTCGTACTAACGAGATCAGGTTATCAGGATTTCGCGCAATGCGATCTCAGCCAGAAGCACTCCTTTGTGAAATTTTAATTATCTATAGTCTAGCACTTTTAAAAATAACTTGTCAAGAACTTTTTAATCGCTTTCAATAAAATTAAAGTCCATAATTGTAATCATCGTCTTTCATTGCTTCAACTGAGCCAAGAAGATAACCATTTCCGACTTGACTAAAGAAGTCGTGGTTGGAAGTTCCAGTTGAAATACCATTCATGACAATTGGATTGACATCATTAGCGGTGTCTGGAAAAAGAGGGTCTTGCCCCAAGTTCATAAGAGCTTTGTTGGCATTGTAGCGTAAGAAAGTCATGACTTCCTCTGTCCAGCCAACTTCATCGTAAAGTGATTTGGTATAGTTTTCTTCATTTTCATAAAGCTGGTAAAGTAAATCGTACATCCAATCACGCAGCTCATCTTGCTTGTCTTCTGACAATTCATTAAAGCCCAGCTGGAATTTGTAACCAATGTAAGTTCCGTGGACAGATTCATCGCGGATAATCAGTTTAATGATTTCAGCGACGTTAGCCAGTTTGTTATTGCCAAGGTAATAAAGCGGAGTAAAGAAACCAGAGTAGAAAAGGAAGGTTTCTAGAAAAGTTGAGGCAACTTTCTTTTGCAAGGCATCGCCGTTTTCATAAATATCGTTGATAATTTTTGCTTTTTTTTGTAAAAATTCATTCTTGTTTGTCCATTCGAAAATGGCTTCAATTTCTGATTTGGTGTTAAGTGTTGAAAAAATTGAAGAATAAGATTTGGCGTGGACAGATTCCATGAATTGAATGTTGTTGAGAACAGCTTCCTCGTGAGGTGTGCGGACGTCAGCACGGATAGCTTCAACGCCAGATTCTGATTGCATGGTATCAAGCAGTGTTAAACCACCGAAGACTTTACCAACCAAGTCTTTTTCCTGGTCAGAGAGCTTGCGCCAGTCATCGAGGTCGTTCGATAGGGGAATGCGTGTATCTAACCAAAATTGCTCAGTCAACTTTTCCCAGGTTGACTTATCGATAATATCTTCGATTTCATTCCAATTAATGGCTTTATAGTGTGTGGTCATGGTTTTCTCCTAAGACTTTTTGATGTTATTGCATTTGATTTTCTTAGATGACACAGCTTTCGCATTGGTTTGAGCCAATTTCGTCTCCGTCATCGGTAAAGGTGCGAATGTAGTAGATTGATTTGATTCCTTTATTGAAGGCATAATGGCGGAGAATTGATAAATCTCGTGTGGTTTGTTTACTTTGTGTCTTCCATTCGTAGAGTTCATTTGGAATATCGCTACGCAAAAACAATGTGAGTGACAAGCCTTGGTCAACGTGTTCAGTTGCGGCGGCATAGACATCGATAACTTTTCGCATATCCATGTCATAGGCAGAAGTGTAATAGGGGATAGTCTCAGTTGAAAGCCCTGCTGCTGGGTAGTAAATTTTTCCAATTTTCTTTTCTTGACGCTCTTCGATACGTTGAGTAATCGGATGCAGCGAAGCAGACACATCATTAATGTAAGAAATTGACCCGTTTGGAGCAACAGCCAGTCGGTTTTGATGATAAAGGCCATCTCTCATGACGGCATCGCGAAGCTCAAGCCAGTCTTTTCTGCTTGGCATGAAATGCTTAGCAAATAATTCTTTGATTCGGTCTGATTTTGGAATGTAATTACCCGTGATATATTTATCAAAATATGAGCCGTTAGCATAACTTGAATTTTTAAATCCCACAAAAGTTTGTTTGCGTTCACGAGCAATGTTATTTGACTCCACCAAAGTCCAGTAATTCAATAACATAAAATAAATATTGGTAAATTCAATAGATTCAGGACTGCCGTATTGAATATGATTTTGGGCTAGGAAGGTGTGTAGTCCCATGGCACCAAGTCCAAAAGTGTGAGCTTGTTCATTGCCGTGCTTGATTGTTGGAACAGATTCGATAGAAGAGGTATCAGATACAAAAGTCAATGCGCGTGTCATAGCCCTGATAGAGCGACCAAAATCAGGTGAAGTCATCATGTTAACAATGTTTGTCGAACCAAGATTACATGAAATATCTGTTCCCATTTTGGTGAATTCCTGAGCATCGTTAATTACGCTCGGTGTCTGTACTTGGAGCACTTCTGAACAAAGGTTTGACATGATGATTTTGCCATCGATAGGGTTCGCGCGATTAGCGGTGTCGATATTAACCACATAAGGATAACCAGATTCTTGTTGCAATTTTGAAATCTCAGTTTCCAAATCGCGCGCTTTAATCTTGGTTTTAACGATATTTGGATTGGCTACCAAATTGTCGTATTCAGCTGTGATATCAACGTAGCTATAAGGAACACCGTACTCGCGTTCAACGCTAAATGGGCTAAAGAGATACATGTCTTCGTTGTTACGAGTCAATTCGTAAAATTTATCAGGAACAGTGATGCCAAGTGAGAGTGTTTTGACGCGGACTTTCTCATCGGCGTTTTCTTTTTTGGTTGATAAGAAAGCTAGAATATCTGGGTGAAAGACATCAAGATACACAGCTCCGGCTCCCTGACGCTGTCCAAGTTGATTTGAATATGAAAAACTGTCTTCGAATAATTTCATGACTGGAACAACACCTGACGCGGCACCTTCATACCCTTTGATTGGAGCACCAGCTTCGCGAAGGTTTGATAAATTAATGCCGACTCCTCCACCGATACGAGACAATTGTAGCGCTGAGTTGATAGAACGACCGATTGAATTCATATCATCTGTCATGGAAATCAAGAAACAAGACACAAATTCACCGCGTCGACTGCGACCAGCATTTAAAAACGAAGGAGTAGCAGGCTGATATCGCTGATTAATCATTTCAGTAGCTAAATCTTTTGCCAAGTCTTCATTGCCGTCAGCAAAATAAAGGGTGTTAAACAGTATTCGGTCTTCTATACTTTCAAGGTATTGGCTACCGTCGTTAGTTTTTAAGGCGTATTGCTGGTAAAACTTGTAGGCTGCCATGAAAGATTTGAAACGAAAACGGTGAGCGTGTAGGTCTCTTGATAAGCTTTCGATAAATTCAGGGGAATAGCTACGAATGAAAGCTTCTTCGAGGTAATCATGTTCAATCAGATAGTTGATTTTATCGGTGATGGAATCAAAGGTCATCGTATTTGGAATAACATTTTCTAAAAAGAAAGCCTGAAGCGCTTCTTTGTCTTTATTTAGAGGGATTTGACCATTGATTGGACGGTTGATTTCGTTGTTTAGGCGAAAGTATGAAACGTCGCCGAGATTATTAAGGCTCATAAAGTTAGTTACCACATATTATCTGTGTGGTAGTTCCTTTCTAGTTTTGAAATTTTTATTTAGATAATCTCTTTTAGTTTGCTAGGTTGAAAACCTGAAAAAGAAATTTCGCCAACTTTGACAACTGGAACAGAAGTAAACCCGAGACCTTTAACGTAGTCAATCATATCTGTTTGTTCATCGATATTAATTTCTTGGTAGTCAGCACCTTCTTTGTCCAAAAGTTTTTTGGTCATTTTGCATTGCATGCAGTTATTTTTTGAAAAAAGTGTAATTTTATTAGTCATGAGGGTTTCCTCCATAATTCGTTATATTTTTTTAAATCAATGTTTAATTAGAATATCCAAAAAATACTAAAAAGGCAAATGATATAGCTTACAAAAACACAATATGTTGTATTGGGATGCCAAAAACCGCACAAAATATAGTGTTTAGCCGCTTTGTACAAGCTCAACTAGCAACGTCACATACCGTGTTATATAACCTAACACAGAACTGTAAATTAACGTTGACATAATTTTCTGAATTTTGTATAATTAAAACACTAAAATTATATTTCGGGGGTCCGTACATGACAGAATTTTTATCAAAATTTTCTTTCAAAGAGAATGACTATTCTTATTTCAATCTTGAAGAAGCCGTTTCTCATTATGGAGGAAATATCAAAAGAATCCCTTATACAATTCGTATATTACTTGAAAGTTTACTCAGAAAACATGATGGTGTAGATGTCACAAAAAGTAACATTGAAAATTTGGCAACCTACAACCCGAAAAAAATCCATGGCGAGGTACCGTTCAAACCAAGTCGTGTTATTTTGCAAGATTTTACTGGAGTGCCGGTTGTCGTTGACTTGGCATCGATGCGTGATGCCATTGTTGCAAATGGTGGCGATGCTGAATTGATTAATCCTGAAATTCCAGTTGATTTGGTAATTGATCATAGTGTTCAAGTTGATTTCTTTGGGTGTGATACAGCTCTAGAAGACAACATTAACATGGAGTTTAAACGTAATAACGAACGTTACGAATTCTTGAAATGGGCTGAAAAATCATTTGATAATTATCGTGCGGTTCCACCAGCAACAGGGATTATTCACCAAGTTAATATCGAGTATCTCAGTGATGTGATCATTGAAAAAGATGGTGTTCTTTATCCAGATTCAATGTTTGGTACAGACAGCCACACAACAATGATTAATGGTATTGGTGTTCTCGGCTGGGGTGTCGGAGGAATCGAAGCAGAAGCTGCTATGCTTGGTGAGGCTTCGTTCTTCCCAATTCCAGAAGTTATTGGTGTTCGTTTGACTGGTAAATTACCTAAGATTGCGACAGCGACTGACTTGGCACTTAAAGTGACACAGGTACTTCGTCAAGAAAAAGTAGTCGGAAAATTTGTTGAGTATTTCGGTGATGGTCTTTCAAACCTTAGTCTTGCTGAACGTGCAACTATTGCTAATATGGCACCTGAATACGGCGCAACATGCGGATATTTTCCAATCGATGACGAAACGCTTAATTACATGCGTTTAACAAATCGTGATGAAGACCATATTGCTTTAACAAAAGAATATGCTAAACGCAATAATCTTTTCTACGACCCAGAGCACCAAGCAGAATACACTAAAGTGGTTGAAATTGATTTATCTACTATTTCGCCAAGTATTTCTGGACCAAAACGTCCGCAAGATTTGATTGATTTGACACAAGCTAAGCAAACTTTCCAAGAAAGTTTGACACGTGAAGCAGGTGTTCAAGGATTTGGTTTGGGGGCTGATGAGATTAACAAAACAGCAACCGTTCATTTTGAAGACAAAGATGTTGAAATTAAGACTGGACATGTTGCTATCGCAGCTATCACTTCATGTACGAACACTTCAAATCCTTACGTGCTCATGTCAGCTGGACTACTTGCTAAAAAAGCTGTTGAAAAAGGGTTACGCGTAGCTCCAACGGTCAAAACGTCGCTTGCTCCAGGTTCAAAAGTAGTAACAGGTTATCTTCGTAATTCTGGTTTGCAAGATTATCTTGATACGCTTGGTTTTAACATTGTTGGTTATGGTTGTACGACATGTATCGGTAACTCAGGTAGCCTTCGTCCAGAGGTTGCAAAAGCTATTACTGACACTGACTTGCTAGCTTCAGCTGTTTTGTCAGGTAACCGTAACTTTGAAGGACGTGTTAATCCACTCGTCAAAGCAAACTTCCTTGCTAGCCCACCGCTTGTTGTGGCTTATGCACTTGCCGGAAATACGAATATTGATTTGACTACTGAGCCACTTGGCTTTGATCAAAATAATGAGCCTGTGTACCTAAAAGACATCATGCCAACAAATGACGAGGTTGCAAAATACGTTGATAAATTTGTCACTCGTGAATTGTTCGAACATGAGTATGAGCATGTCTTTACTGACAGCGAAAAATGGAATCACATTCCAACTGAAGAGAGCAAGATTTATCACTGGAATGAAGCATCAACTTACATTCAAAATCCACCATATTTTGATCATTTAGGTGATGATTTAGTTATTAAACCGCTTAAAAATTTGAAACCTTTAGCTAAATTTGGTGATAGTGTGACAACAGACCACATTTCTCCAGCTGGAAACATTGCAAAAAATAGTCCTGCTGCTAAATACTTGGAAGAAAATGGTGTTGATTACCTTGATTTCAACTCATATGGTAGTCGACGTGGTAATCACGAGGTTATGATGCGCGGAACGTTTGCTAATATCCGTATCCAAAACCAATTAGCTGATGGAAAAATTGGTGGTTATACAAAATATAAAGGCGAACTTATGCCGATTTACGATGCAGCTATGCATTATAAGGAAGATAATGTTGGCACATTAGTCATTGCTGGTAAAGATTATGGTATGGGGTCAAGTCGTGACTGGGCAGCTAAAGGTTCAAACCTTCTTGGTGTCAAAGCTGTACTTGCTGAAAGTTTTGAACGTATTCATCGCTCAAACCTTGTGATGATGGGTGTCTTGCCACTTCAATTCTTAGAAGGTGATACAGCTGCAAGTCTTGGATTAACTGGCTATGAAACTTATGATATTAACCTTTCAGAAAATCCTGGCATTCACGATATTGTTGATATCGTTGCGCGTGATGAGTCAGGTGAAAAACACTTTAAAGCCATGGTACGTTTTGATGCTGATGCTGACATCCGCTATTACAAAAACGGTGGTATTTTGCCAATGGTTGTTAGAAAGAAATTAGGGGGTGCTTAATATATGACAGGAGCAAGTGGATTAAAAGATTTGATTGCCTGCAATACCCGTATTAGTTCAATTATTAATGATAATTTATCTTATGCAGGTTACAATATTTCAGAATTAATGGACAACGATGCTAGCTTCGAAGAAGTCATTTACCTTCTTTGGAATCTGCATTTGCCAAATAAAACAGAGCTTGATGATTTTGTAAAATTGCTACGCGATAATTACGAAATCAGCGACGCTGTCGTGCAATGTATTATGATTCAATCACGTAATCATTTGCATCCGATGAGTGTACTTCGTTCAACGGTTAGTCTTCTTGGGGTTTACAATATCAATGCTGAAGACAATTCAGAAGAAGCAACTTATGAGCAATCAATTCAACTGATGGCTAAAATGCCAACAATCATTGCAGCTTTTGCACGACTTCGTAAAGGAAAAACGCCGGTTGAGCCTCGCAAAGATTTAGGATTTGCAGCAAATTTCCTTTATATGCTGAATGGAGAAGAACCGACAGAGTTACAAATTAAAGCTCTTAATCGTGCTTTGGTTCTACATGCTGACCACGAATTAAATGCCTCAACATTTGCAGCGCGTGTGTGTGCCTCAACTTTGGCTGATATTTATTCTTGTGTGACGACAGCGATTGGTACCCTAAAAGGACCTCTTCATGGTGGTGCTAATGAACGTGTCTTTGACATGCTTACAGAAATCCGTGAAATGGGTGATACCAAAGCTTATTTGAAAGAAAAGTTGGATTCACAAGAAAAGATTATGGGCTTTGGTCACCGTGTTTATAAAACACAAGACCCTCGTGAAAAATACCTTCGTGAAATGGCAAAAGCTTTGACAGAAGGTACAGAAAACGAAGTTTGGTACAAACTATCACGTGAAATCGAAGACTACATGAAACATACCAAAGGTCTTATTCCAAACGTTGATTTTTATTCAGCGACGGTTTACCATGTGCTTGGTATTGATAGTTCAATCTTTACCCTTATCTTTGCGATGAGTCGTGTATCAGGTTGGATTGCCCATATCCAAGAGCAACAAAAACACAACAAGCTTATTCGACCTCGTTCACGCTACAAAGGTGAACTTGGTTTGAAGTATGTTCCACTTGATGAACGTTAAAAGATTAGGAAAGGAAAATGAATTATGGCAGATAAAATCACTTTAGAAAATGGTCATTTGGCTGTTTCTAATCATCCGATTATCCCCTTCATCGAAGGTGATGGTGTAGGTCGTGATATTTGGAAAAATGCACGTGTGGTATTTGATGCAGCGGTTGAAAAAGCTTATCAAGGTGAGAAAAAAGTTGCGTGGCATGAACTTTTAGCTGGTAAAAAAGCGCATGAAGCGACTGGCGAATGGTTGCCTAAAGAAACACTTGATACTATTAAGGAAGATTTGATTGCTATCAAAGGACCTCTTGAAACACCAGTTGGTGGTGGTATTCGCTCGCTTAATGTAACACTTCGCCAAGAATTAGATTTATATGCATGTGTTCGTCCAGTTCGTTATTTTAAAGGGATTGAAAGTCCGCTTAAAGAACCTGAGAAGACAAGTATCACCATTTTCCGTGAAAATACTGAAGACATTTACGCCGGTATCGAATGGGAAGCTGGCACAGCAGAAGTGAAAAAAGTTATTGAGTTCTTGCAAAATGAAATGTCTGTTAAAAAGATTCGTTTTCCTGAAACAAGTAGTATTGGTATCAAACCAATTTCAAAAGAGGGCAGCGAACGTCTTATTCGTTCAGCTATCGAGTATGCTTTGACAAATGATTTGACTCATGTGACAATTGTTCATAAGGGAAATATTCAAAAATTCACAGAAGGTGGTTTCCGCAAATGGGGTTATGAACTTGCTGAACGTGAATACGCTGATGAATTGGCAAATGGAAAATTAATTATCAATGATATTATCGCAGATAATTTCCTTCAACAAATTCTGCTTAATCCTGAAAAATTTGACGTTGTTGCTTTGACAAACTTAAATGGAGATTATGCTAGTGATGCGCTCGCTGCTCAAGTTGGAGGTATCGGTATCTCGCCAGGTGCTAATATCAACTATGTCACTGGTCATGCGATTTTCGAAGCGACTCACGGAACAGCTCCTGATATCGCTGGTAAGGACATTGCAAATCCATGTTCAGTTCTTTTGTCAGGTTGTATGTTGTTTGACTATATCGGTTGGACAGAAGTTGCTTCGCTGATTACAAAAGCTATTGAAACAACTTTTGCTAAGGGGCAATTTACTGCTGATTTGGCACAAGGAGGACAAGCTTATTCAACAAGTGATTTTGCAGCAAAACTAATTGAAAATATGTAAAAGCTAGCCTAGAACAAGTCTTGTTCTAGGTTTTTTGCTATAATAAAAATAGTTTTTACTTTTAGAGGTTGGAGTTTTATGGGTTATTCAGTAACGGATATCATATTCCTTTTTTTTATTTACTCATTTGTTGGCTGGCTCTGGGAGACAGTTTATTGTTCAATCAGGGATAAAAAATTTGCCTACCGCGGTTTTTTAGCAGGACCATATTGTCCTGTTTATGGATTTGCGGTAACTACGGTGCTTATTGCAACGCAACCGTTTCATGGAAATCTTTTGGCCCTGTTCATTAGTGGCATGCTCGTTGCGACACTTTTTGAGTTTATTGCCGGCTGGTTTTTAGAATACTTTTTTCACATGAAACTTTGGAATTATAGTCACTTATGGGGAAATATCAGAGGTTGGATTGCTCCGAAAATTTCTTTATTCTGGGGCTTTAGTATTCTTATCTTGGTAAAATGGGTTCAGCCAGTTGTCATGTCAATCATTGAGCGGTTAAATGTCTGGTTTGCACTTGGGATTGTCAGTATTATGACGGCTGACTTGATTTGGACTGTCATGGATACCGTAAAATTCCAACAAGCAGCAGCAACGTTTGAAAACTATGTTCGTGCTGAGCAAGCAAAAATGCTAAAATCCGTCAGGGAAGAATTCAATGATTGGGCAAAGCAAAAAGAAGTGTTTGGCAAGCGTTTGGAAAATCTACGTTTGCACTTAAATGAAAATTTAAAAATCAAAGGTGTTCAACCTTTCCGATTCAACCAACGTCGTATGCTTAGAAACTATAGCCAATTTAGTTTGACTACAGCTCCGTTCTTCAATGAAATTCGAAAACAAACAAAAGCATTGAAAAAGAAAAGAGCTGAAAAGGAAAAATATTAATAATTAAAAGCCTGAAATCAAAGCATTTCAGGTTTGTTTTATTTCAAAAATAATATTACCCTAAAAAGTTTAAGCTCGTTTGCTAATTTATTTTGCTGAAAAACAAAAAATTTCCAGACTGAAAGTGTTGATTTTCCTTGTTTTTTCAAAAATGAAAGCATATACAGAGTGTGAAACTATTGAAATAAAAAAGGGTTTATGCTATAATTATGGCTTGTAAGGGTTATCATAAGATAATCCGAAAAAACACAAATAAAAGGAGAACCATAATATGGCTTCAAAAGATTTTCACATTGTTGCAGAAACAGGTATTCACGCACGTCCAGCTACTTTGCTTGTTCAAACAGCTAGCAAATTTGCTTCAGACATCACTCTTGACTACAAAGGTAAAGCAGTAAACCTTAAATCAATCATGGGTGTTATGAGCCTTGGTGTTGGTCAAGGTGCTGACGTTACTATCTCAGCTGAAGGTGCTGACGCTGATGACGCACTTGCAGCAATCGAAGAAACAATGACAAAAGAAGGATTGGCTTAAGAAAATGACAGAAATGCTTAAAGGAATTGCCGCATCTGATGGTGTTGCTGTTGCTAAAGCGTATCTACTCGTTCAACCTGATTTGTCATTTGAAACTGTTACAGTTGAAGATACAAGTGCAGAGGAAGCTCGCCTAGATGCCGCATTGAAAGCATCTCAAGACGAGCTTTCTATTATACGTGAAAAAGCAGTAGAAACACTTGGCGAAGAAGCAGCTGCCGTATTTGACGCACACTTGATGGTTCTTTCTGATCCAGAAATGATCAGCCAAATAAAAGAAACTATTCGTGCAAAACAAGTTAACGCAGAAGCAGGACTTAAAGAAGTGACTGACATGTTCATCACTATCTTTGAAGGAATGGAAGACAACCCATACATGCAAGAACGTGCCGCAGATATCCGCGACGTTGCTAAACGTGTATTGGCTCACCTTATCGGTGCTAAACTTCCAAACCCTGCAACAATTGATGAAGAATCAATCGTTATTGCACACGATTTGACACCTTCTGATACTGCCCAATTGAACAAACAATTTGTTAAAGCCTTTGTTACTAACATTGGTGGACGTACAAGTCACTCAGCTATCATGGCTCGTACTCTTGAAATTGCCGCTGTTCTTGGTACAAATGATATCACTAGCCGTGTTAAAGACGGCGATATCGTTGCTGTAAATGGTATCACAGGTGATGTTATCATCAACCCAACAGATGAAGAAATTGCTGAATTTAAAGCTGCTGGTGAAGCATATGCTAAACAAAAAGCTGAATGGGCTCTTCTTAAAGACGCTGAAACAGTGACAGCAGATGGTAAACACTTCGAATTAGCAGCTAACATCGGAACACCTAAAGACGTTGAAGGTGTAAACGCTAATGGTGCTGAAGCAGTTGGTCTTTACCGTACAGAATTCTTGTACATGGATTCACAAGATTTCCCAACTGAAGATGAACAATATGAAGCATACAAAGCAGTTCTTGAAGGCATGAACGGTAAACCAGTTGTCGTTCGTACAATGGATATCGGTGGAGACAAAGAACTTCCATACTTTGATCTTCCAAACGAAATGAACCCATTCCTTGGATTCCGTGCACTTCGTATTTCTATCTCAGAAACAGGAAATGCAATGTTCCGTACACAAATCCGTGCACTTCTTCGTGCATCTGTACACGGACAACTTCGTATCATGTTCCCAATGGTTGCACTTCTTAAAGAATTCCGTGCTGCTAAAGCAATCTTTGATGAAGAAAAAGCTAACCTTAAAGCTGAAGGCGTTGCCGTTTCAGATGATATCCAAGTTGGTATCATGATTGAAATCCCAGCTGCAGCTATGCTTGCTGACCAATTTGCGAAAGAAGTTGACTTCTTCTCAATCGGAACAAACGACCTTATCCAATACACAATGGCTGCTGACCGTATGAACGAACAAGTTTCATACCTTTACCAACCATATAACCCATCAATCCTTCGTTTGATTAACAACGTTATCAAAGCAGCTCACGCTGAAGGTAAATGGGCTGGTATGTGTGGTGAAATGGCTGGTGACCAAAAAGCTGTTCCACTTCTTGTCGGAATGGGACTTGACGAGTTCTCTATGTCAGCTACATCAATTCTTCGTACTCGTAGCTTGATGAAGAAACTTGACACAGCTAAAATGCAAGAATACGCTAACCGTGCTCTTACAGAATGTTCAACAATGGAAGAAGTTCTTGAACTTAGCAAAGAATACGTTAACGTTGACTAATAGCATATAAAGAATCTGAGAGTTATCTCAGATTCTTTTTTATAAATGTTATAAAAGTGTTAAAAATTTGAGTTAGAGTTGACTTTAAAAGGTATTATTTTTTGAGATTCTATTTTTATTACTGATAATGTTTATTCAGTTTATTTATAATTATGAAGATTTGAAGGAACAAAGTATTTGTCAAAATTTTCAGAATTTTTTCGTGTTAAAATATTGAAAAAAGATAAAAAAGTGATAAAATGGAATTATCACATTTAAAGGAGATATCACTTGACTAAACAGTATAAAAATTACGTCAACGGTGAGTGGAAACTTTCTAAAGAAGAAATTAAAATTTACGCTCCCGCAACTGGTGAAGAGCTTGGTTCTGTCCCTGCAATGAGCCAAGAAGAGGTTGATTACGTTTATGCTTCTGCGAAAGCAGCTCAAAAAGCATGGCGTGCACTTTCATATGTAGAACGTGCAGAATATCTTCACAAAGCAGCAGATATTTTGATGCGTGATGCTGAAAAAATCGGTGCTGTACTTTCAAAAGAAATTGCGAAAGGTTACAAATCAGCTGTAGGAGAAGTTATCCGTACTGCTGAAATCATCAACTATGCTGCTGAAGAGGGCGTTCGTCTCGAAGGTGAAGTTCTTGAAGGTGGAAGCTTTGATGCAGCAAGCAAGAAAAAAATCGCTATTGTTCGTCGCGAACCAGTAGGTTTGGTACTTGCAATCTCACCATTTAACTATCCAATTAACCTTGCAGGTTCTAAGATTGCTCCTGCCCTTATCTCAGGGAACGTTGTTGCCCTTAAACCACCTACGCAAGGTTCTATCTCAGGTCTTCTTTTGGCTGAAGCATTTGCTGAAGCTGGACTTCCTGCAGGTGTATTTAACACAATCACTGGACGTGGTTCAGTAATCGGTGACTACATTGTAGAACATGAAGCAGTTAACTACATCAACTTTACAGGTTCAACTCCAGTTGGTGAACACATTGGTCACTTGGCTGGTATGCGCCCAATCATGCTTGAACTTGGTGGTAAAGACTCAGCTATCATCCTTGAAGATGCTGATCTTGACTTGGCTGCTAAAAACATCGTAGCTGGTGCTTACGGTTATTCAGGTCAACGTTGTACTGCCGTGAAACGTGTTCTTGTTATGGATAGCATTGCTGATAAATTGGTTGAAAAAGTTTCTGCTCTTGTCAAAAACTTGACTGTTGGTATGCCAGAAGACAACGCCGACATTACACCGCTTATCGATACAAAAGCTGCTGACTATGTTGAAGGTCTTATCAAAGACGCTCAAGATAAGGGTGCAACAGAAGTTATCTCATTCAAACGTGAAGGTAACCTTATCAGCCCAGTATTGTTTGATAATGTAACAACTGATATGCGTTTGGCTTGGGAAGAACCATTTGGTCCAGTCCTTCCATTTATTCGTGTAAACTCAGTTGAAGAAGCAATCGAAATTTCAAACAAATCTGAATACGGTCTTCAAGCTTCTGTATTTACAAACAACTTCCCATTGGCATTCAAGATTGCTGAACAACTTGAAGTGGGTACTGTTCACATTAACAACAAAACTCAACGTGGTACAGATAACTTCCCATTCCTTGGTGCTAAGAAATCTGGTGCTGGAACACAAGGTGTGAAATACTCTATCGAAGCTATGACAACTGTTAAATCTACAGTGTTTGACATTGCCAAATAATAGATTATAAACAAAAGGTTAGAACTTTGTTCTAACCTTTTTTGCTTTTGAAAAATCGTGGTTTATTGAATTTTTAGAAAATATTTCTATTTTCTAATATTTTTACGTTTTTGATTATGAAAACGTATACTTTTTTGGTAGAATGGAAGTAACCATAAAATAGGAGGTAGAAAATGGTAACACGTAATCAATTTTCAACGTCAGAAATGCGAAAAAGTAGCCCGTATTTCTCTCCATTAAAAACGATTGTCGAAACTGCATTTTATGAAAATCAGGTTCATACAATAAAAACTCTAGAAGAAGCTTATCAATTAGCATCAGTAGCTGCGGGAACTGTTGTTTTGGACATGCCAGTTATTCACACTAAGGAGCTTGGCTTGCCTTCTTATGCCCGAGTACTATTAACAAATTCTGGTGCTATAGTTGGGCGTACAGCAAAAGCTCGTCGTATTTATGGTCAGGATGACGAAGAAGATGAGCGATTGTTATCGATTGTTAGAAGTGCTATTTATCAAGCACACCGTCGCCAATTTTACAAAGCGGACGCTATTGTAGGCTTGGATGAAAAATTTATGGTTCGAGCACATTTGATGGTGCCGGAAGAAGAAATCAATAATCTCTATTCTTGGTTGTTAAATTTCCAAATTTTGGACGAAGAATTTAAAAATCGTTTGAAAGTGTCTAAAACATACGAAGAAGACGATATTTTTGTTTTCTTCAATCCTAGATGGTCTCACCCAGATTATCCAGATGGTCTTGTTTACTTTGATACTAACCATAACTGTGTCGCCATTTTAGGACTAAATTATTTTGGTGAATTGAAAAAAGCAACGCTGACACTTGCCTGGGGTACAGCGGCACGTAATGGATATGTATCATGTCACGGTGGTTTGAAGATTTTCCAAGGTAAGGATAATCGAAATGACTTTGTTGCCTCATTCTTTGGACTTTCAGGTTCTGGAAAATCAACACTTACACACGCTAAGCACAATGGAAAATACGACATCAAGGTTCTACATGATGATGCTTTCGTTATTTCTGAAAAGGACGGCTCATCCATTGCACTTGAGCCATCATATTTTGACAAGACAAATGATTACCCAACAGGTCACCCAGAACAAAATTTCTTTGTGACGGTACAAAACTGTGGTGTGACTTTGGATGAAAATGGTCGCAAAAAATTGATGACTGAAGACATTCGCAATGGAAACGGTCGTACAGTAAAATCACGCTTTGCGACACCAAATCGTGTTGACCATATTGAAGAACCAATCAATGCAATCTTTTGGATTATGAAGGATGACTCTCTACCTCCATTGATCAAGGTAAATGACCCGCTTATGGCAGCGACAATGGGTTGTACTTTGATGACAAAACGTTCAAGTGCTGAAAATATCGAAGGAAATAAACAAACACTTGTTATTGAACCGTTTGCTAATCCATTTAGGGTATATCCATTGGTTGAAGATTATCAAAAATTCCGTTCGCTATTTGAAGGTGATGTTGATTGTTATATTATCAATACAGGAAATTATATGGGCAAAAGTATTCCAAAAGAAGTTACTCTTGGAATCATCGAAAAAATTGTTGATGGTGATACTGAATTTAAAGATTTCGGTACAATCGAAGGTTTTGAATACTTAGAATTACCAGATTATCCTGTTCATGAATTTGATAATAAATACAAACAACTGATTCGTTCTCGCATGCAGTTCCGTTTGAATTATCTATTGTCATTTAACCAAAATAATCCAAAACTTGCTTTGCCAGTTGAAGCTATTTCACGTTTGGAAAAAGTCATTAATAATTTGAAATAAATTTTCTAATCCTTGAGAGAAGTCTCAAGGATTTTTTGTGCTTTCGAGCAAGGTATAGACTTTGTTTATATATACTTATAACAATAAAAAATATCATAAGATATAGAATTTTCAGAAAATATATTGAATTTATTTTTTGTTTGTGCTTTAATGTGTTTTATATTGGTTGAACCAATATGCAAAACATTTTTTGGAGGTTTATTTATGGGTAAAAAAGAACGTTTCTCGTTGAGAAAGTACAAGGTTGGATTGGTTTCTGTGTTGATTGGAGCAGTCTTCTTAGCTGGGCATGTAGCAGCTGATGAGGTTAATTCTGTGGCACAGCTTGATCAGTTGGCGACAGAGCAGGTTGTTCAGGTAGTTGATGGGAGTCAGTCGGTAAGTGAAAATCAAGCCGAGCTTGCTACAGAACAAACATCAGAAGTTTCGTCCCAGACTGTTAATCAAGATGATGTCGCTTTGTCTGACAATCAAGAAGCAAGTCTTCCTACAGAAAATGAAGTGACTGACAATACTCAAGATAAAATCAGTACTGCCAGCAATCAAACACTAGAAGCGACAATACAGCAAGACGAAAGTCAGGAAAAACAATCAGAAACCCCACAAAGTATTGATACTGATGAGCAAATCAAAGTTCCAGAGGTTTGGGAGAGCGGCTATAAGGGCCAAGGAACTGTTGTAGCAATCATTGATTCTGGTTTGGATGTCGATCACGATGTTTTGCACATTACTGATCCATCAAAAGCCAAATACAAGAGTCAAGAGGAAATGGATGCGGCTAAAGCTGCGGCAGGCATTTCTTACGGAAAATGGTTTAATGACAAAGTTATTTTCGGATATAATTACGTTGATGGGAATACTAACTTGAAAGAGGGAATCGAAGATTCTCACGGCATGCACGTTACAGGTATCGCAACAGGTAACCCAAGTCAAAAAGCTGGAGATGAGTATATCTATGGTGTGGCTCCAGAAGCTCAAGTTATTTTCTTGCGAGTCTTTTCAGATTTGAAAAATACAACTGGTCCCGCATTGTACGTTAGAGCAATTGAAGATGCGGTTAAACTTGGCGCTGACTCTATTAATTTAAGCCTAGGTAGTGCCACAGGTTCAACAGCAAATATCGAAGAGAGTTTGCTTGAGGCTATTGAAGCAGCTCAACGAGCAGGTGTAACGGTTGTTATTTCTGCAGGAAACGATGGCGCATTTGGTGATAATCAAAAACCGTTTGCTGAAAATATTGATTATGGCTTAGTTGGAAATCCTTCAACAGCAAAAGGCGCTATTTCTGTCGCATCTTACAATAGCGACTACACTAGAGGTCAAGCAATTACATTTGTCGGAATGGAAGAAGATGCTGACTTAAATCATGGAAGATGCCCATTTTCTGATCCAAATAAAAGTGACAAGAAATTTGAAATTGGCAAAGATTATGATTATGTCTACGTTGGTACAGGTACAACAGAAGAAGTTCAGGGAGTCGATTTAACAGGTAAGATTGCCCTTATTAAGCGTGGTGGCTTAACATTTTCTGAAAAAATTGCAAACGCAATAGCTCAGGGTGCTGAAGGTGTCGTTATTTTTAACAACGACCCTCAAGGAGCAAACATCAGTATGTCCCTTGATGATACAGCGGTTGCTATTCCAGCTGTATTTATTCCGTATAAATTTGGTAATGCTCTTGCAAACAGTAGTTACAAAATTCGTTTCAATGGTAATCTTGAAAAATTCGATAATATCGAAGCTGGGCGTTTTTCAAGCTTCAGTAGCTGGGGATTGACAAGTGATGGTGAGTTAAAACCTGATGTTTCAGCACCAGGAGGAAGTATTTACTCATCATTTAATGATGGCCAATACGGTTTGATGAGCGGGACAAGTATGGCAGCTCCTCACGTAGCGGGCGTTGTTGCTTTGGTTAAACAATACCTTAAAGAAAAATATCCAGAAAAATCAGATGCCGAATTAGCTTATTTGGTGAAAGCCTTGATTATGAGTAATGCTAAGGCGCATTATGATGAACAAGCAGGTGAATTTAGTTCGCCACGCCAACAAGGAGCAGGGCTAGTTGATACAGCATCAGCTATTAGTTCTGGTTTATATCTGACAGGTGATGATGGTTACGGCAGTATCACTCTAGGAAATGTTGGAGATACTTTTAGTTTTGATGTAACTATTCATAATATTAGCGATCAAGATAAGACATTGACCTATGAAACAAATCTACAAACGGATACTGTTGAGAATGGAAGGATTACTTTATCGCCAAGACACTTGGCAAATATCGCTGGTAAAACGATTACTGTGAAGGCTAACAGTTCTGAGAAAGTAACGATTGCTGTTGATGCAGGTCAATTTGCTAATCTACTAACAAAAGAAATGCCAAATGGTTATTATCTTGAGGGATTTGTTCGCTTCTTGGATTCAGTTGATTTTGCTGAAGTTGTTAGTCTTCCATTTGTTGGATTTAGAGGTGATTTCCAAAATCTTGCTGTTGTTGAAGATCCTGTTTACAAATTAGTGGCTGACGGTAAAGAAGGATTTTATCTAGAAATTGATGGTGATCATATTGTCTCTGGTTCTGATGATACGACAGCTTTGCTGACAAATTCGACTGATAGTTCAAGACCAATCGTTCTCGGTACTTATGCCAACAATGCTGGAGATTTTGTGTTGCATGTGGATGAAAATGGCACAACACGACTTGCTATTTCACCAAATAATGACGGCAAGCAAGATTTCGTAGCATTTAAAGGTGTCTTTTTAAGAAATTACACTGATGCTAGTGCTGCGGTGTATGCAGCAGATGATGTCAATTTTGAGCATCCTTTATGGCAAAGTGAGACTTTTTCTGGAGTCAAGAATTATAAGAGTGAAAGAGGTTCAACAGCTCTTTCATCAACGATTTGGTATGGTGATAATCTAGACGGTAAGGACTTGTCAGACGGTTCATATAAGTATGTCTTGACTTATTATCCAACTGTTATCGGTGCACAAGCTCAGCATTTAGCATTTGATATTATTGTCGATCGTAAAAATCCAGTTATCACAACTGCAACTTACGATGAAGCTAGCCAAAAATTTAATCCTAGAAAAGCTTTAGATGATGGTTCAGGCGTTTTACGTGGACGTGTTTATTATATTGATGACCATTATACTCCTGTCTATCTTGAACAAAATTCAGATGGCTCGTTTACTTTGCCACTTGATGTTGCTTCGTTAGAAGATTTTTACTATGTTGTAGAAGATTTTGCTGGCAATACGGCATCGGCTAAAGTTAGTGATTTGGTCAATGTCGGAAATGAAAGTGGACGCGTTACAATCAACCTTCTTGATGGTCAGACAAATGTTGCAAGTTATGTTGATTATACGTTTATTGTCAAAGACCATGATGGTAATGTTGTCACTGATTTGAAGTATTATGGCAATGATTTATCTACAGTTGCTTTGCCATTTGGTGATTATACTGTAGAACTTGCACTTTATGATACAGATGCTGCCGAATTAGCTGGTCCAACTAGCCAAGTTCTTAATCTTTCAGATGCAGATAGTTACAAAACAGTGAATTTCTATGTTCATATGCGTAATCAGGCAGCTTTGGTGCTTGATTTTGATAAAGAACTTCCAAAAGGGACAGAAGTGTCTATTTCAAATAAAAATGGTAAAATAACTACCATTCCAGCAGCAAGATATGCTAAGAAAGATTATGGTAAAAATGTGTATGTCGGTGATTATACTCTAGAGTTGCCACTTCCGGTTGGTTACGAACTTTACGAAGATCCACATTTCACAGTTGTTTATGGAAAACAAAATCACATTGCCTTTAGTATTATTGACAAAACAGCATTGATTGCGGCGACACAAGCAACAAATGGTATTGAAAATGATGCACGTTATTACAATGCTTCGTTAGAAAAACTTCTAGCTTATCGAGATGCTTTGAGAAGTGCGCAAGCTATTTTGTCAGGAAAATATTCACAAGAAGAAGTTGATGCAGCACTTCAGTATTTGCAAGAAGCGATTGAAGCCTTGGACGGTAAAACGACAGACTTTAAGGCATTGACTGAAGAAGATAGTCAGTTTCAAGCAGAACAAGAAGACCCAGCTTATTACAATGCTGGAGTCGAAGCACGTACCACTTATGACACTCAGCACCGTAAAGCGAACTTAGTGCTTGCAAAAGGTTCAGTAACCCAAGAAGAAGTTGATGCAACATTGAAAAATTTGAAATCTGCGCGTGAAGCTCTTGATGGAAAGGCAACAGATTTCCGAGCTCTTTCAAATCTTTCAGCCAAATCAAAAGTTTTGAAAGTCACATCTGCTAAATACCAAAATGCAAATGCGCAAGCAAAAGCAACTTATAATCAAGCTTTAGCTGATGCACAAGCTGTTTTGAGTAACTCAGAAGCAACACAAGGTGAGGTTGATGCTGCTTTAGTTAACTTAAAAGAGGCTGAGGATGCTCTAGACGGAAAAGAAAGTCAAACAACATCAACTCAAGCTGAGTTAAAAAATCTCATTCCTAAAGAAGTTATTAAGAGTGAAACACCACCAAAACTTACAAGAACTCAAGGTGCTACTGAGAAAGGAGGAGAGGTAGTAGCCCTAGGGGTAAATAAAAGAGGTTCAGTAGGAAAAACTTCTTTACCTCTTAATAAAACCAAAGATACTACTTGCCTTCCAACGACATCTAGTCAATCAGAACCATTCTTAGTTTCATTAGGATTTGTAATCTTAGCAGGTGCTTCCTTTATCTGGGAAAAACGAAAACATAAACAAGAATAAAAAAATAATGCATAGCCTAGATGGTTATGCATTTTTGAATATTATTTTTTCAAATGAAGTTCTTGTTTTTTAAGATAAACTTCTGAGACATCAGCGAATTTTTTAAGTTTTTTCAAGTCTTCTTTGTGGCTGACAAATGTGATAACAACACCAGACTTGCCCATGCGCCCTGTTCGTCCAGCACGGTGTGTGTACGTTTCTTTATCACGAGCAACTTCAAAATTGATGACGTATTCAAGGTTATCAATATCGATACCGCGAGCTACCAAGTCAGTTCCTAAAAGTAGTGAAATATCATGATTTTTGAATTTCTCAAGGATGACTTTACGGAATTTTACATTGATATCTGAGGCTAAAGAAACTGCAGACGCGCGGTTGAACTGCAGACGTTCTTCCGCAGCGCCAAGGTCTGAAAGGCTATTGAAGAAGACAAGACCACGAAAATCAGGGATGTTTGCAAATTTACGAAGCAATTCCACGCGGTCACGTTTGTCAACAGAAATGTAGTAGTGAGCAATGTGGTCGAGTTTTTGACCAGAAAGATCGATGGTAATTGTATTTTCAGCTAAAACGTCAGAATCAACTTTATCTGTTGCACTCATGTAAATCATTTGATGGTCACGTGGGACACGATGAATGATATTTTCAACAAAATGATATTGAGAGTCACTTAATAGCTCATCAAATTCATCTAAGATGATAGTGTCAACATTCATCATTTTGATTTTTTTGAGTTTGACAAGTTCAAAGACACGCCCTGGTGTTCCGATTAAAATTTCAGGACCTTTTTTCAAACGTTCGATTTGGCGTTTTTGGCTAGAACCTGAAATGAAAAGTTGTGTTGAGAGATTTAAAGGCTCAGCCCATGTTTTGGTAACGTCAAAGATTTGTCCAGCTAACTCTGTGTTTGGTGCCAAAATGAGCAATTGTTGAGATTTTTTAGGTTTTAATTTTAGCAAAGCTGGGAATAAGTAGGCTAACGTTTTACCTGTACCCGTTGGGCTAATACCAAGAAGATTATCTCCTTGTGAAATTGGTTCAAAGACTTGTTTTTGAATGTCAGTCAGTTCAGCAAATCCAGCTTCTTTTAGTTGGTTTTGCCATACTTGTGGAAATTGTGAAATCATAGTTTTCCTTTTCTTTGTATAAGTTCTTTATCCCATTATAACATATAAAAAGTAAACTTTTTTCAATTTAAAGACAAGTAAGGGATTACAATATTTGAAAAATTTAAAAAAAGTAGTAGAATAGATAGGAACTATTTTTTATTTGGAGTAATAAATGCGTAAAAAACCTATTATTATTGGTGTTACTGGTGGATCTGGTGGCGGAAAAACCAGCGTTTCTAAAGCAATTTTGGCTAACTTCCAAGACCAAAAAATTGCAATGATTCAACATGATTCTTATTATAAAGATCAAAGTCATTTGACTTTTGAAGAACGTGCCACAACTAACTATGACCACCCACTTGCTTTTGATACTGATTTGATGATTGAACACATCAACGAATTGATTGCAGGTCGTCCAGTTGATATTCCAATTTATGACTACACATTACACACACGTAGTGATAAAACATACCGTCAAGAACCTCAAGATGTTATTATCGTTGAAGGTATCATGGTTCTTGAAGACAAACGTCTTCGTGACTTGATGGATATCAAACTTTTTGTTGACACTGATGATGATATTCGTATTATCCGTCGTATTAAACGTGATATGGAAGAACGTGGACGCAGCCTTGACAGTGTTATCGAACAATACACTTCAGTGGTTAAACCAATGTTCCACCAATTTATCGAACCAACAAAACGTTATGCTGACATCATCATTCCTGAAGGTGCTTCAAACATTGTCGCTATCGACCTTATCAACACTAAGATTGCAGCGATTTTGAAAGATAACGAAGAATAAGAGAGGGCTGGGAAAACCAGCTCTTTTACTTTATGTGGATATTTTCAGAAAATTTATTTTATTTTGATTATTCTGTTGACTTTTAATTGATAAAGGAGTATTATGTAAAAAACGAAAAACATCGAAGGGAAAAAAGTCAATGACATTCACAACAATGACAGTCTTGCTATTGCGTGATGAGGGCTAGTGCATAAAAGCATTAGTCCTGTTTGGCTTACCAAGCGGGATGAAAACATCTCGCTTAACCGTGAGATGTTTTTATTTTTATCTTAATGTTTTTGCTAGAATTAGAAAGAGGTTACTATGCGTAAAGTTGAATTTCTTGATACCACTCTTCGTGACGGTGAACAGACCCCAGGCGTGAATTTTTCTGTGAAAGAAAAAGTTGCTATTGCAAAGCAACTTGAAAAATGGGGAATTGCATCTATTGAAGCAGGTTTTCCAGCAGCAAGTCCAGATTCATTTGAAGCAGTTCGTCAAATTTCAGAAGCTATGACAACAACTGCTGTGTCTGGCTTAGCACGTTCTGTCAAGTCAGATATTGATGCGTGTTATGAAGCATTGAAAGATGCCAAATACCCACAATGTCATGTCTTCATTGCTACAAGTCCGATTCACCGTGAATACAAATTAAAAAAGACAAAAGAAGAAATTCTTGATATCATCAAAGAGCATGTAACTTATGCGCGTAGTAAATTTGATGTGGTTGAATTTTCGCCAGAAGATGCTACACGTACTGAACTTGATTATCTGCTTGAAGTTGTCCAAACAGCAGTTGATGCTGGAGCTACTTACATCAACATTCCTGATACTGTTGGCTTTACGACACCTGAAGAGTTCGGTAATATTTTTAAATACCTTATTGAAAATGTAACATCTGACCACGAGATTATTTTCAGTCCGCACTGCCATGATGACCTTGGTATGGCAACAGCTAATACGCTAGCAGCTATTAAAAATGGTGCTGGTCGTGTTGAAGGTACAGTAAATGGAATCGGAGAGCGAGCTGGTAATGTAGCACTCGAAGAAATTGCTGTGGCTCTTAACATTCGTGAAGATTATTATCAAGCGACCTCAGATATTGTCCTTAATGAAACAGTTAATACTTCAGAGTTGATTTCTCGCTTTTCTGGAATTTCAATTCCTAAAAATAAAGCAGTTGTTGGCGGCAATGCCTTCTCACATGAATCAGGGATTCACCAAGATGGCGTCCTTAAAAATCCACTTACATACGAAATTATTACGCCAGAACTTGTTGGTGTTAAGCACAATTCACTTCCTCTTGGTAAACTTTCAGGTCGCCACGCCTTTGTTGAAAAATTAAAAGAGTTGGAGCTTGCTTTTGAAGAAGCAGAAATCAAACCACTCTTTAGCAAATTCAAAAAATTGGCAGATAAGAAAACAGAAATCACTGATGCTGATATCAGAGCATTGGTTGCTGGTACAGAGATTGAAAATCCAGAAGGTTTCCATTTTGGAGATTTGAAGCTTACATCTAACGCTGATGAAACTGTGACTGCAGAAGTTAGCATGGTGAATGCTGATGGAGAAGAGGTTGAAGTTCTAGCTGATGGTAAAGGTTCTGTTGAAGCAGTCTACAATGCGGTTGATAAATTCTTTAATCAAAAAGTTCGTCTTCTCAGCTATACAATGGATGCTGTGACTGATGGCATTGATTCTCAAGCTCGCGTGTCTGTATCAGTTGAAAACAGTGATTCAGGTACGATTTTTAACGCTTCAGGTATTGATTTTGATGTATTAAAAGCAGGTGCGATTGCTTACGTGAACGCAAATGCGCTTGTTCAAAAAGAAAATGCGGGAGAAATTGGCAAAGCTGTTTCATTCCGTGATGTGCCAACAAATGACTAAGAAAGGAAGTCGTGTGAGAGCCTAATTGTTTTCACGCAAGGTATAAGGATGACTAAAAAAATTGTAACGTTAGCAGGAGACGGAATTGGTCCAGAGATTATGGCAGCAGGTCTTGAAGTTCTCGAAGCTGTCGCTAATAAAATTGGTTTTGATTATGATATTGATGCTAAACCTTTTGGTGGTGCGGGAATTGATGCTAGTGGGCATCCTCTGCCAAAAGACACTTTAGATGCCGCTAAATCTGCGGATGCTATTTTGCTAGCAGCAATCGGTGGACCAAAATATGACAATGCAACAGTTCGACCAGAACAAGGTCTTCTTGCTATCCGTAAAGAATTGAATCTTTTTGCCAATATTCGTCCTGTTCGAATTTTTGATGCGCTAAAACACTTGTCGCCATTAAAACCTGAACGCATTGAAGGTGTTGATTTTGTAGTGGTACGTGAATTGACAGGTGGCATTTACTTTGGTGAACACAAATTGGAAGATGAAGCTGCGCGTGATATCAATGATTATTCAGCGCAAGAAATCCGTCGTATCATCCGTAAAGCCTTTGAACTAGCCCAAGTCCGTGGCAAGAAAGTCACTAGCATCGATAAACAAAATGTCTTGGCAACGTCAAAATTATGGCGAAAAGTTGCTGAAGAAGTTGCTCTAGATTTTCCAGATGTGACTTTGGAGCATCAATTGGTTGATAGCGCAGCTATGATTATGATTACTAACCCAGCTCGTTTTGATGTTATTGTCACTGAGAACTTATTCGGTGATATTTTATCAGATGAGTCAAGTGTCCTTCCTGGTACGCTTGGGGTGATGCCATCAGCTAGCCATTCAGAAAATGGTCCAAGTCTTTACGAGCCAATCCATGGTTCTGCTCCAGATATTGCTGGAAAAGGGATTGCAAATCCTGTCAGTATGATTTTGTCTGTAGCGATGATGCTTCGTGAAAGTTTTGGAGAATTAGCTGGTGCTGAAATGATTGAAGAAGCAGTTGATAAGACTTTTAATCAAGGTATTTTGACACGAGATTTAGGAGGTCAGGCTACTACAGCTGAAATGACAGCAGCCATTATTGCAAATCTATGAGTATAAAACAGTATGTCGTCTTTGTTTTCATTTTATGGAATGTTTTTGTCTTTATCACATATGGTGTTGATAAGATTAGGGCTATCAAGGGAAAATGGCGAATTCCAGAGAAAACCTTATTATGGGAGAGCATCTTATTTGGTGGTTTAGGTGCTTTTCTGGGCGGTAGTTTCTTTCATCATAAAACCTTAAAATGGTATTTTAGAGCTTGTTGGTATCTTGGAATTATCATCAATGTTGTTTTTGCCTATTGGTGTTTCATGATGTGGAAATGATGACAAGGACAGTGGAGGAAAATATGAGCGGAAAATCGATTTTTGATAAGCTTTGGGAGCGTCATGTGATTACAGGTGAAGAAGGCGAACCTCAGCTTATGTATGTTGACCAGCATTATATTCATGAAGTGACAAGTCCACAAGCCTTTCAAGGACTTCGTGATGCAGGACGAAAGGTACGTCGACCTGGATTAACATTTGGTACAACAGATCATAATGTGCCGACAGTAGATATTTTTAACATTCGTGATTTAATTTCTAAAAATCAAATTGACACGCTTGCTAGAAATGTCGAAGAATTTGGTATTGATGCTGCAACGCATGGGACTGAGCGCCAAGGGATTGTTCATATGGTTGGTCCAGAAACAGGACGCAGTCAACCTGGAAAATTTATTGTCTGCGGGGACAGCCATACAGCAACCCACGGTGCTTTTGGAGCGATTGCTTTTGGTATCGGTACTTCAGAAGTAGAGCACGTGTTTGCGACACAATGTATCTGGCAAGTGAAACCTAAAAAAATGAAAGTTGAATTTGTCGGCAAGCCACAAAAAGGTGTTTATTCAAAAGACTTTATCCTTGCTTTGATTGCCAAATACGGTGTTGATGCTGGTGTTGGTTATGCGGTCGAATACTGCGGTGAAGCAATTGATGCTCTTTCAATGGATGAGCGTATGACCATTGCTAATATGTCTATCGAATTTGGAGCGAAAATGGGCTTGATGAACCCAGACCAAAAAACGTTTGATTATGTGAAAGGTCGTGAAGCAGCACCTAAAGGTGAGAAATTTGACCAAGCAGTAGAGGACTGGAAAACGTTGGCTTCTGACCCGGATGCTAAATACGACAAAGTCATCACTATCGATGTATCAGAACTGGCACCAATGGTGACTTGGGGAACCAACCCTGAAATGGGCGTTGAATTTGGTCAACCATTCCCAGAAATCAAAGACATGAATGATGAACGTGCTTATCACTACATGGACATTAAACCTGGTGATAAAGCTGAAGATATCGACCTTGGTTATGTCTTCATCGGTTCTTGTACCAATGCTCGATTGTCAGATCTTCAATTGGCAGCGAAGATTGTCAAAGGAAAACATATTTCACCAAAATTGACAGCAATTGTTGTTCCGGGCTCTCGTCCAGTTAAGAAAGAAGCAGAGCGTCTTGGACTTGATAAAATTTTTACGGACGCCGGTTTTGAGTGGCGTGAGCCTGGTTGCTCAATGTGTCTTGGTATGAATCCAGACCATGTGCCAGAAGGTGTTCACTGTGCCTCAACTAGTAATCGTAACTTTGAAGGTCGCCAAGGATTTGGAGCTCGTACCCACCTTTGTAGCCCAGCCATGGCAGCAGCGGCAGCAATTGCTGGAAAATTTGTAGATGTACGCCAAATACCAGAAATTCAGTAAAGGAGAGAAAAGATGGAAAAATTTACAGTTTACACCGGGAAATCTGTTCCTTTGATGAATGATAACATTGATACTGACCAGCTTATTCCAAAGCAATTTCTAAAAGCTGTTGACAAAAAGGGGTTTGGGAAAAATCTTCTATTTGAATGGCGTTATTTAAATGATAGCTATGATGAAAATCCAGAATTTATCTTTAATAAACCCGAGTACCGAGATGCTACTATCTTGATTTCAGGTGATAATTTTGGTTCAGGGTCTTCACGCGAACACGCTGCTTGGGCGCTGGAAGACTATGGTTTTCGTTGTGTGATTGCAGGTTCATTTTCAGATATTCATTACAACAATGAGTTGAAAAATGGGATGCTTCCAATTGTTCAGCCACTGGAAGTTCGTCAGAAACTAGCAGCACTTCCTGCAGGCGAAGAAATTACCATTGATTTGCCAAATCAAGTTATCAAATCTTCAGCTGGTGAATTTCCATTTGATATTGACGGTGAGTGGAAACGTAAGCTTGTTCTAGGTCTGGATGATATTGGCATCACACTTCAGTATGAGGACTTGATTTCAACTTACGAAAAAAATCGTCCAAGTTATTGGCAATAACAGATTGTCGCAGTCATTTAATCATATAAAAAATCTGGGATAAAATTGTCTCAGATTTTTTAGCTAATTAGCTTTCAAGACAAATGACGTTACCTCATTTTTTTGATATAATTAACCTTATGGAAAATACTAAGAAAATTGAGAATTATGAAATCATGTTAGCGCAAGCAAATGCTTTATTTGCTAACGAAAGAAACTTGTTGTCAAACCTTTCGAATGCTAGCGCACTTTTGAAGATGACCTTGCCAAATTCTGTTTTTACTGGCTTTTACCTTTTCAATGGTGAAGAATTACTTCTTGGACCATTCCAAGGTGGGGTATCTTGTGTGCACATCAAGCTTGGTAAGGGTGTATGCGGTGAATCAGCTCAAAATCGTGAAACAATGATTGTCGCTGACGTTACAAAACACGCAAACTATATCGCTTGTGATTCAGCTGCCATGAGTGAAATTGTAGTGCCAATGGTTAAAGATGGAAAATTAGTTGGTGTCTTAGACCTAGATTCACGCTTGACAGATGACTATGATGCGATTGACCAAGAATATCTTGAAAAATTTGTGGCTGTACTTATCGAAAAATCATATTGGAATCTAGATATGTTTGGAGTTGAAAAATAATGTATCAAGCCCTTTATCGAAAGTACCGTAGTCAGACCTTTGATGAAATGGTCGGGCAAACGGTTATTTCAACGACTCTGAAACAAGCAGTATCTTCTGGGAAAATTAGTCACGCCTATTTGTTTTCGGGTCCACGAGGTACGGGTAAAACCAGTGCCGCTAAAATTTTTGCAAAGGCAATGAACTGTCCTCACCAAGTAAGTGGTGAACCTTGTAACCAGTGTGATATCTGCCGAGATATTACAAATGGTAGTCTTGAAGATGTCATTGAAATCGATGCTGCTTCAAACAATGGTGTTGATGAAATTCGTGATATCCGTGATAAATCAACTTACGCACCAAGCCGTGCGACTTACAAAGTTTATATCATCGATGAAGTGCACATGCTGTCAACTGGGGCTTTTAATGCACTTTTGAAAACTCTAGAAGAACCAACTGCAAATGTTGTCTTTATCTTAGCAACGACAGAGTTGCACAAAATTCCAGCAACAATTCTTTCTCGTGTTCAACGTTTTGAGTTTAAAGCGATTAAGTTAGCAGCGATTCGTGAGCATTTGGGTCATATCCTTGATAAAGAAGGTATCTCTTATGACGAAGATGCTCTAACCCTTATCGCTCGTTGTGCCGAAGGTGGTATGCGTGATGCACTATCTATCCTTGATCAAGCTCTTAGCTTAACAACTGACAATCATGTCTCACTTGCGATTGCTGAAGAAATTACAGGTAGTATTTCAATGGCTGCTCTGGATGATTTTGTGGCAAATGTTTTGGCGCAAGAAACAAGTAATGCTTTGGAAAATCTTGAAACGATTTTTGATAGCGGTAAGAGCATGAGCAGATTTGCAACGGATTTGTTGAATTATCTTCGTGATTTGTTGGTTGTTCAAAGCGGTGGTGAAAATACTCACACCAGCCAAGCCTTCCAAGAAAATTTATCAGGTGTTCAGCAGGATCGTATTTTTGAGATGATTAATCTGGTGACTAAGATTTTACCAGAGATCAAGAATGGTGTTCAACCTAAAATCTATGCTGAAATGCTGACGATTCAATTGTCTGAGTCTAGTAAACAAACTGTAAGTGCTCAAGTGCCAGAAGGTTTGTCAGATGAATTAGCAAGACTTAAAGCAGAAATCAAAGATTTGAAAGATCAACTGGCTAATCTTGACAGTTCAGCTATTTCTCAAAAATCAACAAAACGTCAAAAATCAAATTCAAGCTATCAGTATAAAGTTGATCGCACGAAGATTTTGACTATCATGCAAGAAACAATCGTTGATAGTCAAAAATCACGCGAGTATCTTGAAGCGCTTAAGGGGGCTTGGAATGAGATTTTGGACAGTATCTCTGCTCAAGACCGTGCCTTGTTACTAGGATCTGAGCCTGTTCTTGCAAACAGTGAGAATGCTATTTTGGCTTTTGATGCTGCCTTTAATGCAGAGCAAGCCATGAAGCGAACTGACCTTAATGACATGTTTGGAAATATCATGAGCAAGGCAGCAGGTTTTTCACCGAATATCTTGGCTGTTCCACGTAAAGATTTTAATAGCATTCGTACAGAATTTGCTCAAAATCTGAAAAAGAAAAAACAAACTCCAACGCAGGAAGAAGTTAAAGATGATTCTTTCATTCCAGAAGGATTTGATTTTCTAGCAGATAAGATTAACAAAATCGAAGATTAAAAAGAGGTATTCGTTTGAATACCTCTTGTGTTTTAAAACAGTTATATTATCTGATAAAAACAACTATCTATGCTATAATGATTGTATGACTATAAGACGTTTTTTATTAATGGCATTGGTATGTGCCTTTGAGACTTATTTTTTTAATGAATGTATATTAGATGGTGATTATTTCTTTGCTATCTTTTGGGGATTGTTGTTATTGCGCGATATTCAACGTGTCTACACACTTGATAAATTACTTCAAACCTTGACATCTACTCCCAAGAAGAAAGACTAATTTCACCACTGCGTAATAATTTTTCTTGACCATTGTCAAGTTTAACTAGCAGGTGCCCTTGATTGGTAATGTCAATGGCAAGTCCTGAAAATTCAATATCATTTTCGCTGAAAGTCACTTGTTTGTTCAAAACAAGTGATTTTTCTTTGTAAACTTTTACCAAATCTTTTTCTGGAATAGTCAAGAAAAGCTTCCAAATTTCTGTAATGAGCTCATTGCGCGTGATAGTTGGTTGAGATGAAAAGAGTGATCCAGCTTTTTTAGAAATATCTTTCGGGAAATCTGTGATATGGAAATTGATACCAACACCGATGATGACATCTGTAATTAGCCCAGTTTCAACTGATGAGGTTGCTTCAGTTAAAATTCCAGCGATTTTTTTGTCTTTATAGTAGATATCATTAACCCATTTGATGTCTGTTTCAATGCCTGTCAATCGAGAAATGGCTTTTACGATGCTTGAAGCAACCATAAGAGTGTATGGCTTGATTTCTTCAAAAGGTACATTTGGCTTAAGATGGAGAGACATGTAAATGCCTCCTTGTTTTGAAGCGAAGAATTGTCTGCCAAAACGACCTTTTGCCTTTTCTTGGCTAGGAGCGAGGTAAAGGTGGGATTGCTTATCAACTTCCATGTTATTTTTAGCATCAAGCTGAGTTGATTCACTTTTTTCGTTAATTGTGACAGGAATATTAAGCTCTTTAGCAATGATTTCGGGAAGAAGGAGGTCGCCTGAGGTAATTTTATAACCACGTTTTTTGATAGAATCAATTTTGACGCCTTTTTCTTCTAACGTTTTGATAGCTTTCCAAATCGCGGTGCGAGAAAGTTCAAATTCTTTTGCGAGTATCTCACCACTGATATAGTCGTTTTGATTTTGAAGGTAGCAGTAGATTTTTTCGTAGGTTTTCATACCTATTAGTATAATATATTTTTTCTAAATCTTCTTAGTTAAAAGTGAATTTGTTACAAAATGGTAAGAAATTTACTATAGGCATTTGTGGTGAAACGTGGTACAATATTCTAGTTAATGAGTCCCGATAAGACAATCTGGTGGTTTAATAACGTGTTACTCTTTGTTAGCTTATCTTGATATGCTTCAGTATTATCTGCGATTTCGCTGCCTTGATTAACCCGCCATTAATCGCGCCATCTCCCGTTTGGAAGGTGCAGATTGGTACTTTGTAACTCTCTTTGTTTTTTGATGAGTAAAGTTATTCATAAAACAATGAAAATCCTATGGAATCTTCGTGATTGGCTAAGTAAGTTGATTTGGGAAGAAACTATGGAATTTTTAACAAGTGCTTTTTATGGTAACGTATTAAGCAATTTTTAAAATTTTTAAGGGGGGACATTTTTATGTCAGAACGTAAACTTTTCACGTCTGAATCTGTTTCTGAGGGGCATCCAGATAAGATTGCAGACCAAATTTCAGATGCTATTTTAGATGCTGTGTTGGAACAAGATCCTGATGCGCACGTTGCAGCAGAAACTGCTGTATACACTGGATCAGTCCATGTTTTTGGTGAAATTTCAACAACAGCCTATGTTGATATTAACCGTGTTGTTCGCGATACTATTGCAGAAATCGGTTATACAAATGCTGAGTACGGCTTTTCTGCTGAGTCAGTTGGAGTTCATCCATCATTGGTTGAACAATCACCTGATATTGCACAAGGTGTTAACGAAGCTTTGGAAGTTCGTGGTAACGCAGACCAAGATCCACTTGATTTGATTGGTGCTGGTGACCAAGGTTTGATGTTTGGTTTTGCAGTTAATGAAACACCTGAGTTGATGCCACTACCAATTTCACTTTCTCACAAATTGGTTAAAAAATTGGCAGATTTGCGTAAATCAGGCGAAATTTCATATCTTCGCCCAGATGCTAAATCTCAGGTAACTGTTGAATATGACGAAAATGACAAACCAGTTCGTGTAGATACTGTCGTTATCTCAACTCAACATGACCCAGAAGCAACAAATGAACAAATTCATAATGATGTGATTGAAAAAGTCATCAAGGCTGTTATTCCAGAAAAATATCTTGATGACAAAACTAAATTCTTCATCAATCCAACTGGTCGTTTCGTAATCGGTGGTCCTCAAGGGGATTCTGGTTTGACTGGTCGTAAGATTATCGTTGATACTTACGGTGGTTATGCACGTCACGGCGGTGGTGCTTTCTCTGGTAAAGACGCTACAAAAGTTGACCGTTCTGCATCATATGCTGCACGTTACATCGCTAAAAATATTGTCGCTGCTGGTTTTGCAACTAAAGCAGAAGTGCAATTGGCTTACGCTATCGGTGTAGCACACCCAGTTTCAGTTCGTGTTGATACATTTGGCACAAATACTGTAGCAGAAAGTAAATTGGAAGCAGCTGTTCGTGAAGTCTTTGACCTTCGTCCAGCTGGTATCATTAAAATGCTTGATTTGAAACGTCCAATTTACCGCCAAACAGCTGCATATGGACACATGGGACGTACAGATATTGACCTTCCATGGGAAAAACTTGATAAAGTAGATGCTTTGAAAGAAGCAGTAAAATAAAAATATAAATCGTTGTACCTTCGGTGCAGCGATTTTTTAAATTCCATAAATTTTGTTCAAAGATTCTAGGGAACCTTTGTCTTTCTTTTGATAAACTATATATAGATAGGGAGGTGCTTGAAATGATTTATCGTTTTAATCAGACAATGACTTACATTGAAAGTGTACTTGATTCTGAAATTGATAAGAAGAAAATTCAACAACTTTCAGGGTATTCATATTCAATGTTTTCTCGTTTGTTTTCTATCTTAGCTGAGATGACTTTGTCGGAGTATATACGCAAACGTAGATTATCTGAAGCAGTTAATGATTTGAAAACAACATCTCAAAAAATTGTTGATATAGCTATGAAATATGGTTATGATTCAGCGGATAGTTTTAGTGCAGCTTTTAAAAAATTTCATGGTGTAACACCTTCTGAAGTTCGTCGAGGGATGACTTATAAAGTCTTTCCAAAATTACAGCTATCTTTAAAAGTAATGGGAGGACGAGATATGAACATTACGATTGAGAAAAAACAAGCTTTTGCTGTTGCTGGTGTGTTGGCTTCTGGTATTGAAAGCAAAGATTGCCCGAAAGTTTGGGACAAGTTGTATGCTACTTATGACTGTGATAGTCTAAAAAAACTGGGCAATGCAACCATGATTGGAGTTTGCTCAGAGACCATTGAAAATACAAGAGTTAATTATTTAGCTGGCTATGATGTAGCTGATAAAAAAGTGGCGCAAGAATTAGGATTAGATGTTTTGGAGGTGGATGAGGCAGAATATGCTGTTGTACCAGTGAAAGGAAATGTTCCTGATTCTATTCATGAAGCTTGGAAATACGTTCTTGAGGTGTTCTTTCCAGAAAACGGCTATAGACATTCAGGTGCCCCAGATTTTGAAGTTTATAAAGAAGGTAATATACACGCTGATAATTATGAAATGGCCTTATGGATACCAATTATAAAAGAGAAGTGACATAGAATATAAATCGTTGTACCTTCGGTGCAGCGATTTTTAATATAATTCCTTCGTCTTGTTACATTTGCAATAAAATAGTCATTATAAAGCGGATAAAATTCCGATTTTTTAAATTAAATTTGAAGATTCAAAATAGAAGTTTTATGATATACTATTAAAACGAGAGAAAATATTACAAAACCTTTACAAATTGTCAAAATATTCTTCGTAATCTGTTTGTAAAATTGAATAATCTATGATAAAATGAAAAGGTTGAATTCTAGCAGAAAGTTTTGAATGTATGCGTAAAATTGTTATTAATGGTGGCAAACCTTTAAAGGGAGAGGTTGCTATTTCAGGTGCTAAGAATAGTGTTGTGGCTTTGATTCCAGCAGCTATTCTATCTGATGATATTGTTATTTTGGATGGAGTTCCTGCCATTTCCGATGTTGATAGCCTAATTGAGATTATGGAAGTGATGGGAGCTAAGATTAAGAGAGAAGGCGAAACGCTTGAAATCGATCCACGTGGTGTTAAAAATCAACCGATGCCATATGGAAAAATCAATAGCTTGCGTGCTTCTTACTACTTCTATGGTAGTCTTCTTAGCCGTTTTGGTGAAGCAACTGTAGGGCTTCCTGGTGGATGTGACCTTGGACCTCGTCCGATTGACCTTCACTTGAAAGCTTTTGAAGCTATGGGAGCAAAAGTATCTTATGAAGGCGAAGCAATGCGCTTGGCAACAGATGGTCAACCAATTCATGGTGCTCACATCTACATGGATACGGTTAGTGTTGGTGCGACAATTAATACTATGCTTGCTGCAACAAAAGCAAATGGTCGTACAATCATTGAAAATGCAGCTCGTGAACCAGAAATCATCGATGTGGCTACTTTGTTGAATAACATGGGTGCTCACATTCGTGGTGCAGGTACTGATGTTATTACAATCGAAGGTGTTGAGAGCCTTCACGGAACACGTCATCAAGTTATTCCAGACCGTATCGAAGCAGGTACTTACATTGCTATGGCGGCAGCGATTGGTGAAGGTGTTCGTGTTACTAATGTCCTTTATGAACACTTGGAGAGCTATATTGCTAAGCTTGAGGAGATGGGTGTTCGTATGACAGTCGAAGAAGATGCTATCTTTGTTGAAAAACAATCAGGTCTAAAAGCTGTGTCAGTTAAAACATCACCATATCCTGGTTTTGCAACTGACTTACAACAGCCTATCACTCCGTTGTTATTGACAGCTGAAGGTCGCGGAACTATCTTAGATACTATTTACGAAAAACGTACTAACCACGTTGCTGAATTGGTTCGTATGGGTGCTGACATTTCTATTGTTGGTGGTCGTATTGCTTACCAAGGTCCTAATAAATTGACAGGTGCTCCAGTTAAAGCGTCAGACTTGCGTGCAGGTGCTGCACTTGTAACAGCAGGTTTGATGGCCGAAGGAACAACAGAGATTACTAATGTTGAATTTATCTTACGTGGTTACTCAAATATTATCGAAAAATTAACAGCTCTTGGTGCTGATATTAAATTAATCGAAGAATAAGAAGAAGCCTGTGAAGGCTTTTTTCTTTTGCTTTTTTGCACTAAAGTGTAACGATTCATTTTTTGATATCGTATGTTATAATAGAATCATGGATATTTGGACGCGTTTAGGACGCTATGCTTTTGTTGAGACAGAACGCATGTATTTACGTCCTTTTGCATATAAGGATAGTCAGGATTTTTTTGAGATTTGTCATAATCCAGACAATCTTCGTTTTATTTTTCCTAGCCGTGCGACACATGAGGAAAGTGATTTTCTCATGGTTCATTATTTTATGAAAGAGCCACTTGGAGTGTGGGCGATTGAAGATAAAAAAACTCGTAAAATGATTGGCTGTATACGTTTTGAAAAAATTGATGTTAATCATTTGTCTGCTGAGATTGGTTATTTTATAAATCAAGCATTCTGGGGAAAAGGGTTGATGACTGAGTGTTTAAAGACAATTGCTTTTTTAGGTTTCCAAGAAATTGGCTTAAAAGAGCTGCATGTTATTGCTCACGCAGAAAATCTTGCTAGTCAGCGAGTTGCGCAGAAATCTGGTTTTACCTTGAAACATCAATTTAAGGGAAGTGATCGATACACTAGAAAAATGCGTGATTATGTCGATTATCAGTTGAAAAAAGGTGACTATCGTTATGAGTAAACATCAGAAAATATTAGAGTATCTTGAAAATCTAGCTGTTGGAAAGCGCGTGAGTGTGCGTAGTATATCCAACCATTTGAATGTTAGTGACGGTACGGCTTATCGTGCAATTAAAGAAGCGGAAAATAGAGGGATTGTTGAGACAAGACCTCGAAGCGGTACGGTCAGAATTGAAAAGAAAGCTACTGTTCGTATTGAACGATTGACTTATTCTGAAATTGCTAGAATCAGTGATTCTGAAGTTTTAGCTGGAAAATCAGGACTCACACGAGAATTTAGCAAGTTTTCTATCGGTGCCATGACTCAGGAAAATATTTCACGTTATCTGGTTAAAGGTGGTTTGTTAATTGTTGGAGACCGTGAAAATATTCAATTGCTGGCGCTTGAAAATCATAATGCTATTTTGGTTACGGGTGGATTTTCTGTGTCAGAAGCTGTTATTCGCTTAGCAGATGAACTCGGAATTCCTGTCATGGTAACTAACTACGATACATTTACTGTTGCGACGATGATTAATCATGCTTTATCAAATGTCCGAATCAAAACGGACTTAACAACAGTTGATCAAGTTTATCAAGTGAAGTCAGAATACGGTTTTCTACGTGAAGGTGATACGATTCGTGATTTCAATACCTTAATGAAGCAAACCAAAAATGTGCGTTTTCCTGTTGTTAATAGCAAAAATGTTGTTATCGGTGTTGTCAGTATGCTTGATGTGGTCGGTCAAGAAAATAATGTTGACATAAAGAGCATCATGTCTCGTAATTTGATTATCGCAAAACCCCAAGCAAGTCTTGCTAATATCAGTCAAAAGATGATTTTTGAAGACCTTAACATGTTACCGGTTGTGGCAGATGATTTGACTTTACTAGGGGTGATTACACGACGTCAAGCTGTTGAGAACCTTCAAAATTTACAACACTCTAGTCTTTATACATACAGTGAGCAGATGTTGTCAAATTTGAAGCACGAAGATGGTGTTTATCAATTTGTCGTTGAGCCTGCAATGATTGACCACGCAGGAAATTTTGCTCAAGGTGTTTTAACTGAATTTATCAAAGAAATCAGTGTTCGTGTCTTAACTAAAAAACATCAAAAGAACATTATTATTGAGCAATTGATGCTTTACTTTTTACAGGCTGTTCAGATTGATGACCGTTTAGTTATCCAACCAAGGATTATTACAGAAAAACGTCGTAGTTCGGTGATTGATTTTGAAATTCTTTTAGATGACCAAATCGTTGCCAAAGCCTTGGTAACAACAAAAATTAACTATTAATTTCCAGTATCTTATAGAAATAAAGTGTCAAATAAGTGACATTTTTGACAGTTTAGTAACTATCAGTGTATAATTAAGATTACCAATACACTTTTTATAGATATTATTATAGGAGTATATATTTATATGATTACATTAAAATCAGCTCGTGAAATCGAAGCAATGGACCGTGCAGGGGATTTTCTTGCTTCTATTCACATCGGTCTTCGCGACCTTATCAAACCAGGTGTTGATATGTGGGAAGTTGAAGAGTATGTTCGCCGTCGTTGTAAAGAAGAAAATGTTCTTCCTCTTCAAATCGGTGTTGATGGCTCTATCATGGACTATCCATACGCTGTTTGCTGTAGCTTAAATGACGAAGTTGCGCACGCATTTCCACGTCACTACATTTTAAAAGAAGGCGATTTGCTTAAAGTTGATACTGTTCTGTCTGAACCGCTTGATAAATCAGTTGTTGACGTATCAAAATTGAACTTTGACAATGTTGAACAAGTTAAAAAATACACTGAATCATACACTGGTGGTTTGGCTGACTCATGTTGGGCATATGCTGTTGGTGAAGTATCACAAGAAGTTAAAGATCTTATGGATGTAACCAAAGAATGTCTTTATATCGGTATTGAAAAAGCAGTTGTTGGAAACCGTATCGGTGATATCGGTGCAGCAATCCAAGAATATGCTGAAAGCCGTGGATACGGTGTTGTTCGTGACCTAGTAGGTCACGGTGTTGGTCCTACAATGCACGAAGAACCAATGGTTCCTCACTATGGTAGAGCAGGTCGTGGACTTCGCCTACGTGAAGGAATGGTTATTACAGTAGAACCTATGATTACTACAGGAACTTGGGAAATTGATACTGACATGAAAACTGGCTGGGCTCACAAAACACTTGATGGTAGCTTATCATGTCAATACGAACACCAATTTGTGATTACAAAAGATGGTCCTGTAATTCTAACAAGCCAAGGAGAAGAAAGAACGTACTAAGAGATGAAGCGAAAGCAGTTCTTAGACAAATTATGGTCTAAACTAGAGTGGCAACCGCTGCAGGTTTATTTAAAACATTATCGCAGTGCAGAGATTGACTTATCAGCAATCGCAGTTGCTTACTACTTGTTGCTGACAGCTTTTCCGTTGATTGTTATCGCAGCAAATATTTTCCCTTACCTGAATATTGATGTTAATATTTTGTTAGCTTTCATGAAAAAGAATTTGCCGACAAATTTATATCCGTCGGTATCGGCTATTACGGTTGACATTTTTTCAAAACCTTCAGGTAGTATTTTGGGAGTTGCCACTTTAACAGCATTTTGGACCATGTCTAAATCGTTGACCTCTCTTCAAAAAGCAATTAATAAAGCATATGGTGTAGCACAACACAGAGATGTTGTCATTGGTCGATTAGTTGGTGTTATCGGGAGTCTTTTGATTCTTTTCTTGCTAACTTTCGTTTTACTATTTTCGACTTTCTTAAAAGTCGTTTTGCAAATTATCAATTCGAACTATGATTTGAGTGATACGATGGCAACTGTTATTTTGCACTTGTCACAGCCGGTGACAGTTATAACGATTGTTATCGGGCTGATGTTACTGTATTTTATTCTACCTAACGTTAAAATCAGACGTCTACGCTATATTTTACCAGGGACGATATTCACATCCGTTGTTATTGTGTTCTTGAATAACTTGTTTAGTAGTTATATTTTGAGAACTTTTGAACGAATGGTAGACATTAAAACATTTGGGTCTGTCGTGATTTTTGTTTTGATGTTGTGGTTTATCTTCCTTGCTCATATCTTGATTTTAGGAGCTGTCCTAAATGCAACTTATCAAGAAGTACGTCAAGGGAAAATGGAAAGCCGTCGTGGCGATTTATTGTCTATCTTGACGCAACGAGGAAAAAAATAACACCCAAGGGTGTTATTTTTTATCTTTAAAAACAAGTAATTTACTGAGAACATAATTCAAAACAATGACTAGGACTTGAGCAAAGAGAGTCTCGATAGCATTTACCATCGACAGATTGTCGCCTACGAATTGCCCGATAATGTGAGGAAATTTTGTCACTAAAAGGTAAGCCAAAACTAGGTCTAGAATCAGTGTTGATAGACGAGCAACAGAGAATTTGATTAGGCGTTTCACCCAACCTTTTCTAGCTTGATTGAAAACGAAATAATCATTGGTAAAAAATGCAAACATAATTGCAGTGACATTAGCGATAACAGCTGAGATAGTAGCGGATTCAATGATTGAAAAGACGATTAAACGTGTTCCCATGTAGACAACTGTTGCTAAAACTCCAAAAAATAAATATTTAAAAACTTCGCTTGTAATTATTTTTTTCATAAGACTACTATATCAAAATTTAACTATTTGTGCTATACTTTTAAGCGTTGTCTATACAACCCTTGGCGCTTTTTCCCTTTCGCCAAGCATATTAGAAACGTAGAAGGGACTAACTTTCTAACGTTAAAGGAGAAGAATTAAAATGAAAAAATTCACTATTCGTGATTTTACTCAAGTTGCTCTTGTTGCAGCAATTTATGTTGTTTTAACGGTTACACCGCCTTTAAATGCTATTTCTTATGGCGCATACCAATTTCGTGTGTCAGAAATGCTAGTATTTTTAGCTTTTTATAACCGTAAGTATATTGCAGGTCTTACGCTAGGGTGCATGATTGCTAACCTTTATAGTTTTGGATTGATTGATGTTTTTGTTGGTGGAAGCCAAACTTTCTTATTCCTAACTTTAGGGGTTACCTTATTTGAACGTTACAAAGATCAATATTTGTTCAACGGCTTGTTTAATAAAGCATTCTTTTATTTTTCGCTCTTATTTGCTGCATCAATGTTTACCATCGCAGCAGAATTATACGTGGTGGCTGATGCCCCATTCATGATGACTTGGTTCACATCAGCTGTAGGAGAATTTGTCTCTCTTTTAATTGGCTCACTCGTGATGGATAAATTAGGAAATCGCGTTGAGTTAACAGCTTAATAGATAAAAAGGCTTCCATTATTGGAAGCTTTTTCTTTTTAAAATTTTAAATTTCGTCAGCTTTAGGGGAGTTTTTTGGGTTAGATGTGTTAAAATAGTATGTATGAAAGAACGTATTCAAAAATTGGTTGAGACACTCAATCAGTACAGAAAAGAGTATTATACACAAGACCAACCAACGGTCTCTGATAGTGAGTATGACAAGCTCTATCGTGAATTGGTAGAGCTTGAAAAGGCTAATCCAGACTTGATTTTACCTGATAGTCCGACTCAGGCAGTTGGTGGTCTTATTTTGGACGGTTTTGAAAAATATCAACATGAAACACCGCTTTATAGTCTTCAAGATGCTTTTTCACGTGAAGAACTTGATGATTTTGACCGACGCGTTAAGGCTGAATTTCCAAATGCCTCTTACATGGCTGAACTTAAGATTGATGGCTTATCGGTATCGCTTGTCTATGTTGATGGTGAATTACAAGTTGGGGCTACACGTGGTGATGGTTCTATTGGTGAAAATATTACTGAGAACGTTAAGCGTATCAAAGATATCCCACATAAATTAGAACAACCATTGACGATTACAGTTCGAGGCGAAGCTTATTTACCAAGAAAATCATTTGATAAAATCAATGAAGAACGTCGTGAAAGTGGTCAGTCAGAATTTGCTAATCCTCGTAATGCTGCAGCTGGAACACTTCGTCAGTTAAACACTGCCGTTGTTGCAAAACGTAATTTAGCGACATTCCTTTATCAGGAAGTAGCTTCAACTGACAAAACAACACAAAATGATGTCTTAGAAGAGCTGGCAGGCTATGGTTTTTCTGTTAATCCGAGACGTATCACAACGTCATCTATGGATGATATTTGGACATTCATTCAAGAAGTCGCAGCTGAACGTGATGAATTAGCATACGATATTGATGGTATTGTTATCAAAGTTAATAGCTTAGCCATGCAAGAAGAACTAGGGTTTACAGTTAAAGCACCACGTTGGGCAATTGCTTATAAATTCCCAGCAGAAGAAAAAGAAGCTGAGATTTTATCAGTTGATTGGACAGTAGGGCGTACAGGTGTTGTAACACCGACAGCAAACTTGACGCCTGTTCAACTTGCAGGAACTACAGTTAGTCGCGCTACCTTGCACAATGTTGATTACATTGCTGAAAAAGATATTCGTATTGGTGACACGGTTATTGTCTACAAAGCAGGAGATATTATCCCAGCAGTACTTCACGTTGTTGAAAGCAAACGTGATAAGCAAGTGCCAATGACGATTCCTGAGGCTTGTCCATCTTGTGGTAGTGAGCTGATTCATTACGAAGACGAAGTCGCACTTCGTTGTATTAACCCGCTTTGCCCAAGTCAAATCCAAGAACGTTTGACTCATTTTGCTAGTCGTGATGCGATGAATATTACAGGGCTTGGTCCATCAATTGTTAAGAAACTCTTTAAGTCTGATTTGGTTCATGATGTTGCAGATATTTATCGACTAAGTGTTGAAGATTTATTAACGCTTGATGGCTTCAAGGAAAAATCTGCTGAGAAGCTTTATGATGCTATTCAAACGTCTAAGGCTAACTCAGCTGAAAAATTGTTATTCGGTCTAGGCATTCGACATGTTGGTGCTAAAGCTAGTCGTCAGCTTTTAGAGGTTTTCGAAAGTATTGAAAATCTTGTGGCAGCAGATGAAGAAGCTATTGCAACTATTGATGGTCTTGGAACTGTTATTGCCAAATCATTGCGCAGCTATTTTGCAAAAGATGAAGCAGAAGAGCTTTTAAAAGAATTGAAAAATGCAGGTGTTAACTTTGCGTATCTTGGAAAGAAAGTTTCTAAAGATGCACAATTAGCTGGTTTGACAGTCGTTCTAACTGGAAAATTGCAACGCTTGACACGTAATGAAGCAAAGGAAAAATTGCAAGATTTAGGAGCAAAAGTCACTGGAAGTGTTTCTAAGAAGACTGATATTGTCGTTGCAGGAGCAGATGCTGGTTCAAAATTGACAAAAGCCCAAGCGCTTGGAATTGAAGTCCGTGATGAAGCTTGGTTAGAAAGTTTATAATTTTTGAGGTAATAAAATGGTCAAAAAACAAAAACGCGCACGTTTAATCTATAATCCGACCTCTGGCCAGGAAATTATGAAGAAAAATGTTGCAGAAGTTCTAGATATTTTGGAAGGATTTGGATATGAAACTTCAGCATTCCAAACAACCCCTGAAGAAAATTCCGCACGCGATGAAGCAACTAGAGCTGCTAAAGCAGGCTTTGATTTGGTCATTGCTGCTGGTGGTGATGGAACAATTAATGAAGTGGTCAACGGAATTGCTCCGCTTCCAAAACGTCCAAAGATGGCAATTATCCCGACAGGTACCACAAATGATTTTGCGCGTGCTCTAAAAATTCCGCGTGGAAATCCAGTTGAAGCAGCTAAAATCATTGGTAAGAACCAGTTGATTCATATGGATATTGGTCAAGCGCGTGAAGATACTTACTTCATTAACATTGCAGCGGCAGGTTCATTCACAGAGTTAACTTACAGTGTCCCAAGTCAATTGAAAACAATGTTTGGATACTTAGCTTATTTGGCAAAAGGTGTAGAACTTTTGCCAGGTATTCGTACAGTTCCAGTCCGCATCAAGCATGATAAAGGTGTTTTTGAAGGTGATGTGTCAATGATTTTTGCGGCTATCACTAATTCAGTTGGTGGTTTTGAGCAAATTGCTCCTGATGCAAAACTTGATGATGGTAAATTCACTCTTATCTTGGTTAAAACAGCTAACTTGATTGAAATTCTTCGCCTAATTCGTTTGGTGCTTGATGGTGGCAAGCACATTGGTGATAAACGCATTGAGTATATTAAGACTGGGTCATTAGAAATTGAACCATTATCTGATAAGAGAATGATGATTAATTTAGATGGTGAATATGGTGGAGATGCTCCAATTAAACTTCGCAACCTTAAAAATCACATTACTTTCTTTGCAAACACAGATGAAATTTCTGACGATGCTCTAGTTTGGGATCAGGAGGAACTTGCTCTAGAGGCTATTGCTCAAAAATTTGCACATGAAGTTGAAGACTTGGATGATTCAATGGACAATTAATTATAAAATGTTCAAAATGTAACTATATTATAGAAGAAAGTTGTTCCATTTTTGAAGTTCATGTAAGCCTTTAAAAGAATTGTTGCTTTTTTATGGCAAATCAAGTTACTTTTTCTACATTTTTTTAGAAAAATAAGCTAATAATTAGCAGAAAATTATGGCGAAAAAGGCTAGAGAGAAGCGGATGATACCGTTTCTCTTTTTTTAAAACAAAAAACTAAACAGAGGTTAAGTATAGTCAGGGAAAACGTTTCCGAAACCATTGATTTCGTTGACAATTTTCTAAAATAGGACTAGAATAACAAGGTAAAAAATTTTAAAAGGAGATTCATATCATGTTGAATTTAAAAATCTTAGCACTTGGTCTTGCCGTACTAGGAGTTAGTCTTGGTGAAGGTATCCTTGTTGCCAATATTGCAAAATCTGCAGCACGTCAACCTGAAATGTTCAGCAAATTGCAAACACTTATGTTCCTTGGGGTAGCCTTTATCGAAGGTACATTCTTCGTCCTTCTTGCATCAACATTCTTCGTTGGATAATTCTAACTTAGAACATTAAAAAGAAGGAGGGATAGAGTTGGAAACATCTGTAAATCCAACAGCGCAGTTCTTTGGTATTGAGTTTGACTTAACCATTTTAGCGATGTCTCTCTTGACGGTGATTATTTCCTTCGGTATCATTTTTTGGGCTACTCGAAAAATGACTTTGAAACCTAAAGGAAAGCAGAATTTCATTGAGTACGTCTACGAGTTTGTACAAAATACGATTAAACCTAATCTAGGGAAATACACTCCCAACTACAGCTTGTTGATGTTCACGATTTTCTTTTTCATTCTGATTGCTAACAACCTTGGGTTGGTAGTAAAATTGGAGTCTGAAAACTACAACTTTTGGACATCTCCAACATCAACTTTCATGGTTGATTTCACGCTATCTTTGATTATAGCGATTGTTGTCCATTTTGAAGGTGTACGAAAAAAAGGTGTAGGTGCATACTTGAAAGGGTACTTAAGCCCATTTCCAATGATGCTTCCAATGAACATTTTAGAGCAATTTACAAATCTTTTGTCACTTGCTTTGCGTTTATTTGGTAATATCTATGCCGGTGAAGTTGTTACAGCTTTGATTGTTGGCTTTGGTACAAAAAGCTTAATTTTTGCGCCATTTGCCTTTGCCCTTAACTTGGCTTGGGTTGCTTTCTCAGCCTTTATCGGATGCATTCAAGCGTACGTATTCACAATTTTGTCATCTAAATATATTTCAGAAAAACTCCCAGAAGATGAGGATGAATCTTAAGAAAGGAATAATCAATGGAAACACTAATCAATAGTACAAGTATTGGTAATATCATTATTACTGCTGGTTCAGTGATCCTTTTGTTGGTTCTCATCAAACTTTTTGCTTGGGAACAATTGACAGGGATCTTTGCCGCTCGTGAAGAAAAAATTGCTAATGATATTGATGGTGCAGAAGCAGCTCGTAAAGAAGCAGAAGCTCTTGCTGCTAAACGCCAAGAAGAGTTAGCTGGCGCTCGTACTGAGGCAACACAAATTATTGATGATGCCAAAGAAACTGGTAAAAATCAAGAGGCTAAAATCGTCGCTGAAGCACGCGAAGAAGCTAGTCGCTTGAAAGCTAAAGCTAATCAAGATATCGAACAAAGTAAAGCAGAAGCTCTTTCAAGTGTGAAAGGTGATGTCGCTGATTTAACTGTCCTTTTGGCAGAAAAAATCATGACAGCAAATCTTGACAAAGAAGCTCAAAGCAATCTCATTGATAGCTATCTTGACAAGCTAGGAGATGCCTAATGGATAAAAAGACACAAGCTCTTGTTGAGCAATATGCGAAAAGTCTCGTAGAAATTGCTATTGAAAAAGACAGTTTAGCTGAACTCCAATCAGAAACAGAAGCTTTGTTGTCTGTTTTTGAAGAGACAAACTTAGCTGACTCTTTGTCAAGTTTAGTTGTTTCACGTGATGAAAAAGTAAAACTTGTTAGGTTGCTTCAAGAGTCTAGTTCAGTTTACATGAACAATTTTCTTGAGGTAATTTTACAAAATGAACGAGAAGCGCTCTTGAAAGCCATCTTAGAAGGCGTTCAGAAAGATTTTGTTATTGCAACTAATCAACACGACATTGTTGTGACAACTGCGGTAGCATTGACTAATGAACAAAAAGAACGTATCCTTGCTTTGGCAGCTGAAAAATTTGGTGTCCAAGCAGGTAAACTCGTTGAAAACATCGATGAATCAATCCTTGGTGGATTTATCATCAATGTTAACAATCAAGTAATTGACACAAGCATTCGTCGTCAATTGCAAGAATTTAAAATGAATTTGAAATAGAAAGTGGTGTGACTTTTGGCAATTAATGCACAAGAAATTAGCGCTTTAATTAAAAAGCAAATTGAAAACTTCCAGCCAAATTTTGACGTCACAGAAACTGGTGTTGTCACTTATATCGGTGATGGTATCGCTCGTGCTCGTGGTCTTGATAATGCCATGAGTGGAGAACTTCTTGAATTTTCAAATGGTGCTTTCGGTATGGCTCAAAACCTTGAGTCAAATGACGTAGGTATCATCATTCTTGGAGATTTCTCTTCAATTCGTGAAGGTGATGAAGTTAAACGTACTGGTAAAATCATGGAAGTACCAGTAGGTGAAGCTCTTATTGGTCGTGTTGTTAACCCACTTGGTCAACCAGTAGATGGTCTTGGAGATATCGAGACAACTGCTACACGTCCAGTGGAAACACCTGCACCAGGCGTTATGCAACGTAAATCAGTTTCTGAACCACTCCAAACAGGTATTAAAGCGATTGACGCTTTGGTTCCAATTGGACGTGGTCAACGTGAATTAATCATTGGTGACCGTCAAACAGGTAAAACATCTGTTGCGATTGACGCAATTTTGAACCAAAAAGGACAAGATATGATTTGTATCTATGTTGCTATTGGTCAAAAAGAATCAACTGTTCGTACACAAGTTGAAACACTTCGTAAATACGGTGCCCTTGATTACACAATTGTTGTGACAGCATCTGCTTCACAACCTTCTCCATTACTTTACATCGCTCCATATGCTGGTGTTGCAATGGCAGAAGAATTCATGTACAACGGAAAACACGTATTGATCGTTTATGATGATCTATCAAAACAAGCGGTAGCTTACCGTGAACTGTCACTTCTTCTTCGTCGTCCACCAGGACGTGAAGCTTACCCAGGTGACGTCTTCTACCTACACAGTCGCTTGCTTGAACGTTCTGCGAAAGTTTCTGATGCGCTTGGTGGTGGATCTATTACAGCTCTTCCATTCATCGAAACTCAAGCTGGTGATATCTCAGCTTACATCGCAACTAACGTAATCTCAATCACTGACGGACAAATCTTCTTGCAAGAAAATCTTTTCAACTCAGGTATTCGTCCTGCGATCGATGCTGGTTCTTCAGTATCACGTGTTGGTGGTTCAGCACAAATCAAAGCAATGAAGAAAGTTGCAGGTACACTTCGTCTTGACTTGGCTTCTTACCGTGAACTTGAAGCCTTCACTCAATTTGGTTCAGACTTGGATGCTGCAACTCAAGCTAAACTTAACCGTGGACGTCGTACAGTAGAAGTGCTTAAACAACCTGTTCACAAACCACTTCCTGTTGAAAAACAAGTTGTGATTCTTTATGCACTTACTCATGGTTTCTTGGATGATGTGCCAGTAAATGACATCCTAGCATTCGAAGAAGCTTTGTATGATTACTTTGATGCACACTACGAATCAATCTTTGAAACTATCCGTACAACAAAAGATTTACCTGAAGAATCTGTCTTAGATGCAGCTATCAAAGCCTTTAAAGATCAGTCAGAATTCAAATAAGAGGGAGGTAGCATATGGCAGGCTCTCTTAGTGAAATCAAAGGGAAAATTATTTCAACTCAGAAAACTAGTCATATCACTGGTGCCATGCAAATGGTATCAGCTGCAAAATTGACTAAATCTGAGCAGGCAGCAAAAGATTTCCAAGTTTACGCATCAAAAATTCGTCAAATCACAACTGACTTATTGAAATCAGAACTTGTTAATGGTTCAAAAAATCCAATGCTTGCAGCTCGTCCTGTTAAAAAGACTGGTTACATTGTAATCACATCTGATAAAGGACTTGTTGGCGGTTATAACTCAAAAATCCTTAAAGCAATGATGGATCTTATTGAGGAATATCACAAAGATGATAGCTACGCTATTATCGCCATTGGTGGTATTGGAGCTGATTTCTTTAAAGCTCGTGGTATGAACGTTGTCTTTGAATTGCGTGGTTTGGAAGATCAGCCATCATTTGAACAAGTTGGAAATATCATTTCACAATCTGTTGAAATGTATAAAAACGAATTGTTCGATGAATTATATGTATGTTACAATCATCACGTAAATAGCTTGACTAGTCAAGTTCGTGTACAACAAATGCTTCCAATTGCTGAGTTAGACGCTGACGAAGCAGCAGAAGAAGGTGTTACTGGTTTTGAATTGGAACCAAATCGTGAAATGATTTTGGAACAACTCTTGCCACAATACACTGAAAGTCTAATTTACGGAGCAATTGTTGATGCGAAAACTGCTGAGCATGCGGCAGGTATGACTGCTATGCAAACAGCAACAGATAATGCTAAAAATGTTATCAATGATTTGACTATTCAGTATAACCGTGCGCGTCAAGCTGCTATTACGCAAGAAATCACTGAAATTGTAGCAGGTGCTAACGCACTAGAATAATGTGAGTGCTTTTTAGCCTCATAAAAAAGGGAGCGACTCCCTAAAAAATCTAAAAGGAGAAAAACATGAGCTCAGGCAAAATTGCTCAGGTTGTTGGTCCAGTTGTTGACGTTGCGTTTGCAGCTGGTGACAAATTACCTGAGATTAATAATGCATTGATTGTTTATAAAAATGGCGATAAATCTCAAAAAATCGTGCTCGAAGTTGCTCTTGAACTTGGAGACGGTCTTGTTCGTACTATCGCTATGGAATCAACTGATGGGCTTACACGTGGATTAGAAGTTTTCGATACTGGTCGTCCAATTAGTGTACCAGTTGGTAAAGAAACTTTGGGTCGTGTGTTCAACGTTCTTGGTGATACAATCGACCTTGATGAACCATTCGCAGAAGATGCACCTCGCGAACCAATCCACAAAAAAGCACCAGCTTTTGATGAATTATCAACATCATCAGAAATCCTTGAAACAGGTATCAAAGTTATTGACCTTCTTGCCCCTTACCTTAAAGGTGGTAAAGTTGGACTTTTCGGTGGTGCCGGTGTTGGTAAAACCGTTCTTATCCAAGAATTGATTCACAACATTGCCCAAGAACACGGTGGTATCTCAGTATTTACCGGTGTTGGGGAACGTACACGTGAAGGTAATGACCTTTACTGGGAAATGAAAGAATCTGGCGTTATCGAAAAAACAGCCATGGTCTTCGGTCAAATGAATGAACCACCTGGAGCACGTATGCGTGTTGCCCTTACTGGTTTGACAATTGCGGAATACTTCCGTGATGTCGAAGGACAAGACGTGCTTCTCTTCATCGATAACATCTTCCGTTTCACTCAAGCAGGTTCTGAAGTATCAGCCCTTCTTGGTCGTATGCCATCAGCCGTTGGTTACCAACCAACATTGGCTACTGAAATGGGTCAATTGCAAGAACGTATCACATCAACTAAAAAAGGTTCTGTTACATCTATCCAAGCCATCTATGTGCCAGCCGATGACTACACTGACCCAGCGCCAGCAACAGCATTCGCTCACTTGGATTCAACAACTAACCTTGAACGTAAGTTGACTCAAATGGGTATCTACCCAGCCGTTGACCCTCTTGCTTCAAGTTCACGTGCCCTTGCACCAGAAATTGTTGGTCAAGAACACTATGAAGTAGCAACAGAAGTGCAACGTGTTCTTCAACGTTACCGTGAATTGCAAGATATCATCGCAATCCTTGGTATGGATGAATTGTCTGACGAAGAAAAAACATTGGTTGGACGTGCTCGTCGTATCCAATTCTTCTTGTCACAAAACTTCAACGTTGCTGAACAATTTACAGGTATGCCTGGTTCATACGTTCCAGTTGCTGAAACTGTTCGTGGATTCAAAGAAATCTTGGAAGGTAAATACGATGATCTTCCAGAAGATGCTTTCCGTAACGTAGGTCCAATCGAGGATGTAGTTGAAAAAGCTAAGAAAATGAATTACTAATGAGGTGATACCATGACATATATGACTGTTCAGGTAGTAACACCAGATGGTATTCGCTATGATCACCATGCTAATTTTATTTCAGTAAAAACACCGGATGGTGAGATGGGGATTTTGCCAGAACACATTAACCTCATTGCTCCGCTAACTGTCCACGAAATGAAGATTCATCGTACTGATGATCCTAATCACGTGGATTGGGTAGCTATCAACGGTGGTATTATTGAGATTAAAGATAATTTTGTGACAATTGTTGCAGACTCTGCAGAACGTGAACGCGATATCGATGTTAGCCGTGCTGAACGTGCTAAACTTCGTGCAGAACGTAAATTGGAACAAGCTCAAAGTACTCACGATATCGACGAAGTACGTCGTGCACAAGTTGCTCTTCGTCGTGCTTTGAACCGTATCAGTGTTGGTAATAAATAAAATATAAGAAAGTCTGAGATATTTGTCTCAGGCTTTTTTGTTCTCTAAGAAATTTCTATTACAGTTTTATTGCCACTGTGTAAAGAAGTTTGATATTTTATAAGTTTTTTGTTGTCGGCTTTGAATTCTGATATAATGGTTTTATGGAAATTTTAAATAGTTCAGTGACTCTGATTAGTCATCTTATTTTTATTGCGATGACTCACCAAGTGCTTCGCAATTTATTTGATTGGTCAAAAGTGATTAAAAATACTGCTGAGAATATCGGACGTCTCAAAGTTTTTATTCTTTTGTTGAGTATTGCCATAGGCTACATGGTAAGCCATTTTATTTTGGAAATTATCACTGTTAGCCAGACATTCTTCTTTGATTTTCAATAAAAGCAATAATTGCTAAACTGTGATATAATTTTAGGTATTATAATATAAGAATGGAGTTCATTTTGGATAAAATTATAATTGAAGGTGGTAATACTCGCCTTGAAGGAGAAGTAATTATTGAAGGAGCAAAGAATGCTGTTCTTCCTCTTCTTGCTGCGACAATTTTACCAGAGAAAGGAAAAACAATTTTAACCAATGTTCCAATCCTTTCAGATGTATATACAATGAATAATGTTGTTCGTGGCTTGGATATTCAAGTTGATTTTGATGAGGCTAAAAATACTATTGAGGTTGATGCTTCTGGAGATATCTTGGATGTTGCACCGTATGAGTATGTCAGCAAAATGCGTGCTTCAATCGTTGTTTTAGGACCAATTTTAGCCCGTAAAGGTCATGCCAAAGTTTCAATGCCGGGTGGTTGTACAATTGGTAGCCGCCCAATTGACCTTCACCTCAAAGGTTTGGAGGCTATGGGTGCAAAAATCACACAAGCTGGTGGTGATATTACAGCTACGGTTGATGGAAAACTTAAGGGAACAACAATCTATATGGATTTCCCATCAGTTGGAGCTACACAAAACTTGATGATGGCTGCAACTCTTGCTGAAGGTACTACAATTATTGAAAATGTGGCACGTGAGCCAGAAATTGTTGATTTGGCGGTGCTTCTAAATAAAATGGGAGCTGTTGTTAAGGGTGCTGGTACTGAAACACTTACCATCGTTGGTGTTGATAGTCTTCATGGTGCTGAACATGATGTTGTTCAAGACCGTATCGAAGCTGGTACATTTATGGTAGCGGCAGCGATGACATCTGGTGATGTTCTCATTAAAGATGCTATCTGGGAACACAATCGTCCATTGATTTCAAAATTGATTGAAATGGGTGTGACAGTAATCGATGAACCAGAAGGTATTCGTGTGGTTGCTGATACAGCTAAATTAAAGCCTGTAACAGTTAAAACACTTCCTCACCCAGGATTTCCTACAGACATGCAGGCTCAGTTCACAGCCTTGATGGCAGTGGTTAATGGTGAGTCAACAATGATTGAAACAGTTTTTGAAAATCGTTTCCAACATTTAGAAGAAATGCGCCGTATGGGGTTGCAATCAGAAATCATGCGTGATACGGCAATGATTCATGGTGGTACTGAATTACAAGGTGCTCCAGTGATGTCAACTGACCTTCGCGCAAGTGCAGCTTTGATTTTAACAGGAATGGTCGCTAAAGGAACAACAACAGTTGGTCGTTTGAATCACCTTGATCGTGGCTACTATAAATTCCATGAAAAATTGGCTAAACTAGGTGCAAATATTAAACGTGTAAGCGAGGCTTAAAAATGACAAGTGGCTGGAAATATGTAGTAAAACAATTGGGATTAGTTTTATTGGTTGCTCTATTAGCCTGCCTATTTTTAGCGATTGGACTGATGGTTGGATATGGTATTATCGGAGATGGTAAAAATCCATTTTCAATTCTATCACTCGATAAATGGCAATCTATTATTGCTAAGTTTACAGGTCAATAATTAGAGCGGTTTCGAGAAACTTTGTTGTAGAATTTAGAGGTGGAATCATCGAATCTATTTTTAGGTTTGATGTTCCACTTTTTTGGTGAAAGGAAGTTAATGGCAAAAAAATCAAATCTGTCTAAAAAGACAAAATCATTTATCTCTTTACTGGTTTTATTAGTTGGTATTGGAACAGGATGGGTAACGACGTCTGATTCTAGTGATCCAGTCAATCAAGTTTTGTCTCTTGTTACGGGAGCATCATCGTCACAGGTTGCTTCAAATCATTCAAGTGCTAATGACTCAGCACCAAGTCAGGAATTGGCTGAGTCAGTTTTAACTGATAATGTTAAAGCACAGTTAGGCTCAACTATTGAATGGAATGGAGCAGGGGCTTACCTTGTAAATGGAAATAAAACCGCTTTGAATGCCAAGGTTTCAAGCAAAGCTTATGCCAATAATAAGACGAAAGTAGTACAAGGACAGTCAGTTCCAACAGTTGCTAATGCACTTTTGAGTAAGTCAACCCGTCAATACCGAAGCCGTGAGGAAACGGGTAATGGCTCAACGTCGTGGACGCCAGCTGGTTGGCATCAAGTGCAAAATCTATCTGGAACTTATAGTCATGCGGTTGATCGTGGGCATTTGCTTGGTTATGCTTTGATTGGTGGTTTGAGAGGTTTTGACGCTTCAACAAGCAACCCTGAAAATGTTGCTACGCAGACAGCTTGGGCAAATGAAGCTAGATCAGAAAACTCGACTGGTCAGAATTACTATGAAGGGCTTGTTCGTCGAGCACTTGATCAGAATAAACGAGTTCGCTATCGTGTGACTTTAATCTACGATGGGGACAATATTTTAGCTAGTGGAACACACTTGGAAGCTAAGTCGTCTGATGGTAGTTTAGAGTTTAATGTCTTTGTGCCAAACGTTCAAAGTGGACTTACGATTGATTACTATTCAGGTCAGATTAGTGTGAATTAATTTGGCTTGACCTTGTCAAATGGTGAAAAATTTGCTAGAATGAGGAGTAAATTGAATAGTGTCTTATGAGACTAGTAACCTTATGGCAGTTTAACAGGGAATGGAAGTCGTGACTGGAAGCTTCCTAGATGAAAGTTTGGCGAATTCACTCATGATAAAGACGATGAATTAAGGTCTGCTAGTCAGATAAAAAACGGATGGTACCGCGTGTCAACGCTCCGCTATTGGAGTGTGGCACGCTTTTTTCGTTTTCAATTAAATCGGGCTTGACCCAAGGAAGGAAATTTAATGGATTTACAAGCGCAGTTAGAGGAATTAAAATCATCTACGCAAGCTAAATTGGCTGAAATGCGTGGAAACAATGCAAAAGAACTTCAAGAATTACGTGTTCAAGTTCTTGGTAAAAAAGGATCATTGACAGAATTATTGAAAGGGTTGAAAGACCTTTCTAAAGAAATGCGTCCAGTTGTCGGAAAACAAGTCAATGAAGTGCGTGACGTTTTGACAAAAGCTTTTGAAGAACAAGCTAAAATTGTTGAAGCAGCTAAAATTAAAGCACAATTGGAATCAGAAAGCTTGGATGTGACTCTTCCAGGACGTCAAATCAATCTTGGTAACCGTCATGTCTTGTCACAAACAAGTGAAGAAATCGAAGATATCTTCCTTGGTATGGGATTCCAAGTTGTTGATGGTTTTGAAGTTGAATCAGATTACTACAACTTCGAACGTATGAACTTGCCTAAAGATCACCCAGCACGTGATATGCAAGATACTTTCTACATCACTGAAGAAATCTTGCTTCGTACACACACAAGTCCTGTTCAAGCTCGTACACTTGATAAACATGACTTTTCTAAAGGTCCATTGAAAATGATCTCACCAGGACGTGTGTTCCGTCGTGATACTGACGATGCAACTCACAGTCACCAATTCCACCAAATCGAAGGTCTTGTTGTTGGTGAAAACATTTCTATGGGTGACCTTAAAGGAACTCTTGAAATGATTATCAAGAAAATGTTTGGTGAAGATCGTAAAATCCGTCTTCGTCCATCATACTTCCCATTCACTGAACCATCAGTAGAAGTTGACGTTTCATGCTTCAAATGTGGCGGTAAAGGATGTAACGTATGTAAGAAAACAGGTTGGATTGAAATCCTTGGTGCTGGTATGGTACACCCTCGTGTTCTTGAAATGTCTGGCGTTGACTCAGAAAAATATTCTGGATTTGCTTTTGGTCTTGGTCAAGAACGTATTGCAATGCTTCGTTATGGTATCAACGATATTCGTGGCTTCTATCAAGGCGATGTCCGTTTCTCAGATCAATTTAAATAATCATTATTAAGAAAAAGAATTGGAGGTCATCATGGCAGAAATCAGAGTTGAAAAAGTGACCTTGGATAAGTTGGATGTGCTACAAAAACTTAGCATTGATACTTTTCGTGAAACTTTTGGTTTTGATAATACCGAGGAAGAACTTCAACAATTTTTCGATGACAATTACACTTTAGAGCAACTTGAAAAAGATGTGACAGATGCTGAATCTGATGTTCGCTTTGTTTTGGTTGATGGACGTGAAGTTGGTTTTATGAAAGTCAACTGGGGAGCAGCACAGACTGAGCATGAGTTAGAAAATGCTTTTGAAATTCAACGTATTTATATTCTTAGTGAGTGTCAGGGCTTAGGCTTAGGTAAAAAGTTATTTGAGCTTGCGCTTGATATGGCTAAAAAAGGTGGATTTGATTGGGCTTGGTTAGGTGTCTGGGAAGACAATGTTAAAGCGCAAGGATTCTACCGTAAATATGGTTTTGAAAAATTTTCGGAACACTCATTTAAAGTTGGCGATAAAGTAGATACAGATTGGCTTATGAGAAAAGCCTTAAAAGAATAACAGTAGAAAGGGATAAAGAAGCTTGCAGGTCAATTAAGCTTTGACTGCGAAAGCTTTTAACACATTATTATGTTAGTAAGTTATAAATGGTTAAAAGAGCTTGTCGATGTTGATGTTACAACTCATGAGCTTTCTGAAAAAATGTCAACTACAGGGATTGAGGTTGAAGGAGTATCAACACCATCTGAAGGTTTGACAAAATTAGTTGTTGGTCACGTTGTATCTTGTGAAGATGTTCCTGAAACACACTTGCACCTTTGCCAAGTAGATACTGGTGATGACGAATTGCGCCAAATCGTTTGTGGTGCTCCAAATGTTACTGCAGGAATTAAAGTAATCGTTGCTGTTCCAGGTGCACGTATTGCAGACAACTACAAAATCAAAAAAGGTAAAATCCGTGGTATGGAATCACTTGGTATGATTTGCTCACTCCAAGAACTTGGTTTGCCAGAATCAATCATTCCAAAAGAATTTTCAGACGGAATTCAAATCTTGCCAGAAGATGCTAAACCAGGTGACAGCATTTTCCCATACCTTGATTTGGATGATGAAATCGTTGAATTATCAATCACACCAAACCGTGCGGACGCTCTTTCAATGCGCGGTGTAGCTCACGAAGTAGCAGCTATCTACGGAAAAGAAGTTCACTTCCCAGAAAAAGAAGTTAAAGAAGTTTCTAAAGCTGCTAAAGATGTTATCGATGTTGCAATCGAGTCTGACAAAGTCTTGACTTACAAAGCACGTGTCGTTGAAAATGTGACTGTTAAACCAAGTCCACAATGGTTGCAAAACCTTTTGATGAACGCTGGAATCCGTCCTATCAACAATGTTGTCGACGTGACAAACTACGTTCTATTGTACTTTGGTCAACCAATGCATGCCTTTGATTTGAACAAATTTGAAGGAAATAAAATTGTTGCACGTAATGCGCGTGAAGGTGAAAAATTAGTCACTCTTGATGGCGAAGAACGTGAATTGAATGCTGAAGACCTTGTCATCACAGTTAACGATAAACCAGTTGCACTTGCTGGTGTTATGGGCGGACAAGATACTGAAATCGACAGCAATTCTAAAAGCGTTGTTCTTGAAGCTGCTGTCTTTGACGGTACATCAATTCGTCGCACAAGCGGTCGTTTGAATCTTCGTTCTGAAAGTTCAGCTCGTTTTGAAAAAGGTATCAACTATGCTACAGTTGATGAAGCTCTAGACTTTGCTGCTGCAATGTTGACTGAATTGGCAGAAGGTGATGTTCTTGCTGGTCGAGTTGAAGCTGGTTCAGTACCAACTGAAGATGTAGAAGTATCAACTACTCTTGATTATGTTAACGTTCGTTTGGGAACAGAATTAACATATGCTGACATTGAAGATGTCTTTGCAAAACTTGGCTTTGGTTTGTCAGGAAATGCTGATAAATTTACAGTTTCAGTACCACGTCGTCGTTGGGATATTGCTATCCAAGCTGACTTGGTTGAAGAAATTGCTCGTATTTACGGTTACGAAAATCTTCCAACAACATTGCCACAAGCAGCTGGTACTGCAGGCGAATTGACAGCAACTCAAAAATTGCGTCGTAAAATGCGTTCAATCGCAGAAGCAGCAGGTTTGTCTGAAATCGTATCATACGCTTTGACAACACCAGAAAAAGCAACTGAATTCACATTGCAACCAAGCAACTTGACTGAATTAATGTGGCCAATGTCAGTTGAACGTTCAGTTCTTCGTCAAAATGTTGTTTCAGGTATGCTTGATACAATTGCTTACAATGTAGCTCGTAAAAACAGCAATTTGGCTATTTACGAAATTGGTAAAGTCTTTGAACAAAAAGGTAATCCCAAAGAAGACCTTCCAAATGAAATCAGCACATTTGCATTTGCAATTTCTGGTTTGGTAGCTGAAAAAGATTTCCAAACAAAAGCTACACCAGTTGATTTCTTCTATGCTAAAGGTATCGTTGAAGCAATCTTTAACAAACTTGACTTGACAGTTGATTACGTTGCTGAAAAAGGTCTTGATAGCATGCACCCAGGCCGTACAGCAAGCATTTACTTGGACGACAAATTAGTAGGTTTTGTTGGTCAAATTCACCCACAAACTGCTAAAAACTACAATGTTCCAGAAACTTATGTTGCTGAATTGAACTTGGATGTTATCGAAGCAGCTCTTGAAGCTGATAAAGCATTCGTAGAAATCACTAAATTCCCTGCAGTTTCTCGTGATATCGCTTTGCTATTGCCAAAAGCAACAACTCACAAAGAAATTGTAACTGCAATTGAATCAGCTAAAGTGAAACGTTTGACTGATATCAAACTCTTCGACGTGTACGCTGGTGCAAACATTGCTGAAGGAATGAAATCAATGGCTTATAGCCTTACATTCCAAAATCCAAATGATAACTTGACTGATGAAGAAGTTACAAAATACATGGATAAAATCACTAAAGCCCTTGTTGAACAACTTGGAGCAGAAGTTCGTTAATTGCTAACTGTACAGTAGGCTATTTGGGTTAATATACATAAACCACCGCTGCAAAGTGGTGGTTTTGTTTTGTCAGAAATCCAAACGCTCTTAGAATTTGATATAATAAAACTATCTATGCATGACGAAGGATTATTATGAAATTATTATATACAGATATTCAGTTTGATATGACTGAGATTTTAACGAAAGAGGCAATTGAACAAGCGAAAGTTAATAAGCGAGTTTTTTATATTGCTCCAAACTCTTTGTCTTTTGAAAAGGAAAGAGCGGTTTTAGAGCTTTTGCCTGAGCAGGCTTCTTTTGCAATTACTATTACGCGTTTTGCTCAGATGGCGCGCTATTTTGTCTTAAATGAGCCACAGACAACAGAAACAATTGACGATAATGGTCTAGCCATGATTTTTTACCGTGCGCTTTCACATTTTTCTGATACGGATTTGAAAGTCTTTGGACGTTTAAAACAGGATACCAATTTTATCAAGCAGTTAGTTGATTTGTATAAAGAGTTGAAGTCGGCTAATATGACTGTGCTTGATTTGAATGGGCTTCAATCTGAGGAAAAACAAGAGGATTTGGTGAAAATTTTCTTGGCGGTCAATGATATTTTATTAGCCAATCAGTATGACACTCAGTCAAAAATTGCTTTTTTTGCTAAGCAAGTTGAATCAGGGCATTTGGACAGTGCTCTTGCAAATGTAGCACTTGTCATTGATGGTTTTACACGTTTTTCAGCAGAAGAAGAACACTTGGTTAGCTTACTTGAGCAAAAATGTGCGCAAGTTATTATCGGGACATATAGCAGTCAAAAGGCTTATAAGGCTACCTTTACAGCAGGAAATGTTTATCAAGCAAGTTTGGATTTTTTGCGTTCTTTAGCGATGAAATTTCAAGCGCAGCCACATTATGTCGAGAGTTCTCAACAATCACATAAATCTTTTGCCAAGTTGTCAAAATTATTTGAAGCTAAGCATGATTTTACAACAGCAGAGTTAACCATGACAGATGATGATAAGAAACACTACGCTATCTGGGATGTTATCAACCAAAAAGAAGAGGTTGAGCATGTGGCTAAGGCGATTCGTCATAAGCTTTATGAGGGCTATCGTTATAAGGATATCTTGGTTCTTTTAGGTGATGTGGACAGCTATCGTCTTCAAATTGGAAAGATTTTTGACAAGTATGAAATTCCATATTATTTCGGAAAAGCTGAGTCGATGAGTGACCACCCGTTGGTGCATTTTATTGATTCTTTGGAGCGTGTGAAACGTTATCGCTTCCGAACAGAAGATGTTATCAATCTTTTGAAGACGGGACTTTATGGACAATTCAAGCAAGATGATTTAGACCTTTTTGAGCAATATTTGATTTATGCAGATATTAAGGGGCAAAGTAAGTTTGCAAAGGAATTTACGGTTAACTACAAAGGAAAAGAGCACTTAGCCTTTATGAATCAAATGCGTGAGCAAATCATGACGCCTTTACTTACGCTCTTTAAAGCACAAAAGCAGCTTGGTTCAAGTCTACTTGAAAAACTAATGACTTTCTTACGTGCTATTAGTCTGCCAGACAATCTTGAAGGTATGGTTGCCACTTTCCCAGAGATTGAGCAAGAAAAACATGAGCAAGTTTGGCGGACGTTTACGGGAATTTTAAACCAATTCCAAACGATTTTCGGTAAAGAAAAATTGTCTTTGGATGAATTTTTATCGCTTGTTAGAAGTGGTATGCTTGCTGCTCAGTACCGTGTCGTTCCTGCGACTGTAGACGTTGTTTCGGTAAAATCGTATGACCTAGTTGAACCACACACGAATAAGTTTGTTTTTGCACTCGGTATGACGCAGTCACATTTTCCTAAAATTGCCCAAAATCGCAGCTTAATCTCAGATGAAGAGCGTGCCAAGGTTAACGAAAGCACAGATGAAAATCAACGCTTTGATGTTATTAGCCGCGAGAATATCAAGAAAAATCACTTTGCAGCCCTCTCGCTTTTCAATGCTGCAACAGAAGAATTGGTTCTCAGTTTGCCACAAATTGTTAACGAATCAGAAGACAAAGAATCATCATATCTTGCAGAGCTAGCAAGCTTTGGTGTGCCAGTTTTGAAAAAAGGTCGCAATCGTTTATCAGCCAATCTTGAAGATATCGGAAACTACAAAGCGCTGTTGTCTCGAGTGATTGAGGTTAATCGTTTGGCGATTGAAGAAGAACGTGAACTTAGTAAAGAAGAGCAAACATTTTGGTCTGTTGCTGTTCGATATCTTCGAAAAAGACTTGAAACACAAGGTATTGAGCTGCCATTGATTAAAGATAATATGCAGACTAAGCCAGTAGCTTCTGAAGTTATTGAGACTCGTTTCCCAAGTGATAAACCGATTAACCTGTCTTCATCAGCTGTGACAACCTTCTATAATAACCAGTACAAGTATTTCTTGCAGTATGTTCTTGGCTTGCAAGAAGTTGAGACGATTCATCCGGATGCTAGAAACCACGGAACATATCTTCACCGTGTCTTTGAACTTGTCATGAAAGATGAGTCTAATCAGCCATTTGATACTAAGTTGAATCAAGCTATTCAAAAGACTAATTCAGAAGATGAATTTAAATTTGTTTATGAAGAAGACGAAGAAAGCCTCTATTCTCTGACAGTTTTGGAAGATATTGCAAGAAGCACGGCAAGCATTTTGAAAAATGATGCTCAGATTCAAGTTGAAAATGAAGAAGAGCCGTTTGAATTGATGATTGCAAATGCGGTGCGCATTCGAGGTATTATTGACCGTGTTGACCGCTTGAGTGATGGTAGTCTTGGTGTGGTTGACTATAAATCTAGCCATAATACTTTTGACATTCAGAAATTTTATAATGGTTTGAATCCGCAATTGGTGACATATATGCAAGCTTTGCGTGATAAAAAAGGAAGAAGCGAGTCAGATAAAATTTTCGGTGCTATGTACCTTCACATGCAAGAACCCAAGGTTGATCTGTCATCGGTAGCAACGACAGATAAAATTTTGGAGAATTTGTCTAAAGAACTGCGCTATCGTGGTCTATTCCTAGACGAAGAAAAAGGCTATCTGTCAAATGGAAATTATCATCTGAATGATTCTGTTTACAGTCAAGAAGAGCTCGATATTCTTCTTGCTTATAACCAAAAATTATTTATTCAAGCAGCAGAGCAAATCAAAAAGGGTCATTTTCTGATTAATCCATATAGCGAAGATGGCAAGTCTGTCCAAGGTGACCAGCTAAAAGCTATCACACGCTTTGAAGCCAATCGTCACATGCCATACGCGAGAAAATGGTATAAACTACCAAGAAAAGAAAGACGTCAGGGCTTTTTGAGTCTAATGCTAAAAGAAGAGGAGGAAAAAGATGAACTTTAAGCCGTTTTTGACATCAGAAGAGATTTCCTTTTTGCAAGCTCAAGAAGCAAAGTCATCAAGTAAACAAAAACGCACGTCTGAACAGATTGAAGCGATTTATAGTTCTGGTAATAATATTTTAGTCTCAGCCTCAGCGGGTTCTGGTAAAACTTTTGTCATGGTTGAGCGTATTATTGATAAGATTTTACGTGGTGTCACTGTTGACCAGCTTTTTATCTCAACTTTTACTGTTAAAGCTGCAGGTGAGTTAAAAGAGCGTCTTGAGAAAAAAATTAGTCAGGTTTTACAAGTAACCAAGGACAACAACATAAAAACATATTTGAATGAGCAACTGCTAGGTCTTCAGACAGCTGACATTGGGACAATGGATGCCTTCACGCAAAAATTGGTTAACCAATATGGCTATACGCTTGGTATTTCGCCGACTTTTCGTATTATGACTGATAAGAGTGAGCAAGACCTTGTCAAAAATGATGTATTTGCAGATTTGTTTTCTGATTATATGCTTGGTGAGAATCAAGATAGTTTTCGTAAATTGGTGCGTAATTTCTCAGGAAATCGCAAAGATAGCTCAGCGTTTAGAGAAATCGTTTATAAGATTTATGACTTCAGTCAAGCTACGGATAATCCAAAAAAATGGATGTCTGAGGTATTTTTAAAAGGTGCTAAAACTTATACGGATTTTTCTGCTATTCCAGACCAAGAGGTTAATGACTTTCTAAGTTGTTTACATGATACGGCAAACCATTTGCAAGATGTGACGGATTTAGAGGATTATAAGCAGGTTACAGCTAAGGGGACACCTACAGCCAACTATAAAAAACACTTAAATATGATTGAACATTTGCACGAATGGGCAATGCATTTTGAGACACTTTATGGGCGTGATGGGTTGGGACGTCTGGCTTCTGATGTGGCAGATTTAATTCCGTCTAGCCCAGCTGTGACAGTTGCAGGAACGAAATATCCTGTCTTTAAAAATCTACAAGGGCGCTTGACTGGGCTTAAACACCTAGAGACGATTTTTAATTACCAGTCAGAAAGTCTTCCTTTGTTGGAATTATTGCAGAATTTTGTTCAAGATTTTTCTGAGCAGTATTTACAAGCCAAAATCCAAGAAAACTCTTTTGAATTCTCAGATATTGCACACTTTGCGATTGAAATTTTAGAGGAAAATCCAGATATTCGTAAGCTTTATCAAGATAAGTACCACGAAGTGATGGTCGATGAGTACCAAGATAACAACCACACGCAGGAGCGCATGCTAGAATTGCTATCAAACGGTCATAATCGTTTTATGGTAGGAGATATCAAGCAATCGATTTATCGTTTCCGTCAGGCTGACCCACAGATTTTCAACCAAAAATTTAAAGATTTTCAAGAAAATCCTGAGCACGGAAAATTGATTTTGCTCAAAGAAAACTTCCGTAGCCAATCAGAAGTTCTAGATGCCACAAATAGCATTTTTACACACTTGATGGATGAATCGGTTGGTGAGATTTTGTATGATGGCATGCATCAGCTTGTTGCAGGAAGTGAGGCCCAAAAAGAAGCTCACCCTGAAAATGAAACAAAAGTGCTCATTTATGATACCGACGAATCAAATGGCGCTCCAGAAGGCGCCGAAGAAGAGTCAATTAATCCGAATGAAGTTAAGTTAGTCGCAAAAGAAATCATTCGTTTGCATAATGAGGAACACGTTCCATTTGAAGATATTACTCTTTTAGTTTCTCTTCGTACGCGAAATAATGCGATTTTGCAGACCTTTGAACACTACGGGATTCCTTTGGTAACGGATGGTGGCGAACAAAATTACCTCAAGTCGGTTGAGGTCATGGTGATGCTTGATACGCTTAGAGCACTTGATAATCCGCTTAATGATTATGCCCTAGTTGCTCTGATGCGCTCACCAATGTTTGCTTTTAATGAAGATGACCTTGCTAGACTAGCTCTCCAGACTCTTGAAGATGAACACAAAGCTAATCTTTATCAAAAACTTGAACACGCTTTGAATGGCATAGGTGAACACGCTGATTTGATGACGACAGCTCTTCAGAATAAATTGAAAGATTTCATGGATTGTCTTGCAAGCTGGCGTGAATTTGCCAAATGGCACTCGCTTTATGACTTGATTTGGAAGATTTATAATGAGCGTTTCTATTATGACTATGTCGGCAATCTTCCTCGTGCTGAGCAACGTCAAGCCAACCTTTATGCGCTTGCGCTTCGTGCCAACAATTTTGAACGAGGCGGCTTTAAAGGTTTGTCACGCTTTATTCGTATGATTGACAAAGTTCTTGAGAGTGAAAATGATTTGGCAGATGTTGAAGTGGCACTGCCTAAAAATGCTGTAAACTTGATGACCATTCACAAAAGTAAGGGACTTGAGTTTAAGTATGTTTTCATTTTAAATCTTGATAAGAGATTTAGTATTCAAGACATGAGCTCACCTTTGATTCTGTCGCGCAAAAATGGAGCAGGTATTAAGTATTTAGCTGATATGCGAGAAGAATTGGAAACTGATTATTTCCCAGCAGTAAAAGTTAGCATGGATACCATGCCTTATCAACTGAATAAACGAGAACTGCGTTTAGCCATGCTATCTGAACAAATGCGTCTGCTTTATGTTGCGATGACTCGTGCGGAAAAGAGATTGTATTTAGTCGGAAAAGCTAGTGCAGAAAAATTAGTGGATAAATATAGCGGAAAATCAGAAAATAATCATATTCCAGTATCTGAGCGTGAAACTTTCATGACCTTCCAAGACTGGATTCTTGCTATTTATGATACTTACAAAAATTTGCCACTTAAAGTTGAATTTGTCACAGATGATGATTTGACAGAGGAAAAAATTGGTCAAATTGAAATGACGTCTGCTATTAAACCAGATGACTTGAAAGATAATCGTCAGACAGACAATATTGCAGAAGCTTTGGATAGGTTAGAGGCTGTAGAAAAGTTAAATACTGAATATAAAGCTGCGATTAATCTTCCAAGCTTGAGAACACCAAGTCAAGTTAAAAAACTATATGAGCCAGTTATGGACGTTGATGGTGTTGATGTCATGGCAAAATCACATCAAGCTAAGCCGACGTTTGAACTTCCAGATTTTTCAAAGAAAGCAAAAGTAGAAGCAACAGCAATTGGTTCTGCGATGCATGAACTCATGCAGAGAATTGTGCTATCAGAGCAGGTAACGCTGGATGATATTACATCAGCATTAGCACAAGTTTCAGTTGAAGATGATGTCAAATCACGTATTTGTCTTGAGCATGTACTTGATTTCTTTGAAGGTTCAGAACTCGGACAAATGATTCAGAAAAATGTTGACAAGATTTATCGTGAAGCTCCATTTGCCATGTTAAAAGAAGACCCAGAAAGCAAGGAAAAGTTTGTTGTGCGTGGGATTGTCGACGGTTACCTTTTATTCGACGACCGAATTGTTCTGTTTGATTATAAAACAGATAAATACACTAACAGCGAAGACATCAAAAAACGCTATCAGGGACAAATGGCTCTTTACGCCGAAGCCCTTAGCAAGTCTTACCATATCGAACAAGTTGACAAATACCTTGTTTTGCTTGGCGGAGAAAACTTAGAAGTAGTTAAACTGTAATCTAAAAAGCAACCGATAATCGGTTGCTTTTTGTATAGTATTGTATATAGAAAAAATAAAGGTGAGTTTTTAGATTAATTCCAGAATTTAGCAGCGATGTCTTGACCTTGCTTGATTTTAGCCCATTGTTGAGGAATGGCTAGCTCATTTCCTGAGTCACATGACGCAAAGCCACATTGATGTGAAAGGAAAAGGCGTTCTTTTGGAATAATCTTGCTAGCTTCTTCGAGCATTTTAAGTGCACGTTCTTCGTTATCAAGTTCAGTTGTTTTACTTGAAAGAAGTCCAAGCACAACTTCAGCATCAGAGTCTTTCAAGCTTTCAAGTGCTTTAAGGTCACCAGCAACTTCGCTATCCCATTCTAGGAAGAAGCGGTCGTAGTGTTGGTCCTTCAAGAATTTTGTAGCGATAGCTTCATAAGTACCGCCAGATGCTGAACGGCTTTCATAGTTTCCACGGCAATTGTGTGTCCAAACTTTAAGACCAAGTTCATGACCATAATCAGCCACTTCATTATTGACAGAGATAAATTCATCAGCTAAATTAGCAAGACCGCCATTACCTTCAGCAAAGAACCCAGCAGGGTTAGTTTCATCAAAAAGTTCCCAAAGACAATCGTCGAATTGGATGATTTTGCCGCCAGCTTCTTTGTATTCTTTCAAGAATTCTTTATAAGCATTGATGAGTCCAGCTTTTAGTTCTTCATTAGTTTTGTAAACTTGATCCTCACCAACTAGTTTATTGAAAACGGTGAATTCTGTGTAGGCATGGGCAGGTCCCCAGATTGTTAGTTTTGTATCAGTTTCACCAGCTTCTTCTTTAAGAAGTTTAAAAATGTCAAGGAAGTGGTGGTTTTTGCCAGAAAGTGGCTCAGTGATACGAATACCGATATCTTTACGTGTTTCAAAATGACCGCCATCATGGTCTTGGAAAGTGTATCCGTGGTCAGCGATGTAACGTTGAATACCTTTTAAGCCCCAAACGAAATCAAGGTGCCACATAGATTTTGAGTATTCGCCGTCAGTTAGGACATCGATACCTGCCGCTTTTTCTTCAGCGATAACTTTTTTGATATCAGCTGTTTCTGTTTCTTTGTAGCCTTCGAATGCATCGTAGAAAGGATATTTGATATCATCACGGTGTTCGATAGCGATTTTGTATTCACGTAAATCTGCTGGTCGTAAAAGTGAACCAACTAGTTGAAATCTTGACTTAGCCATTTTCTATACCTCGTTTATTTTTTTGTGATTTCTATTTTAGCTGAGCTTTTCAGTTTTGGAAAATAGTTATTTATATGGGGTAATGTATAGTTATTAACTATAACTGGAAAAATATGTTTTTTCTATGAAAATGACAGAAAATTTGGTAAAATAAGAAAAGACTGACAATTTTTGTGGGAGATTTATAATGGACATTTGGGAGAAACTGTACGAAGCAGCAAAAAAAGACTATAATCCACATTATGTGACGCCTTTTATTTATTCAAATCATGTTGTCGCAGCGGTTGAAGCAGAAGATGGACAGATTTTCACAGGCTACTGTTTTGAAGCTACATCTGGTGTATTTCATCTTTGTGCGGAACGAGCTGCCGCATTTAATATGTTCCAGCAATCTGGTCAAACGGCCATAAAGCGTATCATTGCGTTTCGTGATAAAGCGCCAAATGGTGGTGGCTCAGGTATGCCTTGCGGTGCTTGCCGTGAATTTTTGATGCAACTATCACCTAAAAATAAAGATTTGGAATTTATGATTGACTATGATAAGCGTGAAACCATTACACTTGGTGAGTTGATGCCCAATTGGTGGGGAGAAGAGCGCATGGCAGCTGGCATTGAGGATTTAGACTAGTCACAAGTAAAGATAAGCGAGGTAGAGGATGCGAGATAATCATTTACACACACATTTTTCATATGATTCAGAGGCTAAGTTTGAAGATTATTTAACTCATTATGATGGTGATATTGTGACAACAGAGCACTATGATTTGTCAAATCCTTATACTAAGCAAGATGATGTGCCGGATTATGACGCTTATTCGCGTGAAATAGCTGAGCTTAATCGAAAATATGGCAATCGTATCAAAAAAGGAATTGAAATTGGCTACTACGAGCCACGTGAAGCTGATATTATTGCTTATCTAGCAGATAAGGACTATGACTTAAAATTGTTATCAGTTCACCATAATGGGACAAATGATTACCTTGATGATGAAGTGGCAGATATGGATAAAGCGGAGATTATTCAAGAATATCTGGATAAGTTGGAGTACGCTATTGGGCGCGTGGATGCGGATGTTTTAGCGCATTTTGATTATGGCTTTCGAATTTTTGATATGACAGTCGAGGATTTAAAAGTTTATGAACCTCAATTAAAGCGTATCTTCCAGAAAATGATTGACCATGATTTAGCTTTTGAGTTAAATAGTAAATCCATGTACTTGTATGGCAAAGAAGAGCTTTATCGATACGCATTAAGTCTAGTAAAAGAACTGGGTTGCCACAAATATTCTATTGGTTCAGATGGACATAAACTAGAGCATTTTCGATTGGCATTTGATAAGATTCAAGCATTATTGGATGAATTTGGTATTGAAGATTGGGAGATTTTGTAAAAAGATAAATAAAAAAGCTATGAGCGGATAGGCTCATAGCTTTTTATGTGTTCAGCAATTAGTGAGAAATACGTTTACGTGCTGCTTTTTTACGATTTTCTTGAATGAAGGCAGCTTTTTCTTCTTCAGGTTCAATAATTTTTTTCTTAACTGCAAAGATAGCACCAGCAACTGTAGCTGCAGTGGCTACCACACCAGTAGCAAGACCTTTAGCAAATGCGAATTTTTTAGCCATAATAATTCTCCTCCTTACTGATAAGAACAGGGAGTATAAAGAGTTCTTTATACTCTTTTGTAGCGGTAGGATTGGTTTTCTTGTCCCACCACCTTATGTTATAATAATGGTAACTAAAATTGCCTAAAAGTTCAAGTGAAAACGTTATATTTACTAAAAAATCAGGCTTAGGACGGATAAAAAATAAATGTCAAAAAAAATAAAACTGCTAGCTGTAGTTGGTCCAACTGCTGTTGGAAAAACTGCACTGGGAATTGAGCTAGCTAAACAATTCAATGGAGAAATTATCAGTGGTGATAGTCAGCAAGTCTATCGTCAATTAGATATTGGAACGGCAAAAGCAACTCCAGAAGAACAAGCTGAAGCAGTGCATCATTTGATTGATGTGCGCAATGTTGATGAGACTTACTCGGTTTATGATTTTGTTCAGGAAGCTAGCGCAGCCATTTCAGATATTGTCAGTCGAGGCAAACTTCCGATCATCGTCGGGGGAACAGGGCTTTATCTTCAAAGTTTGCTAGAAGGTTACCATCTGGGTGGTCAAGTTGATCAGGAAAAGGTTCTTGCTTATCGAAAAGAGCTTGAACTTTTGTCAGATGACGAGCTTTTTGAAAAAATAGCAGAGCAAAAAATTGAAATTCCTCAGATTAATCGACGACGAGCTATTCGAGCACTTGAGTTAGCTAAATTTGGAAAAGATTTAGAAAACAAAGTAACAGATTATGATGCTTACTTGATTGGTCTAAATGACGATCGTCAAGTTCTGTATGATCGCATTAATCGTCGCGTTGATCTCATGGTTGAAAATGGCGTTTTGGATGAGGCAAAATGGCTTTATGATAATTACCGAGAGGTTCAAGCAGCACGAGCTATTGGCTACAAAGAACTTTTCCCATACTTTTCAGGAGAAGAATCTCTTGAAAACTGTGTTGAAAAATTAAAACAAAACACACGACGCTTTGCTAAACGCCAGCTAACTTGGTTTAGAAATCGAATGGCAGTACAATTTTATAATGTTTCTGAGACAGATTTTAAAACAAAAGTTACAGAAGATGTCGACTGTTTCTTAAATGATAAGAAAATGTAAGGCAGTACAAAAACTCCTTTACCCTTTTCAAATAAAATTTATGTTATAATGATATTTACGGATTAATTAAGTAAAGGGGTGAGTACAAGATGATTGAAACAAGCAAGCACCAAGAACGAGTGATTTTGCTAGGAGTTGAGTTGCCTGACACAGAAAATTTTGAAATGTCTATGGAAGAATTGGCATCACTCGCAGAAACAGCAGGTGCTGAGGTAGTCTCATCTTATCGTCAAAAACGTGAGAAATATGATAGTAAATCTTTGATTGGTTCAGGAAAATTAGCTGAAATCAAAGCGATTGTTGACGCTAATGAGATTGATACTGTGATTGTCAATGACCGCTTAACGCCACGTCAAAATGTTAATTTGGAAGCAGAGCTTGGCGTTAAAGTTATTGACCGTATGCAGTTGATTTTAGATATTTTTGCCATGCGTGCCCGTAGTCACGAAGGTAAATTGCAAGTTCATCTGGCTCAACTCAAATACATGCTGCCACGTCTTGTTGGACAAGGTGTGATGCTTAGCCGACAAGCAGGTGGAATTGGTAGTCGTGGACCAGGTGAAAGTCAGTTAGAGCTTAATCGTCGTTCGATTCGCAATCAAATTTCAGATATTGAACGTCAACTGAAAATCGTTGAGAAAAATCGTGAAACTGGTCGAGAAAAACGCACCGAGTCACAAGTCTTTAAAATTGGTTTGATTGGCTACACAAATGCTGGTAAATCAACGATTATGAATGTTTTGACAAATGATAAGCAGTATGAAGCTGATGAATTATTTGCAACTTTGGATGCGACGACAAAGCAAATTTATTTACAAAATCAATTCCAAGTGACTCTCACAGACACGGTTGGATTTATTCAAAATTTACCGACAGAATTGGTAGCGGCATTTAAGTCAACATTGGAAGAAAGTCGAAATGTTGATTTGCTTTTGCATGTCATCGATGCTAGCGACCCAAATCATGCTGAACACGAGAAAGTGGTTATGAATTTGTTAAAAGAGTTGGATATGCTTGATATTCCTCGCTTAGCGGTTTATAACAAAATGGATGTGGCAGAGCATTTTGCAGCGACAGCTTTTCCAAATGTGCGTATTTCAGCGCGTGATAAGGATGCTCGTTCACTCTTGCGTCGATTGATTATTAATGAAATTCGTGAGATTTTTGAACCTTTTAGTATTCGTGTGCATCAAAGTCAGGCTTACAAGCTTTATGATTTGAATAAAATTGCGCTTCTTGACCGTTATGACTTTGCACAAGAATACGAAACGATTACAGGTTACATTAATCCAAAAAATAAATGGAGACTAGAAGAATTCTATGACTGATTATATAAGCTTAGCTTTAAAATATGGTGGTTTTACATCACTTGATAAAGTGTATTTGAAAAATACTTTGGCAGATTTAACTGATGCGCAAAAATTGAGTTTTATCACACCACCACCAAGTGTCATTAACGCTTATTTTGCAGAAATGTATCAAAAACAATCTCCACAAGCAGCAACGGATTATTACTTTGAATTGTCAAAAGAACTTGATTTATTAAATGACAACCCATCTTTTGATGAGCATAAACCGTTTATTCGCTTGAATTTATCTGGAAAATCATATGGTTTCACCTATGAAAATGATAAAGAAGTTGCGCGTGTTTTCTCTGAAAAGAATGAAGCATTGACAACGGATGTCTTGTTTGAATTGGCTCAGGTTTTCCCACAATACAAAGTCTATGTTGAATCTGATAAGATTAAAATGTCAAAAATGGACTTTGATGATGAAGAACTAGAAGACCTAACGCCAGAAAGCAGTTTGCTCAGCCATGTTTCAAAATTAAAAGGCAATATGGTTAAGCTAAAAAGTTTTAATCGTGATGAATTGTCAGATTTGTTGGCGCACTATCAAGGGCAAGTCTATTATACCTTTGATCAGCGCGAATTCATTGCGTATGTAAAAGTAACGAAATAGGAAGGATAACTAAAAACTTCGGTTTTTATTGGTATATATGGAATTACAATTTTTGGGAACAGGAGCAGGGCAACCCTCGAAATCACGTAATGTGTCAAGTTTAGTGTTAAAGTTACTTGATGAAATCAATGAGGTCTGGATGTTTGATTGCGGTGAGGGGACACAACGCCAAATCTTGGAAACTGCAATTCGTCCACGTAAAGTGAAACGCATTTTTATCACGCACTTACACGGTGATCACATTTTTGGTTTGCCAGGATTTTTAGCAAGTCGTGCCTTTCAAGCTAATGAAGAACAGACTGACCTTGATCTTTATGGTCCAGTAGGGATTCGTTCTTATGTTTTGAACAGCTTGCGTTTGTCAGGAGCACGTTTGCCATATCGTATCCACTTCCATGAATTTGACGAAAATAATCTTGGGAAAATCATGGAGACAGATAAATTTGTGGTTTATGCTGAAAAGCTTGATCACACTATTTTCTGTATTGGCTACCGTGTGATGCAAAAAGATCTTGAAGGAACACTTGATGCGGAAGCTTTGAAGGCTGCGGGTGTACCATTTGGTCCATTGTTTGGAAAAATCAAGAGTGGACAAGATGTTGTGCTTGAAGATGGCACAAAAATCATTGCTAAAGACTATATCTCAGCACCGAAAAAAGGAAAAGTTGTTACTATTTTAGGTGACACACGTAAGACTGATGCTAGTGTTCGTCTTGGACTAGGCGCTGATATCTTGGTCCACGAATCAACGTACGGTAAAGGTGATGAAAAAATTGCTCGTAAGCATGGTCACTCAACTGGGACACAAGCAGCTCAAATTGCAAAAGAGGCGTCTGCAAAATGTTTATTGCTTAATCACGTCAGTGCTCGTTTCTTGGGCCGCGAATGCAAACAAATTGAAAATGATGCCAAAGAAATTTTTGAAAATACACACTTAGTTAAAGATTTGGAAGAAGTTAGCTTATGAGAATAATTGCAATCACAGGGGCAACAGGTGGACTTGCTCAAGAAATCGTAAAACAACTGCCAACAGCTGATTTTGTCATTGCTTTAGGACGAAATCTTAAACGTTTAGAAGCGTGCTATGCTAGCCGACCAAACACAGTTTGTTATGAATTAGACATGACAAGTGATGAGGCAATTGGTGACATGATTGAAAAACTGTACGCTAAGCATGGACATATCGATGTCTTCATTAACAATGCTGGCTACGGTGATTTTAGTGAATTTGATGCTTATACAACAGCACAAATCCGTGATATGTTTGATATCAATACATTTGCAACTATGACTTTTTCACGTCTAGTTGGTCACAAAATGAAAGAAGCGGGGCACGGACATATTGTTAATATCGCAAGTATTGCTGGCTTGATTTCATCGGTTAAGTCATCTGTTTATTCTGCGACAAAATTTGCAGTGATTGGTTTTTCAAATGCTCTTCGTTTGGAACTTGCCGATAGTAATGTCTATGTGACTACCATTAACCCTGGACCGATTGCAACGACATTCTTTGATAAGGCAGACCCATCTGGTGAGTATTTAAAGAGTGTTGACAAATTTGTTCTTCAACCAGATTATGTTGCCCGCCGTACGGTTGCTATTTTAGGTAAAAATAAACGTGAAGTGAATATGCCATTTTCAATGGCAGCAGCTCACAAATTCTATACACTTTTTCCGAAAATCGCTGATTTTTTAGCACGAAAAGTGTTTAACTACAAATAACCTCCTTTCAATTCTACGCAAGAAGTGAGAAGTGAATGATAACAAGTAAATACCATTGGAAAAATATTGAAAAAGAGCCAGATGATGGCTTTTTTGACCTAACAAAAAAAGAAAAAATAACTGCCTTGGCTAGTAAGATTATTTACAGTCGAGGTATTGATACAGAAGAAAAATTATCCCAATTTTTATCAAATGATTTGTCAAAATTGCATGACCCATATCTCTTGCATGATATGGATAAGGCTGTTGCCCGTATTCGTCAAGCAATTGAAAATTATGAGCAAATCTTGGTGTACGGTGACTATGATGCTGACGGCATGACTAGTGCAAGTATCATGAAAGAAGCACTTGAAATGCTAGGTGCTGAAGCTCAAGTTTACCTACCAAACCGCTTTGTTGACGGCTACGGTCCAAATGAATCTGTTTATAAATATTTCATCGAACAACAGCAGGTTTCGCTGATTATTACAGTTGACAACGGTGTGGCTGGACATGAAGCGATTAGCTACGCACAAAGTCAGGGTGTTGATGTTATCGTGACAGACCACCATGGTTTGCCAGCAGAGCTTCCGGAAGCTTTTGCGATTGTGCACCCAGAGCATCCAGAAGGAAATTATCCGTTTAAGTATTTAGCTGGTTGCGGCGTTGCTTTCAAAGTAGCATGTGCTTTGCTTGAATCTATTCCGACAGAAATGCTTGATTTGGTTGCTATCGGTACGATTGCAGATATGGTCAGCTTGACTGATGAAAATCGAATCATGGTTAAAGTTGGGCTTGAAATGCTTAAGCAGACTGAACGCATTGGTTTAATGGAGCTGATGAAAGTGTCTGATATTGACATGTTGGATGTTAATGAAGAGACTGTTGGTTTTAAAATCGCTCCGCAATTAAATGCTCTAGGTCGTCTTGATGATCCAAATCCTGCTGTTGAGTTATTAACGGGATTTGATGATGAAGAAGCGCTAAGCATTGCTCAGATGATTAATGCAAAGAACGAAGAGCGTAAAGAAATCGTTCAAAAGATTTACGACGAAGCTATGAACATGGTGGATTTGGATAAGCCAGTTCAAGTTTTAGCCAAGGAAGGTTGGCATCCAGGTGTTTTGGGGATTGTAGCTGGACGTATTTTAGAACATATTGCTCAGCCTGTTATCGTTTTAAATATCGAAGATGGCATGGCGAAAGGTTCGGCAAGAAGTATTGAAACTATCAATATTTTCCAAGCACTCGATGACCATCGTGATTTATTTGAGGCTTTTGGTGGACATGCTGGCGCTGCTGGAATGACTTTGCCGGTTGAAAATCTTGAACAACTATCTCAGGTGTTGTGCGACTATATTGCTGATAATGATATTGATTTGTCACAGAAAAAGACGCTGACAATTGACGAAGTTTTGCCACTAGCTGAAATTGATTTAGACACGGTTAAGAGCCTTGAAAAAATTGCACCGTTTGGTATGGACAATCCAAAACCAGTTTTTGAGATTAAGGATTTTGAAGTTAAGCAAGCGCGTACCATGGGGCAAAATGGTGCACACTTGAAATTGAAAATTACGCAAGGTTCAACAGCCGTTGATTTGGTTGCTTTTAACCAAGGACACCTAGTCCAAGAGTTCCAACAAGCACAAAATCTTTGCCTTGCTGTGACTTTGTCAATCAATAAATGGAATGGTCAGACTACTGTACAATTGATGCTTGAAGATGCGCGTGTTGACGGTGTTCAGTTGATTGATATTCGTGCTAAGAATGCAAGCCTTCCTGAGCGTGTGCCTGTTCTGGATGAAGATACAACTGCAAGTGAAGTAGTTGTTCTAGACGTTCCAGAGAGCGCTGATGAATTAAAATCACTTTTTGTAGGTAGACAATTTGATGCTATTTATTTCAAAAACCACATCAAGCGTGCTTATTACTTGACAGGATACGGTACACGAGATCAATTTGCCAAGCTTTATAAAACGATTTATCAATTCCCTGAATTTGATGTTCGTTACAAGCTGAAAGAATTGAGTCATTATCTTAATATTCCTGATATTCTTTTGGTCAAAATGATTCAGATTTTTGATGAATTGGATTTTGTAACCATCACAGATGGAGTGATGGTCGTCAATAAAGATGCTGAGAAGCGCAGCATTTCTGACAGTAAAATTTATCAAAATCTTAAGCAAGAAGTGAAGTTCCAAGAGCTTATGGCACTTGGAACGCCACAAGAAATTTATGACTGGTTGATGAACTAGACTAAAAAGTTACGTTGCTTAGCTCAGCGTAGCTTTTTTAGTTTTTTGCCATAGAAAACGTTTACTTAAAAATTGAAAACTTTTTAAATTGGAACTATAATGAGACTGTAGGGTTATAGATAACTTTTAAGGTATTTTTTAAAGGAGGTTTCTTATGTGTACTGCAATTACTTATACAACTAAAGATAATTACTTTGGTCGAAATCTTGATTTGGACTTTTCTTACAATGAGACGGTAACGATTTGTCCTCGAAATTATCCTTTTTCGTTTAGACACCAAGGAGAAAATAACAGCCATTTTGCCATGATTGGTATGGCGACTGTAGTTGATGATTATCCACTTTTTTATGAAGCCGTTAATGAAAAAGGTTTGGGTATGGCAGGATTGAATTTTCCGGATAATGCTAATTATCAAGAAGTAGCAGAAGATAAGGTTAATGTTGCATCCTTTGAATTCATTCCTTGGTTATTGTCACAATGTGAATCTGTTGCAGAAGTTAAGGGACTATGTAAAAATCTTAATATAACAAACGAAGCTTTCAGCTCAGATTTTCAACCAAGTCCGCTACACTGGTTGGTAGCAGACCGTCATGAATCAATTGTGCTAGAACCACTTGCTAAAGGGTTAAAAGTTTACGATAACTCAACAGGTGTTTTGACTAATAACCCAACTTTTGATAAACAATTGTTCAATTTGAATAACTATCGTCATCTATCTCCAAAGGTTTCAGAAAATCGTTTTGCTAAAGAGTTAGAACTTGAAACTTATAGCCGTGGCATGGGTGGACTTGGTTTGCCTGGTGATTTATCATCAATGTCACGTTATGTAAAAGTTGCTTTTACAAAATTAAATTCTGTGGCTGAAGAAACAGAAGAAAGCAGTGTTAATCAATTCTTCCACATTTTAAAATCTGTTGAACAACAAAAAGGACTTTGCTACGTCGATGAAAGTGGCAAATATGAGTACACTATTTACAGCTCATGCATCAACACTGATAAGGGAATTTACTACTACACAACTTACGACAACTCACAGATAACAGCGGTTGATATGTATAAAGAAAATTTGGATGATAGCAAGTTGGTTTCTTATCCATTAGTAAAAGAATGGCAAGTCAACTATCAGAACTAAGGCCTCAAAATTTAATTGCCAAAATCTCTTCCCTTTTAGAGAAAATATGGTATAATAAAATGTAAAAACATTTTTTGGCAAAAAGCCCATAGAAAGAAGAAAATGGATTTAAAAGATTATATCGCTACAATTGAAAACTATCCTAAAGAAGGAATCACTTTCCGTGATATTTCTCCTTTGATGGCAGATGGAAATGCTTATAGCTATGCTGTTCGCGAAATTGTACAGTATGCTACTGACAAGAAAATTGACATGATTGTTGGGCCAGAAGCTCGCGGATTTATCGTAGGTTGCCCAGTTGCATTTGAGCTTGGAATTGGTTTCGCACCAGTTCGTAAACCTGGTAAATTACCACGTGAAGTAATCACAGCAGATTACGAAAAAGAGTACGGTACAGATACTTTGTGTATGCATGCCGATGCTATTAAACCTGGACAACGTGTCCTTATCGTTGATGACCTTTTGGCAACAGGTGGTACTGTAAAAGCAACTATCGAAATGGTAGAACGCCTTGGTGGTGTTGTTGCTGGATGTGCCTTCCTTGTTGAATTGGACGGCCTAAACGGACGTAAAGCAATCGAAGGTTACGATACGAAAGTTTTGATGAATTTCCCAGGATAATTATAGCTAAAAACTATAACTACCTAAAGAAATTATATAATTGAAAACTATATCTCCATCTCTTATAATATTACTTAAAAATAATATTATAGAGTGGAGATATTTTCATGCCAATAAAACTTGATAAAGAATTACCGGCCTTAGACATTTTGCGCAAAGAGAATGTCTTCATCATGGATAATAAACGTGCAAAACACCAAGATATTCGTCCGATGGATTTTCTCATTGTCAATCTAATGCCGACAAAAGAAGTGACGGAAACGCAACTTTTACGTTTGCTTGCCAACACACCGTTGCAAATTAATGTAGAATTTCTTTATATGACAAGCCATGAGTCGAAAAATACAACAGCTGAGCATTTGGAAACTTTTTATAAAACTTTTTCAGATGTTAAGCACAAGTATTATGATGGTCTGATTATTACTGGTGCGCCTGTTGAGACGATGCCTTTTGAAGAAGTGGATTATTGGGAAGAGCTCTGTGATATTTTTGACTGGGCAAAAACTCATGTTTATTCAACACTTCATCTTTGTTGGGGAGCTCAAGCAGGGCTTTATTACAAATATGGCATTAAAAAGGTCATGTTAGAACAAAAATTATCAGGTATCTTTTCTCAAACGGTAAAAGAACCATCAAATCCAATTGTTCGTGGTTTTGATGATTCCTTTATGGCTCCGCATTCTAGGCATACGGAAGTTCGTCATGAAGATGTTGACAAAATCGATAATCTTGAGGTAATTGCTGAAGGACCGTCGGTTGGATTGTCTATTGTGGCAAGTAAAGATTTGCGTGAGGTTTATAGTTTTGGGCATTTGGAATATGACCGTGAAACTTTGGATCGTGAATACAAACGTGATTTGAAAGCTGGGAAAAATCCGAATCTTCCTGAGCATTATTATACCAACGATAATCCAGAGCAAGATGTTCCAATGAAGTGGAATATGGCAGCAACGACATTTTTTAGTAACTGGATTAATTATGCCGTTTATCAAGAAACCCCATATTTGTTAGAGGAGTTAGAAAAAGAGCCTTCATTTTATGGTTTTCTATGATTAGCTGGAGTTGAAAAGTTAGCCGTCTTTTGATATGTTAAGTTTTAGTGGATGTGAAAATCTTTTAGGAATGATATTATGAGTTATTTAGAAAATTATAAATCTGGTAATTTGGTGTTACCAAGTGCTCTTTTGTTTCATTACAAAGACATTTTCAAAAGTTCAGATGACTTTTTGATTTGGCAATTTATTTATTTACAAAATACGACTAAAATGGATGATTTGGCACCAAGTCAAATTGCCAGTGCTCTTGATAAAACAGTTGCTGAAGTGAATCGCTCAATATCTGATTTGACAGCACAAGGTCTACTTGATATGAAGACGATTGAGCTTGAAAATGAAATCGAAGTGATTTTTGATGCTAGCCCAGTATTAGAATTGTTGGATCACTTGGTAGAAGCACCAAAACAAGTGGCTAAAAAGCAAGCTTCTAATCCGTTAAAAGAGCTAGTTGAAGATTTTGAACGTGAATTAGGTCGTATGTTGAGTCCATTTGAATTGGAAGATTTGCAAAAAACCATTCGTGAGGATAAGACTGAGCCTGACTTGGTACGTGCGGCTTTGCGCGAAGCCGTTTTCAACGGAAAAACAAACTGGAATTACATCAATGCCATTTTGCGCAATTGGCGTCGTGAAGGTATAACAACGCTACGTCAAGTTGAAGAACGACGTAAAGAACACGAAGATTCTAAAGCTGGTAAGGTCAATGTATCAGACGACTTTTTGGCTGCTATGGATTTGTGGAGTGACTGATGAGAATTGGACGAGAACGTTTAAAGAAAGTCTTAGAAATTATCGGTGATATGTATCCGGATGCTTGTTGTGAGTTGGAGTGGCAAACGCCATTTCAACTTTTGGTCGCGGTGATATTGTCTGCACAAACGACGGATAAAGCCGTTAATAAAGTTACACCAAATCTTTGGAAGAAATATCCTGAGATTGAGGATTTGGCGATGGCTAATTTGTCTGATGTGGAAGATTGTCTTCGTGCGATTGGGCTTTATAAAAATAAAGCTAAGAATATCATCAAGACTGCGCGTGCGATTTTGCAAGATTTTGATGGCAAAGTACCTAAGACACATAAAGAACTAGAAACCTTGCCTGGTGTTGGTCGAAAGACAGCTAACGTCGTACTAGCTGAAGTTTATGGTGTGCCGTCAATTGCTGTCGATACGCATGTTTCACGAATTGCAAAACGTCTTAACATTTCTGCACCAGATGCTGATGTTAAGGAGATTGAACAGGATTTGATGAAAAAAATTCCAAAGAAAGATTGGATTTTGACGCATCACCGCTTGATTTTCTTTGGACGCTATCATTGCTTGGCTAAAAAGCCTAATTGCGATATCTGTCCAGTCCAAACTTATTGCAAGTTTTATAAAGAAAATATCAAAAATAATTAGCAGTTCATATGGACTGCTTTTTATAGTGCTTTTGTAAGGAGAAGTCGTTTTTGATATAATAAAATGAATGATATTTTAGAAGGAAGAATTATGCAAACAGTATTATCACAGCGCTTAGCTGATGTGGCTGAATTTGTGCCACAAGGAGCGCGTTTATTGGACGTTGGAAGTGACCACGCTTACTTACCGATTGCTCTAATGGAAGAAGGAAAAATTGATTTTGCCATTGCTGGAGAAGTTGTGAAGGGGCCTTATGAATCTGCAGTTCACAACGTTTCTGGAGCGGCTTTATCAGACAAGATTGATGTCCGATTGGCTGATGGACTAGCAGCATTTGAAGCATCTGATAACATTACAACAATCACAATTTGCGGCATGGGTGGCGGATTAATTGCCGATATTTTAGCTGCTGGCGCTGAAAAATTAGCAAACGTAGAGCGTCTTATCTTACAGCCTAACAACCGTGAAGATGAGCTTCGTACTTGGTTGATGAACAATGGCTTCAAGTTGGTTGCTGAAAAAATCATGACTGAAAATGATAAATTCTACGAAATCATGGTAGTTGAACACGGTCAAATGGAGTTATCAGCGACAGAATTGCGTTTTGGTCCATTTTTGAATCAAGAAAAGTCTGATGTCTTTAAAGCACGCTGGCAACGAGAGTTGAAAAAACTTGAAATTGCTTTACCGCATGTTCCAGAGAATCGTGTTGATGACCGCTCTGCTATTTTACAAAAAATGACGGCTATCAAGGAGGCAATCAATGAAGGCTAGTGAAATTATTGCACGTTATGAAGCTTATTGCCCTCGCGAACTTTCAATGGAAGGCGATATTTCAGGACTTCAAATCGGAACACTGGATAAAGAAGTGAATCGAGTTATGATTGCGCTTGATGTGCGTGAAACGACGGTTGCTGAAGCGATTGAAAATGACGTTGATCTGATTATTGTTAAGCATGCACCGATTTTCCGTCCACTTAAAGATTTGGTGGCAACTCCTCAAAATCATATTTATCTGGATTTGATTAAGCATGATATCGCAGTTTATGTCAGTCATACGAATATTGATATCGTTCCAGATGGTTTAAATGACTGGTTCTGTGAGCTTTTGGAAATTACTGACACTGAGATTTTGAGCCCGACTGCTGATGGCTACGGTATCGGTCGTGTCGGTAACATCAAAGAGCAAACTTTTTCAGAATTTGCTCTAAAAGTTAAAGAAAAATTCCAGCTTGACAGTGTTCGTTTGGTGGCATACGGCAATCAAGAACAACTTATCAATCGTGTTGCTATTTGTGGTGGAAGTGGTCAAAGCTTCTATCGTGATGCAATGGCAAAAGGTGCCCAAGTATATATCACAGGGGACATTTACTATCATACAGCTCAAGAAATGATTACAAATGGTATGCTAGCTATCGACCCAGGACATCATATTGAAGTGCTTATGGTTGATAAATTACTTGAAAAATTTAATGCTTGGAAAGAAGAAAATGCCTGGAACACCGAATTTTTAGCAAGTAAAGCTCAAACAAATCCGTTTTACCATTTGTAGGATTTTAAACTGACATTTGTCAATATTATCTTCTAATTGCCTGTAAAATTAGGAAAATTAGTGACAGCATTTGCAAAAAATGATAAAATAGTTCTGATAATTGATATTTATTTATAAAGAGGGAGACCTAACTATGAAAGGTATTATTCTTGCAGGAGGCTCAGGAACACGTTTGTATCCTTTGACTCGTGCAGCTTCAAAACAACTTATGCCAGTGTATGATAAACCAATGATTTATTATCCACTATCAACATTGATGTTGGCTGGTATCCGAGATATCTTAATCATCTCAACACCAACTGATATTCACCGTTTTGAAGAATTACTAGGTGATGGTTCTGAATTTGGTATTTCACTTTCTTATGCTGTACAACCAAGTCCAGACGGATTGGCACAAGCATTTATCATTGGTGAAGACTTCATTGGTGATGACAACGTAGCACTTGTTTTGGGTGATAACATTTATCACGGTGCTGGACTTAGCAAAATGCTTCAAAAAGCAGCAAGCAAAGAAAAAGGTGCTACAGTATTTGGTTACCAAGTTAAAGACCCAGAACGTTTTGGTGTTGTTGAATTTGACGAAGATTTCAACGCTCTTTCAATCGAAGAAAAACCAGAACATCCAAAATCACACTATGCCGTAACAGGTCTTTATTTCTACGATAACGATGTTGTTGAAATTGCTAAAAGCATTAAACCAAGTGCTCGTGGTGAACTTGAAATCACAGATGTCAACAAAGTTTACCTAGAACGCGGAGATCTTTCAGTAGAAGTTATGGGTCGTGGATTTGCATGGCTTGATACTGGTACACACGAAAGTCTTCTTGAAGCAGCTCAATACATCGAAACAGTGCAACGCATGCAAAACCTTCAAGTAGCAAACTTGGAAGAAATTGCATACCGCATGGGCTACATCACAAAAGATGATGTGCGCGAACTTGCACAACCACTTAAGAAAAACGAATACGGAAAATACTTGCTCCGTTTGATTGGAGAAGAATAATGACAGAACAATTTTTTGGTAAAGAATTAGCAGCACGAAAAATCGAAGCTATTCCTGGAATGATTGAATTCGATATTCCAGTTCATGGTGATAACCGTGGTTGGTTCAAAGAAAACTTCCAAAAGGAAAAAATGTTACCACTTGGTTTCCCAGAATCATTCTTTGCAGAAGGAAAATTGCAAAATAACGTCAGCTTCTCACACAAAAATGTTTTGCGTGGACTTCACGCAGAACCATGGGATAAATACATCTCAGTTGCAGACGAAGGTAAAGTTCTAGGTTCATGGGTTGATTTGCGTGAAGGCGAAAGCTTTGGTCACGTTTATCAAACTGTTATCGATGCTTCAAAAGGTATCTTTGTTCCTCGTGGTGTCGCTAATGGTTTCCAAGTATTGTCTGATAAAGTATCATACAGCTACTTGGTAAATGACTACTGGGCACTTGAACTTAAACCAAAATATGCTTTTGTAAACTACGCAGATCCAACTCTTGGTATTAAATGGGAAAACTTGGAAGAAGCAGAAGTTTCTGAAGCAGATAAAAATCACCCATTGCTTAAAGATGTTAAACCTTTGAGCAAAGATGATTTGAACTAAGAATTTAAATATTTAACAAAATTTAATCAGAAAGGAGTGTTCAGTTTTTCAAACTGAACACGGGACTAAATCTCTAGGAAAAAAGATAAGTCTTCCTAGACGCTAGTCGTCTGCGTCAGATTTCCTATTTTTCTGCGAGATTTTTCGCAAGCGAAACGTCCCTTTGTATCTTAATTATGTCTGAATACAAAAATATCATCGTAACCGGTGGTGCAGGTTTCATCGGTTCAAACTTTGTACACTATGTTTACAATAACCACCCAGATGTACACGTTACAGTACTTGATAAATTGACATACGCTGGTAACCGTGCAAACTTGGAAGAAATCCTTGGTGACCGCGTTGAGTTGGTTGTTGGTGATATCGCTGACGCAGAATTGGTTGACAAATTGGCTGCTAAAGCTGATGCAATCGTTCACTACGCTGCAGAAAGCCACAACGATAACTCATTGAAAGATCCAAGCCCATTTATCCAAACAAACTTTGTTGGTACATACACACTTTTGGAAGCAGCTCGTAAATACGACCTCCGTTTCCACCATGTATCAACTGACGAAGTTTACGGAGATCTTCCACTTCGTGAAGACCTTCCAGGACATGGTGAAGGACCAGGTGAAAAATTCACTGCAGAAACAAAATACAACCCAAGTTCACCATATTCATCAACAAAAGCTGCATCAGACTTGATCGTAAAAGCTTGGGTACGTTCATTTGGCGTTAAAGCAACTATCTCTAACTGCTCTAACAACTACGGACCATACCAACACATCGAAAAATTCATTCCTCGTCAAATCACAAATATCTTGTCAGGAATTAAACCAAAACTTTACGGTGATGGTAAAAACGTTCGTGACTGGATTCACACAAACGACCACTCAACTGGTGTTTGGGCAATCTTGACAAAAGGACGTATCGGTGAAACTTACCTTATCGGTGCTGATGGTGAAAAGAACAACAAAGAAGTTCTTGAACTTATCCTTGAAAAAATGGGTCAACCAAAAGACGCTTACGATCACGTAACAGACCGTGCAGGTCACGACCTTCGTTACGCTATCGATTCAACTAAACTTCGTGAAGAACTTGGTTGGGAACCAAAATACACTAACTTCGAAGAAGGACTTGAAGCAACAATCAAATGGTATACAGATAACCAAGATTGGTGGAAAGCTGAAAAAGAAGCTGTTGAAGCTAACTACGCTAAAACACAAAAAGTTCTTGACTAATAAATTAAAAAGCCTATCACATCAAGCTTTTTCAGCTTGTGTGAAGGGCTTTTTTATGTAGAAGGGGCAAAACATAAGAAGGAAAATGTTATAATAATTTGTAAAATATTTGGAGTTGTAGGAAAGTAAAATGAACAATTTTATTATCGCTTGTTTAGTTATCACATCAGTGTTGATGATTGTAACAGAGATTATTGAGAGAATAACAGCAAGTATCAATAAAAGAGTGGAAGCTAAAGAGTTTTTGAGAAAAGAACGACGTTTGAGCTATATAAAAAGAGCAAGTGAGCGACGATAATTAAATTACCGTTTCAAGATTTTTGATTTAGAGATATGATATACTGTTATTAAAGATAGAGGTTGAAAAGTATCCGCCTCCAACGCGCCACTTTGTTAGTGGGTCGAGAAATGCGGGCGACATACGGCGGTCCCGCCTATCTTATTACTAGCGCTTAGAGTTAATCTAGGCGTTTTTTGGACTTTATATGACTCGGTCTGACGTTTTTAACTTGCTTAAATTTTTCTTGACGTCAAATTCAGAATAATAGCTATTTTTCTGGTACAATAGAAGAAAACGAGAAAGAAGAGAATGATGACAAAGTTAGCAACGATTTGTTATATTGATAATGGTGAGGCACTTTTGCTTTTGCACCGTAATAAAAAGCCAAATGATGTTCATGAAGGAAAATGGATTTCAGTTGGCGGTAAGCTTGAAGCAGGTGAGACTCCTGATGAATGCGCAAAGCGTGAAATTTTTGAAGAAACTCATTTTATCGTAAAAGAAATGGACTTTAAGGGAGTGATTACTTTCCCAGAATTTACACCTGGTCATGATTGGTACACTTATGTGTTTAAGGTGACTGATTTTGAGGGTGAATTGATTTCTGACGAAGAATCACGTGAAGGTACATTGGAATGGGTTCCTTATGATAAAGTTCTTTCAAAACCGACTTGGGAAGGTGATTACGAAATCTTTAAGTGGATTTTGGATGATGTTCCATTCTTTTCAGCTAAATTTACTTATGATGATCAGCAACGTTTAGTTGATAAAAGTGTAACTTTTTATGACAATAAGTAGCGCTTAGAAAATAGATTTACGTGAGTGAGGTTTTTTATGAACAGTCATAAAGAAAAAAAGTTTACAGATTCCTGGTTTTTCAAATGGGTATTAAATAGTCAAGCAACAGTAGCTATTTTGGTTACGTTTATTGCCTTTTTGACACTTTATTTGTTTACTAAGATTTCATTCTTATTTGAACCACTTTTGGCGTTTCTTGCTATTATCATGCTTCCTTTGGTTATATCAGCTATTCTTTACTATCTGATTAAGCCATTGGTTGCTTTCATCGAGCGTCGTGGTTTTAGTCGAACGACTTCAATTTTTATTATTTTTGCTATTATTATCGCTTTGATTATTTGGGCAGTTGCAAGCTTTATCCCGATGATTGAAGGGCAAGTTAAGTCATTTATCGAAAATTTACCTGCCTATGTTAAAAGTGTTAACGTTGAAGGTTCTAAGCTTTTGAGAAGCCCATGGCTTGCTAATTATCAGACTGAGCTGCAGGACATGCTTGCAAATATTAGCAACAAAGCTGTTGATTACGCTGAAAGCATTTCTAAGAATGCTTTTGATTGGGCATCTAATTTTGCGAGTGCTATAGCACGTGTAACTGTTGCTATCATTATGTCGCCATTTATTCTATTTTATTTCTTGCGTGATAGTCATAAGATGAAGGAGGGCTTGATTAGGTCTTTACCGACAAAAATGCGTCGTCCGTCAGCACGTATCCTTGGTGACATTAACAAGCAACTTGCAGGTTATGTTCAAGGTCAAGTAACTGTTGCTATCGTTGTTGGAATTATGTTTACGGTCTTCTTTAATATTATAGGCTTGCGTTATGCGGCAACTTTTGGTATTATTGCAGGGTTTCTTAATATGATTCCGTATCTTGGTAGCTTTTTAGCCATGGTTCCTATTGTGATTATGGGGATTGTTCAAGGACCGATTATGCTTGTTAAGGTTTTAGTCACTTTTGTGATTGAACAAACTTTCGAAGGACGTTTTGTGGCACCATTGGTTTTGGGAAGCAAGTTGAGCATTCACCCAATCACCATTATGTTTATTTTGCTAACATCTGGTTCAATGTTTGGTATTTGGGGAGTTTTCCTAGGAATTCCAATTTATGCGTCTATCAAGGTTGTTGTAAAAGAAATTTTTGACTGGTACAAAGGTGTCAGTGGTTTATACGAAGAAGATTTTATTGTCGAAAAAGGAGAAGAAAAAATAGAGAATGTTAAATAGTGAAAAAATGGTTGCTTCGCTTCAAAGTCAAAATTTGGAGCATGCTAATAAGTACTTTAAACGTGCTTTAAAAGAAGATGATGCGGAAACGCTCTTAGAATTGGCTGAATATCTTGAAAGCATTGGATTTTTACCGCAGGCAAAAGAAATTTACTTGCAAGAGCGTGAAGAATACCCAGAAGTCAATGTCAATCTTGCACAAATTGCTACAGAAGACGGCGACATTGAGGGGGCATTCTTGTATCTTGACGCGATTTCACCTGATAGTGATGCCTATTTGTCAGCACTTCTTGTTATGGCAGACATTTATGAAATGGAAGGTCTTGCGGATGTGGCGCGTGAGAAACTTTTGTTGGCTAATGAAATCAGTGATGAACCATTGGTTATCTTTGGTCTTGCTGAAATTGAACTTGAGCTTGGTAATTACAATCAAGCGATTAAGGAATATGCTAAGTTAGATAATCGCGAGATTTTGGAATTAACTGGTATTTCAACTTACCAACGTATTGGTCGAGCTTACGCTAGCCTTGGTAAATTTGAAGCTGCGATTGAGTTCCTTGAAAAAGCTGTAGAAATCGAGTACGATGACAATACTGTCTTTGAATTAGCGACAATCTTGTATGACCAAGAAGAGTATCAAAAAGCAAATATTTACTTCAAACAGTTGGAAACAATGAATCCAGACTTTGAAGGTTATGAATATGTCTACGCTCAATCTCTTCACGAAGAAAATAAAACTGAAGAAGCTCTTCGTTTGATTCAAAAAGGGTTGGCAAAAAATGAATTTGACACTAACCTTTTACTTGCTGCGTCACAATTCTCATATGAATTACATGATCCAAAACAAGCTGAAAGCTATTTAGTGAAAGCAAAAGAAGTTGCTGTAGACGATGAAGATGTACTTATGCGTTTGACTAACTTGTATTTGGAAGAAGAGCGCTACGAAGATGTGATTGCACTAAATCGTGATAATATCGATAATGTTCTTACAAAATGGAATATTGCTAAGGCTTATCAAGCACTTGAAGCTGATAAAAAAGCCCTTAAGATTTATGATGATTTAGCGACAGATTTAGCAGACAATCCTGAGTTCTTACAAGATTATGCTTATATTTTACGTGAATTTGGCTATATCGACCGTGCAAAAGACGTTGCTAAACGTTATTTAAGTTTTGTTCCAGATGATGTTAATATGGTGGAATTTATAGATGAAGATGAATTTTAAAAGTCTTTTAGCTGGTAATCTTATAACAGTTATTATCATTTTTGTTTTATTATCATTCTTTGATCAAAGTGGTGATCCAATGCGCAATATCATTGTTGTGTTTGTCGGATTTGTCTTGATGACTAGCTATGATTTTATCAGAACGAGAAAAGATAAGAAAAAATAAAACGTAGCAAAACGCTGCGTTTTTTCGTGTTATTTTCATAGATATTTTCATTAACAGAGGTTAAAGATAAATAAAAATTTCACAAGCGAAATTTCACAAACTTTTCGTAAAACTATGGTATAATTGATTCATATTTGTGAAAAAATAAAATTTTGTGATTTAGATTTGACTAATTTTATCACCAATCTTATTAAAAAGTGATGTATTTTGAAGGGAAACCCTTTCTTGATTAGTCATCTAAATATAGGAGATAAAATGACAGAACAAAAGCAATATGGGGCTGACTTAGTTGTAGACAGTCTCATCAACCATGACATCGAGTACGTATTTGGTATTCCGGGGGCAAAAATTGACCGTGTTTTTGATACTCTTGAAGACAAAGGGCCAAAATTAATCGTTGCTCGTCATGAACAAAATGCTGCTTTTATGGCGCAAGGTATTGGACGTATTACAGGAAATCCTGGTGTTGTGATCACAACCAGTGGACCTGGTGTATCAAACTTGGCAACAGGTTTGGTTACAGCGACTGATGAAGGTGATCCAGTCCTTGCTATTTCAGGGCAAGTAAAACGCTGTGATTTGTTGAAACGTTCTCACCAATCAATGAAAAACGTTGCGATGATGGAACCTGTGACAAAATTAGCAGTTGAAGTCCATGATCCAAATACACTTTCAGAAACGATTGCAAATGCCTACCGTGCTGCTAAATCAGGCAAACGCGGCGCAAGTTTTGTTTCAGTTCCGCAAGATGTGACAGATAGTCCTGTATCAGTTAAAGCAATCAAACCATTGACAGATCCTAAACTTGGTTCAGCGTCTGTTGATGATATTAACTATCTCGCACAAGCAATTCGCAATGCTAAGTTGCCTGTTTTGCTTTTGGGGAACGGAGCTTCTACACGTGCGGTTACAAAATCAATCCGTAAATTGTTAGAAGCAGTAAAATTACCAGTTGTTGAAACATTCCAAGGTGCTGGTATCGTTTCACGTGAACTTGAAGAAGATACTTTCTTTGGTCGTGTTGGTCTTTTCCGTAATCAACCAGGGGATATGCTTCTTAAAAAAGCTGACCTAGTTATCGCAATTGGTTATGACCCAATCGAGTATGAAGCTCGTAACTGGAATGCTGAAATTTCAGCACGTATCATTGTTATCGATGTAGCTCAAGCAGAAATCGACACTTATTTCCAACCAGAACGCGAATTGATTGGTGATATTTCTGATACTATTGATTTGTTGTTGCCAGCTGTTAACGGCTACACATTGCCAGAAGCTTCAGTAGATTATCTTCAAAATCTTAAAAAAAACGTTGTTGAGGATGTGAAATTTGACCGAAACTCTAAAGAAGGTCTTGTTCACCCTCTTGATGTCATTGAAGTCTTGCAAGAAAACACTACAGACGATATGACTGTTACAGTTGACGTTGGTAGTCACTACATTTGGATGGCACGTTACTTCAAATCATACGAAGCACGTCATTTGCTATTCTCAAATGGTATGCAAACTCTTGGTGTGGCTCTTCCATGGGCAATCTCAGCTGCGCTTGTACGTCCAAATACAAAAGTCATTTCTGTCTCTGGTGACGGTGGATTCTTATTCTCAGCACAAGAATTAGAAACAGCTGTGCGCCTTAATTTGCCAATCGTGCACATTATCTGGAACGATGGAAAATACAACATGGTTGAATTCCAAGAAGAGATGAAATATGGTCGTTCAGCCGGTGTTGACTTCGGACCAGTTGATTTTGTAAAATATGCTGAAAGTTTCGGTGCTAAAGGTTACCGAGTTGATAGCAAAGATTCATTTGAAGCGACACTTAAAAAAGCTATCGCTGAAGCTGAAAATGGTCCAGTCTTGATTGATATTCCAATTGATTACAAAGATAACATCAAACTTGGTGAAACAATTTTACCTGATGAATTTTATTAAGCCTTGCATTTTAGAGAATTTGGCAATAAAATAGATTAGTATTATTTAATTTTAAATGACGAAAGTGAAGGAGAATATGTCAGAAACAATTAAACTTTTCCAATACAATACCTTGAGTGCCCTTATGGCTGGTCTTTATGGTGGTACATTAACAATCGGTGAACTTTTAGAGCACGGTGATTTGGGAATTGGAACACTTGATTCTATTGATGGAGAGTTGATTATTCTAGACGGTAAAGCCTATCAAGCTATCGGTTCAAACGGAAAACCTGAAATTGTTGAGGTTTCTGATGATGTCAAAGTTCCTTATGCTGCAGTTGTTCCTCATCAAGCAGAAGTTATTTTCAAACAACGTTATGAAATGGATGATGTTGAATTGAAAAAACGCATCGAGTCATATTATGATGGGGTAAACTTGTTCCGTTCGATTAAAATTAAAGGGACTTTTTCTAAAATGCATGTTCGCATGATTCCAAAATCTGCACCAAATACAAAATTTGCAGAAGTAGCGACACGTCAACCAGAATACACTCGTGAAAACGTGACTGGTACCATTGTCGGTATTTGGACGCCTCAGATGTTCCATGGTGTAAGTGTTGCAGGGTATCATTTGCACTTTATTTCAGATGATTTAACTTTTGGTGGTCATGTGATGGATTTTGTCATTTCAGAAGGTGTTGTTGAAGTAGGACCTGTTGACCAACTAGATCAACGTTTCCCAGTTCAAGACCGCAAATACCTTTTTGCAAAATTCAATATGGATGAGCTAAAAGAAGACATCAATAAAAGCGAGTAAATCGTCTAGTCAAGCATAAGAAAAAGCACATTACTAAATAAGGGTCAGCCTTATTTTAGCAATGTGTTTTTTTATAAGATAAAATCCAATATAAAGTTGATTTTTATGCGATTTTATCATAAACTATAATTTGTTGTGTGTGAATTTTTTATCAATTTTGAAAATATTTGAAAATGAACTAATTCCACAATTTTATTAAATTTACAGGAGAATGTATGGATATTTTTCGAAAGACCCCAATGGCGCAAAAAACAAGTCATTTACAACGACGTCTGGGGCTTGCTGAACTTATCTTTTTAGGGGTAGGTTCGATGGTCGGGACTGGTATTTTTACCATAACAGGAGTGGGTGCTTCGCAATATGCAGGGCCTTCCATTACCATCTCGATTATTATTGCTGCTATTTGTGTAACTATGTCAGCATTGTTCTTTGCTGAATTTGCTTCAAGATTGCCTCATTCAGGTGGCGTTTATCGCTATTTGTATACTGTTTTTGGTGAGTATCCGGCTTGGATTGCTGGTTGGTTTATGATGATTGAGTTCGCAGGAGCTATTTCATCGGCTGCCTCAGGTTGGGGTGAATACTTAAAAGCTTTTTTAAGAACTTTTGGTGTCAATCTGCCAACAGCATTGAGTGGTCCATTTAACCCAGCAAAGGGAACTTATATTGATATTGTTCCAGTTATTTTGTTGTTTTTTGTAACGGTGCTGGTTGTCATGGGAGTGCAGACAGTATTGCGCTTTAATTCAATATTGGTTATTTTTAAATTAGCTGTGCTAATAATCTTCATCGCCCTTGGTTTAACAGCTATCAACACTAATAATTGGAGTGATTTTGCACCATACGGCTTTGGTCAAATTTATGGCGGAAAAGTTGGTATTGTAGCAGGAGCTTCATTGATGTTCTTTGCCTTTCTTGGGTTTGAATCAATTTCAATGGCAGCTGATGAAACAAAAGAGCCACAAAGAAAAATCCCTCAAGGTATTTTCGCATCAATTGGTTTGACAACTTTATTGTACATTTTAGTGACATTGGTTCTAACAGGGACAGTTCACTATTCTAAGTTGAATACTGCAGACGTTGTTCCTTTTGTACTTCGCAGTATTGGATTCCCTTTGGTTGGTAATATTGTCTCTGTTGTGGTTATTTTCACATTGGTGACTGTATGTATCTCAATGATGTTTGCACTATCTCGCGTGATTTACAACATTAGCTGTGATGGTCTATTGCCAAAACAATTCCAAGAATTGACATCTAAAAGTAAGGTGCCTAAAAAAGCGACAATTTTTGTTGGAATTGTGACAATGCTCTTCGCGGGAATTTTCCCTTTGGAAATTCTTGCTTTGTTGGTTAATATTGTGACACTTGCTTACCTTATCTTGCTTGCTTTCGGTGTTTTAAAACTTCGTAAAGACTTTGGTGAGCCAAAAGAAGGAGAATTCAAAACACCTTTGGTGCCGGTTCTTCCAATTCTATCAATTATCGTTTGCTTGTCATTGATGACACAATGTAAAGTTGAAACATGGATTAGCTTTATTGTTTCATTCGTTATTGGAAGTTTAATTTACTTTGGTTTTGGTTACAGACATTCTCAGTTGGGAAAAGAAACCGAAGAAAAATAATAAAAAAGTGATTCGTTTAAACGAATCACTTTTTATTTTCGATGCGCATACTATTGATTTTTTCTTCAGTCGGTGTAACGCGAAGCGTTTTTTGACCGGTGTAAGTGACAAAACCAGGTTTGGCTCCAGTTGGCTTGTTGAGTTTTTTAGCTTCAATCATATCAACTTGGATGAGATTTGATAGACGAGCTTTAGAATAATAAGCGGCAAGTTCTGCGGCGTCAGTCTTGACTTCATCGCTTGGGTTGAGGTTGTCTTTGATAAGAACGTGACTACCAGGAATGTCTTTGGCGTGGAACCAAAGCTCACCTTTTTTAGCCATTTTGAAGGTCAACTCATCGTTTTGAAGATTATTTCGCCCAACCATGATGATTGTCTTACCATCTGAAGCAAGATATTGTTCTGGTTTTTTACGTTTGTGACGTTTATCTTTTGTACGACGTTTGACAAATCCTGTCTCAACCAATTCTTCACGGATATCAGCAATGTCTGAGATAGAAGCATGACTCAAAGATGTTTCGACACTTTCAAGGTAAGTAATCGTATGCTTAGTTTCTTCGATTAGACCAGTTAAGTGCTTAACAGCTTCTTTAAGCTTTTGGTATTTTTTGAAATAACGCTGCGCATTTTGGTTAGGCGTCAAACTTTTATCAAGAGCAATGGTGATTTTTTCGTTAGTGTAATAGTTGTCAAGCTCCACTTGGTCTTGGTTGTTTGGCACCATTGAGAGATAAGTGGTTAAAAGTTCACCTTTTTGGCGGAATTCTTCGGCGTTTTCAGTCGCTTGGAGTTCTTTTTCTTGTTTTTTGAGTTTTTTGATATTTTTGTCAAGCTCTGTTTGAACGCGGTGAATCAAATCACTTGATTGTTGGTTAACACGATCGCGCTCGGCTTTGTCTTGATAGAAAACATCTAGCAATTCTGAAAGACTATCAAATGTCTTTTCTTTATTGCTGTTGTCAAATAGCACAGCAGAAAATGATTTATCAGTCATACTTGGCTGAACTTCTCTAGCAAAGAAAGCACGGAACTGTTTGATTTTATCATTGCTAAGCTGCGCAGTTAAATTTTCAGCTGTATCATGCCCTAAACCTTGGAAAAGTTTTTGAAGGTGACGAGGTGCTAAATCCTCAGTTTGTAAGATTTCAAATAATTTTTCATCTGAAACCGTAAATGGATTTTTGGCATCTGTTTTTGGCGGAGCGATGTAAGTTGAGCCAGGCAGAATTGTTCGGTAGCTATTTTGTGAGAAACCGATATGCTTGATAGACTCGATAATCTTGCTTTCAGCTTTATCAATCAAGATAATGTTACTGTGTTTGCCCATGATTTCAACGACCAAAGTGACTTTGATATTATCACCGATTTCGTTTTTATTTGAAAAGGCAATTTCTAAAATACGATCGTTGTCGATTTGTTCCAGACTTTCAATGACAGCACCTTGCAGGTATTTACGCATAATCATGGTAAATGTATTTGGTGTTTGTGGATTTTGAAAATCTGTTTTGGTAATTTGCACACGCCCAAAAACAGGGTGAGCAGAAAGTAGTAGTTTATAATTTTTACGGTTATTACGAATAGTTAAAACAAGCTCGTGCTCAAAGGGTTGATTGACCTTTTGAATGCGTCCGTAGAGGAGCTCATCTTGTAATTCTTTGGTTAAATGATGTAGAAAAAAACCATCAAATGACATGATTAAAGTTGTCAAAAGTTTTATCAGCAGAGAAACTGCAAATAAGACTTGCGACATCTCCTTTCTAATCTCGTGATTTCAATTCTTTTATTATACCATATTCACTGTGAAAACTGGTGTTTGTAAAACGGGAAAGTTGTTGATGTTATTTTTTTAGTTTTTGGATAATAGGAATAATTTCTTGGTAATGCTTATTTTCCATTTTGACGATAGCGTAGGTATTGACGAAAATATCTTTGAATTTTCTTGAGCTTGTAACGATAGCCTCATTGGCAAGTAGTCTTTCGGCGATGTCTTGGCTTACGATGGTAATACCTGTACCTTTGAGAACTTCATGTTCAATCAGTGAAAGGTTATCGATTGAGATGTGATGTTGTGTAGGTAGCTGATTAATCTTGATGAATTCCCTCAAGAAATTATGATAACTACTTGTCATGTGATAGAGTAAAAAGAGTGTTTTCTCCCCTTTATCAAAGGCATTAATAAGATTTTTATGCCCGATAATCATCAGTTTATCAGCGCGAAGTGGAATTTTAAGGACGCCTTTTTGAGTGTAACTACCTGACATGATGCCAAGATCAATCTGTCCATCTAAAAGTGCTTGGAAAATCTGATGAGAATTACTGTAAGATTGGACGTTTAGTTTGCGATTTTTTGGCAGATTATTCTGGATGGTGGAAAGGTAAGTTTTGAGGTAGGAAGTGTCAGAACCAAGAATAATGGTTTCGTCAAAGTTTGACTCTAAATCATCAAGAAGAGTGTTGTAAGAAAGTAAAGTTTGATTAGCAAATTGGTAAATGGCTTTTCCCTTTGTTGTAAGGGAGATTTTTTTATTTTTACGTAAGAAAACCTTACATAGATTGTTATTGATTTCTTTTATCCGCTTAGAAACTGCTGGTTGACTGATGTTGTTCAGTTTAGCAGCTTCAGAAAAGCTTTGAGTTTCGTAGATATCTTTGATTAATTTAAAGTCAAAAATAGATAATTTATAACTATGTTTCATATTTTAGATTTTATCATAAACAAAAGTTATATTCAATCTTCGCTAAGGAGGTTATATTTTCAAAAAAATAGCCTAAAATGCATGAAATATTAGCGATGTGTAAGAAAACCTCACATAAACCATTGAAATAAAATTCTGAAAATTATAAAATATTGACATCAATTGAGAAAGAGGTCCGAAGTATGGTTGTTTTGGAAGAGGAGTTGGCGGGTTTTGATTTAACGGCAAAGTATATGATTGAAATGAAAGGAATTCAAAAAAGTTATGGGAAACAAGAAGTTTTAAAAAATGTCAATCTTTCTGTTAAAAAGGGTGAAGTAGTGGTTTTAATAGGTCCATCTGGTAGTGGAAAATCAACTTTGATTCGAACGATTAATAAATTAGAAGAAATTAATGGGGGGAAAATAGCTGTAATGGGCAAAAATATTTACGATATGAACATGAATGATAATTTACTTCGGGAACGTGTCAACATGGTTTTCCAGCATTTCAATCTTTTTAATAACATGACCATTGCAAGAAACATTAGTATTGGCCCAGAAAAATTACACCGAAAAAGTAGCGAAGAGTTAAATGAGGTCGTTTGTCGGTTGTTAATGGCAGTTGGTTTGCTTGATAAGAAAGATGCTTATCCCGAAAATTTATCTGGTGGGCAGAAACAGCGTGTGGCAATTGCGAGAGCTTTGGCTATGGAGCCTGATATTATTTTATTTGATGAACCAACATCGGCACTTGATCCAGAAATGGTTGGTGAAGTTTTACAAGTCATGAAGGCTATCGCTAAAAGTGGGACGACAATGATTATTGTGACGCATGAAATTGGCTTTGCTAAAGAAGTGGCAGATCGGATAGTTTTTCTTGAAAATGGCGAGTTGATTGCGGATATGTTGCCAGAAGAAGTTAATAGTTCATATCCCAATCAACGTGTAGCAAGTTTTTTGAAACAAATTTTGTAAGTTAGGTGTAGGAGAGTTTTATGTTTGGTGGGTTTCTGGGAAGTTATGGTAGCTTTATTTTAGATGGTGCCTTGATGACGGTCTTTTTATCAGTGGTTTCGATGATTTCAGCTTTGGTTTTAGGTGGTGTTGTCACAGCAGCTCGGATGAGTGACAATCTTTTGGTTAGTGGTTTGACAAAACTTTATATTGAAGTGATTCGTGGTTTGCCAATGCTAGTCATTTTGTCACTCTTCTTTTATGGCTTGCCTGAGCTAGGGCTTAATATTCCCAAAGGGACTTTATTTGGGGTTGATTTAGATCGGTTGATTGCGGCGCTAACAGGCCTAACGGTAGGTGAATCGGTTTTTGTTGCTGAGATATATCGCTCAGGAATTCAGGCTGTTGATTCGGGACAGTTTGAAGGAGCACGAAGTATTGGATTTAATAAATTTCAAACCTATCGTTATGTGATTATTCCACAAGCTTTTAAAAATATATTACCAACGTTGGGTAATGAATTTGCTAATAACATCAAATCAAGTTCACAAGCGTCTGTTATTGGAGTGGCTGATTTGATGTTTACAGCAAGTACGATTCAAGGTATTTCTTACAAACCATTTCAAGCCGTTATTGCAGTTGGTATTGTGTATCTTGTCTTTACCTTTTCAACAACACGTATCGTTGCCCATTACGAAAAGAAAATGAACCGTAGTACAGAAGAACCTCTGAGTTTTGGTGAAAAGACAACTCAGTATTTACAAAAAATTAAATCTAGTTGGAAGCAACTGACAATAACAACAGCTGTTATAACAATCATTATTGGTTTATTTGCCTTGAATCAAGGCAGAGCTGCTCAGTCAGTAAGTGGTATTGAGAAGATTCAAGAATCAGGTCAGTTAGTGGTTGCGACGAATATTGGTTATGCGCCATATGAATTTTATGATTTGAGTACAGGTCATAAAAAGGCAGTTGGGGTTGACTTAGCCTTTGCCAAACAATTAGCAGATAAGCTACAAGTTAAATTGGTTGTTAAGAATATGAACTTTGATTCAATCTTAGGAACAATTACATCAGGTAATGCTGATATAGCTATTGCAGGGATGACTAAGACAAAGGAACGTGAAAAGTCAGTTGATTTCACCAAAAACTACGTTAAACAAACTAATAAAGTTATTGTTCGTAAAGAGTCAGCTAGTCAGTATTCATCGATAAAATCTTTAGCTCCGACATCAATTGCTGTTCAAAAATCCACTACGCAAGCTGATGTGGTAAAAGATAGTATCAAACCAAAACAAATTGTTGCTCTAACCAGTCTGCCAGATGCTTTCTTAAATTTATTACAAGGAAAAGTTGATGCGGTTGTTGCTGATGATACAGTGGCAGAGCAATACATCGCAAGTAACAGTGAATTAACATATGCTGATATTGAATTACCTGGGACAACTGAAACTGCTATGGCTTTGACACAAGGCAATCAATCGTTGAAAGTTTATGTCGATGACCTGATCGAACAAGATAAAAAGAATGGAACTTTTGACAATTGGATGAAAACTTATAGTAATCTTGCCCAAAAGAATACCGAAGAAAATTAAAAGGAGAATCTTATGACAGTAGTAGATGGAAGCAGTCGTTTACGAAAAGTGTTAATGTGCCGACCAGATTTTTTAGTCAGTGCTGCGCCGATTAATGTGATTTCTGAGCAGTACACAGAGCCATTAGATCACGAAAAAATGATGCAAGAATATGAAGCACTGGTTAAGGCTTATCAAGATAACGGCGTTGAAGTGGTTGAAGTCACTTCAAATAAGAAAATGCCGAATGCAGTTTTTGCAAGAGATTTTGGAGGTGATGTCAAGGAAGGTTATATTTTAGGACGATTTAAAAAAGAAATTCGCTTTGCTGAACGTCGACATTATGAAGACATCATGTCAGGGCTTGGCATTCCAAAAATTGCCGAAGTAACTGACGGTTACTTTGAAGGGGGTGATTTTGCTTTTATTGATGAAAAAACGTTAGCGATTGGTGTGCTTGACCGCACTAATCTCACGGGTGTTGATGAAATTCGTAAGCAGCTCGAACCGTTTGGTTACAAGGTCTACGCTGTTAAAGCAGATCCAGATTATTTGCATTTGGATATGTGCTTTAACTTAGTAGCTCCGAAACTTGCTATTGCTTATGAAGCTGGATTACCAGATGATTTTATTACCTTGGTTAAGGAAAAAGGCATTAAGATTATTTCTGGAACGCAAGACATGATTTTTAAACATGGATATAACGTTGAAGCTTTGGGAGATAATCGTGTGATGAGTTTAAAACAAAATACCTTTATCAATGAAGCTCTTCGTAGTGAAGGTATGGAAGTTATTGAGGTCGATATTACAGAGTTATTGAAGGCAGGCGGTGGCGTGCATTGCATGACTTTCCCACTTGAACGTTATTAAACAGTTGCTTATGAATTATTTGTAGATGTGGATTGCCACGTAAAAAACAATTTAGAAAGTTTGTTATGTCAACATTTTTAGCTAAATCATTTGAAACTATTGTCGCTTATGAACCTGGTGAACAACTTGGAGATGATTATCTTAAATTAAATGCCAATGAAAGTTCACAAGAGCCTAGTCCTCGTGTTTTAGAGGTTTTGAAGAATGCTCAAAACTTAAATTATTATAACGATCCATGTCAACATAAATTACGTCAAAAATTAGCACAGCTACATTCACTTGACCAAGCAAACATCATTGTTGGAACAGGGGCAGATGATGTTTTGGATTTAATTTTTCGGACATTTTTTGATCGTGGGGACAAAATCGCTTTTCCAAAAATCACTTACCCGTTTTATAAAGGATATGCGGATACGTTTGGATATGAAGTATTAGAGGTGCCTTTAACAAAAGATTTACGTGTTGATTTATCAGATTATGAAGATCTTGCGCATGCTGTTTTAGTTGTTAATCCAGATGCGCCAACAGGTTTTTTAAAACCTTTGTCTGCTATCAAAAAATTGGTTGCTTCGCACCCAGAACGACTAGTCATTGTTGATGAGGCTTATATTGATTTTGGCGGTGCTTCACAAACGGCTATCAAGCTAGTCGAAGAATTTTCGAATGTTATTGTTGTTCGTACTTTTTCAAAATCTCGTCAATTAGCCGGTGGTCGAATTGGTTACGCTGTTGCTTGTAAAGAACTCATCAAAGATATGGAAGATTTAAAAATGGCGGTTAATCCATTCAACGTGAGTTTGCTACAAGAAGAAGTGGCAATAGCAAGTTTAGAAGATGAATTTCATTTTGAAAGACATGTTAAGGAAATTATCGACAATCGTGATTTTTTGACATCAGCTCTTCGTATTTTAGGTTTTAAAGTTTTAAATAGTAAGACAAACTTTGTCTATGCGTCGTCACGCTTTATTTCTGGGGAAGAATTATATGAAAAATTGCGTGAGCGCCATATCTTAGTTCGTCACTATGAGACAGAAGAAGTCAAAGATTTTATTCGTATCACCATTGGTACCAAGAAAGAAATGCACCGTCTAGTTAGTGAGGTAGATGCTATTTTAAAGGAGAAAGATCATGATAAAAGTGTTAATTTCTGATTATCCAAATGTTTTGGCGGAGCGTGATTTGAGTATCGAAGTTAACCTTTTAAAGGAACTTTTACCTGCTGATAGTGAAATTGCTGTTTATCCTTATATCAATGAAGATGAATTTATCGAAAGAATGTCTGGGGTGGATGTACTTTTGACAGCCTTTCTTCCACTTAAAGAAGATATTTTAGGAAAATTTCCTGATTTGAAGGGAATTGCAGTTAATGCGACGGGGACAAATACCATTGATACCAACTATGCTCAAAAACTAGGCATTGCTGTTCGAAGTTTGGGGGCTTATTCGACAGAGGATGTAGCCAACCATGCGATAGCTCTCTTGCTTACTTTAAATCAAAAACTCTTTATACATCGCAAATTCATAGAAGCAGGATTTTGGAACTATCAAAAGGTTGGTGAGGTGAAACGACTTTCCTCTCAAACCTTAGCTATTTTTGGACTTGGTCGAATTGGGCAAGCAGTAGCAAAGCGCGCAAAAAGTTTTGGAATGTCAGTGATAGCTCATGATCCCTTTATTTCTGAGGAAGTGGCAGAACAGCTTGGTGTCAATTTGGTCTCGGTCGAAACTATTCAGGCAGAGGCGGATGTGATTAGTCTACATTTATTTGCAAATTCAGCTAATGAGCACTTCTTTAATCGTGATTTCTTTAAAAAGTTGAAAAAACCAGTCATTTTTATCAATGTGGCGCGTGGAAGTCTTGTTGATGAAGCAGCATTGATAGAAGCGCTAGATGAAGGCAAAGTAATTGGTGCTGGTCTTGATGTCTTAGAGAGCGAAAATCCAGACCTAGTTGGAAATCCGTTTGTTGGGCGAGATAATGTCATATTGACACCTCATTCTGCCTTTTATAGTCAAGAAAGTCTGAATACTTTGCAAGTTCAAACGGTTAAAAATGCAGTTGCAATTTTGAAGGAGTATCATCATGAAATTTGAAGCTATCGAGGAATATAGTTTGCCTGAGCGTATAGAAGCCATTGCTAAATATTTGGTATCGATTTTTTCAGTTAATGGTACAAAAGGTGAGGAAGAATTGGCAGATGCCATCTATGAATTGGTGCAGTCAGCGCCATATTTTAAAACTCATCCTGAATATGTTTGGCAACAAGTTTTAGCAGATGATTCCTTAAAGCGTAAAAATAATTTTGCACTGCTTAAAAAAATTGGAACATCAAAGACGGTAATCTTGCATTCTCACATGGATACCGTTGGGATTGAAGATTATGGTCCTATAAAAAACATCGCTAATGATTCAGACGCGCTGCAAGAGTTCTTTAAAAATTATGATGATGATCCAATTATTCAAAAGCATGCTAAATCTGGTGATTGGTTGTTTGGTCGCGGAATGCTTGATATGAAATCAGGTGATGCAGTCAATATTGCGATACTTTTTTACTACATGGAACATCTAGATGAGCTTCCTTGCAATTTACTTTTAATGACAAATTGTGTTGAGGAAAATGACCATACCGGTGCTATCCAAGCTTCTAGTGAACTTTTACGTCTTTCAAAACAGGGATTTGATTTTCAAGTAGCCATTAATACAGATTTTATTTCGCCTTCATATGACGGTGATGAGAAGAAATATCTCTACACAGGCGCTGCTGGAAAAATGCTGACATGTTTTTATATTAAAGGCAGAGAAACACATGTCGGTAGTTGCTTGATGGGGATTGATGCAACCTTAATATCAAGTGCCATTAATCTCAAAATCAACACTAACCTTGATTTAGTTGAAACAATTGATAATGAAGAAATTTTACCGAGTTCAGCTTTGCTTCAACGTGATTGTAAAGATTTCTATAATGTACAAACTAACAAGCGTGCCAATCTTTACTTCAATACTTTTCTTTATGAAAAGAGTGCAGATGAGGTCTTACAATTTTTACTTGAGGCAAGCAAAGAAGCGGTTCAAGAGTTATCGATGACCTATCGCAAACGATTTAAAGTCTACAGTAAAAGAAGTCGCATTCACAGCAGTATCTCACATGATATTGATGTGATGACATTTTCACAGTATCTCGGTGTCTTAGAGCAAAAAGGGTATGATAGCAAAGTCTTGATTAGAGAGTTTTTCGAAAATATTGGAGACTATGATAAAAGAGAAGTTGGTTTTGATTTAATTGATTTTCTTGAAGCTAAGACACAGTTGGATGGAGCAAAGGTGATTATCTTTTTAGCACCACCATTTTGCCCTCACAATTACATTGATTTAGGTAGTGATGTCGACCGAGCTCTTGAAGAAATGATGGCGGAATTTCCTCAAGAACAATTCGTGAAACGACGTTTTTTCCCGTTTTTAAGTGATTCAAGTTATCTTGCCATGCGAGAAAGTTTTGAAGATATTGACAAGTTGAAGGCTAATTTTCCTTTGATGGATGCTATTTATCCTTTGCCAGTTGAGACAATTAGAAGCCTCAATATTCCTGCTGTCGATTTAGGAGTCTACGGTATTGGTGCCCACACATGGAAGGAAAGAGTCTATAAACCTTATTCTTATCATACTCTTCCGAATGTTATTAGAAGTTTTATTGACCATCTCATAATGTAACAAGAAAAAATGTGAAAATTTTGAAAAGTGCTTGATATTTTTTGATTTTAGGTTATAATTATAAAAAAACACAGGAGGAAGACTAGGATGAACATGACACAAATTCTTACAAGTTGGCAAAGTTGGCGTATGTAGAAGTTGTGTTTATGTAGTTGCATAGATACGACTTTTGGAGTACTTCTAAAAAGTATCTATGCGCTAATCTTAGTTACAAGATATCAAAAGCGTGTAGTAAAAACTTACTACACGCTTTTCTTTTTAGTTGACTCACAGGTTGAAAGTAAATAAAAGTAGATATTAGTCAACGGAGATAAAAGATGAAAAATAAAGCACTTATTGGAACACTTATTGGTCTTGTAATTTTGGTAGTTGGTTCAATGATTTATGACCAAACCAAAAATGATTCAAGTAAAAATGATGTGGTTAAAATTGGTATTTTGCAGTATGTTACTCACGATGCGCTTGATGAGATTGAAAAGGGAATCGAAGATGGTTTAGCCGATGCTGGTTATGATAAGAGTAACGCTAAAATTACGGTTCTCAATGCAGAAGCTGACCAAAGTAAAATTCAAACCATGAGTAAACAACTGGTTAACGCCAAAAATGATGTTCTTATTGGAATTGCTACACCAGCAGCTCAAGGTTTGGCATCAGCTACGAGTGATACTCCAGTTGTGATGGGCGCAATTTCAGACCCAGTTGGTGCAAAATTGGTGAAAAATCTTAAACACCCAGAAGCAAATGTCACTGGTGTTTCAAACCAAGTTCCAATTGAACAAACGGTTGAAATGATTCAAGAAATTACACCAAATGCCAAAACAATTGGTGTCTTATATGCTAGCAGCGAGGATAACTCTGTTTCGCAAGTTGCTGAATTCAAAAAATACGCTGAAGCAGCAGGTATCAACGTCGTTAAATACGCTGTTCCATCAACAAATGAAATCAAAACGACAATGTCAGTAATGACTAGCAAGGTTGATGCGGTTTTCGTGCCGCAAGATAACACGATTGCTTCAGCATTTACGACAGTTGTCAATTCAGCAAATGCCGCTAAGATTCCAGTTTATTCATGTGTTGATACGATGGTTGAACAAGGAAGTATCGCCTCAGTTGCACAAAGTCAATACGATTTGGGGGTAGAAACAGCTAAGGTTGCAGTTAAATTACTTGCAGGTAAAAAAGTGTCTGATGTTCCTGTAAAAATTGTTAATACTGGTACACCAACGCTTAATTTGAAAGAAGCAAAAGAGCTTGGCATTACGGTTCCTGACAGCATGTTGTCAAAAGCAACAGTAGCAGTCAAAGAAGATGAAAATTAAGAGAGGAAGAGAAAAAATATGATTATTTCGTCAGTTTCACAAGGACTTTTGTGGGGAATTCTTGGATTGGGAATTTACCTCACATTCCGAATCCTTAATTTTCCAGATATGACAACAGAAGGGTCATTTCCGCTTGGTGGCGCAGTAGCTGTTACCTTGATGAACAATGGTTTACATCCGCTTTTAGCGACTCTAGCAGGAATGCTTGCAGGATGTGTGGCTGGTCTTGTTACTGGGTTGCTTTATACGAAAGGAAAAATTCCAACGCTTCTAGCAGGAATTTTGGTGATGACGTCATGTAACTCAGTTATGCTTATGGTTATGAAGCGTGCTAACCTTGGTTTACTTGATATCAAACCGCTGCAAGCATTGCTGCCATTTTCAGATAGCACGAATCTTTTGGTGATTGGTTTGTTAGCAGTTGTTATCGTGATTTCTGCATTGATTTTCTTCTTGTATACTCGACTAGGTCAAGCTTATATCGCAACGGGTGATAACCGTGATATGGCAAAAAGTTTTGGTATCAACACTGACCGCATGGAAGTTATGGGGCTTGTTGTTTCAAATGGTTTGATTGCTTTGTCAGGTGCACTTGTTAGTCAACAAGATGGCTATGCGGATGTTTCAAAAGGAATCGGTGTTATCGTTATTGGGCTTGCAAGTATTATCATCGGAGAAGTGCTCTACTCAACAGGCTTGACACTACTTGAACGTTTGATTGCGATTGTGGTTGGTTCAATCTTGTACCAATTTTTAATTACAGGTGTTATTGCACTTGGATTTAATACGAATTATCTTAAATTGTTTAGTGCGATTGTCCTAGCAATTTGTTTAATGGTTCCAGTTCTTAAAAATAAATTCTTTAAAGGAGTGACCTTATCACGATGAAAAAAATTGTAGAATTAAAAAATGCAACAGTTCAAGTCAACAATGGTCTTGATGAGGTCAAAACAATCCTTGATGATGTGAATTTGACCATTTATGAACATGATTTCTTAACCATTTTAGGTGGAAATGGTGCTGGTAAATCAACACTCTTTAATGTGATTGCTGGAACGTTGATGTTAACTAGCGGAAAAATTTATATTTTGGGTAAAGATGTGACAAATCTACCAGCTGAAAAACGTGCCAATTATCTTGCGCGTGTTTTCCAAGATCCGAAAATGGGAACAGCACCACGTATGACTGTGGCTGAAAATCTTCTCATTGCTAAATATCGTGGTGAAAAACGTGGACTTTTGCCTCGAAAAATTCATCATTTTACTGATGAGTTTAAAACATTGGTCGCACGAACTGGAAATGGTCTTGAAAAACATTTGGACACACCGACGGGGCTTTTATCAGGTGGGCAACGTCAAGCGCTTAGCCTTTTAATGGCAACCTTAAAACGACCAGAATTGTTACTGCTTGATGAACACACAGCTGCGCTTGACCCAAAAACAAGTGTATCTTTGATGAATCTGACAGACGAATTTGTATCTGGTGATGAGCTAACAGCGCTCATGATTACACATCACATGGAAGATGCGCTCAAGTACGGCAACCGTTTGATTGTTATGAAAGACGGCAAAATTATCAAAGACCTTAACCAAGACGAAAAAGCCCAAATGGCAATTGCTGATTACTATCAATTGTTTGAATAAGAAAAAATGCCTTAGGGCGTTTTTTTTTGCGCTCTTAATAACATTTCCAAATTCAAAAGAAGAAAATCTTCTGAAAATATGTTACAATGAAGTTGCTGTAATTCGACTTGCTAACCTTTTTTGGAGGCAAGGACCGTTAGTAAGATTTCATAAGCAAAGTAATTTGCACGTATAAAAAATTAAAATAAGGAGAAAACATCGACATGAGCGATATTAAAATTATTGCCCTAGGTGGGGTTCGTGAAAATGCTAAGAACCTCTATGTGGTAGAAGTTAATGACTCGATTTTCGTTTTGGATGCCGGGTTAAGATATCCTGAAAACGAGCAACTTGGTGTGGATGAAGTTATTCCAAACCTTGATTACTTGATTGAAAATAAAAAACGTGTTCAAGGGATTTTCCTAACACACGGGCACGCGGATGCTATCGGAGCTCTTCCATACATCTTGTCTGAATTCAAAGCGCCAGTCTTTGGTTCACCACTTACAATTGAATTAGCAAAACTTTTTGTTAAAAAGAACACTAATGTTAAAAAATTCAATAATTTCCACGTTATTGATGCTGAAACAGAGATTGAATTTGCGGATGCAACTATTTCATTCTTTAAAACTACTCACTCAGTTCCAGAAAGTTTAGGGATTGTTGTAGGGACAGACGAAGGAAACATTGTTTACACAGGTGACTTCAAATTTGACCAAGCTGCACGTAAATATTACCGCACTGATTTGGCACGCTTGACAGAAATTGGTCGTGAAGGAGTGCTTGCTCTTCTTTCTGATTCAGCTAACGCAACTAGCCATGTGATGACAGCTAGTGAAGCAGAAGTTGCGGCTGAAATGGATAGCGCAATCGCTGACGCTGAAGGCCGTGTTATCATCGCTGCCGTTGCTTCAAACCTTGTTCGTATCCAACAAGTTTTTGATTCAGCTGCAGAATATGGTCGCCGTGTGGTTCTTACAGGTTTTGATGCTGAAAACATTGTTCGCACAGCGATTCGTATGAAACGTCTTCGTTTGGTAGATGAAAAACTTATCATCAAGCCAAAAGATATGCACAAATACGAAGACCACGAATTGATTATTCTTGAAGCTGGTCGTATGGGTGAACCAATCAATGGTTTGCATAAGATGGCTCTTGGTCGTCACCGTTACGTTCAAATTAAAGACGGTGATTTGGTATACATCGTTACAACACCAAGCCTTTCAAAAGAAGCTGCTGTTGCACGCGTTGAAAACTTGATTTACAAAGCAGGTGGGATTGTTCACCTTATTTCACAGAGCCTTAACGTGTCTGGTCATGCCAATGCGCGTGACTTGCAATTGATGCTTAACCTTCTTCAACCGAAATACCTCTTCCCAGTTCAAGGTGAGTACCGTAATTTAGCTGCTCACGCTGAATTGGCAGAAGAAGTTGGTATGTATCCTGAAAATATCTACATCGTTAAACGTGGTGATGTCATGGTTCTTGGTAAAAATGGCTTTAACCACGAAGGTAGCGTGCCAGCTGGAGATGTCATGATTGATGGTAATGCTATCGGTGATGTTGGTAACATCGTTCTTCGTGACCGTAAAGTCTTGTCAGAAGATGGTATTTTCATCGTTGCTTTGACTGTTAATAAACGTGAGAAGAAAATCGTTTCTAAAGCGAAGATTCACACACGTGGATTTGTCTATGTTAAGAAGAGTCGTGATATTCTTCGTGAGTCAGCTGAATTGGTTAACCAAACTGTTGAAAATTATCTTGAACAAGAAAACTTTGACTGGGGTGAATTAAAAGGAGCTGTTCGCGATGAAGTCGCTAAGTTCTTATTTGACCAAACAAAACGTCGCCCAGCGATTTTACCAGTCGTCATGGAAGTAAGATAAAAATAAAGAGAGGGTGAGCAGTGCTCAATCCTCTTTTTTCTTGTTTTTTTAAGCTTTGCTTGTTATACTAAAGCCCAGGGTAATTTGTTTATCTAAAAACCCGATAAAGAAAGGCTATGTATGAGAACATTATTTAAGATTATCTTCTTTATTCCAAGTCTTATTATTAATATTATTTGGAGTTTTTTCTGGGCAATTATCAAGACCATCGTCTTGTTTGCTATTGTTTGTTTTGGTCTGCTTTATTATGCTAATAACAGTAGCTCGCAGTTAGCAAATTCTATTTCAAATATTGCAAACAGTGTAACGACTTATTTTGCAGACAATAAAGACGATATTGCTTCTAATTTAAAAGAATTGTCAACGGATGACTTTACGCATTATTCTGGTGCTCGCTGGTCAAGCAATTCAGCAAATGTTTATATTGAAACAACAGACGAGACCTTGGTTTCTGCTTATGAAGAAGCTATTAATGCTTGGAATGCGACCGGTGCCTTTACGTTTACGTTAGTTGATGATGAAAGCTCTGCTGATATTGTTGCGACGGAATACTCTGATGCCAGCTCGAAAGCAGCAGGGCTGGCTGAAACTGAGACTAATGCTTTGACAAATCAAATCACTCATGTCGATGTGAAGTTGAACACGTATTATTTGCTTGAAAATGATTATGGCTACACACACAACCGTATCGTCTACACTGCCGAGCATGAACTTGGGCATGCGATTGGATTAGATCACGACGATGACGAAGAATCAGTTATGCAGTCATCAGGCTCTTACTATGGCATCCAAAGTGTTGATATCGAGAAAGTGAATGAGATTTATGCCCCTTAGTGAAAATAAATTTTGAAAAATCTGCTGAATTTGGCAGATTTTTTGACATTCTCCTAGTTTAACGAGTAAGTATTTGTTAAAATATAACTATGATTATTTTACAAGGAAACAAAATTGAACGCTCTTTTTCGGGCGATGTATTATTTGATAATATTAATATTCAAGTTGATGAAAAGGACCGTATTGCGCTTGTTGGGCGAAACGGTGCTGGTAAATCAACGTTATTAAAAATTTTAGTTGGGGAAGAAGCACCAACATCAGGTGAAATTAACACAAAACGTGATTTGAGCTTGTCATATTTGGCACAAGATAGTCGCTTTGAGTCTGAAAATACGATTTTTGATGAAATGCTCCATGTTTTTGATGATGTGCGCAGCATGGAATCACGTCTTCGTAAGATGGAAATGCAAATGGCTGAGCTATCTGGTGATGCTTTTGATAAATTGATGTCAGACTACGACCGCTTGTCAGAAGAATTTCGTGTTAAAGGTGGTTTTACCTACGAAGCAGAAATCAAAGCGATTTTAAATGGATTCAAGTTTGATGAATCGATGTGGCAAATGAAGATCTCTGAGTTGTCTGGTGGTCAAAACACACGCTTGGCACTTGCCAAAATGCTGCTTGAAAAACCTGAACTTTTGGTACTTGACGAACCAACCAACCACTTGGATATTGAAACGATTGCTTGGCTTGAAAATTATTTGGTCAACTACCAAGGCGCATTGATTATCGTCAGTCACGACCGCTACTTCCTAGATAAAGTGGCAACGATTACTCTTGACTTGACAAAACATTCGCTTGACCGTTATGTTGGTAATTACTCAAAATTCATGGATTTGAAAGCAGAGAAATTAGCGCTCGAAGCCAAAAATTACGAAAAACAAGCTAAAGAAATTGCTAAGCTGGAAGATTTTGTGCAACGTAACCTTGTTCGTGCTTCAACAACAAAACGTGCGCAAGCTCGCCGCAAACAATTGGAAAAAATGGAACGCTTGGATAAACCGTCAGCTGGTCAAAAATCTGCTAATATGACCTTCCATGCGGACAAAGTATCAGGTAACGTTGTTTTGACAGTGGCAGATGCTGCTATTGGCTATGACGACCAAATCTTATCTGAACCAATCAACATTGATGTTAAGAAATTTGATGCCATTGCCATTGTTGGACCAAACGGTATCGGAAAATCAACTTTGATTAAATCAATCGTCGGTCAGATTCCATTTATCAAAGGGACATCAACTTATGGTGCCAACGTCGAAGTGGGGTACTATGACCAAACGCAATCAAACTTGACTCGTACCAATACTGTACTTGATGAACTTTGGAATGATTTTTCAACAACACCAGAAGTTGAAATCAGAAATCGTCTGGGTGCTTTCTTATTCTCAGGTGATGACGTTAAAAAATCTGTCAGCATGCTTTCAGGTGGCGAACGAGCTCGTCTGCTTTTAGCAAAATTGTCAATGCAAAACAACAATTTCCTTATCCTTGACGAACCAACCAACCACTTGGATATCGACAGTAAGGAAGTTCTGGAAGATGCTTTGATTGATTTTGATGGCACGCTTCTATTTGTCAGCCACGACCGTTATTTCATTAACCGTGTAGCAACAAAAGTGCTTGAAATCTCTGAAGAAGGCTCAACACTTTACCTTGGTGATTATGATTATTACCTTGAGAAAAAAGCAGAGCTGGAAGAACTAGCTCGCTTGAAAGCTGAAGAAGCACAAGAAAAAGCAACAGTTGTCGTTGAAAAAGCGCCAGCTAATGATTATCAAGCGCAAAAAGCAAATCAAAAAGAACTTCGCAAACTCACACGCCGAATCACTGAAATTGAAAATCAATTAGAAGAAATTGAAGCGCGTGAAGAAGAAATCAACCAAGCTATGCTTGCTACAAATGAAGCAAGTGAGTTGATTGATTTGCAAAAAGAACTCGATGAACTAACTGAACAACAAGAAAATCTCATGTTAGAATGGGAAGAACTCAGCGAAAAGATTGAGGGATAAGATAGAAGAATTTCGACAGAAATGTCGGGATTTTTTTGTTTTGAAAAAATCAATAGCAGGCTATTGACTTTTTGTTTCAAAGTTTTATAATAGTGGTGGAAATAATGAAATGTATGGCAAATTTTAGAAGATGTCCAATGATTGGGATTTTCTAAAAACTTGCTTTTTTATTGTCGGAGGTTACTATGAATCCTAAAAATGCTCCGTATGGTTGGCTTGTTAAGCGAATCGCGCATCAGTTGGAACAAAATATGAATAATTTCCTAAAGCCTTATAATATCACGATTATGCAGTCTTGGGTTTTATTGTATTTAAAAGATGCTAAGGCATGCTGCACTTATAAGGAACTTGAGAGGGTGTTTGAGGTTTCGCAACCAACCATGGTTGGGATTATCTCACGCTTAGAGCAAAAGGAGTTGGTCGCTTCTGTTCAAGATGAAAAGGACAAGCGTATCAAGAAAGTTCGTATTACTGATAAGGGTCTTGAGTTGATTATTCTTGTGTGTGATCACTTGAAAGAGTCTGAAGATGATATCATAAGAGGCTTTTTTGATAATGAAAAAGAGGCATTTCATTCTTTGCTTGAAAGAGCATATTATAATGTTGTAGAAAGAGGTGACAAGAATGATTAAAACTCTTTTAGCTCAAGTCAAGGAGTACAAGACACCGTCTTTACTTGCTCCTTTGTGTGCAGCTTTAGAAGTTTTCTTCGATATGTCAGTCCCTTTTGTCATTGCTAAATTAATTGACCAAGGGGTTCAAGCTGGAAATCTAGCTGTTGCCATGAAATATGGTATTTTAATGTTAATCCTTGCCGCATGTGGCTTGACGACTGGTTTTTTAGCTGGTAAATTTGCTGCGCAAGCATCTGCAGGTTTCGCCGCTAATTTGCGTGAAGGTATGTATGATAATATTCAAACCTTTGCTTTTTCAAATATTGATAAATACAGCACAGCAGGTCTTGTCACTCGTATGACAACAGACGTTACAAACGTGCAAAATGCTTATCAAATGATTATTCGTGTGGTTGTGCGTGCACCTCTTACAATCATTGTCAGCATGATTATGTGTTTTGTGGTTGATCATCGTTTGAGTTTGATTTTCCTTGCTGCTGTCTTGATTCTTGGAGCTTCTCTTCTATTTATCATGCGTAAGGCGATGTCTACTTTTAATTATGTCTTCCGCAAATATGATGATTTGAATGCTAGTGTTCAAGAAAATATTTCAGCCATCCGAGTTGTCAAAGCTTTTGTACGTGAAAAATACGAAAACAAAAAATTCACGAAAGCGGCTGAAAATATTTATAACCTTTTTGTTAAAGCAGAAAAAATCATCATTTTTAACGTTCCAGTTATGATGACAATTATCTTTGGATGTATCATTTGCTTGTCATGGTTCGGGGCACAGTTTATCGTCGGCGGGACACTCACAACGGGTGAATTGACTTCTTTGATGTCTTATATCTTTGCCATGATGATGTCACTCATGATGTTATCAATGATTATGGTTATGGTTTCAATGAGTACTGCCAGTGCAGAACGTATCGCTGAAGTTTTGAATGAAAAAGCTGATATTGTTAATCCTGAAAATCCATTAATGGAAGTACCAAATGGAGAAATCGATTTTGACCACGTGCATTTTTCATACAAACATGGCGGTGGCGAAGAAGTGCTTTCTGATATTGATTTGAGCATCAAGTCAGGTGAAATTATCGGTGTTATCGGTGGTACAGGTTCAGGGAAGACATCATTTGCTAACTTGATTTCTCGCCTTTACGATGTTGATGCTGGCTCAATTAAAGTTGGTGGACATGATGTCCGTGAATACGATTTGGAAGTTCTTCGTGACCAAGTTGCGGTTGTTCTTCAAAAAAATGTCCTTTTCTCAGGTACTATTTTAGACAACCTTCGTTGGGGTAATGAAAATGCGACTGACGAAGAATGTATCGAAGCTTGTCGTCAAGCTTGCGCTGATGAATTCATCGAGCGATTCCCTGACAAATACAACACTTGGATTGAGCAAGGCGGAAGCAACGTTTCTGGTGGTCAAAAACAACGTCTATGTATCGCCCGCGCATTGCTTAAAAAACCAAAAGTCTTAATTCTTGATGATTCAACAAGTGCCGTTGATACCGCAACGGACGCAAATATTCGTAAGTCATTTGAAGAAACTATCCCTGGAACAACAAAAATTATCATTGCACAACGCATCTCAAGTGTGCAACATGCTGATAAGATTTTGGTTCTTGATGATGGTAAAATCTCAGGCTTTGCTAGCCATGATGAATTACTTAAAACAAATGCTATCTATCGTGAAATCAATGATGTTCAACAACAAGGTAGCGGTGATTTTGATGAGGAAGGAGGTAATAACTAATGTCTCAATCTAAAACTCAAGTGAATAAACAGGCAACGCTAAAACGTGTTTTGGCATATGTTTTCAAAAACTATAAGTGGCGATTTATGGCAGTGTTTGTTTTGATTTTAATCTCTGCCCTTTGTATGGTTCGTTTTAGTTTGTTTATGCAAACTTTGATTGATAGTTATATTACTCCTCTTTTAGCAGCTAAGAATCCTGATTTTTCAGGATTAGCACACGCTATTTTCCAATTAATCATTATTGGAATTATCGGTGTGGCAAGTACTTATACCTTTAATCGTCTCATGGTTTATGTTGGGCAAGGGACAATGCGTCGTATTCGTGTTGATTTGTTCACTCATATGGAAAGCTTGCCAATTAAGTACTTTGACACACACGCTCACGGGGATATCATGTCAATCTACACTAACGACGTTGATACTCTTCGTCAGTTGATTAGTCAAAGTATTCCGCAAGTGGTGAATTCAACTTTTTCTATCGTGACAACATTTGTCAGTATGCTCGTTTTGAATGTGCCATTGTCAGCTTTGTCACTATTCATGGTTGTTGTTCTACTTTATGTAGCTCGTAAAATCGCTGCGCAATCATCAAAATATTTCCATGACCAACAAAATGACCTTGGTCGTGTCAATGGGTTCATTGAAGAAATGATGGATGGTCAGAAAGTCGTTAAAGTTTTCAACCACGAAGAGCGTGCTATGGAAGACTTTCGAAAACTTAACCAAGAACTTCGTGAATCTGCTACAAATGCCAACATCTTTGCGAATATCTTGATGCCAGTATCTGCTAACATCGGTCACTTTTCATATGTTCTTTGTGCCATGCTTGGAGCAGTTCTTGCTCTTAATGGTTATGCTGGTTTGACTTTGGGGACTTTGGTTTCTTTCCTAGCCTTAAACCGTGGCTTCACTAATCCGATTACTCAAATCAGCCAACAAATCAACTCTGTTGTTATGGCGATGGCGGGTGCTGACCGTGTCTTCCAACTGCTAGATGCAGAGCCTGAATTGGATGAAGGTTACGTTGAATTGGTTAATGCAAAAGAAGACGCTGCTGGAAATCTACAAGAAGTTGAAGAAGTAACAGGTACTTGGGCTTGGAAACACCCACACGAAGATGGTACAGTGACTTATCATAGACAAGAAGGTCGTGTGACTTTCACAGATGTAACCTTTGGTTATAACGATGATAAGATGGTTTTACATGACATTAATTTGTTTGCGGAACCTGGTCAAAAAATCGCTTTTGTCGGATCAACTGGTGCAGGTAAAACAACTATTACAAACTTGATTAACCGTTTCTACGACATCCAAGAAGGTAAGATTCATTACGATGGTATTAACATTCGTAAAATCAAAAAAGCTGACCTTCGTCGTAGCCTAGGGATTGTATTGCAAGATACGCACCTCTTTACAGGAACAGTTATGGATAACATCCGTTACGGAAGACTGAATGCGACTGATGACGAATGTATCGAAGCAGCTAAATTAGCTAATGCACATGATTTCATTAAACGTTTGCCTGAAGGTTATGATACTATTTTGACAGGTGACGGAAGTAATTTATCTCAAGGTCAACGTCAATTGCTTGCGATTGCGCGTGCAGCCGTAGCAAATCCACCTGCTTTGATTTTAGATGAAGCAACATCATCTATCGATACGCGTACCGAGGTTCACGTACAAGAAGGTATGGATGCTCTTATGAAAGGTCGTACAACATTTGTTATCGCTCACCGCTTGTCAACTGTTCGCAATGCGGATTGTATCATGGTTCTTGAACAAGGACGCATCATCGAACGTGGTAACCACGATGAGTTGATTGCGCAAAAAGGACGTTATTACCAACTTTATACAGGTAATGCCATTAGTGAATAATAGATTTAAACAATCCTTGGAAAGTAGCAGAGCTGTTTTTCAAGGGTTGTTTTTTGTTTTAGGTATATATTTTTAGTTGAAAATGCTAAATTGTCGTGATCCACTTTGTTCAAAGCAAAGGAGAAACAGAATTTATTGTTTTTTGATTTGTACCGACTGGTAACGACCAATCTGACAAAATCAGAAATGATAAAGTCTATTGCGAAAAATTGGTAGCAGAAATTTTGAAAGAGAAGTAAGGGGCGCATTTGGCGCCTTTTTTAGTTTACCTTTTTGAAACGTTTGCAAATAACGGTTAAATAATTTGTGATTTGAGACATAATATCATATGATGAATGGACTAAGAAAAAGATATTTGGAGGGCAATATGATGAATTTGTCTCTAGAACAATATATAGATATGTATCTCAAAATGCAGCGTATTCGCGAGTTTGATATGCGTATTAATAAGTTAGTCAGACGTGGTTTTGTCCAAGGAATGACGCACTTTTCAGTTGGAGAAGAAGCAGCAAGTGTTGGAGCAATGGCGCATTTGACTTATGATGATATTATTTTTTCAAATCATCGTGGGCATGGGCAGTGCATTGCTAAGGACATGGATTTGAACAAAATGATGGCTGAGCTTGCTGGCAAGGTGACTGGTGTGTCAAAAGGACGTGGTGGTTCCATGCATTTGGCAGATTTTGAAAAGGGTAATTATGGTACGAATGGTATTGTTGGTGGTGGTTATGCTCTTGCTGTTGGTGCAGCCTTGACACAACAATATAAAAAGACAAATAACATTGTTGTTGCTTTTTCTGGTGACGGTGCAACCAATGAAGGCTCTTTTCATGAATCTGTAAACCTAGCAGCCACTTGGAGATTGCCTGTCATTTTCTTTATTATCAATAATCGCTATGGTATTTCTATGGACATTAGGAGAGCGACCAACACGCCGCATCTTTACACACGTGCTGAGGCTTATGGCATTCCAGGGTTTTACTGTGAAGATGGTAATGATGTCCTAGCAGTTTATGAGACAATGGGCAAAGCAGTTGAGCATGTGCGTTCTGGAAATGGTCCAGCCATTGTTGAGGTAGAATCTTACCGTTGGTTTGGACATTCGACAGCTGACGCAGGTAAATATCGAAGTAAAGAGGAAGTTGATGAATGGAAGAAAAAAGATCCGCTTATCAAATTCCGCACGTACTTGACTGAAAATCATTTAGCAAGCCATGACGAATTGGATGCTATCGATGCGCAAGTAGTTAAAGAAATCGATGATGCTTATGCTTTTGCGCAAAATAGTCCCGAGCCAGATTTATCAGTAGCGTTTGAGGATATCTGGGTAGATTAGGTGCCTTTCAATCACAAAGAGGAGAAAGACAATGACTGAAACAAAACAAATGGCATTTCGTGAAGCAATCAATCTTGCAATGACAGAGGAAATGCGAAAAGATGAGACGATTTTTTTGATGGGTGAAGATGTTGGCATCTACGGTGGTGACTTTGGTACGTCTGTTGGTATGTTTGAGGAGTTTGGCCCTGAACGAGTCAAGGATACCCCAATTTCAGAAGCTGCAATCGCAGGAAGTGCTATCGGCGCTGCGATAACTGGTCTTCGTCCGATTGTTGATGTGACCTTTATGGATTTCATCACTATTGCGCTTGATGCCATTGTTAACAACGGCGCTAAAAATAACTACATGCTTGGTGGCGGTTTGAAAACACCAGTGACCTTTAGGGTGGCATCGGGTTCTGGAATTGGTTCGGCAGCGCAACACTCACAGTCTCTGGAAGCATGGTTGACTCATATTCCTGGCATTAAGGTTGTTGCACCAGGAAATGCTAATGATGCCAAAGGACTTTTAAAATCAGCTATTCGAGATAATAATATCGTCATTTTCATGGAGCCAAAGGCGCTTTATGGCAAGAAAGAGAAAGTTAGGTTAGATTCTGATTTTTATTTGCCACTTGGAAAGGGTGAGATTAAGCGTGAGGGAAGCGACTTGACCATTGTCTCTTATGGTCGTATGTTGGAACGTGTTCTCCAAGCAGCTGATGAAGTGGCAGCTGACGGTATCAGCGTTGAAGTGGTTGACCCGCGGACGCTTATTCCACTTGACAAAGAGTTAATTTTCAACTCTGTTAAAAAAACTGGTAAGCTCATGCTGGTTAATGACGCTTATAAAACAGGTGGTTTTATTGGAGAAATAGCTGCGCTGGTTACAGAAAGTGAAGCTTTTGATTACCTCGATTATCCGATTGTGCGTTTAGCAAGTGAGGATGTGCCAGTACCATATGCTCGTGTGTTGGAAGAGGCTATCTTGCCAGACGTTGCTAAGATAAAAGCTGCCATTTATCAAATGGCACGTAATGGTCGCAAGTCTTGAAAGGAGTCTCTGTGGTAAATGAAATGATTATGCCAAAGGCATCTGAAATTGGAAAAGTTCGTGCCACACCAGCTGCTAGAAAGTTGGCACGTGAGCGCAGCATTAATCTAGAAAAAATCAGTGGCAGCGGTGAAAATGGACGAATTCACAAAGAAGACGTCGAACAATTTAGCAAGATTCGTGTAACGCCACTAGCTCGCAGAATTGCAGAGGACAGAGGTGTTAACCTTGAAAAGCTAGTCGGAACAGGTGTTTCTGGCAAGATTACTAAGGAAGACGTTCTAGCGAGCTTAGGTGAAGGTGCTCCTCAAAAAGAAGAAGTGGACAGCCAAGTGCCACCTCAAACTGTGGCTGTCCCAGATGTATCAGTTGCAACTGACGGAGTTGAGATAGTTAAAATGTCTGCCATGCGTAAAGCAATCTCAAAAGGAATGAGCCATTCCTACTTTACGGCGCCAACTTTTACGCTTAATTACGACGTTGATATGACAAATCTGATTGCTCTTCGAAAACAACTTGTTGAACCAATTAAGGAGAAGACTGGCTATAAGGTCACTTTTACTGACTTGATTGGACTTGCTACGGTTAAGACTTTGATGAAAGATGAGCATCGTTTTCTTAACGCTTCTTTGATTAATGATGCTCAGGAGATTGAAGTGCATCATTTTGTCAATCTTGGAATTGCTGTTGGACTTTCTGAAGGATTAGTGGTTCCTGTGATTCATGGCGCTGAAAAGATGAGCTTGTCAGACTTTGTGGTAGCTTCAAAAAATGTTATTCAAAAAGCACAGACTGGCAAATTGAAATCAGCAGACATGTCTGGCTCAACTTTCACCATAACAAATCTTGGAATGTTTGGAACCAAGTCATTTAATCCAATTATAAATCAGCCAAATTCGGCGATTCTTGGTATTTCAGCAACTATTGAAACACCCGTTGTTCATGAGAGTGAAGTGGTTATTCGACCTATTATGGGAATGAGTTTGACCATTGACCATCGCTTGGTTGACGGAATGAATGGTGCAAAATTCATGCTGGATTTAAAAGCAATTCTTGAAAATCCGCTGGAATTATTAATTTAGCTTATGAATTGAAAAGAAAGGTAATCTATGGCAATAGAAATTATCATGCCTAAGCTTGGCGTTGACATGCAAGAAGGCGAAATCATTGAATGGAAAAAAGCGGAAGGCGATTCTGTTCAAGAAGGCGATATTCTGCTTGAAATTATGTCTGATAAGACAAATATGGAAATCGAAGCCGAAGACTCTGGAGTACTTTTGAAAATTCTTCACGAGGCTGGTGAGGTTGTTCCAGTCACGGAAATTATTAGCTACCTAGGTGCTGAAGGTGAGGTAGTTGAGAAAATTGAACAAGCCACAACAGACCTAACTGCGGCAGGATTGGAAGTACCAAAGGAAGTAGCGGCTGATACGAGTTCTGAACAAAAAGCTCCGCTTGCAGCTGATGAGTATGACATGATTGTGGTTGGTGGAGGTCCTGCAGGTTATTACGCTGCTATCCGTGGTGCACAGCTTGGAGGCAAAATTGCAATCGTTGAAAAATCAGAGTTTGGCGGTACCTGCCTAAATGTTGGCTGTATTCCAACCAAAACTTATCTTAAAAATGCTGAAATCCTTGATGGGCTAAAAATCGCCGCAGGTCGTGGTATCAATCTAGCCTCAACTAGCTACAGTATTGATATGGATAAGACAGTCGCATTTAAAAATTCTGTTGTCAAAACACTGACAAGTGGTGTTCGTAATCTTTTGAAAGCCAATAAAGTAACTATCTTTGAAGGATTGGCCAAAGTCAATCCAGACAAAACAGTTACGATTGGCTCGCAAGTGATCAAGGGGCATAGCATCATTTTGGCAACAGGGTCAAAAGTATCACGCATTAATATTCCAGGTATCGATTCTCCACTTGTTTTGACCTCTGATGATATCCTTGATTTGCGAGAAGTTCCGAAATCATTAACTGTTATTGGTGGCGGTGTTGTTGGAGTTGAACTTGGCTTGGTTTGGTCGTCTTACGGCGTTGATGTGACCGTTATTGAAATGTCAGACCGCATTGTTCCAGCAATGGACAAGGAAATCTCACAGGAGTTACAAAAAATTCTGACCAAAAAAGGCATGACTATTAAAACAAATGTTGGAGTGTCAGAAATTATTGAGAAAAACAATCAGCTTGAATTGACACTAACAAATGGTGAGAAAATCCAATCAGACAAAGCTCTGCTATCGATTGGACGAATTCCACAGCTACAAGGTCTTGAAAATCTCAACCTTGACATGGAAGGCAATCGCATCAAAGTTAATGCCTATCAAGAAACGTCAATCCCAGGTATTTATGCTCCTGGAGATGTTAATGGTCAAAAAATGCTGGCACACGCTGCTTATCGTATGGGAGAAGTGGCTGCTGAAAATGCTCTACGTGGCAATCATCGCAAAGCCAATCTCACATACACTCCAGCAGCAGTTTATACACACCCAGAAGTTGCTATGGTTGGGTTAACTGAAGAGGCTGCGCGTGAACAATATGGTGATATTTTAATTGGAAAGTCAAGTTTTGCTGGTAATGGACGAGCTCTAGCCTCTAATGAAGCACAAGGTTTTGTTAAAGTTATTGCTGATAGCAAGTATCATGAAATCCTTGGTGTGCATATCATTGGACCATCAGCTGCTGAGCTCATTAATGAAGCAGCAACTATTATGGAAAATGAATTGACCGTTGATGACGTTGCCCAAGCCATCCATGGGCACCCGACCTTTTCTGAAAACATGTACGAAGCCTTCCTAGATACCATTGGTGAAGCTATCCACAACATGCCAAAGAGATAGATTGATATGTGCTATGATTCAGCAAGTTCTTACAAGTTAGTATAAATCAAAAAGAGTATGAGATAGAATTCTCATACTCTTTTATGACTCTAAACTATTTAGATTTCCTCTTTAACGAGTTTGTTTGAAGTTTGTGTTTTAGCGAGGTAGACGCCTGTCAACGTGATGATAATAGCGATAATAGATTGCAGATTTAAGTGTTCTTGGAAAATGACCCAAGCGTAAAGAGCTGCAACGACGGGTTGTGATAGAGTGATTAATGATGACAGACTAGCATTGACTTTCCCTAGGCAATATGCGAGCAGTCCTTGTCCTAAAATCTGTGACACAAGAGCTAGCGCCAAAAGTGGCCAGAGTTCTTCAAAGTTTTTAGGCACGTAAAAACCTTCTGTAAAGAAGATAACAGCAGCCAGTACGAGCAATGTTCCAAAAGCGCTGAGGAACATGATAACATTTGATTTGACCGTATCACGTAGCTTGTAAACGGTAATCATGAACATTGCGTAAAAGACTGAAGCACCTAGGCTCATTGAATCGCCAAGAAGTCTTTCGGGTGACACAGTGACTTTATTTGCCATAAGGACAAAAACGCCAAGTAAAGTAACAAGTCCACCTAAAAGAAATTTGGGTGTCATTTTTTCTTTGAATAGAAAATAACTGACTGGAATCACCGTAAATGGTGTTAGATTAACGAGCAAATTTGAATTTGCCACAGTTGTGTAAGAAAAAGAACTGTTCCAAAAAGTCAAATCCCCTGCTAGAAAAGCGCCTGCTAAAACGATAGTGACAACTTGTTTATAACTGAGTGATTGCAAATCTGATTTTTTGATAAAAGGCAGTAACATTGGGATAGAAAATAAAACTCGGTAAAAACCAGTGTTGATTGGTGGTAATGGGCTGAGTTTTACAAAAATACCACCTGTTGCCAAAAAACAGATTGCTAAAAAGATTAAAAAGATGTATTTTGCTGAGTTACAGCGGTTGTTATTCATGTATTTTTTTCACCTCAGGTAAAATTTTAAAGGATAAGTGGTATAATAAAAAGTACCAGTTTTTAAAAATTTTTAGGTGCCACTTTGGAGGGAAAATGATTCATTTAGATAGAAGCGCAGGTGCTAGTCCACTGTACCAGCAGATTTACCAGCAAATCAAGACAGATATTTTGCAGGGCTACTTATCGCCAGATGAAAAACTTTTAGGGACAAGAACGCTCGCTAAAATGCTTGAGGTCAGTAGAAATACGGTTGATAGAGCATATGTGCAATTGACCTTGGAAGGATATATTGAAAGCCGTCAAAATGCAGGCTTTTATGTCTTGAAATTGCCAAAATCCTTCACGTCTGATAAAAAATTTAGCGAAACCGTGTCAACGAAAGAATGCTGTACCTCTGACGAAGAGATTATTTATGATTTGACAAACAGCAGCCATACCAGCAATTTATTTCCTAAAAAAGTGTGGAAGAAACATTACCTGAATGCACTTGATGAGCTAGATGATGCTGAGAAGTTGTCGACACTTCAGCCGTTTCAAGGTGAATACAAACTCAGAAAAGAAATTAGTCGTTATTTGGAACGTATTCGTGGGGTTAGGTGTCATCCGAGCCAGATTATTATCACGAGTGGACTTCAGCAGTCGATTGACTTTTTGTGTGATTTTTTGGGAAATACGCAAAATAGTGTCTTAATGGAAGAACCTAGTTATCCTAAAGCGCGAGCTATTTTTAAGAAAAATCATTATCAAATTGTGACAGCAGAAGTTGATGACAAAGGATTGGAGCTAACAAAGATTGATAAAAATGCTGATATTGGTATGATTTACACAACACCGTCCCATCAATTTCCGCTTGGAATGATTATGCCCATTTCAAGACGTCAAGAGCTTTTAACGTTCGCAAAAGAAAGAAATTCTTTTATTATCGAAGATGATTATGATAGTGAACTTCGCTATTATCAAAGACCTATTCCAGCGTTGAAGTCAATTGACTATCTTGATCGCGTGATTTATTTGGGGACTTTTTCAAAAATCCTTTCACCATCCTTTCGAATGGGTTACATGGTTTTGCCAGAGCAGTTTACAGAAAGATTTATAGAAAATTCAAAGCCTTTCAATAGTACAGTCAATCTTTTGAACCAAATTGCGCTTGCTAATATCTTATCAAGTGGTGACTATGATCGCTTGGTTCGTAAGATGAACCACGTTTTTAAGAAACGTTATGAAGCCTTTAAGCAGGAATTTCAAAAATTCAAATCACCGATAGAATTGTCTTCAAACGTTAGTGGTCAGTATTTTTTGCTGCACTTATCAAATGGGATGCAGCAGGATGAGTTGATTAAAAAAGCTGAAAAAGAAGGTGTCCGAGTTTATGATACTATGCAATTTTGGCAGGAAAAAGCAGCCTGCCCTCAGGAAAGTCTTTTTCTAGGATTTAGTAAAATTGATTTGGAAGATATTCCAGATTGTGTTCGTCGTCTCAGAAAGGCATGGGAGAAGTAGTGAGCATATTAAGAGACGGTGGAATAGGATTCTGATATACTAAGCCTAATGAAAATGAAGGAGCTTTCATATGAAGTATATCGTCAATAAGTCTCATAATCCTGCCTACAATATTGCGTTAGAAGCTTATGCTTTTCGTGAATTGTTAGCTGAAGATGAGCTTTTCATTCTTTGGATTAATGAGCCAGCGATTATCATTGGCAAACACCAAAATGCTATTGAAGAGATTAACAAAGCTTACACAGATGAGCATGGCATTCATGTCGTCCGTCGCTTGTCAGGTGGCGGCGCGGTTTACCATGACCTCAATAATTTGAATTACACGATTATTTCTAATAAATCGCAAGAAGGTACCTTTGATTTTAAGACTTTTTCAAGACCTGTCATTGATACTTTAGCTGATTTAGGGGTGACAGCGACTTTTACTGGTCGTAATGACCTTGAAATTGATGGCAAGAAATTTTGTGGCAATGCGCAAGCTTATTTTAAAGGACGAATGATGCATCACGGCTGTCTGCTGTTTGATGTTGATATGACGGTGCTTGAAAATGCCCTGCAAGTTTCAAAGGATAAAATTGAATCAAAAGGTGTCAAATCAGTGCGTGCGCGTGTGACAAATATCTTAGATGAATTGCCAGAAAAAATGACTGTTGAAGCATTTTCAGAACAATTACTTAACAAAATAAAAGAACAATACCCTGACATGACGGAGTATGTTCTTTCTGAAGCTGATTTAGAAAACATTCAAAATCTAGCCGATAACCAATTTGCCACTTGGGATTGGACTTATGGACAATCACCAGAATATACCATTAAGCGTTCAGTTCGTTATCCAGCAGGAAAAATTACAACATACGCTAATATTGAAAAATCAGTTATCAAAGGAATTAAAATATACGGTGACTTTTTTGGTATCAACGACGTTGCTGAGCTTGAACAAGCCCTAATCGGACTTCGATACGACTATCTTGATGTTCTAAAAAAACTCCAAACAATTGACACCACTAAATATTTCACCAATATAGCCCCACAAGAAATCGCGAAAGCAATCGTGGATTGAAAAAGAACAAAAAAACACTTTACGTTACGTAAAGTGTTTTTGGGATTTTTTATTTTAGTTTCATTGTATTGTCCCAGATGCTTTCCTTTGCAATTGTTGCTCCATCTGGTGTTTCAACATGTAAATATGGTAAATCGCTGTCCGAATAGTAATGATTATCCTCAGCCCATTGTTTAAAGAAACTATATTTTAAGTTTAATAAACTATCTACTAATTGTTGAAGTTCGTTATCAGAATAGTATTTATATTCTTGTGGAACAACGACAGTCATAATTTCTTTACATACGTATCCCCCACTTACTCGGTCATTACTGCCGCTTGCATATAGGGTATTATTTAATTGTTCTATATAGTGTGCTTGATAATTTTTAGCTCCTTCATCATCAAGTTTAGACCAAGCAGCATATGACGAACTTTCAACTGTACTACTAGAAGTACTAGAACTTACGCTTGATGAAGATGAAGAACTGCTAAAACTTGAACTTGTAGAATTAGTTGTTGACGTTGTTTGGCTTGTTGATGTTGCTGCTGGTTCAGCTTTCTTTTCTTTACCAGAGCCGGCTACCGCAAAGCTTGCTATAAAAAGAAGTACTAGTAAGCAGATTCCGACAATAACTGCAATTGCTTTGTCATTTTTCTTTTCCAATTTATAACTCCTATCAGCTTTTAACGTGGTTCAGTTTTTGCACGTTCTGTTAATGTTTAATCTAAGTGGTGTGTGTGTTTGGTAATCCATTGGTTCAGTTTAATGTTGAGCCAGAATGAATAAATACCGATTGTAATAATGGTTAGAATTAGCCATTTAATCCAGTTTCCAAAAAGCTGGATTGCTTTTCCATCAAAGTATAAGCGGTGTCCATCAATCACAGTATGCTTGACCTTCCAATTAATCATGATGCAGATACCCCATGGAGCGCAAATTCCAAGTGTAAAAATAGTAATTACGGTAGCTACAATACTATGTCCAATATAGCTTAGCAAACCACCATCAAAATAACTTTCTTGTTTCATCAAAACTCCTTTATGTGAAATTCTAAACATTTTAATGTGAGCAAAACGATAACAGTTTAACATAATGATGTTTGACATGCAAGATAGGATAGCGCTTTATCAAAAAAGAACACCAATTTTTGTGAGTCGGTGTTCTTTTATGTATTACAAAATGTTTTTATTTTTTGATTTCTTCTTGCATCAGCTTAAGGAAGAGTTTGGTACTTGGTGATTGAGTGCTTTGCTTTTTCCAGAGAATCTGAAGCGAATCGTGTTTTTGAGTCGTGAATGGGATAAATTTCAGTTCAGAATCAGCGTAGGAAGTGTTGATAATGCCACCAAGACAAATCGCAATACCAAGTCCAGCTTTGACTAAAAGTGACGCGTTGTAGAGAAGATTATAGGTTGCGACGATGTGATAGTCGCCAAGTCCAGCTAACTCTCGGAGGTCATTATTGGTTTGAGCAGAAGTGATTAGTGGATAGGACAAAATATCTGCCAGTTCAACTTTATCAAACTTAGTCAACGGATGATTTTTGGGGACCAAGACTCCCCATTGGTCACGATTTTTAAGAGCAAGCGAATTGTATTTTCGGTTGTCAAAATCACCGATTGTAATACCTAAATCGTAGACTCCTTTATTCAAATGCTCCAAAATGTCATCAGCATTTCCGCTACGAATGTGAATACGAATCTCAGGGTACTGGTCTGTCATTTTTTTGGTGACAATTGCGACAATGTCAAGTGAGTGAGTTTCAGCAGCACCAATGTAAATCTCTCCAGATATCTCTTCTGATTTTCGAATATTATTTTCTGTTTTTTCGACTAAAGCAAGAATTTCGATGGCACGATTGTAGAGGTATTGCCCATCATCTGTCAATTGAATTTCTCGACTGCCACGGTGAAAAAGTACAGTATCAAGTTCTTCTTCCAAATCTTTGATTTGGCGTGATAGTGTCGGTTGTGTCACGTGTAAGGTATTTGCAGCGTTTGAAATACTTTTCGTTTGGACAATGGTTACAAAATAATTAAGGACGCGAATATCCATATCTTTCTCCTATACATTTTAGCTATATTAAGTATGTAATATAAGTATTTGCTATGTTTATTGTAGCGTGTTAGAGTATTTTTGTAAATTAAAAGACAAAAAATCCTTGACTTGGAGTCGACTACAAGGTGTAGACTAAGTGACGTTTCGGTCCTAGAAGGACTTTGAAAATGGAGGAATAAAAATGAAAATCATTAATCAAGAATTATTGACTGGAGAGCGTGCCTGTTTTAAAGCAGAAAATACAAAAATCACTCAATCAGTTTTTGCGGACGGCGAATCTCCTTTAAAAGAAAGCCGCAATATCATTTTAGAAAATGATATTTTCCGTTGGAAATACCCGCTTTGGTACTCAAAACATGTTACAGCTGAAAATGTTCAGCTACTTGATACTGCACGTTCTGGAATCTGGTATACGCATGATATTAAAATCAAAAATAGTGTCATTCAAGCCCCCAAGACTTTCCGTCGCAGCTCAGCTATTGTTCTAGAAAATGTTCAAATGCCAAATGCTTTAGAAAGTTTGTGGTCATGTGAAGAGGTTAGATTAACAAATGTTAATGTGACTGGTGACTATTTTGGCATGAATAGTAAGAATGTTAAGCTGGAAAATGTGACCATTACTGGTAATTATTGCTTTGATGGCGCTGAAAATGTGGAAGTCTCAAATAGTACTTTGCTATCCAAAGATGCTTTTTGGAATTGCAAGCATGTAGTTGTTCGAGATTCGACAATCGTTGGCGAATACCTTGCATGGAATACCGAAGACATTACGTTTATCAATTGTACGATTGAAAGCAATCAAGGGCTTTGTTATATGAAGCATGTTACGCTCGATAATTGTAAATTAATCCATTCAGATTTGGTCTTTGAATATGTTGAGGATTTGCAAGCAGACATCAAGTCTGACATTGTCAGCGTTAAAAATCCAATTTCGGGTTCTATTGTAGCTGACAATATCGGTGAGATTATTTTTGATGACCCTAACATTGATAGCAGTAAAACTAAGATTAGCTTGAGAAAGGCTGTGTGATACATGAAAAAATATCATTTTGACAAGGTTGTTAATCGTCGCAACCTTAATTCTTATAAGTGGGATGTTGGTGAGAACGAACTTCCAATGTGGGTTGCGGATATGGATTTTGATACGGCTCCAGAAATCAAATGTGCTATTCAGACACGTTTAAATCAGGGTGCTCTTGGTTACAATACCGTGCCAGATTCATTTTTTGAGTCTTATATTTCATGGTGGGAGCGTCGACATGGTTTCACACTTCAAAAAGAGTGGCTGATGTTTTGTACAGGTGCTGTTCCAGCGATTTCATCAATTGTCCGCAAGATGACTGAAGTGGGCGACAAGGTTTTGCTCATCACGCCAGTTTACAATATTTTTTACAATTCTATCTTGAACAACGGTCGTGAAGTTTTAGAGAGTCGCATGCTGTATGAGGATGGAAAGTACAGTATCGATTATGAGGATTTGGAAAATAAGCTAGCGCAAGATGAGACGACTTTGATGATTTTTTGCAATCCACACAATCCAACAGGTTATGTCTGGACAAAAGCGGAGCTCGAAAAAATTGGTCAACTTTGTCTAAAATATGGTGTTCTTATCTTATCAGACGAAGTTCATTGTGATTTGACACATCCAGGCAGTAAGTACACGCCTTTTGCATCAGTATCAGAGGCTATTTCAAATATCAGCATGACTTGTCTGGCACCGTCAAAAGCCTTTAATATTGCAGGACTGCAGACATCGGTGATTTCTGTGCCAAATGAAGCCCTTCGCAAACAAGTTAATCGTGGTATCAATACAGACGAAGTAGCAGAGCCAAATTCATTTGCTATTCAAGCGACAGAAGCAGCTTTTAATGATTCTGAAGGTTGGTTAGATGAATTGAATCGCTATTTGGCAACTAACCGCGCCTACCTAATTGAGCAAGTGAATAAGACTTTCCCTGAAATTAAAATCGTTGAGGCAAAGGCGACTTACCTTGCTTGGCTTGACTGCTCTGCTATTTCACAAGATACGACAGACTTATGTGACTTCATCCGCCACGAAACAGGCTTAATCTTATCGAGCGGTGAGATTTTTGGTGGCAATGGAAGAGCATTTATCAGATGGAATTATGCTTGTCCACTTGAGCTTTTAATTGATGGTGTGGAGCGTTTTAAAAAAGCTGTTAAAACATACATCGAGCAGTAAATGAAAAAATATCTAAGTATTTTGCTGATTGTGATGGCTGCGCTTTTATTAGTTTGCAAGTCGAGTCAGCAAACTCAAGTACGCAAAAAATATTTAGGTGAAAAAATGATTAATGTAAGAGTAAATGGTAAAAAGTTTAAACTTCTTTTAAATGATTCGGTTGCGGCGCGTGAGTTTCGAGACAGTCTTCCTTTGACGCTAAAGATGTCTGATGTGAATAGAAATGAAAAATATGCTGTGTTAGATAGAGATTTCACTTCAGATAATCGTCGAGCTCGAAAAATTCATTCTGGTGATTTGAAATTATGGGCTGGTAATGGTTTGGTGTTATTTTATGACGATTTTTCATCAAGCTATTCATACACTGATTTAGGAAAAATGACAGATAGTAGTGGACTAGCAGAGTGTCTTGGACGTAGTAGTATCACAGTGACATTTGAAGAGGAGAATTAGCATGGCATTTCTTGTAACGATTGCTGGCGAAAGCTTTGAGTTGATTTTGGAAAATAATGCTAGCGCGATAGCACTTGTCAAGCTTTTGCCACTTGAGCTCGATATGGCTGATGTTAATGGAAATGAAAAATTTTATTTATTAGCTGACCACTTACCTAGCCATGAGCAATGTTCATGCTCGATTAAAGCAGGTGATTTATTGCTCTGCCAGACAAATGAATTAACTTTTTTCTACGATGATTGCAAGACTTGCTTTAAGTATACTTACCTAGGTCATGTCAAAGACACAATGAAGTTTAAAAAAGCTATGGCTGGAAAAAAGGTCACTGTTGTTTTTGAGGAAAAATAAAAAATTCTCTTGACCTAGAGTGAGCTCCAAGGTATAAAGTATAGGTGATATTAAAAAGAGGAGGAAATTATGGAAAGTGATGTAGTTGCAGCACAGCAAAACACGTATTTTTTTAGCAATCGTGATTTAGCAAAATTGTTCATTCCTTTGATTATTGAACAAGGTTTGGAATATCTGGTGGGCTTAATCGCCTCGATTTTGGTTTCAAGAGTTGGTGAAGCAGCAGTGTCAGGAGTATCCTTGGTTGAATTTCTTATGGCGCTCTTTATCAGTATTTTTGCTGCATTTGCAACGGGTGGTGGCATTGTTGCAGGTCAATACTTAGGTGACCGTGATAGTAAAAATGCTAATAAAGCTGTCAATCAGTTGGTCAAGTTCACATTGTATTTTAGCTTAATGATTACTATTTTGATTTTTGCGATTAAGCCATTTATCTTAAGTCATTTATTTGGAACGATTACACCTGAGGTTCATTCGCAAGCAGATCGTTACTTTAATATCGTTGCTTTATCAACACCGTTTATTGCTCTTTATAATTCGGGTGCAGCGATTTTTAGAACCTTAAATAAATCACGCTTGCCGATGAATATTATGCTAGTCATGAATGGATTGAATATTTTAATGGGGATTAGTCTGATTTATGGCCTTGGATGGGGTGTTGAAGGAGTAGCTGTACCGATTCTCTTTTCACGTGTTGGCGCAATGATTTTAGTGCTTTGGTTTGCCTATCATCTAACATCTGAATTGACTTTAGGAAATTTTTTGAAAGAAAAAGTTGACTGGAAAATGATTAAGAAGGTTCTTAGTATTGGACTACCATTTGGTTTTGAAAATGGTATGTTTTTCCTTGGGCGTTTGATTGTCTTGTCTGTTGTGTCACTTTTTGGTACAGCTGCCATCGCTGCAAATTCGGTTGGTGGAACCATTATCATGTTTCAAGGATTGCCGGGTATTTCAATCGTGTTGGGCTTAGCAGTCATTATTTCAAAATGTGTTGGTGCTGGAGATTATGTGCAAGCAGAATATTACAAACGTAAAGTTAGCCGAATCATCCATATTACAAATGCTTGTTTTTCAGCTGCTGTTATAGCTTTAATGCCTTTGTTAATGAAATTATATGATCTATCAGCACAAGCAACACACTATGTTTGGATTATTGTCCTTGCTCATGGGATTTTAGTCAGCCTTTTTTGGAATTCTGGCTATGTTTTACCTGTTGTCTTTCGTAGTGCGGGTGATGCGAATTTCCCAATGGTCATCAGTATTTCTTCTATGCTTTTAGTTCGTGTAGTATGTGCCTACTTTTTTTCTGTTAACCTTGGTATGGGGATGCTAGGAACTTGGGCGGCTATGTTTCTAGACTGGTTTGTTAAAGGAATTATCTATGAAATCCGTTACCATAAGGGAACATGGAAAAATTATAAGTTAGTGTAAGAAAAGATTTCCTCACTAGTTTGGTGGGGAATTTTTATTGGAAAACTATGCTTTTTAGGCATTAGATATATCAAATATAAGTATTTGTAATAGACAGCATTCCTTGTTATGATAATGGTAGAAGTTAAGGAAAGGAAGTGTCAAATGCAGAAAACTTCAAACCGTTCATTGGTTTTACTGTTAACAATCGGTGTATTTGGAATTCTGAATACAGAAATGGGGATAACGGGTATCTTGCCACATATTTCTGAGCATTATGGCGTCTCCCTAACAACAGCTGGTTTGTTGGTATCTGGTTTTGCTTTAGTCGTGGCTATCGCAGGACCAACCATGCCCTTACTGTTTTCAAAGGTCAACCGAAGGTCTGTTATGCTTTTGGCTACCGGTGCTTTTGCTTTGAGCACTATCGTTTCGATTTTTTCGCCAAACTTTACTGTTTTACTGATTGCGCGTGTTTTACCAGCAATTTTTCATCCTGTATATGTTTCTATGGCAATGACGGTTGCAGCTACATCAGTTCCTGAAAATGAATCGCAAAAAGCAGTTGCTCAAGTTTTTATGGGAGTTTCAGCTGGAACGCTGCTTGGAGTGCCAGTTTCTAATTTTTTGGCTAGCCAATTCTCGCTCAGCTTCGCCATGCTTTTCTTTGCTGTTATTAATTTACTTGTTTTTATCGGAACCATAGTTTTAGTGCCATCGATGCCAGTGACACGTGGCTTGTCTTATGGACAACAATTAAGTATTTTAAAACGAAAAACGATATGGATTTCTATTATAAGCGTTATTTTATTGAATGGAGCTGTGCTTGGTTTTAATTCCTATATGTCAGATTTCTTAGCGAGTTTCTCACGAATCAATGTTAATTTAATCGCCTTGGTTTTGTTAAGTATTGGCTTGGCTAATATTATCGGTAATGCTCTGGCTGGAAAGTTCTTAGATAAAAATGCTCATCAACTATTGATTAGTTTACCGCTTGTCCTAATTATTAATCTAGCTTTGCTATTTTTCTTTGGAAATCGAGCACTAGCAATGATGATTTTAGTTGTCATTTTTGGAATGTTTGGTGGACTTGCAGGAAATGTGAATCAATATATGATTTATAGCGTTGGTGATGATGCACCCGATTTTGCTAACGGCTTATTTTTGGCAGCTGCCAATCTTGGTGTGACTGTCGGGACATCGTTTACAGGTAAATTTATTGACATCGGAAATGGTAGTCAGTTTAGCATTTGGGGAAGTATCATAATGTTGTTATTTGCTTTCTTAACAATTCAAATTCGACAGAAGTGGCTTTCAAACAAATAATTTTATTGAAATTTTGGTAAATCACCTTGACTTAGAGCGGACTTCAAGGTGTAAAGTAACTACTAGAGAAAGATTTAGAAGCTTTTGCCGACAAATCTTTTTAATTAGTTTTGGTTAGTGTTACACTTGAAGTAACATGGCAAATCCACAATGAAAAGGAGAATAAGATGACTGAACAATTACATTTGGTACAAGAATGGGATAAAGTTTTCCCAAAAAGTGACAAAGTTGATCACAAAAAAGTGACTTTCCATAATCATTTTGGAATAACCTTGGCTGCTGACATGTATACTCCTAAAAATGCTTCAGGGAAATTGCCAGCACTTGCGGTGTCAGGTCCTTTTGGAGCAGTGAAAGAACAGTCTTCAGGACTTTATGCGCAAGAAATGGCAGAGCGTGGTTTCTTGACAATTGCTTTTGACCCGTCTTACACAGGAGAATCAGGCGGCACTCCACGTTATATGCAATCGCCAGACATTAACACCGAAGATTTCCAAGCAGCTGTTGATTACCTATCAACGCTTGAAAATGTTGATGCGGATAAAATTGGTATCATCGGTATTTGTGGTTGGGGAGGCATTGCCCTTAATGCAGCAGCGATTGACCCACGCATCAAAGTAACAGTAGCCTCAACTATGTATGACATGTCTCGAATTGCTGGAAATGGTTATTTTGATACAGCTGATAATGAAGAAGCACGTTACAAAGCTCGCCTAGCTCTTGCAAATCAACGTACAAAAGATTATCAAAATGGTGATTACGCCCTAGCTGGTGGGGTAGTCGACCCGCTTCCAGACGATGCACCGCAATTTGTCAAAGATTATTACGCTTATTACAAACAACCGCGTGGTTATCATGCCCGTAGTCTTAATTCAAATAATGGCTGGGCAGTTCAAGCAAATACAAGTTTCTTAAACACTCGTTTTCTTCATTATATTGATGAAATTCGCAATAGCGTACTTGTTGTCCATGGTGATCAAGCCCATTCATATTACATGGGAAAAGATGCTTTTGAAAAATTAAAAGGTGACAACAAGAAGATGATTTCTGTTGAAGGTGCTAGTCATTGTGATCTCTATGACCAAAAAGAAATCATTCCATTTGATGATATTGAAAGTTTCATTAAAGAAAACATGTCATAAATTTTCTTGTAAAAAAACTTCCGTCTGTTAAGGCGGAAGTTTTTGGTATTAACGAAGTAATTTTTGATAAAGGGCAACTTCATTATCTTCAGCAACGTTGAAGATGATCTTTTTGACGTATTTACTTTGTGACAAGAAGTTTTTGACGGTATTTACAGCGATTCTAGCAGCATCTTCGTTAATAAAGTGTTTATCATGATTTGTTGCTAGTGATGCTAGTGCAACAGACTCCAATTGATTTTTCTCAGCTAAGGTTAAGCAAGAAAGATAGCTTTGTGCAAGCAAATCAGCATCAGACTCTGTTAGATGTTCATTGACAGCTGGTCCAACAGTGTGAAGAATGAATTTTGCTGGAAGATTGTAACCAGGAGTGATTTTAGCACTACCTTCTGGTTCGTCATGACCTTGATCTTTCATGAGATTGTAGCATTCCAAGCGTAGTTGAACACCAGCGTAAGTGTGAATGGTGTTATCTGCGCATTCATGTAGAGGTTGGAAACAGCCAAGCATTTGACGGTTTGTCGTATTAACAATAGCATCTACCTGAAGGCGTGAAATATCTCCTTTCCACACGTATAAACGATCATCTGTGGCGAGTGGTTGAATGTGATTTAAAAAGACAACAACGCGCTCAGCTTTTTTCAATTGAAGATAATCATTTTGCATAATCAAAAAGCGTGTTGAGACTGCCATAGGCGGTCTAACATTGAGAAGAGCTCGCAAAAGTGCTTCTTGTCCAGGTAAATCCTTAGGGACATCGATAGTTTTGAATTGTGGATTTTCCATAATCAGGTAATCTAAAAGGAAGTTTACCATTTCTTTCTTAGTCATACGGACTCCTTACTAAATATAAAATCGCTTACTCAAACTTTAGTATATCACCTTTTTAAGGAATTCGCATTAAGAAAAATAGACTTTATAATAGTAGTAAAATAAAAAGTGAGTTTGGAAAAATCCAAACCCACTTTAGTTTATTTTGTCAACATAAACGCTATTGCATGAAGAATCCATAAATGAAGTGGGTAAAAAATGTAAAAGAACCATTTATGAATAGGATGGTAGCTCCCTTTTTTCCCACTATAGATGAGTAAGAATGGTAAAAATAAGAAACTCATAGCATCACTGTTATAACAGAACATATCAAACCATTGACTGAAGTCTTTAAAGTGGGATGGATTGATATCTGGTCCCATTAGTAAAAATGAAAAAATACTCCAAATTGCAAAGTAGATTAATTGTTTTTTACGATTGCCATAAAATCCCCAGAAAATCAACATTAGAAATAAAAGAGGAATCCCACCTTCAAGAGTAATAGTCAATTTTCCAATGTGAATCCCGACTGTAGAAAGAAATAAGCCAAAAATAAAAATAGCACTTCCTGAAATTTTACGAAAAGCTTTTGTTCCAATACTTGCAACGTACATAAAGCTATACCCAACTGCGAGTGTTAAAAAGATATTATCTGGAATGCAGTTGGCTTGTCCGAGTAAAAGGAGTGAGAGAAAGTCACCGGCTTGCATTAAAATAGCTGCCGCCCAGAGACGCGACTAAGGTGTTTTTTACGATTTTTAGTGTGGAAAAAACCTTCGACGGTTAAATATGCAAAAAGCGGTGCAACAAATCTAGTGATAAGATGAATCCAACTTGGAAGAGGAAACATTCCATGAAAAGCAAAGAAAGCAGAATCTAAAACCATAAATGCTGCAGCAATGTACTTAAGTTTTAGTGTTTAAAATTTTTAATTCCTTCAAAAGTAAGACCTCCGAAAATTATTTTAACAAGCTAAAGGACTCTTTTTTCTTACAGAAATGTAAGTTAGAAAAAAAAAACGTTTTTCTGCTATAATAGTCTTATGCTTAATAAGAATACTATTTTACAAGAAGCTGAAAAGCTTGTTTATGATAAATTGCATGCTGAATCTAGTGGACATGACTGGTGGCATGCTGTTCGTGTGAGAAATACGGCGCGTGAATTGGCGGAAAAAGAAGGAGCAGATAGCTTCATTTGTCAATTGACTGCTTTGGTGCATGACATGGCTGATGAGAAATTAAATGATGATCCAGAGCAAGCTTTAGCAGAATTAAAGGAGTGGTTGACTAGTCAAGGCTTAGCTGAGAGTGATGTGAATCATGTTATTCAAATCATCAATACCATGTCGTTTAAAGGCGACGGCAGCAGTGTACCAGAAACACTAGAAGGAAAAATTGTACAAGATGCTGACCGATTAGATGCTATTGGGGCAATTGGAATTGCTCGTTGCATGGCTTATTCAGGTAGCAAAGGACGTCCAATTCATGACCCAGACATGAAAGCTCGCAAACATTTAAATCACGATGAATACCGTAACGGTAAGGATACAGCAATCATTCACTTCTATGAAAAATTGCTCAAACTTAAAGATTTGATGAATACTGATTATGCACGCAAAATGGCAGATCACCGCCACAAAGTTTTAGAAGAATTTTTGCAAGAATTTTACGCAGAATGGGATGGTAAATTCTAGTCTTGCAATAAAAAATGAAAATGCTATAATTGAAAGACCAAAATTATGGAGGTTAGGTTAATGACAATTAGACGTGCAAAAGAAACTGATATTTCAGCGCTTATAGATTTGCTAGGACAAGTTCTCTTGGTACACCACAAAGTTCGACCAGATTTGTTCCAAGAAAAGGGTGTCAAGTACACTGAAAATGAATTGGCAGAGCTTATCGTTGATGACAATCGCCCTATTTTTGTCTATGAAGATGAAAATGGCAAAGTTCTTGGTCACATGTTTACTGTGATTGAAGAATCAAGTGCACCAAAAGTACCACACAAAACACTTTTTATTGATGATTTGTGTGTAGATGAAGCTGCGCGTGGACACAAAATCGGTGAAAAATTATATCAATTTGCTCTTCAATATGCCAAAGAAATTGGCTGCTATAATCTTACATTAAACGTTTGGAGTGCTAATAAATCTGCTGTGCGTTTCTATGAACGTCAAGGATTGACACCACAAGAAACCCGTATGGAACAAATTATTGATTAATAAAATGAGAAGTAAATGTGTAAAACGTTTACTTCTATTTTTTTGTCAAAAAATGCTTACGAAGAAAAATTTTTTATGGTAGACTGAATCCTGTTGACTGTAAACTGGAGTTGTTTGGAAAGAGTGCAAAGCGTCTATTTAAGCACTATCCTAGCGGAGGACATTACGTTGTACGCCGACCTAGGTTGAGGGTTGATGAATAATTAGATGAATGGAGATTGGAAGAATGCCTCGTAATTTTAAAGAAGCAATGGTGTTTACATGTTTGATGTGTGGAATGATGGTTTTTGGAATGAGTATGTGGAACTTGTTCGTTGCAGGAGCATTTTCATGGAAACACGTTTTCCTAGGATTCATCCCAGGTTTTATCGTTGCTTTCATTTTAGATACTTTAGTCGTTGGACCAATTGCTAAAAAAATCGCATTTGGAATTTTGCCAAGCGGCTTAAAACATCAAATAGTCAAAATTCTTACTATCTCAGGATGCATGGTTCTTGGTATGGTAACTTGTATGTCATTTTACGGAATGGTCTTTAGTCATGGCTTATCAGCTATTTCTCTTTCATTATATGGACGTACTTGGATTACAAACTTTGTTGTAGCATTGCCATATAATTTCTTAATCGTTGGACCAATTGCCCGTTTCTTCCTTGGAGAAATTCAAAAACAAGGACTTTTGGCACCAGCGCCAGCACCTGCTGAAGTAACTGAATAATATGAAGAAGTGGTTGAGACAAAAGTGCTCAGCCTCTTTTTTGTACAAAAATGAAATTTTGTTGAAAATACTTTGGAAAGTCCAATTTATTTGCCTTGCTGATTTGAAAAAGTAGTATAATGAGCTTAAGGACGTGTAACCGTTTTTAGAAATCGAGGAACAAGTTATGAGTGATAGAACAAATGAAAAAACTGTTCAACTTGACCTTGAAACTTACGCAGCTAACGACGTTTACAAAGCCGCTGCTACGCAAAGCTCAGGCCTAAGTCATAAACAAGTCAAAGAACGTCAAAAACAATATGGTCCAAATCGATTAAAAGAAGCTGAAAAAGAACCAGTCATTGTAACTTTTATTAGGAATTTTACAAGCCTTATGGCAATCCTTCTCTGGGTAGGAGGTGCTGTGGCGATTTTATCTCACAGTGTTGAGCTTGGTCTAGCCATTTGGTTTGTCAATATCATCAATGGTGTGTTTAGTTTTGTTCAAGAATACCGTGCGAGTCAAGCGACAGAAGCTCTTAAAAAGATGCTACCATCTTATGCGCGTGTCATTCGTGAAGGGCAAGAAGAAAAGGTACTTGCTGAAGAGCTAGTGCCAGGCGACCTTGTTTTAATTGAAGAAGGTGACCGTATCTCTGCAGATGGTCGTGTCATTTTTGCAACAGACTTGCAGGTCAATCAATCCGCCCTCACAGGTGAGTCAAATCCTGTCTATAAAAATAGTGAGGCTGACACAGATGCTAAAAAAACAGCTCTAGAATACGACAACATGGTCTTTGCAGGTACGACTGTTTCATCTGGTTCAGCCAAGATGATTGTCTCAGCGACAGGTATGGCAACTCAGTTTGGACAAATCGCTCACCTGACAGAAAATATGGCTGATGATAAGAGCCCGCTTCAAAAAGAATTAGACCATTTGACAAAACAAATTTCAGTAATTGCGATTACAGTTGGGGTTATTTTCTTTATCGCAGCGACACTTTTTGTTCACCAACCATTTGCAAAAGCCTTTATTTTCGCACTTGGTATGATCGTCGCCTTTATTCCTGAAGGATTACTTCCGACAGTTACTCTTTCTTTGGCAATGGCTGTGCAACGCATGGCAAAATCAAATGCCTTGGTTAAAAAATTATCATCCGTTGAAACTTTGGGAGCTACTTCGGTTATTTGTTCGGATAAGACAGGTACATTGACCCAAAATGCCATGACGGTTAATCACCTCTGGCAAGTATCTGGTCAGTATGATGTGACAGGACTGGGCTATGCTGCTGAAGGAGATATCCGCAAAAGTGGTGGTAAGAAAGCTGCGCTTATCGAAAGTCAACCGCTTGAACACCTTGTCCGCTTTGCTCACCTCTGCAGTAATGCACAAGTTTTGCCACCTAATGACGAAAATACTTCGTACACTGTCCTTGGTGACCCGACTGAAGCTTGTTTGAATGTTTTGGCTGAAAAAGCAGGACTCACTCTTGAAAAAAATATTGCGTGGGCACCTCGTTTGAAAGAATTACCTTTTGATTCTGTGCGCAAGCGCATGACAACTATCAATCGAGTAGACAGTCTAGTTGATGGTAGTTCTTTGGTGTCAATCACCAAAGGCGCACCAAAAGAAATGGTAGAGCTCTGCCATTTCTACAAAGACCAAACTGGCATTCATGAAATGACAGCTGATGTTCAATCACGTATCCTAGCAGCAAATGATGCATTTGCCAAAGATGGTTTACGAGTTTTGGCGCTTGCTTATCGGACTTTGGAAAGCGATCGATTGACCCAAGAAGAGCAATGGACGCAAGAAGTTCTTGAAAAGAATATGATTTTTCTTGGTTTGATTGCCATGAGTGACCCTCCTCGTGAAGGGGTGCGTGAAGCAGTCGAAAAATGTCACCGAGCAAGTATTCGCATTATCATGGTGACAGGAGACTACGGCTTAACAGCACTTAGCATTGCAAAGAAAATTGGTATTGTACGTGGCGATGATGCACGCGTGGTTACTGGATTAGAGTTGGAAAACATGTCAGATGACCAACTTAAAGACGCCCTCAAAGGTGAGATTGTTTTTGCGCGTGTAGCACCTGAACAAAAATACCGAGTCGTGTCAGCTTTGCAAGAATTAGGCGAAGTTGTCGCTGTGACGGGAGACGGAGTCAACGATGCTCCTGCTCTTAAAAAAGCAGATATTGGTGTTGCTATGGGGATTACAGGTACGGATGTCGCAAAAGAATCTGCTGATATGATTTTAGCCGATGACCATTTTGCATCGATTGTTAAAGCAGTTGAAGAAGGTCGTGCAGTTTACCATAACATCAAGAAATTCTTGACTTACATTTTCAACTCAAACACTCCAGAAGCAGTACCGTCAGCTTTCTTCCTATTTTCTCGTGGTTTTATCCCACTTCCTTTGACTGTCATGCAAATTCTTGCAGTCGATTTGGGGACAGATATGATTCCAGCACTTGGTTTGGGGGTTGAACCACCTGAACCAGGTGTGATGAATCGACCACCTCGTAAATTAGCTGACCGTTTACTTGACAAAAGACTACTTATCAAAGCCTTTCTTTGGTATGGTTTGATTGAATCAGCTCTTGCTATGGGTGCATTCTTTATGACTTACCTTTTGCATAATGGCAATTTAGCAGTGCTTGAAAGTTCAGGTCAATTATACCAAGAAGCAACAACCATGACCTTGGGAGCTATCATTTTCTGTCAAATCGGTATGGTCATGAACAGCAGAACCTCAGACCAATCCATTCGTAAGTTACAATTATTCGGAAATCCTTTGATTAATATCGGGTTAGTTGTTGAATTAATTATTTTTGTGATTTTGGTTTATGTGCCAGTTTTTCATGATTTGTTCAACACAGCAAGCCTTGGTGTTTGGCACTGGCTTTACCTTATGCTCTGCCCATTTGTTATCGTAGGGCTTGAAGAATGGCGCAAGAGAGTTATGCGAAAATGAACCTTGCTTGTGTCTGTCTTTTCCTTGACACTTTCTGAAAATCTCTGTAAAATTCAAAAGAGTTAGGGGAGAATTATGGCGACAATTAATGACTATTTAGATTACAACAAAAATCGTTCTTTTGAAGAATTTGCCTTTAATGAAGCAGATATTCTGTGCTTGAATGAGCTCGGTTATTTCTGCTTTGAAGAGCTAGATGCGACAATTGATTTTTCAAAAGAAGTGAATCTTCATGAGGTCTTAATGCCTTATGTAACAGGTGAAAAAGTCTTTAATCCTAGTTTTTTGGTGACAAAAGCCCGAGTGGATTTGCTAAAAAGTGTTGTCACTTCACAGCGTTTTAAAAATCTTGTGCTGTCAGATTATATCAACGATGTAGATTCAGAGTACGAAAGACAATTTTCAGCAATGGTTTTTAGCTTACCTGAGCTTAATTACCGTCAGATTGTTTTTCGTGGGACAGATGATACCTTGATTGGCTGGAAAGAGGATTTCAAACTGACTTATGTTCAAGAAATTCCTGCTCACCGAGCAGCGGTAGCTTATCTTGAATCATATCTTGAAAAATACGCTGGTAAAGTGACCGTCAGTGGACATTCTAAAGGTGGCAATTTGGCGCTCTATGCTGTAGCACATGTTAATGACTTACTTCGTGCTCAGATAGAGAAAGTTTACATGCTAGATGCGCCAGGCTTGCAAGAAAAAGGACTAGATAGTGACGGTTATAAAACAATTCGTGAGCGAGTGACCGTCATTCGACCAGAAGAATCAATCGTCGGTATCATGCTCTATAATGACATTGCTCCAATAGTTGTTAAGAGTAACGCCACAGGTATCATGCAACATGCCATGACCTCGTGGCAACTTAATGAAGAAACTGGTGAGCTTATTTTAGCGGAATGTCAGACAGCTTTAAGTCAGAACCTTGAGAAGACGTTCAAGCAGTGGATAGCAGAATTATCTAGCCAAGAATTAAAAGTACTTTTTGATACTCTTTTTGATACCCTGATGTCAAGCGGTATTAATAGCATTAATGACGTGACCATTGATAGAAAATTTGCTGCAAAATTAGCCAAAAGTATCGCCTCATTCTACTCAGTCGGGACAGAAAAGAAAATGCTCCTTGCAAAATCCGCAAAGCTCTTCGTTGAAGCGTTTGTCGGACACAGTAAGTTTGGCAGTTTTGGAAAAGATAGTATTGCCTTTAGCTTACCAGACTTTAATAGTTTGCTAGCTAATTTGAATAATAGAAAATCAAAATAAAACATTTTGAGGTACCTGATTAAATAGTGATTTGAAATCAGGTATCTTTTTAAATATTAAAGGGAGGATAGATGTGTTAAGCCAAATTCGCTACTTTCAATCTGTTGTTGAAGAAAAATCATTTACTAAAGCAGCTGAATTACATTTTATCTCGCAATCAGCAATTTCTCAACAGATTAAGAACTTGGAAGAAAAACTTGGTGTGACACTGCTAGTTCGCAAAAATCGTGGTTTTGAATTGACAGCGGCAGGGCGTTATTTTTATGAAAAATCGTTAGCACTGGTTGCTGATTTTGATAAACTTTGTCAGGAAACGCAGTCGATTGCCAATCAGCAGTCAGCCAAGTTATCAATTGGTTATTTGTATTCTTATGAAGGCAGTGAGATTCAAGAAGCAATTTCAGGATTTGCAAGTCAGTTTCCTGATGTGGAGTTAACGGTTAAGACAGGAACACACGATCAGCTTTATGATGATTTACGGTTTGGCAGAATTGATTTAGTGGTTAACGATCAGAGAAGAGCTTTTTCAGATGACTATATGAATCTTGTTTTAGCCGATTTACCACTCGGTCTTGAGCTGGCAACGTTTAATTCCTTGGTTCAATCTGATAAGGTAACATTAGATGATATAGTAGAAAAACCTTTGATTTTGGTGGCTGATAGCCAGCAAGAAGAAACCGAACGTGCTTATTATCATGATTATTTAGGTTTTTCGAATGACTTGCATTTTGTCGCTAATCCGACAGATGCTAGGATGCTTGTTGTTGGTAATCGTGGCTACTTACCGATTGAAGTTGGTAAAGGGGTTAGCTTTCCGCCGACAGTGACATATAAATTACTCGATAAGCAAGATCAAAGAATCTTACGACGCATGTGTGCATTTTGGAAGAAAGATAATTCGGGTTATTATGTCGAAACAATGGCAGAGTTTCTAGTCAAAGCTTTTCAAGATAAATAGAAACAAAGAGGTATTTCAGATAAGTTTTACTTATCCGAAGTGCCTCTTTTTAAAATTGTTAAGCAAGAAGTGAGGCTTTATAATGGAGTCATAAGAAAGGTCAGAGTGAGTTAATTGAGATTTGCTCTGGGTGAATAATGATGAAAAATGATGTCATGTTGGTTGTCGGAGCAGGACAAATTTCAATGGCGATTGCACGTCGCATGGGATATGGTAAAAAAATTATTCTTGGTGACCGATTGCTTGATAATGCTAAGGCTATTGCTAAAACATTGACTGAAGCTGGATTTGATATCGAAACATTTGAGATGGATTTGTCATCACGTCAGTCAATTAAAGAAATGGTTACCTATGCGCAAACTTTTGGTGATATTAAGTATTTGGTTAATGGTGCAGGCGTTTCGCCATCGCAAGCTTCGATTGAAACAGTACTTAAAGTTGATCTTTATGGAACTGCAGTTTTACTGGAAGAAGTTGGCAAAGTCATCACAAAAGGCGGTGTTGGTGTTACTATTTCTAGCCAATCAGGTCATCGTATGCCTGCATTGACTACCGAGCAGGATCGAGCACTTGCTATGACGTCAACCGAAGAATTGTTGAAACTTGATTTTCTTCAAGAAGATAAGATTAAAAATACTCTTCATGCTTATCAACTTGCCAAACGTGCTAATGAAAAACGTACCATGTACGAAGCTGTTCGTTGGGGAGAACACGGCGCGAGATTGAATGCCATTGCACCAGGAATTATCGTAACACCTCTTGCGATTGATGAATTCAATGGCATTCGGGGAGATTTTTACAAAAATATGTTTGCCAAATCCCCAGCTGGTCGTCCAGGAACAGCAGACGAAGTGGCTGATGTTGCTGAATTACTCATGAGTGAACGTGCGCAGTTTATCACAGGTTCAACATTTTTGATTGACGGTGGCGCAACAGCTTCTTACTTTTATGGACCACTTAATCCAAATACAGAAACAGGTATGGCAGAAGGGAGAGGTTAAATGACAGAAAAAATCCTAAAACAACTATATCGTCAAGTTAACGATGCCATGGTTGCAAAAGATACAAAAAAACTAGCAGAACTTTTGGAACCAGATACCGTACTAATACATATGACAGGTTATGTTCAGCCAGTTACTGAGTGGTTAGAACAGATTGATACTGGAGACATGATTTACTATTCTTGGCAGGAAGATGCGATAAAAAATATCAAAATAAATGGAAATACAGCCAGTCTTGTCGGACAAAGTCGTGTTAAAGCACGAATTTGGGGAGCAGGTCCATCGACTTGGCGTCTGCAAATTAAAATGGAATTTGAAAATGTTGATGGTAAGTGGAAAATCATCAAACAGACAGCAAGCACTTATTAGAAAGAAGGAATTTTTATGACAAATGTAGCAATTATTGGAGCAACAGGCTCACTCGGAAGAAGTTTACGTGAGGAACTGAAAAACAACAAAAATTATAACGTGACTTTATTTTCACGTCACGTTGATAGATTATCACTTTATAGCAATGAAAAAGCTATCTCTGGCTCAGCGACGTCAAGCACAGACTTAGATCAGGCTCTTGCTAATCAAGATATTGTTTTTGTTGCTCTGTCAGGTGACTTACCAAAAATGGCATTTGAAATTGTGTCGAGTATGACATATAACAACGTTAAACGACTCATTTTTGTAACATCTATGGGAATTTATGGTGAAGTAGACGGCGAACCCAAAGGAGTTGTTGCGCCAATTTTACGTCCGTACCGTGAAGCAGCTGATATAGTTGAAAACTCAAATCTAGACTACACGATTTTACGTCCTGGCTGGTTTGATAATGGGCAGGATACAACTTGTCAAATTACACAAAAAGGTGAAACGTTCTATGGTCATGATGTTTCCCGCAAAGCCATTGTAACGCTTGTTAAACAAATCATTGATCAACCTGAGATGTACGTCAATACAAGTCTAGGACTGTATCGATAACGACAAAATCTCATTTCTTAATATCTTTTTTCTTGACTTAGAGTTAACTTCAAGGTATATACTGAAGTAAAGTTAGAAAGGAGATGACTTATGAATATCAAAAAAGTTAGTGAACAGACTGGTGTTTCTGCAGATACGATTCGCTACTATGAACGGATTGGATTGCTGCCGCGTGTACGTCGAAATAAATCAGGAATTCGTGATTTTTCTGAACAAGACATTGCAACACTTGAGTTTATTCGCTGTTTCAGACGAGCTGGAATGAGTGTTGAATCCTTGATTGAGTACATGAATTTGGTTGAACAAGGTGAAGGCACTGAAGAAGCTCGTATGCACCTCTTGCAAGAACAACGTGATAAACTGGACGCTCGTATTGATGAATTACTAGCAACTAGAAAACGCATGGATTATAAGATTAAAAATTATCAAAACATATTACTGGAAAAGGAAAATGTCCTTTTTGATGAGAAATCAGAGGAGTAAGGAGAGGAAAAATGGAATATAAAACACTTTCAAATGGAGTCAAAATGCCTATTTTAGGGTTTGGTGTCTACCAAGTGCCAGATTTAGCTGAGTGTGAACGTGTTGTGAGTGACGCCATTTCAGTTGGTTACCGCTCAATTGACACTGCGCAAGCTTATATGAACGAAGAAGCAGTTGGAAATGCTATTCGAAAATCTGGAATTGCGCGTGAGGAGTTTTTCATCACTACTAAGATCTGGATTAGCAATTATGGCTATGAAAAAGCTAAAGCCTCTCTTGATGCTTCTCTAGAGAAACTGCAAACAGATTATATTGATTTGGTGCTTCTTCATCAACCGTTTGGCGATTACTATGGTGCCTATCGTGCTATGGAAGAATATTATAAAGCAGGAAAAATTAAAGCGATTGGTATCAGTAATTTTGCTCCAGACCGTGTAGCAGATTTGGCTATTTTTTCTGATGTCACTCCAATGGTAAATCAAGTTGAAACGCATGTTTTCAATCAGCAAGTAAATGCTCGTAAAACCATGGATGAATACGGTGTTCAAATTGAATCTTGGGGACCATTTGCAGAAGGAAGTAATCATTTATTTACTAATGAAACTTTAGTTGCTATCGGTTCAAAATATCATAAAACAGCAGCACAAGTTGCTCTTCGTTACCTTATTCAACGTGATGTAGTTGTCATTCCTAAAACAGTTCACAAAAATCGTATGGAACAAAATTTTGATGTTTTCGATTTTGTTTTAACAGATGATGATATGGCAGAAATTTTGAAACTTGATACAGGAAAGAGTCTATTCTTCTCGCATACTGACCCTGAAACAGTTAAAGCATTAAGTTCTTTTAAAATTTAAGTATGCTCAAAAAGCATAACACTATATTTAAAATGAGTATTTGTTATTTTACTTAAGCAGGATTACAATAGCTTTAGAAAGAATTCTAGGTGTTGAAAGGAGTCAAAAATGACAATTAAACAAACTGCAGGTCGTGACCAATTGGGTGAATTTGCCCCTGATTTTGCGCATTTTAATGATGATATTCTCTTTGGTGAAAACTGGAACAATACTGACATTGATGTCAAAACTCGTTGCATTATCACCGTTGTTGCCCTCATGTCACAAGGCATCACAGATAGTTCACTTGTGTATCATTTGCAAAATGCCAAAGCTAACGGTGTTAGCAAAGAAGAAATTTCAGCTATCGTGACACACGTAGCATTTTACGCAGGATGGCCAAAAGCTTGGGCAGTATTTAACCTTGCAAAAGATGTTTGGAGCGAAGATTAAGCATACGAAAGAGAGGATAAAAGATGGTAGATAAAGAACTTTTTGATAAAGAAAATGTATTCGGACAAGGTCAGCCCAATGACGCTTTTGCCCAATATTTTGATGGGCAATCCTTCCTAAATCCTCTTGTCGGATCAGATTCAACACTATTTTTAGCAAATGTGACTTTTGAACCAGGTTGTCGTAATCATTGGCACGTTCACAATGCTAGCAAAGGTGGTGGACAAATTTTGATTTGTACAGCTGGTCAAGGTTGGTATCAAGAAGAAGGTAAAGAAGCAGTTAGTCTTGAACCAGGTAAAGTTATCGTGATTCCAGCAAATGTCAAACACTGGCACGGTGCTAAGAAAGATTCATGGTTTAGCCACATCTCAGTAGAAGTGCCAGGTGAAAATACTTCAAATACTTGGCTAGAAGCAGTTAGCGAAGTTGACTACAACGCACTTTAAGACATTTTTATTGTCATATATTTAAACAAAATTAATCTCTCATTCATTAGATACCCAGTAAAATCTGGGTATTTTTTGTGTCGTGACAATTTTATTTTGCCATGTTAAACTAGAAACTATGACGCAAGAAAAACATATTAGGCTAGTTAAGGCTGGGCCATTTCTTAATCTTTTTAAAAAAGATGCTCAGTATGCAACTCCGATTTTTAGAATAGACCAGAAACGAAAAAATTTACAATTTGTTATTGTTTTTAAATTGGATGAGTCGGCTGATTTTTATGTGCTTAATCGCTCGGAAAAAGGTTATAGCAAGGAATTAAAACGTATTAAGGTATTTACAACATCACAGCTTTATAATGCGATGGCAAAAGTCCCCATCAAAGCGCGTGAGACGATTCAGATTTTGCAAGTGCCAAGTGATAAAAAGCAGCTGAAAGATTTCATCACTTATTATGACAAAGCAAGCATTGATTGGTTGAGTTATGGTAAGACAGCAGTTCTTGACGATGTCTACAACCCTTTTCGTGATGCGCATTCATCGCTTTTTAACACAGATACCACTGACGGTGCGGTATCTTACGATGATTATCAAGGGATTCAAGACTTTCATCCTTTTTCTGTTTTGGACAATCAAGCGCAAGCTCTGTCATGTCGTTATCAAGACCCGATAAGGCAGAAGACAGTTTCGCTGCAACTGATGGGCTGGTATTTTCTTGGACAACAGTTGAAAATCAGTTGGAAACCCGACATTCAATACAATGCACGCTGGCGTTCGTCTGTTGTGGCGATTGACCGAAAGACTCGCCGTTATTTCTTTCAAGGAAATATTTATCAAGAAAAAGGAACTGACCCCGTCTTTTTAGAGAATCTTTCATTTGATAGTGATTTGAAAAATAGCAGAGCAGCAAAAGCAGAATTTGGCAGATTTATCCAAGAGATAAAAGAACAAGAGCGCGTGGCTTTGTTAAAGCTGCGCTGACAATCAAAGAGGATTTTGAGTCCTCTTTTTATTTGTGCTATAATATTTTCTGACTGAAAACAATATTAGAAAGTATGAAAATGACAGATATTGACATTGAACGTTATCATGAACTAGCTCAACAAAAACAAAAAGAACACCGCAAATTTTTAGCAACACTCAAGAAAAAAGCTCCTAAAAACCTTGATAAAATCACTCAAGAAATTCACACAGAAGTTTTTAACGAGATTGATTGCACAAAGTGTGCTAACTGCTGTAAAAGCTTGGGTCCTTTGTTTACAGAAGCAGACATTACACGCATTTCAAAAGTATTTCGCATGAAACTTGGCGTATTTGAAGACATGTACCTTCGTGTCGATGAAGATGGTGACAAAGTCTTTCAATCAATGCCTTGTCCATTTTTGGGCGATGACAACCTTTGTACCATTTACGACGTCCGACCAAAAGCATGCCGTGAATTTCCGCACACAGATCGCAAAAAAATTTATCAAATCAATAACCTAACCATCAAAAACACTCTTTTCTGCCCCGCAGCCTACCTCTTTGTCGAAAAACTCAAAGAACGATTGGAAGGGAAATAGAGAAGTTGTCTCCCCTCATTTTGAGGGGAGTTTTTCTATCTCTTGCTGTGCTTGCGTTTTCGTGAAAGCGGTAAAATTTGCAATCAAATAAATGTACTTTGTATGAAAATCATAGTAAGCTTACAGTAATCGAAATAGAGGAGGGCACTTATGTTTTTAGCCTGGAATGAAATAAAATACTCGAAGTTACGTTATGGATTGGTAGTAGGAGTAATCTTTTTAATTGCTTATCTAGTATTTTTCCTGACAAGTTTAGCTAATGGATTAGCACAGACTAATCGTTCAGCGGTTGATTCTTGGAAATCTGATGTCGTCATTTTAAATGAGCAAGCTAATAAAAATCTGCGCATGTCACGCTTTTCAATTGATTTAAAAAATGATGTTAAAGCTGATAAAGTAGCAGAATTGACACAAGCATCCGCAACAATTAAGGATGACGAAAAAAATAAAATTAATGTCAATTTATTCGCGATTAAGCAGGATGAATTTCTACGTCCGAAGTTGAGTGAAGGAAGGCTTTTCTCAAAAACAGGAGAAGTTGTCGCTGATAGTAGCTTAAAAAAATCCTATCAATTAAAGATTGGTGACAAAATTACTCTTGGAGATAGTACTAAAAAGCTGACTATTACTGGTTTTACGGATAATGCGAGCTTTAATGTTCAGCCAGTTCTTTATCTGACAAAAGAAACATTGGCAAGCGTCCTTGAGGACAATGCTCAAGCAAATACAATCAGTGCTCTGGTGATTCGTGGCAAAGTAAGTCAGGTTCCAAAAGGTCTTGAGAGTATGACAACATCAACGTTTATTGAAAATCTTCCAGGTTATAAGGCTCAGAATCTGACTTTTTCCTTTATGATTGGTTTTTTGATTGTGATAGCAGCGATTGTAATCGGAATTTTTATCTATATTTTGACTTTGCAGAAAAAAGCGATTTTTGGTGTTTTAAAAGCACAAGGAATTTCAAACTTTTATTTGTCAAAAATGGTTTTCTCACAAACCTTCATTTTAGCCATTTTAGCGGTTAGTCTTGGTTTAGCGTTAACCCTGCTCAGTGCCGTTTTTCTACCAACATCAGTTCCATTTCAGGTAAATCCACTCTTTTTTGCAGGAATCAGTGTGATAATGGTTCTTATCGCAGTCTTTGGCGCACTGTTCTCAGTGATTAGTATCGTTAAAGTTGACCCGCTGAAAGCAATCGGTTAGGAGAATTTATGACAGCAATTGAGTTAATAAAAATCAAAAAATATTTTAAAGATGGACCCGAACAAATTGAAGCTCTGAAAGAAACCAATTTGACTATTAATAAGGGAGAATTCGTAGCAGTTATTGGGCCATCTGGTTCTGGGAAAAGTACCTTTTTGACCATTATCGGTGGGCTACAATCACCCTCACAAGGTGAAGTCAGACTTAATGGTCAATCATTTAGCCAGAAAAAAGAAAAAGAACGCGCTAAAATGCGTTTTGACCAGATTGGTTTTATCCTGCAAGCTTCAAACTTAGTGCCATTTTTAAAAATCAAAGACCAGTTACGTTTGGTTGATAAGGTGGATAAGAAAAAGAAACGTGAATCGATTGATAGCCTTTTTGCTCAGCTTGGCATCGCTGATATCGCAGATAAATATCCTGAAGAGATTTCGGGTGGTCAAAGACAGCGTGTTGCTATCGCTAGGGCCTTGTACAATGACCCGACTATTATTCTTGCTGACGAGCCGACAGCAAGCTTAGATACTGAAAAAGCAATGGAAGTTGTCAAAATCTTAGCTGATGAAGCTAAAGAAAAAAATAAAGCGGTCTTGATGGTAACGCATGATAGACGTTTGGTTGCTTATTGTGACCGACTGTTAGTCATGGAAGATGGTGTTTTGCGTGAAGAGGAGATTAGTACATTCCAGCAATAAGACTCTGTGTGTGATATAATGAAGTCAAAACTGACTGAGTTTAAAACGGGTCGTTAGTAAAGGAGACGTCATGATTACTTTTTTCTTGCAAATGCGTCGGACCATTCGTGTCTTGTGGTCACTTCTAAAAGATGAAGAGACTCGAGGAATAGCAGGGGTTACTGCTGTAGTGCTTTTAAGCGGCACTCTCTTTTACGCCAATGTCGAGCATTTTTCTTATCTAGATGCTTTGTACTTTTCCTTTACGACCCTAACAACGATTGGCTATGGGGACATTTACCCAGTGACGGCAGTTGGTAAGATTTTCACCATGGCTTACTCTGTCATTGGTCTTGGAATCATGGCAAGCTTCTTGGCTGTTGTGGTTAAGAAATTCGAGAAAATGAGATTTAAAAAGTAGTCATATTTTTTGACAAACAAAAAGCCGAAAGTACTAAACTTTCGGTCTTTTAATATTCAATTTTACGGTCTTCTGCGATGAGTTTTGCCATTTGTTTTGGATTTGTGATGTGAATTTGGTGACCGCATTTATCAATCATATCTTCAGCGCGCAAAGCCTTAACCATTCGTGCAATGGTTACAGAGTGCATGCCAAGGTAGCAGGCAATTTCTTGATAAGTAAAGAAAGTGTCTAAGACAAGATCGCCTTTATCGCTTGCTTCGGCTTGATCGAGCAAGAAACGACAGAATTGAACCAAAGCAGGCTCATTTTTACTGCTGTGAAAATGCTCCATCAGATAAATATGATTTTCGGTCAAGGTATTCAACATCAGGCTAACAACTGATGGAAATCCAAGTAATTCTTGAAATTGTCGACTTGATATACGATAAGCAATACATGGTGTTTTAGCCACGATTGAAAATGATTTTTTCCCGTAGTAGTTCAAATGAACAGTGTTCATCAAAGGAACAAATCCAACGAATTGTTGTTTTTTAAAATAAAGGTAGGTTGTCTCTCTACCGTCAGAAGAAATAGAAGAAAGAGCACATATGCCTGAGCATAGGATATAAATATCACCGCTTGTTTCTCCAGCGACGGACTGCGCTAAATTTTCACCCTTTTGAAAAGCTACACGTTCGCCGTATTGATAAAGTTCTGTAATATCTAGTGTAGATTGCATAATTGCCCTTTCTAAAAATTAACATAGGCTATATAACTATATAGTTTACGAAAAAAAAGCGTTTTTATCAAGTTGATTTTTTAGAAAATTACTAAGAATGGAAAAATATTTTTATCTGAAAAGTTGATTTACAATACTTGCCTAGCACGATATAATGGGGAGCGTGAAAAGGAGTAATTATATTTTATGAAATCAATTCAAAATAAAGCAGCAGGAGTTGTTTTATGTGCTATTCTGGCACTGCCTGCATGGATTTTGGGACAATATTTTCCGCTAGTTGGCGCACCAGTTTTTGCCATTTTGTTAGGAATGATTGTCGGAAGTTTTTATCACAACCGCACGAAAACAGCAGCAGGTATTGCCTTTACTTCAAAATACATTTTGCAAACAGCAGTTGTTTTACTTGGTTTTGGACTTAATTTGATGCAAGTTGTCAAAGTTGGTGTACAGTCGTTGCCGATTATCATCTCGACAATCGCGACGTCTTTGATTGTAGCCTTTTGCTTGCAAAAATGGTTGAAGTTAGACGCTAATACAGCAACCTTGGTCGGTGTTGGCTCTTCTATCTGCGGTGGTTCAGCTATTGCGGCAACAGCACCAGTTATCAAAGCAAAAGACGAAGAAGTAGCTAAGAGTATCTCAGTTATCTTTCTTTTTAACATTCTTGCAGCACTGATTTTCCCAACTTTGGGAGACATGCTTGGCTTGACAAACCATGGTTTTGCCCTCTTTGCAGGAACTGCGGTTAACGATACTTCATCTGTAACGGCAACAGCAGCGGCTTGGGACGCGATTCATCATTCAAATACGCTTGATGGCGCAACAATCGTTAAATTGACTCGAACACTAGCGATTATCCCGATTACACTTGTTTTGTCATTTTACACAGCTTTCAAGGAAAGTAAAAATGGCGGAGCTTCTGAGAAGACATTCAATCTCAAAAAAGCATTTCCAATGTTTGTTTTGTACTTCTTGTTAGCTTCAATCGTGACAACAATCGTTAGTGGTTTAGGGATGTCTGTGGAACTCTTTGAACAACTCAAAGTTCTCTCAAAATTCTTCATTGTCATGGCAATGGGAGCGATTGGTCTGAATACAAATCCTATCAAGTTAGTCAAAACTGGCGGCCAAGCAATCGGTGTCGGTGCAGCTTGCTGGATTGCAATCACCTGCGTCAGCCTCTTGATGCAACACGTTTTGGGTATTTGGTAGGAAAAATTTAGACTAAAAATTCCTTAGAGAAATCTAGGGAATTTTTATTTGTAAACGTTATCAAAAAAATGGTATAATAGACTGGGTAAACTGAACGGTCATTTATTTCACGATTAACCCGCTCTCCTTTTATTAAAATCTTATACGAAAAAGTCGTCTACTGAGCTCTTAGACGGCTTTTTGATGCCCAAATCTCACATCAAGCAAAGCAAATTTCTTTTTGCTATAATAAAAACATGAATGAACTGATTAAACACAAATTGGAATTGCTTCCAGATAGCCCTGGTTGCTATATCCATAAAGATAAAAACGGCAAAATTATCTATGTCGGAAAGGCTAAGAATCTCAAAAATCGTGTGCGCAGCTATTTTCATGGTAGCCACAATACCAAGACGGAACTCTTGGTTTCTGAGATTGAAGATTTTGAATACATTGTCACTGGGTCAAATACAGAAGCTCTTCTTCTTGAAATCAATCTGATTCAGGAAAATATGCCAAAGTATAACATCAAGCTAAAAGATGACAAGTCTTACCCATTTATCAAAATCACGGTGAATGAACAGTACCCACGCTTGATGATTACCCGCCAAATCAAAAAAGATGGTGCCATGTATTTTGGACCTTACCCAGATTCTGGTGCTGCGACAGAAATCAAACGTCTGCTAGACCGTATTTTCCCATTTAAAAAATGTACAAATCCTGCTAACAAGGTTTGTTTTTATTACCATTTGGGGCAATGTAAAGCCCACACAATCTGTCATGTTGACCATGATTATTTTGTTGAAATGGCGCAAGATGTCAAGAATTTCCTTGATGGTAAGGACAATAAAATCGTCGATGGCTTGAAAGACAAAATGCAAAAAGCATCTGACATGATGGAATTTGAACGTGCGGCAGAATACCGTGACCTATTGCAAGCTATCTCAACACTTCGTACTAAACAACGTGTCATGAACCAAGATATGATGGACCGTGATATTTTTGGTTATTATGTCGACAAAGGTTGGATGTGTGTACAGGTCTTCTTTGTTCGCCAAGGAAAACTCATTCAACGTGATGTCAATATGTTCCCGTATTACAATGACCCAGAGGAGGATTTCCTGACCTATGTCGGACAATTTTACCGCGACAGCAAGCATTTTGTGCCAAAAGAAATCTTTATTCCTCAGGACATTGACGAAGAATTAGTTAAAGCAGTTGTTGATACCAAAGTCATCAAACCACAACGTGGTGAGAAGAAGCAGCTGGTAAATCTTGCGACAAAAAATGCGCGTGTCAGCCTGCAACAAAAATTTGACTTGCTAGAAAAAGATATCCGCAAAACACATGGTGCCATTGAAAATATCGGTGAATTGCTCAACATTCCAAAACCAGTGCGCATTGAGGCATTTGATAACTCAAATATTCAAGGAACAAGTCCAGTTGCGGGGATGGTTGTCTTTGTAAATGGAAAACCAAGTAAGAAAGATTACCGTAAATTCAAGATTAAAACTGTGGTTGGACCAGATGACTATGCCAGCATGCGTGAGGTCATTTATCGTAGATACAGTCGCGTGATGAAAGACGGATTGACTCCGCCAGATTTGATTATCATCGATGGTGGTCAAGGTCAGGTTAATGTTGCGCGTGATGTCATTGAAAATAAACTTGGACTTGATATTCCAATTGCCGGTCTGCAAAAAAATGACAAGCACCAAACACACGAGTTGCTTTTTGGTGACCCATTAGAAGTGGTCGAATTACCACGAAACTCTGAAGAATTCTTCCTCTTACAGCGTATTCAAGATGAAGTTCACCGATTTGCCATTACTTTCCACCGTCAACTACGGTCTAAAAATTCGTTCTCATCAAAACTCGATGGCATTGCTGGGCTTGGTCCAAAGCGCAAGCAATTACTCATGAAACACTTCAAGAGCTTGCCAAATATTCAAAAAGCTGACGTGGACGACATCGTCAACTGTGGCGTTCCACGAAACGTTGCCATTGCTGTGAAAGAAAAACTAGTTGAGGAGAAAGCAGATGTTAACCATTAAACCGATTACTGAAGAATTTGCAATCTGCCAAGTTGAGGATTATTCGCAAGTTAATCTGGAAAATCCATTTATTTTTACTGGGGCAACAGATGAGGAAAAATCACTTCGATTACGCTTATCCCTGAAAATGCTTTGGCAGTTGATAAACATTGCTCAGCTTTTCGTATTGAGGGTGTCTTAGACTTTTCTTTGATTGGCATTTTATCGAAAATATCAAGTCTTTTAGCAGAACATAATATTGGTATTTTCGCTATTTCAACTTATAACACAGACTACATTTTAACGAAAACAGCAGATTTTCAAAGAGCGTTGCAAGTGTTAAAAGAGGCAAAATACACGATTTTAGAGTCATAAATAGGGAATTTAAGGAGAGAAAAAATGAAAATTTTAGTTGTCGGTCTGGGAGTGATTGGGACAACGTATGCTTATCTTTTTGAGAAAGCTGGTCATGAAGTAGAACATTTTATCCGAGAAGGTAGTGATAAGAATAGTATTGAAATGTTAGATGTTGACTTACTTGATGGACGAACGGATAAGTACGGAAATCAAGTTAGAGATACTTATGATGTCAAGCGTAGTTCTCAAAAGGTTTATGATTTTATTTTTGTTAGTGTACCATCTGGTAGGATAGAGGATGTTATTGAAAGCCTTGATAATTCACAGATTAAAGGGACAATTATTCTTGCCTGTGGTATTTGGGAAAATAGAGAATCACTTGACACTCTTATGAGCGGACATGATTACCTGTTAGGTTATCCTGTTGCTGGTGGTAAGTGTTCTTCGACACATTTAGAAGCTTGTGTTTTTGACCATTTTATGATTGAAAAAGAGGAAAAAACTGAAATTCCGAATTATTCTGATATTGAAACATTATTTTCAGATTGTCAGATTTCATTAGAAAAGCCATATGATATGTTGGAATGGATTTGGCTTCACATGGCAATTAATGCAGCTGTAGTCTCTGTTGCAGGAAAATATGGAAATATTAATCAGCCAAGTGCTTCTGCGGAAAATTTAATGAATTCATCCGCTATTTTGAAACAAGCAGTGGTGGCTATTCGTGAAACGTCAGGCATTATCGCTGCACGTGGAGTTGCTTTAAAACACTATCGAAATGAATTATTAGCCTATTGGTTACCGACCTTTATCTCTGTTCCTTTAATGAAAAAAATGTTTGCCAAGAATGTTTTAACACGCAAAATAATGACACTACATGGAAATACAGAGGATTTATTATTTGTCTGTAAATCTGTTTATGATTGTGGACAAATAAGTCATGTAGAAGCTCCTATATTCTACGACTGTTATAATGCATTGCTACCAAAAATAGATTAATTAGTAATTAAATCGCAAATGCATGAACTGAAAACTTTCATGAAACTTTCTTTTTCTGATTGTAATCTATTTTAAACTGTGCTAACATGGATAGGGATTTTTAAGGAGATACGCATGTTTAAAAAAATGAAGCAAGGCCTCTCTCAGTTAAGTCAAAAGAGCACTTGGCTTCCAAGCATTGTGATTGTTTTGGTCGCCGTGTTACTCTTGCTTCCCCAATTAACGTCTCGTGGAGTGATTGCGGGTAGTGATTTCCTATTTCACTACAATCGTTTTTATGAGACGGCTATGCAAATTAAGACGGGTAACTTTAGTTATTTTATGTCACTGTATGGCTTTTACAGTTCAGGTCGAATTGTTAATGCTTTATATGGCCCGTATTTTGCTTATTTTCAAGGAATTTTGGTACTCATCAGCAAAAACTGGTATACCTATCAACTTTTGTCACGTTTCTTGTTGAGTGTGATTGCTGGCTTTTCGATGTATCGTTTGAATCGCAGAGCTTCTGTCAAACCGAAAATAGCTCTTGGAGTAGCAGTCTTTTACATGATGACCTTCTCGGTTCAATACTGGACGTTTAGACAAGGCTTTTCAAGCTGGGGCGCCGCTTTTATGCCGTGGTGCTTGATTCCAGCAGTTGATTTTGTCAGAACAAAAAGAGTTGGAGTACTTCGCCTAGCAGTATCGGTTGCTGTTATGATGCAAGTCCACATGCTTAGCTGTTTCTTGTTAATTTTGGCTTACTTGCCATTTTACTTGTACGGCTTTTTCAAATCTGATGAGAAAAAAGAAGTCTTTTTCAAAGGTGTTCAAGCAGTCTTGCTAAGCCTTTTATTAACAGCAAATGTCTGGGCAGCTTTGGTTGATGTCGGTAGAAGTAATAACCTGGTTGAACCTTTTGTCAATTCAAAACTTTACATTATGACGGTTAACCAGCGTAGCATTGAATGGCTACTAACGCCAAAAGCATTGGTTTTTGTAGTCTTGTATCAATTGTACTTCTCATTTAGACACTGGCGCCATTACGACACACTCTTGCGAGTAGTGACAGGGGCATTCTTTATCTTCTTGGTGTTATCAAGTAGCATTTTCCCATGGTACACGGTCAATAAATTGAATCTTCCTTTGGTAAATCTAATTCAATTTCCATTTAGATTCTTTGTGCCCGCAACGGTGCTATTGTTGTTAGCGGCAGCTATGATTTTAGACAAATACTTCGATAAAAAATGGTCAAAATTTGTAGCTATTGGGCTAATCTTGGTGAACATCTTGAGCTTTGTGCAGTTGTCGAAATTGCAAGAAGAAAAGATTGATGATTATTACAACACGAAACATCCTATTCAACGTAAAAAACATACTTTTATCTGGGGAGACCCTGCAGATGTCAGAGCAAGTTTTTATGATTCAGATAAATTCAAGCTACTAGATATCGTTTCAAAATCAACCCCAGATTATTTACCCACTGATAAGTCTAATAAAGATAATAAGTATGTCTTGTATGAGGAGTTTGTCCTTGGACACACGGATGCTTACAAAAAGACACAAGGCGACAACGAGCTGATATATACTTGGACAGCTGATGCGAGTGGTTGGGCAATCATTCCAGTTGCAAAATACGCTGATACTGAGCTGACGCTTAATGGTAAGAAACTTAGTCAAAAGGATTACACTTTATCAGGGATTGGCACGCCTACAGTTCAGCAAAAAGCTGGAAAAAATACCTTGAAAATTACTTATCGTATTCGTACTTGGTTTAAAGTTTTGATGGTGATTAACATCTTATCATGGCTTTCAGTTGTAATTTATCTTGGAATTAGAAAAATAAGTAGAGAAGACTAGGGAAAAAACCTAGTTTTTTCTTTTTGAACATTTGTGTATGCGTTTTCGTAGCAAATAGCTGTAAAGTCTTTTGAAAAATGATAAAATAAAAGAGCATAAAAATTTAAAAAGGAGGGTCGCTTAATGAAATTTCTAGAATTGAACAAAAAGCGCCATGCCGTCAAAACATTCAATAGTAAACCTGTAGAATATAAAGATTTACGCACTGCAATTGAAATTGCTACTTTAGCACCTAGTGCTAATAACATTCAACCATGGAAATTTGTCATCGTCGAAGATAAAAAAGCAGAACTTGCTAAAGATCTTCCAAGTTTGAACAAAAAACAAGTTGAAGAAGCTCAGTACGTTGTTGCACTTTTTACAGATACAGATTTGGTTCAACGTTCTCGTAAGATTGCTCGTATTGGTGTTAAATCATTAGATAATTCTAAACTTGGCTACTATATGGAAACATTGCCTGCTAGATATGCAGAATACGACGACAAGCGTAAAGGCGAATATCTTGCTTTAAACGCAGGACTTGTTGCGATGAATCTTGTTTTAGCCTTGACTGACCAAGATATTTCATCAAATATCATTCTTGGATTTGACAAGTCTTTGACAAATGATATTCTAGACATTGATAAACGTTTTCGTCCAGAGCTCTTGATTACTGTTGGCTACAGTGATGATAAACCTGAACCAAGTTATCGTTTACCAGTCGACGAAATCATTGAGCGACGTTAAGAGACTTTAGACGTTTATGCACCAAACTTAGTTAAGAATTTTCGCAAAACTAGGTTTACAAATCTTAAAATATGAGTTACTATGGGTTAGTTGACTCAAATGATAAACAATATAGTAGCTTTTCTGGTAAGGAAAGCTACCTTTATGGAGGAGTTATAAGAAATGACAGTAGACTTTAAAGCAGAAGTTGAAAAACGTAAAGATGCCATGATGGAAGATCTCTTTGCACTTTTACGTATCAACTCTGAACGTGATGACAGCAAAGCTGACAAAGAGCACCCATTTGGACCTGGCCCAGCAAAAGCTTTGGAACACTTCCTTGCAATGGCTGAGCGCGATGGTTACAAAGCACGTAACATCGACAACTACGCTGGTGATTTTGAATTTGGTGAAGGTGACGAAGTGCTTGGTATCTTTGCTCACTTAGACGTTGTACCAGCTGGTAGCGGTTGGGATACAGATCCTTACGAACCAGTTATCAAAGATGGACGTCTTTATGCGCGTGGATCATCAGATGATAAAGGTCCTACAATGGCATGTTACTACGCCCTAAAAATCATCAAAGAACTTGGACTTCCAGTATCTAAACGTGTTCGTTTCATCGTTGGTACTGACGAAGAATCAGGTTGGGGCGATATGGAATACTATTTCGCACACAACGGTTTGAAAGATCCTGATTTCGGATTCGCTCCAGATGCTGAATTCCCAATCATCAATGGTGAAAAAGGTAACATCACTGAATACCTTCACTTCGCAGGTGAAAACAACGGTGCATTCACTTTGAACACTTTCGAAGCTGGTCTTCGTGACAACATGGTTCCAGAATCAGCAACAGCAGTATTTACAGCAGAAAGCACATTAGCTGAACTTCAAGAAAAACTTGCTACATTTGCAGCTGCTGAAAACCTTAAAGCTGAGCTTGTTCAAGAAGGTGATGCTTTCCGTGCAACAGTTATCGGTAAATCAGCTCACGGTTCAACTCCAGAACTTGGACTTAACGCTGCAACATACCTTGCTAAATTCTTAGATCAATTTGCATTTGATGGTGCAGCCAAAGTTTACCTTGATACAACAGCTAACGTTCTTCACGAAGATTTCGCTGGTGAAAATCTTGGTGTTGCATACACTGATGCGAAAATGGGTGCACTTAGCATGAACGCTGGTGTCTTCAAATTTGACCGCAACTCAGATGACAACACAATCACACTTAACTTCCGTTACCCACAAGGTACTGATTCTCAAACAATCAAAGCTGAACTTGAAAAACTTAATGGTGTAACTCAAGTGACTCTTTCAGATCACGAACACACACCTCACTATGTTCCAGCTGATGATCCATTGGTATCAACACTTCTTTCAGTTTACGAAAAACAAACTGGTTTGAAAGGTTACGAACAAGTTATCGGTGGTGGTACATTCGGTCGTCTTCTTAAACGTGGTGTTGCCTTTGGTGCTATGTTCCCAGATTACGTGAACACAATGCACCAAGCAAATGAGTTCGCTGATGTTGAAGACCTTTACCGTGCAGCTGCTATCTATGCTGAAGCACTTTACGAATTGATCAAATAATAAATAATTAACCTTTGAAAAGAAGAGAATTTTTTGCGATTAATGTAAAAAATTCTTCTTTTTTTATACTTTTAAAAAAGATAATTTTAGGAGATTCTATGGCAAAAGCGAATTATTTACGCGTTGAGAAGATTTTACAATCAACCTTAATGCCAAATGAAGAGTTGGTAAGTTTGTATCAGAGTAGAAAGAGTAAGTCTGTCTATGCTTGTGTGTTAACTGATGAGATTTTTTATAAAGTCATTAGGGTTGGAGACCACAGAGCAATTACACCTTATTTTAGTCAGCCAACTTTTGATGTTTTTAAAAGTGATGCCGAACTAAAATCAGAAATCAGAGAATTCCTTTTTAAAAATTGCTGGTACAAATTTGACTATAAGGATTATTTTGCGCTGAAAGCAATCCAAGAGTCAGCAACAGTTAATTGCCATTTTTTCTTGGCAGACGATTACAAAATAACTAGAAAGAAAGCTAATTTTTATTTGTTGAAAGATAATGTTGCTAAAATCGATGCTGTTCAGTTGTCACCTGATTTTAATAAGGTTTTACGTAAGCTTTTTTCAGGTGGCTTGATTAGTATCTATCGTGAAAGTGAATTTGATAAATCCTTGTATGTATCGAGCTTTGCTATCCAATTATTAAAACGATTGGCAGAACTATTTGAGTTAGAGTGGCAAAGTGATTGTAAAAACATTAATTGGTACCATTTTGATTTGCCACAGCGCTATTTGCCAAAACATGATAAGGATGGTGCCGAGATTGAACGTGTTAGATTGTTTTACCGCCAGTCTGCCTTTCAGTCGGACATTGATTATCCGCTATATCCAGATCCAAGCTTTTATCAAAAAGCAAAACAACCACAGTCAGGTCTTAAAAAGCTTTTCTATAGTTTTTCAAAATGGCTGCGCAGCTTATTTTCAAAAATGAAAAAAACACAAGTGGTTGCTCCTTATCAAGAGGTAGAGCAGAAGGCAGGGGGAGTTACCAAGGAGAAAACAGCGCAAAAATGGTCAGCTAAGGAAAAACCAGACTTCAAGCCACAGCGCAGCAATGTGAAAATATCTGGAGTGGTCAATGAAGATACCTTGTCAGCACTTATGTCTTTAAAAGATGAACTTCCTAAAGGTTAAAATTATTTTCAGTATTAAAAAAGCTCGCTAGTATTACCAGCGGGCTTTTAGTTATTAATGATTTATTTTCCAAGACAGAATTGGGTGAAGAGTTGATTGATGAGTTCGTCTGGCGCAGCATCACCAGTGATTTCACCAAGAATTTCCCAACAACGTGTCAAATCAATTTGAAGAAGGTCAACAGGCATTCCCATTTCAAGCCCTTCATTAACTGATTGCAAGCTTTGAACAGCTTTTTCAATCAATGAAATGTGACGAGCATTTGAAAGGTAAGTTGCATCTTTTTCAACAATTCCTGCATTATCAAAGAAGAGTTGGTTGATACGTTCTTCAATCAAATCAATGTTTTCATTTTTAAGAACAGAAATGCGAATCACATCGTCAGGCAATTGATCAGCTTCAATTTTTTCTGACAAATCTGTTTTGTTAAGTAAAATAATGCGGTTGCTGTCTTTGCTGAGTTCAAGAAGTGCACGGTCTTGGTCAGTCAAAGGTTCAGAGCTATTGAGAACAAGAAGTACTAAATCAGCTTCCTCAAGGGCTTTTTTAGAGCGTTCAACACCGATTTTTTCAACCACATCATCAGTTTCACGGATACCAGCTGTATCGACTAGTTTTAAAGGCACACCTTTGATGTTGACGTATTCTTCGATAACGTCACGTGTTGTTCCTTCGATATCAGTAACGATAGCTTTATCTTCGCGAAGCAGATTATTCAAAAGACTTGATTTACCAACGTTTGGACGACCAATGATAGCAGTAGAAAGCCCTTCACGTAGGATTTTTCCACGACGTGCTGTGCGCAAGAGATTTTCCAAAAGTGATTGGAATTCTTGTGTTTTTTCACGAATTAGCGCTGTTGTCATTTCTTCGACATCGTCGTACTCTGGGTAATCAATGTTAACCTCAACTTGTGCAAGAGTGTTTAGGATTTCTTGGCGCGTGTCATTGATAAGTTTTGAAAGTGAACCATCAAGCTGTTTAACAGCGATGTTCATGGCTTTATCAGTTTTAGCACGGATAATATCCATGACAGCTTCAGCTTGAGTCAAGTCAACACGACCATTCAAGAAAGCACGTTTTGTAAATTCACCTGGCTCAGCAAGACGAGCACCATGTCGCAAGACAAGCTGCAAAATCTCGTTAGTGACAGCCACACCACCGTGTGTATTGATTTCGATGACATCTTCACGGGTAAATGTCTTTGGTGAAAGCATGACAGATACCATAACTTCGTCAAGAATTTCATCGTTGTCAGGGTCAACAATATGACCATAGTTGATAGTGTGAGAGTCGACTTTACTTAGGTCTTTACCGCGATAGACTTTTTTGGCAATAGCTAGCGCGTCAGTACCAGAGAGTCGGACAATTCCGATTGCCCCTTCACCAAGCGGTGTTGAAATTGCGGCAATCGTATCGAATTCTTTAGTAATCATTCGTATTCATTCCAATCTATTTCTTTAAGTATTATTTTCAAAAAATATCTTATTTAATTGTAACGCAAATAGAACATTCAAGCAATAGAAGAGGGTTGAAAGACGCCTGAAACTCTATAAATTTTGAGTAATTCAATCTAGCTAAAACACCCCAAGTCATGGTATAATGGTTAGTTGGAAATAGGTATATTTGTTTTACATATAAATTTAGGTGAGGTTGTTATGGAAAAACTTAAAAAAATGGCTGGGGTGACTGCTGCCCAGTATGTTAAAGATGGCATGGTTGTTGGACTTGGAACAGGTTCAACTGCATATTTCTTCGTTGAAGAAATCGGACGCCGTATGAAAGAAGAAGGGCTTAAAGTTGTTGGTGTCACAACTTCAAGTCAAACAACTGCTCAAGCAGAAGGACTTGGTATTCCTTTGAAAGCTGTCGATGACATCGATGTTATCGATGTAACTGTTGACGGTGCTGACGAAGTAGATAGCAACTTCAACGGTATCAAAGGTGGCGGCGGTGCCCTTCTTATGGAAAAAATCGTTGCTACACCAAGTAAAGAGTACATCTGGGTTGTTGACGAATCAAAACTAGTCGACAAGTTAGGTGCTTTCAAATTGCCAGTAGAAGTTGTACAATATGGTGCTGACCGCATTTTCCGTGAATTCGAGAAAAAAGGTTACAAACCATCATACCGTATGGCAGATGGCGAACGCTTTGTTACTGATATGAAAAACTACATCATCGACCTTGACCTTGGCGTGATTGAAAATCCAGTTGAATTTGGTAAAGAATTGAAAGCTATGGTTGGTGTCGTTGAACACGGCCTTTTCAACGGTATGGTTAACAAAGTTATCGTTGCTGGCAAAGACGGCGTTAAAATTCTAGAAGCTAAATAAGACAGTTTACAGGAGATGTTTTGACTGGTTCAGCCGATAGTCTCCTGTTTGCATGTTATCGTCATTATTATTTCTAATCGATTTGATTAGGAGGTTTTGGGTGCCAACCGTAACCACCCTAGAGTAGGAAAACTATGTCAACATTTAATCGTATTCATCTTGTCGTACTTGATTCTGTAGGAATCGGTGCTGCACCAGATGCTAACAACTTTGTCAACGCTGGTGTGCCAGACGGTGCATCAGACACACTTGGTCACATTTCAAAAACTGTAGGGCTTAACGTTCCAAATATGGCTAAAGTTGGTCTTGGAAATATTCCTCGTGAAACTCCTCTAAAAACAGTTCCAGCTGAAGCTCAACCAACAGGTTATGCAACTAAACTTGAAGAAGTTTCTCTTGGTAAAGACACAATGACTGGTCACTGGGAAATTATGGGTCTTAACATCACAGAACCATTTGATACATTCCTTGGTGGATTCCCAGAAGAAATCTTGACTAAAATCGAAGAATTTTCAGGACGTAAAGTCATTCGTGAAGCTAACAAACCTTACTCAGGTACAGCAGTTATCGATGACTTCGGCCCACGTCAAATGGAAACTGGTGAGTTAATCATCTACACATCAGCTGACCCAGTACTTCAAATCGCTGCTCACGAAGATGTTATCCCAGTAGAAGAACTTTACAAAATCTGCGAATACGCTCGTTCAATCACACTAGAGCGTCCAGCTCTTCTTGGTCGTATCATTGCACGTCCATACGTTGGTGATCCAGGTAACTTCACACGTACAGCAAACCGTCGTGACTATGCCTTGTCACCATTTGGTCCAACAGTTTTGAATAAATTGGCTGATGCTGGTATTCCAACATACGGTGTTGGTAAAATCAATGATATCTTCAATGGTTCAGGTATCACAAACGACATGGGACACAACAAATCAAACATGCATGGTGTTGATACTCTTCTTAAAACAATGCAATTGCCTGAATTCACAAAAGGCTTGTCATTTACAAACTTAGTTGACTTTGATGCCATGTACGGTCACCGTCGTAACGCTCAAGGTTACCGCGATTGCCTTGAAGACTTCGACAAACGTATGCCTGAAATCATGGAAAGCATGAAAGAAGATGACCTTCTTCTAATCACTGCTGACCACGGTAATGACCCAACTTACACTGGTACAGACCACACTCGTGAATACATTCCATTGTTGGCATACAGCCCAGCATTTAAAGGAAATGGTGTCTTGCCAGTTGGTCATTTCGCAGATATCTCAGCAACAATCGCTGAAAACTTTGGTGTTGAAAAAGCAATGATTGGTGAATCATTCTTAGATAAATTAGTATAAGAGGTAACTATGTCTACAATTATTGAAAAAATTGAAGAAGCACGTCAGTTCTTAGTGTCACAAGCGTGTGACGCTCCAGAATTTGGACTTATTCTTGGTTCAGGTCTTGGTGAATTGGCTGAAGAAATCGAAAACGCTGTTGTTATTCCTTACGAAAAAATCCCAAACTGGGGTAAATCAACAGTTGCTGGTCACGCAGGCCAATTGGTTTATGGTGACCTTGGTGGCCACAAAGTTCTTGCCCTTCAAGGACGTTTCCATTTCTACGAAGGAAATCCAATGGAATTAGTGACTTTCCCAGTGCGCGTGATGAAAGCTCTTGGTTGTAAAGGTCTTATCGTGACAAATGCTGCTGGTGGTATTGGCTTTGGTCCTGGTACATTGATGGCAATTTCTGACCACATCAACATGACTGGTCAAAACCCATTGATTGGTGCTAACCTTGATGACTTCGGACCTCGCTTCCCAGATATGTCAGATGCTTACACTGCTGAATACCGTGCTATCGCTCACAAAGTTGCTGAAAAAATTGGTATCAAACTTGACGAAGGTGTTTACCTTGGTGTGTCAGGTCCATGTTACGAAACACCTGCTGAAATTCGTGCCTTCCAAACTCTTGGCGCAGATGCTGTAGGTATGTCAACTGTTCCAGAAGTTATCGTTGCAGCTCACTCAGGCTTGAAAGTTCTTGGAATCTCAGCTATTACAAACCACGCTGCAGGTTTCCAAAGCTCACTTAACCACGAAGAAGTTGTCGCAGTTACACAACAAATCAAAGAAGACTTTAAAACACTTGTCAAATCAGTTTTGGCAGAACTATAATCTAGGAAAATTAACACTAAAACGTATTTAAAAAGTATTTTTTAGATGCATTTACAAAATAATCGATTTAAACATTTTAGCTATTGTTTACGTTTTGGAGGAGTGCTGATTTTAACAGCTTTAATAGCTGGTTTAGGTGGCATCTTACTTCATGAATTTTTAGACCTAATTGAGTACCTGGTTTTTGGTCATGGTGAGGCATCGGTCGCTCAAGCAGTTTCGACTAAGCAGTTCATTTTGATTGTCCTTGCTGGGATTATCTCGGCGATTATCTGGTATTTTTTACAACGAAAAAATCGTCAGATTATTTCTGTTAAATCTCAGATGAAAGCTGAAAATCCAGCATCGAGACAACCAATACTTTGGATTCATTTGACCAATATTTTCTTGCAAGTGGCCTCTGTCGGTGCAGGCTCACCAATCGGAAAAGAAGGAGCGCCCCGAGAACTTGGTGCGTTGGGAGCCGGACGTGTATCGGATTACTTGAAACTAACCTTACAAGATGGAAAGCTCGCAATCGCCTGTGGAGCCTCAGCTGGTCTTGCAGCAGTTTACCAAGTGCCAATTGCTAGCATCTTTTTTGCCTTTGAAACGCTTGGACTTGGTCTTTCAGTTCTTAATCTGATTTCTGTCTCAGTAACGACGATTTTGGCAAGCCTCGTAGCTGGAGTAATCATTTCAGATGCGCCACTTTATGAGGCTGTACAAGTAACATTGGATGTAAAGACTGCTCTTTTGGCAATTGTTCTTGCAGTTCTCATCTCACCAATAGCGCAGCTATTTCGCAGACTTACCCAAAAAGCACAAGCACAAAAAGTGACTGATTACACCATTTTATGGCGCTTACCACTGACTTTTCTACTATTAGCCAGTTTATCGCTTGTTTTTCCTGAGATTTTGGGAAATGGCGGAGCTATGGCGCAAGGTGTATTTGATGGTATGACTGTTCAGTATGCTGCTATGATTGTTGTCGTCAAGGCGTTTGTGGTCTTGCTGACGCTAAAAAACGGCGCTTACGGTGGAACCTTGACTCCCTCATTTTCAATGGGAGCAGTTCTGGGATTCCTTGGTGCTGCGCTTTGTAGCCAAATCTTTCCAACTATTTCACTAGCCTCAGCTATGCTAATCGGATCAAGTGTGTTCTTAGCTATTACCATGAATGCACCGCTCACAGCGGTTGGCTTAGTCGTCTCATTTACAGGTCAAAAACTTCAAGCTCTTCCAATTTTATTGATTGCAGTAGCGGTAGCTATTTTTATAAAACAACTCATTGAAAGGAATTCTTATGTCAATCCATATCGAAGCCAAACAAGGCGAAATCGCAGATAAAATCTTACTTCCAGGAGATCCACTCCGTGCAAAATTCATCGCAGAAAACTTCTTAGAAGATGCTGTATGTTTTAACAACGTTCGCGGAATGCTTGGTTTCACAGGAACTTACAAAGGTCACCGTGTCAGTGTTATGGGAACAGGTATGGGAATGCCTTCAATCTCAATCTACGCAACTGAACTTATCCAATCTTACGGCGTTAAAAAACTAATCCGTGTTGGTACAGCTGGTTCACTTAACAAAGACGTTCACGTGCGTGAACTTGTTCTTGCTCAAGCAGCAGCAACAACTTCAAGCATGATTAAAAACGAATGGCCACAATACGATTTCCCACAAATCGCTGACTTCACATTGCTTGATAAAGCTTACCATATTGCCCAAGATCTTGGTATGACAACTCACGTTGGTAGCGTTTTGTCAATCGATGCATTCTACTCAGACTTTGCTGAAAACAACATCAAACTTGGTCAACTTGGTATTAAAGCCGTTGAAATGGAAGCAGCAGCGCTTTACTATCTTGCTGCAAAATACGGTGTACAAGCGCTTGGTATCATGACAATTTCTGACAGCCTTGTTGCTGACGAAGACACAACAGCACAAGAACGCCAAACAACTTTCACAGACATGATGAAAGTCGGACTAGAAACACTTATCGCAGAATAATACAAAAAGGAACTGAAATATTTCAGTTCCTTTTTTGCTAATCTATTAATCAAATTGTACTTCTTCAAGGAGATAGTCGATGAAACGTTCTCCCATTTTTGAAAGGTTTGCTTTTTCATGGCGAATATAGATGATATCAATCATATCTTCGACATCAAGTGGAATTGAAACGATACCGTCTCCATTTAAGTTACTATTTAGGATACCAGTTGCAATTGTGTAACCATCAAGTCCAATCAAAAGATTGAAAAGCGTTGCGCGGTCGCTGACGACGATAGACTTTTTGTGAGGAATTTGTGAAAAAATCTCTTCAGAGAAGTAAAAGGAGTTGTGAATCCCTTGGTCGTAGCTTAGATAAGGAAAGTCCTCCAAATCTTCCATAGTTACCATTTTTTTCTTGGCTAATGGGTTATTTTTGCTGACAAAGATGTGTGGACGAGTTTTGAAAAGACTTGTATAGGTCAAATGATTGTCGTCGAACATCTTAGTCAAGACATCACGGTTATAGCTGTTTAAGAACAAAACGCCAATCTCAGAACGAAAATTTTTCACGTCATCAATGATTTCGTATGTTCGGGTTTCGCGAAGGAAAAGCTCATAACGTGTCATATCAGTCCCTTTTAATAAAGACACGAAAGCATTCACCACGAAAGCATAGTGTTGCGCTGAGACACTAAAAAGTTCACGGTTGGTGTTTTTGCTTTTATAGCGCTCTTCAAGAAGGGCTGTTTGCTCCAAAATCTGGCGAGCATAAGATAGAAATTCTACACCGTCTTTAGTTAATGTGATGCCTTTGGGGTTACGGATAAAAATCTCGATTCCCATTTCTCGCTCCAAATCTCGAACGGCATTAGATAGACTAGGTTGTGTGATAAAAAGCTGTTTTGCAGCTTCGTTCATGCTCCCTGTTTCAACGATTTTAACGATATAATGTAACTGTTGTATTCTCATAGCCTTAGTTTAGCCTAAAAAAGAAAATCCCGCAAGTAGCGGCTTTATTACAGATGTGAAAGCGATAAAAAAGTGAACATTACTTATCTAGTATCATTAAAAAAATCTAATGAATTTCGTTACACCACTTTAATACTTCTAAAAAAATCGTTTGGGAAATAATGTTAAAAATGGACAAAATATCGAAAAATGTACAAAAACGAGAGCAAAAAACGAATGATTTCGAAAATGAGACAATTTTACAGTTTTGTAACTGAAACGTAACTGTTATTTTAAAATGGCTTATTCTAGCGGAATAAAACGTTATCAACGATGTGTTTTATTAAAAGTAAACGAATTACTTTGTAAAGTTTCAGAAAAGTTTAGAATTGCATTACATTTTACAAAGTGATAAAATAGGAACGTTAACAAATTGTTTAGGAAGCGGAGATTTATTAAAATGCCGACTCATTCACATCATCATGGTAGTGAAATGCATCATCACCACCATCATCATCGTCACAGTCATCATGGTGGACATCACAAGAGTTCACGGCGGCGTTCTCGGTTTGCAGGACTAACCTATGTAAACTACGCACTCTTGGTTCTGTATGCTTTGCTTGCTGGAATTACGATGTACACAATGTATGCGCATCAGATTTTGGCATTCAGACATCTGAACGTCGTGTATACGATTGTATTAGTAGCTGTTTTTGCAGTTTGCTTGGCATTGGCGCTTCGTAAGAAAAAGAAAGTTTTAACAACATCGCTTTTGGTCATTTTCTCTACCATTGCTGCGATATCTTTATTTGCTTTCAAATCTTTAGTCGATGTAGCGCACAACATGAATGAAACTGCCTCATATTCAGAAATTGAGATGAGTGTCGTTGTTCCAAGAAACAGTACTGTAACAGACGTTACTGAGCTTTCAAGTGTTCAAGCGCCGACGGGAGCTGACGGTAGTAATATCGATACTCTTTTATCACACATTAAGTCTGATAAGGGCGTTGATTTAGCGACTGAAAAGGTAGACTCTTACCAAGAAGCTTATGAAAACTTGATCAATGGTTCAAGTAAAGCTATGGTCTTTAATAGTGCTTATTCAAGTTTGCTTGAAATGTCCTATGATAACTTCGAATCAAACTTTAAGACAATCTACTCTTACAAGATTAAGCAGAGCATCAAAGAGAACGAACAAGCATCAAATAGCAACGTTTTCAATATCTATATCAGTGGTATTGATACTTATGGTTCGATTTCAACCGTATCGCGTTCAGATGTCAACTTGATTTTGACGGTCAATATGAACACACATAAGATTTTGATGACAGAGACACCTCGTGACTCTTACGTTAAGATTCCTGATGGTGGTGCTGATCAGTATGATAAGTTAACCCACGCTGGTATCTACGGTGTTGAAACCTCAGAAAAGACACTTGAAAATCTTTACGGTATCAACATTGACTACTATGCACGACTTAACTTTGATTCATTCTTGAAGTTGATTGATGCCTTAGGTGGTATTACGGTTTACAATAGTCAAGCATTTACAAGTCTTCATGGTAATTATGAATTTCCAGTTGGAAACGTGATGCTTGACTCAGATAAAGCTCTTGGTTTTGTTCGTGAACGTTATAGCCTCGAACATGGTGATTATGACCGTGGTAATAACCAAATGAAAGTCATTCAAGCAATTTTAGATAAGATGACTTCATTAAATTCAGTTTCTAATTATTCAACGATTATTTCAAACGTTCAAGATTCAATCCAGACAGATATGAAACTTGATACAATGATGAAATTGGTCAACGGTCAATTGGATTCAGGTAAGAAGTTTACCGTTACATCACAAGAAGTGACGGGTACAGGTTCTACTGGTGAGTTGACTTCGTATGCAATGCCATCATCAAGTCTTTATATGATTAAGCTAGATGATGCTAGTGTGGCAAAAGCTTCTCAAGCCATTAAAGACGTTATGGAAGGAAAGTAAGTTAGATGATTGATATTCACTCGCATATCGTTTTTGACGTGGATGATGGACCATCTACTATTGAAGAAAGTTTAGCACTTATTGGTGAAAGTTATCGCCAAGGAGTGCGAACGATTGTTTCAACATCACACAGAAGACGAGATTTATTTAAGACATCAGAAGAAAAAATCTACGAGAACTTTAAACAGGTCAAAGAAGCAGCAGAGGCTAAGTTTGACGACTTAACTATCCTATATGGTGGAGAACTCTACTATAATAACAAGCTTCTTGACAAATTGAAAAATCACAAAGTTCCTTGTATGAATGATACACAGTTTGCTTTGATTGAGTTTAGTATGGCAACGCCATGGAAAGAAATTCATGACGGCTTATCACAAGTCATCATGCTTGGTGTGACTCCGATTATCGCTCACATTGAACGTTACAATGCGCTTGAAAATCATGAAGAGCGTGTGCGTGAGTTGATTAACATGGGCTGTTACACACAGATTAATAGCGAACATGTCTTAAAACCAAGACTTTTCGGAGATAAGCTTCGTAGATTTAAAAAACGAGCTCATTATTTCTTAGAAAAGAATTTAGTTCACATTGTGTCGAGTGATATGCATAATCTTGATAAACGCCCACCATATATGGATCAAGCGCGTGAGATTATTGAAGAATTATATGGCAGCAGCCGTGCTTATAATCTCTTTGAAGGAAATGCTAAAACTTTATTAGAAAATAAATATTTATAGGAGAATGTATGAATACAAATGATAATGCAAGCATCGAAATTGACGTTTTGTACTTGTTGAGAAAGTTATGGAGTAAAAAATTCTTTATCGTCTTTGTCGGATTGCTTGTGGGAACAATCGCTCTTTTAGGAAGTGTCTTCTTTATTAAGCCTAAATACTCATCTACAACACGTATTTATGTTGTGAATAAGACTTCTGATAATATTAGTAGTATGGATTTACAAGCAGGGTCATACTTGGTTAATGACTATAAAGAAGTCATTACATCAAGTGAAGTTTTAGCATCAGTTATTGATCAAGAAAAACTATCAATGTCAGCTGGTCAGCTTTCTGGTGAAATTTCAGTTAACATTCCAACTGATACTCGTGTGATTTCAATCTCAGTCACAGACACAGATGCTCAACGTGCTTGCGACATCGCAAACACAGTTCGTGAAGTGGCTGCTGAAAAGATTAAAGCAGTTACAAAAGTTGATGACGTTACAACACTTGAGTCTGCAACAAAACCTAGTCATCCTTCATCACCAAATGTTAAGAAAAACGCAGCAATTGGTTTCTTGGCTGGTGCCTTCGTAGCGATCATTGGTATTTTGGTTGCTGAAGTACTTGATGATCGTATTCGTCGCCCAGAAGACATCGAAGAAGTTCTTGGATTGACACTTCTTGGTGTTGTACCAGACGCTGATAAATTGTAAGGAGAGAAATTGTAATGCCAACATTAGAATTAGTAAAATCACAAGCTGAAATGATTAAAAAACTGGAAGAATATTACAATTCTATCCGTACTAATATCCAATTTAGTGGTCGTAATCTTAAAGTTATCGCATTGACTTCAGCGCAACCAAATGAAGGAAAATCAACAACATCTGTTAATCTTGCCATCTCATTTGCGCGTGCAGGCTTTCGTACACTATTGATTGATGCTGATACACGTAACTCTGTTATGTCTGGAACATTTAGATCAAAAGAATCTTATGATGGTTTGACTAGTTATTTATCAGGAAACGCCGAGTTGTCAGATGTCATTTGTAATACATCAGTTGATAACCTTATGGTCATCCCTTCTGGGAAGATTCCACCAAATCCAACATCTCTTATCCAAAATGATAATTACGAAAGAATGATTGAAACTGTACGTGATCTTTATGATTATGTCATTATCGATACACCACCACTTGGCCGTGTAGTTGATGCGGCAATTATCGCTCACAGTTCAGATGCAAGTCTTCTAGTTGCAAAACCAGGTATTGATAAACGCCGTACAATTACAAAACTAAAAGATCAATTGGAACAAAGTGGATCAGTTTTTCTTGGTGTTATTTTAAATAAATTTGACTTTAAAGCTGATAAATACGGTTATGGTTACGGATACGGCTATGGATACGGTTATGGCTATGGATACGGTAAGTATGGCAAGGATGAAAAATCATCAAAAGATGGTAAAAAGAAAAAGTAAGTAACAAGTAGTAATTGTAAAATAAAAAGTTTTAGAGTGGGACTGATTGGGGATTTAATCTTATGTATAGCGAAGATTCGAGAAAGAAAGTATTTTATCTCCTCTCTGACATCTTGGCACTTTTGTTAGCTTATGGAATATTAGCAAGTATTTATTCGTTTAGTTTTTTTTCGAGTAAATTTTTTGCGTTGCTTTTCATAGCATTTCAAGTGCTCATTGGTGTTTTGAGTGATGAGTATTCAAATGTTTTAAATAGAGGTTGTTTACAAGAGTTTAAGGCATCAATTCAAAACGGTGTTAAAACGGTTGTTCTTTTATCACTTATTTTGATTTTAGGGAAGTGTCGCTTTATTGCTGATATTTCCAGCATGTCTTATTACTTCCTACTTAATCTTTTTGGAGTGGTGGCAGCTTTAACGTTTCTTGGAAGAGTAATCGTTAAAAAAGGTATTCCGCCTAAGAAAGAAAATAGTAAAAAGATTTTACTAGTCACTGATTTTAGTGATGAGGATAAACTTGAAAAAGTTTTACTTAAAAATAATTATCAGATTCTAGCCTATGTTAGTCCTGAAAAAAAAGATACTGAGTTACCTATTCTTTGGCAGGTAGATGAGATTCGAGACTTTGTGGCTAATCATCAGGTAGATGAGATTTATGTCAATAAAGATTATCGTTCTGACTTCAGAGAAGTTGCTAGGTACATTCGTCTACTTGGCATTCCAACAACGGTCAAGATCGGTAATTACTCAGATTACTATGTTGCTGATAGCGTGATTAAAAAGTTAGATGATATTACTTTTGTGACAACCGCAACTAATATCGTCAAATGTCGTCAGCTTGTTTTGAAACGTATGATTGATATTCTTGGTGCGATTGTAGGTATTATCATAACAGGTATTGTAGCTGTTATTATTGCTCCAATTGTTAAGAAACAATCACCAGGACCGTTGATTTTCAAGCAAAAACGTGTCGGTAAAAATGGTAAAGTCTTTAATATTTACAAGTTCAGAAGCATGTATACAGATGCAGAAGAACGTAAAAAAGAACTGTTAGCGCAAAACGATTTGGATACTAATTTGATGTTTAAAATGGAGGATGACCCTCGAATCTTTCCATTTGGACACAAGCTTCGCGATTGGTCCCTTGATGAGCTACCACAGTTTATCAATGTGCTAAAAGGTGAGATGTCTGTTGTTGGGACTCGCCCACCAACGCTTGATGAGTATCGCCATTATGAATTACATCATTTCAAACGAATGACAACAAAACCTGGTATCACAGGACTTTGGCAAGTCAGTGGTCGTAGTGATATCACCGACTTTGAAGAAGTTGTTTCTCTTGATATGAAGTATATTCAAAACTGGAGTATCAGCGATGATATCAAAATTATTGTAAAAACAGTAAAAGTAGTATTGAAGAGAGAGGGGAGCAGATAAAATCTGCAACTCTCTTTTTTACCATATTATGAAGGAGAGATTAAAAAAGATGATTTGTGTTAGAAGGAAAGGTGCTTCAAAAAAAAAATTGTGTTTTGTTGCTTCTTCTGGGGGCCATTGGGAAGAATTAATGTGTTTGGATACTATTGCACAAAAAAACAGTTCTTTCTTTGTGACTGAGGATGGTGCACAGGCAGAGGGTTTTTGTCAGAAAAAAATCTATACACTTCCTCAGATAAATCGTCATGAAAAGTATTTCTTATTACATTTTCTAAAATTATTTACAAAAGCAGGCAAGATAATTTTTAATGAAAAGCCTGACGTTGTTATAACTACGGGTGCTTTGATAGCTTTTCCTTTTTGTCTTTTTGTGAAGTTGAGAGGAGGAAAAGTGGTTTATATTGAATCATTTGCTCGAGTTCATGATGCGTCGTTGACAGGAAAACTTGTATATAGATTTGCAGATTTGTTTATAGTTCAATGGGAAACAATGATTGATGTCTATCCTAGGGCAAAGTATGTAGGTGGTATATTTTAAAAGAAGGAAATTAAATGATATTTGTTACAGTTGGAACTCAAAAATTTCAATTTAATAGGTTGCTACAAGCAATTGATGCTTATTCAAAAAAAACTGATGAGGAAATATTTGGTCAAATTGGTAATTCTACCTATTTTCCTCAAAATTATGAATACAAACACTTTTTAGATAAAAATGAATTTAGACATAAAATGGAATCTAGTGATTTAATTATTACCCATAGTGGTGTTGCAACAATAATTGAAGCATTAAAGCTAAACAAACCAGTTATTGTGGTACCGAGATTGGAGATGTATGGGGAACATGTCGATAATCACCAAGTGCAGATTGCTGAATCTTTTGATGAAAGTAATTTAGTACTAAAATGTTTAGATTTGAATCAAATTAGTTTTTTGGTTGATAGAGCAAAAAAACAAAAATTTAAAAAATATGTATCTCAAAGAAATGGTGTAATAAATATTATTGAAGATTATTTAGAAAAAAATGTTTAGAAGGATGGATAGAATGCCAAAGGTTAGTATTATTGTGCCTGTTTACAATGTTGAAAAATATATAGGAAGATGTTTGAATTCGCTATTAAAACAGACTGAAAAAGATATTGAAATTATTGTCGTGAATGATGGCTCTGAGGATAATTCACAGCTTATTATTGATGAGTATGTGGTAAATAATCCTGGAAAAATTATTTCCCTGACAAAAGAAAATGGGGGGTTATCTGATGCGAGAAATTTTGGTATTCCATATGCTAGAGGAGAATATATTAGTTTCGTTGATAGTGATGATTATGTTGAAAAGAATATGTATGAAGAATTATTAAAGAAATCTGAATCGGGAAAAAAGAAAATTATCACTTGTGGTTACTTTATGGATTGGGAATCAAAAAGTATCGTAAAAATTGATAATAATTACAAAGATGTAGAAAGTTATATCTTATCTGGACTAGTAGTTGCGTGGAATAAATTATACAGACGTGATTGGTTACTTGAGACGCACCTGCGCTTTCCCAAAGGACTTCTTTATGAGGATTTGCAGTTTTTTTGTGAATTATTACTTAGTGTAGAATCAATGGATGAAGTATCGATTGTCAAAAAGCCATTAATACATTACATTCAACGAGATAATTCAATATCTTATTCGAATTCATCAAAAATTGATGATATTCAAATTATATCTAAAAATGTTATTGATTATTATAAAGCAAAACAAGTTAATCATCAATACATACAAGCTGTTGAATGCAAGTTTGTAAAAACATTATTAGGAAATTTTATGCTTAAGTATATGAGAATTTCTGATAAAAAAATAAAAAGGGCATCATTGAAAAAAAATTGGGATTTTTTAAATTCAATGTTTCCTGATTGGAAATCTAATATATATTTGATTGAAAATTGTAGCTTTTTAAAGCGATTATATTATAAAAATATGAATCACTTTACGTATTTGATAGTTACTTCAACGCCTATAAAATTGTTGGAGTTTTTTATATTAAGATAAAGGGCAAGTTTTATGAAATTTTTCGTTATGGCCGTAATTTTGGTCATTTTAATAATATTAGTTCTTACAAAAAGTAAGACTCATGTTCTACCTTTTTTATTGTTTGTGACAACTATAAATTTTACAAAAATTTTAAATATTGATTTAACTGTTTTCTTAAAAGTACTATTTTTGTTGGTTTATTTCTTCTACATACTGCAGTTAAATATTAAGTTACGTTATATGAGTAACATTTTTATTATTGCTTTAGTTATGGTAGTTAATGTCGTGTTTGCAAAGTTTGATAATAATTATACCTTTATGAGTTGGTTAACAGCCTTTATCCCTCTTATGACAGGCTTAACGGCATTAGTTATTAATTTTAGAGATATTCATAAAATTTGTGTCCTTAAAGCATTAGTGTACTTGCCATTTTTTTCAATAATTCTTGGCTTTTTATTGTGGCCTTTGGGGCTAGTGAATCCCTTGTCGCGTGGTGACTATATTGGTCTTGCAGGTGTTTCTGAATCAACTAATTTAGCCTTTTTTTGCTTAATTGGAATGATGTCAGGGCTGATCATATATAAAAGAACGGGCATTATGAAATATAGTTATTTGATGTATCTCGATTATTTATTTTTGATAGCAACATTGACCAGAGGAGGAATTTTAGCTGGAACAGTCATAGTATTATATGATTTCATACCATTTATCCGTAATTGCTTAAGAAATAGGAAGAGATTCTTTATTTTACTTGTATCAATAATAGTTTGTATTGTTCCTCTTAAGCTAGTTTTTACGCAATTGTCTGAAAGAATGTATGATGCAAATGGTGCAATAAATACTTCAGGAAGAACTGATGCATGGACTTATATAATTTCTTTGTGTCAGAATAAATATTTGGGTAATGGATATGGTTACCTAAAAACAAGGACAGATTACCAACTGACTTTTTTTTCTGCAGCTCACAATGAATATGTTCATTTGTACACAGAGCTCGGATGGATTGGATTGATTATTTTTTTCGTATCAGTTGCTGATGTTTTTTTAAAAAAGATTGTAGATGATCCTACAAAAATCATGTTATATATATTATTTTTGTTGTCATTCTTAATTTATTCTATTTTTGATAATACTTTAACAAATTATTGTTTTTGGCTTCCTTTTACACTATTATTAACAAGTATAGATTTTAGGGAAGTTAACAGCTTTAACTTGTAAGCAGTTGGAGGAATTTTAGTGAACTTAAAAAAAAATATAGCTTATCAAACTCTTTATCAAATAATAATTTTAGTAATACCACTTGCGTTATCAAAATATGTAACTCATATAATTTCGAAGGACACTTTGGGTATTTATTCCTATTCTTATTCGATTGGTGGCTATTTTGTCTTGTTTGCAATGCTTGGAATTCAAAAATATGGTACAAGAACAATTAGTCAAGTAAAAAAGAATATTTACTTATTGCGAAAAACTTTCTGGAGTTTATTTTATGTACATGCAATTGTATCTTTATTTTGTATAACAGCTTATTTCTTCTTCTGTTTTTTCTTTTCTGTTGAAGATAAAAATGTTTACTTTGTTCAGGGTTTATATGTTCTATCAGCTTTATTTGATATTACGTGGCTATTTTATGGACTTGAAAATTTTAAAAGTGTTGTAATAAAAAATTTACTAATCAAAATTGCTGAAGTTGTTTGTATTTTTACTTTAGTAAAGTCTAATAATGATCTGTTAATATACACATTTATAAAAGCAGGTTCAGTACTTGCTGGTCAAGTAGTTCTATTTCCAAGCGTCTTAAAGAATATTCCTTTTATAAAAGTTGACTATAGTGACATAAAGCCACATATAAAACCGTTATTTGTATTAAGTATTTCAGTTTTTTCAACAAGTATATATTCTATGTTAGATAAAGTTCTAGTTGGGGCACTTTCTCCATCGGGAAGTGGTGATGTGGCGCTGTATGATTATGCAGACAAAATAATAAAAATCCCTTTATCGATTATAGCAGCTATTGAAACAGTTATGCTACCACGTCTCTCTTATATTAATGCAACGGGAGATGAAGATAAGTTAAAGAATACAATTGGTAAGTCAATAATAATTGTTGGTCTTATATCAATGGGGGCTGCATTTGGTATAGCATCTATATCAAAAACGTTTGTTTCACTATGGTATGGATTGGATTATCAGTATTGTTCAGATTTGATTCAACTTCTTGCACCTGTAGTATTTATTATTTCCTTTGGAGATATAATAAGATCACAGTATCTTATTCCTAAAAGTAAAGATACTGAGTACACTATTTCAGTTGTTTTGGGTGCGTTTGTTAATTTGTGTGTCAACTTATTATTAATACCAAAGATGGGAATTAAAGGAGCGATAGTAAGTACCATAATTGCCGAATTTTTAATTTGTACAATTCAGCTATGGTTTACAAGGCATAAATTGCCAATTGTAAGATATTTAGTTGAAATGATTCCGTTTACTATTATTGGTGGAGTTATGCTTTGGGTTAATATTAATTTACAAAAAGCATTAGGTTTAAGTTACCTTTCGTTAATAATTCAAATATTATTAGGCGTTTCAACATATTTTATTTTTTCATTAATTTATCTATTTATATTCAAGAAAAAGTTAAAAATTGGGTACAATCCATTTTATGTTAAAGAGGGGTAAAAATGCACATATGATATATGTAGATATAAAGGGAAATCTTGGTAATCAGATGTTTATTTATGCTTGTGCTAGAAAATTACAGGCAGAGACAGGTCAAAAAATTCAATTGAATACATATTATCTGAAAAAAAGGTACAAAAACTATGAATATAGCCTTGGTATTTTTAAATTAAACCCAAATATTGAAGTTTGTGATAAGCGAAAGTTGCCATTCTATGCAACTAGTTCATCATTATTTTTTAGAGCACTAAAGAAGATATTTAGAAATACTTCAAAATTTAATAAGTGGTATTATAAACTACTTTCAAAATTTAATGTTTTTGTAAATGATAGTGATATCTATTCTCCAATAAAATTTAAAAATGGAAAGGATATATACTTATCAGGATTTTTTCAAAGTGAGCGGTATTTCGATGACATAAAAGAAATACTTTTTGATGAATTTTCAATAGAGGATTTAAAATTATCAAGCGAGAATAAAGAGTTTCTGGAAGAAATTAAAAAATCAAATAGTGTTTGTATTTCTGTAAGACGAGGGGACTATATCAATAATGAATTGTTTAAGAAAAAACATTTTGTATGTGACGACTTGTATTTTGAAAACGCAATATCTAAAATAGAAAAACAAGTATTAAATCCAACTTTAGTTTATTTTTCAGATGATCCAAATTGGGTTAGGGAAAATTATAAGACTTCGTTACCTTCTTTGTATGAAAAAGCTGGAAACACTCTTGAAGAGAAGATAGTCCTAATGAAAGCGTGTAAACATTTCATACTTTCAAATTCATCGTTTAGCTGGTGGATTGAATATTTAAGTGATGAAGATAATAAAATTGTTATAGCACCAGTAAAGTGGTATGCTGATGGACGAGAGGCCTCAATATTTCGTAAAGAATGGATATGTATTGAAGTTTGAAGGAGTAACTTATGATAAAGAAATGTATAAATAAATTACTTAAAGAATTTAATTTTTTTAAAATTAGATTGCTAAGTGGTGCAAAATTGGAGAATAGAGTATCTATTATTGGCCCAGAAACATTTCATTTTGGAAAAAATATTAGGATTGGAAAATATTATAAACTTCATAATTTCACTGAATATGAAGGAAAACAATATAAAGCTTCATTATATATTGGTGATGATTCATATATTGGAGATTTTTTTACAGTTAATAATGCTGATAAAATCCAGATTGGTAAAAACGCATTAATTGCGTCAAATGTTTTGCTAGTCACATTGAATCATGGTATTTCATTAAAAGATGGAAAACCTTTTTCTAAACAAGATCTCTCCACAGGTCCAATAGTTATTGGAGATAATTGTTGGATAGGGGAGAGAGTTATTGTCTTACCCAATGTTGCCATTGGAAATAACTGTGTAATAGGTGCTAACTCTGTTGTGACCAAGTCAATCCCAGATAATTCAATTGCTGTTGGTAATCCTGCTAAAGTGATAAAATGTTGGGATAAAGAAGAAAACAGTTGGAAAAGGATATAGGTGTATCATTATGATTAAAGAGAATAGAGATTTTATTTTTGTAGAGCCACAGAGTTCAAGAGTCAAATATTTATTTAAAAGAAGCTTAGGTTGGTGTGCTTCGATTTACTATAAAATGCTTTTGAATGCGAAAAAAGTAAAATTTAAGAAGAAAAAACATTATGCTTCTATATGTGGTATATTTAAAAATGAAGGATTGTACTTAAAAGAGTGGATTGATTACCATTTAAAAATAGGCATTGATCATTTTTATTTATATAATAACTTTTCAGATGATAATTATGAATCAGTGCTACGACCATATGTTCAAACAGGTATTGTAGATTTAATTAATTGGCCTGTAGAGCAAGGTCAATTAAGTGCATATGAAGATTGTATTTTTAAATTTAAAAGTGAATCTAGTTGGATAGGATTTATCGATATAGATGAATTTATTACGCCGTTAAATGGTGTGAATTTTATTAACGAATTAACTAAATTGGAAAATAGACCAGTAGTTAAGATTTACTGGAAAATATTTGGATCTAGTGGAATCCATGAAAGAGATACTAAACGACCAGTGACAGAAGATTTTGTCATGAGTTGGGATAAATTGATGAATTTTGGAAAGTGTTTTTTTAATACTTCGTATGATTTTGATTCAAAATTGAGGCAGAATAATGCATTCCATCATCATATGTGGGCAAAAAATGGACGAATTGCACTGCCACCTGTCAATGTAAATGATATTGTCAGCTTAGGAAGTTATGATTCTTTTGGAAATAAAACACCAAATATTCAAATTAACCATTATATAATAAAATCTAAGAGTGAATTCAGAAATAAAATGGCTAGAGGGGATGTTTTTTATAAGCTAAGTTCTGTCAATGAAGAATATTTTAAGAAGTATGATACTAGGGCTAATTTTGAAGATAATTCTGCCTTAGTGGTTACAGAAGAGGTTGATTAATTATGAATAAATTTTTGAAGATGCCTAAATTACTTGCTGCATATATTCTTTACCTTTTTACATTTGATAAAAAAGATAAAAGAATTATTTTAGTATCTGAAAAGAAAGATGAAGCTAGGGATAATGGATATTATTTTTTTAAATATGCAATGCAAAGACAAAATGAGAATGTCTTCTATATAATAGAGAAAAACAGTCCTGATTTAGTAAAATTATCTAACTACAATTCAAAAATTATTTTTTATGACTCTTTCAAACATTACTATTATTATTTTTTATCTGAAAAAATGGTTTCTTCGCAATCTTACCTATATCCAATTGCTAAGCGACTTTCGAGGACTATACTTAAGAATAAAAGAAAAAAACTATACTGGCTTCAGCACGGTGTAACAAAGGACTATGAAGCAAAAATGGATTATAGATATTCTGATAACGTTTCACTTGTTTGTTGTGCATCTGATAAGGAACGCAATTTTTTTGTTGAAAACTTAAATTATCCAAAACAGGTTGCACAAAATATTGGTTTTTGTAGATTTGATGGATTAAATGATTTATCAGATAGACAAAAACCACAAATTTTAGTTATGCCGACTTTTAGAAAATGGTTGATACCAGAAGATTATAATAATCCTACACCTAAAGAAATTCAAGATTTTAAAAATAGTGACTTTTATTCATTTTATAATGATATGATTAACTCTAAAGAATTAATCGAAATTTTAAAAAAAAATAATGCAAACATAGTTTTTTATCTACATTACGCTTTTCAACCTTATTCTTTTTTATTTGATAGTAAAGATAGCCATATTATAATTGGTAAAAAGGAAAATGATGATGTACAAAAGTTGATGAAAGAGTCTTCAATTATGGTAACTGATTTTTCTAGTGTTGCATTTGATTTTGCTTATATGGAAAAACCGGTTATATATGCTCACTTTGACTATGAAAAGTATAGGGAAAATCACTATGGGGAGGGTTATTTTTCTTATGAAAAAGATGGATTTGGCCCAGTAATAACAACTTTTGACGATTTTTTGAATTATATTCAACAGTATTTACGTTTAAATTGTTTGATTGAAGAGAAATATAGAAATAGGGTAACTGAATTTTTTGATAGAAAAGATGCTATGAATTGCGAACGAATATATAATTTCGTTATTAATAATTAACATGGTAATTTGTAATTCTTTATCTAATGAGGTAATTAGCTAGCAGGTTTTATCTTTATTTTTACACAGCTTTACATTATAACGCTATCAATCCCATATGATTTATCTAAAGTTTATAGTTTGGTCTCTTTAATCTTTAGTCATATGGGATTTTTTTGTGTTCATCTTGCTAAAGATTGGGTAATCTTCCTTTCAATTACTGCTTTTTCTGAAAAAATAGTGTAAAATAGTAGGGAATGATTTAAAAGGTTTACAGGCCTTTAGATATTAAAAAAACGAGGAGTGCTAAAATGATTTTAGTTACAGGTGCCAATGGGCAATTAGGAACAGAATTACGTTATCTTTTGGATGAACGTGGTGAGGAGTATGTAGCGGTTGACGTTGCAGAAATGGACATCACTAATGCTGAAAAAGTTGATGAAGTATTTGCACAAGTAAAACCAACACTTGTTTACCACTGTGCGGCATATACTGCGGTTGATGCGGCTGAAGATGAAGGTAAAGAACTTGATTATGCTATCAACGTGACAGGTACTGAAATCGTAGCTAAAGCTGCAGCAAAATATGGTGCAACTCTTGTTTACATTTCAACTGACTATGTTTTTGATGGTAAAAAACCAGTTGGTCAAGAATGGGAAGTTGATGATACACCAGATCCTCAAACTGAATACGGTCGTACAAAACGTTTGGGTGAAGAAGCAGTTGAAAAATACGCTAAAAACTTTTACATCATCCGTACTGCTTGGGTATTTGGTAACTACGGTAAAAACTTCGTCTTCACAATGCAAAATCTTGCCAAAACTCATGACACATTGACTGTTGTTAATGACCAACACGGTCGTCCAACTTGGACTCGTACTTTGGCAGAATTCATGACTTATTTGACAGAAAACCAAAAAGAATTTGGTTACTACCACTTGTCAAATGATGCTGATGAAGATACAACTTGGTATGACTTTGCGGTTGAAATCTTGAAAGATACTGATGTTGTCGTTAAACCAGTTGATTCAAGCCAATTCCCAGCAAAAGCAAAACGTCCACTTAACTCAACAATGAGTCTTAAAAAAGCTAAAGCTACTGGCTTTGTCATTCCAACATGGCAAGAAGCTTTGCAAGAGTTCTACAAACAAGACGTTAAAAAATAATGATTAATAACGAGGGTGTAAGCCCTCGTTTTTTTGTTTAATACTTAAAAAATAGGATGGTATTTCAAAATCATCTGCTATATGTAAATTTTTCTCATTTTCTACAATTTTTCCCTCGTTCGGTTTTTCTTTAATTTTTGAGTCTTCTTCCTTTTTTTCATTGTCCTTTTACCTATTATGTGATATATTAGTAGTAACGTACTGTAATAGAAATGTAATATAAATTGTAAGGTGAGTGTGGTGGTAGTGATGAAAGATACAAATTCAAATGGGCATCGTTTATTAATTCAAAAGTTACTCGTCAGCATTCATTACCTAACACTTTTCAGAGATGAGATTGTTTTGGTCGAAAAGACACCATCATTGCTTGGTGATTCTTTTTCACTTAATACTGTCCAATCAGAGTTAGGTGAAATTTTGTCTGCTGTGGATGCGCTTTCTAAGCAAGAAAAACTGATTAAATCAACTTTTTGGTATGACGAGCCTTCATTCAGATTGATGAATCATGCTTTGGATATTGTGGGTAGCTGGGTGCGTGGCATTGATCACGTTTTAGAGATTTGTGAGTCTAAGTCAGTTTTCCAAGCGATTTTAGGTGACAATCGTCAGCGTGTTTTCGGAGTTTTGATTGATGTGTTTACGTCTTTGCGAGTGACTAATATGTCAATCAAGGAAGAGTCTGAATACCCTGTTTTGATTGACCCTCTACAAGTTGTTGAGTATAAAAAAAGAGAGGTCAAAAAAGCTGAATTATTTGCTAAGATCGATGCTTTAGTTCCAAGAAAATCAGAGCAAGTTTACACTGAAAGCGAAGAAGATAAAGAAGAGTCGATTCCAGAATTGCTGGCAAAAGAATTGGCAAAGAGAGAAAACACTGTAAACCCAGAAAAAGTTCTTGGACCAACTGAGTTAGAAGAAGTTGCCCCTGAAGTTAGTGAAGAAGCTGATGAGGATACAGCTGAACCTGCTGTTTCTGAAGTGTCAGAGGAACCTGAATCAGTTGAAGAAAGCTCTTCTCAAGAAGAAGTGCCAGCTGAAGAAGAAAATGGCGCAACTGATGATGAGGTAGCAGTTCAGTCTGAGCCAGAAGATTCTGTTGAGGATGAGAAAGTTGCTCAAGAAGAACCAAGTCAATTTTCTGAAGAAAAATCAGAACAAGAAGATTCAGAGGATGAAGCACCTAAAGAAGTTTCTGTTGAAATTGCTGAGCAAGAAGTTGATGATGAACTTACTGAATCAGAAGAGTTAGGAACATCTGAAATTGATAATCAAGCAGAATCAACTGACTTTGATGAAAAAGTATCAACTAATGATAGCGAAGTATCTGATATTGAGGAAGAAGACAAAAAAGAGTCTGACTATCCAGAAATTACTCGTGAAGATGCCATTAAGCAATTCCGCAGATTTTTATTTGACCATAAAGGTCTGGTGTGTGTCTTGGATGCTAGAGATGATTTGAAGCATGAAATCAAGTTTTACAATGCTTTTGACCGCTTCTATGGAGCTTTTGATAATGTATCAGATTGCTTGATTCTTTTGGAAAATATTTTAGATGATATTCGAAAACGTCCAAAAGAAGTTTTTGATAAAGAAGGAAACTTGATTAGTGAGCCGACTGAACCAATCAATCTTTTGGTTTATGGAGGAGATATTTTGATGAAGGACAGCCGTTTTGAAACGCTAATGTCTGAATTATCACCATTTTATCATCGCTCAGATTTACATGTTTATTCTTATAAAGCTTATGAATAGTAAAAACGTCCTTTGGGCGTTTTTTTTGTAAATGAGTGTTGACAATCAAAAAAAATAGCGATATAATAATAAAAATTTGAAAACCTTTAATTAAGTCCAGAGAGACTTTCAAGGTTACTGTAAAAAAGAGTTTTATCTCTAATAAAAGGTGTGTGTATGCGTTTGTGTACACTGCTTATTTTGCTGTAACCTTGCCTTCTGGCGAGGTTTTTTTGTGTGAAAGGAAGACTATGACTTCTAAAGAAAAAGCATCTGTGCTAAAAGAAGATTTGTTGATTGTTAGTCAAAGAGAGATTGCACCTCGTATTTTTGAGATGAAACTTTCTGGTGAGATGGTTTTGGATATGGCTCCAGGGCAGTTCTTGCATCTTCGTGTTCCAGATCCAAGCAAGCTACTTCGTCGTCCAATTTCAATCTGTCAGATTGATAAGTTAAATAAAATTGCAACGATTGTTTATCGTGTTGAACGTGCTGGTACAGCAATTTTATCACAGCTAAAAGCAGGTGACCGTGTCGATGCTATGGGACCTCAGGGAAATGGTTTTGATCTGTCAGTAGTATCTGCTGGACAAACAGCTTTGCTTATCGGTGGAGGAATTGGGGTTCCACCATTGGTTGAAACAGCTAAGCAACTTGCTGCCAAAGGTGTAAAAGTGATTTCTGTACTTGGTTTTGCCAATAAAGACGCAGTGATTTTGGAAGATGAACTTTCAGCTTACGGTGAGGTATATGTGACAACTGATGATGGCTCATACGGGATTAAAGGTTATGTCTCAACGGTTGTTGATGAGTTGGTCGAAAAACACACCTTTGATGCAATTTATTCTTGTGGTGCGCCAGGCATGCTCAAATATGTTGACAAGAAATTTGAAAATCACCCACATGCCTTTTTGTCAATGGAATCTCGCATGGCTTGCGGTATGGGGGCTTGTTACGCTTGCGTTGTTCATCTGAAAAATGCTCAAGATGCAGCTAACAAACGTGTCTGTGAAGATGGTCCAGTCTTTGAAACTGGTAAAATCATTTTATAGGGAGGTAAGATGATGTCAGAAAATCGTTTAGCAGTTAGTCTTCCAGGACTTGATTTGAAAAATCCGATTATGCCAGCGTCTGGCTGTTTTGGTTTTGGGCAAGAATATGCCAAATACTATGATTTGGATAAACTTGGTTCTATCATGATTAAGGCAACGACACAGGAAGCGCGTTTTGGAAATCCTACGCCTCGAGTGGCAGAAACACCTTCAGGAATGTTGAACGCTATTGGTCTTCAAAATCCAGGTGTTGATGTGGTTTTGTCAGAAAAACTTCCGTGGTTAGCTGAGCATTTCCCAGAATTACCAATCATCGCAAATGTCGCTGGTTTTTCAAATGATGAATACGCTTATGTGTCAGAAAAAATCTCAAAAGCACCAAACGTCAAGGCTATCGAGCTTAACATCTCATGTCCAAACGTTGACCATGGAAATCATGGGCTTTTGATTGGTCAGGTGCCAGAATTAGCATACGCTGCTGTTAAGGCTAGTGTTGAGAATTCTGAGGTTCCTGTCTATGTGAAATTAACACCGAGTGTTGCTGATATTACAACGGTTGCTAAAGCAGTCGAAGAAGCTGGTGCGACAGGATTTACCATGATTAATACTTTGGTTGGTATGCGTTTTGATTTGAAGACTCGTAAACCCATTATTGCCAATGGTACAGGTGGGATGAGTGGTCCAGCAGTCTTTCCAGTTGCGCTTAAGCTCATTCGTCAAGTGGCTCAGAGTTCTGATTTACCGATTATCGGTATGGGTGGTGTTGATTCGGCAGAAGCTGCGCTTGAGATGATGATTGCTGGCGCGTCAGCTATTGGTGTTGGAACAGCCAACTTTGCTGATCCATATGCGTGTCCTAATATCATCGACCGTTTGCCTGAGGTCATGGATCAATATGGTATCACTGATCTTGAAACACTTCGTCGTGAAGTCAGACAAGAATTACGCGGCAAATAAGCTCAGCTATTTTATTAAAAAGTCAGTAAATTTTTGACTTTGAAATTCAAAAAAGCTATAATAATTACAATTGAATAACCTTTAATTGAGTCCAGAGAGGCGAGAAAGGTTCGTGAAAAAAATAAAAAGATATTTTCTTTGACTAATGGGTGTTTGCTACCCTAGTTTTCGTGTAACCTCGCCCTCGGGCGGGGTTTTCTTTATAGAAAAAGGAGAAAAAATGCACGAAAGTCGTCCGATTATTGCTCTTGATTTTCCATCATTTGATGATGTGAAATCATTTCTTGCTTTGTTTCCAGCTGATGAAAAGCTCTATGTCAAGATTGGTATGGAACTTTATTATGCTGAAGGACCAGAGGTTGTACGCTATGTCAAATCTCTTGGACATTCAGTTTTTCTAGATTTGAAGTTGCACGACATTCCAAATACTGTTAAATCAGCTATGCGTGTCCTTTCAAATCTGGGTGTGGATATGACTAATGTCCATGCAGCTGGTGGTGTTGAGATGATGAAAGCTGCGCGTGAAGGGCTTGGGCAAGGTCCAAAACTTATCGCTGTTACTCAGTTAACGTCAACATCTGATGAGCAAATGAAATCTGACCAAAATATCCAGACAAGTCTTGTTCAGTCAGTTCTGCATTATGCCAAGAAAACTCAAGAGGCTGGGCTTGACGGTGTCGTTTGCTCGGCAAATGAAGTAGCTGTAATCAAGGATGAAACATCAGATGATTTTATTTGCCTGACGCCTGGTATTCGACCAGCTGGATCAGCTGTTGGAGACCAAAAACGTGTTATGACGCCGAGTCAAGCAAGTGCAATTGGATCAAGCTATATTGTTGTTGGACGTCCAATTACAAAGGCAGAAGATCCGGTTGCAGCTTACAAAGCTATTTACGACGAATGGAACGCTTAGTATTTGAATACTAACGCTAAATATAATTTTTTTAAGTTTAGAAAAGAGGAATACTATGACTTTAGCATCTCAAATTGCATCAGATTTGCTTGATATTCAAGCTGTTTACTTGAAACCAAATGATCCATTTACTTGGGCTTCTGGTATTAAATCACCAATTTACACAGATAACCGCGTGACTTTGTCATACCCTGAAACACGTACCTTGATTGAAAATGGTTTTGTTGAAAAAATCAAAGAAGAGTTTCCAGAAGTTGAAGTCATCGCTGGTACTGCAACAGCAGGTATCCCACACGGTGCCATTATTGCTGACAAGATGAACCTTCCGTTTGCCTACATTCGTAGTAAACCAAAAGATCACGGTGCAGGTAACCAAATCGAAGGTCGTGTAAGAAAAGGTCAAAAAATGGTTGTCGTTGAAGACCTTATCTCAACTGGTGGTTCAGTGCTTGATGCGGTTGCTGCGGCAGAACGTGAAGGTGCTGATGTTATTGGTGTTGTAGCAATTTTCACTTATGAATTGCCAAAAGCAGCTGAAAACTTTGAAAAAGCAGGTGTTAAACTTGTAACACTTTCTAATTACACAGAATTAATCAAAGTTGCTAAAGTTCAAGGTTACATCACTGCAGATGATTTGAATTTATTGCGTAAATTTAAAGAAAATCAAGAAACTTGGCGTGACTAAAAAGTTAGTATTTGGCTACTAAGGTTAAAAAACTTTGGTGGCCTTCTTGGTTTAAAGGTTGAAAGGAGTTATAATGAAACTATCATCAACATTTAAAGATAATATTTTACCAGATGCTTATGCTAAAAAAGCAAGCGTTCAGGTGAGAGGAAATGCGGTAATTTCTTTTCCGTTCTCGATTGAGGATGTACCTGAAGGGACTAAAACATTTGCTTGGACATTTGTAGATTATGACTCGATTCCAGTTTGTGGCTTTGCTTACATTCATTGGGTAGTTGCTAATGTGCCAGCAGATATGACAGCAGTTCCTGAAGATTTCTCTCGTTTGGATGCTAAGCATACACATGGTAAAAACAGCTTAGTTAGCAAATTTTTAAATGAGGACAATTCTGATATTTATGATGGCTATATGGGGCCATATCCACCGGATAAAGACCATATTTATACCCTTACAGTCTACGCTTTAGATTGTGAATTACCATTGGAAAATGGATTTTACATGAATGATTTGCTACATGCTATGGATGGTCATGTCTTGGCAAAAGAAAAGCTGGATTTAGTAGGGAAATACTAAAACTAACGAGGAGTGAACATGCAACATTCAACTTGGCATGAGTTAATCAAACAGGAATTACCAGAGCATTATTTTGGACGAATTAATCAATTTATGGATAGTGTTTATCATCAGGAATTGGTTTATCCGCCACGTGAAAAAGTTTTTAATGCGATTCAGACAACTGCATTAGAAGATGTTAAAGTCGTTATCATTGGTCAGGATCCTTACCATGGTCCTAATCAAGCACAAGGACTATCATTTTCAGTGCCAGAAGATATTCCCGCTCCGCCATCTCTTCAAAATATTTTGAAAGAATTGGCTGAAGATTTAGGGCAACGTGATCATCATGATTTGACACCGTGGGCTCAACAAGGAGTGCTTCTATTAAATGCTTGTCTGACTGTTCCTGCGGGTCGAGCTAATGGGCATGCTGGCCAAATTTGGGAACCATTCACAGATGCTATTATCAAGGTGGTCAATCAAAAAGAAACGCCAGTTGTTTTCATCTTGTGGGGCGGATTTGCTCGTAAGAAAAAAGCTTTGATTACTAATCCGATTCACCATGTCATTGAAAGTGCGCATCCAAGTCCACTCTCAGCTTATCGAGGATTTTTTGGTAGTCATCCTTTCTCAAAAGCTAATGCTTACTTAACAGAGGATGGCCTTGAACCAATTGATTGGTTGAAATAATAGGAGTTTAACATGTTACTTATTAAAAATGGTCGTGTCGTTGATCCAAAATCTGGTTTTGATCAGGTAGCGGATGTTCTTGTTGATGGTAAAAAAGTCGTGAAAATTGCTGATTCTATTGAAGAAGCTAGCGCTGAAGTGATTAATGCGACAGGGCTTGTTGTGGCACCTGGTTTGGTGGATATTCACGTTCATTTTCGTGAACCTGGCCAAACACACAAAGAAGATATTCACACTGGTGCACTCGCAGCAGCTGCGGGAGGATTTACCTCAGTTGTCATGATGGCAAATACGACACCTACCATTTCTGATGTTAAAACATTGAAAGAAGTACTAGCTAGCGCTAGCAAAGAAAAAGTTCACGTTTATACAAATGCGACTGTCACTAAAAATTTCGATGGTCAAAATTTGACAGATTTCAAAGCATTACTTGAAAATGGAGCACTTAGCTTTTCTGATGATGGTATTCCGCTTCAAAGTTCAAAAATTTTAAAAGAAGCGCTTGATTTGGCAAAAGAAAATAATACGTTTGTTGCTGTGCACGAAGAAGATCCTGAGTTAAATGGTATTCTTGGATTTAATGAGCATATTGCACATGATAAATTTCATTTCTGTGGTGCTACAGGTGTGGCAGAATATAGCATGATTGCGCGTGATGTTATGATTGCTTACGACCGTGGTGCTCATTTACACATCCAACACTTATCAAAAGCTGAATCTGTGAAAGTGGTTGAATTTGCTCAACATTTAGGTGCTAATGTGACTGCAGAAGCAGCACCGCAGCATTTCTCAAAAACAGAGGATTTACTTTTGATTAAAGGTTCTGCAGCTAAGATGAATCCGCCACTTCGTACGGAAAAAGACCGCTTGGCTGTTATCGAAGGGTTGAAATCTGGAGTTATTTCAGTGATTGCGACAGACCATGCACCACATCACGCTGATGAAAAGAATGTCGAAGACATTACAAAAGCCCCATCAGGTATGACAGGACTTGAAACATCATTGTCACTCGGCTTGACCAACTTAGTAGCTACAGGTGATTTGACACTTTCAGAATTGTTGGCTAAGATGACTATCAATCCATCATCAATGTATGACTTTGATGCGGGTTATTTGGCTGAAAATGGCCCTGCAGACATCGTTATCTTCGCTGATAAGGAAGAACGCATCGTTTCTGATAAATTTGCTTCTAAGGCCTCAAATTCGCCATTTATCGGTGAAAAACTACAAGGTGTGGTCAAATACACTATCTGTGACGGTGAAGTTGTTTATCAAGCTTAATAAAGTGCAGAAGAAAAGGATTAGCTTAAAGCTAGTCCTTTTTAGTTTTTTCTTGATGACTTAGATTTAATCCCCAAGGAACCAAGTTTTCCTCGTGGTTTTGGATACGTGTAATATTATCTTTGTGTCGTACAATAATAATACTTGCAATAAGGATAATCAGCAAAGTAAATAACAAATCATAGTGTGGTAGCAAAAAGCCAAAGGCTGGGAAAATCAGAACGCTAAGCACTGCAACGCCAGCTGCAACAACACTTGATAATGAAATCATACTGAAAAGATAAAGAGTGATAACAAAGATTACAACAAGATAAAGAAGAAATAGCGGTGCAAATCCAAGAAGGACACCAGCACTTGTTGCAACAGCTTTACCACCTTTAAAGTTTGCAAAAATCGGGAAAGTGTGTCCGATAATAGCAAACAAACCAATCAAAACTGCAGATACCTCTGGAGTGCTAAAAATAACCGGTAGGAGAGCTGCTAGAGTCCCTTTTAGCATATCAATAATAAATGTAATGATACCTGCTTTAGCGCCTAGTACTCGGAAAGTATTGGTCGTTCCAGTGTTTCCGCTACCATGCTCTCTTAAGTTAGTGTGGTAGAAGTACTGACCAATCCAAAGTCCAGTTGGGATTGAGCCCAACAAGTAAGCAATCACAATCATAACTAAAATTTTCATGTTTTCATTATAACATAATAGACCGTTATGAAAAGGGAAAATTTGAAAAATAAATAACTTGAAAAATCAAAGCAAATTTGTGATAACGCTTTAAATTTGATATACTATTTCATGCAAAAATTGGTGATTTTCCTTGTAAAATCGTCATTGTTTTTGATTTTTTTTTGCAAAAATCTGAAAAAACTTGTAAGATAAAAAAGATGAATTATTTGGAGGTCGCTTTTGGCTAAAAAAGAAATTAACGTAAATAATTATAATGACGATGCCATTCAAGTATTAGAAGGACTGGATGCTGTACGCAAACGTCCCGGAATGTACATCGGTTCAACAGATGCGACAGGACTACATCACTTAGTTTGGGAGATTGTTGATAACGCCGTTGATGAGGCGCTTTCTGGTTTTGGTAATCAGATTGATGTCATTCTTAACCAAGATGGTAGTGTTACCGTAAAAGACCAAGGGCGCGGTATGCCAACTGGTAAGCACGCTATGGGGATTCCTACGGTAGAAGTTATCTTCACGGTGCTTCACGCTGGTGGTAAATTCGGTCAAGGAGGTTATAAGACTTCTGGGGGGCTACACGGTGTAGGTTCTTCGGTTGTTAATGCACTTTCAAGTTGGCTTGAAGTTGAAATCACTCGAGATGGTGCAGTTTACAAACAACGTTTTGAAAATGGTGGAAAACCTGTAACAACACTTAAAAAAATTGGTACAGCACCTAAATCAAAATCAGGGACAACTGTTACCTTTATGCCTGATGATAAGATTTTTTCAACGACAGATTTCAAGTTCAATACTATTGCTGAACGTTTGAAAGAATCAGCCTTCTTGCTTAAAGATGTCACATTGACATTAACAGACGAACGTCCAGAAGAAGCAGAACATTTGGAATTCCACTATGAAAATGGTGTTCAAGATTTTGTTGAGTATCTTAACGAAGACAAGGAAACATTGACACCAGTCATTTGGGTAACTGGTGAAGACCAAGGCTTCCAAGTTGAGGTTGCTCTTCAGTACAATGATGGTTTCTCTGATAATATTCTTTCTTTTGTTAATAATGTTCGTACAAAAGACGGTGGTACTCATGAGACTGGTCTGAAATCAGCTATTACTAAAGCAATGAACGACTATGCTCGTAAGTCAGGACTTTTGAAGGAAAAAGATAAGAATCTTGAAGGTTCAGATTATCGTGAAGGTCTTTCAGCTGTGCTTTCTATCCTTGTCCCAGAAGAACACTTGCAATTTGAAGGGCAAACGAAAGACAAACTCGGAAGCCCACTAGCTCGTCCGATTGTTGATAGTATTGTCTCTGAAAAATTGACTTTCTTCCTTTTGGAAAATGGTGAAGTAGCATCAAATCTTGTTCGCAAAGCGATTAAAGCGCGTGATGCGAGAGAAGCAGCACGTAAAGCGCGTGATGAATCTCGTAACGGCAAGAAGAGTAAGAAAGACAAAGGGCTACTTTCTGGTAAATTGACACCAGCGCAGTCTAAAAATCCTAAGAAAAATGAGCTTTATCTGGTCGAAGGGGATTCTGCCGGTGGTTCAGCTAAACAAGGACGAGATCGTAAGTTTCAAGCCATTTTACCATTGCGTGGTAAAGTCTTAAATACAGCAAAAGCTAAAATGTCTGATATCGTAAAAAATGAAGAAATCAATACCATGATTTATACGATTGGTGCAGGTGTCGGTGCAGATTTTAAAGTTGAGAATTCAAACTACGATAAGATTATTATCATGACCGATGCGGATACCGATGGTGCTCACATTCAGACACTTTTGTTAACATTCTTTTACCGATACATGCGCCCGCTTGTTGAAGCTGGACATGTTTATATTGCCCTTCCTCCTTTGTACAAAATGTCAAAAGGAAAAGGAAAAAAAGAGCAAGTTGAGTATGCTTGGACAGATGGTGAGCTAGAAGAACTTCGTCAAAAATTTGGTAAAGGGGCTCAATTGCAACGTTACAAAGGTCTTGGTGAAATGAACGCTGACCAGCTTTGGGAAACAACTATGAATCCTGAAACACGTACCTTGATTCGTGTAACGATTGAAGACTTGGCGCGTGCTGAACGCCGTGTCAATGTTCTTATGGGCGACAAAGTTGAGCCACGTCGTAAATGGATTGAAGACAACGTTAAATTCACTCTAGAAGAAAATACAGTGTTCTAAGCTCATAGTTCTCTGATTCTGGAGAAACTTTTTTAACGTTTAGTTGATCGAGTTTACATAAATATGTTTATGTAAAGCGTATTTTAGACAAAGCGACTCAAGTTTAATTATTTATTTGTGATAAAAAGGATAAGAAACATGTCAAATGTACAAAATATGTCTCTTGAAGACATTATGGGGGATCGTTTTGGACGATACTCCAAATATATTATTCAAGAGCGGGCTTTGCCAGATATTCGTGATGGTTTGAAGCCTGTTCAACGTCGTATCCTTTATTCGATGAATAAGGACGGCAATACTTTTGATAAAGGTTTCCGTAAATCGGCAAAATCTGTCGGTAACGTTATGGGTAATTTCCACCCACACGGTGATTCATCTATTTATGACGCTATGGTGCGCATGAGTCAGGATTGGAAAAATCGTGAAACCTTGATTGAAATGCATGGTAACAATGGTTCTATGGACGGTGATCCACCGGCAGCCATGCGTTACACTGAAGCACGTTTGTCAGAGATTGCTGGCTACTTACTTCACGATATTGATAAAAATACTGTTCCATTTGCTTGGAACTTTGATGATACCGAAAAAGAACCAACTGTTTTGCCAGCTGCCTTTCCAAACCTTTTGGTTAATGGTGCAACAGGTATTTCAGCTGGATATGCAACTGATATTCCGCCACACAACTTGGCTGAAGTGATTGATGCGGTTGTTTACCTTATCGACCATCCAAATGCCAAATTAGATAAATTGATGGAATTCTTGCCTGGGCCAGATTTCCCTACTGGGGCGATTATCCAAGGTAAGGATGGTATTCGTAAGGCTTACGAAACTGGTAAAGGACGTGTTGTTGTTCGTTCACGTACTGATATTGAGACTCTCCGTGGTGGCAAAAAACAAATTGTTGTCACAGAAATTCCTTACGAAGTCAATAAAGCAGTACTTGTTAAGAAGATTGATGATGTTCGTGTGAACAATAAAGTTCCTGGCATTGCGGAAGTTCGTGACGAATCAGACCGTGATGGTCTTCGCATTGCTATTGAACTTAAAAAAGATGCTGACGAACAAACTATTCTCAACTATCTTTTGAAATATACTGACTTGCAAGTTAACTATAATTTCAATATGGTTGCCATTGATAACTACACACCGCGTCAAGTTGGTATTATTCCGATGTTGACAAGTTACGTTGCACACCGTAAAGAAATTATCATTGCACGTTCAAAATTTGATAAAGAAAAAACTGAAAAACGTCTTCACATTGTCGAAGGTTTGATTCGTGTGATTTCGATTCTTGACGATGTTATTGCGCTTATTCGTGCGTCTGAAAATAAAGCTGATGCTAAGGAAAACCTAAAAGTCAGCTACGATTTTTCAGAAGAGCAAGCAGAAGCAATTGTTACCTTGCAATTGTATCGTTTGTCAAATACTGATATTGTTGCGCTTGAAAACGAAGAAGCAGAACTTCGTGAACGTATTACTATGCTTAAAGCTATTATCGGTGACGAGCGTACCATGTATAACGTCATGAAACGTGAGTTACGTGAAGTTAAGAAAAAATTTGCCAACCCACGTTTAACAGAATTGCAAGCAGAAGCTGAAACAATCGAAATTGATGTTACAAGCTTGATTGTGGAAGAAGACACGTTTGTCAGCGTGACAAAAGGTGGTTACATCAAACGTACAAGTCCACGTTCATTTAATGCTTCTACAGTTGAAGAAATTGGTAAACGTGATGATGATGAGCTAATTTTTGTCTCTCAAGCTAAGACGACACAGCATTTGCTGATTTTCACAAATCTTGGAAATGTGATTTATCGTCCAGTTCATGAGTTGACAGATATTCGTTGGAAAGATATTGGTGAACACTTATCACAAACAATTACTAATTTTGCAACGGATGAGTGTGTTCTTTATGCAGAAATCGTTGATGAGTTTGGACCACAAACTTATTTTGCTGCAACAAAACTAGGTCAAATCAAACGCTTTGAACGCAAGGAAATCTCGCCTTGGCGTACTTACAAATCAAAAGCGGTTAAATATGCTAAGTTGAAGAATGATGAGGACATGATTGTGACAATTTCACCAATTGCACTTGATGATGTTATGGTGATTACGCACAATGGTTATGCACTTCATTTCAATATTGATGAAGTGCCAGTTGTTGGTGCAAAAGCTGCAGGGGTCAAATCTATCAACCTTAAGGATGATGACTTTGTTGTGTCAACTTTCATCGCCAACACAGAAAGTTTCTTTATTTTGACACAGCGTGGTAGCTTAAAACGTATGTCAACTGAGTTGATTCCTGCTACAAGTCGCGCTAACCGTGGTTTGCAAGTGCTTCGTGAGCTTAAATCTAAACCACACCGCGTCTTTATGGCAGGAGCAGTACATGCTTCAAATGACGTGCAAAATATTGATTTATTCAGCGTTGAGCCACTCGACTCTGATAAGATTGAAACCTTAGAAGTTTATTCAAACAAAGGCAATATTTACAATGCTATCTTGGAGGATTTGACACTTTCAGAACGTACAAGTAATGGTTCGTTCATCTCAGATAAAATTTCTGATGAAGGTGTCTTTAGCGCAAGAATTAAATAGTTACAAGAAGAGGCTGAGACAAAAGTTTTCAGCTTCTTTTTCTATGTAGCTGTAATAAGCAAAATGCAGTGGTTTGGACTTCAACAATCTGGGAATAGATTGTCGAAGGTTGCTGTCAAGAAATAGTAAAACAGCGGTTACCAACTTTAGCCAACTTAGAGTTTCCCATGTACAATTGATTAGGTACTTTTTGATACTTGCTTTGCAGGCTAGATTTCCAACCTCAAATAATTCTTAATTATTTGAGCAATCAATCTCTTTTCTACGAAACTACAGGTTCGCTTTCCAGTTTTGAGATTCATGAATAAAGTCTCTAGCCGAGACTTTATTTGTCTCATTCTTTTTGAATAAATTTTCAGAATTTTGTGAAAAAGTACTTGAAAAAAGTTTTAAAAAGCGTACAATAGGATAAAAATAAAGAAAGAGGAATCGTTATGACAGTAGATTTAGACTGGGAAAATCTAGGCTTTGCCTATCGCAAATTACCATTTCGTTATATTTCATATTACAAAGACGGTAAATGGGATGAAGGAAAATTAACAGAAGATTCAATGCTCCATATTTCAGAAGCTTCACCAGCTTTGCATTATGGACAACAAGCTTTTGAAGGGTTGAAAGCTTATCGTACAAAAGATGGCTCTGTTCAATTGTTCCGTCCAAATATGAACGCAGAACGCTTGCAACGTACAGCAGATCGCCTTTTGATGCCACAAGTACCAACAGACAAATTTATTGATGCTGCAAAACAAGTCGTTCGTGCTAATGAAGAATTTGTTCCACCTTACGGAACAGGTGCGACACTTTATCTACGTCCTCTTTTGATTGGTGTTGGTGACATCATTGGTGTTCACCCAGCAGACGAATATATTTTCACGATTTTTGCAATGCCTGTTGGAAATTACTTCAAAGGTGGCTTGGTTCCAACAAACTTCTTGATTCAAGATGAATTTGACCGCGCTGCGCCACATGGAACAGGAGCTGCTAAGGTTGGTGGTAACTACGCCTCAAGTCTTCTTCCAGGTAAGATGGCTCATGAACGTAAATTTTCTGATGTCATTTACTTAGACCCAGCGACACATACTAAGATCGAGGAAGTCGGTTCAGCAAACTTCTTTGGTATTACAAAAGATAATGAATTTATCACACCGCTTAGTCCTTCTATTTTGCCATCAATTACAAAATATTCACTTCTTTATTTGGCTGAACATCGTTTTGGCATGAAAGCTATTCAAGGTGACGTTAAACTTGATGAATTGGATAAATTTGTCGAAGCAGGTGCCTGCGGTACAGCAGCAGTCATTTCACCAATTGGTGGTGTCCAACATGGTGATGATTTCCATGTTTTCTATAGTGAAACAGAAGTAGGACCAGTGACACGTAAATTGTACGATGAACTTGTAGGCATTCAATTCGGTGATGTGGAAGCACCTGAAGGATGGATTTACAAAGTTGACTAATATTTTAAAGCTTGCTCTTGCAAGCTTTTTTGTTTTTCGGTAAAATATAGCGTGAGGTGGAAAAATGAGCAAAAAAGATAAAAAAATCGAAATTCAACTTGCTGATGCAAAAGTTGCTATTAACAACGCTAATGTTGATGGTTACAACTTGGCTGCCGGTAAAAAAGTTATCGGTGAAATTGCTGAGCTTGACAACAAGTTTGCAGTTGTAAAAAATGGTGAAGTTGAGTCACTTTTCAAGACATTAGAGCAAGCAATTGAAAGTATTATTGAAAATTACAACTTAAATCGCTAAAAAATCGCGAAAAGTACTTGTCAGAGAACAAAAACTATGCTAGAATAGTTTTTGTCGTAACGGAAGGGTAGCGAAGAGGCTAAACGCGGCGGACTGTAAATCCGCTCCTTCGGGTTCGGGGGTTCGAATCCCTCCCCTTCCATTCTAAGATTTAATTCTTAGATTAATTGAACATTCTTTTTTGGGGTATAGCCAAGCGGTAAGGCAAGGGACTTTGACTCCCTCATGCGTTGGTTCGAATCCAGCTACCCCAGTCAAAGGTATCGAGTTTCGGCTTGACACCGTCAAAGATAAAAGTTGTTGTCGTTGCGGGTTACCTTGAGAAATATTATTGTTGTCAAAAGCTAGCTTAAGCTAGCTTTTGTTGGAGGATTTTTTAGAATGAATGAATTTGAAGATTTGCTAAACAGTGTTAGCGAAGTAAACCCTGGTGATGTTGTCACTGCGGAAGTTTTAACTGTTGATAATGATCAAGCAAACGTTGTTATCGAAGGAACAGGTGTTGAAGGTGTTCTTACACTTCGTGAATTGACTAACGATCGTGATGCTGATATTAACGATTTCGTTAAAACTGGCGACACAGTTGAAGTTCTTGTTCTTCGTCAAGTTGTAGGTAAAGATACTGATACAGTTACTTTCCTTGTCTCTAAAAAACGCTTGGAAGCTCGCAAAGCTTGGGATAAACTTGTTGGTCGCGAAGGCGAAGTTGTTACTGTTAAAGGTACACGTGCTGTTAAAGGTGGTCTTTCAGTTGAATTTGAAGGACTTCGTGGTTTCATCCCTGCTTCAATGATCGATACACGTTTCGTACGTAATACTGAAAAATTTGTTGGTCAAGAATTTGAAGCTAAAATCAAAGAAGTTGTTCCAGCTGAAAACCGCTTCATCCTTTCACGTCGTGAAGTAGTTGAAGAAAAAGCTGCTGCAGCTCGTAAAGAAGTCTTCTCTAAACTTGAAGAAGGTTCAATCGTTAAAGGTAAAGTTGCTCGTTTGACAAGCTTCGGTGCTTTCGTTGACCTTGGTGGTGTTGATGGACTTGTTCACGTGACTGAATTGTCTCACGAACGTAACGTTTCACCTAAATCAGTTGTTTCTGTTGGTGAAGAAATCGAAGTTAAAGTTCTTGCAATCGATGAAGAAGCTGGTCGCGTATCACTTTCACTTAAAGCTACAACACCTGGACCATGGGATGGTGTAGAACAAAAACTTGCTGCTGGCGATGTTGTTGAAGGTAAAGTTAAACGTTTGACTGACTTCGGTGCTTTCGTTGAAGTATTGCCTGGTATCGATGGACTTGTTCACATCTCACAAATTTCACACAAACGTGTTGAAAATCCTAAAGATGTTCTTTCAGTTGGTCAAGAAGTTAAAGTTAAAGTTCTTGATGTTAACGCTGATGCAGAACGTGTATCACTTTCAATCAAAGCTCTTGAAGAACGTCCAGCACAAGCTGAAAACGAAGAAAAACGTCAATCTCGTCCACGTCGTCCAAAACGTGAAGCTAAACGTGATTACGAACTTCCAGAAACTCAAACTGGATTCTCAATGGCTGACCTATTCGGCGATATTGAATTGTAATTATAAATCATGAAAAGACTTACATTGTAAGTCTTTTCTTTTTGTTTTGATATGGTATAATAGAATAGTTGCCACCCTTAGTGTAATGGATATCACGCAAGATTCCGGTTCTTGAAATAGGGGTTCGATTCCCTTAGGGTGGAGTTATTGAGTGTAAAAAGAAAGCCATTTCTGGCTTTTTTCTTTGCGATAAAATCGATTCTAATTGCCTTGTAGCTGTTTTTATGAGGAAGTAGTGGTTTATCAGGATAAAATGTAAAAAGTGCTTTAAAAAGCTATTCTGTAGTGATTAGGGCGTAAAAAAGCAGTCTATAATTATTAGACTGCTTAATACATTATTTTAAGATAATTTGTGCGATAATTGGGCTAACGATAACATACATAATTCCGGTAACACCAATAGCAAGACCTGCCATAGCACCTTCAACTAGGCCATATTTCAGAGCTGTTCCAGTACCGATAGCGTGGCCTGTTCCACCAAGACTGAGTCCGATGGCGACCGGATCTTCAATTTTTAAAAGTTTTAAGAATACTGGGCCAAGTACACTGGTTAAAATTCCTGTGATAACAACAACAACTAGAGTTACAGTTGTAATTCCTCCCATTTTATCAGTAATACCGACTGCCATAGCAGTTGTAACTGATTTAGGGAATAATGAAATAGCTAGCAAATATTTAATACCAAAACTTTTAGCAACGATTGCTGTAAAAGTAGTATTTACCACACAGGCAATTAGAATTCCAGATAGAATACTTCTAATATGGTGTTTCATTAAATGAAATGAGCGATAGAGTGGAATACCAAGTGCAACCGTCGATGGAACGATAAGTGTATTTAGATAACTTCCTCCGACATAATAGTCTGAGTATGAAATTTTTGTGATTTTTAAAAATGCAATAATGAAAAATGTTGCAAGAAGTAAAGGGGTAGTAATAGGGTGTGGAAATCTTCGGTAAATCAACATTCCTATTAGATAGGCTAGAATCGATAACATGATACCAAAGATTGGATTAGATAGAATATTAGTCATGGTGTCCTCCTTTATCGACATAATCTCCTTCAAAACGTGTTTTGATGAATTGCACAACAAAACCGATTGTAGCGACGTTTAAAAAGATTGCTACTAGGATGATAATGGTGATTGGAAGCAGATAATCTTTGATATCATTAAATCTGTCCATAATACCAACGGCCGCTGGTAAAAATAGGATTGTCATATTATTGAGCAGAAAATTTCCGACTATATCAATATGCCTCAGACGAATGATTTTGAATTCGAGAGCAAGAAAAAGTAGCACTAATCCAATAATGCTACCAGGAACAGGCAAATTGAGTAAATTAGAAATCGCCTCTCCTATAAATGAAAAGATGAGAATAATCATAAATTGAACGTATAATTTCATTAGTAAACTCCTTCGTTATAAGTCTACTACTATAGATATTTTTTTCAAGACTATGAAACGTTTACATGTAAATTTTTTGAAAAATTACAAATGTCATCTTTTTTTAACATAAAAAAACTGAGTTAAACTCAGTCTTAATGATTTAATATCAATTTTAGGACGTTCCCTCCAAAAATCCAAATGTAGCTATATGAGATAATTGAAATGGGTTTTGTAAGTAAGATAATTAAGATGAAACGCTTCAGAGAAATTCTCGAAAGACCAGTAATCATAACGACAATATCTGCTGGAGAGACCGGCGATAACATACAAAGGATAAAGAAATTTTCGTAATTTTGTGTATCGAGTTTTTCTTCATACTTGTAAAATGTTTTTTCGTCAATAAACAGTAGAATGAATCTTCGACCGTATTGTCTAACGAGAAGGAAAAGTATGATACTACCAATAACGATTCCAAGGTAGTTATAAATGAATGCTAAAACAGGGTTAAAAATTAAAAATCCAGCTACGGTTGTAACTCCACCTGGAATAACCGGGAAAACAACTTGAAAAATTTGCACCAAAATAAAAACCAAGGGGCCGCAGAATCGGTGTTGGTTGACGAAATCTTTAAGGGTATTACTGTCATTTAAAATTCCTAAGTGGTAGAACCAGATAACTAAGGCAAAGGTTCCTAATAATGCTAGGATACCTAGGAATTGAATCAGTCGCTGGCAAAAAGCATAGCTGTCAAACTTCTTCATTTTCATATTTTTATGATAACATAAGACGTTATTTTTTTGAAATACAAACTGTAAAATGAAGATTTTTGAACAAAAATACTAGCTTATAGCTGTATAACAATCTATTTCAAAATTATTTTTTGCTATTTTGCATATTATTTGCTATAATAATTTTCGTAGCTTTTGATTACTTTATAATTTCTGGGGTCGTTACGGATTCGACAGGCATTATGAGGTACATTCTGCGACTCATCGGCAGATGTAAAAATGCCAGTTAAATATAACTGCAAAAAATACAAATTCTTACGCTGTAGCTGCCTAAAAACCAGCTCGCGTGATCTCTACAGGATTGCTTGTGTTTTGCTAGAGGTTTCATTGATTAACAAGCTACGTTTGACTATTGCCTAGCTAGTCAAAAAGAGATTTATAGGCTCGCTTAATCTAGGTTTGAGTTATGTATCGAGCTTGAGTTAAAATAAAGACATAACCTATGGTTGTAGACGAATGTATTGGCAGGTGTTTGGACGTGGGTTCGACTCCCACCGGCTCCATAAAAGCTTTTCATAGTTTAGCAAAGTTACGCAAAACGTTGATATATCAACGTTTTTTATTTTTACGTTTTGCTTAGTTTTGCCTTTTAGAGAAACACAAAAAGAGACCCAAAAACAGGTCTCTTTATCAAAAATCTATATAATCAGAAAATTGTTTCCCAATATCATCAATGATCGGTAGTTATTTTTGCGTATCAAAATTCTTAAAAACTCCCTTACCAATTGGTAGGGAGTTTTTATTATTGAATATTAATTTTGTTTTTTAGTAAGTAGTGGGTAGCAAGGTAGAAGATAATGCCTTCAATGAGATTTTCAACAATTGATAATGGAAGTAAGTCCCAGCTTAAATTGTTATCAATCAATTGTCCACTAGTTAGTTCAGAAATAATAATTAAAATAATGCTTAGAACACAGTATGAGATAAAAGCCACTAAACCTCGTTTGTTAGCGAACAGCTGTCCGATTGAAATAGCTAGATAAATCATCAATATTCCAGATAGTACTGATGTAATTTCAAGAAGAAGTAGCAAGAACCAATCTTTAAGTGTGAGCATTTTTCCAATTTGTGGGAGTATTGCTAAGAAATGTCCTAATCCAGAAATTGGTAGGATTAGTATTGTAATACCAATCAGCACAATCAAGAGATTAAAAGCAGTCCAAATCCCTGATGCGACAAGTTTAGATAAAATGATTTGGTGTGTTGATACAGGTAATGTCAGAGTGAGATAACCTTCTCGACCAAAGAGATTTTTATAGAAACGTCTAACGATGATAACTACAGTAGCAATACAAGCACTTGCAACTAGCACTCCAAAAATCAAAGCTAAAATGATTGGAATTAATTGTGCAAAGTTATTGGAGCTAATGTTTGAATGTTCTTCAGCAAAGTTTGTTAGAGATTTAATACTGAAGCCAAGGAAGAATGACATAGCAATGATTGAAGCATTAAGAGCAAAATACCACTTACCAACGGATTTTAGTTCATATTTTAAAAGTTTTGAAAACATAACTCCCCCTAAGCTTTGTAAGTTTCACGGAAAAGAGAATCGATAGATTTTCCGTGTTCTTCACGAATATCATCAGTATTGCCTTGTAAAATGATTTTACCGTCTTTTAGGAAAATAATCTCATCAAGAATTGGTTCAATTTCTGAGATTAAGTGCGTTGAAATAATGACAGAGGCATCTTCGCAATAATTATTGATGATAGTGCGCAAAATATAATCACGAGCAGCAGGATCAACCCCGCCAATTGGTTCATCGAGAATATATAGTTTTGCTTGGCGGCTCATGACTAAAATTAATTGGACTTTTTCCTTGTTCCCTTTTGATAAGTTTTTAAGAATATCCTCAGGATTAAGATTTAAATCTTTTAAAAGATGTTCGGCTTTTTCACGAGAAAAATCTTCATAAAAATCTTCGAAAAAAGTTAATGCATCTTTGATTTTCATATCATCTCTGAGATATGAAGTGTCAGGTAGGTATGAAATAATTTTTTTAGTATCAGCAGAAGGACGGTAGCCGTCAACAACGATTTCTCCACTTGTTGGGTGAAGAAGCCCGTTAATTAGCTTAATAAGCGTAGTCTTTCCGCTTCCGTTTGGTCCAAGTAACCCAATAATTTTTCCAGCAGGTAAACTAAGGGTCACATCATCAACAGCTACATGTTTTTTATATTTTTTAGTAACATGATGTAGTTGGAGTAATTGACTCATCCTATTTTATCTCCTTAATATACGATTCTAATACAGTCACAATGTCGTCGATATTATATCCCATTTTTTGCATGTTATTAACAAATGATTGAAGTTCTGCTTCAGCAACTTCACGACGTTTTTGCATAATCAAGTCTTTATCATCGGTAACAAAACGCCCAGAAGTTCGTTGGGAGTAAACCATTCCTTCGCGTTCTAACTCTGAAAAGGCACGTTGCATAGTGTTGGGATTGACGCCAGCTTCTTCAGCTAATTCGCGAACTGTTGGGAGTTGATCACCGCTTTTTATTTCTTGGCTAATAATTTGCATTTTAATGTGCTGTGCAATTTGGACATAAATAGGTGATTTTTCATCAAATTTCCAGGACATACGATAACCCCTTTCTATATTAAAATTAAAGAAGTCTTGTACTACATTCATGGTACAAAAATAAGTTTGAAATGTCAAGGAATCAGAAGCTCTCAACAATGATTTGGACTAAATCACAAATATGCTTTCATTTTTAGTGTATAATAGGATAGAAGAAGTAAATCGAGGAAAGGAGAGCACCTTATGTTTGCCCAATTAGACACCAAGACAGTCTATTCTTTTATGGACAGTTTAATTGACTTAGAAGGCTATGTTAAAGAAGCAAAAGTATTAGGCTACCAAACTGTTGGGATTATGGACAAAGATAATCTCTATGCCGCCTTTCATTTTATTGAAATAGCTAAACAGCAGGGACTGCGTCCAATTCTAGGTCTAGAATTGACTCTTGATGTTCAAGAAAATCTTTCAATGACGTTCTATTTGATTGCGCGTGATACTCAAGGTTATAAAAACTTGATGAAGGTATCCAGTCGTCAAATGACAACAGGAATTCAACTTGAAGATTTAAATGATTATTTGCAAGGGCTAGCAGTTGTCATTCCTTATTTTGAGGATTTAGAAAGTATTAGCATACCATTTGAATATTATATTGGTGTCAATGTTCATTCTGAGCAAAGAGAATATAATAAACCAATTCTTCCTTTACACACAGTTCGGTATTTCAATACTAACGAAGTAGAAACGCTGCATATGCTACATGCCATTCGAGATAATGTTAGTTTAAAGGATGCTCCGTTAGCACCACAAAACCAACATTTGGTAGCTTGTGATATTCTAACACAGGCTTTTGAACAGAGATTTCCAAAGGCATTAAAAAATCTTGAAGAGCTTGTTTCTACTATTCAGTACGATTTTAATAGTGAGTTGAAATTGCCAAGGTTTAACCGTCAAAAGCCTGCTCAAGAAGAGTTAGTCGAGTTGACTCAATCAGGACTTAAAGAAAAAGGACTTTGGCTACCAGAGTATCAAGAACGATTATCAAAAGAGTTATCTGTCATTCACAAAATGGGATTTGACGACTATTTCTTAATTGTTTGGGATTTATTGCGTTTTGGTCGTAGTCGTGGCTATTATATGGGAATGGGACGTGGTTCTGCAGCAGGAAGTTTAGTTTCTTACGCTCTTGATATTACAGGGATTGATCCAGTTAAAAATAACTTGCTTTTTGAACGTTTCCTAAACGAAGAACGTTATAGTATGCCGGATATTGATATTGACCTACCAGACGTTTATCGTAGTGAATTCCTTCATTATGTGCGCAATCGTTATGGAAGTCTTCACTCAGCTCAGATTGTGACTTTTTCGACATTTGGTGCCAAGCAGTCTATCCGTGATGTTTTTAAACGTTTTGGAGCGCCTGAACACGAACTGACTAATATTACTAAAAAAATCAGCTTTAGAGATAATTTGACGACAGTTTATGAAAAAAATCTTTCTTTCCGTCAGATTATTAATTCAAAAATTGAGTACCAAAAAGCGTTTGCGATTGCTAAGCGAATTGAAGGTAACCCACGTCAAACTTCTATCCACGCAGCCGGTGTCGTTATGAGCGATGACAATCTGACAGAACATATTCCACTAAAAGCTGGTGAGGATATGATGATAACTCAGTATGATGCTTCTGCAGTTGAGGCTAATGGTCTTCTTAAAATGGACTTCTTGGGCTTACGTAATCTTACCTTTGTTCAACGAATGCAAGAAAAAGTAGCAAAAGATTATGGTGCTAATATTGACATTAAATCCATTGATTTAGAGGATGAGAAGACACTTGCTCTTTTTGCAGCTGGAAGAACAAAAGGAATCTTTCAGTTTGAGCAAGCTGGGGCAATCAATTTGCTAAAACGTATTAAACCACGTAAATTTGAAGATATTGTTGCAACTACGAGTTTAAATCGTCCAGGTGCTAGTGATTATACTGAGAATTTTATTAAACGACGTTTTGGAAAAGAAGCAGTTGATTTGATTGATCCGCTAGTTGCTCAAATCTTAGAGCCAACTTACGGCATTATGCTATATCAGGAACAAGTTATGCAGATTGCTCAGGTATATGCTGGCTTTACTCTCGGAAAAGCGGATTTGTTGCGTCGTGCTATGTCTAAGAAAAAAGTTGAAGACATGAAAAAAATGGAAAGTGAATTTTTAGAGGGGGCACAAGCTCTAGGTCGTCCGCTTGATGTCGCAAAAGATTTATTTTCTCGTATGGCAAAATTTGCTGGGTATGGATTCAATAGAAGTCATGCCTTTGCCTACTCAGCATTAGCTTTCCAACTTGCCTACTTTAAGGCTCACTATCCTGCGGTCTTTTATGATGTCATGCTCAATTATTCAAGTGCAGACTATATAACTGATGCGCTTGAATCAGAGTTTAATGTCAATAAGATTGATATAAATACTGTTCCGTATAATGACAAGATTTCAGATGGACGTATTTACCTTGGATTGAAGAATCTTAAAGGTGTTCCACGTGACATGTGTTATTGGATTATTGAAAATCGTCCATTTTCAAGTATTGAAGACTTTTTAACTCGGCTACCTGAGAACTATCAGAAAAAAGAGTTTGTCATTCCATTGATTGAAATTGGTGCCTTTGATATTTTTGAAAACAATCGTCGTAAGATTATTGAAAATTTAGAACCATTATCTATGTTTGTAAATGAGCTAGGAAGTTTATTTGCAGAAGCTTCTTACAATTGGATTGAAGTAGAAGATTTTCCAAGTGCAGAGAAGTATCGTCAAGAACAAGGACTGCTTGGTGTTGGTATCAGCCCGCATCCCCTTTTGGAGATTGCCAAAAAATCATCAATTCCATTTACTACTCTAGCTGATGTGCATGAAAATACTGAGGCAACAATTCTTGTTGAGTTGAGCCAAATTCGTGTGATTCGAACAAAAACTAAAGGGGAACAAATGGCGTTTTTAAATGTTTCTGATACTAAGAAAAAATTTGATGTTACACTGTTCCCAGAAGTATTTGCCCACTATAAAGATAAGCTCCAAGAAGGTAGATTTTATTATTTGACTGGTAAAATCCAAAAGCGTAATGACAGATTGCAAATGATATTGAACCGTGTTCAAGAAGCAAGCAGTGAACGTTTATGGTTGCTGGTAGAAAATCATTTACACGACACAGAAATATCGCAAATTTTATCTCAGTTTCCTGGTAATATTCCCGTCATTTTGCACTATCAGGATAGTAAACAGACATTGCAGAGTCAAAAGCATCTAGTTCGCAAGGACGCTGAATTAGCACAGGCATTAGAACCATATACACTGAAAACGATTTATCAATAATTTTTTAGTAAAAATAAAATAAAGTAAAGCATTTTACAAAGTAATGTGCTATAATAAGAACGTTAGATTAATAAAAGGAGTATTAGCAAAATGAAACGTATTGCTGTTTTGACTAGTGGCGGCGACGCTCCTGGTATGAATGCTGCTGTTCGTGCAGTTGTTCGTAAAGCAATTAAAGAAGGAATGGAAGTCTTCGGAATCAACCGCGGTTATGCTGGTATGGTCGATGGCGACATTTTCCCATTGGACGCTCAAAGTGTTTCAAACATTTTGTCTCGTGGTGGTACGTTCCTTCAATCAGCTCGTTACCCTGAGTTTGCAACTCTTGAAGGACAACTTGCTGGTATCGAACAACTTAAAAAACACGGCATCGAAGGTGTCGTTGTTATCGGTGGTGACGGTTCTTATCACGGCGCTATGCGCTTGACAGAACACGGATTCCCAGCAGTTGGTATCCCAGGTACAATCGATAACGATATCGCTGGTACAGATTACACACTAGGGTTTGACACAGCTGTTAACACAGCTATGGAAGCTCTTGACAAAATCCGTGATACATCTTACAGTCACAAACGTACTTTCGTTGTTGAAGTAATGGGACGTAACGCTGGTGATATCGCTCTTTGGGCAGGTATTGCTTCTGGTGCTGACCAAATCATCATTCCTGAAGAAGAATATGATATCAACGAAGTTGTTGCAAAAGTTAAAGATGGTTACGAAAACAAAGGTAAAGAACGTCACCTTATCGTTCTTGCTGAAGGTGTAATGCATGCAGAAAAATTTGCAGAGTTGATGAAAGAAGCTGGTGATACTAGCGACCTTCGTGCAACAAACCTTGGTCACATCCTTCGTGGTGGTGCACCATCACCTCGTGATCGTGTTCTCGCTTCTTGGATGGGTGCTCACGCTGTTGAATTGCTTCAACAAGGTCGTGGTGGACTTGCCGTTGGTATCCACAACGAAGAATTAGTAGAAAGCCCAATTCTTGGTACAAAAGAAGAAGGTGCTCTATTCTCATTGGCAGAAGATGGTAGCATTATCGTCAACATGCCACACAAAGCACGTCTTGACTTCGCTAAATTGAATCGAGACATCGCTCATTTATAGTATAGTATTTATAGATTAAAAATTATTGTTATTAATAGTCGTTCATTCGGCTTAAAAATAAAGGGAGTTTCATATTATCATGAATAAACGCGTAAAAATCGTTGCAACACTTGGTCCTGCGGTAGAACTCCGCGGTGGTAAAAAATTCGGTGAAGACGGATATTGGGGTGAAAGCCTTGATGTTGAAGCATCAGCACAAAAAATCGCTCAATTGATTAAAGAAGGTGCAAACGTCTTCCGTTTCAACTTCTCACACGGTGACCACGCAGAACAAGGTGCTCGTATGGCTACAGTTCGTCGTGCAGAAGAAATCGCTGGTCAAAAAGTTGGTTTCCTTCTTGATACTAAAGGTCCTGAAATCCGTACAGAACTTTTTGAAGGCGAAGCTAAAGAATATTCATACAAAACTGGTGAACAAATCCGCGTTGCTACTAAACAAGGTATCAAATCAACTCGTGAAGTTATCGCTTTGAACGTTGCTGGTGGTCTTGACATCTTTGACGACGTTGAAGTTGGTAAACAAGTCCTTGTTGACGATGGTAAACTTGGTCTTCGCGTTGTAGCTAAAGATGACGCAACTCGTGAATTTGTTGTTGAAGTTGAAAACGATGGTATTATCGCTAAACAAAAAGGTGTAAACATTCCTTACACTAAAATCCCATTCCCAGCTCTTGCTGAACGTGATAACGCTGATATCCGTTTTGGTCTTGAACAAGGTCTTAACTTCATCGCTATCTCATTCGTACGTACTGCAAAAGACGTTGAAGAAGTTCGTGCAATCTGTGAAGAAACTGGTAACGGACACGTTCGTTTGTTCGCTAAAATCGAAAACCAACAAGGTATCGAAAACATTGACGAAATCATCGAAGCTGCTGATGGTATCATGATCGCTCGTGGTGACATGGGTATCGAAGTTCCATTTGAAATGGTTCCAGTTTACCAAAAAATGATCATCACTAAAGTTAACGCAGCTGGTAAAGCAGTTATCACAGCAACAAACATGCTTGAATCAATGACTGAAAAACCACGTGCAACTCGTTCAGAAGTATCTGACGTGTTCAACGCTGTTATCGATGGTACTGACGCAACAATGCTTTCTGGTGAATCTGCAAACGGTAAATACCCAGTTGAAGCTGTTCGTGCGATGGCTACAATCGATAAAAACGCTCAAACTCTTCTTAACGAATACGGACGTCTTGATTCATCATCATTCGCTCGTACTTCTAAAACAGAAGTTGTAGCTTCAGCAGTTAAAGATGCTACAAGCTCAATGGATATCAAACTTGTAGTAGCTCTTACTGAATCTGGTAACACTGCTCGTCTTATCTCTAAATACCGTCCAGATGCTGACATCTTGGCTGTAACATTTGACGAAAAAACTCAAAAATCATTGATGATTAACTGGGGTGTTATTCCAGTTGTAACTGAAAAACCTGCATCAACTGATGACATGTTTGAAGTTGCTGAAAAAGCTGCTCTTGAATCTGGATTGGTTCAATCAGGTGATAACATCGTTATCGTCGCTGGTGTTCCTGTTGGTTCAGGTGGTACAAACACAATGCGTATCCGCACTGTAAAATAAGGTGGTAAGTCAGAAATCTTTGATTTCGTTGACGCACCCCCGTCAGGAATGCTAGGATGGTCACAGTTCTTTGAACGAAGAGCATCCAGCAGTCTACGACGAAAATAAGGAGTCCTATCATATCAAGCTTTACAGCCTGTTTGATAGGGCTTTTTTTATGCCAAAATAGTAGCAAGGGGCACAAAAGGGGCAAAAGAGTTCTACATAATTTCGGTTTAGCTCTGTGTTAAAATTCACATGCATACTTTTTTTATACTTCAAAACATGTTATAATAGAAAAAGAATAGGAGAAATTATGGTTAAACGCGATTTTATACGAAATATTATTATAGTTTTAATTGCCATTTTGGTACTCTTTCTGTTGCGAATTTTTGTATTTTCAACATTTAAGGTGCATAAAGATGCTGCTAATTCTTATTTGTCGAATGGCGATGTAGTAGTAGTTAATCGCAATCGTGAGCCGCGTTATAAAGACTTTATCGTTTATAAGAAAGATGATATCTTTTATATCAGTCGTGTTGTTGCGACAGCTGGACAAAGCGTGACCGTAATGGATGATATTCTTTATGTTAATAATGAAGTTAAAGAAGAACCTTACATTGGTAAAATTAAATCTGAGTATTCTTCAACATCAGATACTCAGCAGCCATTTACTTCTGATTTTTCTGTAAGTACTATTACCAACGGTAAATATGATAAAATTCCTAAAGGTTATTATTTGGTATTAAATGACGATCGTCAAAATACAAATGATAGTCGTGATTTTGGTTTAATTAAAGAAAGTCAGATTCGTGGTGTTGTAACGTTTAAGATTTTGCCACTTAATAAATTTGGATTTATTACAACAGAGTAGTTTAGCTGCTCTGTTTTTTGTAACTTGTACCAATCTATAATTGGTATAGTTAAAATCATACCAATTAAATTATTGACAATGTTATATCAAAGTTATATACTGTTCCTGTAAGGTTTTGGAGAGTCTTTATTAGACTATACCAATTCAATTTTTTAAGAAAGAGATAGCAAGATTTTTCTTGCTAAAGGTAATAAATATGTGTGGTATTGTTGGTGTTGTTGGAAATAAAAATGCAACAGACATCTTAATGCAAGGTCTTGAAAAACTTGAATATCGTGGCTATGATTCAGCAGGAATCTACGTAACTAACGGTTCAAATCAAGGACGTTTAATTAAATCAGTCGGACGTATTGCTGACCTACGTGCTAAAATCGGGATTGACATGGCAGGTTATACTGGAATTGGTCATACTCGTTGGGCAACTCATGGTCAACCAACTGAATCAAATGCTCACCCACATACATCTGAAACTGGACGTTTTGTCTTGGTTCACAATGGTGTTATTGAAAACTATCTACAAATTAAAGAAACATATCTTTCAAATCACCATCTAAAAGGTGAAACTGACACTGAAATTGCGGTTCACTTGGTTGGTGAATTTGTTGATCAAGGTCTTTCAGTTCTTGAAGCTTTCAAAAAAGCTTTGAACATTATTGAAGGTTCATATGCTTTTGCGCTTATTGACGCTGAAGATTCTGATACTATTTACGTTGCTAAGAACAAATCACCACTTTTGATTGGTTTAGGTGATGGCTATAACATGGTATGTTCTGATGCTATGGCGATGATTCGCGAAACAAGTGAATTTATGGAAATCCATGATAAAGAGTTGGTTGTTTTAACAAAAGATTCTGTATCAGTTATGGATTATGATGGAAATGCTGTAGAACGTGATTCTTATACAGCTGAGCTTGATTTGTCTGACATCGGTAAAGGAACATATCCTTACTACATGTTAAAAGAAATTGACGAACAGCCAACTGTTATGCGTAAATTGATTACAGCTTACACAGATGAAAATAGCAACGTTACTGTTGATCCTGAAATCATCAAAGCAGTTCAAGAAGCTGACCGTATCTATATTTTAGCTGCTGGTACTTCTTACCACGCTGGTTTTGCATCAAAATCATTCCTTGAAACATTGACAGATACTCCAGTTGAGCTTGGTATTGCTTCAGAATGGGGTTATAACATGCCATTGTTGAGTAAAAAACCACTGTTTGTGATGATTTCTCAATCAGGTGAAACTGCTGATAGCCGTCAAGTTTTGGTTAAAGCTAACCAAATGGGAATTCCAAGTTTAACAATTACAAACGTTCCTGGGTCTACCTTGTCACGTGAAGCAACTTACACAATGCTTTTACATGCTGGCCCTGAAATCGCTGTTGCATCAACAAAAGCTTATACAGCTCAAATTGCTACACTGGCTATTTTGGCTAAAGCAGTTGGTGATGCTAATGGAAATAAAGCTGCTGCAGAATTTGATTTGGTACACGAACTTTCAATCGTTGCGCAATCTATCGAAGCCACGCTTTCTGAAAAAGATAAAATTGCTGAAAAAGCAGAAGCACTTCTTAAAGAAACACGCAATGCGTTCTACATTGGACGTGGTTCTGATTACTATGTTGCTATGGAAGCAAGCTTGAAACTAAAAGAAATTTCTTATATTCAATGTGAAGGTTTTGCTGCTGGTGAGTTGAAACACGGTACAATTTCATTGATTGAAGAAGGTGTTCCTGTTATTGCTCTTATTTCTAGTAATCCTGTCCTTGCTTCACACACTCGTGGTAATATCCAAGAAGTCGCAGCACGTGGAGCAAGTGTTCTTACAATTGTTGATGAAAGTCAAGCTCGTGAAGGTGATGATATTATTGTTACGACAGTTCACCCATTCTTGTCTGCTATCGCCATGGTTGTGCCAGCTCAATTGATTGCTTACTATGCAACACTTCAACGTGGTTTGGATGTTGATAAACCACGTAACCTCGCAAAATCTGTAACCGTTGAATAAAGTTCTTGCCAAATTTTACTTTCTAAGGTAGAATGGATAATGTAACTTTTTGCTAAAGGACAGCTAAGAAAGTTATAGCTATTTTTGATAAGGAGAAATTATGTCTTTACCAAATTGTCCAAAATGTAACTCTGAGTATGTTTACGAAGATGGATTAATGTTAGTTTGCCCAGAGTGTGCTTATGAATGGAACCCAAGTGATTCAGTTGAAGAAGAAGATGGCTTGGTTGTTCTTGATAGCAACGGTACTCGTCTTGCTGATGGTGATAGTGTTACTATCGTTAAAAACTTGAAAGTAAAAGGTGCACCAAAAGACCTTAAACAAGGAACACGCGTGAAAAACATTCGTCTTGTTGAAGGTGATCACAATATTGATTGTAAAATCGATGGCTTTGGTGCAATGAAATTAAAATCAGAGTTTGTCAAAAAACTATAATGAATTTTAAAGCTACGAGCTTCTCTGCTCGTAGCTTTTTTATAAATATGTATCTACATAGATATATTTATGTAAAATCTTTTTATTTTTATTAGATGTAGTGAGAAATTATTCTTGATTACTCCCAATTTACTGTAAAATCTGATATAATAAGAAGTACTATCAATTCTTTTTAGGAGAAAATATGTCATATATTTCACAAATTCTGCCTAGCTTGTTAGATGGTGCAGCAGTGACATTGCAAGTTTTTTGTATTGTTATTGTGTTATCAATTCCATTTGGTGCTATCTTAGCTTTTTTGATGCAGATTAAATTTAAACCGTTGCAATGGTTGTTGACTCTCTACGTGTGGATCATGCGTGGAACTCCATTGTTACTACAATTAATTTTCTTTTATTACGTTTTGCCAAGTGTAGGCGTTGTTATGGATAGACTTCCTGCAGCTATTTTGGCTTTCACGTTGAATTATGCAGCTTATTTTGCTGAGATTTTCCGTGGTGGTATTTCAGCTATCCCTAAAGGGCAATATGAAGCTGCTAAAGTTTTGAAATTAAATCAACTTCAAACGATTCATTACATCATTTTGCCACAAGTTTTCAAAATTGTTTTGCCAAGTGTTTTCAATGAAATCATTAATCTCGTTAAGGATTCTTCACTTGTTTACGTGCTTGGTGTTGGTGATTTGTTGCTTGCTAGTAAAACAGCAGCCAATCGTGATGCTTCTTTAGCACCTATGTTTGTAGCGGGAGCTATTTACTTATTGATGATTGGTATTGTAACACTAATTTCAAAACAAACTGAGAAAAAATTTGATTATTACAAATAAGAGGTGACCAGATGTTAGAATTAAAAAATATTTCAAAACAATTTGGTCAAAAAAAGATTTTTGATCAATTTAATTTGACCATTGAAGATGGGAAAATTTTGTCATTAGTAGGTCCTTCAGGTGGTGGTAAAACAACTTTGTTGCGCATGCTTGCTGGTCTTGAAACAATTGATTCAGGTGAAATCATTTATAATGGAGAAGTTGTTCCAATTGATCACTTGGAGACGCTTAACTTATTAGGATTTGTTTTCCAAGACTTTCAATTGTTCCCACATTTATCTGTATTAGATAACTTGATTTTATCACCTGTAAAAACAATGGGAATGTCAAAAGAAGAAGCAAAAGAAAAAGCTTTAGGTCTTCTTAAACGTCTTGGCTTAGGTGAACATGCGGATGCTTATCCTTATTCATTGTCTGGTGGTCAAAAACAACGTGTGGCTCTAGCACGTGCGATGATGATTGATCCTCAGATTATCGGATATGACGAACCGACTTCAGCGCTGGATCCTGAATTGCGCCAAGAAGTTGAAAAATTGATTTTACAAAATCGTGAAGCAGGAATGACACAAATTGTGGTTACCCATGATTTGCAATTTGCTGAAACAATTTCAGATCACATTTTAAAAATTAATCCAAAATAACAGAAAGTTTATTAGGTGTGTTTATGAAAATCAAAAAAATTCTTTTAAGTGCTTTGGTGCTAGTTTCGACTGTAGCGCTAGCTGCTTGTGGTTCATCGACTTCTAAAAAAACTGCTAAAACAGATCAATGGAGTACTTACGAAAAAGACGGTAAGATTACAATTGGTTTTGATAATACCTTCGTTCCTATGGGATATGAAGACGAAGATGGTAAAAATGTAGGTTTTGATATCGATCTTGCAAATGCTGTATTTGCTGAATATGGCATTAAAGTCAAATGGCAATCAATCAATTGGGATATGAAAGAAACTGAATTAAACAATGGGACAATTGATTTAATTTGGAATGGTTATTCAATCACAGATGAGCGTGCTGAAAAAGTTCTTTTTACAAAACCATATATGGTTAACGAACAAGTTCTTGTAACGAAGAAATCTTCAGGAATTACTGATTTTAAAGGCATGAAAGATAAAGTTCTTGGTGCTCAATCAGGTTCATCAGGTTACGATGCTTTTAACGCTAACCCTAAAGTTCTGAAAGATATTGTTTCTGGCGGGGATGCAACACAATATGAAACGTTCACACAAGCATTGATTGATCTAAAAAATGGTCGTATCGATGGTTTGTTGATTGATAAAGTTTATGCTAATTACTATCTTGAACAAGAAGGAGATCTTGACAAGTATAATATTATTTCAAGTGAGTTTGAAGGTGAAGACTTTGCTGTTGGAGCTAGAAAAGCTGATAAAACACTTGTTAAGAAAATCAATCAAGCATTCCAAAAACTTTATAAAGACGGTAAATTCCAAGAAATTTCAAATAAATGGTTTGGAGAAGATGTCGCAACTGATGCCGTCAAAAATTAAAAAAGAAAGTTCTAAGTTTTTACACTTAGAACTTTTTCTTATTGTTGTTGAGAATCATTTTGCGGTGTGATTTGATGGAAAACAAGGAACCAATTTTCCTTACGTCTCCAAATACTTGTATGGGTTTGTCCATCAAGTTTATAGGTGATGAGTTTTGTTTTTTGGCTAATTGAAGTCATCTCAAAGCCTTCAAAATTACTCATGTAATGTTTGGCACGTGAAACCATTTCATATTTTGTATAAGATTGCCCATCAGCATCAACGAGTTTGAAGTTATCTGAAATCAATTCTTCGTAATCAGGGATTTTTGCAAGAATGGTTTTCTCTGCTTTAAATAGTTTTCGATAGACATTATCCCAAATTTCATCTTCTGGGATAGAACCAGGCTCAACGTGAACATCAGTATCATAAACTGAAAATTCTTTTCGAAGAATATCTTCGATTTGTTCAGTGACTTCATGGCTTTCATAAACTGATAAATCTGGGTTCATTTCAACAACGATGTCAAGGTAGATATTGCTTCCGTATGAGCGACCGCGTTGAGATTTTACATTTGAAACTTTTGGAAGTTTTAAAATTGCTTCCTTGTATTTTTTTAGTTCTTTTTGATCAAAACCATCTGATAAACTAAAGGCACTTTCCATAAAGATATCGTAGGCTGTTTTCAAAATGAAGTAGGTAATAACGATAGCAGCCAGTCTATCAATGATAACTAGATTAAATGAAGCGGCTAGAATAGCGATAGAAGTACCGATTGATGTTACGGCATCAGATAAGTTATCTTTTGAAGCGGCGAGAAGAGCGCTTGATTTGACACGTTGAGAGAGGCGCTTATTGTGGAGATAAACACCATACATGATTAAAGCAGAGATGACTCCGATAATGGCACCTTCTGGATCAAGTGGTGTTAGGCTGCCTGTGATAATTTTTTCGATGGTTTGAAAGAGAACTTTAAAACCAATGTAAAACATGATAAAGGAAGTGATTAAGCTTGAAAGATCTTCGATTTTCCAATGTCCAAAACGATGGTCTTCATCAGCGGGTTTACTAGCTAAATGCAAACCGATTAAAAGGACAACATTTCCTAAAATATCAGACAAGTTGTTAAAACCATCAGCGATTAAAGAAGATGAATTTAGAAAATAACCAGTGATTAATTTTAATAAAGTAATGACAAAGTATGCGACAATACTGACAATTGGTCCACGCTTAGCTAAGCGAAGATTTTCTTCTGGTGTTGACATATAATGCCTCCTTTGCTTGAAATGGCGGTATGTATATTAAATTAAGGCTACCTTCTATTATATCACTAAAAGTAGTTCATGGGACAAAAGAATACTGTCAAGAAGCGCTTTCTTAACAGTATTCTTCTGAATTTGAATAGAATAAAAGACTAGGTTTTATTCCTAGTCTTTATTTTGGAAATTACTAAAATATTGTTTAGTTTCTTTGATAATAATTGGTGAGAGAGCAAGTAGGGCAATCAAGTTTGGAATGGCCATCAAACCATTAACGATATCAGCGATAACCCAGATTGTTTCAAGACTAATGTATCCACCCAAAGCAACCATGATAATAAAAATAATACGGTAAATTAAAATTGCTTTTGTACCAAAAAGAAATTCGAAACAACGTTCTCCGTAGTAGCCCCATCCAAGAATTGTCGTAAATGCAAAGAGAATCAAACTAATTGTCAATGCATAAACACCAAAGTTTCCAAAGACAGTAGAGAAAGCTGATTGCGTTAGAGTTGCTCCATTGAGGTTGCTTGTCCAGCCACCAGTAACGATGATTGATAGACCTGTTAGTGTACAAATAATGATGGTATCAATGAAAGTACCAGTCATAGAAACAAGACCTTGTTCAACGGGTTCTTCGGTTTTGGCAGCAGCAGCAGCAATTGGTGCAGAACCAAGACCAGATTCATTTGAGAAGATACCACGCGCAATACCAGCTTGGATTGCTGTAATAACAGTAGCTCCTGCAAAACCACCTGTGGCAGCTCTACCAGTAAATGCTGATTTCATTACTAAAGCAATACTTGGAATGATTTGGTCGTAGTGAAAAGCAAGGATAGTAATAGTTGCAAGAATGTAAATAATTGCCATGAATGGTACAATTTTTTCAGCAACTTTTGAAATTGATTGAATACCACCAAAGATAATAATACTAACTAAAACAGCTAGAACTAAGCTAATGATTTTTGGTGACCAACCAACAGTATTACTGAGAGAATCGGTAATTGAGTTAACCTGAGTAAATGTACCTGAACCAAATAGTGCAACCATGACACCAAAGATTGAAAAGGCAATTGCTAGAGGTTTCCAGTGTTTTCCCATACCATTAACGATATAATGCATTGGACCACCAGCAATCTCACCATTTGCGTCTGTTGTACGGTATTTAATCGCCAAGACACCTTCTGAGTATTTAGTTGCCATACCGAAGAAAGCGGCTATCCACATCCATAGAAGCGCACCAGGACCACCAAGTTTAATAGCTGTTGCTACACCTACGATATTTCCGGTACCAACTGTAGCGGCAAGAGCTGTAGCAAGGGCTGCAAAACTTGAAATATCACCTTTTCCTTTCGCTTCAGATGCGAAAATAAGTTTTAGAGCTTTTGGAAGTCGAAAAACTTGCAGCAGGCCTAAGCGAATAGATAGATAGATTCCTGTTCCGACAAGCAGAACAAGAAGAGGCGGTCCCCAGACTAGACTGTCTAAAGACGATAGAAAATTATACATAATCAAACTCCTAAGTCAGTCATAGTACTATAATCATTGGTTAAAGGGTAAATCTTCAAATGATTCTTTATCTTTTAGCCATTAAATAAGTACTACTTAATTAAAATTTTCTTCCCATTTTCAGAAAAAATAGAATAATTTCAACTAATTAATTATATAGATAGAATGGGGTTTTGTCAAATTTTCTTCTATAGAATGTGTCAAAAATGGGTCTATTTTACTGCTATTTTGGACAATTTCAAGAAAAAGTTTCAGATAAACTGAGATTATTTCGCTGATATTTTGTTATAGTATCAGTTATTAAGATTATAGTGATAGAAAACACTTACATTTCCAGTTATAATACAAGAGTAAACTAAAGTATGAGGTGAAATAATATGACAAAACAATTTCCAAAAGATTTTTTGTGGGGCGGTGCAACAGCTGCTAATCAATTTGAAGGAGCATGGAATGTTGATGGACGTGGGCCAGCAACCTCTGATACTTCACGCGCTGTAGCTCCAGAAGAACGAAAATCAATGGGAAGTGAATTTAATACACCAATGAATCGTGCAAAATTGGATGCTGCCTTAAATGATAAAGAAGGTCTTTATCCAAAACGTTGGGGTTCTGATTTTTATCACCGTTATAAAGAAGACATTGCTCTTTATGCAGAAATGGGCTTCAAGACTTTTCGTATGTCAATTGCTTGGTCACGTATTTTCCCAAATGGTGATGATGCAACACCAAATGAAGCTGGTTTAGCTTTTTATGATAAAGTTTTCGATGAGTTAAATAAATATGGTATTGAACCACTTGTAACACTTTCTCATTATGAATTTCCAATTCATTTAATTACAGAATACGGCGGTTGGAAGAATCGTAAGGTGATTGATTTCTTTGTTCGCTACGCAGAAACTGTTTTTAATCGTTACAAAGATAAAGTTAAATATTGGTTAACGTTCAATGAAATTAACATCATTGGAATGACTGGTTACCTTTCTGGTGGACTTTTGTTTGAAGATGGAAAATTAAATCTTCAAGAAATGTATCAAGCAGCACACCACCAATTTGTGGCATCAAGTCTTGCTACAAAAGTTGGTCATGAGATTAATCCTGACTTTAAGATTGGTTGTATGTTAGCTCGTATGCAAGCTTATCCTGCAACATGTAATCCTGACGATGTCATGGAAGAAATTAAAAAAGACCATGAAAATCTATTCTTCTCTGATGTTCAAGTTCGTGGTAAATACCCTTCATACGCAAAACGTTTCTTCAAAGAAAATAATATTAAACTTGATATTGCTGAAGGTGATCTTGAAATCCTTGAAAAATACCCTGTTGATTTCATGTCATTCTCATATTATATGAGTTCAATTGCTCGTAAACAAAAAACTGGTGAAGCAACAGCTGGGAATTTAATCTTAAGCGAACCAAATCCATATCTAGAAGCATCTGATTGGGGTTGGCAAATCGATCCAGTTGGTCTTCGCATTACACTTAATAAACTTTATGATCGCTATCAAGTGCCACTTATGGTTGTCGAAAATGGCCTTGGTGCCCTTGATAAAGTCGAAGAAGATGGTTCAATTCACGACCAATACCGTATTGATTACCTTCAATCACACGTTAAACAAATGTATGAAGCAATTGAAGATGGTGTTGATTTGATGGGTTACACTTGGTGGGGTTGTACAGACCTTGTTTCGGCATCAACTTCTGAAATGTCAAAACGTTACGGATTTGTTTATGTCGATGCGGATGACCAAGGAAATGGTAGCTTTGACCGCTCACGTAAGGATTCATTCTTCTTCTATAAAGATTTGATTGCGTCACGTGCTGCCAATATTTTAAATGATTAATAAAGTTAAACTCAGCTGCGAACGTCAGCTGAGTTACTTTGCTGTAAGGAGTAGAAATGGTAAAAACATTTTATTTAATGCGACATGGACAAACGCGTTTTAATGTACAGGGACGAATTCAAGGAGCGTGTGATTCTCCTTTGACAGAACTTGGTATTGAGCAAGCAAAAGCAGCAAGGCTTCATTTTGAGGAAGAAGGAATTACCTTTACTCGAATTTATTCTTCAACGCAGGAGCGTGCTTGTGATACCGCAGAGCTTGCAACTGGAAGAGATGATTACATTCGTTTAAAAGGAATTAAAGAAATGGATTTTGGCTCTTATGAAGCTCATCAAGAGTATTTAAATCCACCTGTTCATCGTGAAGATGGTTCTGGTTATCGTGATTTCTTTGTGCGTTATGGTGGTGAGTCAAATATTCAGGTTTACGAACGTATGAATCGGACGATTCGTGACGTATTAGAGCAAAGCAATGATGATGAGACACTCTTATTTGTCAGTCATGGTGGAGCTATTACGCAGTTTTATCTTCATGCAACAAAAAATCCGCCTGTTTTAAAGAAACGCATGTCAAATTGTGCAATTCTGGAGATTGCTTACGATGGCACAGACATGGAAGTTAAATCGATTTACGACCCAGTTGAACGTGAGTATATTTTTAGATAGAAAAAGAGCCCTTGTTATTCAAGGGCTTATTATTTATTTAAATGATTTATAATGTTTTCCAAGTTGCATTTTGATATCTTAAGGTAAAGTCTTCGGTTTCTGATAGGAATGAGTTAGAGCCGAAAACAACAGTGAAATTACCTTTTGAATTTGGATTAACTGTGATTAGTGACCCAGTATTTGATAGCGTACTGTCTGAAGCAAAAACAGAATCATATGCCAATGAGTTTTGTTTTGAGTCATATAAAAAGAATTCCTTAGTGTCTATGGTCACAGGTGTTGCGCTGTTGTTAGTTACAGAAATTGTTACCGTTGCATTATAGTTACTAGTGCTTTTTGTAACAATCATATCAGTATGTTTTACATCAGGTTCATTAGCAAAAAGAACCAGTGGAAGTGAAGTCACTTTGTCTTCAAAATAAGAAATTTCATCATCACGGTTTGCCCAGAAGTTAACGGCATGTTTTGTGATGCTATCATTTCCAAGCCTTTGAGAATATTGGAATAATGTTTGGTACATAGAGCGATTGTTCTTTTCCTCTATGAGTGTGTTATTTTCATTTCTCAAGGTTAAAATTTCTTTTCTTAAACCAGAGACAGTTTGATGAACTTGGAAAGCATTAAATGAAAAAGCAAGCAAAGCTATGCTTAGTATTGTAATGATAGTTGGATAATGTTTTTTCTGAAAAGACTTTTTAAACATGTAAAAAGCATTCCTCCTAGTTTTTGATGATAATGCTACTAGTAGAAGCATTATGAGGAAGTCATCTCGCATGGCTTAACATCAATTAGTTTTGGGGCAAATGATGTTGCTTTAGAGATAACTCAAATGTGCTACATTTTGCGGCAAAAAATTTACCTTCTGCAACAGAAAGTATTCTATCACAATACTATAGACAGTACAATATGATAAAAATTAGAATTTTCTAATCATGACGGTCAATAAACAAGAATGACTTACTTTTTGGTATAATTAATTAAAATAAAACTAGTAGGAGGCGCTATGAAAATTGAGAAAAAACATGTTTATTATATAGTGATTGCTTTTGCAATTTGTTATGCAATTCAGGCCTATTGGAACGCTGGTGCATCAATTATTTCTACGATTTTTAAGGCAAGTCAACCCTTTATGATTGGCGCAGGTATTGCGTATATTGTCAATATTGTGATGAGCCTTTATGAGATGATTTTTACATATCTGATTAAAAATAAGCACCTATTAAAATTAAAACGTGCAGTTTCGATGATTCTAGCTTATCTCACGTTCATCTTGCTTATTAGCTGGCTATTTTCAATTGTATTACCTGATTTGATTGCAAGTATCAATTCTCTTTTGAAGATTGACACTAGTGGTTTTTCAAAATTTATCAAGGAAACAAGTGACAATAAAGCTGTACAAGATTTTCTTGCTTATTTCGGGTCTTCATCAGATATTACGGAAACCATATCAGATTACAGCAAGCAAATTTTGAATCAGGTTTTAGCTGTTCTAACAAATATTTTAACTTCGGTGAGCACCATTGCATCGACTTTGTTAAATGTCTTCATTAGTTTTGTCTTTTCAATTTATGTTTTGGCAAGTAAGGAGCAGTTAGGACGTCAGTTTAATCTTTTGATTGATTCTTACCTTGGAAAATACGCTAAAACTGTGCATTATGTTTTGGATATTTTGCATAAGAGATTTCATGGTTTCTTTGTCGGTCAGACTTTAGAGGCTATGATTCTTGGAAGTTTAACGGCTATTGGTATGTTTTTGTTTAAATTGCCATATGCAGCCACAATTGGTATTTTAGTATCTTTTACGGCGCTAATTCCAGTTGTAGGAGCCTATATTGGTGTGACAATCGGATTTATCCTTATTGCGACACAAGACGTGTCACAGGCGATATTCTTTGTTATTTACCTGGTTGTTCTACAGCAATTCGAAGGAAACGTAATCTACCCACGCGTGGTGGGTGGTTCAATTGGATTACCTGGTATGTGGGTACTGATGGCAATTACCATTGGTGCGTCACTATGGGGAGTTCTAGGAATGCTTGTTGCAGTACCGTTAGCAGCAAGCTTATATCAAATGATTAAAGATAACGTCGCAAAACGTCAGAAAAATCGGCTACAATAACTAAAAATAAAAGGAAATACCTTCAACTTACGAATAAATAAGTGGAGGTATTTTTATGTACACAATTGAGATGAAAGCAGATGCCATGCTACCGCGTGAGCGTTTGAGAGATTTGGGTGCAGAGCAATTAAGTAATCAGGAATTATTGTCGATTTTATTACGTACAGGCACAAAGACCAGACCTGTTTTAGAAGTAGCAAATGATATTTTAAAACATATTGATAGTTTGGCTGATTTTCAGCATCTATCCTTACAAGAATTGCAAAAAATTAAGGGAATTGGTCACGTTAAATCTATTGAAATTAAGGCAATGCTTGAATTAGCTAAGCGTATCAGTAAGGCTGAATATATTCAAAAAGAGCGTATTATGAGCAGTGAACGCTTAGCTAGAAAAATGATGCTAGAGCTTAGCGATCAAAAGCAAGAGCACTTAGTGGCAATCTATTTAGACACTCAAAATCGAATTATTGAACAACGCACTATCTTTATTGGGTCTGTTCGACGTTCGATTGCTGAACCACGTGAGATTTTGTATTATGCTTGTAAAAATATGGCAACTTCAGTTATTATTGTCCATAATCACCCCTCTGGTTCGCCAGAGCCAAGTGAAAATGATTTGCGTTTTACTGAAAAAATTAAGCGTTCTTGTGAAGATCTTGGTCTTATTTGTTTAGATCATATCATAGTAGGTAAATACCAATATTATAGCTTTAGAGAAGAAACCGATGTTTTATAGACAAATAAAAGAGCCTGAGAAAAACTCTCAGACTTTGAAAAAAGTATTTAAATACTAAATTTCTTAGGCAACATACTATTGATTTGATTGACTCATAAAATAAAGAAGTGTTTGTAGTTCGCTAGTCAAATCAACATATTGAACGATAACATCTTTAGGGACATTGAGGTGTACAGGTGAAAAACTTAGAATTCCATGGATTCCAGCTTCAACCAAAATATCGGCAACTTCTTGAGCTTTAGTACTTGGTACGGTTAAAATTGCTGTTTCGATCCCTGCTTCTTGAGCATGTTCTTTAAGAGAAGAGATGCCATAGATTGGAATACCGTCAGAAGTTTGATGTCCGACAATCTCGTTATCATCTGTATCAAAAGCCATTGCAATTTGCATTTTATTACGGTCATGGAAACGGTAATGAAGTAGTGCACGTCCGATATTTCCGCATCCTACCAAAAGCACATTTGTTGTAGAATGGTCATTTAAAATATCAGCAAAGAAATTCATTAATTTTTTGACGTCATAGCCAAAGCCGCGTCGTCCGAGTTCACCGAAATATGAAAAATCTCGACGAACTGTTGCAGAATCAATTCCCATAGCATCCGCAATTTGTTTTGAACTTGCTTTTTCAACATTATCAGTATTAAAACGTTTGAAAATACGATAATAAAGCGAGAGTCGCTTAGCTGTTGCTTTAGGAATAGATTTCTCAGTAGTCACAATACCATCTCCCTTTCACTTACTACATCTATTGTAACAAAAACTTTGTGAAATTAAAAACAAATTTTTGAAATAATTAAAAAAACAACTCTTTATCTACTCGGAAGCAGATGAAGAGCTGTTCTTTTTTATTTAACTTCTTTTTTTGTGAAAATATCACGTTCAACGAGACTATCCATCAAGAAGTAGAATTTTTCTTGGAGGATTTTGTTGTCTTCAGATTTGAAGATGTTGACAAAACGTAGTCCAGATTTATCGGTAATGCTTAATTTAAATCCTGTTAAATCTTTGTTGATTGTGATTTTCAACGGAAAACCATCGCCTGAGTTGGGAACTTTTTCCAATAGGCGAGTTAATTCGTAATTTCCGATACGGTTTTGAGTAAAGGTTGTATCACGAAGTGTATATTTTTTGATGTTATTGCTAATAGCATAGCTGTAAAGACAGTCTTGTAATGTGATTTCTTTTTCAAATGCCATCCTAGTTTCCTACGATTTCTTTTAATTTTTTTGCGAGTTCTTGAACTTCTTCGATAGTATTGAGTTCTGAGAAGCTAACTCGGATTGATTCAGTTAAACGATGTGAGTCGTCACCGTATAAGCTTGCCAAAACATGACTTGGATCAACGGTACCAGCGGTACAAGCAGAACCTGTCGAAACGGCAATTCCTTCTAAGTCAAGACGTGTTAGAAGCATACCGTTGTTTTGATTTGGAAAACCAATGTTAAGCACGTGTGGCATTTTATTTTGGCTACCATTGATATAGTAATCTAATCCAGAAATGCCATCAAGAAAGGCTTGATTAAGCTCTTCAACGTGCTCAAAGTTTTTGTCTTTGTTAGCAACGGCATCTGATAAGGCTTGTGCCATACCAGTAATACCAATCATATTTTCAGTGCTGGCTCTTCGTTTGTCTTCTTGTTCACCACCATGGAGTAAGTTATCAAAATGTTGGGGTGTTGTGTAAAGGATACCGACACCTTTTGGTCCATGGAATTTGTGAGCAGAAGCAGAAAGAAAGTCAGCTTTAATGTCTTCAGGGAAAACATCAATTTTTCCGATAGCTTGAACAGCATCAACGTGAAAGGCTGCTTGGTGGTCTTGAAGGAGTTCACCAATTTCTTTAACTGGAAGTAAATCACCAGTTTCATTATTTGCAAACATTGTGCTGACTAAGATTGTGTCATCACGCAAAGCGTCAGCAACTTGTTTAGCAGTAATCTGGTTATTTTCAGGTTTCAAATAAGTGACTTCAAAACCAAAGCGTTCTTTCAAGTACTCCACTGTATGAAGTACAGAGTGATGTTCAATAGAAGTTGTAATAATGTGCTTACCTTTAGCTTGATTAGCAAGGGCATAACCCTTGATAGCTGTATTGTTGCTTTCAGTAGCACCTGATGTAAAGATAATGCGGCGTGGGTCAGTTTTTAAAGCTGAGGCAATGGCTTGGCGAGCTGAACGAAGACGCTGATTAGCGCGACGTCCAATGCCATGAATGCTTGATGGATTACCAAAGTCATTCGCCATAATTTCTGTCATTGCATCAATAACAGAAGGAGTGAGAGGGGTAGTTGCAGCATTATCAAGATATATCATATATTATTTAGTCCTTTTTAGCGTTATATGAGAATAGTGGGCTGAGCGGAGCTTTTTCGTGGATACGAGTAATCGCGTCAGCAATCAATTGGCTTGCAGAAAGGTATTTAATATTTTTAGGCAAGCGTTCTTTAGTATCGACAGAGTCAGTTACTAAGATTTCTTTGATTGGAGCAGCATCAAGGCTATCAGCAGCAGCGCCAGCAAATAGTCCGTGACTTGCTACTGCATAGATTTCTGTTGCGCCACCACGTTCAACGATTTTCGCTGCTTCAGCAAATGTTTTACCTGTATTTAGGATATCATCGATAAGGATTGCTTTTTTACCAGCAACATCACCAATGATGTAACCTTCTTCGCGGTGTGAGTCATCTTCAGCGTAGTCGATGATAGCGATTGGTGAATCAAGAGTTTGAGCTAAGCTACGAGCACGTTTGATACCAGAGTTTTTAGGGCTGACAACAACAACGTCTTCACCTTTCAAACCTTGTTCGCAGTAGTATTTAGCAAACAATGGAACAGTAAAGAGGTTATCAACTGGGACATCAAAGAAACCTTGTACTTGGACAGCGTGAAGGTCAAGAGTCAAAAGACGGTCAACACCAGCTTTTACTAGCATGTTTGCAATAAGTTTAGCTGTGATTGGTTCACGTGATGCAGCGATGCGGTCTTGACGTGAGTATCCGAAGTAAGGGATAACGACATTGACAGTGTGTGCGCTGGCACGTTTACAAGCGTCTACCATAATCAATAGTTCCCAAAGGTTATCATTAACAGGGTAGCTAGTTGATTGGATGATGTAGATATCATCTCCACGAACTGTTTCTTCGATGTTAATCATGATTTCGCCGTCTGAAAACTTGCGTGTTGATACTTTTCCAAGAGGGACACCTAAAGAATCCGCAATTTTTTGTGCAATCTCTACGTTAGAAGATAGAGAAAAAAGCTTGAATTGTTTGTCGGCGTAAAGTTCTGCCATGATATAAATAAACTCCTTTAAAATTAATACTTATATTTTACCAAAAAAAATGAAATAATTCAGCATTTTCTAAGGAAAAGCGTGTTTAATTTCGCTTAAGTGTTGCACTAAAGCGAGCGACTTTGCTTTTAGCATACTTGAAATCAATGTCATGCTGAGCTAGAAACTCATCAAAGTCTTTTTTGCCTTTTTCGGCATTTTCAACTTCGAGTTCAAGTTCATAGTCTTTGATATCAGCATATTGGTTGCTATCAAGTGCCATAAGGCCAATGTTTGTCATCGTTTCTCGACGTGTTGTTGTAAGGCTACCGAAGTTTTTTAAGCTTGATAATTTTACACCGTTTTCTTCGATAAGCTTAAGAAAGTCAACGTCAGGAAATTTTCCAGACTTAATAATACTTTTTGCTTCTTCGACGCTTAAATCATAGTTGTATTCCAAATTTCCGACTTCTTTTGGAATTTTTAGGGTGATTTCAGCACGATTTGGCAATGTCCGGATACGAAGTGACATGCGGTGAGCTTTCATGTCAAAATTATCTGAATCAAAGTAATAGTTAGTCTGCGTTACAGGTGTAACATGAGACAATTGACTGTTGAGACGATTGAATTCGTCTTTAGTGAGTAACGTTTTGTACTCAATTTCAAGGTGTGTCATAAAAATTTTTTCCTTTTTTCACCATTAGGTTTTATGTTATAATAAGTTCGTTATATTAATTCTATACAAAAGTCAATTTTTTGACAAGGATTGGTTATGTCAACGTGACAAGCCCATCCCATTAGGAAGGAAATGTGATGGACTGGGAGAAATTTTTAGATCCTTACATACAAACAGTTGGGGAGTTGAAGATTAAACTTCGCGGAATTCGTAAGCAATTTCGTAAACAAAATCGACATTCACCAATTGAATTTGTAACTGGTCGCGTAAAATCTGTTGAGAGTATCAAAGAAAAAATGGTACTGCGCGGAATTAAGCCAGAAAATATTGAACAAGATTTGCAAGATATAGCAGGTCTTCGTATTATGGTTCAATTTGTTGATGACGTTGATGAAGTTTTAGCACTTTTGCGTAGTCGACAAGATATGAAAATCGTTCAAGAACGTGATTATATCACTCACATGAAAGCAAGTGGTTATCGTTCTTATCACGTGATTATCGAATATCCTGTTGACACAATTGATGGTCAAAAAGTAGTTCTAGCTGAGATTCAAATTAGAACACTTGCGATGAACTTCTGGGCAACAATCGAACATTCATTGAACTATAAATATAAAGGCGAGTTTCCAGATGAGATTAAAAAACGTTTGGAAACAACAGCCAAAATCGCTCTTGAGTTAGATGAAGAAATGCGAAAAATTCGCGAGGATATTAGGGAAGCACAGCTTTTGTTTGATCCCGCAAGTCGGAAATTAAATGATGGTGTAGGAAATAGTGATGACACAGACGAATATTACAGATAAGGCGACGCGTGTCGCTATCATAGCAAACGGGAAATATCAGAGTAGACGAGTAGCTTCAAAGTTATTTGCAGCTTTCAAGGAAGATAAGGATTTTTATTTATCTAAGAAAGATCCAGATATTGTCATTTCCATTGGTGGTGATGGCATGCTTTTATCTGCTTTTCATACTTACGAAAAAATCCTTGATAGAGTTCGTTTTGTAGGAATTCATACAGGTCATCTTGGTTTTTACACTGATTATCGAGATTTTGAAGTTGAAAAGTTGATAGAGAATTTGCGTGCTGATAAGGGGAGAAAAGCTTCTTATCCGGTTTTACGTGCTAAGATAACACTTGATGATGGACGTGTTGTTAAGGCGCGTGCGCTTAATGAAGTAGCCATTAAACGTATTGAAAAGACAATGGTTGCTGATGTGATTATTGATAAAGTAAAATTAGAACGTTTCCGTGGTGATGGTATTTCGGTATCAACACCGACAGGAAGTACAGCTTATAATAAATCTTTGGGCGGAGCTATTTTGCATCCAACGATGGAAGCAATGCAACTGACCGAGATTTCTAGCTTGAACAATCGCGTTTATCGCACTTTGGGATCTTCAGTGATTGTTCCTAAAAAGGATAAAATTGAAATTATTCCTAAGCGCCAAGGCGTTTATACTGTGTCAATCGATAACAAGACGATGCACTATAAAAATGTGTCGAAAATTGAATATTGCATTGACAATAAAAAAATTAGTTTTGTGGCAACTCCCTTCCATACAAGTTTTTGGGAGCGCGTGAGAGATGCCTTTATAGGAGAAGTAGATTCGTGAGATTTGATTTTGTTGCGGACCGACGAACAAAAGTAAAAACATTTTTAAAGGGACATGATGTCTCAAAAGGCTTACTTGCAAAAGTAAAGTTTAAAGGTGGAAATATTTGGGTAAATGGCGTTGAGCAAAATGCCATTTATTTATTGGATGAGGGAGATGTCGTAACGATTGAAATCCCTGATGAGCAAGAACATGAGACTCTGATTCCAGTCAAACATGATTTGAATATTGCTTATGAAGATGAGCATTTTTTGATTTTGAATAAGCCGCATGGCTACGCTAGTATCCCAAGTATTCTACACTCAAATACCATTGCTAACTTTGTAAAAAATTACTATCTTGAGCAGAATTATCCTAACAAACAAGTTCACATTGTAACGCGTTTGGACAAGGATACAAGTGGTTTGATGCTTTTTGCCAAACACGGCTATGCGCATGCAAGACTTGATAAGCAACTACAAAATAAAACAATTGAAAAGCGCTACTATGCTTTGGTTTCTGGGCAAGGTGAATTAGCAGATGAAGGTGAAATTATTGCACCGATTGCTCGAGACGAAGATAGCATTATCACACGTCGTGTGCACCCTTCAGGGAAATATGCTCACACAAGTTATAAAGTTGTTGAGAGATTTGGTGATGTGGCTTTAGTAGATATTCGCTTGCATACTGGACGTACACACCAAATTCGAGTGCATTTCTCTCATATTGGTTTCCCGCTTTTGGGAGATGATTTGTATGGTGGTCGTATGGATCTTGGTATTACTCGTCAGGCACTGCATTGCCATTATCTACGTTTTGTTAACCCTTACACAAATGAGGAGATAATTCAAAGCACAAACTTGACAGATGACTTTGATAGCGTTATCATGGAGCTACAACATAATTAGATGGAAGGTTAATTTATATGGGAATTCGATCTTTATTTGGTAGCTTGAGGGAAAAAATTATTGGTAAAAACCTTAAAATTGTTTTTCCTGAAGGAAATGACGAACGTGTCCTTCGTGCCGCTGCTCGTTTGAAATTTGAAGGTTTGATTGAACCGATTATTCTTGGTGATGCTACAGAAGTTCGAGAGTTATTGGCTAAGTTTGGTTTTGCTGATCAAAATTATATTGTCATCAATCCCCAAAATTACGATAAACTTGATGAAATGAAAGAAGCTTTTCTTGAAATTCGTAAAGGAAAAGCTACTCCAGAAGATGCTGATCGTTTATTACAAGATGTTAACTACTTTGGTGTAATGCTTGTTAAGTTGGGCTTGGCTGATGGTATGGTTTCTGGAGCGATTCATTCGACAGCTGATACTGTTCGTCCAGCCCTTCAAATCATTAAAACAAAACCTGGCATCTCTAGAACATCTGGTGTTTTCTTGATGAACCGTGAAAGTACAGATCACCGTTTGATTTTTGCTGACTGTGCTATCAATATTAATCCGAATGCTCAAGAATTATCTGAAATTGCTCTAAATACAGCTGAAACAGCTAGAATTTTTGATATTGATCCTAAAATTGCTATGTTGAGTTTTTCAACTAAGGGGAGTGCAAATGCTCCTGAGGTTGAAAAAGTTCGTGAAGCAACTCAATTGGCAAAAGGTCGTCAACCTGAATTAGCTATCGATGGTGAATTACAGTTTGATGCGGCATTTGTACCAAGTACTGCAGCTGTTAAAGCACCAGGTAGTAAAGTAGCTGGACAAGCAAACGTCTTTATTTTCCCAGACCTTCAGTCAGGAAATATTGGGTATAAGATTGCACAACGTCTTGGTATGTTTGAAGCAATCGGTCCAATTCTTCAAGGACTTAACAAACCTGTGAATGATTTGTCACGTGGTTCAAGTGCTGAAGATATTTATAAATTAGCTATTATTACAGCAGCACAGGCTGTAGATGACATTAAATAAAAGAAAATCAGTTGGTTAATTGCCAACTGACTTTCTTATATAGAGTTTTAGAAAGAGAATAGAATGACAAAAATTGCATTAGTAACAGGAGCTTCGGCTGGATTCGGTAAAGCTATCGTTAAAAAGTTAGTATCAGATGGTTATCGAGTTATCGCTAGCGCTCGTCGTTTGGAAAAATTGCAGAGCTTACAAGCTGAATTAGGTGAAGGCAAGGTTTATCCGCTACAGATGGATGTTTCACAGACTGACTTGATTGACAAAGCTTTAGCAAGTCTTCCAGAAGACTGGCAGACAATTGACCTTTTAGTCAATAATGCTGGTTTAGCACTTGGTTTAGATAAAGCATATGAGGCTGAAATTTCAGACTGGATGACGATGATTAATACAAACATCGTAGGTCTTGTTTATTTAACACGCCAAATTTTGCCAAGCATGGTTAAACGCAATTCAGGTATGATTATCAATCTTGGTTCAACAGCTGGAACAATTCCATATCCAGGTGCGAATATTTACGGTGCTTCAAAAGCATTCGTGAAACAATTCTCATTGAACTTGCGTGCTGACCTTGCTGGTACTAAGATTCGTGTGACAAATATCGAACCAGGGCTTTGCGAAGGAACAGAGTTTTCAAATGTACGCTTTAAAGGTGACGACGAGCGTGCTGAAAAACTTTACGAAGGAGCGCATGCCATTACGCCAGAAGATATCGCAAACACTGTCTCATGGGTGGCTAGCCAACCAGAACACGTAAATTTCAATCGTATTGAAATGATGCCAGTGTCTCAAACATATGGAGCACAGCCAGTTTACCGTGATTAATCTTTATATGAGTTAAAGAGCCAAAAGGCTCTTTTTTATTTTTATGAAATTTTGAAAAAACTTGAAAACAAGACTTAGAAATAGAAGAGAAAAGTATCACTTTTTCATAAGATACAACTATCGTTTTTAAAAAGTTCTTAGTAAAATGGAGAAAATAAGATTGAAGAGGGTATTGTTGTGTGTAAAATTGTGTTTTTAGATGTTGATGGAACTTTGGTTGATTATCACAATCGTATTCCAGAATCTGCGGTAAAAGCAATCCGCAAAGCGCGTGAAAATGGGCATAAAGTATTTGTGTGTACAGGGCGTAGCCGTGCAGAAATGCAGCCTGAACTTTGGGAGATTGGTCTTGACGGCATGATTGGTGGAAATGGTTCATATGTCGAATATGATAATCAAGTTATCATGCATCAGATGCTTTCAGAAGAAGATTCAAAAGCAATTGTGGATTGGTTACATGAACGTGGCTTAGAGTTTTATTTGGAGTCAAATAATGGCTTGTTTGCTTCAGAAAATTTTAAAGAAACAGCGCGACCAATCATGAGACAATACGCTCTTCAAAAAGGTAAAACAGCAGCAGAAGTTGAAGGCATGGAAGCTGAAGATGCCCTTCATGGCTTGGTTTATGGTGAAGAATTATATCGCAACGACCTCAATAAAGTTAGTTTCATCTTGAATTCTTACCAAGACCATTTGGATTCTGCCACAGCTTTTCCAAATCTTAAAGCAGGAACTTGGGGCGGACGTGGTGAGACGGCACTTTTTGGCGATTTAGGTGTTAAAGATATCACTAAGGCGCATGCGATTGAGGTTTTACTTGAACATTTGCAGGCTAGTCAAAAAGATACCATTGCTTTTGGAGATGCAAAAGTCGATATTCCGATGCTTGAGTATTGTGATTTTGGAGTTTCTATGGGAAATGGTGGCCCTGAAATCTTGGCAATGGCTGATATGGTGACTGACGATGTTGAAGAAGATGGCATTTATAATGCCTTTGGAAAATTAGGTCTGATTTAGTAAAAGAGTGCTTGGCAGATGTGCTGAGCATTTTTTTGATATTTTTATCTGCTTTTTAATATTGAATCATATGATAGTATAAAGAATGCATTGGATAACATTAGTATTTCATAAATGATAGCGCTATAATGAAGTCAATGAAAAGTGAAAGGGAGATTTACATGTTACACAAAACTTTAAAACCATTTCCAGAACATTTCTTGTGGGGTGCATCAACTTCAGCATATCAAGTTGAAGGCGCAGCTTTAGAAGATGGTAAAGGACCTTCTTGTCAAGATGTCAAAGAACTACCTGCAGGAACTGCAGATTTGTCAGTTTCGGTGGACCATTACCATCACTACAAAGAAGACATTGCCTTGATGGCAGAAATGGGATTTAAATCATATCGTTTTTCAATTTCGTGGTCACGTATTTTGCCAAATGGGACATGCGAAGTGAATCCAAAAGGAATTGAATTCTATAATAACTTGATTGATGAATGCTTGAAATATAATATTCAACCAATCGTGACAATGTTCCACTTTGATATGCCAGCAGCGCTTGATGAACGTGGTTCTTGGTCAACACATGAGTCAGTAGATTGGTTTGCCGAATACGCGCGTGTTTTGTTTGAAAACTTTGGTGACCGTGTCAAATATTGGTTAACCATTAACGAACAAAATATGCTAACTTTGGTTGGTCCAGTTATCGGTACACTTCATGTGCCAGAAGGAACAACAAATCTCACTAAAGAAATTTACCAACAAAACCATCACCAATTGGTTGCGCAAGCAAAAGCAATGCAACTTTGTCATGAAATGTTGCCAGATGCTAAAATTGGTCCTGCTCCAAATATTTCTTTGGTCTATCCAGCGTCATCAAAACCAGAAGATGTTATTGCTGCTCAAAACTTCAACGCGCTTCGTAATTGGCTTTATTTAGATGCTTATGTTTTCGGTGAATACAATAACCTAGCTTGGGCATATTTGGAAGAAAATGATGCTTTGCCAACGGTTACTGATGAGGACCGTGCTATCATGAAAGCAGCTAAGCCTGATTTTATCGGATTTAACTACTACAATACCGCAACCGTTGAAGCTTCTGACGGTAGCGAGGCAGCAGGAGCAAATGGTGATCAACAATCAAATCAAACTTTCCCTGGTTTTGCCAAAAGCGTTGATAATCCAAACCTTGTCAAAACAGAATTTGGTTGGGAAATTGACCCTGTTGGATTCCGTGCGACAGTTCGTGAAATGTACAGTCGCTACCGTTTGCCACTCTTAGTTACTGAAAATGGCCTTGGAGCGTATGATACCTTAACAGAAGATGGCAAAATTCATGATGACTATCGTATTGAGTATCTTCGTCAACACATTGCTCAAATTCATTTAGCAATTTCTGATGGTGTTGATATGCTTGGTTATAATCCTTGGTCAGCAATCGACCTTATCTCAACACATGAAGGTATCCGCAAACGTTACGGCTTTATCTACGTAGATCGCACAGATGAAGAAATTGGAAGTCTTAAACGTTATCGCAAAGATTCATTCTTCTGGTACAAGAAAGTTATTGCCACAAACGGTCAAGATTTATCTGATTAATAATATTAGAAGCACTCAGCTAATTGCTGAGTGCTTCTTTTAAATTTGTGTGAATTGTTTTTTCTTGAGTTCGAAAATAACATCAGTTTCTTTAGCGACGGCTGTTTCGTGAGTGACGATAATGACTGTTTTATTTTGCTGATGTGCGATTTCTTTGAAAATTGAAACGATATCTTGCGTGGTTTCTTCGTCCAAATTTCCTGTCGGTTCATCTGCGATAATTAAATCATGTCCAGTTGCTAAGGCGCGTACGATAGCAACACGTTGCTGTTGACCTCCAGAAAGTTTGAGAACTGGCTTATCAATCATTTCTTTAGGAATGCCAACGAGTTCGAAGAGCTCTTCGATTTTAGCATTATCAACGGATTTATTAGCAATTTCTAGCGCCGTTTGCACATTTTGACGAGCAGTCATGTAGGTCATTAGATTATAGGCTTGGAAAATAGTCGATACTGCATTTCGACGATAGTTGGTCAAGCCTGATTTGTTAATATCTGCGTCATCTAAGTAGATTTGTCCAGTTTTAGGACTGTCAAGTCCAGCTAGTAGTGAAAGGAAAGTTGTTTTTCCGCTTCCTGACTGACCAAGGATTGAATAAACTTTTCCCTTTTCAAAAGTTAGATTCACATCTTTAAAAAGATAATCGTCGGGATTATTGGTGTACCAGTAGCCGATATTTTTAGTTTGTAACGTCATGTAATTGTCCTTTCTAGTTAGAAGTCAAGATATCTTTAGGTTTCATTCGGATAATACCGATACTTGCTAAAATCGTTGACACAAATGAAATAAGAAGAGCAATGCCACCAAGTTTTGCAACATCTGTTCCTGTTAATTTGATATCAAGATCGTCAATTTCTTGGCTAGAAGATGTAGCCATAGCAACCATGTTGCCCATGCCACGACCTCCACCGTTTTCTGGCTCAGATGGCTTTTGATTAGAATTAGTGTCTGTGTCGTTGCCAGATGATTTAGTATCTTGTCCAGGTCCGCCAGCCCCAGGTCCAGCATTTTGAGTTGTTTGTTCAGTAGAAGTTGATGACGATAGCAATTGATTTCCAAGGGCATTACCAACAAAATTACCTGCAAATGAAGCAATGACAAGCGAAACCACAGTTACCATAAGAAGTTCTGTGAAGAATTGACCGATAATCTTCAAACGATTTTCACCGAGACTCATCAAGACACCAATCTCATAGCGGCGTTCACGGATGCTTAAGATGACGATAAGTGTCAAAATAACGGCACCTGCAACAGCAACTAAAATCACGATGTTTTGTGCGATTGATGAAATGTTATTTAATGGTGAAAGCATTTGTTCATAGATTTCATCACTTGAAGTTACTGAGTAAGAATCTGTGTCGATGTCAGACTTGATTTCTTTGACGAAAGCATCCATATTTTTAGGATTTGAAAGTGTGTAAACAGCTGAATCAAGCGTGTCAGTTTCACCTTTCATGGTATTTGCAGTTGTAAGATTTGTGTAGATGTTATTTTGCGGATTGGACGCATTTGACATCATTTGTGCTGTTGTGGCAGTAGATGAATTGTCATAAATACCGACAACGGTAAGTGTGTAGCTTGTTTCAGTATCGTCTACAGTTGTTGATACTGTAAAAGTATCTCCAACACTCAAATCATTTTCGTCTGCTAAATCTGCTGAAATAACAGCTGAATTGTCTGTGGTATCACTTGTAATACCTACACCTTTTTTAACCTCACTTGTGCCTGATGTAAAATCAGCAACGTAATCTGTATTGTTGACACCAGTAATCGTAAAGTCTCCTGATGCCATCATACCACCGCGGTCAGGTTGATTAGAGTCTGTTGAAGCGCTATCGCTTGCGTCATCAGAAGATGAAGAAGTTGAAATTGCTGAGATTCCATCACCGGCAGTTGCTGTTGTAGTTGTTGTGAAGAGATAAGAAGCAACATCATCTTTTTCTGCGATTGATTTGGCTATTGCGAGATCGACAGAAGTTATTGTTGAGCTATCGTCACTTGATTCGCTGCTGTCTGAACTGTTTTCGCTATCAGGTTTGAAAGCTTTCATCATTGCTTCTCGGTTAACTGATAAAGTGACAGTAGCGCCAGCTTTACTTTTTGCGGACTCCACAGCAGCATTTGCTGCATTTTTAATGGTTAGACCAGCTAACACAAAAATCAATATAGCACTAGTTACTAGAACCAGTAATCCAGTTCGTCCTTTTTTAGCTTTGGTCACAAGCCAAGCTCTTTTAAAAAAATTCATATAAAACTCCTTTGCGTTTGTTACAAAAAAGTTTAGGTAAAATTACTTAACAGAAACTGAAAGAAAACTAAAATAAAACTTAAAGTTATAAAATTCAGACATTAGACAATGTACGTAAATAACGAACGTTGCAAAAATGTATTTTAAAAAGAGTTGACATAAAACGAATAAAGATATAAAATAACAATGGAAGGGTAAGGAATTACCTAGCGATGCTCTGCTATTTAACAGGAGTAGGAGAGTTATAGGAAGGTCATTTTTTAATGAAAGAGTCGATGTATTTTTGGCTACTCTATTAAGTGAAAAGTGATTGCTATTATTCCTAAACTGAGTTGCCAATGATACAAAGACTATGGAGAAACTTATATGTATAATGAAATGCCTGTCTTTGATTACGAAGATATCCAATTGATTCCTAACAAATGTATCATTAAGAGTCGCTCAGAAGCTGATACGCATGTGACACTCGGTGATTATACTTTTAAGTTGCCAGTTGTGCCAGCAAATATGCAAACGATTATCGATGAAGATATTGCTGAACAGCTTGCTAAGGATGGCTATTTTTACATCATGCACCGTTTTGACGAAGCTTCTCGTAAGCCATTTGTTAAACGTATGCATGACCAAGATTTGATTGCTTCAATCTCAGTAGGTGTTAAAGATTATGAGTACGATTTTGTCTCAAGTTTAAAAGATGACGCTCCAGAATTTATTACTATTGATATTGCTCATGGACATTCTGACAGCGTGATTAACATGATTAAGCATATTAAAAAAGAATTACCAGATACTTTTGTTATTGCTGGTAATGTTGGAACACCTGAGGCTGTTCGTGAGTTAGAAAATGCTGGTGCAGATGCTACAAAAGTCGGTATCGGTCCAGGTAAAGTTTGTATCACAAAAGTGAAAACTGGTTTTGGTACAGGTGGTTGGCAATTAGCTGCGCTTCGTTGGTGTGCAAAAGCAGCACGTAAACCGATTATTGCTGATGGCGGCATCCGCACACACGGTGACATTGCAAAATCAATTCGATTCGGTGCCACAATGGTTATGATTGGTTCACTTTTTGCTGGTCATTTAGAAAGCCCAGGAAAATTGGTAGAAGTAGATGGCAAACAGTACAAAGAATATTATGGCTCTGCTTCTGAATACCAAAAAGGTGAGCACAAAAACGTTGAAGGTAAAAAAATCTTGCTACCTGTTAAAGGTCATTTGAAAGATACGCTTGTGGAAATGAAAGAAGATCTTCAAAGTTCGATTTCATACGCTGGCGGACGTGATCTTCATGCCCTAACACGAGTAGATTATGTTATCGTTAAAAATTCAATTTGGAACGGTGACTCGATTTAAAGGAGGAAGATGTCAGTATCTTCAGAAAATTACTTCTTTAATAAACAGAGCGATTTCATCTTGAAATCCCAAATTAAAATGATACAATATCTATAATATTAAAGTGATAGTTAAAATTTAATAAAGCTTATTTATGCTACGAATGGGCGTAGCGTTTCTACAAGACACCGTAATGTCTAACAATAAGTCAATTCTCAGTAAGTCACTGAGAAGCGTTTTTACGTAACTGTAAAAGCGAGACCGAGTTTTACAAAAGGTGTTTACATACATTGTAAACACCTTTTTTATATATTTGTCTTCGTTTAGATTGCCCTTAAAAGCTTCATAGTAAGTTGTTAGTTTTGACAATCCATTTTTAAATAAGATTTAAAAGGAGAATCCATGAAATTATTGGAAGAGCGCATCTTAAATGATGGGAATGTTTTGGGTGAGGATATCTTAAAAGTAGATAGTTTCCTTACACACCAAGTTGATTTTGAACTAATGCAAGAAATTGGTAAAGTTTTTGCTGAGGCTTATAAAGAAGCTGGTATCACAAAAGTTGTTACAATCGAAGCATCAGGTATCGCGCCAGCTCTTTATGCAGCACAAGCTCTGGGGGTTCCGATGATTTTTGCTAAAAAAGCTAAAAACATCACAATGACAGAAGGCATTCTAACTGCAGAAGTTTATTCATTTACTAAGCGCGTGACAAGTACAGTTTCAATTGCAAGTAAATTCTTGTCAGAGGATGATAATGTTCTTATCGTTGATGATTTCTTGGCAAATGGTCAAGCAGCTAAAGGTCTTCTTGAAATCATTGGTCAAGCAGGTGCCAAAGTTGCTGGTATTGGTATCGTTATCGAAAAATCTTTCCAAACAGGTCGTCAATTGCTTGAAGAAGCAGGAGTTCCTGTAACATCACTTGCTCGTATTCAAGAATTTAAAGATGGAAAAGTCATCTTTACGGAGGCAGATGCATAAAATGGAAATGAATGAACAAAAACACTCACAAGCAGCTATTCTAGGTTTGCAACACTTACTTGCTATGTATGCAGGATCAATCCTCGTACCGATTATGATTGCAAGTGCACTTAATTATTCAGCTGAACAATTAACTTACTTAATCTCAACTGATATTTTTATGTGTGGAGTTGCCACTTTCTTACAGCTTCAATTGCGTAAGCATTTTGGAGTAGGGCTTCCAGTTGTTCTTGGTTGTGCCTTCCAATCTGTAGCACCACTATCAATCATCGGTGCAAAACAAGGTTCGGGTTACATGTTTGGTGCTTTGATCGTTTCTGGTATCTATGTAATTTTGATTTCAGGTATTTTTTCAAAAATCGCTGATTTCTTCCCACCTGTTGTAACAGGATCAGTAATCACTACAATTGGTTTGACATTGATTCCAGTTGCGATTGGTAATATGGGTGATAACTCTGATAAGCCAACAGCTCAATCTTTGATTTTAGCACTTGTGACAATTGCTATTGTGCTTGTGGTTAATATCTTTGCTAAAGGTTTTATTAAATCAATTTCTATCTTGATTGGTTTAATTGGTGGTACGATTGTAGCAGCATTTATGGGCTTAGTTGATACTTCAGTTGTTGCTAACGCACCGCTTGTTCATATTCCACAACCATTTTACTTTGGTGCACCAAAATTTGAAATCACATCAATCATTATGATGTGTATCATTGCAACAGTTTCAATGGTAGAATCAACAGGTGTTTACCTTGCTTTGTCAGATTTGACTGGCGAAAAATTGGACAGTAAACGTCTTCGTAACGGTTATCGCGCAGAAGGTGCAGCTGTTCTTCTCGGTGGTATTTTTAATACTTTCCCTTATACAGGATTCTCTCAAAACGTTGGTTTGGTTCGTATTTCTGGAATCAAAACACGCCGTCCAATTTATTACACTGCATTGTTCCTTGTTATCCTTGGTCTTCTTCCAAAATTTGGTGCAATGGCACAAATGATTCCAAGCCCAGTTCTTGGTGGTGCTATGATTGTCTTATTTGGTATGGTTGCCCTTCAAGGGATTCAAATGTTAAATAAAGTTGATTTTGAAAATAACGAATATAACTTTATCATTGCTGCAGTCTCAATCGCTTGTGGTGTTGGTTTTAACGGAACAAATCTCTTTGTTAGCCTTCCAAACACAGTTCAAATGTTCCTAACAAACGGTATCGTCATTGCCGCATTATTCGCTGTTGTTCTTAATTTGATTTTAAACGGGAAACCAAAAAAATAAGCGTTTAGATATAAATAAGCCATTCTAGAATTATCTAGGATGGCTTTTAATTATCGTAGTAACTGAAAATGCGATTTTAATCCGCTGGTAATGGCTAGGCGATTGTCTTTTGTGATGAGAATGCCTTCGATATTTGGCGTACTTTGAATAGTGGTTAGAGCTTGCATGATTGGTAGCCCAAAGAGTTTTGTCGTCCATATTTCACAGTCAACAGACAAATCTGAAACAATGGTTAGACTTGCCATGTCAGTTTCAATTGGATAGCCAGTTTTCCGATCAAAAATGTGGTGATAATCTTTGTGACCAACTTTCAAATGTCGTTCGTAGATGCCTGAAGTGACAACTGACTTATTTTTCAGAGATAAAATACCGATGTTATTACCACGAGTGGTTTTCGGATTTTGGATACCAATTCGCCAAATGCCGTTTTCTTGTTTTGGATTGTCACCGTAAACGAGAACATTGCCACCGAGGTTAATCATGGCAGAAGTGACCTTTTCAGATTTTAGATAATCCATGACTTTATCAGAGATATAACCTTTGGCTAGAGCACCGAGGTCAATTTTCATTCCTTTTTGGTTGAGGAAAATACTCTTCGTGTCAGGATTTAGAATAATATTATTAGGATTTGACAAAGCTAGCGCTTTTTGAATTTTTTCAGGATTTGGGACATTCGCATCGTCAAAACCAATGCGCCAGCTTTGCACCAATGGACCAATAGCAATATTGAGATTTCCTGGATAAGCGAGGCTGTGCATTTTACCAAGCTGCGTTAGCTCAAATAAATCTGGGTGAACACTGACAGGAGCGATACCAGAGTTGTTATTAATCACCATAAGCTCAGAATCATCGTCATTTGCGCTGAAACGATTTTTATAGATGGTTAATAGTTGGCAGACGTCATTGATATGCTTTTCAGGAGTATCAGACTCAATAAGGATATCGATGATTGTTCCCATCATTTTTATGCTATGACTTAATTGCACGTGTTCACCTCCAAAAATCTTTCTTAGTTTAGCATAATGTTTTCTAGTTTAAAAAGCAATTATTTAATGATGATAAAAAAACCACCTATAAAAGGTGGCTCGTTAGTTATAATGAAAAATTAGTTTTTCTTTTTCATTTCGCCGTGTGGGTAGTAAGTACCTTCAGGCATATCGTTGATGAAAACGTGGATAGCTTCTTTTGGAGCTTTAGCGATACGTGAAACAACTTCAGTTACTTCGCGAGCAAGTTCAACTTTTTGTTCTTGAGTACGACCTTCGAATAAATCGATTTTTACGAATGGCATAAGAATCTCCTTTAAAATAAATTAACACTACAATTTTAGCACATTTAGCAGTAAAATTCAGTGTTTATCAGGAAAATAAGGAATGTTTTTTTATTCTATTTAAAAAGTTTTAAAATATCAGATAAGCTAAATGTTGTTTTATGATAAACCTTATTGTAGGCTGCTTTTTTAGGATTTTTAATCCAGCCAGATCCTTTTTTGCCATATCCTGGAATAATAGCCTTTTTGGCTTGCCTTTTCCATTTAGCAGTAGTGCGAGCTTTCAAGCTCTTTTTTAAACTTGGTTTTCTAAATCCGATTTTCATGATTTAAACTCTCCTAGCTGATTTCTTTTTCAATTTTGATGTCATAGAAAACTTCTAATTATTGTCTCCTGCATATAGAGCAATAAATATTGCTAGCATTGCAACGATTACAATTGGTTTCATTTTTTCCTCTTCTTAATTAGATAATTATTTACATGATATACGATACTTCAAACTTCTTTTTCCGTCAATAAGTTTTGAAAATTTGTATACACATTCTCGTAATACAATTGTGATTCTTTTAATGAAATGTTATCTAATTTACATGGGTGCTATGCTATAATATAACCAAGCTTTAACAACTTAACCGCAGGATGGGTGACGTTTTGTCGCTCTTTAATGCGTTAGGTATTTTTTTGTGTTGGTTACTGATTTTTTATGAGTAATAAGGGCTAGTAGTGTGTTGCTACTAGCTTTTTTTGTGCTTTCAAATGTTACTCGTGTCGCGTTTATTAAGCAGATACTTTTTGAATTGCTGGTTACCTGGTTTAATCCACGGTGATTTTATGGTAAAATAGTAAAATATTAGTAGAAGGTAGGATTGTCACTTTTGGCTCAACTCTATTATAAGTATGGAACCATGAATTCTGGTAAAACCATCGAAATTTTAAAAGTAGCTCATAACTATGAAGAACAAGGAAAACCTGTTGTTATCATGACATCAGCTCTTGATACACGTGACGGGTATGGTATTGTTTCAAGTCGTATCGGTATGCGTCGTGAAGCTATTGCAATTACAAATGAGATGGATGTTTTTGAATACGTCAAAGCTTTGCCAGAAAAACCTTATTGTGTTTTGATTGATGAATGTCAGTTTTTAACGAAAAAGCACGTTTATGAATTGGCACGTGTTGTTGATGAATTGGAAGTCCCAGTAATGGCTTTTGGGTTAAAAAATGATTTTCAGAATGAATTATTCGAAGGTTCAAAATATCTACTTTTATTAGCAGATAAAATTGATGAAATTAAAACTATTTGCCAATTTTGTTCTAAAAAGGCAACTATGGTATTGCGAACTGAAAATGGAAAACCTGTTTACGAAGGTGACCAGATTCAAATCGGTGGAAATGAAACTTACATTCCAGTGTGTCGCAAGCACTATTTTAAACCAATGATTTCAAACGAAGATTAAGAAATTAAACGTATTTTAAAGAGAGGATAATCAAAAAAAGATGAACATTTATGATCAGCTACAAGCGGTTGAAGACCGTTATGAAGAATTGGGAGAATTGCTAAGTGACCCAGATGTCGTTAGTGACACAAAACGCTTCATGGCTTTGTCTAAAGAAGAAGCAAGCACACGTGAAACTGTAGCCGTTTACCGTGAATACAAAAAAGTTCTTCAAAACATTGAAGATGCCGAAGAAATGATTAAAGATGCTGGTGGTGATCCAGAACTTGAAGAAATGGCAAAAGAAGAGCTTAAAGAATCTAAAGCAGCAAAAGAAGAGTACGAAGAAAAACTAAAAATCCTTCTATTGCCAAAAGATCCTAATGATGATAAAAACATCATCTTGGAAATTCGCGGTGCCGCTGGTGGTGATGAAGCTGCTCTATTTGCTGGAGACCTTCTTCAAATGTATCAAAAATATGCTGAAAGCCAAGGTTGGAAATTTGACGTCATGGAAGCTTCTTACAATGGTGTCGGAGGTATCAAAGAAGTTGTTGTTATGGTTTCAGGTCAGTCAGTTTACTCTAAATTGAAATATGAATCAGGTGCTCACCGTGTTCAACGTGTCCCTGTAACTGAAAGCCAAGGTCGTGTTCACACATCAACAGCTACTGTCCTTGTTATGCCTGAAGTAGAAGAAGTTGAATACGAAATCGATCCAAAAGATTTGCGTGTAGATATTTACCACGCATCTGGTGCTGGTGGACAAAACGTCAACAAAGTTGCGACTGCCGTTCGTATGGTCCACATTCCAACTGGTATCAAAGTTGAAATGCAAGAAGAACGTACACAACAAAAGAACCGCGATAAAGCCATGAAAGTTATCCGTGCGCGTGTTGCTGACCACTTTGCTCAAATCGCTCAAGATGAACAAGATGCAGAACGTAAATCAACAGTCGGAACTGGTGATCGTTCAGAACGTATCCGTACATATAACTTCCCACAAAACCGTGTGACTGACCACCGTATTGGCTTGACATTACAAAAACTTGACAGCATTTTGTCTGGTAAACTAGACGAAGTTATCGATGCGCTTATTTTGTTTGATCAAACTAAGAAACTAGAAGAGTTGAATAAATAATGAATTACGCTGAAACAATCAGCCAATTGGAAAAACAATTACAAGAAATTGGTGAGGATCCAGAAAATTTGGCTTACGTTTTTCGTGAGCTAAAGGGCTGGAGTCTGCTCGATTTCATCTTGCATCAAAATAAAGAAGTTTCTGCTCAAGATCAAGCTCTGATAGACGACATCATGAGCCAGTTAAAAGAGCATCGTTCGCCTCAGTACATCACTGGAAAAGCTTATTTTCGTGACTTAGAACTCGCTGTTGATGAGCGTGTTTTGATTCCGCGACCTGAGACAGAAGAGCTAGTTGATTTGGTTTTGAAGGAAAATAGCAAAGCTGACTTGCAGATTTTAGATATTGGTACGGGTAGCGGAGCAATTGCGATTTCACTTAAGTCTGCGCGTCCTGATTGGCACGTGACAGCATCAGATATCTCACCAGAAGCTCTGCAATTGGCAAAAGAAAACAGTGAGAAAAATCAAGCACCCCTTGATTTTATTGAGTCAGATGTTTTTAATCAGATTTCAGGAAAATTTGATGTAATTATCTCAAACCCTCCTTACATCGCTTATGATGACGAGGATGAGGTTGGTGTCAATGTTCTTGCTTCTGAACCACATTTGGCGCTTTTTGCGGATGAAGATGGTTTTGCGATTTATCGTCGTATTATCGAAGGTGCAAGTAGTCACTTGACTGAGAATGGAAAACTTTATTTTGAAATTGGATACAAGCAGGGAGATGGTATGCGTCGTTTGTTAGCGCAGCATTTTCCTGAAAAACGTGTCCGTGTTTTACAAGATATATTTGGTAAAGATAGAATGGTCGTGATGGATAATGGCTAATTTGGAAGAAATTCTTCAGTCAGGTGGGGCAGTGATTCTGCCGACAGAGACTGTTTATGGATTATTTGCTCAGGCGATGAATGAGGGGGCGGTAGATCATGTTTACCAACTCAAGCGTCGTCCAAAGGAAAAAGCCATGAATTTAAACGTGGCAGATTACGAAACCATCTTGGAGTTTTCGAAAAATCAACCTAGCTATTTAAAAAAACTATACAAAACTTTTTTACCTGGTCCGCTGACGATTATCTTACAAGCAAATGACCGTGTGCCAGCTTGGATCAATTCTGGCTTATCAACAATTGGTTTTAGAATTCCAAAACATCCACAGACTCTAGAATTGATTAAAAAGACAGGTCCACTGATTGGTCCGTCAGCTAATATTTCTGGACAAGAAAGTGGAAAAATATTTGCTGATATTAAAAAGCAATTTGGTAATAATGTAACAGGGATTTCTGACGATGCGGCGCTTACAGGTGTTGATTCGACGATTCTTGATTTATCTGGTGAGTCTGCTCGTATTCTTCGTCAAGGTGCTATCACTAAGGAAGAACTTCTAGCTTGTGTGCCAGATTTGACTTTTGTAGATTAGATATTTTTGGATAATTCTTCATTTACTGTTTCGGCTTTTACAGACTTTAAAGAGTGATTTTTACGATTTAAGGAATGTGACGTGATCTTATCAAAAGGAGATAAGGATATGATTTTTGACAAGGAAAACTACGAAGCATTTGACCCAGAACTTTGGGCGGCAATTTCTGCTGAAGAAGTTCGTCAACAAAATAATATTGAGCTAATTGCCTCAGAAAATGTTGTCTCTAAAGCTGTTATGGCAGCACAAGGAAGTTTACTAACAAATAAATACGCTGAAGGTTACCCTGGTAAACGCTACTATGGAGGAACCGACTGCGTGGATGTTGTCGAAAATTTGGCTATCGAACGCGCAAAGCAACTATTTGGAGCTAAATTTGCTAATGTTCAACCGCACTCAGGAAGTCAAGCTAATGCCGCTGCTTATATGGCTTTAATCCAACCAGGTGATACTGTGATGGGGATGGATTTAGCAGCAGGTGGACATTTGACACACGGTGCTGCTGTGAGCTTTTCAGGAAAAACGTATCATTTTGTCTCTTACACAGTTGATCCTGTCACAGAATGTATTGACTATGATAAGTTAGCTGAGCAAGCAAAAGAAGTGAAGCCAAAACTTATCGTTGCAGGCGCGTCAGCTTATTCACGTATCATTGATTTCAAACGTTTCCGCGAAATCGCAGATAGTGTCGGTGCGTACTTGATGGTTGATATGGCACACATTGCTGGTTTAGTTGCAGCAGGTCTTCATCCAAGTCCAGTTCCTTATGCGCATGTCACAACGACAACTACTCACAAGACTCTTCGAGGTCCTCGTGGCGGTTTGATTCTGACAAATGACGAAGCTATCGCTAAAAAAATTAATTCCGCTGTCTTTCCAGGACTTCAAGGGGGTCCGTTGATGCATGTCATTGCAGGGAAGGCTATCGCTTTGAAAGAGGCCCTAGACCCAGCATTTAAAGAATATGGCAAACATGTGATAAAAAATGCTGCAGCTATGGCTGAAGTGTTTGCAAACCACTCTGATTTTCGTGTCATTTCAGGTGGAACAGATAACCATGTCTTTCTTGTAGATGTGACAAAAGTAGTTGAAAATGGGAAATTAGCCCAAAATATCCTTGAGTCTGTAAATATCACACTTAATAAGAATTCAATTCCATTTGAAACACTTTCTCCATTTAAAACTTCTGGTATCCGTATCGGGACACCGGCTATCACAAGCCGTGGTATGGGAGAAAAAGAATCACGAGCTATCGCTGAGTTGATTGTTAAAACTCTTGAAAATTATCAAAATGAAACTATTTTAGAGGAGGTTCGTCGTGAGGTTAAAGCATTGACTGATGCTTTCCCACTTTATTAACGAACAGCTGAGCCTAACTTTTAGGCTCGCTCGCAAATAACCATGATTGATTTATATATAAAACGTATCGTTATCCATCAATTTACTCCGAATGATACTGAGCTAATTTTGTCAGATCAGTTATTGACAATTACACCTCGTATTGATGAGTATTTTCGTAAAAAATTAAGCAAAGTTTTTTCTGATGAAGCTAAACGTGGAACTTTTTCAGAAGACAATGTCTTTCTTAGTTATTTGAGTGATGATTTGATGGAATCATCAGTTAAGATTGCACAGCTTTGGAAAGAAGAATTTGTTATTTCTGATAACCAAAAGACAAATGATTTGGTTTTTATCCAATTTGATAAAGACGGTGTTGAACATTTTGCTTTTCTTCGTGTGGCATTGAGAGAGAACTTTACTCACATTTCAAGTGATAGCGAAAGTCCAATCAAAGTGACACAAAATAATTTTCCATCAGCAGCGCAAACACCTGATGAAGCTTTAGTCATTAATCGTAGCAATCACAATTATTATCTGATTGAAAAACGTATTAAGCATAATGGAAACTTTGCTAATTATTTTTCAGAGAATCTGTTGCAAGTTCAACCAGAGCAATCCGTCAAAAAATCGATTAAGATGGTTGAACAAACCGCACAAAAAATCGCTGAAAACTTCCAGCAAGATGACTTTGCTTTTCAATCTAAAATGAAAGCAGCCATTTACAAAAATCTGGAAGAAGAGCAAGAATTGTCACCTGAAAAATTGGCTGATCAGCTTTTCGACAATAATTTAACGGCTCGTTTGACTTTTGTCGATGAATTGAAAGAAAGTATTCCAGAGCCTATTCAGGTATCGGATATCGACCATTCACGTCAGACAAAAAAATTAGAGAACCAGAAACTTTCTCTGTCAAATGGGATTCAGTTGATTGTTCCTAATAATGTTTATGAGGATGCCGAATCGGTAGAGTTCATTCAAAATCCAAATGGAACTTATTCCATCTTGATAAAAAACATAGAGGATATTCAAAATAAATAATGTTTAAGTTCTTAAAACGTCTGATTGTCCTTGCTTTTGTTCTTTTCTGTGGCTACCAAGTTTATGTCACACACGAAAATGTCAAAAACGTTTTGCAGTACAAAAGCATGGTTAAAGAGATTTTAGATGACAATGACACAACAGCAAATGTCGAGCTGGTTTTAGCTATGATTTATACGGAAACTAAAGGAAATGATGGTGACGTGATGCAATCAAGCGAAAGCTCTGATGGGGTTGTCAATTCCATTTCTGATAGTAAAACCAGCATTCGTCAAGGTGTCACTGTTCTTTCGGAAAATCTTTCCCTGGCTGATGAGGCAGGAGTTGATGTTTGGACTGCTGTTCAGGCATACAACTTTGGAACATCATACATTGATTATGTTGCAAAACATGGTAGTAAAAATACAATTGCTTTAGCTAAAACTTACTCGCGCGAAGTAGTAGCCCCAAGTCTTGGTAATACGACTGGTGAATCTTATTTTTACTATCATCCACTTGCGTTGATTTCAGGCGGACAATTATATCGAAATGGTGGGAATATCTACTACTCGCGTGAAGTTCATTTTAATCTTTACTTGATTGAATTAATGAGCTTATTCTAACTAGTAAGGTTTAGAGATAGAAGTATGAGAGAATTAAGTCGTTATTTTAAAGGGTACCTTAAGGAGACAATCCTAGGTCCCCTTTTCAAATTGTTTGAAGCATCTTTAGAACTATTAGTCCCAATTATTATTGCAAGGATTGTTGATACAATCATTCCAAGTGAGAATAAAGGCAGTCTTGTTTTGATGATTGGACTTTTGTTCTTGTTTGCGATTATTGGTGTCATTGTTGCACTTACTGCACAATATTTTTCTTCAAAGGCCGCAGTTGGCTACACTCGTCAACTGATAAAGGATTTGTTCAAAAAAATCATGGGCTTGAGTAAAGAAGACCGAGATAAGTTGACAACATCAAGTTTGGTGACGCGTCTAACTAGTGATACCTATCAGATTCAAACTGGAATTAATCAGTTCTTGCGTTTGTTTTTACGAGCACCGATTATTGTTTTTGGTGCTATCGTTATGGCATTTAACATCAGTCCAAAGATGACCATTGACTTTTTAGTTATGGTTGTGATTTTGTTTGCTATTGTTTTTGCCATGTCACATCTATTGAATCCAATTTATGCTAAGATTCGTCAGGCAACGGATAAAATTGTTAATATGACTCGCCAACAATTAGAAGGTGTTCGCGTCATTCGTGCCTTTGGTCAAGTTGATAAAGAGGAAAAAGAATTTGCTGTTGCCAACCAAGATTATACAGATTTGCAGTTAAAAGCAGGGCGTCTATCAAGTCTAGTAACGCCGCTAACCTATCTTGTTGTTAATAGCACGCTTATCCTAGTTATCTGGCAAGGAAATCTTCAAATTGGAAAAGGTTTGTTATCTCAAGGGATGTTAATTGCCCTGGTTAATTATCTTTTACAAATTCTGACAGAGTTGCTTAAGATGACGATGCTTGTGACATCTTTGAATCAATCGTTCATCAGTGCAAAACGTATTACTGAAGTTTTTGAGAAAGAGTCTGAAGATTTAGCGATGGATTTAGAGCGAGTGTCATCTGATTATGCGGTTTGTGTTGATGATATGAGTTTTACTTACCCAACAGCAGCAGAGCCATCATTGTCACATATTGATTTTAAATTAAATCCTGGTGACTTTTTAGGCGTTATCGGTGGAACAGGTTCAGGGAAATCTACCTTGGTTGATTTACTTGTACACCTTTATACACCACAAGCTGGTAGCTTAGCTATTTTCCAAAATCATAAATCTCCTAAAACACTTGGTCAGTGGCGTTCTTGGGTTAATGTCGTGCCGCAAAAAGCAGAGCTTTTCCAAGGAACAATTCGTTCTAACTTGATGTTAGGAATCACTCGTGAAGTCAGTGATGATGAGCTTTGGCGTGCTTTGGATATTGCGCAAGCGAGTGATTTTGTTTCAGAAAAAGAAGGGCAGTTGGATGCAGTGGTTGAAGCTTTTGGGCGCAATTTTTCTGGCGGGCAGCGTCAACGTTTGACGATTGCGCGTGCTTTGGTTCAAAAAGCTCCACTATTGATTTTAGATGACTCAACTTCAGCACTTGATTATTTGACAGAAGCAAAGCTGTTGTCTGCTATTCATGAAAACCTCAGTGATGTGACGCTTATTTTGATTTCACAACGTACTAATAGTCTAAAAGCAGCTGATAACATTTTGCTTTTAGATAAAGGACAACAACTTGGTTTTGCAAGTCATGAAGAATTGTTAGCTGACAACGATGTTTATCGAGCAATTCACTATTCGCAACACCAAAAAGAGGAGGTCTAGAGCATGAAAGCAAGAAATCAATCAACTACAACTCGTCGCTTGTTTAAAGACCTCTTTTCTCAAAAAGGACTTGTTATTGGAGCAACGCTTGGTACGATTGCCCAAGTCGCATTGACTGTTTACCTTCCTGTTTTGATTGGTAACGCAGTCGATGTCGTTCTTTCTCCAAAATCACTGACTTTGATTTTACCAATCATCTTGAAAATGATTATCGTTGTCGCGCTTAATACCTTAATTCAATGGCTTAATCCTTTGATTTACAATCGTTTAACCTTTGGTTACATTTACGGTTTGCGCCAAAGAGTGATGGAAAAATTAAATCAAATGCCGATTGCTTACCTTGATAAGAAAAGCTCTGGAGATTTGGTTAGTCGTGTGACGACTGATGCAGAGCAATTAAGTAATGGTCTTTTGATGGTCTTCAATCAGTTTTTCATTGGTGTTTTGACCATTATCATTACCATTATTACGATGGCTGATATTGATCTTCTGATGCTTGGTTTGGTATTGGTTTTAACACCACTTTCTCTTTTCTTGGCACGATTTATTGCTAATAAGAGTTATCACCTTTACCAAAAGCAAACCAAATCTCGTGGTCGTCAGACACAATATATCGAAGAGATGATTCGTCAAGAGAGCTTATTGCATGTCTTTAACGCACAAGAAGCAGCGATTGATACTTTCACTGAAATCAATGATACCTACGCAGATTATTCACAAGGTGCAATTTTCTACTCATCAACCGTCAATCCTTCAACGCGTTTTATCAATAGCTTGATTTATGCGTTGCTTGCAGGAGTGGGAGCGTTGCGCATCATGTCAGGTGCCTTTACGGTTGGTCAGTTAACAACATTTTTAAACTATGTTAACCAATATACTAAACCTTTCAATGATATTTCATCAGTCTTGTCAGAATTACAAGGAGCTATCGCCTGTGCAGATCGGCTGTATGCTATTTTGGACGAAGAAAATGAGCCACTTCCAGTGACCGCACAGCTTGATGAGGACAAGATTCAAGGACAAATTGAATTTAAAGACGTGTCATTTGGTTACACTCCTCAGAAAACATTGATTAATCACTTGAGTTTGTCTATTCCAGCAGCTTCAAAAGTGGCTATTGTAGGTCCGACAGGAGCAGGAAAATCAACGTTGATTAATCTCTTGATGCGTTTTTATGAAGTAAATAGTGGAGCCATTTATTTGGATGGTGTATCGATGGCTGATTATTCTGTTGAGGAACTTCGCAAGCAAATTGGTATGGTTCTGCAGGAGACTTGGCTAAAAGTTGGAACAATCCATGACAATATTGCTTATGGTAATCCTCAAGCAACACGAGAAGAAGTTATCCAAGCAGCAAAAGCAGCTAACGCAGATTTCTTCATCCGTCAATTACCAAATGGCTATGACACATATCTTGCTGATGCTGGAGCTTCACTATCTCAAGGACAACGTCAGCTTTTGACGATTGCACGTATTTTTGTGAAATTACCAAAAATTTTGATACTTGATGAAGCAACGTCATCTATTGATACACGTACAGAAGTGCTAGTTCAAGAAGCCTTCGAAAAATTGATGCAAGGCCGTACAAGCTTTATCATTGCTCACCGCTTATCAACTATCCAATCAGCTGACTGTATTCTAGTTATGGTTGATGGAGATATTGTTGAACATGGCACACACGCAGAATTAATGGCAAAACAAGGTGTCTACTATCAAATGCAAACAGCACAAGCTGGATGATCTAATACATAAAAATAATTATGTAAAAACGATTAGATTTAAAGTCTAATCGTTTTTTTGTTTTATAAGATTTTATTGATCTTGTGGAATATAAGCAGAGACAGATTCTGCGCCAACTGGAAAACTGCCGTAACCTTCTTCGTCGATAGTGATAGTAGCAGTTTGATTTCCGAGATAATCTGTAAAAGTTTTTCCTGCCCATTTTTTGCCAACAAACATTCGTTTTGCTGTAGAATGAGCGTTGTTGATTAAAACAGCAAGAGAAGTAGGATGCTCTTCATTTCCAAGATAAGTCCAACCAACACAATTTGGATTGTCAAAATAGTTCATTTCTTTACCATAAACAGCCGTTTGTCTTAAGAAAAGTAATTTATCAATATCATCTTGAAAGTTTTGTTTCGCAAATTCACCTGAAATGCCGTAGTAGTCACCGTAGAAGATGCATGGAAGACCAGTTTGGCGAAGTAAGATGAGAGCGTAAGCTGCAGGCTTAAACCATTCTTCAATTGTAGATTCAAGTGCTTGCCCTCGTTGGGTATCATGATTGTCAACGAAAGTAACAGCAGAGTTAGGCTGATTTTTCACCAAAGTATGATTAAAAATTTGTCGCAAGTCGTAATAAGCTTTTTCTTTGCTTGCTTCAAAAAGATTTTGGTGGAGTCGAACGTCGATTAGGTCAAAGCGGTGTCCAGTCGTTGCGAGGTAGTCATTGTTAATTTTTTCATCACCATTCCAGAATTCGCCAAAAACATAAAAGTCTTTACCGTATTTTTCCTTCATATCGCGGATGAAATTGCTCATAAAGAATGAATCGATGTGTTTGATAGCATCCAAGCGAAAACCACAAACCCCTGTTGTTTTGACGAACCATTCTGCCCAGTCATAGATATTTTTGATAACTTCTGGGTGTTTAAAATCAAGGTCAGCATACATAAGATAGTCGTAATTGCCATTTTCGCCATCAACCAAATCTTGATTTGCCCAGCCTTTGTTGTCACCCTGAATTTGGAAAATACCGTTTTTACCAGTTTTTACATCATAATCCGTTCCAGTAAAGTGGTACCAATGCCATTCAAAATCATTGTAAGCTTTATGTCGACCATCAAAAGTGAAGTTTGTCCAGCCTTCAATGTCAAAAGGTTTACTGATGATTTTTGTACGGTCATCGGGGGCAACTTCGACAACGGAAAAAGTTTCAGTATGGTCAGCAGCAGCTTTGTGATTTAAGACAACATCAGCTAAAGGCGCAATATGATTTTCTTTTAAAGCAGAAATTGCATGTAGATAGTCAGCTTTTGTTCCGTATTTTGTTCGGATAGTCCCTTTTTGGTCAAATTCACCGAGGTCAAAAAGGTCATAGACGCCATAACCAACGTCGCCATCATGCGTAGCCTTAAACGCTGGGGGCATCCAAATTTTTGTGATACCTTTTTGAGCAAGTGTAGGAGCATCAGCCGCTAATCGCTTCCAGTGTTTACCGTCGTTTGGCAGATACCATTCAAAGTATTGCATTAAAGTTTCATTTGTCATTAAAAACACCTCAAAAGGAAAGTTCTTTCTATCATTTTACCAAAAAAAGGAAATTATGCAAACGTTTGCGCCACAAAAAAATAAAATAAGCCTGAGATTTTTCTCAGACTTTTACATAATATGTAAAAACCATTCACCACCATAAAAAAGAAGTAGAATGTGGCCAATGATTGAAATAGGTTTGCAGATGACAATGATTTTTGAAAATGTTTTGAGTGACATATTACTCAAAGCTGCTAACATGACAAGTAAATCTGCTGGCGCAAAAGGCAATGTCATACCAATAATAAAGATTACTGTAAATGACTTATGTTGTTCGATTAAATCTTCGTATTTTTTTAGTGTGCTTTCTTTAATAAAGAGAAGACAGAAGCGTTTGCCGTACCAACGAGTGAGTAAGAATAAGATTGTTGATCCTAGGATAATACCAATGCAACTTGTTAAAACACCAATTACGGGGTGGAATGTCATAACGGCAAGCATCATGGTCAAGCTAGCAGGAACAATAGGGACGACGACTTGCATCATCTGAAAAACAGTAAAGAAAATTGCGCCCCAAACTTTGTCTTGACCGATAAGCATTTGTATTTTTTCTTGGTTAGTCAAATAGCCGTGCTGATAAAGCCAGAAAATACAGACACATGATATGATAAAAATAGCTGCTGACAAAATATGAATTAGCTTTTGAATAAGTTTATAATGTTGAAACAGAAAGCGCCATCTCCAATCTATTTTTCATGATATTATTGTAAAACTTTTTCTAAAGATATGCTAATGATTTTTTCAAAATAGGTCTTAAGACGGATGAAGATGAAAATGAAAAATCATATAATATAATCATCCTAAAAACTTTTCATATAACTCCTAAGCAAGTGGTTTTCCCGGTCACTTGCTTTTTGTGCTTTAAATTTTAATAAGATGCCTAAAATCTACTGCCAAATGTGTAAATTTATGCTACAATTAAAGTGAATACTGTTAGCCAAAGGGGCTGACGTTAATAGAAAGGGTAATAATGACTGACAATTCTACTTTGAACGATGTTCAAAAAATCATTGTTCTTGACTATGGTAGCCAGTACAACCAATTGATTGCTCGTCGTATTCGTGAGTTCGGTGTCTTCTCAGAATTACGAAGCCACAAAATCACAGCAGACGAAGTTCGTGAAATCAACCCAATTGGTATCGTACTTTCAGGTGGTCCAAATTCAGTTTATGCTGATAATGCTTTTGGCATTGACGAAGAAATTTTTGAATTGGGTATTCCAATTCTTGGTATCTGCTATGGTATGCAATTGTTGACTGATAAACTCGGTGGTAAAGTTGTCCCTGCTGGACAAACTGGTCACAGTGAGTATGGCCAATCAACACTTCGCTTGAAAGCAAAATCAGAACTTTTTGCTGAAACACCAGAAGAGCAAACTGTTTTGATGAGCCACGGTGACGCCGTTACTGAAATTCCTGCAGGCTTCCACTTGGTTGGGGACTCTGCCGATTGCCCTTACGCAGCAATTGAAAATACTGAGAAAAACATCTACGGTATCCAATTCCACCCAGAAGTTCGCCACTCAGTATATGGTAACGATATTTTACGTAACTTTGCTTTCCGAATCTGTGGTGCTAAAGGCGATTGGTCAATGGATAACTTCATTGATTTGCAAATTAATGAAATCCGTCAAAAAGTTGGTGACCGTAAAGTTCTTCTTGGACTTTCAGGTGGTGTTGACTCATCAGTTGTAGGTGTTCTTTTGCAACGCGCTATCGGTGATCAATTGACATGTATCTTTGTTGACCACGGTCTTCTTCGTAAAGGAGAAGGTGACCAAGTTATGAACATGCTTGGTGGTAAATTCGGTTTGAACATCATTCGTGTTGATGCTTCAAAACGTTTCTTAGACCTTCTTGCTGGCGTTGATGATCCAGAGAAAAAACGTAAAATCATCGGTAATGAATTTGTCAGTGTATTTGACGACGAAGCAAGCAAACTTAAAGGTGTTGACTTCTTAGCACAAGGTACTCTTTACACAGACGTTATCGAATCAGGTACTGATACAGCACAAACAATCAAATCACACCACAACGTTGGTGGTCTTCCAGAAGACATGCAATTTGAATTGATTGAACCACTTAACACACTTTTCAAAGACGAAGTTCGTGCTCTTGGTACAGCTCTTGGTATGCCAGATGAAATCGTTTGGCGCCAACCATTCCCAGGACCAGGTCTTGCTATCCGTGTTATGGGTGAAATCACAGCAGAACGTCTTGAAACTGTTCGTGAATCTGATGCTATTCTTCGTGAAGAAATTGCTAAAGCAGGTCTTGACCGTGATATCTGGCAATACTTCACAGTTAACACAGGTGTTCGTTCAGTTGGTGTTATGGGTGACGGACGTACTTACGATTACACAATCGCTATCCGTGCTATCACATCAATTGACGGTATGACTGCAGACTTTGCTCGCATCCCATGGGATGTCCTTCAAAAAATCTCAGTACGTATCGTAAATGAAGTTGACCACGTTAACCGCATCGTCTACGATATTACAAGTAAACCACCAGCAACGGTTGAGTGGGAGTAGTACTAGATTTTTAGCGACAAAGTCGCAATAAAAATCTTTAGTGCTACCCCTGCGATAGCTGTCTCAGAGCAAGGAGCGGAAGCGACGATGTGATGAGGTAACAGCGAACCGCTGGAGATAAAGAAAGCTAGTCAGATTAGACTAGCTTTTTTAGTTTAAAAATCCAAGTACACGAGAACTGATGCATTACCCCTGCAATAGTGGCCTAAGAGCGAGGAGTGAAAAAGACGGAACGATTAGCTAGCCACGAACTGCAGGAGGTTTAAATGATAAAAGCATTTAGAAGTAAAACTTCTAGGTGGTTTTTATGTTTTTCACTGCATAAAATTTTCTTGTATGATATAATGTTTTAACGATTTTGTACTTTTTATTTTCGCTTTTTAAAGGAGTGGTGAGATGGAACTGTGGGATGCTTATGATGCGCATTTGAATATTATTGATGGTCAAACTTTGATTCGTGGGGAGAAGATTCCAAATGGAATTTATCATTTGGTTAGTGAGATTATCGTTAGACATCAAGATGGAACATTTCTGCTGACACAAAGGGATGATCGGAAAAATTTTGGTGGCATGTGGGAAGCAACTGCAGGTGGTTCAGCTCTTCAAGGCGAGAGTCCTCTGGATTGTGCAAAGCGAGAATTGTATGAAGAAACAGGTATTTCATCAGATGATTTTATTGAAGTCGGTCGAATTTTACATAAAGACTATCAGACTTATTATGTTGAGTATCTATGTCTAACAGACATTGATAAGAATGATATTGTTTTACAAGATGGGGAAACATCAGCTTTCAAATGGGCTACTTCAGATGAATTACGTCAGATGTCTAGAGACGAATTAACCACGCAACGAATACAAAATTTTATTGAGGATTTGCGCTAAAACTTTATCACATGGAGAAAAGATGAGAATACGAAAAACAGAAGAAAAAGATTTAGTACGTCTTATGGAATTGTATGCCAGTGCGAGAGAATTTATGGCTAAAAATGGAAATCCCAATCAGTGGGGGCCTACGAATTGGCCACCGAAAGATTTAATCTGTGATGACATAAAAAATGGTAGAAGTTACGTTTGTGTAAACGATGGGGGACGAGTTGTAGGAACTTTTGTTTACGTTTATGGAGAAGACATTGAACCAACTTATCAGGTCATTTCAGATGGGCAGTGGATTGGAGAGAACAGGTACGGCGTCATTCACCGATTAGCTGGGGATAGTTCAGAAAAAGGTATCGGTACTTTTTGTATTAATTGGGCACTTAATCAAAGTGGGCATCTTCGTATTGATACACATCAAGATAATGTTATCATGCAAAGACTTTTGCAGAAATTAGGATTTTCATATTGTGGTACTATCTATGTAGAAGAGGATGATTATCCACGCTTAGCCTACGAAAAAATTATTTAATAAGCAAGCTGGCTCTTTAGCTGGCTTTTTTATTAGATAAATTCCGCACCACTTATCACGTCATTTTTACCTCTTATCCCAAACTATTGCGAATTAATGTTGAGTATGGTTTACTATAATCAAAAGGAGGGTTAGGGGATTGAAAATTACTATTGATGTGGATGATTCTTTGGAGCAGGATTACATAACCATTCATTGTAAAGAATTGACAGATGATATATTAGAGCTTCAAAAAAGCTTGATTGGCAAATCGTCGAGCGATTTACGCATTTCAGCGTTTCAAGATGATGTTGAGCATTTTTTGGAGCTTAGAGCAATCATTTTTATGGAATCTGATGGCAATTATATCCTGATTCATACAGAAAAGGATATTTACAGAACCAGGCGAAAACTTTATGAGCTAGAAGAGCTTCTTCCGCGGGATTTTATCAGAGTTTCACGTTCGACTATTGTAAATACAATACGTATTTCTGGTATAAAGAAAAACATTACGGGAGCAAGTGAAATCTCATTTGGAAATTCTAATAAAAAGGCTTACGCTTCAAGAAATTATATTAAATTGCTTATTGAAATTATGGATGAAAAGAGGTTAAAGAGATGAAAAAATACAGAATTAATTCAGTTATCACAGGGCTTTTATTAATCACCTTTGCAGTAATGTTGTTGCTTAATAAAATGGGACTCTTTACAGAATTTCCAGTGATGAAGTACACGATGAAACTTATTTTAACTGCCGTAATGCTTTATATTATGGTATTTAGTGGTTTTCTTAAAAAGAATTTTTTAGGTGTGACAGTCCCTCTTGGAATTATTGCTTGCTTGTTCTCTGATTGGCTTGGTACTAGCATGGTTTCACCGTTTATCATTATTTTGGTCTCAGTTTTGATAGGGATTGGCTTATCGTTGGTTTTTGGCTTTGGTAAGCAATCAAGTGTTAGGCATTATTTTGGAGGTAAATACGCTTCAAGTACTAAAGAGTATTCGGATGTTGACGGGACTTTTAGCATAGAAAATAGTCTTGCTGAAAGAACGGCTTATATGTCTGTTAACGACTTAAGATATGGTGAAATTGAAAATGGTTTAGGTAGTTTAACAGTTTATCTTAATGGAACAACACTGGACTCAGAAGGTGCAACTATTGATATCGATAATGGCTTAGGTAGACTTCAACTTTATGTACCAAAAGAATTTAGAGTTGTGCAAAATATTGACAACGGTCTTGGTAGTGTTAATACACATGGAACGTCATCAACGGACGCCAACTCACCATTATTGAAACTTGATATCGATAACGGTTTAGGAACAGTTGATATTTATTTTGAGTAAAAGATGAGAGCTCTGAAGAATTTCTTTGGGGCTTTTTGATTTTCTCTTGAAATGCTTTTTTGGGTGACGTATAATAAAAATGTTTTGAAAATTTAATGAAATACTAAAAAATAGAAAGAGTCGTGATGGAAAATAATCGTGAAAATGTTAAATTAGGTTTCGTTTGGTTGTCTTTTATCATTTATTTGGCCTTGTTTTGGCTTGGTAGTGTCATACTAGAACAAAAACAACTTGTTTGGTTACTTTTAGAAATTTATGTTTTAGGGATTGATGCTTTTATTCTTTATAAGTATCGTTTCCCAAAACAAAATAGTTTGCTAGTGGCTGTGGTTCTAAGCGGGATTTACGCAGTGTCAGAAATAATTCATTTGAATCCCTTGTCAATTTTTAATATTGGTCTTGTCTTTTTATCGATTTGCGCAGTGAATGTCACTTTTGAACGATTTCCAAATAGCGCTTTGAAATGGTTTAAAGAATTTTCAAAAAATGGTATTTTAAAAAGTATTAGTATTGGAATACTATTTGGCTTAATCTGGGGTGCTATCAATTATTTATTGATGGTAAGTAGTAATCAACTTCAGCCTGCAAATGTTTTAAAAGCATTTGTGTTGTCGCTGAGTCCGGCGATAATTGAAGAAATTGCCTATCGTACGGTTTTCTATGCTTTCTGCTTAATCGAGCTTTGTGGTCGAGTACAGACAAAATGGCAGACATTTACGATTTATGTGATGATGACTATTCCACATATTTTGCCGCACACTGTGGATTGTTTTAAAAATGGTTTCTTGTCTGGTTTGATTGAGTGGGTGATAACGACAATTTTATATTTGTTAGTCTTTGGTCTTGTTTTTGCGATGCTGCAGAGAAAGCGTGATATTAGTTCAGCAATGATTGCACATGGGGCAGTTGATTTTATGAGATTTTGTTTGTTCGGTTTACCGTTTTAGCTTAAGGAGATTTTTATGTATTTTCATGAATTTGGTGATTCTTCACAACCTAAAATTATTCTTTTGGCACCGATGATGATTTCTGGAGAGAACCTTTATCATCTTGTAAAACCTTATCTTAAGGGTGAGTATTGTATTATTGCACCTGATCAAGGTGGTCACGGACAAGCTGGAAAATACATCAGTGTCGATGATGAATACAGGCAGTTGAAAGCTTACTTGGAAGAAAAAAAGTATTTTAATATCAAATTGGTTTATGGTGCTTCGCTGGGCGTAGCGCTTGGATGGCGTCTTTTCATGGATAAGTCTTTTAATGTTGAGCACGCTTGGTTCGATGGAGTAGCTTTGAAGAAAAATGCTTGGTTGACAGAAGTTTTCACGCGCGTGCTTTTTAGAATTAAAAAGAGAATGCTCCAAAAATCAAAAGAATCTGCCTCACAAAGTCTCGTTAAGTGGTACGGCAAGGATTTAGCAGAATTAATGACTAAAAATTTTGAGAGAATATCGCATCAAGAAATCGATGCAATCTGCCATGCTTGTTGCCACTACGATTTGCATGTTTTGACAGATGAACAACAAGCAAAACTTCATTTGGAGTATGGCGAAAAAGATTTTGATTTAGGTATTTCGAAAAAAGCTTTTAAAAAATATTTGCCAAAAGTTGATGTGATTATCCGAGAAGGGTATCCTCATTGTGGTTATTTTTCAGCTAATACTAAGGCTTACATCGAAGAGTTAGAAGCATTTATGAGCAATTAAATCATGCTATAATGATACTGTAAGAATAACTGTAAAAAAGGAGTTGTCAGATGTCAAAAAAACTCTTTATTCAAGCTATTGCGAAATTTTTATTAGGATTTTTACTGGTCTTTTTACTCTTATTTTTGCCTGCTGGAACCTTAAAGTATTGGAATGCTTGGCTTTTGTTAGCGATTCTTTTTATTCCGATGTTCTTGGCAGGGCTTGTCATGATGATTTTTAGTCCAGAATTGCTTAAAAAGCGTCTTAATGCTAAAGAAAGTGAGAAAGAGCAGCAGCAGGTAATTAAGTTCAGCGCGTTGATGTTTATAGCGGCTTTCTTGTCAGCTGGCTTTAGTTTTCGTTTTCATTGGCTACGCTTATCACCTAGTATCAGTTATATTGCAGCAGTTATTTTTCTGTTAGCTTATTGCATGTATGCTGAGGTTTTGCGTGAAAATACTTATCTTGCTCGGACAATCGGCGTAGAAGAAGGGCAGAAGGTGATTGATACAGGTTTGTATGGTGTGATTCGCCACCCAATGTATACGGCAACTCTATTTTTATTTTTATCAATGGGATTAGTTTTAGGGTCATGGCTTTCTTTTATCGTTTTACTTTGCTACCTTCCGCTAATCATCAAGCGCATTCGCAATGAAGAAACAGTGCTAGAAAAAGATTTAGATGGCTATTTGGCGTATGAGAAAAAAGTTCCGTACAGATTGTTTCCATTTATTTGGTAAGTCATTTCTTTTGAAATGGCTTTTTTAATAACCAAAAGTCGTTTGATTAATCAAAGTAAGACTTTGCAAAGCTGCAAATTCCGAATGATAATTGAATTTTTCTGAAATTTTCTTGAAAATATCCAAAAATTACTTTTCACAATTCAAAAAATGGAGTAATATAGTTACTGTTCTATTTTTATGGGAAAGGGATACAACATGGAAAACAATTTAGGAAAATGCTTTAAACTTTTAAGGGAGTCAAAAGGTTTATCGCAAAAGGAAATAGCCGGGGAAGTTATTTCGATTGCACAATTGTCGCGCTTTGAGCGTGGTGTAAGCAACATAAACGCTGATACACTTTATCACTGCTTAGAGAATATGAATGTCTCTATTGCCGAATTTCAGTGCGTTTGTCGCAATTACTCACAAAATCAAAAACTCCTTTTTCAAGACGAGGTAGCTAAAGCCTATCTTGAAAAAAATATACTGACTTTGAAACATTATTTGGTTAAATGTCATCAGCTAGAAGCAATTTTTCCAAGTCAAAAATTTTATAAACTCAATACGATTATTGTCAGAGCGCTGATTTATCAATGTAATCAACAAGAAAAGGTTGCTAAAAAAGATGTCCAATTTTTGGTTGATTATCTGTTTTCTGTTGATGAATGGGGGCGTTATGAACTATGGCTATTCACTTACGGCGCTTCTTTGATGACTAACAGTATGGTGGAAACTTTTGCTTGCGAGATGATTAGCAGAACGCAGTTTTATCAAGAAATCCCAGAAAATCGACATTTGGTGAACCAAATGTTATTCAATATCATTAACGTTTGTATTGAAAGAAGTCACTTTTCACTGGCTTTCAAGCTGTTAAATTACGCTGATAATTTAAAACAGAATGAAACAGATTTATTCATGCGAAATGCCATAAAATATTGTCGTGGTTATTACTTGTTCAAAACTGGTAATTTATCAGGTTTGCAGGTCATGGAAAAATGCGCTGAAGTCATGATTTTTTTGGATTGCCACAGCATTGCTCAGCAAATGCTAGATAGAATTTCACAATTAAAACCAGAAACATCACATATGCAAAAAGAATTAACCCATTTATAATTTTGAGTAAACTAATAGCTGTAATCTTTTTATGGAATTTATTTAGGAGGATTTATGGAAAAAAAGATTCGCTATAAGCTACACAAAGTTAAAAAGCAATGGGTAACTATTGCCGTTACAAGTTTGGCACTTGTTGCAGGAGTAGGCGTGGGAGTTGCTAGCTCAACACAACAAGTATCTGCCGATGAGTATGCTGTCACAAGAGGAAGTGACATGCCAAGAACAAGCAGTAGTCAAACTCAAACAAGTAGCACAGCTGTCGACACTCAAGAGTCATCAACAGAAGCTAGTTCAACAGTAAAAGAAGAGCCAAATACTGAAACTACAACTGAAGATGCTACTCAAGAAACAACTGAAAGTTCAGTAGAAAAAGCAGAAACTACAGAAACTTCAACAGAAGAAACTCAAACAGAAGCTGAATCAACTGAACAATCAGAAACAACTGATGTTGAAGATGTTGCAGACGACAGTCAAAAAACATCTGAAACTGATGTTCGTGATGACAAAACAACAAAAGCAGCTGAAGATGAAACTCAAAAAGCTGAAGATGAACAATTGAGTTTGGACAACATCAAAAAAATTGATGGTAAATATTACTATGTTCAAGAAGATGGTACTATTAAGAAAAACTTCGCCATCACTGTAAATGGTCAATTGCTTTACTTTGATGCTGAAACTGGTGCTTTGTCATCAACTTCAACTTACTCATTTACAGAAGGTTTGACAAATCTTGTCGATAACTTCTCAAAAAATAACCAAGCTTACGATTCAACAGAAAAAAGCTTTGAATTGGTTGATGGGTATTTGACTGCAAATTCTTGGTATCGTCCTACTAAAGTTTTGGAAAATGGTGAAAAATGGATTGATTCAACAGAAGACACTTATCGTCCATTGGTAATGGCATGGTGGCCTGACGTTGATACACAAGTCAACTACCTTAACCATATGTCTGAATACTTTGGTATGGGTAAAAAATACTCAGCAACTGACAAACAATCAACATTGAATGTTGCAGCAGAAGCTATTCAAATTAAAATTGAACAAGAAATTGCACGTCGTGGTAATGTTGCTTGGTTACGCGATATCATTGCTTCATTTGTAGCTACACAAGACAAATGGAATATGAATTCTGAAGACCGTGACACTGACCACTTGCAAGGTGGTGCACTTCTTTATGTTAACAGTGATTTGACTGAATGGGCTAATTCAGATTACCGTCTTCTTAACCGCGCACCGACTTACCAAAACGGTCAAACAAATTACCACAAAGCTGACCGCACAGGTGGTTATGACTTCTTGCTTGCAAATGACGTCGATAACTCAAACCCAGTTGTTCAAGCAGAACAATTGAACCAACTTTATTACCTTATGAACTGGGGTAAAGTTGTCTTTGGTGATGCTGAAGCTAACTTTGATGGTGTTCGTGTTGATGCTGTAGATAACGTAGATGCTGACCTTCTTCAACTTTATACAGACTTGTTTGAAGCAGCTTACGGGGTTAATAAAACAGAAGCACAAGCTCTTGCTCACATTTCTATTCTTGAAGCTTGGAGTTTCAATGACCCTGATTATAACCATGATACAAATGGTGCAGCCCTTGCTATCGACAATGGTCTTCGTATGGCTTTCCTTGATGTTTTGACACGTCCAGAAGGTAGCCGTTCAAACTTGGAATCATTGATTCATAATTCTCTTGGTATGACTGACCGTACGGTAGATAGTGCTTATGGTGATACTATGCCATCATATGCCTTCGTTCGTGCACACGATAGTGAAGTACAAGGTATTATCGCATCAATTATCGCTGGTCAAATCAATCCGAAAACAGATGGTTTCACATTCACACTTGAAGAATTGCAAAAAGCCTTTGAAATCTATAATGCTGATATGAACAGTGTTCACAAAAAATACACTCATTTCAATATTCCAGCAGCTTATGCTCTTCTTTTGACAAATATGGAATCTGTTCCACGTGTTTACTATGGTGATTTGTTCACTGACAATGGTCAATACATGGCAGTTAAATCTCCATATTACAACCAAATCGTTGCACTTCTAAAATCTCGTATTAAATACGCAGCTGGTGGTCAAGCAATGAACGTTCAATACCCAGCAGGAGCAAATGGTGGTATTTTAACATCAGTTCGTTTCGGTAAAGGTATCATGACTGCTGACCAAAAAGCAACAAACGAATCTGTTCCAACTTCAGGTATTGTCACAATCATCTCTAACAATCCAAATCTTAAATTAAATGGTTCTGATGTGATTGCAGTACAAGTTGGTATCGCACATGCTGGTCAATACTACCGTCCATTGCTTTCACCAACTGAAAATGGCTTGCAAGCTTATCTCAACGATTCAGATACTAATATTACTAAACTCGTTGATGAAAATGGATTTATCTACTTCACAGGTGATGAAATCAAAGGTTTCCAAACAGTTGATATGAATGGTTTCCTTACTGTTTGGGTACCAGTTGGTGCAGCTGCTGACCAAGATATTCGCGTGAAACCAAGCACAGAAGCTAAAGAAGCAGGTAAATTGACTTACGAAACTTCAGCAGCTCTTGATTCACAAGTTATCTTTGAAGGATTCTCAAACTTCCAAGACTTTGTAAAAGATCCTTCACAATACACTAATAAAGTTATTGCTGAAAATGCTGATCTCTTTGCATCATGGGGAATTACATCATTTGAATTGGCACCACAATACGTGTCATCAACTGACGGTACATTCCTTGACTCAATCATCCAAAATGGTTATGCCTTTAGCGACCGTTATGACTTAGCAATGAGTAAAAACAATAAATACGGTTCAGCAGAAGATTTGCGAAATGCTATCAAAGCTCTTCACAAACGTGGTATCCAAGTTATTGCTGACTGGGTTCCAGACCAAATCTACGCTCTTCCAGGTGAAGAAATCGTAACAGCAACTCGTGTTAACGACTACGGTGAAGAACGCGAAGGCGCTCAAATTAAGAATAAACCATATGCCGCAAACACTAAAAGTAGTGGTAAAGACTACCAAGCACAGTATGGTGGTGAATTCTTAGAATACCTTCAAAAAAATTACCCATCAATCTTTGAACGTGTCATGATTTCTAACGGTCAAAAAATCGACCCATCAACTAAGATTAAAGTTTGGAAAGCTGAATACTTCAACGGAACAAATATTCTTGGTAAAGGTTCAGATTACGTTCTTAATGACCAAGCAACAGGCACTTACTTCACAGTCACTGAAAATGGTGCCTTCCTTCCAAAACAAATGACATCAGATGATGCCAAAACTGGTTTCTACTATGATGGTAAAGGTATGACATACTTCTCAACAAGTGGATATCAAGCTAAATCATCATTTATCGTGTACAACGGAAATCGTTATTACTTTGACGAAGAAGGTCACATGGTGACAGGTATGCGTGAAATCAATGGCGAAACTTACTTCTTCTTGCCAAATGGTATCGAACTTCGCGACGCTATCTATGAAGATGCTAACGGAAATCAATATTACTTCGGCAAATCAGGTAGTTGTTATGCAGGTGGTCACTATTATGCCTTTGATTCAACTGAAACAGTTGACGGTGTGACTAAGAAAGTTACTAACTGGCGTTACTTTGGTAAAGATGGTGTTATGGCGCGTGGTCTTGTCAACATCGGCGGAAGCTATCAATACTATGATGAAAATGGTAACCAAGTTAAAGGTCAACTTGTCAAAGATAAAGATGGTAACACTCGTTACTTCAAAGGTGATTCAGGTGCAATGGTTGCCGGTGAATTTGCCCTCATCAATGGCGGATGGTATTACTTCAATGAAGATGGTGTAGCAGTTAAAGGTGCCCAAACAATCAACGGTCAACAATTGTACTTTGACGAAATGGGTGTCCAAGCCAAAGGTATTTTTGTAACAACCGAAGACGGTACACGTAGTTACTATGATGCTAAATCAGGTGAAAAACGTGTTGGTGGTTTCTTCACAACAGGTGACAACCACTGGTATTACGCTGATGAAAATGGTAACTTGGCAACTGGTTCACAAGTTATCAATGGTCAAAAACTTTACTTTGCTGAAGATGGTCTCCAAGCTAAAGGTATCTTTGTGACTGATGCAGAAGGAAATCGCCACTTTTATGATCCAGATTCAGGTGATCTTGCCACAAATAAATTTATCGCTGACGGTAATGATTGGTATTACTTTGACGAAAATGGTCAAGTGGTGACTGGTGACCAAGAAATTAATGGTCAAACATTGCACTTTGATGAAAACGGTGTTCAAACCAAAGGCGACTTTGCAACAGACGTTAACGGAAATGAACATTACTATGATGCCGAATCAGGTGACATGTTAGATGACTCAGAACTTAGTATTGTAGCCAAAGCAGAAGCTTAACTACACATTTTATAACTTTGGTATTTAAATACTAAGTGTCAGTACAGTCGTTAAAATGCATTAACTCCATAATATAAAGAAAGCTTGCTAGTCTTAGTATTCTAATACTAAGACTTGGCAGGCTTTTTTATGCTGTATTTTTCGTTATATTGTTATATAATTTTCTTATATATAAAGTTTTAGGAGAAGAAAAAGGATATGTTTTTAAAATACATCAAAGCAAATAGAATCCCGCTTATTATCGAGATTCTATTTATCATCTCATACTATATTGTTCCGAAAGATGATTTTGTTTATGCGAATGCCTTTTTTTATATTTTGCTGTTTGTTTATTTTCTTATCTCTAAAGATCTTAATCTGAAAGAATGGTTTTTGAGTTTTAAAAGTGGTAAGAAGTATTGGACTCAGGTCTTGCTTACTTTTTTAGGATTTATGCTGGCTTTTATTCTTACGACGATTTTGGAAGGTATTTTTCCTGGACTTGAGACTGGGACTATTAATCTAAGAAGAGATACTTGGCTGACCCTAGGTGTGTTTGCCATTTCAACGATTTTATTTCCTGCAGTTACTGAAGAAACATTTTATCGAAAAAATTTGATTCTTTTTGATAGCAAAAAAGCACTCATCATTACAACGATTTTGAGCATGTTTTTATATGCCTGTGAGCACTCGTTAGCGCCGTGGGGAATTTTTCTGACTATGATTTGGGCGCTGCCGTTGAGCCTTTCTTATATTAAAACTAGAAATATTTATGTTGTTATGACGGCGCATTTTCTTGGAAATCTTCTTGGAAATGGAGTAGATGTGATATTAACTCTGATTCATTGGCTGTAGTCTAAAAAGCACCTCTAGCTAGAATAGCTAGGGGGATTTTTATGTTCTAAATGCCTAAAATAATTGTGCAGACTTACTACTAGCTTTATGCAAGCGCTTGCGATATAATTCAATTATCATATTTTACGGAGAATGCTCATGAAGAAGAGAGAAGGATTTTTAAAAGAGGCAATGATGATTGCCATACCAGTAGCGCTGCAGGCGATGCTTCAGTCATCGTTTTCGATGATTGATCAGCTGATGGTTGGACAGCTTGGAAAGACAGCCATAGCAGCTGTAGAAGTCGGTGGAAAGCCGCAATTTGTCTTTGCTTTTGTCAGCGGAGCTATTGCCACGGTTACGGGTATCATGGTTTCCCAATACATGGGGAAAAATGACCAGAAAAAGATTAATACCAGCATGTCTGTCAATCTCTTAGTGATGCTAGTATTGGCAGCATTTACTATGGGGCTTTGTTTGCTGTTGCCAGGTGAGTTGGCAGGAATCTTCACCAAGGATACTAGGGTTATTCACGCTGCAAGACCTTACGTGCAACTGTTAGCTTGGGTTTATCCGCTATCTGGGATTTCCTCGTTGTTAGCAGTTCAATTGCGCTGTCGAAATCGAGCAAAATATCCTCTTTACATTAGTGCGATTGCTGCTGTGGTCAATACTGTATTGAACTATACCTTGATTTTCGGGCATTTTGGAGTTAGTCCAATGGGGATTAAAGGTGCTGCACTTGCTAGCTTGTCATCTCAAGTGGTGAATCTGCTCTTAATGGTTTATTTTTACCAAAAAATGTGTCGATTTACTTTTGACTTACATCTACCAAAAGCAGAGATTTGGCAATATATTTTCATGCTGTCACCAATTGTTGTTAATGAGTTATTGTGGACTTTAGGGCAAAATGTCAATACTTACATTTATGGGCATATGGGAACGAGCGAACTCGCTGGTATGTCTCTAACTGGTCCAATCCAAGGGCTTTTTATCGGAGCTTTATCAGGTTTATCTCAAGCAGCGGGAATCTTGATTGGTCGACGTCTTGGTGAGCACGATTACGAAAGTGCCTATCGAGATTCAAAAAGGCTTTGTTTGTATGGATTTGTTGGTTCTTTGATTTTATCTGTGATTCTTATTTTGGGAGAACGTTTCTATATTGGTCTGTACAATGTTGGTGCAGATGTTAGTCTAGTGGGCACGCAGTTGCTGCTAGCTTTTGCGATTTTAGCACCTGTTAAAGTGCAAAATATGATTTTAGGCGGAGGCATTATTAGAAGTGGTGGTAGAACCAAGTACATCATGATAATTGATATTATTGGGACATGGTGTATTGGTGTGCCTCTAGGACTTTTGACTGGTTTAGTTTTAAAACTTCCGATTGTCTGGGTGTATTTCATCCTTTCTCAAGAAGAACTTTTCCGTTTTATCGTTTCAGTCTTTATGTTCCGCAGTAAAAAATGGATGAATACGATTCATTAACTAACTTAGAGATACTTTTTGCGAAAAAATATATCTTTTTCAACTTTCTTTTAGAACTTTTATTAAAAAAGTTTTATAATTAAGGAGAAGGAGATTTTGATAGCGTTTTCTATATAGCAGTGTTTAGGATATAAAAGGGGTGCTTATATGAAATTAGAGACTGCAAAAAGGTGGCTCATCTTGTTTTATGAAAAAATCCAGGAAAATGAGAAGGTTTTAGCTGAATTGGATTCTTTCATGGGTGGTGATGGTGATCACGGTGAAAACATGCTGCGCGGTATGACAGCCGTCGTCAACGAAGTCGAACCGAGAGAATTTGAATCAACAGCTGATTTATTTAAGAATGCGGGAATGCTTCTTTTGACAAAAGTCGGAGGTGTCTCCGGAACCCTATACGGCTCAGCATTTTTTGGAATTGCGCACGCTGAAAAAGAAGATGGTACGCTTTACCAAGATATTAAAGAAGGTCTAGAAATGATTCAAAGACGTGGTCAAGCAAAAGTCGGCGATAAAACCATGGTTGATGTTTGGGCACCTGTCGTAGATGATTTAAAAGAAAATCAGCTAACACCTGAACGTATCGACGAGTACGTTTTAGCGACAGCTCTTTTACGAGCAGCCAAGGGACGTCAAGCGTATCTAGCAGATGGTTCATCTGGTCTTGTCGATCCGGGTTCATTTTCATCGGGGTTGTTATTTAAAGCTTTAATAGAAGCGGAGGAAGTAGAACATGGCTAAAAAAGTTGGTATTGTTATTGCATCACATTCAAAAGACATTGCTAAAGGAACAGCAGAATTCATCTCTCAAGTTGCTTCAAATGTGCCAATTACATTTGCTGGAGGAACGGACGATGATAGAATCGGAACAAGTTTTGAACGCATCAAAGATGCTATTGACGAAAATGAAGGTGAACTTCTTTTGGGATTTTATGACCTTGGTTCTTCAAAAATGAACCTTGAAATGGCTGCTGAAATGTCTGAAAAAGACGTGCTTTTACAAAAAGTTCCAATCGTTGAAGGTGCTTATACAGCAGGCGCATTGCTACAAGCCGGACTTCCTTTCGAAGCTGTTCTTGAACAATTAAAAGATCTTGAAATCGACAAATAAGCATAAATTATAGTCGTATCATTTTAAAGTGGACATCAGTCCACTTTTTTTATATAATAAAGTCAGTTATATAACTGACTAATAAAATCAGCAGTTATTATCTAAGATAAAAAAGAGGTGAGTTTGATGTATTATCCTGAAAAATTGAAGAATCGTCGTTTGGAGCTTGGACTAAAACAGACCGAGTTAGCGAAGAAATTAGGCATTTCAAAGCAATCTTACTTTGCTTGGGAGAAGGGAACATCACAGCCAACAAAGGCTAATTTACTAAAGTTAGAAGAGCTTTTGCAGGTGTCGCATGGCTATTTTAGTGAGCTTGAGATTGCGACTTTATACAAGCAGCTAACTGAGCAAAATCAAGAACATGCATTGACTTACGTTAGAGATTTGTTGGAACAGCAATCAAAAGTTGTCTCTATCGTGCCAGAGCCACGTTTTGCCTATAAGGTTTACGAGCGTTTGTCAGCTGGTGTCGGGACTAATATCTATGACGATATGGACTATGATACGGTTTATTTTGATAAGGATTTGGCGCATGATTTTGCATCGTGGATTGACGGAGATTCGATGGAGCCTACTTATCAGAATGGTTCTGTAGCTCTTATTCGTGAGACCGGTTTTGACTACGACGGTGCAGTTTATGCGGTCGTTTGGAACTCACAGACTTACATTAAAAAGGTCTATCGCGAGGAAAATGGGCTGCGCTTAGTATCAATTAATAAAGATTATGATGATAAGTTTGCGCCATATGATGAAAATCCACGTATTGTTGGAAAAATTGTTGGCAACTTCATGCCAATCATAGGAGGATAAGATGCATTTAAAAGATATTTTAGATTTGGATTCATATGATTTAGCACCAGATAGTAAGGTTGAGATTTTTGATATGGATGATTTTGCGGATTCTGTCATGCACCAGCGTTTTACTAGAGTTTATTTACCAGAGGATAAAGAAAGTGAACTCTCACCCTATGCTTTCTTGGTTAATGATTCAATTTTAATTACTATGGAGGCTTAGATGGGCTATTTTGATTATTCACGAGAGCCGCGTTCTGATATCGCCTTTGTGGATATGAAGTCCTTTTATGCTAGTGTGGAGTGCGTGGACCGTGGCTTGCATCCTTTGAAGACTTCGCTTTGCGTTATGAGCCGTGCTGAAAATGCTAGTGGCTTGATTTTAGCATCTTCACCGACATTTAAGAAAGTTTTTGGAACGTCAAACGTTAGCCGTGCTTATGATTTGCCGTTTGATGTTCACACGCGCAAGTTTTCTTATTATAATGCCAAACGTCAAGGTTTGCCTACAACGCCTGAATATGTCGCTTACATCGAAAATTGGGCAAAGGCAACTTGGATTGTGCCGCCGCGAATGGACCGTTACATTGAGAAAAATCTAGAAATTCAGCATATCTTTCAAAACTATGGCAGCATCGAAGACATCCTGCCTTACTCTATCGACGAAGGTTTTATTGATTTAACTTCATCGCTGAACTATTTTATCCCAGATAAGACCCTAGGTAAGAAAGAAAAGCTGGATAAGGTTTCTGCTATGATTCAGCGAGAAATTTGGCAAAAGACAGGCATCTACTCAACAGTTGGTATGTCAAATGCCAATCCATTACTTGCAAAGCTTGCTCTTGATAACGAAGCCAAGCACAATCAGAACATGCGTGCCAATTGGTCTTATGAGGATGTCGAGACTAAGGTTTGGGCGATTCCTAAGATGACTGACTTTTGGGGGATTGGCAGCCGTATGGAAAAGCGTCTTAATAAGCTTGGTATTTTTACCATCAAAGAACTCGCTAATTTCAATCCTGATGTTCTTAAGAAAGAGCTTGGTATCGTTGGGGTTGACCTCTTCTTTCATGCTAACGGCATTGATGAAAGCAACGTTCACCAGCCCTACAAGCCTAAGTCTAAGAGCATTGGCAATTCTCAGGTTTTGCCACGCGATTATCGCAAAAAAGCCGATATCGAGTTAGTTTTTAGGGAAATGGCAGAGCAGGTTGCCATTCGCTTGAGAAGAGCTCACAAGAAGGCGACAAATGTGTCGATTTATGTCGGCTTTTCAAAGCAAGAGAAAAAGCATCGCATTCAGGCGCAGATGAAAATCGAGCCTAGCAATAACACCAAGCAACTGACTGAGCACGTTTTAACTCTGCTACGCAAAAAATACGATTCAGGTGCTGTCAGACATATCGCGGTATCTTATTCAGGCTTAGTCGATGAATCGTACACTACGTTTTCTTTATTTGATGACATTGAAAAAATAGAAAAAGAAGAAAGGCTCCAATCAGCCATTGATGCCATCCGAGACCAGTTTGGCTTTACAACTATTCAAAAGGCTAATGCTCTGCAGGAAGCCTCACGCAGTTTAGAGCGCAGCAAATTGGTCGGAGGGCATTCAGCAGGTGGATTGGATGGATTAAGTTAAGAAGATGATTGACCGTAGTTATTTACCATTTCAAGCGGCGCGTGAGCACTACGACAGAGGCATGGAAAAATGGATGGGCTTTTTCTTATCAGAACACACCAGCTCACTAAAAGCTGACAAAACCAAAGAACTCCTACACACCAACCTTACCAAAGACCAAAAAGCCCTTCTCCTAAGCCAACTCTACACCAGCCACCTCACTGGTGTTTTTACAACCGCAAAAGACAAAGACCACAGCCAACAACTCAGAGGTAAAATCACCGAAATCACACCACAAGAAATCACTATCAAAACAAAATCCCACTACCACCTCATCAAAGTCAAGGACATTCTAGCAATCGGCGTCGAAGTCGAGGGAGTGTGAGGAGACTACAATGACCACAAAGGTAGAAGTAAAAAGAATAGTTGATAAATATAACGAAAGCTTTTCAGAGTTATCTAACAACGGCACTGCAAAAGAATTTACAACTGTTATGAATACAATCGCAGACCAAGCCAGCAAACGCCAACGACAGTTAGTGGGGTGGAAGACTAAGTAAATAAAAAAATAAGACAGTGCACGCTACCTAGACATTATTGTTAGATAGAGTGCTTTTTTGTTTGATTAATCAAGATTTTTTGATTTTAAGTGATATATAAGTGATATAATAGAAAGCAACGAAACGTTTTCAGAAAAGGATTGAGATTATGCCACTTAAAGATAATATTTCACCAATCATTGAAAAGGTGAGTTATAATTCTTTCTCGGTAAAAGCTATTAAGGATAAGAACCTCTCTGAGAAAGAGGAACAATTACTTTTAGATTATCCAACGGTTTATATCATTGATGATGAACTACCTAATAAAAAACACAATTACAGTGTTTACGTCGGGGAAACTTCTGATATTAAACGTCGGACAAAACAACATTTAAATGACGAGACTCGTGAAGATTTTAAAAAATTAAAAGGGTCAACAACTTCTGAGATGTATATCATAGGTCATCGTTATTTTAATAAATCGCTGACGCTAGATATTGAAAACAAACTCCTACAATACTTATTAAGTTCAGAATCTGTAAAAAATGTTAGTAATAGAAGAGGAAATCCTCAAAATGATTATTATACAGCTGACATGATGGATTCAATTTTTTCAAAGGTATGGCGTAAGTTACATTCGTTAAATAGTGTACTTTTTCCATTAGAATCTGTTATTCGTGATTCGGCACTGTTTAAGGCATCACCTTTTCATAAATTAACAAGGGAACAAGACGATGCTAAAAATAATATCCTTCTTCAAATAATTTCAATTCTAGGTAAAAAACTTGAAGGAAAATTAATCTTAGTCGAGGGAGAAGCTGGGTCTGGGAAGACTGTTCTAATGAGCAGTTTGCTTTATGAATTGTTTAATTCAGACGAGCTTCCTATTGATAAAGATAAGGTGTCTGTCCATCTTTTGGTTAACCATGAGCAGCAATTAACGGTTTATCAGCAATTGGCTAAGAAATTAGGATTGAAGAATAAAAATGGCGTTGATGTTGTTATGAAACCAACAAGCTTTATTAATTCACAGTCTAAAACTAATTCAAAAGCTGATATTGTTATTGTTGATGAGGCGCACTTATTATTAACTCAGGGGAAACAATCATATCGAGGAAAAAATCATTTAAAAGATTTATTAGCAAACGCCAAAGTTGTTGTAGCTGTTTTTGATGAAAATCAGATTTTGACAACTGAACAAGTTTGGGAAAGTGATGATTTTGCAGTAATCAAATTAAATGCTGAATATGTAGTATCGTTACGTAATCAAATGCGAATTAATGCCCAACAATCAACTATTGATTGGATTAGAAGCTTAGTGGATAAGCAAGTTATTTATCCATTCAGAAAAGATGATAAATATGATTTTAGAGTATTTGATTCTCCACAGGAAATGTATGATGCCATCAAGGAGAAAAATCAACATCAAGAAAATGGTATTTCACGAATGTTAGCAACTTATGATTGGAAATATAAGCAAAATGCTAAACCAGAAGATGACCAATATTGGAATGTGACAATTGGGAAATTTTCAATGCCTTGGAATTTACAGTTACCAAAAGATAAAGCAACAAAAAATCTTTCTTGGGCAGAACAGAAACAAACAATTGCTGAAGTTGGTTCAACGTATACCATCCAAGGATTTGACTTAAACTATGCTGCAGTTATTATTGGGCCATCAGTAAAATATCGTGATGGAAAAATCATTTTTGATCCAAGTGCTAGCTGTAACGAAAAAGCCATTCGCAACAGAACACTAGCCGATGGAACTAAAATGAAATTCGGTGAAACATTATTAAAAAACGAATTAAATGTCTTGTTAACACGAGGAGTAAATGGATTGTATCTGTTTGCTGTCGATGAAGAATTGCAAAAAGTGTTGAAAGAGATGATGAGAAAATAGAATAAGGAGAATTGAATGGAAATTGACGATTTGAAATTAATGACAGAAGCAACTAAAGAGGTAGCTCCAGAGGCTTATAAAGATGGCTTGAAGCCCACTGTTCAGGAAATTGGAAAATTTTTTGGGCGTATTCCTAGAGCTATAAATAGTATATTTTTACCTATTGATATTTGGCTAACTAAAAGAGAATATAAGTTAGAAGAAGTTAAGGCTATTTTAGCGAAAAAATTGGGAGATATTTCTGAAGAAAAATTAACTACTCCGGAGCCGTATATCGCAGTTCCAGCTTTAGAAGCAATATCATATTCAATGGATAATGAACAATTGAAGAATATGTATGCCAATCTATTAGCTAGAGCTATGTTAAAGTCAGAGCAAAGTAAAGTTCATCCATCATTTGTAGAAATAATCAAGCAACTAAGTCCAAATGATGCTCTTCTATTCAAAGAAATTATGGAGCGTGAAGCTTCTCCAATAATTCATTTGTCTGTTGTTCAAGATATAGGTAATAATGAATATCATTATAATCTTAATTGGAAAGACAATTATAATGAGTCTAATGTCTCTCTATCAAATCTTCAAAGATTGGGGCTGATTGAAATTCCAAACAATAAAAAGGCTTACTCTCCTGATGATGTATATAATATTGTTCGTGAGTCAAAAGGATATAAAGAAGTCTATCGAGAATTAAAAGAAAAATATCCACAAAATGATATCCATGAAGATAAAAGTTTTGTAAATACTAATGCACTATCACGGTCATTTTATGAAGTTTGTTTAGATGATGATATAAGGTATTATTAAAAAATCTAGATCTGACATGCTGAAGGGAGGAATGTGAACGAATTACATTGAAATCTTGATGAATTTCATCAGGCAGAGCGTTATTGTAATTTGTATGCGTAATTAGTGTAATCAACTGTATAGAAAAAGTACTAACCTAACAGTTAGTACTTTTTCTTTTTCTCCCCAATTCTTCCAGCGCTAGCTAATTTTATCCACACTTACAAAAATTCAAAACAAGCATTGTTCTCTCAAAATCTTTTATACAGCTCCGCCATTTTCCAAAAGAAATGATACCGTGACTAAAAACTTCCTTGATTTTATGCTAAAATAGAGCTAAGTTATTTAGAACAGAACGGGAGTAGAGGTTATGATTCCAGCGTATATTAGAATTCATGATGCGTTAAAGAAAAAGATTGACGATGGTTTTTGGGAGATTGGTCAGCGTTTGCCGAGTGAGCGTGATTTGGCGGATGATTACGAGGTGAGTCGTATGACGCTTCGTCAGGCGATTACGCTTTTGGTGGAAGAAGGGATTCTTGAGCGCCGTGTGGGTAGCGGGACTTATGTGGCGAGTCATCGTGTGCAAGAGAAGATGCGCGGGACAACGAGTTTCACAGAGATTGTGCGTTCGCAAGGCAAGACCCCGTCATCTCAGGTGGTTTCTTATCAGCGTAAGCCTGCCAACGAGACTGAGATTCAGCAGTTGCAACTGAAGCCTAGTGATTATGTGGTTCGCATGGAGCGCGTGCGTTATGCGGATAATATGCCGCTTGTTTTTGAGGTGGCGTCAATACCAGAGAAGTTGATTCGTGAGTTTAAGCGTGAGGATATCACGGAGCATTTCTTCCAGACTTTGACGGATAATGGCTATGAGATTGGTAAGAGTCAGCAAACCATTTATGCCAAAAATGCGAGTGAGCGCGTGGCTAACTACCTTAAGGTTCCAAAAAATCATGCCGTACTTGCTTTGACACAGGTCTCATATTTCACAGACGGCAGACCATTTGAGTACGTACACAGTCAGTATGTCGGCGACCGCTTCGAATTTTATTTGGAGAATAATTAAAAATAAGAGAGCAAGTTTTCTTGCTCTCTTTTGTCATCAAATATAAAAAGGTTGAGAACCCTCGGGGATTTTCCTTGAAAAAATCAAGGTGGCAGCACCTTTAGCTAGTGCAAATGCACTCTTCGGATAAATCGTCACCGATTTAAACTCAGTCTCAACCTTGCTTTATTGTATCATTTTAAAGAAAGTTACACTAATTTTTACTTCTGAAATGATATCGCTTACGATTTTTGTGACTTATTGGGTGAGATTAACTAATTCTGACTATTAAAATTAGCTAAAATATGGTAAAATAAAGGCTATGGAAATTGAAAAAACCAATCGTATGAATGCTCTTTTTGAGTTTTATGCTGCGCTTTTGACAGATAAGCAGATGAATTATATCGAACTGTATTATGCGGATGACTATAGCTTGGCTGAGATTGCTGAGGAATTTGGTGTTAGCCGTCAGGCAGTTTATGATAATATCAAACGTACTGAAAAGATTTTAGAAGCTTATGAGATGAAGCTGCACATGTATTCGGATTATATTGTTCGCAGTCAGATTTTTGATGAGATTTTGGATAAATACCCATCAGATGATTTCTTGAAAGAAAAGATTGCCATTTTGAGCAGTATTGATAACCGAGATTAATTTACAGATAATTGATAATTTATAGATTTAGGTAGGAGAATTTATTATGGCTTTTGAAAGTTTGACAGAACGCCTGCAAGGGGTTTTTAAAAATATTCGCGGAAAGAAAAAGCTATCTGAAAAAGATGTTCAAGAAGTAACTAAAGAGATTCGTTTAGCTTTGCTTGAAGCTGACGTTGCTCTTCCGGTCGTTAAAACATTTATCAAACGCGTTCGTGAACGTGCTGTTGGTCATGAAATCATCGATACACTTGACCCAACACAACAAATCGTTAAAATCGTTAACGAAGAATTAACAGAAATCCTTGGTTCTGAAACAGCTGAGCTTGAAAAATCACCTAAAATTCCTACAATCATTATGATGGTCGGTCTTCAAGGTGCTGGTAAAACGACATTTGCTGGTAAATTGGCTAACAAGCTGATTAAAGAAGAAAATGCACGTCCAATGATGATTGCGGCTGATATCTATCGTCCAGCAGCCATCGACCAATTGAAGACTCTTGGTAGCCAAATCAACGTTCCAGTCTTTGATATGGGAACTGACCACTCAGCCGTTGAAATCGTAACAAACGGTCTTGCACAAGCTAAAGAAAACCACAACGACTACGTTATCATCGATACAGCCGGTCGTCTGCAAATCGATGAAGCTTTGATGCAAGAACTTCGTGATGTCAAAGCTCTTGCTAAACCAAATGAAATTCTTTTGGTTGTTGATAGCATGATTGGTCAAGAAGCTGCCAATGTCGCTGACGAATTCAACAAACAATTGGATATCACAGGGGTTGTCTTGACTAAGATTGATGGTGATACACGTGGTGGTGCGGCGCTTTCTATCCGTGAAATCACTGGTAAGCCAATCAAATTCACTGGTACTGGTGAAAAAATCACTGATATCGAAACATTCCACCCAGACCGTATGTCAAGCCGTATCCTCGGCATGGGTGATTTGCTCACATTGATTGAAAAAGCAAGTCAAGAGTATGATGAAAAACGCTCAATGGAACTCGCTGAAAAAATGCGTGAAAACACCTTTGACTTTAACGATTTCATCGAACAACTTGATCAAGTGCAAAATATGGGACCAATGGAAGATCTTCTTAAGATGATTCCTGGTATGGCTAATAACCCTGCACTTAAAAACTTTAAAGTTGATGAAAAAGCTGTCGCTCGTAAACGTGCTATCGTGTCATCAATGACACCTGAAGAACGTGAAAATCCTGATTTGCTAACACCTAGCCGCCGTCGTCGTATTGCAGCTGGTTCAGGAAACAGCTTTGTAGATGTCAACAAATTCATCAAAGATTTCAACCAAGCAAAACAAATGATGCAAGGTGTTATGTCTGGTGACATGGACAAAATGATGAAAAAAATGGGTATTAACCCAAATAACTTGCCTAAAAATATGCCTAACATGAATGGTATGGATATGTCAGCACTTGAAGGAATGATGGGCGGAAACGGTATGCCAGACCTTTCAGGACTTGGTGGAGATATGGATCTTAGCCAAATGATGGGTGGCGGATTAAAAGGTAAAATCGGAGAATTTGCCATGAAGCAATCTATGAAACGCATGGCAAATAAAATGAAAAAAGCCAAGAAAAAACGTAATAAAAAATAATAAAGTAAAAAAGTCACGATAATTCGTGGCTTTTTATGTTCTTAAACATCAGCAATTATAAATAGCAAGGGTTCAAACGAAGTATCCGCTTACATTGATGAAAAACAGTTTGAAATGACTAATAGAAGGTCATTTTAGAACGTTTTTACGGATAATTAGCCATAAAATATTCTAAAAAAGTGTCAGAAAGGTGAATATAAACAATAATTTCAGAAAAACACGGAAAAATTATTGAAAATCACCTAAAAGTAGATAAAATAAGGATTTATGTAAAAAATTAATAAATGCCATGATTTAAGATTTTTGCTAAATGATTTATTGTTTATCTGTCATAAAAAAAGAAAAAATTTTTTCGAAAAAAGATTTTTTAAATAAAGAAATTGAAGAATAAGTAGTTGCTAAAAATTATTAGTAGCAAAAAATGCATGAAATCGGGTGTTTGAGATAAATATAAAAATCAATATAAAGTACTTGTTCCTAAAATTTACCATTACATCTTTCCGAAAAACTGTAATTTTCTTGAAAAACAAATCAGTCTATGATAAACTACTATTATAAAGACATCTGTGGAGATTTTTAGATGAAACGCGAAAAATTACTTGAAAAAATTGATGAATTAAAAAAAATAATGCCTTGGTATGTCCTTGACTATTACCAATCAAAACTTTCTGTGCCATATAGTTTTACGACTTTATACGAATACCTCAAGGAATATCGACGATTTTTTGAATGGATTCTTGAATCAGGGATTTCAAATGCTGAAAAAATTGCTGACATTGAACTAACAACTTTAGAGCATTTGTCTAAAAAAGACATGGAATCCTTCGTTCTCTATTTGCGTGAACGTCCTTCGCTCAATACCTATTCAACTAAGCAAGGGGCTTCTCAGACTACTATCAATCGCACATTATCAGCGCTTTCAAGCCTTTTTAAGTATCTGACAGAAGAGGTCGAGGATGAAAATGGTGACCCCTACTTCTATCGAAATGTCATGAAAAAGATTGCAACTAAGAAAAAGAAAGAAACTTTAGCTGCACGTGCGGAAAACATCAAAGGCAAGCTATTTTTGGGTGATGAAACAATGGCCTTCATCGAATATATTGACAAAGAGTACCAAAACAAGCTCTCTCACCGTGCCCTCTCCTCCTTCCAGAAGAATAAGGAGCGAGATTTAGCTATTATTGCACTTCTTCTTGCTTCTGGTGTTCGTCTTTCTGAAGCAGTTAATCTTGATTTAAAAGATTTAAACCTTAATATGATGGTTATCGAAGTCACTCGTAAAGGTGGAAAACGAGACTCTGTTAATGTTGCTGGTTTTGCTAAACCATATCTCGAAGAATACTTAAAAATTCGTGCACCTCGGTATAAAGCAGAAAAACAAGATCAAGCATTATTTTTGACAGAGTATCGTGGTGTTCCAAATCGAATTGATGCATCAAGTATTGAAAAATTAGTAGCTAAATACTCACAAGACTTTAAAGTTCGAGTGACACCCCACAAGCTACGTCACACGTTAGCAACAAGATTGTATGGTGCTACTAAATCACAAGTGCTTGTTAGTCACCAGCTTGGTCATGCAAGTACACAAGTTACTGACCTGTATACTCACATCGTCAACGATGAGCAGAAAAACGCTTTGGATAAATTGTAATATTAAACCTGGTCAATCAAGGGCCAGGTATTTTGTAGAAATATAAAGCTAGAATTTAGATTTTACATAAATAGAAATATGTATTAATCTATAGTTTTTTAGAAACTTATAATTGTAATTACATCTTCGAAACATCAACACTATCAATAATGTTAAAAACCAAGACATTTTGTCTTGGTTTTATTTTTGAGGTGTAATGAAAACTTGAGTCCCTTGGTCGATTTGACTTTTGATAGAAATATTTAAATTAAGACTATCTAAGACTTGTTTTGTCATGTAAAGACCAAGACCAGTAGCTTTTTGATGTTCGTGACCATTAAAACCAGTAAAACCTTCTTCAAAAATTCGTGGCAAATCTTCTTCTAGTATGCCAATACCATTGTCTGATATTTCAATACAACCTTTAGATATTTGAATAGAAATCTTTCCACCATCTTTTGAATACTTAATGGCATTATCAATAAGCTGTGTCAGAGCAAAATTTACCCATTTACGGTCTGAGTTAAGTAGCCAATCACCACTAACTTCTACTGAAAGATGTTTTAGTAGGCATGAAACTCGGTATTTTTTTACAATTTCAGTTACACAATCTTTAACTGAAATTTTTTCAAAACGAAAATCATCTTTATTCTGATTAAACTTCAAATAGTTTAATAGAGTGTCTAAATAATTTTGGAGTCGATTTAGTTGCTGTTCAACCTCTTTTTGGTGGAGTTGATTTGTTTGAGCCATAAGAGATAATGCTGACAAAGGAACTTTCATCTGATGTGACCACATTTTAATCAGATTTTGGGTGTTTTCGATTTGTGTTTTAAGATTTAAAACCTCAGTAGCCTGTTCTTCTTTTTGCTTAAAAATAATGTTTTTAAATGCTTCTTCAGATGGTAAGTTAAAGTCGTCTAACTCTTTTACATAAATAAATTGTTGTAAAATTAATTGTTTCTTCTTAAATTTGTTGTATTGCCAGATGCTAATAAAAATTAGTATTGTAATATTAAGACTTAAACTTACTTCAAAATATGCAAGTGGCAAATGAAATAGGAAAAATGTTATTAGAAATAGACTGGCTAATATAGCATAAGTTAAATACCAAATACTGTATTCTTTAAAAAAATTTCGAATCATTTTAGAAGGTACCCTACTCCTCTCACGGTATGGATGCGATCAAAGCCAATTGGTTGCACTTTTTTACGTAGGCGTGTCATATTAACACTTAGAGTATTTTGATCGATAAAACTTTCATTCTCCCATAGTTTTTCTAGCAATTCTTCTTTTGGGACGACTTGATTTTGACGCTCAAACAAGATGCTTAGGATTTTATTTTCTGTTGGAGAAAGATTAATTTGCTCGCTTCCATTTGACAAAATACCATCACGTGACAGTGAAAATTCATCAAGTTGATAGTTGTCAGAAGTGAACTGGTATGCTCTACGCAAAAATGCTGAAATCTTGGCATCCAAAATAGTTAGAGAGAATGGCTTAGAAATAAAGTCGTCTCCGCCCATGTTAAGTGCCATGACAGTATCCATTTCATCATCACTTGAAGAGATAAAGATAATAGGTAAAGTCATAGTTTTACGGATTTCAGTCGTCCAGTAAAAGCCATTAAAGTAAGGCAGTGTTATATCCATCAAGATGAGATCTGGCTTTATTTCTTCAATCTCTTGCTTAATAGCACGAAAATTATTAACGCTAAAAACGTCGTAAGATTTAGTCAAGTGCTGTTTTAGTAAAGTCACGATAGTTTTATCGTCCTCGACAATGTAAATTTTTCCTTGTTTCATATTTTTAATTGTAGCAAAAAATGGTCATTACGACCATTTTCAGCTGAACTTTCTTATCAAATTTTTGTAGTTTAGAGTAGTTTTATAACTAGCGTTCGATTGCTTTATAGTATGTTCGGCTAGTAAATTTATAGATTAGGAAGTAAACGATAATGAGGGTTAGTATTGTAATACCACTCACTACAATCATACTTGAGCCAGTAACCCCGAAAAGTAATAGCATTTGTTTTAACATTGTTAATGCAAAGATAAAGTGTACAATTGCAACTCCAAGTGGCATGAAGAAAACAAGTAATGTTTGCGAATTGATGGCTTTTTTCACAGCTTCTTTGCTCATACCTACTTCTTGTAGAATCTTGTATGATTTTTTATCTTCGATACCTTCTGTTAATTGTTTGTAGTAGATAATTAAAGCTGCTCCAAGTAGGAAACTAAGTCCAAGTAAAAATCCTGTAAAGAGAAATCCTCCAGTGATAGCATACATTTCATTTCGGAAGTTTTCTTTAGTTTCGATAGTACCTTGAACTTCTTTATGGATTTGATCCTCAGGCAATACCATATCATTTGAAATGCTATTAATTTCATTTTCTGTCAAATTACCATAAGCGATCAAATTTTCCTGTATTTGCATATTATGTTCTTTAAAAAGAGTTTCAACTTCTGTCATTACAGAATCATCGCTAAAGACAATGACGCAGGGATTATATGAATTTCCAAATTCCGGGAATGTTGCTGACTTGAAGTTTTTCACATTTTTAAATGTCTTATCAAATAAAGTTAATTCTTCAAGTTGGCTATCTCCTTTTTGTTTATAAAAAGCAATTTCATTGTCTTTTAGTATTGGAATATCATTTCCTAGTGCTCTGAAATCATCTTGTGTTGTCATATAAACGGATCCAAATGCACTAACGTTTGGGTGTTTAACATCATGGTCTGTAAGTGTCATTGTTTTTTCTGTTGGAACAGAGAAAGCTGCCATATCGGATTGATAAGTTAGAAAATCATCATTTGATTTTCCGAGTTTATCACTAACTTGTCTTTTGAGAATATCAGTGAAATCGCCCTCAGTGAGCGTTTTTGAATCGTCATTTGAGTTAATGTAATTAGTCAACGTAATCTGTGTGTGTTCAGGAAACAAGGTATCAAGTTGATTTTGTCCACTGACGTACAATGACGTTGTTGTCGCAATCGCTACAAAAGACATGATGGCAAGTAACGTGATATTAGCTAGACCAACTGCATTTTGTTTCATTCTGAAAATCATTTGTGAAGTTGTTACAAAATGTTCGGGCGTGTAAAAATATTTTTTATTCTTGCGACGGCGTTTTAAGAACCATGTTATAAAACTAATGTAAAAGAAATAGGTACCAACAATGACTAATACTACTGCGATAAAGAATCGATATACCACGACTAGCGCAGATATTTTTTCAGAAGTCACTGATAAATAATAACCAGAACCAAGGCAGATAAGGCTTAGTAAGGCAAGAATGATATTACCTCGAGGTTCTTTTTCACCTTTTTCTTGACGTTTAAATAAGTTAAGCGGTGATGAACGAAAAATGGTAACGAGATTGACAATCTCTAGGAAAACAAATATTACGGCAAATGCAACGATATTTAGAATAAATGCTATCGGAGTTAAAGATAAAATGAGTTTATCATAATGTAAAAGATTAACAAAAATGAGGTAGAAAAGCTGAGAAAAAATTGCTGATAACACACTACCTAGTATGACAATACCAAGAAATGCCAGAATCAATTCAATCGTTGATACTAAGCTAACCTGCTTGCGATTCATTCCTAAAATGTTATACAGACCAAACTCTTTACTTCGTTGTTTAAGTAAGAAATTATAGCTGTATATTTCCATAATGATTGTGAAAATCATTAAGATAATGATAGCAAGTCCAAGAACGGTATTGCTATACATCATGTCTTCAGAGATTGGACTATACAGTATCAATAGTGTGGAACAATCTAGAATAAATAGTACAATACTTGCTAGTAAAAATGGCGCAAAGATGTTAAATGATTTTTTTAGATTTGACCAAGCTAATTTAGCATAGAGCATTTTACTCACCTCCTAGAAGGGCTGTCATAGCAAGTGAAATGTCTTTACTGAATTCTTGATTGGTTTTATTTCCACGATAAATCTGATGGAAAATACGACCGTCTTTGATGAACAGCACACGCTTTGCATGACTTGCTGCATTTGCTGAGTGAGTTACCATAAGAAGTGTTTGACCATCGTTATTAATTTCTTCAAAAAGATTTAAAATGTCTTCTGAATTTTTGTAATCTAGCGCTGCTGTCGGTTCATCAGCTAAAAGTATTTGTGGATGTGTGATCAAGCTACGAGCGATAGCAACACGTTGCTTTTGACCACCAGATAGTTCAAATGGACGTTTTTCAAGCAACTCTTCAATGTGTAATTTAGGAGCGAGTGTTGCAATGCGCTTTTCCATTTCTTGATAGTTAATACGACCAAGCACCAAAGGTAAAAAGATATTATCCTTAACAGACAATGTATCAAGCAGATTAAAATCTTGGAAAACAAATCCCAGATTTTTCAAGCGGAAATCAGCTAACTTACTTTCTTTTATTTTTGTAATTTCTTGACCGTTTAGAAACACAGAGCCGTTTGTTGGCTTTTCAAGCGTTGCCAAAATATTTAGCAAAGTTGTTTTACCTGATCCTGATTCTCCCATGATTGCGATGAACTCTTTTTCATCGACCTTAAAATCAACATCTTGCAGTGCGCGTGTCACTTCTTTTGAAAAGCGCGTGCGAAATACTTTTTCTAAGTGATTGATTTCTAGTAACATAATTTCTCCTTTGTTTCATTATATCTTTTTTGGTTTTGAAACTCTACTTCTGCTTTTATTTTTCAAGTCTTTTTTAGTGGTCTTCTACCGCTCCAGTACCAAAGAGCTAAGCTAACTACTCCTCCTACAATGACCGATAGAATTGTTACTAAACTATAGAATTCAACCATAATAACCTCCCCCTTCTACCTTTTAATGCCAAGTACATAGAAAATGATGTAAATAATCGAACCTAAAAAGAGCAACATAAGCCAAACGATAAAAGTATTTCCTAAAGTGATGTACCTTTTAATATTATTAGTCACTTTGCTACTCCTTTCTTCTTGACATCTTTATTCTATCGAAAACAAAGTCTTTTATTCTTACACTTTTCGGGAGAAAACTTACAAAAATGTAAGAAAAAAGTCCAAGACTTTAATAGTCCTGGACTTGTCATTATAGCTGACTAGCGATTTTCTTGAGATAGTCATGACTTTCTAGTTGTTCAACTGGGTTTGTCAAATCTTTTAGATTAATTTCATATATGCTACTTGCCTTTTCATTAAAGAATGGCAGAGCTTTCGCCCAATCAATTTTTCCATGTCCGAGCGTCAAGCTGTCGTGCGTTTTTCCAAATGAATCTACTAAATGATAATGAACAATATTATTTTTCAATACTCTTAGAGATTCTTGCAAGGCTTTGTTGTCACCATGAAGAAAGATAAAAGCATGAGAAATATCGTAAGCAAGTTGGTAGCCCTTTTTAGCAATGATTTGGTCTAACTCTGGATTACCATATGAATATAGTATTGAAATACCATTTTCAAAAATAATGTGTTCATGCCCAATCTTGTAAAAATAATCCATACGAGAAAATAGATATTCTCTTGCTCCTTCAATGGTTTTAAATGGTTCTAACAAATCTTTTTCTTGAAGTTCGTACGAACCATGAACTAAAACTTTACAATCGTATTTTTCAGCGATTTCCAACAATTTTTCTGTCGAAAAATCAATAAAATCAACTAATTCAGCGTTATTTGAAGGGTGGGCAACAAGTTCTAAAAAGCGTCCATGATATTTCATTGGATGGTGAAGTACGATTGTTTTAACACAAGTATCTCTTACGGTATGAACAGCATTTTCAAGTTGTACAAGTCCTTCAGGTGTAAAATCATCCTCACTTGTGAAAAATTCAAAAACATCTGGCTGATATTTCAAACGTGTCATCATTTGTTCTGGATTGCAACTTGCTTTTAGTCCTAATTGAATTGGAAACATTGTGCACCTCTTCTTTGATCAATAGGTTATACGTTAAGGTATTCTTCTAAGTCTTTCAAAGCACGTTCAGCAACTTTTTCATAACGTTCTTTTTTATCGCGGATACGTGGTCCTTCAAGTTCTTTAACGATACCAAAGTTAACATTCATTGGTTGGAAATGTTTGCTTTCAGCATGAGTGATGTAGTGTGGCAATGCACCAATAGCTGTTGTTTGAGGGAAGATAACAGGTTCTTCACCTTTGAAACGACGCACAGCATTGATACCAGCTACAAGACCTGATGCAGCAGATTCTACATAACCTTCAACACCAGTCATTTGTCCAGCGAAGAAAAGATTTGGATTTTGACGTGTAGCAAATGTTTCTGTCAAAAGATTTGGAGAATCCATGTATGAGTTACGGTGCATAACGCCGTAACGGACAAATTCAGCATTTTCTAGACCTGGAATCATGCGGAAAACACGTTTTTGTTCACCCCATTTAAGGTGAGTTTGGAAACCAACAATGTTAAATAAGCTGCCAGCAGCGTTATCTTGACGCAATTGAACAACGGCATATGGTGTTTTAAATTCACCATCACGTGGACCTTTGTAGTCGTCTGGATACTCAAGACCAACTGGTTTCATTGGACCATAAAGCATTGTTTTAATGCCACGTTTTGCCATAACTTCAATTGGCATACAACCTTCGAAGTATTTTTCTTTTTCAAATGAATTAAGCGGAGCTTCTTCAGCGTTGACAAGAGCTTCATGGAAAGCCATGAATTCTTCTTTTGTCATTGGGCAGTTAAGATAAGCAGCTTCCCCTTTATCGTAACGTGATTTAAGATAAACTTTGTCCATGTCGATAGAACTTTTATCAACGATTGGTGCTGCCGCGTCGTAGAAATAGAAGCCGTCTCCACCATTTAATTCGTGGATTTTTGCAGCCAAGGCATCTGAAGTAAGTGGTCCACTAGCGATGACTGTGATAGCATCGTCAGGAATTTCAGTGATTTCTTCACGGATAACTTCGATAAGTGGGTGGTTTGTAACTTCATCAGTTACCATTTGTGAAAATCCGTCACGGTCAACAGCAAGAGCACCGCCAGCTGGTACACGAGTGCTTTCAGCAGCTCTCATGATGACAGAATCCAAGCGACGCATTTCTTCTTTCAAAAGACCAACAGCATTTGTTAAACTGTCACCACGAAGTGAATTTGAGCAGACAAGCTCAGCGAATTTATCAGTTTTATGCTGAGGAGTTGGTTTAACGCCACGCATTTCGTAAAGTTTAACTGGAATACCGCGCTTAGCAATCTGATAAGCTGCTTCAGAGCCAGCTAAACCAGCTCCAATAACGTTAATGTATGATGATTGAGACAATATACTAATACCTCCAAAACGACGTCAAAATGGCTAAATAAGCCAATCTGCCATCGCTTCCAGACATGGGGATTTCCCATATCTGAATCTTTCTATTTTTAATACTTGACTATCATAACATAAAATCATTGAAATACAAACAAATATTTAAAGTTGTAAACATAATTAAAGTTATGTAAAAACGCTAAAACAAACAAATCCAAGCAGCTAGCAAAACACTTAAAATACTAAATAATGATCCAATCAAATAATATTCTGCAAATGTTGGACTTTCTGAAATTTTGTTATAACGTGCAATAGATTTTGCTGTAAAGACTAAGCCAATTGAGGCGAACTGATTAAAAATGATACAAATACTCATTACAATACGTTCTAAAAGACCAATAGTAGCTCCTGCTCCCGGGATAGTATCCATTTTTTGATTGTCTTGTGGCTGATATTTTTGAAAGAAAATCTTAAAAAAGACATTAGTCGGTTTAGTAATCAATACAAGAAACAAAATCATATTGAAGCATTGCCCTATTTGTTCGCTTGCTATGAAGCTGATAGGGGGATTTTTCATTAGAAAAAGGATAATTACTATATGAAGTATCTGGTCAAAAAGAAAAGTTACCATGTCACTTAAGCTCAACCACTGGGCTACATAAGATTTCCCAAAATCAATAAGAGCGTGACTAAGGAGAATAGTCATGCTAATCACCCAGAGGTTTGGTAAAAGACAAGTCACAAGAATTAGCGGAAATGCAACGCCAAACAAGTGAATCATAAGGTATTTTATATCCGAATTTTTACGGTCTGCGACAGTTTGACTTTGAAGTTGAAAATCAGATAAAAAGTGACAAATCAATAGTAAAGTCAGTGTAGGATTTTGGATTAAATAGTGTGACAGTCCTATAATTGGCATTAATATAGCTCCTCTCCGATGTGTTTTAGTGCCTGTAGTGCAGCATTTCGAGCACGTAAGTATATTTTGATGTTGCTGCTTTTTAAGCGTTTTGAAAGAGCACTAGTTGACAATTCTAGACGTTTAGCTAATTGTTTTTGGTCAAAGTGTTCATCATATATTCCCATGCTTAGAAGTTCTTTTAAAACCACTTTCTGACTTGCTCGCCAGTCAGATTTGATAGCTTCGCTGCTTGCAATTAAGGTGTTGATGATACTAATTTTCTCTTCATTATCAGAATAAACAGCGATTTGCGTATTACCATAATCATTTTTCTGGTGAATATAATTAATCGCTTTTCTAGCATGCCAATACGCCGGACCATCTGCACCAATACTTAGTTCTGGGTTGATATCCGTTAGAATCTTTCCTACGCCAACTCCAAACCGTACTTGATAAGGTTGCATAGCTAGATTGATACGGTCAATGATTTGAAATACTGGAGCATCAAGACTAAGTAATCCTTGGAATTCATCACCAAGTGTGATGGAGAATTTGGATACTAAAACGGCTTGATATTCATTATTTAAATCATTTAAGCAAGTTTCTAACGTTTTTTGGACTTGATAGCGGTTATCGATTTTCTTTGAATCAATAATATCGCCAATTACTGCAAAATAATTCATAGGCTACCTCTCTTATAGGTCTATTATAACAGACTTATCAAAAAAAGTCTGTTATAACGGAAATTATTTAAAAAGTCTATTATAACAGCAATGAAATATGTATAAAAAACCTTGCAAAAGAAATTGCAAGGTTGATTGTTTTATTTAACTTTTGCTTCTTCGTAGTCACATTCTTCATTGCTGCAGACGACTTGTTTACCGCCGCCACGAATTTTCTTCTCAACAAGGAATTGACCACATTTTGGACAAGAACGTCCGACTGGTTTGTCCCATGAAGTGAATTCACATTCTGGATATTTGTCGCAACCATAGAAGATACGGTTACGTTTGGTTTTACGTTCGATAACTTGACCTTCACCACAAGTTGGACAAGTAACACCAATTTCTTTGGTAATTGCTTTTGTGTTGTGGCACTCAGGGAAATTACTACAAGCGTAGAATTTACCGTAGCGCCCCAACTTGATAACCATTGGGTGTCCGCAGAGGTCACAATCAAAACCAGCAGGTTCGTCTTTGATTTGAATTTTTTCGATTTCTGTTTCAGCTTTTGCTAGTTCTTTTTCAAATGGTTTGTAGAAAGCGTCAATAACTTTTTGCCATTGTTCTTTACCTTCTTCGACTTCATCAAGCTTACCTTCCATATCGGCTGTAAATTTGACATCAACGATATCAGGGAAGAATTCAACGATTAGATTATTGACAATTTCACCGAGTTCAGTTGGCTCAAAACGTTTTGAAACCAAACGAACATAGTAACGTCTTTGGATGACATCAAGCGTTGGCGCATAAGTTGATGGACGACCAACACCATTTTCTTCCAATGTCTTGATAAGAGTTGCTTCAGAATAACGTGCTGGTGGTTGAGTGAAGTGTTGTTCAGGATTTGTAGAAACTTTCTTAACAACATCGCCTTCAACCATATCAGGTAGCATCTTGTTTTTATCAGAGTCGTTGTAAACGGCTAAATAACCATCGAACTTGACTTTACTACCATTTGCTGTAAAGCGAACACCATTTTGCTCTAAATTAACTTTCATGGTATCAAAGATAGCTGCAGTCATTTGACTTGCAACAAATCGATTCCAAATCAGTGTGTAAAGTTTTAACTGGTCTTTATCTAAGTGTTTTGCAATTGATTCAGGTGTTAAATTAACATTTGAAGGACGAATTGCTTCGTGGGCGTCTTGTGCACCAGATGCGTTCTTAACGCGACTACCGTGTTTAGAATAGTTTTCGCCGAAACGTTCAGTAATAAAGCTTGCAGCATCATTTTGAGCTACAGGACTGATACGTGTAGAGTCAGTACGCATATAAGTGATTAAACCTTGAGTACCACTCTTACCGAGACTAATTCCTTCGTACAATTGTTGAGCGACCATCATAGTCTTACGTGTACGGAAGTTGATTTTGTTAGCAGCATCTTGTTGAAGAGATGATGTTGTATATGGAAGTGGTGCATTACGACGACGTTCTTTCTTTTCAACTTTGGCTACATTGAATTCATCACTAGTAAGTCGAGCAAGAACTTCTTGAACTTCTTCGTTAGTGTTAAGTTTTAATTTTTTGCCGTCAATGCCATAAAAAGCGGCTTGAAATTTTTTAGTTCCTTTTTTGAAGAAACCATCGATTGTCCAGTATTCTTCAGGTTTAAAGGCTTTAATTTCATTTTCACGGTCAATAATCAATTTCAGTGCAACAGATTGTACACGTCCTGCTGAAAGACCTTTTTTAACTTTTTTCCAAAGTAGTGGTGAAATAGAATAACCAACAATACGGTCAAGTACACGACGAGCTTGTTGTGCATCCACTAAATCCATGTCAATTTGACGTGGTTCGACAAAGGCATTTTTGACAGCATCTTTAGTGATTTCGTTGAAAACAACACGGTTTTTATCATTTTCATCAAGACCTAAAATATGTGCTAAATGCCATGAAATTGCTTCTCCCTCACGGTCCGGGTCACTTGCGAGATAAACTTTTTTAGATTTTTTAGCCTCTTTTTTCAAATCATTGATTAAAGGACCTTTACCACGGATGTTGATGTATTGCGGTTCATAATTGTTCTCAAAATCAATAGACATACTTGATTTTTTCAAATCGCGGATATGACCAACCGAAGCGACAACTTTATAGTTGCGTCCTAGATATTTCTCAATTGTTTTTGCTTTAGCTGGTGATTCCACAATAACCAAGTTTTTCTTGGCAGCTGTTTTTTTCTTTGTTGTTTTTTTACTAGTTTTTTTAACAGCTGTTTGGGCTTTTGTAGTAGTCGTTGCCATAAGCTCACTTCCTATCAGTAATAAACTTATAACATGATACCCCGCTTTTTTAAAACTGTCAATAAAAAAGTTGTATTTAATAGAAAAGATTTTAAAAAATTCAAATAAAATAATTCTCTAAACCCTTGCTATGACAGCGCTTAGCTAATTATCTGAAAAATCCATATTTTTCTATATAACAGAGTGAAAATAAAGAAATCTCTGTAGCAAAAAAGCACCAAATAAGGTGCTTAATATCTAGTGCTTAAAAAATTATAATTGGTATTCTGATAGGACATCCATGCCTGAGGTGATGCATTTTGCTCCTTCTTTTATCAGATGATGACAGCCATCGGATTTACCATCTAAGATATTTCCTGGAATTGCAAAAACATCTCGTCCTTCTTCTAATGCTCTCTCACAAGTAATCAAACTCCCTGAACGCATTTTTGCTTCTGCTACGATAACACCTTGAGACAATCCTGCAATAATGCGATTGCGCTCTGGAAAATGGAATTTTAGTGGAGCCTCTCCTACAGCATACTCACTTAGGATTAGGTGGTTTTTACCCAAATATTCTTGCAGTAACTTGTTCTCTTTAGGGTAATGAACGTCTAAGCCACAGCCAATCACAGCTATAGTCGCTCCACCATTTTTTAACGCTGAAATGTGTGCACTTGTGTCAATGCCACGCGCCAACCCACTAACAATGACAAATTGATTTCCGAGTTCACTAACAATCTTTTGAACAGATTTTGTCCCCGTTTGAGATGCTGTCCTCGCTCCTACTACTGCCATTTTAGGACGCTTAAGTAAATCTACGTTTCCTTGGTAAAAGAGCAAAACAGGTGGATTATAACAATTCTTTAATTCCATTGGGTACTCATCATCTAGTATTGAAATACTAGGGTACTGATTAAAAATTTTGCGCAACGACTTGCTATCAAGAGATTTGTATTTTTCCAAGAAAAGAATTGGATTCTTACACTTTGAAGCTACAGCCATATCTCTCAGGGACAAAGATTTTTCTTGTTTACTCTGATAATCCAAAAGAGCTAAAATATTAAGATTAGTCAGTCCAGCTTGTTTTAATTTAAATAATTCAAAATTGTTCATTTTATACCTCACTACTTTATTATTCGAAAAAAAGCCCTGAAAACAGGACTTTGTGAGATATTTTTGATTTTTATAGGGTTACTTGCCGGTTTTGATTAGTGCTAGTTTTCCTTTAACATAGACTTAATCGGTTCAAATGTTTTACGATGAATTGGTGTAACACCCAGTTTTTTGAGACCTTCAAGGTGGTCTTTTGTTCCGTAGCCAACATTTTTTTCAAAGGCATACCCTGGGTATTCTTTAGCGTAATCTGCCATCATGCGGTCACGTGTTACCTTAGCGACAATAGATGCGGCAGCAATTGACAAAGAATTAGCGTCTCCTTTAATAAGAGATTCTTGCGGAATATCTGTATCTAAGTGCATAGCGTCGATGAGGAGATAGTCTGGTCTTGTAACCTCTCCCTTTAATTGGTCGATTGCCTGTAACATACCGACTTTAGTAGCTTCGTAGATATTGATGTCATCAATGACATTATTATCAATAACACCAATCCCTACTCCTAAAGCACGCGCAAGTACTTCTTCATAGATTTCCTTATGGTGCTTTTTAGGGATTTTTTTAGAGTCGTTAAGATGCTTGATTTTACAATTTTTCGGAAGAATAACACAAGCTGTCACTACTGGTCCTGCTAGCGGGCCTCGACCAACTTCATCAATTCCGCCAATAGCTTGATAGCCTTGCTTGTAAAGTTCTTTTTCATAGCGCAGCATATTTTCCAAACGCAAATCTTCATCAATATCAGCTTGAATAGCTTTTTTTCGCTGTACTATCGCTTTTTGAACCCCTGCACGGCTATCTGATTCATAATCAATCCAACGACTGTCATCAAGGCTATCGATAGCTGCTAGTGCTTCTTTTACTTCTTTAACGGTCGCCATTTTCGATTTCTCCTACGACATCTAAAGTATAACGACCAAGTTTACCTTCACGCACGTCTTTAACAAATAAAGCATAGAAACGGTCGTAGTCATCACGGAAACCTAGTTTTTGTGTCATTGCCATAATAATTTCAGGTGCTTCTTCTTCTAGGTCAATTCCTTTATAACGCTCAATCAAACGTTCTGGATAGTGTTCTTTGAAGAAATTAAGCCCGAAGATAGTTACTTCATCCATTGGTAATAGTTGGTCTTTAATAGCACCTGTAAGAGCAAGTTTTAAACCAACGACTTCGTCTTCAAATTTTGGCCAAAGAATCCCAGGTGTGTCAAGGATTTCTAGGTCTTTATTAGATTTTAGCCATTGTTGGCCTTTAGTAACGCCTGGTTTATTACCAACGACAGCAATTTTCTTACCAGCCAAACGGTTCATGAGTGTAGATTTACCAGCGTTTGGAATTCCAATAATCATAGTACGTAGTGTTTCTTTTTGAATACCACGCTCACGTAATTTTGCTAACTTATCAGCCATTAATGATTTTGCGGCTTCAGTTACTAATTTAACCGTTGATTGCTCTTTTGAGTTAACAGCTAGTGTTTTAATGCCTTGGCTTTCAAAATATTTGCGCCACTCATTTGTACGATTGCTGTCAGCAAGATCTGCTTTGTTTAAAATCATTAGTTTTGGTTTATCACCAACAATTTTAGTCAACATTGGATTTTGACTTGAAAGTGGCAAACGTGCATCCACTAAAATAGTCACGAAGTCAACGTGCTTAATATTTTCTTGAACTTGTCTACGGGCTTTTGACATATGCCCTGGAAACCATTGAATAGTTGCCATAAAATCTCTCCTCTATTAATGAATCTATATTTTAGTATTTAACAATTAATTTCTATTCACAATTGTGAAAATCCATCACGTAATATTATATCATAAGTCTTTTTATTATGGGAAAAAGCTGAATAATCATAGAACTTACTCTATTCTTGACTATCATATCTTAAGGCGATACAATGATATCAAATACGAAAAGGCTTACCTCAAGGAGATTATATGATTGATTATAACGAAATGTCAGTAGAAACATATGTAAAAGAACGTTTAGAAAAAGCTATCGATACTTATAGCAAAAAAGCAAAATTCCATCGTGCATGGTTTATTGTATTTAAGGTAATTCAAATCATTGCACTTGCGCTAATTCCTATTTTAGCCAGTTTACCCATTCCTTGTTTTAAACTTTTGGTTGTGATTATTTCGTCTATTGTACTTGTTCTTGAGGCTCTTATCGCTCTTTCAAGTCATAAAGAAAAATGGCAACTTTATCAAGAAATCTCAAAAATGATTACTTCAGAGAAATTTGCTTTTCAAACTAAAGCTGGTCTTTATCAAAATAAAGATGATGATAATTGCTTTTCACTTCTTGTTGAACGTTGTGAAGCTATGATTAAATATCGTGATTAAAAAGAACCCCGTGTTTATAAACATGGGGTTAATCTTTTTTATGCGAAAATAGTATTGGAATACTCAGCATCACAAAATAATAAGGTAAAAAATGCCAATACTGTGTTCTATGTGGATCTAAATAGGTGATTATTAAAATAAATAAGCACCAAGATATCCAAAGTATGGTTACTAATTTACGCTTTTTCAGAATAAAATCTTTGAATTTATTTTTCAATAACCTGATACTCTTTATGAAATCTTTTCTCAGAAATAATACGATGGTTGGTGCAATCAAGATAATCTCCTAAATAGCCAATCTGATACATGCCATAACCAGCAAAGCCTCCACCAAGACTTCCAACTGCACCAAGTTTAAGGTTTCTTGCTGTGGAAGGATTTAATCCTGCCATTAAAATACGTAAATGATTGTCTAACCAATACAAATAATTCTTCTCGAAAGCTTCCTTTACCCAATTTGGATAGCTTTCAACATTTTCTTTACTGATTTTCCAAACATCAGCCGCTTTTTCTTTATAAATTGCTTTCATACCTCTCCTTTAACTCCCTTATAACTAAAAAATAAGTGCCACTACTAAGCGTGTCAAAATAGTAATGACCAATAGTTTTTGAATACAACATTTAGTATCTGCGGGCCAGTCTGTTATTTGAACAATGCAGACACATAGTATCAAAATACTAATAAAACTAAAAAATAACATTTTTCCTTTCCTTCAAAATCCATGCATGCAATGCATGAAACTGTACGACATCAGTATACCAGATTTTTGAGCAAATTTTCGAAAATGTCGTAAACGGTCGTTTTTTTGTCGTAAACGGTAAAAAAATAAGAGCCTTTTAACAAGACTCTTATTTTTATCTTACATTAGTTCGTTAAAATCCCAAACTTCTGTCCAACCTTCATAGAAGTCAGGTTCGTGGCAAACCATCAAAATACTTCCTTTGTAGGCTTTCAAAGCACGTTTGAGTTCTTCTTTAGCATCAACATCCAAGTGGTTAGTTGGTTCGTCAAGAACAAGAACGTTGTTTTCACGGTTCATAAGCAAGCAGAAACGGACTTTAGCCTGTTCTCCACCTGAAAGCACTTGAATTTGACTTTCAATATGTTTTGATGTTAAACCGCAACGAGCAAGAGCGGCACGTACTTCTGCTTGGTTAAGAGCAGGGAAAGCATCCCAGACAGCTTCAAGTGGCGTTTGGCGGTTGCCAGCAGCAACTTCTTGTTCAAAGTAACCAAGCTCGATGTAATCACCACGTTCAACACTACCTGCTAGTGGCGGAATGATTCCTAAAAGACTCTTAAGAAGAGTTGTTTTACCAATACCATTGGCACCGATGATAGCAACTTTTTGATTTCGTTCAAAAGTTAGGTTAAGTGGTTTTGTCAATGGACGGTCGTAACCAATTTCTAAGTCTTGAGTTTGGAAGATGAAACGACTTGGTGTACGAGATTCTTTGAATTCAAATGATGGTTTTGGTTTTTCAGCCTGCAATTCAATGCGATCCATCTTGTCTAATTTTTTCTGACGTGACATAGCCATATTACGTGTTGCAACACGCGCTTTGTTTCGGTTAACGAAATCTTGCAAGTCAGCAATTTCTTTTTGTTGACGTTCGTACGCTGCCTCAAGTTGTGCTTTTTTCATAGCATAAACAGCTTGGAAATTATCATAATCACCAGTGTAACGAACCAAGTCATGATTTTCTACGTGGTAAACAATATTAATAACATCATTTAAGAATGGAATATCGTGTGAAATCAAGACAAAGGCATTTTCATAGTTTTGAAGATAACGTTTCAACCATTCAATGTGTTCAGCATCAAGGTAGTTAGTTGGCTCGTCAAGAAGTAAGATATCTGGTTTTTCAAGCAAAAGTTTTGCTAAAAGGACTTTTGTACGTTGACCACCTGACAATTCGGTAACATCAGAATCCATCCCAAAATCCATAACACCAAGGGCGCGTGCGACTTCATCAATCTTGGCATCTAGCGTGTAAAAATCACGTGACTCTAGACGGTCTTGTAGTTCACCAACTTCTTCCATAAGTGCATCCATATCAGCACCTTCATCTGCCATTGACATGTAAATATCATTGATACGAGCTTCTGTTTTGAAGAGTTCGTCAAAAGCTGTACGCAAGACGTCACGGACTGTCATACCTGCTTCAAGTACAGTGTGTTGATCAAGGTAACCTGCTGTTACATATTTTGACCATTCAACTTTTCCATCATCAGGTTGTAAATGTCCTGTAACGATGCTCATGAAGGTAGATTTTCCTTCACCGTTTGCCCCAACAAGACCGATGTGCTCACCTTTTAATAGTCGGAAAGACACATCTTCGAAAATTGTACGTTCACCAAAACCATGGCTTAAATGTTTAACTTCTAAAATACTCATTCTTTATTTACTTTCATTATTTTTTTTGAAAAAATAGCAGAGCTTTATAGCCTGCTTCATACATAATCTTTTCAATTATAGCATGACTTTAAGAAGTAAAGCAATGACTTTATACCATTGAAAGCGCAAAATAAAAAGCTCTTGTCAAAGAGCCAATTATTTATTCAGAAATGGTTTTGGTATGAGCGTGCTCATAATCAAAAACTTGTTTTAAAATCGGGTAAAGAATTGGAACTGAGATGATTGTCACTAATGCAGAGCCAAATGTTCCGCCAATTTTAACCAAGGCTGTCAAAAATGCAACATTCAATTGTAGACTACCAACCACGCTGTTGATGATAGTATATTTAACCAAATTGCTGATGATTTTAGTAATAGCAGCTACAACACCAACAATAATGACGTTGTGTGGTTTAGTTTCAGAATGCATCAGCTTTTCAAAAACTAAATGAAGAACCAAGCATACAATCAAAGATTCTAAAATAGTAATCCAAACCTCAGCAGCGTACCCATTAATGACATCAAATAGCCCAAGACCAATTGAAGCTACCAAAGCTGCAATCTTTGAACCGAATAATAGTACAGCAACTACTACCAATGCATTTCCAAAATGGACAAACTGTGCGCCCAGCGGAATTCGTAAGAATTGTACACTGATAAAAATCAAGGCTGAATAAAAACTAAGTTCAACAAGTTGACGTGTCGTAAGATTGTTCATGCTTTTTCCTCCATTAATCGTGTAATGTTATTTGTTAATTCTGGCAAAAATGGCTCGAAAGATAGTCCAAATCGCAAATCACGGTTTAGGACTTGAGTTCGTTGAAGCGTTTTATCAATAAAGTCTAGCGCAACTTCTGCCACATCATCTAAAGATAAATCATGAAAATAACCAGCTCCGAGAATTGCAGTTATTAAATCGCCAGTTCCAAAAAAGTGGTACGGGTAAGCTTTTGAAAAATGGTAAGTAATGTTGCCGCTCTTACGATTAAAATGGGCAAGCCCGATTTTACCATCCTCAAAAGAGATACCAGTCAAAATAATGTGTTTATTATTGAACCTCACTAATGCTTGACACAGCTGCTCGATATCTGTCTTTGAATAATTCTCACCCAAGTAAGGTAAGTCAGCTAACAAGCAAGCCTCAGTTAGATTAGGAGTAATAACGTCAGCGTCTTTGCAAAATAGCTTCATTTTTTCAACAAATAACTCTTGGTACCCAGCGTATAAGTGACCATTATCAGCCATAATCGGGTCAACAAAGCGTGGCAATTGGTGTGCATGAGCATATTCAGTTAGTATTTCCAACTGTTTCTGTGTTTTAAAATACCCTGTAATGATACCTTGGCAAGGAAAATCTAAGGTGTTCCATTGTTTAACGAAGCCTTCTGTTACTTGAGTCAAGTCAGTAATGTGAATATCATTAAAACCACCTGTATGAGACGATAACAGTACAGTCGGCATCGGAATAACTTCGATTAGGCACGATGATAATACCGGTAAAGCACTAGATAAGGCTACTTTTCCTAAACCAACAATATCGTTAGCAACGATTACAGATTTTGTGAGTTCTTCCATAATAAACAACTTTCTAATCTCATATAAAAACAAATCAGCCTGCTTGAAAAGGTTTTATATGAAAGTTTAAAAATATTGTAAGAAAATTCAATTTATTATACAATAGGTATTATCTAAAACTGTATGGGGACAGAATATGGCAAGTAAATATCAAGAAATTATCACGTCACTCATTAATCAAATTGAAACTGGAAAGTTATCAAAAGGTGATAGAATTCCTTCTATCCGTAGCTTGAGTCAAACCTTTCACTGTAGTAAAGATACTGCTCAGCGCGCTTTGTTAGAATTAAAATATCAAAATTATATTTATGCTGTTGAAAAAAGTGGCTATTATGTCTTAGAAAATAAACAGCAGAAAGAAGCGCCTTTAAATCTCAGTTTAAGCGATTATAACAATATGGCATACGAAGATTTTACGACTTGCTTGACAGAAACGCTAGTTAATCGCGAAAATTATCTGTTTAACTACTACTATCAACAAGAAGGACTCCAAGAACTTATTGACTCATTGCAAAAATACTTAGAAAAAAGTGCTATTTATGCCAAGAAGGAAGATATTTTGGTCACTTCAGGGACTCAACAGGCCCTTTACATTCTCTCGCAAGTGATTTTCCCAAATCAGAAAAAAACGATTCTGTTAGAGCAGCCAACTTATCATCGTATGATTGATTTAGTGCGGTCGCTTAACCTTCCCTACCAGACGATTAAACGCCATTTTAATGGCATTGATTTAGATGAACTCGAAGAATTATTTAAAAGCGGCGACATTAAATTTTTCTATACAATTTCTCGCTTTTCAAATCCACTTGGTCTGTCTTATTCAAATGCTGAGAAGCAAAAGATTGTTGAGCTAGCAAAACGTTATGATGTTTACATCATTGAAGATGATTATATGGGCGATTTTGCAAAAACTACTGATTTGCCCTTGCACTACTATGATACTTCAGACCATATTATTTACTTAAAGTCGTTTTCAATGACTATTTTTCCAGCTTTACGTTTAGGGACGATTATCCTGCCACGAACGCTGACAAAAGCCTTTTTGAACCTTAAAAAAATGATTGATTACGATACTAATTTAATCATGCAAAAAGCTTTATCGCTTTATTTAGACAGTGGGTTATTTGAAAAGAATGTCACATATTTGAAGCAAGTATTTCAAAAACAAATTTCCAAATCTCATGAAGTACTTGAACAATTTCCTAATTTTCAGCATTACAACACATCGTTTCATGGAGTTGTTCTTGAATTACCAGAAAATCATCACCTCGGTAGCTTAACTTTTACTGAGGATATCAACTATTTAGAAGATAATTATATCGATATGTGCGAAAAACATTTTATCCGAATTCCAAATGATGACAACCTTCAAAATCATCTCACCTTGATTGCTGATAAATAAACATAAAAGCCACGGAATTTCTTCTGTGGCTTTTTATTTCTGATTAATAGTCTGGACGTAGAACACCTGTAACAGTTTCTTTAGTTGCTTTTACATCACCGTCGATAACAACGTCAATGATACGTTTAGCATCTTCTGGCGGACAGCAAACAAGCGGCAAACGTAAAGGACCAGTTTCAAACCCAAGATAATTGAGTACAGCTTTGACAGGAGCTGGACTAGGATATGAGAATAGAGCATTAACTTTTGGAATAAATTGACGCTGAATAGCTGCTGCTTTCTTAATATCATTATTTTCAATGGCAGTAAGCATTTCATGCATTTCATCACCATTGACATGTGATGCTACAGAAATAACACCATCTGCACCAAGGTTCATAGCATGGAAAGCATCACCATCTTCACCAGTGTAAATCAAGAAATTGTCAGGCTTGTGCTCGATAAGATAGGCCATATTAGCAAGACTTGTACACTCTTTAACACCAATGATATTTGGATGTTCGGCGAGACGTAGCATTGTTTCTGGTGTCATTTCAACGACGACACGACCTGGAATGTTATAAATAATAATCGGTAAATCACTCGCATCAGCGATTGCTTTAAAATGCTGATACATGCCTTCTTGTGATGGTTTGTTGTAATAAGGGACGATTGCAAGCCCTGCAGCAAAACCTCCAAAGGCGGCAACTTCACGCGCAAATTCGATTGAATCTCGTGTATCATTTGTACCTACACCTGCAATCAAAGGTACGCGACCTTTAACAATCTTTTGGACAGCTGCAAATAATTGCAATTCTTCGTCGTGAGTTAACGTTGGACTTTCTGCTGTTGTTCCTGCTAACAAAAGGGCATCTGTATGGTGTGCTAACAAATGCTCGATAAGTTTTGGAAGAGCATCAAAATTAATTGAACCGTCTGCGTTAAAAGGCGTAACCATCGCAGTAATAATTTTAACATCTTTTAAATCTTCAATAGACATAATAAACCTCTCTCTTTGTCTAAGATTTCAATACACAATACAAATATGGCTCAAACCAGCTTCATGAGAAACTGGCTTGAGAATCATTATTTAAGTTCGAATTTTAGCTCTTTTGTTGGATGAACAAGACCACGTTCGTGAAGTGTTTCTGCAATTTGCACGGAGTTCCATGCAGCACCTTTTAGAAGGTTATCAGAAACGACCCACATGTGAATACCGTTTTTGACATCCAAGTCTTTGCGGATACGTCCAACAAATGTTTCTCGTTTTCCGACAGCATTTGCAGCTTGAGGATAGACTTGGTTAGCTACATCATCCTCTAGTACTGCACCTGGGAAGGCTGCGATAGCTGCTTTCACTTCTTCGATTGGAGCTACTTCTTTTGTTTCAATGTAAACTGATTCTGAGTGTGAGAAAAGAACTGGCACACGAACACATGTTGCTGAAACAGGAAGTTCAGGTTCTTCCATAATTTTCTTAGTTTCGTTTGTCATTTTCATTTCTTCATATGTGTAGTCGTTATCAGTGAAGACATCGATTTGCGCAAGAGCATTAAATGCAATTGGAAAGTGTTTTTTATCACCGCCACATGGCAAAATATCTGCATGAACATCTTTAGGAGCTACACCATCATTGACAACTTCTTTAATTTCTCGAAGTGTTTCATTGATAGCTGATTGACCTGCTCCAGATACAGCTTGATAAGTTGATACAATGATACGACTCAAGCCCCATTTTTGACGAACTGGTTCTAAAGCAACCATCATCTGAATAGTTGAACAGTTTGGACAAGCAATGATACCATTATGAGCATCTAATGCATGAGCATTAACTTCTGGTACAACAAGTGGTACATCAGGATTTTGACGGAAATAAGATGTGTTATCAACGACGACAGCACCTGCTTTAACAGCGTAAGGAGCGAATTTTGCTGAAACAGAACCTCCAGCAGAGAAAAGTGCGATATCAACGCCTTCAAAAGAATCTTCTGTTGTTAACTCAACGGTAACATCTTGTCCCTTATACTTTAATATTTTCCCGGCAGAACGTGAAGATGACAAAAGACGTACTTTGTCAATAGGGAGTGTTGATTGTTCTAATTGTTGAATCATACGTGTTCCAACGGCACCTGTGGCGCCAACGACAGCGACTGTATAGCCCATTTCAATACCTCTTCCTGGAAAATAGTATAATCTATTCTCAATTTTCTAAAAATTTTATAGTAGCTACATTATACAATTTTTTAAAGTAAAAGAAAAGACTCAATTTTGTGAAATTTTAAAATATTTAAAAGAATTTTTGCAATTTTTTGACAAACAAAAAATCCCTACCAAAATGGTAGGGATAGAGGCACTCAAGAAAGAGTGTGGCAAAAAGGTTCACACAGATTGCCAAAGTCCGCTCCTGCGTTTCTAGTCGAACTAGAATGACCTCCTCTTGCGCAAATAAACTCTCAAATCGAGTTAATTCGGCTCATCGCATGTAATTAGTATACCATAGAAAGTAAGATTTGCAAACACTTCTTTTCTACATCAACGGTGCGATGGTTTTAACAAGTAGTCCGATGAGTTTTTCGTGAGTTGGACGTTCATCAAGCATTTCTTGAGTTACACGTTCACTTTTTCGCATTGTTTGGATGCAATCATCATAAATATCACGAATTGCTGCAACTTTGTATAGGTAGGTCGCACATTCGAAATGATGATACAAGCTACGATAATCAAGATTAATGGTTCCAACAACTGCTTTGCTATCGTCACTGATAAAGACTTTAGCATGGATAAATCCAGGAGTGTAATAATAAATCTTGACCCCTGATCGCATGAGTTTTCTAAAATAAGTTTTAGCAAGCATATAAGGTACTTTTTTATCTGGAATACCTGGCATAATGATTCTAACATCTACACCACGCTCCGCCGCAAAACAAAGTGCATGCTCCATTTCACTATCTAAAATCAAGTAAGGTGTCATAATATAGACGTACTCTCTTGCGTGATTGAGAATATCAATGTAGACATTTTCCCCAATTTTATCTGTATCAAGTGGTGAGTCGCCATACGGTATAACGTACCCTTTAGCTTTTCTCTCCTTGTCATGTTTTGCAAGATAGGGTTTTACAACCATCTGTCTTTCAGTGATTGACCACATTTGTAAGAAAAGCACCAAGAAACTATCTACTGCTTCACCTTCAAGCATAACCGCAGTATCTTTCCAATGACCAAAGCGTTCATACTTATTGATATATTCATCAGCTAAGTTAACACCACCTGTGAAGCCAACTTTACCATCGATTACTATAATTTTGCGGTGATCTCGATAGTTATAATAAGTTGAAATAAATGGTGAAATTGGCGAGAATGCTTTAGCTTTAATGCCAATTTTTTCAAGGCGTTTGGTATAGTCAAACGACAACGTAGAAAATTCAATCATGCCATCGTAAAGGACACGAACTTCTACTCCTTCTCTGACCTTCTGTTCCAAGATGCGTAGAATTTCACCCCACATAACACCTTCAGCAATGATGAAAAATTCCATGAAAATGTATTTTTCTGCTTTAAGCAGTTGCTTTTTCAACTCTTCGAAAAATTCTTCCCCTGTTGGGAAATAAGTGACTTCAGTATTTTGGTAGGCTGGGAAATCTCCTCGGCTACGGTCAAAATATTGAACCAAATGGTAGGTTGTCGAAGTATTTCCTTTTAAAACTCTCAAAGTCTCAAGATTATCTTGCAAGTATCTGCTACTAGCGTCCATCAAAAAATTCATTCGCTGCTTCAGACCACGATATCCCCAATCAAGTTTTGTATAAATGAGGAAAAGTGACCCAAGCAAGGGTGCAATCATTACCAAAATCAACCATGTGACACGTGATAGAGCATCCATTTCACTGTTAACCAAATAAAGGACAGCAGCTATTGCTAATGCTCGTTCAACGATAGCCACCCAAATTCGATACTGGTCTAACCAAACAAATGAAGCGATAATAAAGAGCAATTGTAGGATTAAAAGAATCGAAATAACAGTCGTTCGACTAAAAATTCCTCGAAGAAAACTGCGTCGGCTTTTATCTAATAAGCTTAGTGCTTTTATTTTATTAATATTTTTGTTACTGATAAGCTTGACCTCCACATAAACTTTTTTCTTCAATCGCTACTATTATATCATAAGTTGTGGTAAACTCTCTTGTTTGACGAATACGAAAAAAAGCCAGCTACTAAGCTGACTTTTGTATTAATTAGAATAATCCGATAGCTGTACCGTCTTCAGCAACATCCATATTAAGCGCAGCTGGTTTCTTAGGAAGACCAGGCATTGTCATCACATCACCAGTTAGAGCAACGATGAATCCTGCACCAGTTTTTGGAACGAATTCACGAATTGTGATATCAAATCCCTCAGGAGCACCGAGCAATGTTGGGTTATCAGAGAAACTGTATTGAGTTTTAGCCATACATACAGGCAATTTATCCCATCCAAATTGAGCAAATTGTTTTAATTGGTTTTTAGCTTTTTTACCGAAAATAACTTTGTTACCACCGTAAATTTCAGTAACAATTTTAGTGACTTTTTCTTCAAGTGAGTCATCATCAGAGTAAAGGCGTTTGTAGTTTGCATTTCCGTTTTCAACAGCGTTTACGACAGCTTTAGCAAGGTCAACACCGCCATCAGCACCGTTTGCCCATACGCTAGCAAGTTCAACAGGAACATCGATTTCTGCACAAAGCTCTTTAAGGGCTGCGATTTCAGCTTCAGTATCAGCTACGAATTCATTAATTGCTACGACTGCTGGAATACCGAATTTGCGGATATTTTCGATGTGACGTTTAAGGTTAGCAAATCCTGCACGCACAGCTTCAACATTTTCTTCACCAAGATCAGTCTTAGCCACACCACCGTGCATTTTAAGTGCGCGAATTGTTGCAACGATAACAACAGCGTCCGGTGTTGTTGGAAGGTTTGGTGTTTTAATATCAAGGAATTTTTCAGCACCAAGGTCAGCACCGAATCCAGCTTCTGTAATTGTGTAATCAGCTAAATGAAGTGCTGTTGTTGTGGCAAGAACTGAGTTACATCCGTGTGCGATATTTGCAAATGGTCCGCCGTGAACAAAAGCAGGTGTACCATAGATTGTTTGGACAAGGTTTGGTTTGATAGCATCTTTAAGAATAAGTGTCAAAGCACCTTCTACTTTGAGGTCACGCACATAAACCGGTGTACGGTCATAACGATAAGCAACGACAATGTTTGCTAAACGTTCTTTCAAATCTTTGATGTCAGTTGCAAGACAAAGAATTGCCATGATTTCTGATGCAACAGTGATATCAAAACCATCTTCGCGTGGAATACCATTAACTGGGCTACCAAGACCGACTGTTACATGACGAAGAGCACGGTCGTTAAGGTCAACGACACGTTTCCAAATGATACGACGTTGGTCAATACCAAGTTCATTACCTTGGTGCATGTGATTATCGATAATTGCTGAAAGAGCGTTGTTAGCTGTTGTGATTGCGTGCATATCGCCTGTGAAGTGAAGGTTGATATCTTCCATTGGAAGAACTTGCGCATAACCACCACCAGCAGCACCGCCTTTGATTCCCATAACAGGACCAAGCGAAGGCTCACGCAAAGCTAACATTGTTTTCTTACCGATTTTATTAAGAGCATCAGCAAGACCGATTGACATTGTTGATTTACCTTCACCTGCAGGTGTTGGGTTGATTGCTGTTACAAGAACTAATTTACCAGGTTTGTTTTCTTGAACTGATTTGATTTTATCAAAAGATAATTTTGCTTTGTATTTGCCATAGAGTTCAATATCATCAAATGTGATACCAACTTTTTCGACAATTTCTGTAATTGGTTTAAGCTCGACGCTTTGTGCAATTTCGATATCTGATTTCACGGGAAACTCTCCTCTGATAATTTTTGATTGATAAAAACATTATAACACACTTTTTTAAAAACGCACGATTTTTCTTAAAATATTTGTCAATGTTCGTGTTTAGTGTTTGGACTGGATTCTTTTTTATTACAAAATATAGTTTAAAACTATATCAAACAACAACTGTCATAGCAGCGTTTTTAGCAACCCAACTAAACATTTCAAGATCATAAAATCTTTTTGTTAGATAAAAAATAATAAATAAACGTTCGCTTTTTACATCTGTATTCAGTGAAAAGTCCTCTCTTTATTTTCAAAACAATGCAAACAATTTACGAATTTTTTGTTTTTGTGTACAATAAATCTATGAAAATTTTAATTACATCCGGTGGAACAACCGAAAAAATTGATTCTGTCCGTGGTATTACAAATCACGCAACAGGGTCCCTTGGAAAATATATTGCTGAAATCTTTCTAGAAAATGGTCACGAAGTGACTTTGGTTACTACCAAAGAAGCTGTTAAACCAGACAACCATCCTAACTTGGCTGTTTGTCTAATCACAAATGTTGAAAGTCTAATATCGACACTTGAGCCACTTGTAAAAACTAGCGATGTTTTTATTCATAGTATGGCTGTGTCTGACTATACTCCTGTTTATATGACAGATTTACATGAGGTTGAACAAGCTGAGCACGTTTCTGATTTGTTAAAACGTCAAAATGTGGAATCTAAAATCTCTTCTAAAGAAGATTATCAAGTGCTTTTTCTGAAAAAAACGCCTAAAGTGATTTCTCTGGTTAAATCATGGAATCCTGATATCACGTTAATTGGTTTTAAACTTCTTGTTAATGTTTCAAGAGAAGAATTGTTTGCAGTGGCGCGTGACAGTCTTCGAAAAAATAAAGCACGATATATTGTTGCAAATGACTTAACAGAGATTAACGGAATGCAGCACCATGCTTATTTGCTTGATGCTGAGCACAGTTATGAAGCAAATGACAAGAAAGAAATTGCCAATTTGATTTATGAAAGGGTGGTAAATTATGACTAAAACAATCTTATTAGCTGTATCAGGCAGTATCTCTGCCTATAAATCAGCTGATTTAGCTAACGAATTAACAAAATCTGGTTATGATGTCCATATCCTAATGACAAAAGCTGCGACGGATTTTATCACACCACTAACACTTCAAGTACTATCTAAAAATGCTGTGCATCTTGATGTTATGAAAGAAGATGATCCAAAAATCGTTAATCACATTGAATTAGCTAAAAAAGCTGACCTCTTCGTTCTTGCCCCTGCTTCTGCCAATACATTAGCTAAACTTGCACATGGGATGGCTGATAACATTGTCACAGCTACTGCTCTGGCTCTTCCAGCAGAAACACCTAAGTTGATTGCTCCAGCAATGAACACAAAAATGTATGACAACCCATTAACACAGCGTAATATTAGTATCTTAAAAGAAGTAGGTTATCAGGAAATCGAACCACGTTCTAGCCTTCTAGCCTGCGGTGATGTCGGTCGCGGTGCCTTAGCTGAGCAAGATACCATTTTAGAGCGTATTATAAAATCGCTTTAAATTTTACACTTGTCAAGACACCTGCAAACATGTATAATGTATTGGGTTTTTATAGAGAGAACTAAAGCTCTTTAACCAAAATATCATCCTTTAGGAGGAGTTATGAAAAAAAATAAAGCAGCAAGTAATATTGCAACTATCGCAATTTTCTTTGCTATCATGATTGTCATTAACTTTTTAACAAGTCTTGTATTCAATCTTTGGCCTGTGCCAATCAAACCAACGCTTATTCACATTCCAGTTATCATTGCATCAATTGTCTACGGTCCAAAAATCGGTGCGACACTAGGAACTTTGATGGGGGTAATCAGTGTAACAGTTAACACTCTGACTTTACTTCCAACAAGTTACCTCTTCTCTCCATTTGTTGAAAATGGTAATCTTTCATCATTAATTATCGCTATGGTTCCACGTATTTTAATTGGTATCACACCATACTTTGTTTACAAATGGCTTCATAATAAGACTGGTATTGTGATTGCTGGTGCTGTAGGTTCAATGACAAATACGATCTTTGTTTTAGGAGGAATTTTCTTTTTATTTGCAAATGTCTATAGCGGAGACATTAAAGCGTTACTTGCGGTTGTTTTCGGTACTAACGCTATTGCGGAAATGATTATTTCAGCAATTTTAACACTTGCAATTGTTCCAAGTTTACAGAAAATCAAAGCATAAAATAATGAAAGGCACGTGAAAAAGCGTGTCTTTTTTGTTCACATGAAGTTAAAAATGAGTTAAAATTTTACTTTACGCAAACGTTTGAGTAGAAACCGAAAAAGTCCTAAAAACCTTGATTTAACAGCATTTTCAACAATGTTAAGTTTTTACTAGAATTTTTTTTAACAAAGTGGTATAATGAAAGCGTTTATAAGATCATAAAAAGGAGTTCCATTAATGACTTACACTGAAAACTATCAAAAATGGCTTGATTTTGCAGGTCTTCCGGACTATCTTCGTGAAGAATTGCTTGCCATGGATGAAAAGACAAAAGAAGATGCTTTCTACACAAACCTTGAGTTTGGTACAGCTGGTATGCGTGGCGTTATCGGCGCTGGTACTAACCGTATCAACATTTACGTTGTACGTCAAGCAACTGAAGGTCTTGCTAAACTTATCGAAACTAAAGGTGAAGATGTTAAAAAACGCGGTGTTGCAATCGCTTATGACTCTCGCCACTTCTCACCTGAATTTGCATTTGAATCAGCTCAAGTGTTAGCAAAACACGGCATTAAAGCTTATGTTTTCGAATCACTTCGTCCAACTCCAGAATTGTCATTTGCTGTTCGTCACCTTGGCACTTTCGCAGGTATCATGGTAACAGCAAGTCACAACCCTGCTCCATTTAACGGATACAAAGTTTATGGTGAAGACGGTGGACAAATGCCACCTGCTGATGCTGATGCTTTGACTGACTTTATCCGTGCAATCGAAGATCCATTCTCAATCGAGTTAGCTGATCTTGAAGAAAGCAAAGCTTCAGGTCTTATCGAAGTTATCGGTGAAAATGTCGATGCTGAATACCTTAAAGAAGTTAAAGATGTTAACATCAACCAAAAATTGATTGATGAATACGGTAAAGACATGAAAATTGTCTACACTCCACTTCACGGTACTGGTGAAATGCTTGCACGTCGTGCACTTGCTCAAGCTGGTTTTGAATCAGTTGAAGTTGTTGAAGCTCAAGCTGTTCCAGATCCAGACTTCTCAACTGTAAAATCACCAAACCCTGAAAACCAAGAAGCATTCGCTCTTGCTGAAGAACTTGGACGTAAAGTTGATGCAGATGTTCTTGTTGCAACTGACCCTGATGCTGACCGTCTTGGTGTTGAAATTCGTCAAGCTGATGGCTCATACCGTAACCTTTCAGGTAACCAAATCGGTGCAATCATCGCTAAATACATTCTTGAAGCTCACAAAACAGCTGGAACTCTTCCAGAAAACGCTGCCCTTGCTAAATCAATCGTATCTACTGAATTGGTAACTAAGATTGCTGAAAGCTACGGCGCTAAAATGTTTAACGTTTTAACTGGTTTCAAATTCATTGCTGAAAAAATTCAAGAATTTGAAGAAAAACACAACCACACTTACATGTTTGGTTTCGAAGAAAGCTTCGGTTACCTTATCAAACCATTTGTACGTGATAAAGATGCCGTTCAAGCCGTTCTTATCGTAGCTGAAATCGCTGCTTACTACCGTTCACGTGGTTTAACTCTTGCAGATGGTATCGAAGAAATCTACAAAGAATACGGATACTTCGCTGAAAAAACTATCTCTGTAACTCTTAGCGGTGTTGACGGTGCTGCCGAAATCAAGAAAATCATGGATAAATTCCGTGACAATGCTCCTGCTCAATTCAACTCAACTGATATTGTTAAAACAGAAGACTTCTTGGCACAAACTGCTACTAGCGCTGCTGGCGTTGAAAAACTTACAACACCACCAAGTAACGTATTGAAATACACACTTGCTGATGATTCTTGGTTGGCTGTTCGTCCTTCAGGAACTGAACCAAAAATCAAATTCTACATTGCAACTGTTGGTTCTGACTTGGCTGATGCTGAAGCTAAAATCGCTAACATCGAAAAAGAAATCAACGCTTTTGTTAAATAATTACTATAAACACCTTCTACAATACCCAGAAGGTGTTTTTTCTTTTTCTTTACTATCAAGCTCCTGCCTTACATAATTATATTTACGAATACAAAAAAAGAGCAACACCAGGGAGAAAGTGTTGTTCTTTTTGTATTTTAAGAGAGTTTATAATTATATGAATAATTCTTTAAATCTTACCTGATAACCAAGCAAAGACAAAGAATAGCGCAAATCCAAATAGATAAATCAAACCAATAATCGATAGAACTTTTAACCAAGGCTTGATTTGATGTTCTTTGTTATTGACCAATGAATAGTTCAAATAAGCAAAGAATGGTGTTGTGATAAATGATGCAACCATGGCAAAGCGTAGCATTGTAGCAACATTACCAGCAAATAGATAAACAATCACAAGACCAATTGCTGCTGTCAAAGAAACCCAAATCGGTAATGCTTTTGGAGACAATTCTTTTTTGCCAAGAAGTAATCGAAGAGATTCGTTGTTAGCACGTGAGTAACCATCAATTACGGTGATTACTGTACCAAAGATACACAAGAAAGCAATCAAGGTAATCAAAATACGTGACCAGCAACCAAAGACTTTAGCATACATGTTTACAAATTGTGAAATGTAAGCTGCCGATGCTGCCTGTACTTCTTCTCCTGACCCAAATTGAATCAAAGCACCCAAAGCACAGAAGATAAGTGCTAAAAGGGCAGTGCCAATGTATCCAATATTAAAATCAAAAACAGCATCTTTTTCAGACATATTGACTGTTTTTCTCTTCTCAACTGACCACATTGAGTTAATTGCTGAAATTTCAATTGGACAAGGCATCCAGCCCATCAAAGAAACGATAAATGGAAGTGCAGCCATGCGCCAAGGTGTAGGTGCTTCAAAGTTTGGAGCGTATTCATGGTGTTTAAAAAGAGCGATGACAACTGCTAGTACTGTTGCAAGCGTCAAGGCTGTCATAACACATTTTGCAAGTGTATCAAGGAAACGATAACCTCCGATTAACAACATTGCCCAAATAATGACAATTATAATTGTTGTTAACTGTGAAATACTCAATCCAAGTCCATTTGGAAAAATATCAAATAAAATAGCTGCACAAAGGATACCAACACCTGCTGTATTAACGATTGCTGAAAAAACATTCAGCACAAAGAAAATCGTAAGCCAGACTTTTCCTTTTTCAGCATAACCTTCAATAAGACTTTTATTATTTTCCAGTGTATACTGAGATCCAAAACGGAAAAATGGGTATTTAAAAATATTTATCAAAATAATCAGCAAAGCAAGTTGCCAGCCATAAATAGCCCCTGCTTGTGTTGAAGATACGATGTGTGAACCACCTACAGCCGCTGAAGCCATTAGGATACCAGGACCTAGGGCTTTAAGCTTGGTGTGCCAATTTGATTCTTGTTCTATGTTTTCAGTCATAAAACAAACCTCTTTCTAAATAAACTTTCAATTTTCAGATAATTCTGAAATATGTAAACTTTATTTTACAACTCAAACGGACTAAAGTCAATATATTTTTGTAAATTTTCTGAAAAAACTGAAAACGTCTTGTTTTAGAAAGAAAAAACGAAAGGACTAAAAATAGTCCTCTCGTTACTAAAACTTCTATGCTTAGTTAAATAAGTTGCTAAAGAAATTTACGATTGCTTGCCAGATGTTTGCTAAAAAGCCTTTACTTGATTCCAGAGCGTTTGAGGCGTCAAAATTCAAATTGATTCCCTTAAATGATGATCCGGCATTTGATACAATACTATCTTTTAAAGATGACAACGCAGATTTGAAACTGCTACTGTTAATAATATTTGAATTTGAAAGGTTAAAGGCAAAGTTCACAATCATATTAATTTGATTGTTTGATAAAACATCTTTGAGTTTATAGTTTTCAAGCGTATCATCAACAATTTGACGAACTTCGTCCTTAGTGACATCTGATCCAGCGTCTGCTACTGCTGATTTGATATCAGCAAGAGCGACGTTTAATTTATCAGCATCATAGCCGTCTGTTCCTTGATTTTCTGAGTTAATAGTCGATAGTGTGTTCAACTCTTCTTGAGCTAATTGTTTACTTTCATCTGAGACTTTAGCACCATTTTCTTCCAAAGAGTAGTAAATACCAGCAAGTGCAGATTCACCTGTTACAGGGATTGGTGATGCAACGGTAATTGCTGCGTGTTCAATTCCTAGTGTCACAGCTGCATTTCGATACATATCTGAAGTAACTTTTGTGATATTTTCAGGTGTCACAATGTTAACAGTCAGTGTTTCTGATGAACCTAATTTTTGAATCTTAACAGATGAATACAATTGTAAGCTTGGATCATCTGCGACGTCCATAATATTAGCGTAAGCTGTTGTCGTGATAGTCTTCAAATTAGTATCTTTAGAACTATCATATCCAAGCAAAGAAAGAGTTTGATTACGTTGGTCTTCAGATAATGAATATCCTAGAACATAATCGGGTTGAACATAAGTTTCATCAATAACATTTTGAACAGAATTACTTGCTGCTTGTACGTTTCCCATAGTAAAAACTGAAAATAGGGAAAGCGCGCAAGCTGTTAAAGTTTTCTTAAATTTCATTTCTAATTAATTCCTTTCACTTAGGTATTTAATTATATCACTTATCATTTAAAGCGTCAGAAAAAAACTGTTTTTCAAGTTATTCATGAAGTTCTAGAGGCAAGCCATCTGGATCAAAGAAGAATGTCATTTTTTTACCTGTGTAGTCATCATGACGAATTGGCTCAACATAAATCCCCATTGATTCGAGTTCTTCCTTGTATGCTTCAATATTTTCAACATGAAATGCTAAATGACGAAGTCCACAAGCTTCCATGTGGTATTCAGGTTTACCAACACGTTTTGGCGGAGCAACATATTCTGGATCAGATAGTTTATTACCAAAAATTTCTAATTCAATAGAACCACATTTCAAGTCAAGTTTGTAATCATGACGTTCTGGACGATGATTTTCACGAATGATTTCAAAACCTAATTTATTGACGTAGAAATCGCGTGATTTATCATAATCAGAAACAATTAAAGCAACGTGGTGTACAGCGTTTAACTTCATATTAGTAAAATCTCCTCACTTTAGAGTATTAATCGCAAAAAGCTGAGAATAAATCTTACTCCCAGCTTTTTCTTTAAAATGTCATTTGATTATAAGAATAAGCAAAGGCTTTATGGATATCATCTGAAGCTTGATCATAAGCAACAGATGATTCTAAGTTACCTTTAACAACAATCCGACCAGTTGCCTGCTGGTCGGTACAAGTCACCAATGTGACCTCTGCTTGACCAGAATTGTCATTTAAAACATCCGACCGATCAGGTGTTACTGAAAAGACCTCAGAAATAACATAAGTGTATATATTTGTTTTATCTGTAAGATAAATTTTCATACCAACTTTAGCGTTTTCTAGGGGTGAAAACAGCATTTTCGAAGAACCTGTAATACCAAAAACATGGTGGCTGGCAAGCGCATAATTATTTTGCCCACCCATAACTTGTTCTTCTTTCATCGTTCCTGCACCGTAAGATAATTCTACATTGCCAAGTCCCTTAAAAATTGGTAGGTTAATACCAACATCTGGTATCGCAATACCACCAATTACAGGGAGATTTGCAACTTGTGATTGAGATTCAATAACAGATTGTACTGACATAGGTTCAACAGCTGAAAAATCGTAAGTGACGTTAGCTGATTCGTTCTTCTTGATTTTCTTTTTAGAAACTTTAGTGATTTGATAATTATTAGATTGATGACCAATCAAAAAATTACAAATCGATTTGTTAAAAATCAAAGCAAGACCTACAAGCAGTAAAATCAAGCATACTAGAATTCTTATGAAGTTAAAAAAACGATGTGTTTTCTTCTTTTCTTTTTTCATTCGCTTATTATTCTTCTACTTCTTCAGTTTCTTGTTCTTCTTCAGCTTGAACAAGGGCGAGTGTCATAATTTTAGCATCTTCATCAAGGCGCATAATCTTAACACCGAGTGTCGCACGACCAGTTTGTGAAATATCAGCAACGTTTGTACGAATCATTACACCAGTATCAGTGATAACCATGATGTCTTCGTCGCCGTTAACAGTTACTAGACCAGCTAGTTTACCGTTCTTTTCAGTGATATTTGCAGTTTTAATACCTTTACCACCACGGCCTTTTGTTGGATATTCAGAGGCTAATGTACGTTTACCGTAACCTTTTTCTGTGATAACCAGAACTTCTTGATCATCAGTAATACGAGAAGCTCCGACAACTTCATCACCCTCACGTAGGTTAACACCACGAACACCTGTAGCTGAACGACTCATGCTACGAACAGATGATTCATTAAAGCGTACGCTGTACCCTGTTTTCGTACCGATAATGATGTCGTCATCACCATTTGTACGAATAACATTAATCAACTCATCGCCTTCTTTAAGGTTAAGAGCTTTCAAACCATTTTGACGGATATTGCTAAATTCAGATTCTTTTGTACGTTTAACAACACCTTGACGTGTTACAAAGAATAGATAATTTTCTGTTTCGTCATTACCTTTTTCACTGATAATCGTTTGAACAGTTTCACCCTCATCAAGTTTTAGCAGGTTAACAATTGGTAAACCTTTAGCTGTACGACCGTACTCAGGAATTTCATAACCTCTCAAACGGTATACGCGACCTTTATTTGTCATGAAGTAAACATGATCATGTGTATTGGTTGATACTAGCTCACGAACAAAATCATCATCGTTAACACCGGTACCTTGAACACCACGTCCACCACGTCTTTGAGCACGGAACTCATCTTGAGCCAAACGTTTGATGTACCCTTTGTTAGAAAGAGTGATTAAAACATCTTCTTCTTCGATCAAGTCTTCATCTTCGAGAGAAAGGACTTCACCGACCATCAATTCAGTACGGCGTGGGTCAGCGTATTTACGCTTAATTTCATCCATTTCTTCTTTGATGATTGTAATGACACGTTCTGGTTTAGCTAAAATATCAGCCAAATCAGCAATCAAAGCAAGAAGGTCATCATATTCAGCTTGGATTTTCTCACGTTCCAAACCTGTCAATCGACGAAGACGCATATCAAGGATTGCTTGACTTTGACGTTCAGACAAATTGAAGCGGCTCATCAACTCGCTTTGAGCAATTACATCTGTTTCGCTATTACGGATAATGCTAATAACTTCATCAAGATGGTCAAGTGCGATTAACAAACCTTCTAAAATGTGCGCACGTTTTTCGGCTTTAGCTTTATCAAATTCAGTGCGACGAACAATGACTTCTTTTTGGTGCTCAATATAATCAACGATGATTTGTTTCAAAGAAAGAATTTTCGGAACACCGTTTTCAATAGCAAGCATGTTAAAGCTAAAGTTAGTTTGCAAGCTTGTCAATTTGAATAAGTTATTCAAAATAACATTTGCTGACGCGTCACGACGAACTTCGATGATGAAACGAATCCCTTCGCGGCTTGATTCATCACGGACAGCTGTAATTCCTTCGATACGCTTTTCTTGTGCTAGACGAACAATGTGTTCGTGTACTTTAGTTTTGTTAACACCGTATGGGAATTCTGTAACAACAATACGTTCACGACCACTCTTAGTTGTTTCAATTTCTGTACGTGAGCGAAGAACGATGGAACCTTTACCAGTTTCGTAGGCTTTACGAATACCTGATTTTCCCATAACAAGTGCTCCAGTAGGGAAGTCAGGTCCAGGCAACACTTCCATCAATTCACGTGTTGTAACATCAGGGTTATCCATAACCAACTTAACAGCATCAATTGATTCTCCTAAGTTGTGTGGTGGGATATTTGTTGCCATACCAACGGCAATACCTGTGGCACCATTAACTAGCAAGTTTGGAAAACGTGCTGGCAGTACCAATGGTTCACGCTCACTACCATCATAGTTGTCTTGGAAATCAACAGTATTTTTGTTAATATCACGAAGCATTTCTAGAGCAATCTTGCTCATACGAGCTTCTGTATAACGTTGTGCGGCAGCGCCGTCACCATCCATTGAACCAAAGTTTCCGTGTCCGTCAACTAGCATGTGGCGGTAACTCCACCATTGTGCCATACGAACCATTGCTTCATAAATTGATGAATCACCGTGTGGGTGATATTTACCCATAACATCCCCGGTGATACGTGCAGATTTTTTATGTGGTTTATCTGGCGTTACACCGAGCTCATTCATTCCATAAAGAATACGGCGGTGAACTGGTTTTAATCCATCGCGTACATCAGGAAGAGCACGAGCAACAATAACAGACATGGCGTAATCAATAAAACTTGTCTTCATCTCTGAAGTTAGATTAACGTCAATTAAATTCTTATCCTGCATTAAGGAAAAACACTCCTTTTCTAGTTGTAAAACTCAAGTATATTATATCACAAATCAGACATTAAAACCACACCATGACCACCTGCTTTTGTTTGTACAAAGTCATAATTTTAAGGCCGATTTTTGACTTTTTAACGCGGATTTTATTCCTTTTTAAAATGCTTTCTTATTTTTTCAAATTTTTCCAATTAGTTCGTGACATTTCTCACTTAACGTGTTAAAATATTATTCGTATGGGCGTCAGCCTAAAAAAATTAAGGAGATGTTTAGATAAATGACTGCAACTAAACAACACAAAAAAGTTATCCTTGTTGGTGACGGTGCCGTAGGTTCTTCTTACGCATTCGCACTTGTAAACCAAGGAATCGCTCAAGAACTTGGTATCATCGAAATCCCACAATTGTTCAACAAAGCTGTTGGGGATGCTGAAGACCTTAGCCACGCTCTTGCTTTCACTTCACCTAAAAAAATCTACGCAGCTAAATACGAAGACTGTGCAGATGCTGACCTTGTAGTTATCACTGCAGGTGCTCCACAAAAACCAGGTGAAACTCGTCTTGACCTTGTTGGTAAAAACCTTGCTATCAACAAATCAATCGTAACTGAAGTTGTTAAATCAGGATTCAAAGGAATCTTCTTGGTTGCTGCTAACCCAGTAGACGTATTGACTTACTCTACATGGAAATTCTCTGGATTCCCTAAAGAACGCGTTATCGGTTCAGGTACTTCACTTGACTCAGCTCGTTTCCGTCAAGCATTGGCTGAAAAACTTGATGTTGATGCTCGTTCAGTTCACGCATACATCATGGGTGAACACGGTGACTCAGAATTCGCTGTATGGTCACACGCAAACGTTGCTGGTGTAAACCTTGAAAGCTACCTTAAAGACGTTCAAAACGTTGACGAAGCAGAATTGGTTGAACTTTTCGAAGGTGTTCGTGACGCTGCTTACTCAATCATCAACAAAAAAGGTGCTACTTTCTACGGTATCGCTGTTGCGCTTGCTCGTATCACTAAAGCAATCCTTAACGATGAAAACGCAGTTCTTCCACTTTCTGTATTCCAAGAAGGTCAATACGCTAACGTAACTGACTGCTACATCGGTCAACCAGCTATCGTTGGTGCACACGGTATCGTTCGTCCAGTAAACATTCCATTGAATGACGCTGAACAACAAAAAATGGAAGCTTCTGCTAAAGAATTGAAAGCTATCATCGACGAAGCTTTCTCTAAAGAAGAATTCGCTTCTGCTTGCAAAAACTAATTTCTAGTTTTTGATTAGTAAAAGCCATCCTTTTGGATGGCTTTTTTGTGTTGTTTCTAATTATTTTGCATTCAGCGCAGCCATTGTAATGTAGTTGTATGGCTTATTAAAATGTGGTAAGAAGAATAAATCAGTGAGAGCCAATTTGTCAATCGTTAGTCCTTCTTGGATAGCTAGTGAGAAGAAATGAATGCCAAGCGAAATATCTGCCATAGCTAGCATCTGAGCCCCTAATATTCTTCTAGATTTTTTATCATAGGTTATTTTTAGGGTAACTTCATAGTTATCTTTTTTGATAAAATCAGGCTTCTGCTTATCAGAGTATTCTATTTCTTCTGCATCGAATCCTTTTGATTGAGCTTTTTCAAGCGTCAATCCAGTAGAAACAAGATTAAGTCCATAAATTGAAATTCCATTTGAGCCTTGTACTCCAACACCTTCAAGACTATGTCCACAAGCATTGTGTGCAGCGACAATACCAGTTCTTACAGCGTTAGATGCAAGTGCAATATAGTCTATTTCCTGCGAAGCATTGTTATAAACTGTAGCACAGTCACCTATAGCGTAAACTCCAGAAACACTTGTTTCCTGCTTCTTATCAACAAGAAATGCGCCATTTTTATACAGTTCAACACTTCCATTTGATAGACTAGTGTTTGGTTTAAAACCAACAGCTAGGATAACCATATCAACCTTGTAACTTGCTTTATCAGTAATAAGTTTCTCAACTTTTCCATTACCAGTAATCTCTTGTACAGTCTCACCAAAAGCAAGTTTAATGCCGTGTGCTTGAAGATTTGCTGCCATTATATCACTAAAATCATCAGCGTAATAACCTGAAAGACAAGTTCTAGCGACATCAATTAGCGTAACCTCTTTTCCCTTGCGCTTGAAGGCTTCAGCAAGCTCGACACCAATATAACCTGCTCCCACTACTGCAACTCGTGAAATCTCTTTATCACCTAACTTTTGAATAACATCTTGAGCATTCTGATACAATTTAACAAATTGAATGTTTTCTAGTTCTGCTTGAAATTCCCTTGAATCTTCTTTAAGTTTAACACCTTTAATCGGTGGAACGATTGGCTGAGATCCTGTCGCAAAAATCAACTTTTCGTAAGTTTCAACGTGCTCTTTCCCATCAACTATGGCTGTAATTAATTTTTCATCATAATCAACAGCTATTACAGGAGAATTCATGTAAATCCGTGCACCTAATGCTTCAAGTTCTTCCTTACTTGAGTAAAAAAGTCCTTCTGGACCAGAAATTTGATCTCCAATCCATAACGCCATGCCACATCCTAAAAAGGAAATATTTGAATTTTGATCAAAAACTACGACCTCATTTTCTGAACCATAGTTAGTTAAGATTGTTTTTATGCAGGCTGTACCAGCATGGTTTGCTCCGATTACAACAATTTTACTCATAAAAGTAACCTCACATTATTTATTTAGTTCAATATATCATATATTTGAAGCGCTTACAACTTTTATGCTTAAAAAAGCTGGTAAAATACCAGCTCATTTTATTACTTAGATTTAATATAATTGATACCATCTGCTTTTGGAGCAACAGCTTTACCAAAGAATGCTGCCAAGACAACGATTGTCAAAACATATGGAGCAACTTTCAAGTAAACTGATGGAATACTTGAGAAGAATGGCAATTGTGCACCAATAATAGCAAGTGATTGTGACAAGCCAAAGAATAGACTTGAAAGCATAGCACCGATTGGATTCCAACGACCGAAAATCATTGCAGCAAGCGCGATGAAACCAGGTCCAGCAATAGTTGTTACTGCAAAGTTGTTAGAAATTGTTTGGGCATAAACTGCACCACCGATTCCTCCAAGGAAACCAGAAATCATAACTCCTGCATAACGCATGAAGTAAACATTGATTCCAAGTGTATCTGCTGCTTGTGGGTGTTCACCAACTGAACGAAGACGCAATCCAAAACGAGTTTTAAAGATGATAAACCATGAAATAAATGATACCAAAATTGCAACATAAGCAACTAAAGATGTATTGTTAAAGAAAATTTTACCAATAACTGGGATATCTTTCAAAATCGGGAATGAAAAACGACCAAAAGTTTGAGTAATCGTATCTGTTTGCCCTTTACCAAACATATGACGACATTGGAAAACAGCAAATGCTGGAGCAATCAAGTTAAGTACAGTACCAGAAACGACGTGGTCAGCGCGGAAATTAATTGTAGCTGCAGCATGGATAAGAGAGTAAACAATACCAACGAGACCTGCTACAATTGAAGCAACCCAAGGAGTTGCATGTCCAAAAACAGCGGCGTATTTCAAGTTGAAAACAACACCAGAGAAAGCACCCATAACCATGATACCTTCTAGACCGACGTTAACGATACCACCGCGTTCTGAGAATGTACCACCAATACTTGTAAAAATCAAAGGTGCAGAATAAATTAACATGGAAGAAACTAATAGGGCTAACGTTGTTGAAAAACTCATCTTACTTTCCTCCCTCTTCATTTTTAGTTTTAATAAATTGACGAATCATATAATCTGCTCCAACAAAGAAGATAATGAAGGCAGACACAACATCGATAACTTCTGATGGGATACCAATCATACCTGTTTTACCGATAGCCAAAACGGCATACAAGAATGCTGCAAATGGAATACCTAAAGCAGTGTTTACTGCCAGAAGTGAGACGGCCATACCATCCCAACCAATACTTAGAGAACTTGTTTGTGAGTATACATTTCCAAATGTACCAAGCCCTTCTACAGTACCACCAAGACCAGCAAGGGCACCAGAGATAATCATTGAAACAACGATTAAACGTTTAGCTGACATACCAGCGTATTCAGCAGCATGTGGGTTGATACCTACTGAGTTAATTTCATAACCCAATGTTGTTTTACGCATCATAAACCAGACAACAACAACGGCAATCAAGGCGATGAAGATACCGATATTGATACGAGAGTTATCTGTCAAAGCTGATAACCATTCTGTTTGATAAGAAGCATTTTCAGAAACTTTGATAGTTGCTTCTGTTGTACGCATGATTTTATCAGAGAACACATCTTGAATAAGATACTGTGTACCATACAAGATAATGTAGTTCATCATGATTGTAACGATAACTTCACTTGTACCAAGGAAGGCACGAAGAATACCTGGAATCGCACCAGCAATACCACCAGCAATAAGACCAACTAAAACAGTACAAATTACTGAGATTGGTTTTGGAAGGCCAGGGAATGAAAGAGCAAACCAAACTGACATTACCCAACCGATCAATGCTTGACCAGGAAGACCAACGTTAAAAAATCCAGCTTTTGAAGCAACTGAGAACCCAAGCGCAATAAGGATTAGTGGACCCATTGCACGGAAGATTTCACCAATATTTTTAACTGAACCAAATGCTGTATAAAGCAAATCGTTGTATGCCCATAAAGGATTGTAACCAAAAGCTAGCATAAGGATAGCTCCAAGCAACATTCCAAGGAAGACTGCAATCAATGGCACAGCCCATTTTTGAGTTTTCTTAGACATTAACATTAGAATCCTCCTTTTCCACTTTACCACCAGCCATCAAAATACCAAGTTCTTGTTTATTGGTTGTGGCAGCGTCTAAGATACCTTGAATTTTACCATCGTGAATAACGGCAATACGGTCAGAAACATCAAGGATTTCATCTAATTCAAAGCTAATTACTAAGACTGCTTTACCTTTATCGCGTTCTGCAACCAAGCGTTTACGGATATATTCAATCGCACCGACGTCAAGTCCACGTGTTGGTTGACTAACGATAAGTAAATCAGGATTACGGTCAATCTCACGAGCGATAACAGCTTTTTGTTGGTTACCACCTGACAATGCACCACCTGAAACGAGTTCACTGGCTGCACGAACGTCAAATTCTTTCATCAACTTACGAGCATGTTCATTTAATTTGTTGTAGTTCATGAATCCATGTTTGCTGAGTGGCTCTTTGTAATAAGTTTGAAGAGCAATATTTTCAGCAATTGTCATATCAAGAACCATACCATCACGGTGACGATCTTCTGGCACGTGACCAACACCCAATTCAGTAATCTTACGAGGACGTTGGTTAGTCATGTCGACACCTTTAATGAAGAAGTGACCTGATTCCACTTTACGCAAACCAGTCAAAGCTTCTACCAATTCAGTTTGACCGTTACCGTCGATACCTGCGATACCAACGATTTCACCAGCACGGACATCAAGTGACAATTCTTTAACAGCTGGTACACCTCGGTTTTCGTTAACAACCAAATCTTTAACTGACAACACAACATCTTTAGGATTTGCTGGGACTTTATCAGTTTTAAATGAAACTGCACGACCAACCATCATTTCGGCAAGTTCACTACTTGTTGAATCAGCAACCGGAACTGTTTGAATTGATTTACCGTGACGAATAACAGTAACGCGGTCAGCGACAGCGCGGATTTCATCAAGTTTGTGAGTAATCAAGATGATTGATTTTCCTTCTTTAACCAAATTACGCATAATGTCAAGTAATTCAGTAATTTCAGAAGGTGTCAAAACAGCAGTTGGCTCATCAAAGATGATAATATCAGCACCACGATAAAGTGTTTTTAAGATTTCAACACGTTGCTGTGCACCGACAGAGATATCTGAAATTTTAGCAGATGGATCAACAGCCAAACCGTACTTTTCAGATAATTCTTTGATTTCTTTACTTGCTTTTTTGATATCAAGAATGCCAGCGCCTTTTGTCACTTCATTACCTAAAATAATGTTTTCTGCAACAGTAAATGCTTCAACAAGCATAAAGTGTTGGTGAACCATTCCGATACCCATCTTAGCAGATTTAGAAGGTGAATCAAGAGTTGCTTCTTCACCTTTCACCAAAATTTGACCACTTGTTGGTTGTAGTAGACCAGCAAGCATATTCATTAAAGTCGATTTTCCTGCACCATTTTCTCCAAGAAGCGCATGGATTTCACCTTTTCTGACTTCTAAATTAATATGGTCATTCGCAACGAAATCACCAAACTTTTTGGTAATCTCACGCATTTCAATGACGTTTTCTTGTGTCATGTGTGATCCCTTTCAGTCTAATAATAAATTTTTAGGTCAGTTAAGCCCACCAAAAATAACTTTAGTGAACTTAACTGAGATAAAAATATTTTTATCTCAGCTCGGAAAAAAGGCGACCGTGTGGTCGCTTTTTCCTAAAGAGCGATTATTTTTCGTCTACTTTGATTTCGCCTTTGATGACTTTTTCTTTTGCAGCTTCAACTGCTGATTTAATGTCATCAGAAAGGTTTGTTGTTACGATATCGATACCACCGTCTTTAAGACCATAAGTACGAGTTGTGTTTCCTTCGAATTTATCGCCTTTAACTTGACCGTTAGCAATATCTTTAACAACTTCTCCAACTTCTTTGATAGTTGAAGTCAAAACAAAGTTTGATTTAACTTTATCAGATGAAGTGTAGTTACCTTCTTCAGTTTGGTCACGGTCTACACCGACAACCCAAACTTTTTCATCGCTATCAGCTGGCAATTTTTCGTTGATTTCTTTTGCTTGTGAGAAGACACCTGTACCAGAACCACCTGCAGCATGGTAAACAACATCAGCACCACCTGCATACATAGTTGCAGCGATTGTTTTACCTTTAGCTGAATCAGAGTAAGAACCAACGTATTGAACATCAACTTTGATAGAGCTATCAACTGATGCAACACCTTCTTTAAATCCAGTTTCAAAGCGAGTGATTGTGTCAGATTCAACACCACCTACAAAACCAACGTGTTTTGTTTTAGATTGCATTGCTGCTGCGATACCAGCAAGGTAAGCAGCTTCATTATCTGCAAATACAACACTTTCAACATTTTTTTGATCTTTAACAACGTCATCGACGATAACATAGTTTGTATCTTCATTTTGTGGGGCAGCTTCTACAACTGCATCGTGAAGATTGTAACCAATTGCAAAAATTAAGTTGTAACCATTTGAAACAGCTGAGTCAAGGTTTGTTGCGTAGTCTGACTCACTATCTGATTGGAAATAAGTGTAGTCAGTATCTTTTTTCAATTTGTTTTCTTTACCCCAAGCTTGCATACCTTCCCAAGCAGATTGGTTGAATGATTTGTCATCAACACCGCCTGTATCAGTAACGATTGCAGCTTTTACGCTAGAATCTGAGCTAGAGCTAGAAGAATTTGAACGGCTACATGCGCCAAGAGCTAGAGTTGCTACTGCAGCAAGTCCAAGACCAACAATTTTCTTGTTCATGAAAATGAACCCTCCTAAAAAACTTATAAGCAACCTTCGTTGCTAAAAATCTATCACAAGCCAAATGGCTTAATGAACAACTTTAAGAACAGACTTCTGTGAGTCCCAAAACTGTGGCAATGTCACCACCTGACCATCATCGCGACCGTCAACAATCAAAAAATGTTCTATTCTTCTTAACTAATGATTAGTAGCTGCCTTCTGCTGCTGTTTCGCCATTTACAATAGCGACACCTGAAGAAGCACCGATGCGAGTTGCACCAGCTTCAACAAATGCTTCAGCATCTGCATATGTACGAGCACCACCTGCAGCTTTAACACCAACGTTTGGTCCTACTGTTTTACGCATTAAGGCAACGTCGTGAACATTTGCTCCAGCAGTTGAGAAACCTGTTGAAGTTTTAACGTAATCTGCACCAGCAGCTACAGAAAGTTGACATGCTTTTTCTTTTTCTTCATCAGTTAGTAGACAAGTTTCGATGATAACTTTAACTAATTTATCACCACTTGCTTCAACAACAGCACGAATATCATTTTCAACAAAATCATACTGTTTAGCTTTCAATTGACCAATATTGATTACCATGTCAATTTCATCAGCGCCGTTTTCAATCGCATCTTTTGTTTCAAAAGCTTTAACACGACTTGTATTTGCTCCAAGAGGGAAACCAATAACAGTACATACTTTAACTTCAGAATCTTTCAAAGCTTCAGCAGCGTGAGAAACCCAAGTTGGATTTACACAGACACTTGCGAAGTGATATTCTTTAGCTTCTGCAATGAGTTTATCGATTTGCTCTTGAGTGCTTTCAGGTTTTAACAATGTGTGATCAATATACTTATTAATAGACATTAAACTAGTTTATTCCTTCCTGAGAATGAATTTTATCATTCTGATTAATATTTACACCTCATCTATTCTACCATTTTTTCGACACAATAAAAGGTTTTTTGAGTATTTTTTTAATAATCAACAAAAATGGCAAAACCCGAAAATTAATTTTAAAGGAATTATACAAGGCAAAGTCAACAAAAAGCTTATTAAAGCATATCATACACGATATATATGACATATATGTCATATGTCATATTCGTTATTTCTGAACTATTTTACACAAAAATATACCCATTGGCAAGTTTTTCTAAAATAAAAATCGGTTTTCACTTTTGTTTGAAAACGGTTATAAAGGTTATTTTTATCAATATAAGCAGGATAATTATTCACGATTATATGACTTATGTGTCATAATTATTCTATGACATTTGTCACAAACGTTGATATATCAAGGATAAAATAAAAAACTTTATTAAATGAAAATCGTCTCCTCATTCAATAAAGTTTCATAAATATTTTTTTAAATTTTTTTACTTTGAAGGATATAATAGCCTTTATCGCGTTTTAAAATCTCAACATTTCCGAAAATTTCTTCCATTTTTGCTTTTGCGCTTGGGGCACCTTGTTTTTTCTGGATAACAATTGTTAAATCACCACCATCATTCAAATAGTTAATACTTTCAGAAATAATTGTATGAACCACTTGTTTCCCAGCACGAATCGGTGGATTACTAATGACGTGGTCAAAAGTTCCTGTAACTTTTTCGTAGATGTTTGATTGATAAATATCGGCATCAACACCATTTTTGTTCGCATTTTGCTTAGCCAAATCAATCGCACGGTTATTGATATCAACCATTGTTGGTTTTATTCCTTGGACTTTAGCCAATGAAATTCCTAACGGTCCATACCCACAACCTAAATCCAAGAGTGTTTCACCTTGATTAAATTCTAAACTATTTAAAAGAACTTGGCTTCCATAATCTACCATTTTTTTAGAAAAAACACCTGAGTCAGTCAAAAATGTGAATGATTGACCAAGTAGTGTGACTTTTAATTCATGAATATCATGAGCACTATCAGGGTTTTCAGCGTAATACATTTTAGTCATTCTTCTATCACTTTCTCTTATAATGCATTTCTATTTTAGCATACATTGTAACTGTTTTCAATCTATCTTTAAAATGCTATAATAAAGTACACAACCTCTTTAAGGAGTTTCGTATGACTAACGAATTTATTAATTTTGATCTTATTTCTCGTGAGAAATGGAAAGAATTTCACCAGCAGACACATCCTCCTCTTACGGCAGAGGAACTTGAGTCCATTAAAAGTTTGAACGATAATATTAGTATTCAAGATGTTATTGAAGTCTATCTTCCGCTGATTAGTCTGATTCAAATTTACAAAAACTCACAAGAAAATTTATCTTTCTCTAAAGGGATTTTTCTAAAAAAAGAAGCTAGTAAACGACCTTTCATTATTGGTATTTCAGGCTCAGTTGCAGTTGGAAAATCAACAACAAGTCGTCTTTTACAACTTCTTTTAGCTAGAACATTTAAAGATAGTAAAGTTGAAATGGTCACAACTGATGGTTTCATCTATCCAAATGAAGTTCTGATTGAGAAAAATATTTTAGACCGCAAAGGTTTTCCTGAGAGCTATAATATGGAACTTCTCTTAAACTTTTTAGATACGGTCAAAAACGGAATGACTGCTCATATTCCAGTTTATTCACACGAAGTTTACGATATTATACCCGACCAAAAACAAACCATCGAAGCTCCAGACTTCTTAATCGTTGAAGGTATTAATGTTTTTCAAAATCAAAAAAACAAACGCATTTATATGACAGGATATTTCGATTTTTCAATTTACATCGATGCCGAAAACGATTTAATCGAAAGATGGTACTTAGAACGTTTTGACAGTCTACTAGAATTAGCTAAAACAGATAAAACAAACTACTATAATAGATTTGTCAAAATGTCTCATAACGATGCGATAGAATTTGCTAAAATGATTTGGAAAACAATCAACCTTGTAAACCTTGAAAAATACATTGAGCCAACTCGTAATAGAGCAGAGTTAATCTTACATAAGACCAACAATCACAGAATAGACCAAATTTACTTGAAAAAATGAGTAAATTTCACTGAAACGACGATTAAGACTTGCCAAATCGCAATAAATTCTATATAATAATGTAGTTAGATTAATTTGGAGGTGAAAACATTGGCAAATATTAAATCAGCTATCAAACGCGCTGAACTTAACGTTAAACAAAACGAAAAAAATTCAGCACAAAAATCAGCTATGCGTTCTGCTATCAAAGCATTTGAAGCTAACCCATCTGAAGAGCTTTTCCGTGCTGCTTCTGCAAGCATCGACAAAGCTGAATCAAAAGGTTTGATTCACAAAAACAAAGCTAGCCGCGATAAAGCACGTCTTGCTGCTAAATTGGCTAAATAATATCCAATGAAAACTCCAAATGGAGTTTTTCTTTTTAACAATGAACACTCTTACATGAAAAAGGCGCTGTAATCAGCGTCTTTTTTATTTACCAAAATTATGTCGATTAAAACGAACTTCAAAAATTGTTCCTTTTGGTTTGTTATCCTTAACTTGAATATCACCCTTCAAAGCATCAACAATCTGTTTTGCAAGAGACAAACCTAAACCAAAGCCACCTTGTTGTCGTGTTCTTGCTTTGTCAACGCGATAAAAGCGATCAAAAATCTTTCGCTTATCCGCATCACTAACACCAGGTCCGTTATCAGTAATAGTTAAAATTGTTTGACGTTCTGTTGTTTTAATGGTGAATTCAATAACACCATCATCACCAGTATATTTGATAGCATTATCAAATAAAATAGTCATTAGTTGTTTCAAAAGAGTCTTATCTGATTTTATCGGACGATTAACCAAGTTATGTGCAGTAAACTTTTTATTATTTTCGTGAGCAATCATCTGATAATTTTCAAAAATCTCGTTAAAGGTTGATGGATGAATCTCTTCCAATTCAACTTTCAAACCATCATCACGTCTAGCAAGATTCAAAAGATTTGTTGTCAGAATGCGCATATTTCGCACTTCATCAAGACTTGCAGCGATACTTTCGCTATTATCTAGAATTGTTGCGTCTGGACGTCTAAACAAGCTTTCAAGACGATTTTGCAAAACAGCTAACGGCGTTCTCAATTCATGACTGGCATTCTCAACAAAACGTTTCTGCTTCTCATAACTTTCAAGAATCGGTTTACGAGTCCAGTTAGCAAGATAAACACTTGCCAAAATCGAAATAATCCAAAAAATGGCCATAACTGTAATAGTGATTGTCGCATACCTCTCATTTGCTTCATCAAGTTGATGAACACTAATTAGAAAGGTTGCGTATTGAATCGTTGGATAATCACTGCTATAAACTCTGACAGTCAAAACATGATACTTTTCTGTTTGACCAAAAATCGTGGTCATTTTTTCTTCGCTTATTTCACCGATTTTATCATCATTAACACTCGTCGTTAGTGAACCAAATTGAATAAACGCATCTAAAGCATTAACAATTTTACCATTACAATCGTATAGAAGGACACTAACATTACTCAAGCCATCATTAGAACTTGGTTTATTTTTTCCCGACTCATTAATCGTATTATCTGATTGAATCGAATCACTTCTCTCCATCGTTCTCGTAACATAGTCACTGGCATTATTAGCAGCATTTTGTAACGTCGTGTCGACAGAAGAATATAAACCATATCTCATGATTTGCAGGATAATAAATGTCATAATGACGAAAATCCCTGTAAACACAGCAAAAAAATGGAAAAAGTGTGAAAAAGTCCCAGTCGATAATTTTTTCTGTATATTATTCAGCATCTTTCAATATGTAACCTACACTACGCAGTGTTTGAAGATTATTGGCAAAGCTAGTGCCTTTGAGTTTTTTACGAATTTTTGAAACATATACTTCAACAACTGAAATTGTTGTATCACTATCAAATCCCCAAATACGGTCAAAAATTTGTGATTTTGGCAAAATGACATTTTGGTTTTGTAAAAAGTAAACTAACAAATCGAACTCTTTACCTAGTAATTCAACCTTTTCACCATTAACTGTTGTTGTATTTGTTGAGGTATCTGCAGTTAATTCGTGATATGACAAAGTATTGTTATTAAATTTACCAGAACGTTTTAAAAGGGCTTGAATACGCATTTTAAGTTCTTCAAGATAAAATGGTTTTGTTAGGTAATCATCTGCACCTAATTCAAATCCGTGTCCTTTATCGTCGAGGCTTTCTTTTGCTGTCATAATCAAAACAGGTGTTGAAATACCCTTTTCACGTAATTCTTTAAGGACTTGAAAGCCATCTTTTTCTGGCAACATCAAATCGAGCAAAATAAGGTCATAAACCCCACTTTCTGCTTCATATAAGCCTTCTGCACCATCAAAAACTTGCATGACATCTGCAAAATCATCCAAAAAATCAAAAATTGAATTTGACAAGCTCAAGTCGTCTTCTACTAATAAAATTTTAATCATATATCTGCTCCCTTATTCACTTTATTATATCATGACTTATCTCTTAGGTCTAAGCATTTTACACAATTTATTAATAGAAAAAGGATACCTTAAAGAACTTAAGATATCCTAAAAAAAGCATCTGAGATGACCTCAAATGCTTTTAAATTTATATTATTTTACAGCTGCAAGAGCTTCTTCAACTGCGACTTTACTTGTGCTAATCAAATCAAGACGAGCAGAGATTTCTTTGATACCCATTGTGATATTACGGCTGATTGCCATATCATCAAGTTGTGGCTCAAAGAATGCTTTGTATTCATCAAGACGTTCGACTGTCTTGAATGAATTAGCTGGGTAGATAACAAATTTATCAAAGCTCATGTCACCACCAAGTGCTGCTTTAATCCAATCCCAGTTTTCACGTGCCCAAGTCCAGAATGCTCCTTGAGAGAATGGTTTGTCAAGGAATGGACGATACCAACTCATAGCAAGGTCTTGAGGTTTGACAACATCTTTATTTTTCAACTCAGCTAAGACACGTTCAACTGTTGCTTCAGATTTTGTATTTGACAAAGCTGAGGCTAACTGACGTTTGAAGTTTCCATCATTTGTCTTAACGTAAGTATCAAGATAAAGTGAGACTAATTCTTCAGTTTCAGCGTGTTTAATTTGGTTAGCTAGAACTGACATACGGATTGATGCTGGAATTGCTTCAATATTATCCTTGTGTTGATGGAAGATAGCTTCTGCTTTTGTTACTGCATCTTCATTATCAGCGTACAACATCAAAGAAATTGTATTTTGACGAACCATTTCATCTTCATCAGATTCACCAGTTTTTGGTTCAAATCCAAGACGATCATAGTTTTTTTGCATCAAATGACTAATCAATGCTTTGAATTGAGCTTGTGCTTGACTGCCTTCTTCTAAGAAGATATCTAAACCATCAACAACTTGTGAAATAGCTTCTGCAACTAGATAAGATGTTTCATCAGCAAGTTTAGTCAACAATGGTACTAGCTCAGCGTATGAAATTTCACCACTTTCAGCCAACAAACGACGTTCTTGGATGACTTGAAGTTTTGAAACAGTATCAAGTTCAGTTAGTTGGTCAAGAACTGTATTTAGCAACTCACCTTTATAATTAGTAATGTAATGTGCTGTGTTTTCAGTGTTTAGACGGAAAGCACCTTCATTAGCAGCAGCCAATTGACTGTAATTTGAAATTTCAAGACGTGCATCTGTAAGAATATCTGGCAAACCTTTCCAGTTGCTATTGAGTGGAATTGGCCAAATACGATTTTGGTCTACATTTTCACCGATGAAGAATTGTTTTTGACTAAGAACAAGTGTGTCATCAACAACTTCAGCTGTCACGACTGGGTAACCTGGTTGTTCCAACCATGCATCCATAAAGGCTGCGACATCTTTTCCAGAAGCTTCAGATAACGCATTCCACAAATCACGACCAATTGTATTTCCGTATTGGTGTTTTTCAAAGTAAATCTTAAGACCTGCACGGAAGTCATCATCACCTAACCAGCGACGAAGCATGTGCATCAAACGACTACCTTTAGCATAAACGATCGCTGGGTCAAACAATGTATTGATTTCATCTGGGTGTTTAACTTCAACGTGAACTGATTGAACACCATCAGTAGCATCGCGTTTAAGTGCCAATGGAAGTCCACCAGTTTGGAAATCTTCGAAAATATTCCATGATGGTTCGATAGCATCAACTGATACATATTCCATCATGTTAGCAAATGATTCATTTAACCATAGATCATCCCACCATTTCATTGTAACAAGGTTACCAAACCATTGGTGAGCCAACTCGTGAGCAACGACAAGAGCTACACTTTGACGGCTTTTAACAGTTGAATTTTCATCAACAAGAAGGTAAACTTCACGATATGTTACCAAGCCCCAGTTTTCCATAGCACCAGCTGAAAAGTCAGGAAGAGCTACATGATAAGACAAAGGAATAGGATATTTAACACCGAAGTATTCTTCGTAAAAGTCAATAACGCGAACAGCAATATCAAGTGAGAAATCAAGTGATTTAAGTGCGTGAGCTTTTGTTGAGAAGACACCAACTTCAGTACCATTTTTAGTTTTTGCTGTTTTTCCTTGCAAATCACCAAGTGCAAAGGCAAGCAAATAAGATGACATACGAGGCGTAGTATCAAACGTCCAAAGCCCTGTTTCTTGACGACGCTCAGCATCAACTTCTGGCATATTTGAAAGAACGATTTCACCCTCAGTTTGGTCAAATTTGATACTTAAATCAAAAGTAGCTTTGGCTTCTGGTTCATCAATACATGGGAATGCTTCACGCGCAAAGTGGCTTTCAAACTGTGTTGAAATAACTTCTTTTTTAACACCGTCCACTGTGTAATATGATGGGTAAATACCTGTCATATTATCAGTGATTTTACCAGAGAATTCAAGAACCAATGTCATTGTTCCAGTTTCTGGTAATTCAACGTGAACTGCTTCATTATCGTTATCAATCGTAAATTCAAGATTTTGATTGTCTAACAAAATTGATGCAATTGTCAAATCTTTTTGGTGGAATGAAATGGCATTATCCAAAGCCTCACCATTAATGGCAACATTTCCTGAAAAAGTTTTATCTTGACGATTGATATCAAGAAAAATATTGTAATTCTCAGGAACAAACTTTTCAATAAAATGTTCTACAGTTTTCATATAACTCCTTTAAAACGTAGAATGAGGACTTTCCTCATATCATCTAATCTCTAAAAATTTGAATCCGGTGACAGTCTCTATATCAGAGGGCAATATAATAGATATACAAGACCATCAAACTTCATCATTATATCACAAAATATGATATATGTCAGTTTAAAAAAACTAAAAAAAGAGAAGGAAATACCTTCTCTTAAAAGTCTTATAATTCGATGATTTTACCTGTTTTAAGGTAAACAACCCACTCGCAGAGGTTACGTGCATAATCACCGATACGTTCTAAATAAGTAATTACTTGAAGATATTCCTTACCAGCAAATACTGTATCAGGTTGTTGACGAATTGACTCAACAGCCATATTCTGGATTTCTTTAAAGTAGCTATCAATCACTTCATCTGAAGCAGCAACTTCATAAGCACGTTCTTCATCACCTGTTACGTAAACGTCCAACGCTTCTTCGACCATATTACGAACAGCTTTACCCATTTTTTTGATTTCAGCTTCTACTTCTGGAAGACGTTCTTCACCTTTAACACGAATAGTCGCTTTTGCAATTGATGCAGCGTGGTCACCCATGCGTTCAACGTCACTTGAAGCTTTCAAAACAGTAATTACAGTACGCAAGTCTTGTGAGACAGGTTGTTGTAAAGCAATGATTTCAAGAGATTTTTTCTCTAGCTTTGTTTCGAAATTATTGACAATTTCGTCGCCTTCAATAACTTCTTTTGCCAGTTCACGGTCATGACTGATAAAAGCACGGACAGTTTTATTGATTTGTGACAGCACTTCAGTTCCCATCGCATAGAACTGATTGTGCAATTTTTCTAATTCATCATCAAACTTTGATCTTAACATAATATCATCTCCCTTTTGAAGGTTCTCATCATTATCCAAATTTACCAGTGATGTAATCTTCGGTTTCTTTGCATTTAGGGTCCATAAACATTTCATGTGTTTTACCATATTCAATAAGTTTTCCATCTAGGAAGAAACCTGTACGATCTGAAATACGTGATGCCTGTTGCATTGAACGAGTAACAAGTAGCATCGTGTACTTATCTTTCAAACCATAAAGTGTGTCTTCAACTTTACCAGCTGAAATTGGATCAAGTGCTGACGTTGGCTCATCAAGCAAAATAATTTTTGGACTTGTCGCAAGAACACGAGCAACACAAACACGTTGTTGTTGACCACCTGATAAACCAAGTGCAGAATCATGCAAACGGTCTTTAACTTCATCCCAAATTGATGCACCGATTAAAGACTTTTCAACCGCTTCATCAAGTACTTGCTTGTCTTTGATTCCTTTTAGACGCAATCCATAAACAACATTTTCATAAATTGACATCGGAAACGGATTAGGTTGTTGAAATACCATTCCAATTTCTTTACGAAGTTCAACAGTGTCAGTTCGAGGGCTATAAATATTGTGTCCGTTGTACACAATTGACCCTGTTAAAGTTACTTCAGGATTCAAATCCCCCATACGGTTAATTGAGCGCAACAATGTTGATTTTCCTGAACCAGATGGTCCGATTAGAGCTGTAATTTCATTAGGATAGAAATCCATAGAGACATTATCAAGAGCTTTTTTCTTATTATAGTAAACAGATAAGTCTCTTACTTGTAAAATAGGTTCTGTCATGTTATGCCTTCCTAACCAAAATGTCCTGATACATAGTCGCTAGTTGATTGTAATTTAGCATTTTGGAAAATGTTGTTTGTCTTATCGTATTCAATCAAATCTCCCAAGTAAAAGAATGCTGTGTAATCACTAGCACGAGCAGCTTGTTGCATGTTGTGAGTCACGATGATAATTGTATAATCTTTTTTCAACTCAAACATTGTATCTTCTAACTGCATTGTCGCAACAGGGTCAAGTGCTGAGGCAGGTTCATCCATCAAAAGGATATCAGGTTTAACCGCAATAGCACGAGCAATACACAAACGTTGCTGTTGACCACCTGATAGCGTAAACGCAGATTTATGTAAATCATCTTTTACTTGATTCCATAGCGCAGCTTGTTTTAGAGAAGTTTCAACAATTTCATCTAAGAATTGTTTATCTTTGACACCTGCACGTTCATAGGCAAATGTGATATTTTTATAAATTGATTTAGCAAATGGATTTGGTCTTTGGAAAACCATTCCGATGTGCTTACGCATTTCGTATACATTAATGTTTTTAGCATTAACATCGATACCTTCATATAAGATTTGACCTGTTACTTTAGCGATATCGATGGTATCATTCATACGATTTAGGCTACGAAGGAAGGTTGATTTTCCGCATCCTGAAGGTCCGATAAGTGCAGTGATTTTATTTTTCTCAAACTGCATATCAATCCCTTTGATAGCTTCTTTTTGTCCATAATAAACATGAAGGTCTTTTGTAGAAAGTGCTAATTTTTCTTCAGGAAAAGTAATAATATGTCTTTCGTTCCAATTATATTTTGTCATCTCTTCTCCTTTATTTTGCTGATGTCAACTTAGCGTGAAGTTTTTTACCAATGTAGCGTGCTGAAAGGTTGAAAATCAAAATGAAAACTAATAGAACGGCAGCACTACCTTGAGAAACTTGGGTTGCATCAGGAATAGTTCCCTCACTATTAACTTTCCAAATATGAACAGCCAATGTTTCAGCTTGACGGAAAATAGAAATTGGACTTGTAACACTTAGTGGATTCCAGTTTCCCCAGTCAAGAGCTGGTGCTGACTGACCAGCTGTATAAATAAGCGCAGCTGCTTCACCAAAGATACGACCTGATGCTAGGACGATACCAGTGACGATACTTGGCAGTGCTTCTGGAATAACCACGTGAACAACTGTTTCCCAGCGTGACAATCCAAGAGCAAGTCCAGCTTCACGTTGTGTATGGTGAACATTACGAAGTCCATCTTCAACATTACGTGTCATCTGTGGCAAGTTAAATACAGTAAGTGCTAATGCACCTGAAAGGATTGAGAATCCATATTGGAACTGAACAACAAAGATAAGATAACCAAACAAACCAACAACTACAGATGGCAAAGATGAAAGAATCTCGATACAAGTTCTAACAAAGTTTGTTAAGCGCCCTTTTTTCGCATATTCAGATAGATAAATTCCTGCCCCCATTGAAAGTGGAATAGAAATGACTAATGTGATCACCAAAAGAAAGAGGGAATTATACAATTGAATTCCGATACCACCACCAGCTTCATAAGATGATGATTTTCCAGTCAAGAACGACCAATTAACATGTGGTAATCCATTAACCAAGATATATAGTAGTAATGATGCCAAAATTGCAACAATGATTCCAGCGATTGTGTAGAGAATTCCTGTTGCCAACTTATCAAATTTCTTAGCGTGCATAGTTTCTCTTTCTTTCTCTTGTAATAAATTTAACGAGCATGTTAAATCCTAAACTCATAATGAGCAAGACTAATGCTAGTGACCAAAGAACATTATTTTGAACAGTTCCCATAACTGTATTACCAATTCCCATTGTAAGAACTGATGTTAGGGTTGCAGCTGGAGTTGTTAGAGAAGTTGGTACAACTGCTGAGTTACCAACAACCATTTGAATAGCTAAGGCTTCACCAAAAGCACGTGCCATACCGAAAATAACAGCGGTAAAAATACCTGGTCTTGCGGCGTTTAGAATAACACGCCAAATTGTTTGCCAACGAGTGGCACCCATAGCTAAGCTTGCTTCTTTATAATGTCTTGGTACTGCTTTTAAACTATCAATTGTCATGAAAGTCACGGTTGGCAAAATCATGACAAATAACACACAGACACCAGATAAAATACCAAAACCAGTTCCACCAAAGATTGAACGAGTGAATGGTACGATAACCTGCAAACCAATGAATCCATAAACAACAGATGGAATACCTGTCAATAATTCAATAGCTGGTTGTAAAATTTTGGCTCCATATTTTGGAGAAATTTCTGTCATAAATACTGCTGCACCAATAGCAATAGGTGTTGCTATCAAGGCAGACAAAATAGTTACAATAAATGATCCTAAAATCATTGGTAAAGCACCAAATGATCCTGAACTTGGATCCCATTTACTTCCAAATAGGAATGTGATTGGATTAACACCATCGACAAAGAAAGTTGATAATCCCTTTTGAGCAACGAAGATTAAAATCATTGCTACAATGAAAACAATAAGTACTAAACAAAAGAATGTAATGCTTTTTCCAAATTTCTCAAGACGAGAATTCTTCGAAGGCGTCGTTAACTGTTTTTCAAGATCTTGATTTCTCATAGCATCTCCTTTATTTCGTTGTAACTGTGCCATCAGCTGCTTTTGTAACACGCATATCATTAACTGAAATATAGCCCATATGCTCAACAATACCTTTTTGAACTTTATCACTCATAACAAAATTCAAAAATTCTTTAGTCAAGCCAGTTGCTTTACCTTTGGTATACATATGTTCGTACGCCCAAAGTGGCCAATTATTTGTTGTTACATTTTTAGCTGTTGGTTTGTACCCGTTTAAACGAATTGTTTTAACAGAAGTATCAACGTAAGCAAAAGCAAGATAAGAAATAGCTCCTGGTGTTTGCGAAACGATTGACTTAACCATACCATTTGAATCTTGTTCCTGACTTTGGACAGCTGAATCACCTTTCATGATGATGCTATCAAATGTCGCACGCGAACCTGAACTTGCAGCACGGTTAATGATTGAGATAGCTAAATCTGGCCCTCCAACTTCTTTCCAATTGGTAATTTCACCGGTAAAAATCTGGTGAAGTTGGTCTGTTGTCAAATTGTTAACTGAAACTTTTTTGTTAACAATCACAGCAAGTCCTGCCACAGCTACTTGATGGTCAACTAGCTTGTCAGCATCAATTCCTTCTTTTTCCTCAGCGAAAACATCGCTATTACCAATTTGTACAGCCCCTGATTGAACTTGTGACAGACCTGTACCAGATCCACCGCCTTGAACATTGACTGTCTTTCCAACATTTGTCGAACCAAATTCATCCGCGGCAGCTTCAACCAAAGGTTGTAAAGCTGTCGATCCGACACTAGTAATCGACTGCCCTTTGTCAATCCAACTTGCACAGCCAGATAGAGCAAAAGTAACTGAAGTAACTAGCAATAAAAAGCTAATAATTTTCATTTTTTTCATTTGCGATTCCTACTTCTTTTGAAAATAAAAAGTAAATTCTATGAAGTATTAGAAATACCTCACAAGGAAATAGTAACACATCACAGAAACCTTGAAAAGTGCTTTTCTACCTATATAAGGTAAAAATTGTACCTGTAACAGTTCACGGATTAAAGCGAAGACCTTTTGGAAAATAATTTTTCAAAATATTTCCAGTAACTTTTGCAAAACCTATTCCATTGCCATTTATAGAAATTAAATACCAGCCATTTTTGTACTTCTCATTCAAGTTTATGACATTTCCAGTGACATAAACCTTGAACTGTTCTATATCAATTTCTACAGACTGTACTACTTCTTTTGGAGAAAGTACCAAGCCTAAAGCAAACGAAGGCTCAAAACGATTTTTCTTAAATGTTCCAAGATGGAGTCCATTTCGAGCAATTTTTAATTTTTTCAGATCTGGCAGACCTTCTGGCAATAAATACAAATTATCACCAAACGTTTGCAAGAGTCCTTTCAGCTCAACCTTAATATGTTTTTTTGCAAAATCTTGCCATAATGACAACCGATCTTTTGTTAAATTAGACTTAACTGGCTTAACTTTTGAACGAGAAACTTCTCTTGTATCATGCAATTTAGCAACGAATTGTCCTTCGCCTTTAAAACGATGCGGATACATACGAGCAACTTCTGGCATATCAATTCCCTCAGCCATGCCATTAACTTTTTCGATAGGAACAAGTTCTAAGTTATCATAAGTTGACAATAGCCATTTAACAACACCTTCATTTTCTTCAGGCGACCAAGTACAAGTTGAATAAACTAATGTTCCTCCAGGCGCTAGCATTTTCATGGCTTCTTCCAAAATTTCTTTTTGGAGACTCGCACATTCTGCTGGGTAACCTTCATGCCAGTACTGAGTCGCTTGAGGGTCCTTACGGAACATTCCTTCTCCAGAACATGGACCATCAAAAACAATCAAGTCAAAGTATTCTTTGAAAACTTTAGCTAACTTACCAGAACTTTCATTAGTTACCACAACATTTCTAGCACCAAATCGTTCAATATTTTCAACCAAAATTTTACTACGTTTGCTTGAAATTTCATTGCTGACAAGCACACCAGTATTATTCATATAACTGAGAAGGTGAGTAGATTTTCCACCCGGCGCTGCTGCTAAATCAAGCACTCGCATGTTTTCTTTTGGTGATGCGACTTGGGCAACCATCTGTGCAGCTGGTTCTTGAGAATAAACAAGACCCGAAACGTGCTCAGCTGATTTTCCAGAAACTTTTCCGTAGTGCCCCCAAAGAGTATTTGGAATTGGTGAGTCAAACTCTTGTTGAGCATTTTTTAGAGGATTTACACGAAATCCAGAGACCGCTTCTTCATCAAATGTAGCAAAGAAATCATCTGCTTCTTGACCAAGAAGATTACGATATTTTTCAATAAACTTATCAGGTAATTTCATAACTCTATGATATCAATTTCACATATGATTTACAACTTTCAACTAGCCTTAAAAACCTTTAAATAAAGAAAAAAGTAGCTATAAAAACTACTTTTACCCTAACTTTATCTCATCGTCACGAACTCTTCTGCTCCTGTTGGATGGATGGCTACCGTACTATCAAAATCCTCCTTAGTTGCCCCCATTTTTATGGCGACTGCAAATCCTTGAATCATTTCATCAACACCGTATCCAATTCCATGAAGTCCGATGATTTTTTCTTCTTTGCCAAGGGTTACTAATTTCATCTTACTTGGCTGACGGTGGTTGCCTAAAGCAGTATACATCGGAGTAAAACTTGAACGATAAACTTTTACGTTATCGGCACCGTATTTCTCAATAGCTTTTTCTTCCGAATAACCAATTGAACCTATTGCTGGATGACTAAAAATAACTGTTGGCACATTATGATAATCGAGCTTCGCATTTGGCTTATTGTTAAAAAGTCTTTCAGATAGTTGACGTCCAGCTTTAACAGCAACTGGAGTTAATTCCAATTTACCATTGACATCACCCAAAGCATAAATACCTTCAACTGAAGTATTCTCATATGCGTCAGTTTCAATAAAACCATCATCAGTTAGTGTAACACCTGTCTTTTCGAGTCCAAAACCAGAAGCATTGGCTTTGCGTCCAATTGCCCAAATAATAGCATCGACCGTGTGCGACTTACCATTTTCTAAAACTAATGTAAGTGAGTCATCAGCGTTTTTAATAACTTCTTTTGGAATAGAGTAAGTGTGCAGACACGGACCATCTTCAACCATCATATTCACAAGAACATCAACGATTTCTTTATCAAACTTACGAAGTGGTCGGTCTTTTCGAACAAATAAATCTGTCTGTGAACCAAGAGCGTGTAAAACTCCAGCAAGTTCAACAGCAATATAACCTGCTCCAACAACAGCAGTGCGTTTTGGAAGCTCATCCAACTCAAAAAAGCCATCCGAAACCATGCCATACTCAGCACCTGGAATATCTGGATAGACAGCGTGACCACCAGTTGCAACTAAGATATGTGGAGCGGTGTAATATTGTCCAGCCGCCTCAACCGTGTGTGCGTCAACAAAACGAGCATACTCATAAACACGTTCAACACCATTACTATCAAATCCACGTTCATAAGAAGCATGAATCCGATTAATATAGCGTTGTCGATTTTCTTTCAATTTTTTAAAATCAAAAGTTGTATTTTCAACTTGAAAACCGTACTCTTCAGCATACGTATCCAGCGTTTCGGAAACTTGAGCACCGTACCACATTACTTTTTTAGGAACACATCCTAAGTTCACACAAGTCCCACCAACTTGCTTTGCCTCAAAAAGAATAACTTTTGCGCCATGCATAGCAGCTCGATTTGCTGAAGCGATACCTCCAGAACCACCACCAATCACAATATAATCGTATTGTTTAATTTCCATAAAATCTCCGAATCTAATTTTTGATAAAATTCAGAATTTCTTCCTCTGACAATGAAGAATCGCAAACTACTTTAACTCTGCCACCTTTAGCCACTAAAAGGCCTGGCACTGTAGCGACATTATAAGTAGAGCGAAGATTATCTAATTCAGGTGAAATTTCATCACTGTTAATGTAATAAACATCAAGTTTATTCTCTTTAGCAACCTGAGTTAATTTTGGCTCAAAACGTCGACAATAAGGACATGTAGGGCGCCCAATAAATAGAATAAATTCTTCAGCGTTTTGTAACTGATTTTCTGCTTTGGCTACGTTTATTGGTGTAAAAAAATCTGCAAATGTAGTCATATAATTCTCCTAATTATTTACGAATAAATTCACTATCGATATCAGTATCATCTGACACATAACGTTCTACCGTCATATGCAAATCATACTTGTCACGAAGTTTTGCTAGAGTTGCCATCATCGGTGAAGCATGGTGAACGTCGATAGCTTCTTGATTTTCCCAACTATCAATTAAAAGAACTGTCTCAGGGTCTTTGGCGGGAATAAAGTAGTCATATCTTAGGTTCCCTTTTTCTGCACGAATAGCATCTGCTGTCCCTGAATTTTCCATCTCTTCCATGAATTTTCTAGCATTTCCATTAACGCCTTTATAGTATAAATTAACTGTAATTGACATTTTAATACCTCTTTCTTTTTTACTATTTTATTAAATTTTGAAAACAGTTTCAAATAATCAGCACGCAAAAAAAGCTAGCAAGACATGCTAGCTTTTTACCTTTTATCACCCTAAGGCGACATCCATCACCATCATAATCACAAAACCGACCATTAAACCAAGTGTGGCAACATCAGTATTTCCATTAGTTTGTGATTCTGGAATTAGCTCTTCAACAACAACGAAAATCATCGCACCAGCTGCGTAAGCAAGGGCATAAGGAATAATCTGCAACATGACGATGACAAGAGCTGAGCCAAGGACAGCTCCAATAGGTTCAACAATCGCTGACATAGAACCAAAGAAAAATGCTCGTTTTCGAGAGCTACCATCCGCACGAATTGGAATTGATAAGGCTGCTCCTTCAGGGATATTCTGAAGACCAATCCCAATAGCAAGACCAATTGCTCCTACAAGCGCAGCGGTTGTCATATTTCCAGAAGCAAGTGCACCAAAAGTAACCCCTACTGCTAATCCTTCCGGAAAATTATGAATAGTTATTGCTAAAAAGAGCAAAGCAGTTTTTGACAATTTCTTTTTAGGCTGAATCCCTTCTGCCTCTGAAACATCCTTTCCAAGATGTAGGTGAGGAACAACCGCATCAATCAAGCGCAGACTAAAACCGCCAAGAAGAAAGCCAACAGCCGCTGGAATCCATGCGTAACTTCCGTAATCAGCTTTGGCATAGGCAAGTGCAGGGTCAAGCAAAGACCAAAATGATGCAGCAATCATAACTCCAGCTGCAAATCCCATCATCACATCAAGCAATTTACGACTTACTTTGGTAAAGAAAAAAACTACTGCAGAACCAAGAATCGTACAGCCCCATGTAAATAGTCCAGCTAGCAAGGCTAAAAAGACAACATTCTGCGTCAATAGCCAATTCATCATAAAAATTTCCTCTTCAATCTATATAATATTAGTCATCTAAACGTTTTCTCAAATTAAACCTATTTTACCACAGAAACAAAATAAAAACCTAGTAAAACATACTAGGTTTCTTTCAAATAAGCTTGTATTTCTGGTAATTTTTCTTTTGGAACAAACATAACCTTCTGACGATTAACAAAATCAGGTTCTTTTCCATCAATGGTCAATAAAGTATAGCCAAGTTTTTCCCCCATGACCTTAGCCGCTGCATAATCCCATGGTTGAATATAAGAAAAGTAAGCCATTAGCTGACCTTCCATGACAGCAGCCATACTTATACCTGCTCCACCGTACACGCGAATCCCTAAAGTTTGCTCAATCATATCTTGAAGGCCATGATAATTAGTCGCATACATGCAAGCATTACAACCAACTAAAAAACGATTAAGAGGTCGATTCTGGAATGAAGGTAATTTTTGATCATTTTTATAAACATCAAATTGGCCACCACCAGAATACAACAAATCATTCATCACATCATAAATAAGGCCAAATCGTCCTACACCATTTTCGTAGTAGCCAATCATGACAGCAAAATGCGTTCCTTGAGCCACAAAATTAACTGTTCCATCAATTGGATCAAGAACCCAAACATTACCGTCAGAAATGCGGTGTCGTAAGCCGTTCTCTTCAGCAAAAATATTATCATTAGGATAATATTTTTTTATTTTTTTAACTAGTAATTCCTGAGTCGATTTATCAACGTTTGTTACTAAATCGTCAAAACGCGTTTTTTCTTCAACTTGAAGGTTACTTGCCATACTTGACTTAATCAAATCGCCTGCTTCACGAATAATTTGTTTAGCAAATTCAAACTTATTTTCCAAGGGAAATGTATCCTTTCTCCTTAGCTTTAGCAGCTTTTACAGCTTGATAAGTGGAATAGCCACTACTTTGCTGAAATTCACGATCAATTTGCTTTTCTTGAGCTTTGCTTTTTACGATTGTCTTGAATTCAGCATAGCTATTTAATAAATCACTCACTGAAACTTTTGTTTCGTATGCGGCTTCAACTTGATTCAAAAAATGAAGCACTGATGCTATCTCTTCAGTGCTCCAAGACAAATCAAGCGGATAGCTGTAATTTTTCATACAATAATATCCCAACTCATCAAAATCATGTAACTTCAGTACAAGTAATAACGATGAGTCATTCCTTTCTATCCTTCAATCTCTGCTTTAATTGTTGCTTCACGCAACTCTTGTTTGCGATAATCGCGCGGCAAAAATGCACGAATCTCGTCTTCGTTAAATCCAATCTGCATTCGTTTGTTATCCAATATAATTGGACGACGAAGCAAGCCTGGATTTTTTGCAATCAAATCAATCAAATCTGAAACAGATAACTCATCAAGATCAATATCTAATTTTTGGAAAACTTTTGAACGAGTTGAAATAATGTCCTCTGTTCCATTTTCGGTGAATGCTAAAATATTCATCAATTCATCGCGACTAAGAGGGCTGGTAATGATATTGTGTTCTTGAAATTTAACATCATGTTCATTAAGCCAAGCTCGCGCTTTTCGACAGCTCGTACAACTTGGTGACAAAAATAAAGTAATCATAAAACCACCTCTCTCATCTTCTTATCTTAATTATACAAAATTTTAAAAAACTTTGCTATTTTTTCTCCAATTTTGAGCAATTTTTTTATCATTTTTTAGCTGCTCAACTAGCTCATCAGCACCAGAGAATTTTTCCATACCACGAATTTTATCTAACCAAATTATTTCTACATTTTCTCCGTAAATATCTTCTTCAAAATCAAAAATATTAGCTTCTAGACGTAAATCTTGGCCGCCAAATGTAACATTTTTTCCGACACTAGTCATTGAACGATAGCGTTTTCCAGATACGATAATATCTGTCACATAAACACCATCACCTGGAATATAGACACGATCTAAAACAGCAAGATTTGCGGTAGGAAATCCGATAGAACGTCCTCTAGCATCCCCGTGAACGACAATTCCCTTTGTTGAAAATTCATACCCTAAGAGGCGATTAACCTCAGAAACATTTCCTGACAAAATCTCTTTACGAATTCTGGTTGAGCTGATTTTCTCACCATTATCTTGGACTTCTGATACGACAATAACTTGCCCATCAAAAATCTCTGAAAGATATTGTGCATCTTTACGGTCATGACCGAATTTATAATCAAAACCAACAACAATTGTTTTGGCACGTAAAGATTTAATATACGTTTCAAGAAATTCTTTTGATGAACCTTTTGAAAATGATGATGTAAAATCAATCAAATAAAGATTGTCAACACCATACTCAGCGAATTTATCATATCGTTTTTGTGGTGCCGTCAAATTCAAAAGTAATTCTGGCGTAAATCGAGCAAGCGCCAAACGTGGTGACTCATTAAAAGTTAAAACCGTCAACTCTAATTGTTCACGCTGTGCGATTGCTTTTGCTTTATCAAATAATGCTTTGTGGCCTCGGTGGAGACCATCAAAGTATCCCAATACTAAAACACTATCTCGAGTAGTTTTTATATCTCGAGCATCATTTATATGTTGAATATTCATATTTTCCAATCTATTATAAAAACACTTTATTAGGTTTATATAGGTCATCGCGTGGAATCAGAATAGCTACAACTTTGTCTTGATAGAAGGCTGCTATTTGCACTTCATCTCTATCAATGGCAATCTTTCGACCGAAAGAAATTTCAGTAACTTCCTCTTCAGTCAAGTCAATACGAGGCAAATCCATGACACCGTATTCGATTGGCAAAAGGAATGAGAAATCATCTTGCGCAACTTTATCAGCAATTTCAGATAAAGTTAAAGCGTCTTCCAATTGCAAGCCTGCTGAAGCTTGGCGTTCTAGGTAAGACATATGACTCGCATAGCCAAGTTCTTTTCCTAAATCAACTGACAAGGTTCTGATATAAGTACCCTTACTACAAGCAACTTCAAAATCGAAATAGCAACACTCGTTTTTAAATGATAACTGACTAGTACGTTTGAAATCGTGAATAGTTACTTGACGTTTTGGACGTTCGACTGTTTGACCAGCTCGAGCGTACTCATACAAACGTTTACCATTGACTTTAACAGCCGAATACATCGGCGGAACCTGAGTAATATCTCCAATGAAACGAGATAAAGCCTGATCTACCTTTTCTTCAGATAAGTCAGTAACTGGAGTTTTCTCAAGAATCTCACCACTAGCATCTTCTGTCGTTGTTGAGAAACCTAGACAAATCTGCCCACGGTAAACTTTTCCAGCTTCGGTCATATATTCAATCACGCGAGTTGCTTTTCCAACAGCGATTGGTAAAACACCGACAACATCAGGGTCTAGTGTTCCACCGTGACCAATTTTCTTTTCATGTAAAATTTTTCGAAGCTTGAAGACTGCGTCATGGCTAGTCATTCCTGCTTCTTTTTTTAAGTTAATAATTCCGTTAATCATAACTACTATTATAACCGTTTTCAGCATTAAAAGACAAGCTAAAACTTTGATTTTGGTTCAACTTGTCAATATTTTATTACTAAAAAATAAATCAATCTTTTAATGCTTCAAATTTAGCACGCATAGTAGGGTTTTTTCGAGTTAATTTTTTTACCGAAACATCGTCCAATTTATTATTTGCAAGACGAAGCTGGTTTTCACTAGTAGTTAAGAAACGCTTAACTTCTTCCATACGACGAATGGATTTATCAATTTCATCAATGGCTTTTTTGAAGTTGTTGCTTGCTGAGTTGTAATTCTTAGCAAAGGCATTTTTGAAGGTTTCAAGGTCATCTTCAAAGTGAGTGATATCAATATTTTGCTCACGTACCAAGGCTAATTCTTGCTTGTACTTAAGCGAATTAAGCGCAGCATTTCGCAAAATACCAATCAATTGAATGAAAAGTTGCGGACGTACAACATACATTTTTTCATACTCATGACTAACATCAACAATCCCAGTATTGAAATAATCATTTTCCGCCTCTAACATGGTTACTAAAACGGCATACTCACAATTTTTCTCGCGACGGTCTTTATCGAGTTCTTTATAGAAATCCTTGTTTTTATGCTTTGTTTTAGTCTCATCAGCCTCGTTTTTCATTTCAAACATGATTGATAGTATTTCAACACCATTTTCATCTGTTTCACGGTAAATAAAATCACCTTTCGAGCCACGACTTGAAACTTCATTATCTTTTCCAAAAGTAGCATTTGGAAATGCATAGGCACGAACTTTGTTAAATTCAGTTTCTGCATAGACTTCCAAACTTTCACCGATAGCTTTTGTTGATTGCTGAGCCTTAAAGTTTTTGTAGAACTCAACCTGTTCGTTGGCTGCTTTTAACTGTGCTTCATAATCACTTTTAACTGAAGCAAGTGATAGCTCTGCTTCTTTTTCCTGCAAAGCAAGCTTAGCCTTAGCATCATCCCGCTCTTTTTCAACACTTGCAACTGCCTCAACCAAACTTGTTTTGTTTTCAAGCGATAAACGTTCAATTTGATTATTAAGGTCAACAAGTTCTTTATCTTTTTCAGCCAAAGCTTGTGTTAATTCTAGTTGTTTAACTGAATTAAGATTATCTAGTTGAGATTTTAAGGTAATGATTTCTTGATCTTTCTGGCTCAACTGGCGTTGATTTTCTAGTTCAAGAGTTTGCTTTAACTGCTCTAATTGAGCTGACAATTCAGCGATTTCTTGGTCCTTGATACTAACTTGAGTTTGTAAATCATTTTTAGATTTTTCTTCCATCAAGGCTTTTTCTTTTGCTAAACGTTCATGTAATTCCTTGTCAAATTCACTGCTACGAACTTGCGCAAGTAATTGACTATATTCTGTTTCATTAATAGTAAAAACCGTTCCACAATGTGGACATTTTATATTACTCATAATTTCCTCGCTCATTTGATAATAGTTTTATTATAGCAAATCTGTGCCATAATTCTGCTAAAAATGTTTCATCATCAGATTTCACGCAGATAAAGAGGCTAGGATAAAACTGTCCTAACCTCACCAGTTAACTTTTAAAATAAGTTCTTTTCAACTTCATCACGGATGTGTTGCCATTCTTGCTGTGCTCTGGCCATTTTACGTTTATAATCTCTAAGACCCTGCTCGTAGCGTTGTAAGAGATAGGCTTGTTTAAGAGCTGGAAGCCTTGGTATTTCAATACTAACGATTTTTTGAGTATTTAAATTCATAACATTCTTGCCTGTATTAGTCTCTTCAAGAAGTTCTTGACCAAGTTTTGAATCTAGAAATAGTTTGATGTAACCACCTGCAATATCAGCAATAGGTCTCAAGACAGTAATATTAGCTGATGCGATGACCGGATAATCTTGCTCATGAAAAATAGCTGTTTTTTTGACTGTACCCTTTGAAGCAATCAAAACATCCCCTTCTTGTAGTAGATAGCGCTGGACGCTAGATTCATCTGCTTCAATTTTTTTCAGATTATCATAATCTATGCCAGTTTCAAACATATCACTAAGATTAATAACAGCAATATTTCCTTCGTTACTTAAATTTGAAACAGCCTTACCTTTGAAATGTTCGGTTACTTCCTTTAAGGGAATTTTTGCTATATTATTCACTTGATATTTTTCAATTGCTTCGCTCATAACTATCTCCTTTACAAATAGTATTCTAATACTAAGATATAATTTTGACAAGTAAAAAGAGCAGCCATAGCTACTCTTCTGCTATAATATTCGTATTTTTTACTACTAATCTACAGACTTCAACGCCTCCAACATATCAACAGTTTTCAAGATGTGATTAACTAAGAAGCCTAGAAGTAATAAAATACCAACAACTACTACAACTGGTATAATATAAATTTCAACTCCGACTTCTGTACCAAATTTAATCGCATCTGAACCAATCATATTCATAATGATTTGGTGAAGATATTGTCCTCCAACTAATCCAACGACAATTCCAATTAGGGATAGCACAATCGTCTCACGATAAATGTACATAGTTACTTCTTTATCGTAAAAGCCCAGTACTTTAATCGTTGACAATTCTCTGATACGTTCAGCAACATTGATGTTAGTCAAATTATAAAGAATAACAACCGCTAATAGTATTGAAATAATAATTAAGATTGTCATAGCGCCATTTAAAGATTCAACAACTGAATTGACATTTTTGACAAGTGTTGCATTTTGGCTAACAGCAGATACCTCATCCATTGCTAGCAATTTTGTCGCCATATTTTCAATGTTCTTACTTGAATGATTTTTAAGAATCACAAGATATGCATTGTTTGAAATAGAGTCATCGAATGTTTTTTGATATGATTTTTTCGACATAAACAAATAATGACCAACATTCATCTCTGCAACTTCTGAAACTCTAATAGAACGTTTACGACCATTTTGATCTTTCAGAGTAAATTTATCACCTGCTTTTACATCGTATAGGTCTGCTAATGTTTCTGATATAACAGCGCCATCATCAGATAAAGTAAGTTCTTGTTTTGTTTTAGCATCTTTAAGGTGGATGAAATCCCCAAAATCATTATCATCACTCACAAGAATTGAAATATCTTGCTTATCAGTCGAACCAGAAATTTTTTCCGTTAGATGTGACATGAATACACTTTGGTATTTGGATACTTTTTTAGAATCCATGAATGAACTTAATTCTTTTGAAGTAGCACCTTCACTATTTTTGACGACAATCATATCATACGGCATCAATCGTGAAAATTGATTATCAATAATTTTACCTAGTGACGATTGAATACCGAGACCAGCAAATAGCAAAGCAACTGAACCAGCGACACCAAATATCGTCATTAACATACGTTGCTTGTATCGAAAAATATTTCGAGCAGTTACTTTATGAGTAAATGACATTCTGCTCCAAATAAATCCGATTCGCTCTAAGAGAATTTTTGAACCTTTAACTGGTGGTTTAGGTAGTAGCAACTGTGCTGGTTTTTCACTAAGTTCACCTCGAGCAATAATGAAGGCAGGTAAAACTGCACTGACAAAAGCAAATACAAATGCTATTAGAGTGTATGACCAGTAGAAATACAAGTGTGTACTTCCAAGAGTTGTATCACCAGTAACGATTTCAGCGATAACTTGCGACAAGATATAATGTCCAGCAAAAACACCAATAATCGTTCCAGTCATACTTGCGACAAAACCATAGATAACAAATTTTTTAATAACATCACTATTGCTATATCCGAGGGCTTTTAAAACCCCTGAATTGGTACGCTCTTCATCAACAAATCGTGTCATCGTTGTAAATGTCACAAGCGCAGCTACTACGTACAAGACAACCGGAAAGACATTTCCAATACTTCCGATACTTGAAGTACTTGATTCATAAGTTTGGTAACCGCCACCACCTGGGAAAGATGAACGCGTATAAATCGAATAAGTTGGTGCCTTCATTGCCTCAACCTGCGCTTTAGCTTCTTGAATTTGGCGTTCGCTCTCTGCAATTTTAACTTTAGCGTCATTAATTGAGCTTTGGGCTACTGCTTGTTGCTCTGCAGGTAATAAAGAAAGTGCAGCTTCTTGCCCCGCTAACTGTGATTTAGCAGTTGTTACTTTTTCTTGATTCGTATCAATATCAGACTGAGCATCTGATTTTAATTGATTTAAACGCTTGTCAGCATTATCAGATAACAAATCATCTAAAGTATTTTCCTTAGCTGCTAATTTTTCTTTATAACTTTCAGAAAATGGATTTAAGCTTTTCAACTCATCATAACGAATTCTAGCAATAGTGTAGAATTGGCTATCAAAAGCAGACTCGCTTGTGACAGCATAGTATTTTAATACTCCATTACCAGCAGTTGATGTGCCTAGACTACTTTTAGAAAGAATTTCTGATGAATTAAGAAATCCAACAACTTTAAATGTTGTTTTTTTCAACACTCCGTTTTCACTTGGTTGCGTGAATGCTATCTCATCACCAACATTGTATTTTTTTTTGAGTGTTGATGCTAATGCAATTTCGTTATCTGCTTTTGGAAATTTTCCCGATACAAGCTCGTAAGTTGAAATGGCCTTGCTCTTTGAAAAAATCCGGATAGCGTCATCGGTATTTTTTATAGTCACATCAGTTAAATAACCAAATTCAACCTGACCTTTTTTTACAGATGATAATTCCTTTTTGTCATCATCACTCAGACCGTAGCTTGCAATAACAGACAAGTCCATCGTGTTGTGTTTTTTAAGGTAATCACTTGCTGTTCTTTGCATATCTGGTCCAGTCACCTTCAAAGCAACAAACGCAAATGCTCCTAGCATCATCAAAAGCATAATAGATAAGAAGCGACCTTTAGAACTGCCAATTGATTTTCTGATATCTTTCCAGTACGTTTTCTTCGACATATCAGCCACCTCAATATTCTAGAGTTTCAATGTCTTGCGGATGCTCATTAACCTCAATACTAGAGACTGTCGCATCGTGCATGTGAATAACACGATCAGCAATTGGAGCAAGAGCTGAATTATGCGTTACAATAATAACAGTTGAACCTTTGTGACGTGACATATCTTGTAAAATTTTTAAAACTTGTTTTCCTGTTTGGTAGTCCAATGCACCTGTTGGTTCATCGCAGAGCAATAATTTAGGATTTTTAGCTACCGCACGCGCAATTGAAACACGCTGTTGCTCACCACCTGAAAGCTGCGCAGGAAAATTATTTAGACGTTTTCCTAGACCAACATCAGCCAAAGTCTGTTCAGCATCTCTAGCGTCTGGAACAATTTCAGAAGCCAATTCAACATTTTCTTTAGCAGTTAAGTTAGGCACCAAATTGTAGAATTGAAAAACAAAACCAACATCATTACGACGATATGTTGTCAATTCCTTTGCGTTGAATTTAGCAATATCAACACCATCAATCAAAACCTGACCCTCGTCATTGGTATCCATTCCACCGAGAATATTTAAGACCGTTGATTTTCCAGCACCAGATGCACCAAGAATGATAACCAACTCCCCTTTTTCAATTGCAAAATTGATATCATTATTGGCAACAATCTCAGTCTCACCTGCTTGATAGCGTTTATAAGAATGTTTCATTTCAATATATGACATTTAACTAACCTCTTTATAATATTTAAGAAAACCCTTTCTCTCTATTCTACCGAAAAAATAGAAATTAGACGAAAGATATGCTCAAAAATCACAAATATTTACTGGCTTCTCTGATTGTCAAATTAGACAGATGATCATTATATTTAGCTAAAAAATCTCTCACCCAATCAGGATTTGTTTTTGAAAAATCACGAAGTGCCCAACCTATTGCTTTATTGATAAAGAATTCCTTTGAATCAATATTATTTAGAATAATATTTCGTAATAAGGTAACATTAGTTGCATCTTTTCGTCCAAGTTGATGTAGAATAGCTAATCTTCGAACCCAAAAATCATCGACTTTTGACCAAGTAAGCATTAACTCTTCAACGCTGTCATCGACTAAACCAATCTGACCAATAACTTTGGCTAGTATGTCAATACTATCCCACCACTGCTTACTTCTGATAAATATTTCAATCTTAAAAATATCATTATATGTTAAATACTTATTTAAAGCACTCAAATAATCTAATACTAAATACTGACTTTCACGGTGATTATCATGCCAAGCTTGCTCTAAAAAATCCCAATCAATACTTCGCCGTTTTTTCTCTTCTTTTAAAAAAGCCTTATAAATGTCACGTCGTTTTGGTGTTTGAATACCATAAAAATAAAATTGATTTTTCATATAAGCAGACATTTCATTTGCTTTTTTAAAATCAGATTCTTTTTCAAATTTTTCTCGAATAAGATCAAATCTTCCCATTCAGATTTCTCCTTTTTTCGACGTTATTGTCAAATTCATTCTAACAAAAAAAGTCTGAGTTATCTTCTCTCAGACTTTTGCTTTTACCCTATATTGACACAATTTTTACCCTAAATCTTATCCAAAGCTAATCGTAAGTCTTCAATCAAATCTTCTGCGTTTTCTAGACCAACTGAAACACGAATTTGGTTGCGTGTGACTCCGCAAGCTTGCAAATCTTCTTCAGACAGTTGTTGGTGTGTTGTTGTTGCTGGGTGCACAACAAGTGATTTAGCATCAGCAACATTTGCCAAATCAGAAAAAATTTCAAGATTATCGATAAATTTGTGAGCTTCTTCTTGACCACCTTTGATATGGAAAGTGAAGATTGAGCCTGCTCCTTTAGGGAAATATTTTTGAGCTAACTCATAGTAAGGGCTAGATGGCAAGCTTGGATAGTTAACCTTTTCAACTTTAGGATGATTATCCAAAAATTCAACAATTTTTTTCGTATTTTCAAGGTGTCGGTCAATACGAAGAGACAATGTTTCAAGACCTTGTAGCAGTAAAAATGCGCTAAATGGTGATAAAGCCGCACCAGTATCGCGTAGCAATTGAACACGAAGTGCAGTGATGAAGGCTGCCGCACCTACATCACGTGTATAACTAATGTTATGGTATGATGGATCTTCATCAACAAATTGTGGGAATTTGCCAGAAGCTTCCCAGTCAAAGTTTCCAGAATCGACTACCACACCCGCAATCGTTGTTCCGTGTCCACCAATAAACTTAGTTGCAGAATGAACTGAAATATCAACACCATGTGAGAAAACATTAATAAGATACGGTGTTCCAAATGTATTGTCAGTAACTAATGGAATTTTATGAGCGTGTGCAACATCAGCAATTTTCTCGATATCAGGAATATTAATAACAGGATTACCAAGCGTTTCAATCAAAACTAACTTAGTATTCTCTTGAATAGCATTTTCGAGTTCTTCAAGATTCGAAACATCAACAAAAGTTGTTGTGACGCCATAACGTGGCAATGTTTCTTTAAGCAGATTGAAAGTACCGCCATAAAGTGTTGTCGCGGCCACTACATGATCTCCTGCATGAGCTAAACCAAGCACAGCGTATGTGATAGCTGCCATACCAGAAGCTGTCGCTACAGCACCAACACCATTTTCAAGAGCAGCAATCCGCTCTTCAAAAACAGCCACTGTCGGATTTCCAATTCGAGAGTAAATATTACCTGGTTTCTTCAAGCCAAATAAATCTTCTCCTTCTTGGGCATCATCAAAAACATAAGAGGTTGTTTGGTAAATTGGAACCGCACGAGATTTTGTTGTCGGATCAACTTCTTGACCTGCGTGTAATTGTAACGTTTCAAAATTATATTTTCGTGTCATGGCATGTACTCCAATCATTAAATTTTCTGAATGTACGTACAATTTTACACTTTTTTAAAAAACTTGACTAATACTTATTAAAAAAGACTAGATATAGTTTCAAACTATACCCTTAATGAAAGGCATCTGCAAACCGTTGAGTATCTAATTCGATCTGAGTTGATTTTGCTAAAGCCGAAATGACTGCAACGCCATCAGCGCCTGATTCACAAATGGCTGGAACATCTCCAATTGTAATTCCACCAATGGCTATAATCGGAATTGCTTTATCCAATTCACGAATTTCTCTCAAGCCTTTTAAACCAATAACTTCTCCAGCATCTGACTTAGATGGAGTCGGGAAAATCGGACCTACCCCAATATAATCAACCAAATCTATCTCAGATAGTTGGTATTCCCTTACATTTCCAACTGATAGTCCTATAATTTTGTTTGAAAATAGTTTGCGGGCTTCAGTGACTGGCATGTCATCTTGCCCAATGTGAATGCCATCTGCACCAATTTGTAAAGCTAAATCGATGTCATCATTGATGATAAAAGGAACGTGATACTTATGACAAAGTTCCTTAACTTTGAGAGCCAAATCCAGTTTTTCTTTTCCAATCAGAGCCCCATTTCCTTTTTCACGAAGTTGGAAACAAGTCACACCTGATTTTAATGCAGCCTCTAAAGTCTTAAAAAACATTCCTTTTGAACAATTTGGTGTACCACAAATAAAATAGACTTGTAATTCTTCTTTATTCACAATAATTCTCAACCTTTTTCATTTTTTCAACGTCATCATTCGAAATTTGATGGAGTGCATCTACGAATGCTACTTGAAAACTTCCTGGTAGCCCAATACCAGAATTTTTTTCGGCAATTTCACCTGCGATATTATAGACAGACATTGCTTCTTCAAGGCATGAAAATAAATCATCACCAGCAATACCAATAAACGCTGCTAATACAGCACCAAGTAAACAACCAGTTCCAGTCACTAAAGGCATGAGACTACTGCCATTATGCAAAAGTTTTACATGACCATTTACAGCGATAGCGTCTGTTTTTCCTGTGATAACAATTGGTAGTTTTAGCTGTTTATGTGCTTTTAAAGCAAGTTGTCCAATGTTCGCAACGTCAGCTGAATCTACACCTTTGCTTGCTACATCTTCTCCAATAAGCGCAGCAATTTCACCCGCGTTACCACGAATTAATGAAAGTTTGTGATTTTTAATTAAATCATTTGCAACTCGTTTTCGATATGGTCCAACACCTGCAGCAACAGGGTCAAGTACCGTAGGGACACCATTTTTTTCGGCAATATCTAAGGCATCCTTGTACAGCTGCCAAGTTTTATCACTTAGTGTTCCGATATTGATAAGTAACCCACTGGCATTTGGCAAAAAATCTTCTAAATCCTTTTGATACTCACTCATTGCTGGCGAAGCACCAAGTGCAAGTAGTCCATTAGCTGTAAAATTCTTCACAACACCATTTGTAATGCAAATCGTTAGCGGATTTTGTTTTCTCAATTCATCTAAATAACTCATTTAGTCTCCTTTGTAGCTGACATGGTTGACCGGGCCATTTCCATGACCGAGTTCTGGTGCAGTTTTTATCGCTTCAGTAATAAAACGTTTAGCAGTTGCAACTGCTTCTTGAACACTTCTGCCTTTAGCAAGCTCTGCTGTGATGACTGCCGCATATGTGCAACCAGTACCGTGCGTATGCTTTGTTGGAATACGTTCAGCTGAAAACGTGACGACTTGTCCGTCTTCTAAGAATAGAAAATCCTTAGCGTCATTATCTAAGTGCCCTCCTTTAATGACGACATTTTTGACACCGAACTCTGATTGGATAACTTTCCCTGCTTCAAGAATAGTACCCTCGTCTTTTAATTCTTTTCCAAAAAGAACTTCAGCTTCTGGCAAGTTTGGTGTAATTATAGTAGCAAGGGGTAGCAATTTTTCTTTAAGAGCTTCAACTGCTTCTGTACTAATCAAGCGGTCGCCACTAGTTGCTACCATAACTGGATCTAACACATATGGACAAGAAATAGTATTCAAGTACTGACTTACTCTTTCAATTGTCTCAACTTCAGCTAACATCCCTGTCTTGATTGCATCTGGTGTGATATCTGAAAAGACACTTTTTAACTGCTCATCAAGAATTGTTTGACTGAGGTTACAAATATCTTGGACGCCTTGTGTATTTTGAGCTACAACGCTTGTTACGACCGCCATTCCATAAGCGCCACGCGCCTGAAAGCTCTTTAAATCCGCCATAATTCCTGCACCACCACTCGGATCTGTTCCTGCAATTGTTAATGCTACGTTTAATTTAGACATTTTTGACCTCCTCTGGCCAGTCTTCTTGATCATATACCATTTGGAAAAATTGACGTTCATGCTGACAACTTTCCAAAAAGACTCGAATAATTTCATTTTCTTTATCTTTTGGTAGTTGGCTACTATATGTTTTTAATAGCTCAAAATAAGTTGGTAAACAAGCAGCTGCTTCGTCTTTAGCATAAAAATCAAACCAAGCTTTAAACGGATTCTCATCTGACAATTTTCCACTTTCCAAAACTTTTTGAGCCACTTGCTGATAAATCAAAGGGCACGGAAGCATAGCTGCTAAAATATAAGCTGGATTATCTTGATTAAGTTGATAATACATATGCTTAATATAATGATCCGAACTTGGATACCAAGCCTTATCTACAATGATATCATGGTACTCTTTACCAGCAGCTTTAGCCAAAATATGATGGGCACCAACTTCATGGTTAAAAATAAAATCAATTTGTCCTAAGAAAAAGTTCTTACTTACTTTATCAGGTATTCTTGCAAATAAAAGAGCATAGATATCTGCAAATTTTTCTAAATAAATTGCATCTGCTTTTAGATAATGACAAATCGCCTTTTCAGACAGTGAGCCATTTATCATATCCTGAATAAAATCATCTTTAGAAATCTTATCAATAAAGACAAGGCTTCGTTCTTTCATTTCATCAATCATTTACTTTTCCTTTACTATCTCTATAAATTCATCTAATGTTTGAATGGTTTTAAAATCGTGTTCAAAACTATCTTGAGGGTTATCTAGATTTGATAAAAACACACCACTTATACCACACTTTTCAGCCTTTTTGAGATTTCTAAGACTGTCTTCCAGGTAATATATTTTTTTGCCTTGCAATTTTTCCTTCTCTAAAAGGCAATGATAAAAATCCTCAGTTTTATCGGGAAATCCTATTCCAATACAAGAAATGATCTTAAAAAAGTATTTCAATACTCCTGAAGATTTCAAACCAAGCTGAGCTAAATATTGATAATTTGATGTCACGGCATAAATCAAAAATCCTTGTTGGTGTAAGTCAGATAACATCTCATCAGCCTTAGGCATTAAGCCAACTTGTCGATAAGCATCCACCAGAAGACTCTTTAGTAAGTTTTCTTGAAATTCCAGATTTTGTGATACAAAAAACTCTGCAAGATACAACTCCGCTTCTGGCATATTTAACCGCCAAAGATGTTTTTTAATTTCATCAGTATAATCAACATTTGCCATAGCCAAAAACTCTTTAATCACATCATCCCATAAGCTGTATGAATCAAAAATCACTCCATCCAAATCTAGAAAAATTACCTTATTAGATTTCTTTTTGGAATCGAGCAATAAACTATCTAAACTTCTGAATCCCATTATTTGATATCACCACTTTTTCTATTACTTGTGTATAACGCTTCAAGGCTCATAAAATATCTTGAAAACCTTAACCCTCGAAGAACAAGCATAGCTATTGCTCCACCGATTAACGTTGCCAAAACAAATCTCGGTGTAAATAAAAATAATGACTGTGCTTGTGATGCTTTTGCTAACAATTCACTATCACCATTTGCTGAGTAAGTCCAAAACCACACCATAACTGGTGCTGAAATAAATGAGCCAATCAAACCTGTTCCAAGAAATTCGCCAAACCAAGACATACTAACTTTTCTGGTCAACCGATAAAAATAAGAAGCCAAAAATGCCCCAGGCACTGAACCTACGATAGCCAAAGGTGCAACACTGGCAACACCAGGCTGTGTTAAAATCCGCATAATAGCAACAATAAAGGCCATTGACACAGCATATAGCGGTGTCATAAAAGTTCCTGCTATAACGTTCATAACGCTTGACATAAATACCATTCCTTCAATTCTAAAAATCGGTGTTAGTAAATAGTCCAAAGCTATCATAATAGCTAAAGCAGATAAACGGTGTACACGATTACTCGTCATAAAAAATCCTTTCTCGACACCAAAAAGCACACAAAGCTCACAGAAAAATAAAAAACACCATCTGAAAAAATTCAAATGGAGTTTAATTATAATACTGCGAAACAGCTCTCTTGAATGAACAAAAGAACTATCAAATATCGATTTTCACGTACAACAAAAAACGTTGTAACTCACACATTTCCCTTCGTCAGTTCTAACTGCATCAGGTTCAATGGGTATAATCTCAGCTTTTACGCACCCCAAATGTCATATTTAATTACACAGATACTTTACCACAATCTTTTTTATACTGCAAGTGCTTTCAGGAATATTTTAAAAAAATAGAGACTAATAAAGTCTCTATCATTTTGATTTTTTCTCAATTGGTGCGACACTAGCCAGTAGTTTTTTGAGTCCGACTTCTGGGAAATTAATTTTAAGTTCTTGTGTTTTACCTATTCCAGAAACAGCAAGGACAGTTCCATCACCCCATTTTCTGTGATGAGCGATATCTCCAATTTGCCAGTCGACCGCTTCTTTTGAAGCGCTAGCTGATTGACCAAATGGAACACCTTTAACAGCTTTAGAATATGGCTGTGCTCCTCGTGATGTTGGCTGAACTTTTGCTTTACGTGCTTGAAGAGCTTGTTGAAGACTCATGCCTTTACCAAACGACATTGAGTTATCATTGCTATTGCTATAGCGTACCCCAAATGATGAATTAGCCGGGCGAGCTAGACCTTGGTATTGCAATAGCTCATCATCAATCTCACGAATGAAACGTGATGGGCGGTTATAACTTGTTTTACCAAACAAAGTGCGTGTATTAGCATTTGTCACAAAAAGTAATTGCTCTGCACGAGTAATACCAACATAAGCTAAACGACGTTCTTCTTCCAACTCATCTTGGTCTTCAGCAGCTCGAGAAAGTGGGAACACTCCTTCTTCCATACCAATCAAGAAGACAATTGGAAATTCCAAACCTTTGGCAGCGTGTAAAGTCATCAAAGTTACTTCTGCTGTTTCAGTATCACCATCATCAGTATCAGCAATCAAAGCCAAGTCATTTAAGAAACGGCTTAGTTTGTCAATACCAGATTCATCTTCTGGAGCATCATCTTGATTTTCATCAAAGTTTTTCGTAACTGTCAAGAATTCTTCGATATTTTCAATACGCGCTTGGCTTTCAAGAGTATTTTGTACGCGAAGGGCATCCAGATATCCTGTCTTGTCAAGGACTGCTTCAACTAATTCAGTCACGCTGTATTTATCTAAATCATCACGAAGATTCATGAGCAAGTTAGACAACTCCCAAACAGCTTGCGCTGCTTTTCCTTTAACACCAGAAAGCATGATATTAGCCGATGCATCAAGCAAACTCATATTTTGTTGGTTAGCAAAAGTACGAATTTTTTCAAGTGTACCAGGACCAACACCACGTTTTGGTTCGTTAACGATACGTTCATAACTGATGTTGTCAGCAGTATTTGCAATGACATTCAAGTATGAAATTACATCACGAATTTCTTTACGGCTGTAGAATTTAGTACCACCAACCATTGTATAAGGAATATTAGATTTTAGCAGAGCTTCTTCAATGGTACGTGATTGCGCATTGGTACGATAAAGAACCGCAAAATCTTTAAAGTTTTTACCTTGTTCACGAACAATATTATCAATAGTTGATGCCACAAAAACGGCTTCTTCACGTTCATCACGCGCACGGTAGTAAACAATCTGCTCACCATCAGCATTTTGTGTCCAAAGTTTTTTAGGACGACGATTGCGGTTATTATTGATAACGGCATTTGCTGCTTGAAGAATCTTCTTAGTTGAACGATAGTTTTCTTCAAGCATGACAACTTTAGCTTCCGGATAATCTTTTTCGAAATCAAGGATATTTTGCATGTCAGCACCACGCCAACCGTAAATAGATTGGTCAGCATCACCGACGACACAAATATTTTTAAAACGAGAAGCTAAAAGTTTAACCAATTGATATTGTGCGTGGTTAGTATCTTGATACTCATCAACGTGAATGTATTGGTAGCGTTGTTGGTAGTAAGCCAAGACATCAGGATTTTGGTCAAACAAACGAAGCGTCAGCATGATGAGGTCATCAAAGTCCATAGCTTCACTTTGACGAAGTTCCGCTTGATAAGCTTTATAACATTTGGCTACAATTTGCGTATACATATCACCTGCTTGATTTTCATAAGCAACTTCATCAAGAAGATCATTCTTAGCATTTGAAATTGTCCCTAAAATCGCACGTTCATTCCATTTTTTAGGATCAAGATTAAGCGTTTTAAGAATTCGTTTCATAAGCGTACGTTGTTCACCAGGATCAACAATCGTAAAGTTGCGATTATAGCCAATATGGTCAGCATCACGGCGCAAAATACGAACACACATACTGTGGAAAGTTGCAATCAAAGTATCTGCTGTTGCTGGATTTAAAGCCATCGCACGTTCACGCATTTCACGCGCCGCTTTATTGGTGAAGGTAATCGCTAAGATATTCCAAGGATTGACAAATTTTTCATCAATCAAATAAGCGATACGGTGTGTCAACACACGTGTCTTACCTGAACCAGCTCCTGCCATAATCAAAAGCGGACCTTCAGTTGTTTTTACAGCTTCGGCCTGCTTGTCATTCATACCATTTAATAAAGGATTCATCGTATACTTTCACGGACATGTATTCTAGAATAAACAGCTAAAATCTCCGTGATTTATTCCTCTCTATATCAATAATTTCATTTTTAAATAATGCTTATCTATTGTACCATTTTTTGGAGAAATAGTCTTTGCTGCTTATTCTTTGTTTTGACAAATCTTTAAGAAATATGAATGAATGCTATTATCGTTATCAACTTCTGGGTGATAGGCTAAAGCAATTTGATTTTGATAGCGTACTGCAACGATTTTACCATGGTGCTCAGACAAAATCTCGACACCATTTCTAACTTCACTAATGTATGGAGCTCGAATAAAAGTTGCAGGTACTTGACCAATGTTTTTAAAATCCAAATAAGTAAAAAAGCTTCCTAACTGTCTTCCGTAAGCATTTCTTCTAACCGTTACTGGCAAGGTTGCTAAATACGCTTTAGATTGATTTTCAACCCGCTCAGATAGCAAAATCAATCCAGCACAAGTTGCAAGAACAGGTAAACCTTGTATAATCTTCTCACGCAAAGGCTCTAAAAGAGACAAATCATTCAATAATTTTCCTTGAACTGTTGATTCACCACCTGGTAACACAATGCCATCCAAAGGTTTGTGTAAATCATCAAATTGCCTAATATCAACTGTCTCAGCTCCTAATGAAGCTAATTTTGCTTTATGCTCTGCAAAATCACCTTGCAAAGCTAGTACTCCAATTAAAACCATTATTCCTCCTAAATGCCTCGTTCAGCCATGAGCAACTGAATTTCTTCTTCATTAATCCCAACCATAGCTTCGCCGAGATTTTCTGATAAATTAGCGAGTAAATTTTTATCTTGATAGTTTGTCACCGCTTGAACGATAGCACGAGCGCGCTTTTGAGGATTTCCAGATTTAAAAATTCCTGAACCAACAAAAACTCCTTCTGCTCCAAGTTGCATCATAAGCGCAGCATCAGCAGGCGTCGCTACACCACCTGCAGCAAATAAAACCACAGGTAATTTTCCAGTCTCATGAACTTCTTTTACTAAATCATAAGGCACTTGAAGTTCTTTAGCAGCTTGGTACAATTCATCTTCACGAAGAGATTGTAGACGATGAATTTCTTTGTTTAATTCACGTAAATGTCGAACAGCTTGAACAACATCTCCAGTACCGGGTTCCCCTTTTGATCGAATCATGCTGGCACCTTCGGAAATACGGCGAAGAGCCTCACCTAAATTTTTTGCCCCACAGACAAAGGGAACATTAAATGTTGTCTTATCGATATGGTAAAGGTCATCAGCTGGTGATAACACTTCGCTTTCATCAATGTAATCAATCTCAATCGCCTCTAAAATTTGTGCCTCAACAAAATGCCCAATTCGAACTTTTGCCATAACAGGAATAGAAACAGCTTCTTGGATTTCTTTAATCATTTTAGGGTCACTCATGCGAGATACTCCACCTGCAGCACGAATATCTGCTGGAATTCTTTCAAGTGCCATAACGGCACAAGCTCCTGCTTGCTCAGCTATTCTTGCTTGTTCAGGTGTTGTCACATCCATAATAACGCCACCTTTTAACATTTGCGCTAATTGTTTGTTGAGCTGATAACGTTGATTTTCCATAAAAAAACACCTCATTTACATTTTTATTGCTTTTCATTATAATAAAAACTGACATGGTATCAAGCACCAAATGAAATATTTTTTATAGGGTCAGATTGGAGATTTTATGCTTACATATTCACTAGAAAATCACGGAAATATTCCGCTATATGAACAACTTTATCGGGCAATAAAACAAGATATTACAAGAGGTACTCTATCAGCTAATGACAAGCTTCCCTCAAAACGAAATTTAGCCAAACATCTTGGAATATCAATGGTCACTGTCGAAAACAGCTATCAACAGCTTAAAGCCGAGGGCTATATTTACAGCTTACCTAAAAAGGGATTTTTCGTATCTGAAATCAATCTGCACCACCCGCCTGTTGAAAAAACAATAAGGCTACTTTCACATCCAGAAACCATGCCAGATGAAAATAAGTCTTTTTTGCGATTAAGCAACAATCAAACTAATTCAGAAACTTTCCCATTTTCAACCTGGTCAAAAATTGTTCGACAAGTTTTAAATAATTGTCAAAACGAACTTGTCCAACCATCTCCTAGTAAAGGTATTCTTTTACTTCGACAAGCAATTGCAAAGCATCTTAACGACTATCGAGGAATGGCTGTCGATCCAAGACAGATTATCATTGGTGCTGGGACAGAGTATTTGTATACTATTCTCATTCAATTACTTGGGCTTGATAAAATAATCGCCTTAGAAAATCCAAGTTATCCTAAAATTCGAAAGATTTACCAGCAATTTAATATTAAGCAAACCTACATTGATATGGAAAAAGACGGCATTAGTATTTCAAAACTAAAGCAAACAAGAGCTGATGTTATTCATTTGTCACCCTCCCATCAATTCCCAACTGGGAGTATTCTTTCAATTGGTAAACGCTACGAGCTTCTTAGCTGGGCTAATCAAGGAAATCGTTATATTATTGAAGATGATTACGACAGTGAGTTCCGTTTTCAAGGTCTTCCTATACCCAGTCTGCAAGAAATCGATACACTTGGAAAAGTGATATATATTAATACTTTTAGTAAAAGTCTTTCTTCTACGCTGCGAATTAGTTATATGATTCTTCCACCACAGTTACTTGAGCAATTTGAAGATAAGCTAAATTTTTACAGCAATACTGTATCGAATTTGCAGCAATACACTCTTGCTTATTTTATAAAGGACGGCTATTTTGAAAAACATTTAAATCGTATGCGTTTGTTTTATCAAAGAAAGCGCGATAGCTTGGTTCATAAATTACTTTCTAGTCCACTTAAAAATCACATTACAATACATGAGGACGAATCTGGTCTGCATTTTATCATGACTATCACCAGCGACTTATCAGAAGAAAAAATATGTCAGGTAGCATTAGAAAATCACTTGCTCATGACTCCAATTTCACATTACTATCACGGAAAAAATAGACTATTTGAGAAAAGTTTTATTGTTAATTATGCTAACATAACCGAAAAAGAAAGTGATTACATCATTAATGTTTTAGCAAAAATAATTCTCTGATTTTTTAATTTTTTATATTTTTCCCAAACAATTCAAAAAATAGGCTTGACAAAGTTCGGTTTTTACTTTAATATAGTAAACAAATCAAATAGCGAACCGAATGATGTCATTCAGGAGAAGAAAGCTTGCCTTTCGCCGAAGGAGTTACGCTCTCAGGTGTCATAGACAGGGACTGGGTGATGGACGGACTTCTGGAGAGACCTAGCCATTTTTAATGGCACTGGTATTCTTTAGTTAGTATGTTTTTAAGGACTAAGTATTATAATACTAACTTTGAATACTAGATAGGCGCCGAAGGGGCAAGGCTGAACTTTATGTTTAGCTCAAACTCTCAGGCAAAAGGACAGAAGATAAGAATCGATTAACAGGTAAGGTATATTATCTTTGTCAGTCTTCTTATCACTTTTCAGGAGTTATCTTAATGATAGCTCCTTTTTCTTTTTTTTAATGGCATCATAGGCGCTATATTAGTAGGAGACTATTCATATATGCTTAACTTTTTTACAATGCTTGATGATATTGTCTGGGGTGCCCCACTATTAATTTTATTGGTGGGAACAGGAATTTACTTGACTATTCGTCTTGGTTTACTTCAAATCCTAAAACTCCCTAAAGCATTCAAATTAATTTTTGCTGACGATAAAGGACAAGGAGATATTTCAAGTTTCGCTGCTCTTGCAACAGCTCTAGCTGCGACAGTTGGTACTGGTAATATTGTTGGTGTTGCAACAGCTATCAAAGCTGGTGGACCTGGAGCTCTCTTTTGGATGTGGATTGCTGCATTCTTTGGAATGGCTACCAAATACTCTGAAGGACTTCTTGCCATTAAATACCGCACTCGTGATGATAACGGAGAAGTTTCTGGTGGACCAATGTACTACATTTTAAATGGTATGGGAAAACGTTGGAAACCACTTGCTATCTTCTTTGCCGTTGCAGGAATTCTTGTAGCTTACTTTGGTATTGGTACTTTTTCACAAGTTAACTCAATCACTTCATCTCTTGAAAATTCTTTCGGTCTAGCACCACAAATTGTTAGTATTGTAGTCGCGGTTGTGGTTGCTATTATCATTTTTGGTGGTATCAAATCAATTTCTAAAGTTGCTGAAAAAGTGGTTCCTTTCATGGCAATTATTTACATTCTTGCTACTCTTGCTGTTATTTTCTGTAATGCTAACCAAATCATTCCAGCCTTTGGGCAAATTTTCTCTGGTGCATTTACAGGGACTGCTGCTGTCGGTGGTTTTGCAGGTGCTGTTGTAAAAGACGCTATTCAAAAAGGTATTGCGCGTGGTGTTTTCTCAAACGAATCTGGACTTGGTTCTGCTCCGATTGCCGCTGCTGCCGCTAAAACTGAAGAACCTGTAGAACAAGGGCTTATCTCAATGACAGGAACTTTCATTGATACAATCATTATCTGTACATTAACTGGACTTTCAATCATCGTAACTGAAAAATGGACAGTTGCAGGTCTTGAAGGTGCTCCGTTAACACAAGCTGCCTTCTCTTCTCTTTTTGGTACTCCAGGAGCGCTAGCTCTTACATTCTGTCTTGTTCTATTTGCCTTTACAACTATTCTTGGTTGGTCATATTACGGTGAACGTTGCTTTGAGTTTCTTTTTGGAACAAAACACATTAAACTTTACCGAGTAGTTTTCGTTATCATGGTTGCACTTGGTGGTTTCTTGAAACTTGAGCTTATCTGGATTATTGCTGATATCGTCAATGGTCTTATGGCATTGCCAAATCTGATTGCCCTCTTAGCACTTTCACCAGTTATCATCCGTGAAACTAAAAAATATTTTACTCGTATGAAATAAATTAAACTCCTGAGATTTCTCAGGAGTTTTTGTGTTAACGAGATTCTAAATATTTTTCAATAACTTGAAAAACACCAGATTTAGTATTTGCAGGAGCAATAAAGCGTGCTGTGCTTTTCACACGGTCAGTTGCATTTTCCATTGCATAAGAGTATTCTGCTAACTCAAGCATGGCTAAATCATTATCACCATCGCCAAATGCCATAAGTTGACTGCTTGAGATATTTTGCAATTTCATTAGTTTTTTAATACCAAACGCTTTATCAACACCTGGCAAGACAACATCAATGGCGCCAAAACCACTAGCCATAGGTACTAAATCTGGAAATTCTTTTTTGAATTCTTTTGTTACATCTTCTTCCAACTTTTCAGGCAACTGCATGGTTAGCTTATTAATCGGCTCATTCGGAAGCTCAGACATTGAGTCAAGAAGAATTACATTTGGGAAACTCGCGTTATAATAAGCAAGTCTTTCAGGATTTCCTAGATTTTGACAATTATAAGCACCCTTTGTCATATATGAATGGTTAGGCGACGAGATAACCATATGATAATCATTAAAATGATTTTGATAAAAGGTCAAAAGATGGTCGAGCTGCTTTGGTGTAAAATTTTTTAAGTACTTCGTTTCATCTTTTACAACCAAATGGCTACCATTTCCCACAACGTAAGCAAGACGCTCTGCTTGTTTTCCAAAAGTGAGTCTCATTCGAGAAATTTGATTTCCAGTAGCTACAACAAAAATTATCCCGCGTTTATCTAGCTCGTTAAGAATTTTTTCAAATCTTTCAAAATCATACTCACCTTTTCCGTCCAGAAAAGTACCATCCATGTCCACTGCAATCATTTTTATCATATTTTTCACCATTTCAAAGTATTCTAATACTATGATAGCAGTTTCAAAAATCTTTCGCAAAATAAAAACTGGAAGTTGCTTAAACTTCCAGTTTTAGTTATTATGCATCAGTAATTTTTACAAATGGTCGTCCTAAACCGTTAACGTCACCTTCTTGAGTACTTTGTTCTTTCCAAAGTAATTCAACTGGATACCAACCATTATTTGAAGCTTCATATGGGTCGTAAACATAAGTATTACCATTTGAAAAACCTTTGAGAACTATCTCATGACTAGTTCCCCATCCCCAAGGTGAGAATTTATCCATTTGAACAGCAGCCACAACATAATGACCTTCCTTCAACGTTGCTGCTAGCGCAGACTGAGATTTTAAGACTGTCGTTTTTAAGCCCCACTGGCGAGAAGCATATATGATTCCCATTCCAGAAGTTCCTTCTCCGCCTCTATTGTACTCAATTGTGTTGTTGTAAAGGTAACTTCCTACTGTAGTTGGCAAAACTTCAGTTCCTGTTAAAGCTGAGAAGACCATTGATAAGCTAGTTGGAACACATCCTGTTGCAGCAAATCTATAGTAACCAAAGCGAGTTTCTGCCCAACGTCCATCACGTTGGTTATAGTATGGTGCACTGAAGTCTGTACGTTTTACTTTAAATTCAGTTTCACCAAGGAAGAACATTTGACCATTATCAGATTGGTAAACATGCACGTGATAAATTCCCTTACCTGAGTGATTAGCTACGTTGATTAATCCGGTAGCTGTTGCTCCACAAGTAGTAGCATCATACCATCTAATATCATCTTGTCCATTTACATCAGACCATACCGCATATTTTACTGTTCCGTTTGAATAAACACCTGAAACAGTAACACCGTACACACCTGTACCTTTATAGCTTGCTGAAACGCTTGTAGTAGCTTCAGTATTATTGAAAGCAAATTGACCTAAATTAATACCAATCACTTCGTCGTCTGCCGTTGTCACATAGACATGGACAGTGTAGTTTCCAGCAATATTGTGATGATATTTTTCATCAACAGTAATGATTACTTGACCATTTACAACTTTTGCAGAACTATACCAGTGAAGATTTTTTTGATTTGGGTCTGACCAAGCTGCAACCGTTACGTTTTGAATATCTTTTGTTGTTTGAGTTTCAGAAACAACAACTTGCAATACCCCTTTGTTAGCATCATAATTATCAACAACAACAGTTGGGTGTGTCAATTCTTCATCAAATACTAAATCAATACCATCTGAACCAGAAAGACCAACCAACGAATGTGTTACTTCACTTATTCCGTAAACGTGAACATTATAGTGTCCTGATTCGAAGTTATGATTTTTGGCATAGAAGGTATAGATATAAGAACCATCGGCCTGCTTAGTAGCATGATACCATCTGATATCATCTTGTCCATTATTGTTTGTCCAAGTTGGTAACTGAACATCATGAATATAAATCGGAACACCCGTGACAGTTACTTGGGCAGAAAAGTCTGTTAATTTTTGAATTTGAACAGATACTTCTGGTTTTGGAACATCAATACTTGTCGCACTCAAGCAGACCATATTTCCTTTAATAACACCGTATGTGTGAATGAGATATGTACCATATGAACCTGTAAACTTAGCTGTCATTTGACCATTTGCCGGAACTTTGTACCAAACAAGGTCATCTTGATCATTTTCAGCTGACCACACCGCGTGATAAACAGTCATATCTGAACTTACATCACTCGGCATACTGATGTTGATACCAGTTTTACCAAGACATGTACGAACTTGTACATCACCAAATTTATAATCACTTTCAAAGCGCGTACCAAGCAAACCGGTAAAACCGTTCTTCACATGGTTATTACCATAAATATGGACATTATAAGTACCGGCTTCCATATTATGTTCGGCTTCGCTAATGATGACATAATATGAACCATCAGCTGCTTTAGTAGCTTTATACCATTTAATATCATCTTGGCCGCCTTTTTCAGTCCAAGTTGGTACTTGAATACCATCCATGTAAACTGGAACATCAGTAATAGTTACCTTGTAAGTCGTAGTACTTTCTTTGGTAATTGTAGCTTTGACTTCTGGTTTTGGAATATTAATACTTGTCGCACTCAAGCAGACCATATTTCCCTTAATAACACCGTATGTGTGAATGAGATATGTACCATATGAACCTGTATATTTAGCTGTCAATTGACCATTTGCTGGAACCTTATACCAAATAAGATCATCTTGATCATTTTCAGCTGACCACACAGCGTGGTAGACTGTCATACCTGAACTTACATCACTTGGCATACTGATGTTAATACCGTTTTGACCAAAACTAGCTTCAACATGCACGTTACCGAAATTATAATCTGATTCAAAATGAGTACCAGTCAAACCTGTCAAAGAGTTTGTTACGGCACTTGTACCATAAACGTGGACATTGTATAAACCGCTTTCCATATTGTGTTCAGCAATGCTAACAATTCTTGTAAAAGTACTATCAGAATTTTGAGTTGTGCCATACCAGATAATATCATCTTGGCCATCTTTTTCTGTCCATGTTGGTAGCTGAATACTAGTGATATAAACAGGAACATCCGACACAGTTACTTTATAGGTTGTACCATCTAATTTTGTAATGCTAACTTTTGCACTTGGTTTTGGAACATCAATAGTTCGTCCATTCAAACCAATCATCTTTCCATTTAGATTTTGATATGTGTGAATGTTGTATGTTCCATATGAGCCTGTATATTTAGCTACTGCGTGACCATGACTGTCAGCAGTATACCAAATAAGGTCATCTTGGCCATTAGATTCTGACCAGACTGCAAACATAATTTTTGCACCGGCAGTAATCGGTTGATTATACTGGATATCAAAACCTTTATTTGTCAAAGTTGCGCTAGTTACTTCGTCAACTGCACTACCTGTTGCACTACGTCGCGTAACTGAACTATCAGCTGGAGCTGTAGCAACTTGCGAAGATACTTTGCTTTCTTCAACTTGCGTTTGAGAAGTTGCAACTAAAGAAGTTTCTTCATCCTTGTGATTTTCAACAAGAGTACTTGGTTCTTCTTGTGAAGAATTTTGACTTTCATTTTGTACTGTTGTAGTATCTGTTGCTACTCCTTGATTTCCAGAAGAAACAGCTGGCGAAGCAGCTTGTTCGTCAACTGCTGGCGAAGCATCAACTGTCACTTCATTGTTAACTTCAGCTGATTCATTAGCTATGCTTTCATCACTTGCTGTTAAATCTTGTGATTGCAGCTCTTCTTTGTTGTTATCGCTTACAACATTTTCAACATTAATACCATTTTCTGAAGTAATTTCATCTGCACTAATTGAAGTTGTACCTAAAGCAAACGATAAACTTCCTAATAAGATAAGTGTACCAATAGCACCATAGGCTTTGGATTTTTTAATTGTTCCGTGTCCTTTTACTTTCATTGCCATCTCCATAATTTTTAATTATAAGATAATTGTAATACAATTTTAAGAAAATATCATTTATAAACCGTCAAATTAAAAGTAAAACTTCCGCCAAAAGACGGAAGTCTAAAAAGTATTTATAATGTTACTGATTAGTTGCTTCTTCAATAGCCTTTTGTCCATTTGATGCAATCACATCTTTGTACCAATAGAAGCTATCTTTTGGTGTGCGGTTAAGAGTACCATTACCTGCATCATCCATATCAACATAAATGAAGCCGTAACGTTTACGCATTTCACCTGTACCTGCTGAAACGATATCGATACATCCCCAAGTTGTGTATCCGATTAGCTCAACCCCATTAGCAATAGCATCTGCCATAGCATTGATATGAGCACGGTGGTAATCAATACGGTAATCATCATGAATTGAACCATCTTCTTCAACGGTATCAAAAGCGCCTAGACCATTTTCAACAACCATCAATGGAATTTCATAACGGTCATAAATTTTTTCAAGATAGTATTGAAGGCCAACTGGGTCGTGTGCCCAACCCCAATCAGAGTATGTCAAATAAGGATTTTTAGCACCAGTTGAGAAGTTTCCTGCTACTTCTTCGACACCAGTGTGAGTTGTTACGTTATTTGACATGTAATAAGAGAATGTGTACATATCAACAGTCCCACGTTTCAAATCTTCGAGGTCTTCTTCAGTAATATCTAACTCAACGTTATGTTCTTTCCAGAGACGTTTTGCATAAGTTCCGTATTTACCTTTTGCTTGAACATCACCACAGTAGTAAATGCCTGATTGCCATTTGTGTTCATTAGCCAAGATATCGGCTGGGTCACAAGTTCCAGGGTAGAATGTAATTCCACAAATCATGTTACCAATCATAAAGTCTGGATTGATAGCATGTCCGATTTGGACTGCTTTAGCTGATGCGACAAATTGGTGGTGAAGAATTTGATAACCTTCCTGATAATCAGCATCGGTTGCTTTTGCACCAAACATATCAAGGAACATAGTTGTATTGTTGATTTCGTTGAACGTCAACCAATATTTAACCAAGTCTTTGTATTCGTTGAAAATCACTTCACAGTAGCGAACATAAAAATCGATAAGTTTACGATTCTTCCAGCCGCCATAATTTTCTTCAAGAGCAAGTGGTGTATCAAAATGCCAAATTGAAACAAGTGGTTCAATATTGTATTTACGACATTCTTCAAAAACTGAACGGTAGAAATCAAGTCCAGCTTGGTTTGGTTCTCTATCATCACCATTTGGGAAGATACGTGCCCAAGAAATTGACAAACGGAAAACTGAATATCCCATTTCAGCAAACATTTTTATATCTTCTTTATAGCGGTGATAAAAATCTACCGCTGTATGGTTTGGATAATGTTCAGTATCAAGAACCGCATGTTTTGCACCTTCTGGAATTTTCCCATTGTGTCCCATAGCTGGTACTTTACCAGGATTACCATCTTTATCAATATATGTCATATAACGAGGTGAATTAACACTACCACCAGTTGTTACATCTGTTGCAACTAGTCCTCGACCATCTTCATTGTATGCTCCTTCGGCTTGGTTTGCAGCAATTGCGCCACCCCAAAGGAAATTTTTTGGAAATGTTTTTGTCATCTATTCATTCCTTCTTTCAATGTTTTACAATAATATTATACCGTCATTTGAAAGCGCAATCTTGCATTATTATCTTAGAATCTGATACTATCTAACTATAAATAGTGTTGGATAACTTTAGAAATGATAGCATAACCATCTATCGTCAAATGAAGCCCATCAACCGTTAAATCACGACGTAATTGTCCAGATTCATCACAAAGCAAGTCATGAACGTCAATCCATTTCACTTTGTCGCTTGCCAAATGGCTGAGAAGCTCATTTAGTATTGAAATACTTTTATTGTTTCGAAGACTTGACGTGCGAACAAATTCAGGCGATTCATTCATCGGAAAGACTGATAGTAGGAAAATCTGGGTTTCTGGCAATTTTTGATGAATTTTATCAATGATATCACACACAGTTTCACAGACTTCCTCTGGTTGTCGATTTTTCAAATCATTGACACCAACCAATAAAAAAACTTTACTTGGCTGCAAGTCTAAAATTTGACTGTCGATGTGTTCTAATAACTGTAGACTATTGATGCCATGAATGCCACGGTTGTAAACTTTCAAGTCTGATTGAAGCATTTCATGGACTGGGAAAAATTCGGTAATTGAATCACCAGCAAAAACAATGTTTGGTTGTGAAGCAAGCTTATTAAGCGCAGTGTATTTTTCCCATAACTGCTCCTGCTGATCCTTTAGAACATAAGCTCGAAATTCTTTAACATCATCTTTTTGGTACAAAACTTGAAAATCCGTCATTAGATTCCTCTTTCTAGTATGTTTTCAATCGTATTGAGCACTCCATCTCTAGCATTTGATTGAATAATGTAGCGAGCAACCTTTTTAATCTCATCTGAAGCATTAGCAACTGCATAAGAATGTCCAGCTAATTCAAGCATTTCACGGTCATTACCGCCATCACCAAAAGCAGCAACCTCTTCTGGTTTAATGTCATATTTAGACATTAACGTTTGCACTCCCCAAGCTTTATGAATGCCAGTTTTGATAATATCAACAGCACCATAACCACTTGCGACTGCGCGTAGCTCACCTTTAAAAGCTCGGTTAAATCGTTTTGTGACCTTTTTAGCAGACTTTTCACTAACGGTCATCGTGATTTTAACAATCGGGTCAGCAGGGCGTTTATGAAAATCATCAACTTGAACCATATTTTTGAAAAATTGTTGTACATCTTCTAATTCGAAATCAAAGGCTTCCATATCAAAATCAGTTCCAGTCATAACGTAAGCTGAATCAATCCCTGAAAGTACAATACGATAATCTTGAAATTTACCATCAAAAAAATCAAGAACAGCATTTACCTGTTCTTCTGACATAGACTCACGCGCAATCACTTCACCATGATCAATAACAAGCGCTCCATTTTCAGCAACAAAATCAATGTTGCCAGAAATTCTTGAAAAAATAGCATTCAAACGGTCCATGCGATTACCGCTTGCTACTACAAAAGAGATGCCTTTTTCAGTCATTTTATCAAGTAATTTTTGGAAACGTTCTTTGTCATATGCCCCTTTTGGATTTAAAAACGTTCCATCCATATCACTAACAATTAATTTAATCACAATCTATCCCCCTTCAAGAAATAATCTGACAAGACTCTCAGTACCCCATTTTCCTGATTTGATGGTGCTTGATAACTAGCAATATCTTTAATAGCTTGCGGTGCATTAGACATAGCAAAAGAGTACTTAGCTAATTTCATCATTTCAATATCATTACCACCGTCACCAAATACCATAAGGTTTTCTGGACCATATCCCCAATGATTGAGTAAAAAATCAAGCCCAGTTCCTTTATGAACATGTGACGGAATTACATCGATACAACCAAATCCACTAGACGTTGCTGTTAGCTCATACTTTTCAAAAAGTGTATTGATTTCATCGCAAACTTGAAATGTTAATTCATCACGAACAAGCAAGGTCACTTTGAAAAATTCATCATTAGGAATTGGATGAAGATTATCAACGTATTTTAAAACTGGTAAATAGTATTGCAACATATTCTTGGCTTTAATTGGAGTTGATTTTAGAAGATATGATGAGCTCTTGCCAGCTAAATTTATAATAGCATCAGGATACTCTTTCTCAATGTGATTCACCAAAGCTGACACAGCTTCTGTCGTTTCAAATTCTTCCTGTAACGTTCTTCCATTTTCAACAATGTGACCACCATTTTCGGCGACAAATGACATCAAATGTTTGTGTTTTGGAAATTGCTTGATAATCTGACGATATTGATTACCACTTGCTACCACAAATTTAATGCCTTCTTCAAGAAAATGATCAAAAAGACGTTCAAAGAGATCTTTGTCGTATGTTTTTGAATCTGTTAAAAACGTTCCATCCATATCTGTTGCAATTACTTTTACTGTCATATGAGTCTCCTTTACTTTCATTATACGATAGATTCCTGAAAATTTCTTTGAATATCTTCAGAAAAAATAATACTATCGTATGAAATAAATCTTATTATTTTTCATTTCAACATAAAAAAAGAACGGGAACACCCGCTCTTAATTTTTTATTAAGCTTCTACGCCTTCTTCTTTGAGAAGTTTCAAATCATACATTTTAAGGAATGGGAACCAAACAAAGAATGCTGCAAGGGCACAAACTAGAGATGTAATAACAGCACCGATGTTACCACCTGATCCGATGTAAGCACCAAGACCGATTGGTGTTGGCCATGGAGTTTGGATGATAGAAACAGCTGCAAAACCAAGTTTGATTGACCAGTATGCAATTGAAGCACTCACGATTGGTGCTAAAATGAATGGAAGGGCAAGAACTGGGTTGTATACAACTGGAAGACCAAAGATAAGTGGTTCGTTGATATTGAAGATTGCAGGACCCATAGCTGCACGACCAAGCATTTTAAGTTGAGATGATTTAGCTGCTACTGCAAGCCATACACAGGCAAGAAGCATTGCACCAGAACCACCCATGATAACGTATGAGTTTGAGAATTCACCGGCAAATGCGATGTGAGCTCCATCAACGTTTTCTGCCATATTTGACAAAAGGATTGGGTTAACAAGACCCATGACAATGTTAGCACCGTGAATACCAACAATCCACAAAGCATGAACAAGAAGGTAAATAACAACAATACCAAGCCAAGAGTTTGCGATATGTTTAACGAATCCAAATGGAATAGCAACAACGTTGTAGATATCAGTACCAAGTGAAATGAAGACACCATTGATGATAAGAACAACAAAAGCTACAACTGCTGCTGGAATCAAAGCTGAGAATGAGCGAGCAACACCTGAAGGAACAGCTTCTGGCATTTTTACAACCCATTGACGTTTAATACAAGTCTTGTAAAGTTGTACAGCAAGAAGTGCCATCAAAATAGCTGTAAACATACCTGAAGTTGACAAACGATCAAGGCTGTTACCACCGACAGTCCAACCATTGATTGTTGCACCTTTAACATTCAAGTATTCAAATGCACCATTTTTGACAAATAGTTGTGGAATTGTCAAGAAGTACGCAAATACTGAAAGCAAAGCACCGTAAACTGGATCTACATCAAGTTCGTCTTCATCAGCGAAGATTTTTGTGTATTCATAACCAATAACAATGGCAAAGTATAGAGACAAGATACCCATTGTACAGTTGTAAGCTTGCAAGTATAGTGGTGCAATCTTATCAACTGAGTTTGCCCAAATAGTGGCTAAGGCAGGAATTGGAAAGGCTTGTGGAATAATGCTCAAGACAAGGAACATTGACCCCACAATAGTAAATGGAATACTGGCCATACCAGCGGCAACAATTGCACGGACAGGACGCCAATTAGACACTTTAGCCATTGGCCCCATCAAGTACTTTTCTAAGAATTCAAACATTTTCTTCTCCTCCTAAAAACTGTTGAATTTTTTATAAACTAATTAATTGATGCCAAATATTGTTGAATGCGGTAATATTGTTTGTCAGAATTTCGATTAATACGTCCAAGTTTTACTAACATCCATGATGCAATCATAATCCCGAGTAAAAGCACCACAAGTAGGAAAATCTGAGTCGTACTATTTTCAGACAAGAATGGATAAAAGTATGGATATTGATTAAATAAAGTAGCAATCATTAAAATGACATTTAATGCAATAATCGTTTGGAAATAAAATTGCGTTTTAACCGCAGGTTTTTGCTCCCTTGAATACATCCTCGACTGTTCCCACATACAAACAGCACCAAAAATCGCCATAAGAACTGGGATGATAACTAGACTGATTCGGCTGGCTGATAGGAACATCAAAATCCAGTACAGATTTACGAAAAAGAAGAAGGCAACCACGTAACGAATGAGAAAGTAACGTGTGTAATACATGTTTTTAATCCCATTTTCACGTCTTGTAGCATCTAATTCTCTTTTTTCTTTTTCTGTTAATGCAGCCATAGCTATCCCCTTTCTTGCCTAACTAACCAAGTTTTTTGTATAGATTTAACATTTCAAGTGCCACTTCACGAAGTGTCATTGTTGTCATCAAATGGTCTTGGGCATGAACCATAATGATTTCAACATTAATTTCTTTACCACCTGCATATTCTTGTAACAAGTGGGTTTGTGATTGGTGGGCTTTTAGCAGTTCATCATTTGACTCTTTCAACTTTTCTTCTGCTAGCGCGTAATCTCCATCACGCATAGCATCGAATGCTTCGTGCACAATGGAACGAGCATTCCCAGAATTTAGAATAATTTCAAATGCTGCAACTTGCAATTCTTCTGAATTCATATAACTCCTACTTCCTTTTAGATGGATAAAAATATTTTTTTAAATTCATCAAATGATTGGCAAGCTAACATTTGGTCTTGAAGTTTTGGATTATCAACCAAATCTACAATGGCAGATGTCAACTCTGGTAAGCCATCATTATCATGAATTGACATTGACATTAAAAAGATTATTTTAATTGAAGAATATTGTTCATCCCATTTAACACCATCCTTGACAATGGCTACTGCAAAGTGATGTTTGCTTCCAACGGCTTTTAGTGGATGTGGCACAGCGACATTTTCTCCGAATACAATCGAACTCATTGCCTCACGTTGTTTCATCATATCCAATAAACGCTTTTGAAATTGAACATTTTCATTAATTGAAATACTCTCAGCCAATTTTCTCAGAACATCTTCTTTTGTCGCATTTGACATTAAGAAGAAATAATCTTCTGAAAAATAATCGTCAAAAACATCCTTAACACTAAGTTCAGCTTGATGATCTTCGACATTTGCCATAGAGGTATTCAAATGAGCGATTCCATGTTTAATATCTTTCAATTCCTCATCATTTAAAAATACTGAAACCGTAAATACTGGAATGTTGAACATCAGATTTGATAAATCGATGGAAGATACGATGAAATCGATCCCTTTTAACTTTTCATCATTGATTTCATAATATCCGATAACATCTGTAATTGAAACTAAGTTCCCGAGCTCATTTTCAATTCTGCTCTTAAGCATTTGAGCGCTTCCGTAACCTGTGGCACAGATAACAAGAACATTGTACTTACGCTGTTCTTTGTAACGCTCTTTTGCCGCCATAAAATGCAGAGCAATGTATGCGATTTCATTCGGTGACAAAGTATAAGGACTGAAAGTTGGCATATTTGACACCACGCGCTCTGCTAGCTGATACATGTCACGATAGTTGGCTTGGATTTCTGCTGTTAAAGGATTTTCCATAACAACCTTTCCTTGCAAACGAATGTACATAGTAGACAGATGAGCTAAAAGCCCTTCAATCAGTTGAAAATCATTTTTCACTGATGGGTTTATGTGGTCGATACCGTCAACCAATTCCTGACGAATTTGTTCCTGCAAAATCTCAGAAATGTGACAAGAGTTCCCGTGACCTTTTGACACCAAGTGAAGTGTAATGTAATCAACTTCTTCAATCGGAAAATGAATTCCTGTTGAAACTGAAACACGTTTTAAAATATTTTCAGCAACACGTCGTTCTGCCAAACCTCTCAGCACCACTTCATCATCAGACACCTTACTGATGCGAAAACCTTCAGTAATACGTCTAATAGCTAAAGCAATATGGATGACCAAATTTTGAATCACAAAATCTGATAATTTAAGACCACCCTCCCGGCACTCATCAAGAACGATAATCGTTAACTCTTCAAAAGAAATCCTTTGATTTAGCAACTCATTATCAACATATGAATGCATGGTATTGATGAAACCAGAATCGATAAAGTAATCCATAATGAATCGACGTTTATCACGTTCTTGCCCCATCACGTAAACACCCTTATTGGCTTTGCTTTCAATTTTTAAATGATACGGTTTAAACTTTTCTCTAATCTTTTTAAAGTCACTGGATAAAGTTGATCGACTAACAAATAATTCATCTGCTAAATCATCAAAATAAATTTCGTTTTGTTCAAACAACAATTTATTTAACAGAAAATTGTAGCGATCATTGATATCCGTTACACTTTGATAATTAAAATGGTGATCATTGATGTGATTTTCTTCCAAGAAATCAGCATAAGCATCGTCATCTAAGATATCAAGCTTATAGCCGTATCCTTGTTTAGAAATCAAATCAAGTCCAGAATGATTATCTAATTTTTCAACTAGTGTTTTATAGTAAGTTCTAATTGTTCTATCCGAACATCCCATGTGAGCTGCTAGTTCTTTACTAGTTACAAATTGTTCTTTATCTTTTGTTAGATATTGAATAATTTGCTTTTCTTTTTTGTTTAACACAGAAAAGGACACCTCCAAACAACAATAGAACTATTATATCACATTAGGCGTTAGATGTTTTCTTTCACCAAAGCTGCCATTTTTTCAATTCCCATTGGGATTGGAATGTAAGCTTGTGGTGGAATTTGAACGATTGGTTTGTTTTTCTTAGCAGCTGCATCTGCCAATTGTTTGAAGTTCATTTTTGTTTGTGGGCTGACAAGATACAAATCATATTTATCAGCTTCAATACGTTTTTGACCTTCTGGAACACCAACAGCGTCCATTTCAATGTCTTCACCTTTTTCTTGAAGGTATGTCATAGTTTTTTTAGCAATCATTGATGATGACATACCGCCTGCACAGATAATTAAAGCTTGTTTAGCCATAATGTGAATCTCCTTTGTTTTTTGTTTACACTGATATTATATGAAAACGCATCCATTATGTAAACGCATTCTTTTTCCTTTGCAATACGGAAAAAATTCCTAACATTGCGGAAATTACTGTAAAAATAGTCTTTTTTCCGCATTAAAAAATTTCCGCTACGGAAAATACTTGATTTTTTTAGAAAAAAAGAGACAGACTAGAAAACTAGTCTGACTTCTCTAAAAGAAAGCTGGAATAAATAGTTTTGTGTAAATCACAAAAACTTGATTTTCTTGCAAACCTAACTCATTGATAATTAGCTTTTTAAGTTTTTCATCATTCACCTTAGAATATACACGATAGCCTTTAGAATCCTTATGAAGCAGTTGAATTGTTTCAGCAATTTTTTGATTTGTTAAAATATCTGGCTGCTTATCAAGATTTGAAAACTTGATAATATAGGGACCTCCCATTTGTTCACCTTGATTATCATAATTTTTTCGATATTTACTTGTTCCAAACCAAGCAGCTGCAATTGCAACCAAAAAAAGTACAAGCCATAAATTAAAACGAAGCATTTTTACATCTCCTACATCATACCAAGTGCACCAGATAGTTGTGCAGGGCGAATATAGACCTGCTCATCTGATAAGTGATAGTCTGCCATTAAAATCTTTTTCAATTCCACATCGTTGAGGTGTGATTGAACACTGAAAGTGTCGTCTGATGAGCCAACGACTCTAAGTTTTCCTTTAAGATGTGAATTATTTGCTAAATCAGGCAATGTTACTTCGTCTTTCACCACTATCACGTAATTATATCCAAAGTTTTTTGTCACCCATAGTTTCGCATGAACTGTGTAAATAGCAGCCGCAATAAAAGCAAGCATTACAATAATTCCTATTGTTTCTAACATCGTTAATCTCCTTATGCCTTTTATTCTGAAGCGTTTCTTAAGACTTCATTGGCATTATAAGACATTTATACAAAAAAAACAATTATTTTTTAAAACAAAATGTCACAAATATTAACTTTTTTATTTTTGAACTTCTTCGACAAGTACCTGAGTTGAATCCAAACCATAATCTTTCATCAAGGTTGTTTTCAGCTCAGTATCATTAATCTTTGATTGTACTATACAAGTGTCATCTGTCACTGAAATAATCTTAATCTTTCCTCTGAGATTATGATTTTTTCTCAAATCTGGCAACTTCAGGCCATGCTGCATAGCAATCGAATAATGGTAAATTGGACCTTTGGTAAGACCGAGTTTAATCTGGGCAACACGAATGATTGCAAAAATTAACAAGAGTCCAAAAATAATTGCTAGAATCGTCACCATAATACCTTAAACACCTCCTTGTTCCTAACAGGAACACTCGAATTATACGATTACTATAATCTTTTTTTGAAAGCCCTGTCAATTATTTTCTGTAAACCTTATTCCTGTGATTAAATAGGAAGATTGCACGACATTTCCCTTGTAAAAAAGCCTTTAAAACATCGACTTATCAACGTTTTAAAGACTTTTAAGTTTATTTATAAATGATTTTACAAATTAGGATAATTCCTGCTAGAGCAACAGAAATGGAATTAGCTACGATTAGAGCTGGATCTGAAACAGAAATGCCATGAGCCAACCATAATGCCATACCAGATACTGACATGGTATACATGCCTAGTGAAATAGACTCAACATCTTTTGTTTTTAAAACTTTAATCATTTGTGGTAAAAAACCAAAAGTTGTCAAACAAGCCGCAATATATCCAATCATAAACTTCTCTCTTTCTTACAACCATCTAAAAACCTTCGTGAGGTAAGAGATTACACCCTCACAAAGGTTATCAATTCAAATCAAACGTTAAATGTCTTCACCATTAGATGCAATGACTTTCTTGTACCAGTCAAATGACAATTTTGGTGTACGTTTGTATGTGCCATTACCTTCATCGTCTTTATCAACGTAAATGAAACCATAGCGTTTACGCATTTCACCCGTACTTGCTGAGACAAGGTCAATACAACCCCATGGTGTGTATCCCATCAAATCAACACCGTCTTCGTCAACAGCTTTAATCATTTCTTTGATGTGAGCACCAAGGTAATCAATACGGTAATCATCGTGAACCATACCATCTTCTTCAACTTGGTCAATCGCACCAAAACCATTTTCTACGATGAAAAGTGGCAAGTGATACATATCAGTAAACCAGTTCAAGCTATAACGAAGTCCTTCTGGGTCAATTTGCCAACCCCATTCAGAAGCTTTGACGTATTTATTTTTAATCAAATCTTCTGTTTCAAGGTAGTCAAAGTGAGGGTTATTTTCACGGTGAGCATCAATTGCAAATGACATGTAATATGAGAAGCCGATATAATCAACAGTTCCTTCTTTCAAATCAGCCAAGTCTTCTTCTGTCACATCGACATCAATGCCTTTACGTTCCCAATATTTAAGAATGTGATTTGGATAGAAGCCATGCACATGCACATCAGCAAAATAATAGCGTTTTTCCATTGCCTTTTGTGCCATCAAGATATCTTTTGGATTGCATGTTGCGGGATAAATTGGACACATAGCAATCATACAACCAATTTGAAAATCAGGATTGATTTCACGACCAATTTTAACCGCACGCGCTGACGCTACCAATTCATAGTGAGCTGCTTGATACATAATTGCTTCACGATCATCACCTTCTTTGTAGACGATACCAGAGTTTGTAAATGGAGCAAAATCTTCTTGATAGTTAGCTTGGTTATTAATTTCATTGAATGTCATCCAATATTTAACTTTATCTTTGTAGCGACGGAAACAAGTTTCAGCAAAGCGAACAAAGAAGTCAACCAATTTACGATTTGTGAAACCACCGTATTCTTTAACCAAGTGATATGGCAATTCAAAGTGAGACAAAGTCACAACTGGTTCAATACCATGTTTCAAACATTCATCAAATAAGTCATCGTAAAATTGCAAACCAGCTTCATTTGGTTCTAATTCATCCCCATTTGGGAAAATTCGTGTCCATGCAATTGAAGTACGGAAACATTTGAAGCCCATTTCAGCAAACAAAGCAATGTCTTCTTTGTAGTGGTGATAGAAATCAATCGCTTCATGGTTTGGATAATATTTTCCTTCAACAACACCATCGGTGATTTCACGAGGAACACCATGACGTCCTGCTGTCATTACGTCAGCAACACTGAGTCCTTTTCCTCCTTCTTTCCAACCACCTTCAAGTTGGTGAGCAGCAACTGCACCACCCCACAAAAAATTATCTGGTAACTTAGCCATTACATATCCTCCTTGTTTTTTACAATGCCATTATAGCAAGCGGTTACAAAAATAGAAATAGAAAAAATTTCCTAAGTCATTAGGAAATTCTATCTATCTTGTTTCAGTATTATTTTTTCAAAATGAGAAGTAAATCCCACATAAAAAGCAAGCCTGCTACAATAAATAACCCTATCGATACTGGTGTCATTTGGAGATTAAAACTCAAAATAGTTGCCGCCATTAAAACAGCAAAAAAGAGAATGCTTACAACAAACCGATTAGCCACTCGATTAAAGAACTTGATGCGATTTGTGTAGTCGTACAGGTCATGATTAACCAAGATACGTCCATTTAGCACCTGCTCTAAAAGTTGATTGAGCCTACGTGGAATATTTTTACCATTTTTGAGTTGGTAGAATAGCTCAATAAGCAAAGTTTCTTTATTCAAGGCTTGTTTGAGCATATCTGGTCCCATATTTTCCAAGAAATAATTCTTAGCAAGAGTCATTAAATCAACTTCTGGCGCTAATTCTCGAAAAATCCCTTCAATTTGAAGTGCAGCTTTTTCCAGAATAGTAATCTGTGGCGAAGCCTTTAGACCATTTTTGACAAATACATTAAGCAAATCTTCAATTAAATCTGTGATAGATAAAGCACCGATGTCAAGGCTAGAATACTTGGCAAGCATGCGTTCAACATCTTGAGCTAACGCCGTTTTGTTCATCGATGTATCAAAGCTTGTGACCGCAAGAATTCCTTGCATCATTCCTTCAACATCTTGAGCCGTAAAGCTATATAAAATATCGTTTAAAGCCACGCGCATACCATTTTCAAGCTTTCCCATGATACCAAAATCAATGAAATAAATCTTTCCATCAGAAATAAAAAGATTTCCTGGGTGTGGATCACCATGGAAAAATCCATCTTTAAAGACTTGCTTGATAAAGCTTAACATGAGCTTTTTACCAACATCTTCAAGGTCATAACCAGCTTTAACCAACTCATCATAATGATTAATTGGAATACCTGAAACGTAGTCTTCAACAATCATTCGAGGAGTTGTAAATTCATCATAAACTTCTGGAATGGCGACACATTTAACGTTTTGATTGAGTTCAGCAAAAGTAATCATAGCTTGCGCTTCATTGCGAAAATCAATCTCACGTGTCAAGCTTTCCTTTATCTGTTGTAGAACTTCAGGTAGATTAACCATCGGTAGCATGGCTTTTGGAACACGTCTGGACAATCGAATTAACAAAGTCAAGTCTTGTTCAATGATTTCAGGTAAATTTGGACGTTGAATCTTGATAATAACATCTCGGCCATTTAACAATCGAGCGCAATGTGTCTGAGCTACTGAGCCACTTGCCAAGGGCTCTGGTGTAATTTCAGTAAAATAAGCTGAAACTGGACCAGAAAGCTCAGCAGAAATAGCTTCCATCACCAATTCAGTTGGCAATGGAAGCACATTACTTTGCAGTTTACTCAATTCTTTGACATAAGCTTCAGGAAATAAATCACTTCGTGTTGATAAAATTTGACCAATTTTTACAAAACTTGGCCCTAATTTTTCAAAAGCAAGACGTAGTTTTCTTGGCGTTGATTTATCTTCTGCTGCTTTTCCTTTTTCGATTATAGACGTTAATCCAACTGAACTAAAAGCACCAATGATTTCTCGTAAGCGTCTACCTGACATACTCCACCTTTTCTAATTTAGGATATTTGACTTTTTCAACAGTGCATCAATCTTGTCTTCAAGACGAGAAACATCTTCCTTGGTAGCGTATTGAATTGGCTTTGTTTTTCTATCAAGATCAGTTAAGAATTCTTTTGCTTCGTCTTCACTTCGTCTCTTGAGTTCAGACTGTAATTCCTTTCCTTCGTCAACAGTGAGGCGTCCTTTTTCGACTAACTCTTTAACAAAAGCATCAGCTTTTTCCAAAGTCATTGACGTCAAACCAATACCAGCTAAGAGAACTTTTTTCAATTCTTCCATGATAATTCCTCCTTGAACGACTTTTATTAACATTATGTTTACCCTTCCATTCTACTACTTTTGAGTCAAAATAGCTAAAAAGAAGGGCACCCTTTCATGAAAATATCGCTAGCGCTTTTCCAACCGATAATACTTTAATCTTGATATTTTTTGGAAAATCTATGAAAACCTTTTCTAGAATACGCTTCCATTTTTCAAAAACTTTTGATATAATAAAAGGGTATTATAATACTATGATATGATTAGAAGGATTGTTATATGAATAAGATTAATTCTGCTCATGAAGTAAAAATAGATGAAAGTAAACATCTATTGCCTTACGACTATTACAGTACAGTCGTTGAGAACGGCCGTCCTGACGTACTTTTTCACTGGCATCCAGAGGTTGAAATCAATTATATCTATGAAGGTTCTGCACGTTTTCACATTGACTATGATTATTTCAATAGTCAAGCTGGTGATATTATCCTCATCAGACCTAATGGAATGCATTCTATTCACCCGCTTGAAAATCAAAAGCATGTGACTGATACTTTCCGCTTTCACTTAGATATGATTGGCTATTCAATCGTTGACCAAGTTAGTCTAAGGTATTTGCAGCCTTTGCAAACAAGTCTTTACAAATTTGTTCCCCGCATTCAACCTGGTATGGAAGGATATGAAGAAATCAAAGAATGTCTCTTTACTATTTTTGAACTTTCAAAAAACGAAGGACGTCACTTTGAATTAATGTTAAAATCAAAACTTAACGAATTTCTTTATCTACTTTTTTACTATCGTTATGTCTTACGCAAAAACACCGATGATACTTACCGTAAAAACGAGCAAATTCGTGAATTGATTGATTTCATTAATAACAATTACCAAAAGAATCTTTCAATTGATTATCTATCGAAGTTCATGGGATACAGCAAAACGCATTTCATGGCTGTTTTTAAGCAACATACTGGAAGTTCATGTACTGAATTTATCATTCAAGTTCGACTTAGTAAAGCATGTGACATGCTAATCAATACTTCAAATCCAGTTCTTGAAATTGCAACAGCCGTTGGTTTTAATAATTTATCTAATTTTAATCGTCAGTTCAAGCGCTACTATGAGTTGACTCCAAGCCAATACCGCAAACAATTCAGCAAAAGAAAAGAAAGCCGAATCTTAATTAATCCAGCTAAAAATACTAAATAAACTAAGCCAAAACGGCTTAGTTTTTTTAATTAATTTTCGAGTTTTACAGCAACAAAAAAGAGCGCTTTTCGCGCTCCCTTTTTGCTAGGCGAGTGTAGTGAGGAGATAGTCGCCTGTAGTAATTTGTTTATCTTGAGTTGTCAAAACATCTTCATAATCTGATGAATTTGTCACAATAATTGGTGAGATTACTGGAAGATTTGCTTTGCGGATAGTATCTAAATCAAACTCAAGTAACTTTTGACCTGCTTGAACTTTATCGCCAACTTTAACAAGAGTGTTGAATCCATTACCTTCAAGTGATACAGTATCCATACCAACGTGAATCAAGATTTCTGCACCATTTTCAGTACGCATACCAATAGCGTGTCCTGTTGGGAAGACAAGAGTGATTTCACCAGATGCTGGTGCTGCTACTACACCTTCAGCTGGATCAACAGCAATACCTTTACCCATAGCTCCAGAAGCAAATACTTCATCAGGAACATTTTCAAGTTTGATAACTTTACCAGAAATAGGGCTAGCAATGATTTCTTGTTTTAATTCTTTGAGTTCAGCAACTGGTTGTGCTGGTTTTTCTTCAGTTTTTGGAGTTTCATCTTTTGGTCCACCGTAAAGGTAAGGAACTGGAGCAACCATTTGGATAGCAAATGAGATAAGAATTGCAGCAAGTGTGAATGCAAGACCAATCCACATTGGAGTCATGCCATCAGTTGGGCTAACCCATGCTGGGAATTGGAAAATACCCATTGCACCGAAAGCGTACATCTTAATATGGAAGAGTGATAGACCTGCACCAATCAAACCTGAAACTGCACATGAAATGTAGAATGGAGTTTTCATTGGTAGTGTAATACCATAAATTGCTGGTTCAGTGACACCAAAGATTGATGAAATGAATGCTGGCATTGCAATTGTTTTAACTTTTTGTTCTTTTGTTTTAAGCATAATCGCTGCAAGAACACCTGTTTGTGTAAAGTTTGGAAGAGCTGCAGCAAGAAGAATATCAGTCCATCCATTTTGTGAGAATTGAAGCATTGCAAGTGGAACAAGTGCCCAGTGAAGACCAAACATAACCATAACTTGCCACAAAGCACCAAGTAACAATCCATAAACGATTGGACTAAAGTTCATAATTGATGTAAAGGCATTTGAAATTAAATCAGATGCGTAATTTGCAACTGGTCCTACAACCAAGAAAGTCAATGGAACAGTTACAATAATTGTAACAAATGGAACGACAAAAACTTTAACAACATCTGGAGTGATTTTCTTCATCCATTTTTCAATCAATGAAGCAACCCAAACTGCCAAGATAACTGGCATTACAGTTGAAAGGTATGAACCTGATGAAGGTAATTCAAAAGGAATACCTAAAACGTTATTGATCCCTGCTTTTGTCAGAGTCGCAACTGTTGTTGCAATATCAGGATAAACTAGTGCTGTAGCAATCGCTGCTGCTGTCCATTCGTTCATCTTGAATTTTCGAGCTGAAGTAAATGCGATTAAAACTGGTAAGTATTGGAAGAAACCATCACCAGCAGCATTTAAAATAGCATAAAGTGCATTATTATCTGCTGACCATCCAAGAGTTGCCCCCAAAATAGCAACTACACCTTTAACAATACCAGCGGCAGCAAGTGGTCCAAGGAATGGTTGGAAAATACCTGAAATCAAATCAACAAATCTATCAAAGAGATTTCCTTTTGGTCCGTCTCCTTCATCGATATCAAGACTTCCCCCAGCAGCAATGCCACCAACTTTAAGAACTTCATCGTAAACATCTGGAACGTGATTTCCGATAACAACTTGGTATTGACCTCCGGCTTTAACAACCGTTACAACACCGTCGCGTTGTTTGAGATAATCATCATCTGCTTTTGATTCATCTTTCAAATCAAAACGAAGACGTGTGACACAATGTTTTAAGCTGTTGACATTTTCTTTACCACCAACGTGTGCTAAAATGTCTTGAGCTAATTCAGTATATTTAGCCATAATTGGCTCCTTTCTAAGTAACAGAAAAAACCTAAATAAACACCAAACAACTTCTTGCGCCCAATCGGTAACGCCGAAATTATCTCGTATTTATTTAGGTTTTGCCTGCTTATCAGTAACAATCCTTTTAACAATTCTTAGTATAGCATGCGCTTTCATAAAATGCAAGCGCTTTTACGAAAGTTTTTTAGAAAATTTAATCGTTTTCACTGAAATGAAAAAGAAAACTTTCTCCAATCATTGGTGCATCAAGGTCTTTCATTTTTTTCCAATATATTTTCATCGTGAATTTTTTTCAAAAAAATCTTCTCAAACTGAATTCGAGAAGATTTAAACTTAATTACTACTAGTTTCTAGACGTTGAATATGAATGGTAATATAGACCTGCTCGTCCTTGCTCATTGGAAAATCGTAGCTACTTTCAACATAGTTTTTAATCTTTTCAGAACACGAAAAAGCTACAGGATAGTTTAATTTTACTTGTTCATACAAAAAACTGTCATTTTTCCCTTGAACAACACCATTAACAACACGTTGGGCAAAATACTGAATATGAGTAATGAAACGATTATAACTAACCGAATCCTCATCAACAACCTTACCATAGAACAATCGTACAATTCCCAAAATATCTGTTACAATTTTTGACATTTGATAATTTTGTTCTATCATGCCAGAATCCTTCTGAGCATTGATAAAATGAAGTGCAATTGATGAGATTTCATCATCTGGAAGAATGACACCTAATTTTTCAAAGACAATCTTCAAAGCATCACGTCCCAATTGATACTCTTTTGGAAAAAATTTTCGAATTTCCCAAGATAGTGGATTTTGAATCGTTAAATTCTCACGATTTCGTTGAAGTGTGTAATGGAGGTGATCAGCTAGTGCTATATAAAAAGCTGTGTCAAAAGTTGTACTAAGAACTTTTTGTCCATGCTTGATAATATCAAGAACTACTTCAGTCTCTGCTGGAGACAAATCAACATAGACTCGTGTTAATTCGTTAGTAGCTTTGCTATCTTGCATAACAAATGTTTTTTCAATTAAGGATGCATCAATCTCATCATCTGGTCTCTTTTGAAAACCAAGACCTCTCCCCATTACGATGATTTCTTCGTTGTTGTCACCTTTAACTAAAACAACGTTGTTATTATAGACTTTATCAATCCTCATTATCTACTACTCCCTCAAAAAAATTCGGAAAGAAAAGGCAAAACTAACGTACACAAAAGGCAATGTCAAACTGACATTTCTTTACACTGTACATTAGGTTTTGCCTGCTTAACCAGTAACAATCCTCTTACTCTATCCATTGTATCAAAACTTTTAGGAAAATGAAAGGGGATACAAAACTTTTGCTCAGTAATTTACATTAATAATTGACGAATTTTTCCTATTTCTGGTTCGTTGACGACCAAGAAAATGGTATCTCCAGCATTGAGAATCGTATTTCCTCGTACAACCTCTGATTTTTGACGGTGAATTTGTGTGGTAATTAAAACGTTTTTTGGTAACGTCAAATCACAAACACGTTTACCTGCGATTTTATCAGATACAGTTAATTCAATAAGCGTTGGTTCAATGACTTCACAATCTTTAGGAATCGATAGCTTAGCTAGCATTGCTTCATAGATTGGTTCACCCTTTAATAAATCCATGACAATATACGCAACCAGAGTAACCACTGCAATCGTCATGAGTTGACGAAAATCACCAACCATTTCTGTTACCAAAATCATAGCAGTTAGCGGAGCTTTAGAAATGGCACCAAAATAACCAGCCATACCGAGCACAAGAAAATTAATCAAGGCTGCTGTAATAATAAAACCAAGCTGATTAACACCTAGACCGAATCCAAACCCAAGAAGAGACCCCAAAGTTAAAATCGGAAGAAAAATTCCCCCTGGGAGACCACTCGCATAACTAAAAGTACTCCAAATAAATCTGATAACAAAGTACAAGCAAACTACTGCAATCGTCAAATGACTTGTCGCCAAAGATGTGATTAAGCCATTACCACCGCCAAGCAATTGGGGATAAAAATAACCAATCGGTAAAATCAAAACTGCAGCAAAAATGCCATAAAAATAATTCGGAATATGGCATACTTTTCCTAAGAAATCATAGACAGCACCTGCATTTAACGTTACCTTTTCATAAAGATAACCCATAGCGCCTAAAAAGGCTCCTAAAATCAGCAAAAGCCAATAATCTTTCAAAGGTAGGATAACAAGTTCACCTGGCATGTCAAGAACTGGGGTCAAGCCAAAAATATTTAAAGAAATAAAGTTAGCAACTAAACTTGCAACCAGAGCTGATATCCAAACCAAGCGTGAAAACTGGTGATATATTTCTTCAACAACAAAAAGCAAACCAGCAATTGGGGCATTAAAGGCTGCTGAAAGTCCTGCTGCTGCTCCGCTAGCAATCAAAACACGCTGTTCCATACGCTGTGCCTTCAACGTTTTTGCAACACCTTTTCCTGCCATTGCTCCCAATTGAATGCTAGGACCTTCACGACCTAACATAAATCCCATTGAAATTGCTAGAGTACCACCAAGGAATTTTTTCCAGAGAACCGACCACCAATCAGGGTGAAGAAGCCCCTTTAACTCTCCTTCCACGTGAGGAATACCAGAACCCTTAATATCAGAGTCAGATTTCACCAAAAATCCAATTGCAACAACCACAATCACACTTACTAGCAAAATCAAACCTAGCAAAGCAGGATTTTCATGTGATAGTTGGTAATATTTGACAACTTGGGCAAAGATTTTTGCAATCAAGAGTCTAAAAAGGCTAACCACAATTCCTGCAGCGCACCCAACTACAATTCCTCGCCATACGAAACTCAAAATCGAGGATAGAGAAAACTCATACTCCCTACGATAACTTTCCATTTACTACTCCTTACTAAATCTTATTAAGTTCAAACTGTTATTAAAGATTTTCAAAAAACTCTCATTACTATTTTATCAAATCTTAGTGATGATTTCGAGCTCATTAAAAAAGAGCTTGGAAATTTCCAAACTCAATTTATCATTTACGATACATTTTAAATTGTAAGTATAAATCGTTATAAATGCCAAGCCATTTTTGACCAAGATTGTCATAAACTTCTAGATTTTTAAAAGTTTCGGTTGATGGATAGAATGCCTCGTCATTTTTTACATCATCAGGTAATAACTTCTTAGCCTCATTATTTGGTGTTGCATAGCCAATGTACTCAGCATTCTGCGCAGCATTTTCGGGTTTTAGCATAAAGTTAATGAAAGCATAAGCTTCTTTAATGTGTTTTGCCGTTTTTGGAATAACAAGATTATCAAACCAAAGATTAGAACCTTCGCTCGGAACGACATAATGTAAGTCTTCATTAGAATCAAGCATTTCACTTGCTTCACCTGAGAAAGTGACACCGATCGCCGCATCACCATTAATCATATAGCCTTTCATTTCGTCACCGACAACTGCTTTGATATTCGGTGTTAAACCATCTAATTTTTCAGATGCCGCATCAAGTTCAGCCAATGATTTTGTATTCAGGCTATAACCAAGTGTTCCAAGACCAATTCCCATTGCTTCGCGGGCACCGTCAACAAGCATAATGTCATTAGCGTACTCAGGCTTCCAAAGATCTGACCAATGCTCAGGTGCATTTGCAACCATAGTATCATTATAAACAATACCAAGTGTTCCCCAAAAATATGGAACAGAATAATCATTGTTTTTATCAAAGCTTAAGCCGAGAAATTCTTTTCCGATGTTATCTAAGCCATTAATCTTTGATTTATCAAGCTTGATAAGAAGATTTTCTTTGCGCATCTTATCAATCATGTAATCAGATGGAACTGTAATGTCATAAGTTGTCCCACCTTGCTTGATTTTAGTGTACATAGATTCATTAGAATCAAAAGTCTCGTATTGAACCTCAATGCCAGTTTCTTTAGTAAATTTTGTAATCAGATCCGGGTCAATGTAATCACCCCAGTTGTAAATGACCAATTTATCAGACTGGCTAGAAGAACTTGACGTCTGTTGCATATAGAATGAGACACCAAACAAGACAAAAGTTACCGCAATTATTCCGAAAACAAACGAATATAGTCTACGCATCGCGAGCCTCCTTCTTATCTTGTGAGATGAAGTAATAACCAATCACGAGCAGAATACTAAAGATAAAGACAATCGTTGAAAGAGCATTGATTTCTAGAGAGATTCCGCGTCTTGCACGTGAATAAATTTCAACTGAAAGTGTTGAGAAACCATTTCCTGTAACAAAGAAGGTTACCGCAAAATCATCCAAAGAATAGGTAAATGCCATGAAGAACCCTGAAATAATTCCAGGTGTTAAATATGGCAGCATTACTTCTTTCAGCATTTGCCATGGAGTTGCTCCCAAGTCATAGGCTGCATTAATCATATCGTCATTCATTTCTTTAAGTCGTGGTAATACCATAAGCACCACAATCGGAATTGAAAACGCAATGTGACTTAGTAAAACAGTCATAAAGCCTAGATTAAAGTGAAAAATATCAGCCAAACGGGTGAACAGAATCAAGAAACTTGCACCAATCATAACATCTGGCGCCACCATCAAAATATTATTCAAAGATAAAATAGATTGCTGACGTTTCTGACGTGATTGATAAATGTAAATTGCTCCAAAGGTACCGATTGCTGTCGCTAAAATCGAACTCAAAAATGCTAGGAAAAATGTTTGAATCAAAATTAACATCAAACGACTATCCGCAAACATTTCTGAATAATGCTCTAAAGTAAAACCTGTAAAGCCATTCATATCTCCCCCTTGATTAAATGAGTAAAAAATCAAGTAAAAAATAGGGATATAAAGGATAACAAAGACCAAGGCTAAATATAGATTTGCAAATTTTTTCATTTTCGTCTCTCCTTAGTCATCCACATAATCACAAGCATTGCCATGATTAAAATCACTCCAATAGTAGAACCCATTCCCCAGTTTTGTGTTGTTAGGAAATGTTGCTCAATTGCAGTACCAAGTGTTATTACTCGGTTACCACCGATCAAACGTGTCAACATGAACAGACTTAAACTTGGAATAAAGACAGACTGAACACCACTTCTAACACCGTTTAATGACAATGGAAAGACAACCTTTGTAAAGGTTTGAAAATTATTTCCGCCCAAGTCATGACTAGCATTAATCAAATTCTCATCAATATCATCAAGCGCATTAAAAATCGGCAAAATCATAAATGGAATTTCAATGTATGATGCAACAAAGATAAATGAAAAATCAGTGAACAAGATTTGTTTTGGACCAATACCGACAAATGATAAGAAGGCATTGACACCACCCTGTTGGCCAAAAATACCCATAAAAGCGTAAGCTTTTAACAAAAGGTTAATCCAAGTTGGCAAAATAACCAGCATTAACCAGAGTTGCTTGTGCTTAAGTTGCGTCAAAAAATAAGCAGTCGGATAAGAAATGACCAAAGTTACCAAAGTAATAATAGCCGCATACAAGATTGAGTTAAAACTCATTCTAAGATAAGTCCAAGAACTAAAGAAAGTCTTGTAGTTATCAAGCGTAAATTGACCTTGGATATCAAAAAATGATTGCCACAAAATCAAAATAACTGGCGCAATGACAAACAGCAACAACCATAAAATATATGGAATGGAGAAGAAACTATTTTTCTTCATTTCGCTCCTCCTCGATAGCATGAATCAAACCATCTTCATGCTCTTCCATTTCAACATACTCTTCAAGACGAGCATCAAATTCTTCTTCTGTCTCATTTAGACGCATGATGTGAATATCTTCAGGCGTAAAATCAAGACCGATGACTTCTCCTTCAATCGCCTTGCGTGTTGAGTGAATCATCCATTCATTGCCAAGTTCATCATGAGCCATAATTTCATAGTGAACACCACGGAAAAGTTGTGTATCAACTTTAACACGAAGTTTTCCTTCTTCTGGCATTGTGATTTGCAAATCTTCTGGACGAATGACAACTTCAACCGCTTCATTTGGTCGCATACCACCATCAACTGCTTCAAAACGTTTGCCATTGAACTCAACTAAATAATCTTCAATCATTGTTCCAGGCAAAATGTTTGATTCGCCAATGAAGGTCGCAACGAAGTGATTGATTGGTTCATCGTAAATATCAACAGGCGTACCAGATTGGACAATTTCGCCATCATTCATGACAAAAATCCAGTCAGACATAGCTAGTGCTTCTTCTTGGTCGTGAGTGACAAAAACAAAGGTAATACCAAGACGTTGTTGCAATTCACGAAGCTCATATTGCATCTCTGTACGAAGTTTTAAATCCAATGCTGACAAAGGTTCGTCAAGCAAGACTACTCGTGGCTCATTGATAATCGCACGCGCAATCGCCACACGCTGACGCTGCCCACCCGATAATTTTTGAATTGGGCGCTTCTCAAAGCCAGCCAAACGCACCATTTTAAGTGCTTCTTCTACACGACGCTCAATTTCTTTTTTGTCGACTTTTTTTAATTTTAGAGGAAAAGCGACATTTTCAAAGACATTCATATGTGGAAATAGAGCGTAATTTTGAAAAACAGTGTGGACATCACGTTTATTAATTGGAATTTCATTAATACGTTCACCATCAAGGAACACATCACCAGTCGTTGGTTGTAAAAGACCAGCAATGATATTCAAAATGGTTGATTTACCTGAACCTGATGCACCAAGAAGAGTGTAAAACTTTCCTTCTTCAAGTTCAAAGTTAATGTCCTTTAAAACAACTGTACCGCTGTCTTCAAATACTTTTGATACGTTTTTAAATGCAATAATTGGATTAGTCAATTCTCATAAAACCTCCATGGAGCTTCTTTAATCTTTTTTCTCACCGATAATTCGAACTTCGCGTTCTAAGCGAACACCTGAGTTTTTCTCAACGGTATCAATAACATAAGCAATCAAATCTTCATAATCTTGTGCTGTACCATCAGCAACATTCACCATAAATCCAGCGTGTTTCTTACTAACTTCAACACCACCGATACGGTGTCCTTTTAGATTTGCCTCAGTAATCAATTGTCCAGCAAAGTGACCAACAGGTCGTTTGAATACTGAACCACATGATGGGTATTCAAGTGGTTGTTTCAATTCACGTAAATGTGTTAAACGAGCCATTTCTTGCTCGATAAGAACATAGTCACCTGGTTTAAGGGCAAATTTTGCTGAAATAACAATATCACCACTGTCTTGAACTGCAGAATGACGATAACCAAACTTCATGTCACGTGCTTCGATTGTCTTAACTTTTCCTTCTTTTGTAAGCACTTGTGCAGAAACTAAGACATGTGAAATTTCACCACCGTAAGCTCCAGCATTCATGAAAACAGCTCCACCGACACTACCTGGAATACCACAAGCAAATTCAAAGCCTGTTAAACTGTGGTATTTAGCAATACGTGTTGTTTCTGCTAAGTTTGCACCTGCTTCTGCTTCAATAACATAACCGTTAACAGTAACGGTATTTAATTTATCAAACATGATGACAAAACCACGAATACCACCATCACGAACGATGATATTACTTGCATTACCAAGCACCATCCATGGAATGTCATTTTTATTGGCGAATTCTACGATACGAACCAATTCATAGCGGTTACGTGGAAAAGCGAGATAGTCTGCTGGACCTCCCACTTTTGTAAACGTATATTTTTTTAAGGGTTCATTAACGCGAATATCAATTCCTTTTAGTTCTTCATTTAAAAATTCTAACATTTTCTTCCAACTCTAAAACTATTTAATCAAAATCGTAGTTACCTTTTGATTAAAATCAACTAATCCATCAAAAAATGACTAGTTCATTTATGATCAAATGATTGTATCAACTACTAAAAAATCGGCATAAAGCCGACCTTAATTATAACAAAAAAATCAGCTTTTGACGATATTTAAGACTGAAGTTTTCGCACTTCTTCAAGATTTAATTTTTTTAAATAAGACGTAATAGATTTGCCACAAATGTTAAGTGACGGTGCAATATCATACAAAGGCACCAAAACAAAGGCACGTTCTGTCATATAAGGGTGCGGAACTTTCAAATTTTCTTCATTGATATGGTCATCACCATACAAAAGAATATCAATATCAATTGTTCTTGGTCCCCAATGTTCATGACGAACACGGTCTAAATCTTTCTCGATTTGTTGACAATTTACTAGTAACTCTTGCGCAGGTAAACTAGTTTCCAACTCACAGCACAGATTTAAAAAATCATCTTGATCTGTTTTACCCCAGGCTGCTGTTTCATAAAATGGCGAAACAGACGTTACCTGAGTTTTTGGCAATTGATTTAGCTTATTAAGAGCAGATTCCAAATATGCTTTTTTATCACCAATATTACTACCAAGACTTAAAAATACTTTTGTCATTAGCGCTCCCGTTCTAACTCAATGCCGACCGAGTCATAATGCCCGTTAATTGGCGGATTTTCTTTTGAAATTTTGATTTTAATGGCTTGAACAGCAGGAAATTGCTCAAAAATATCTTGGCATATTGCACCACCCAAGCGTTCAATCAAAATATATTTATGTTCTTCGACTTGTCTTTTAATCACTTCAAAAGCTAAACCATAATGGACGGTATCTTCCAAGCGATCACTTTGCGAAGCATTTTGCAAATCAACAGACAACGTGCAGTCAACGACGAAAATTTGACCTAGTGTCTGCTCCTCTTTGAAGGCACCATGATAACCATAAAATCGGCAACCTTGCAAATAAATTTTATCCATATACCTTTATACAACAAAGAAGCTTTGCTATATAGCAAAGACAACTTTTATTACTCCTTTCAAGCGAGTTGACTAATGACATTAACAATATCTCGGTTAGCTTCTACATTGTGCACACGAACAATCTTACAACCTTTAGCAATAGCCCATGCAGATAACGCTGCTGTTCCCATGTCTCGCTCAGTAGCTTTTGTTCCACCACCAAGCAAAAAGTCAACTGTACGTTTACGTGAAATACCAAAAAGAACTGGGTATCCTAATTGACAAACGGCTTCTAAGCCCTTCAAAAGCTCAACATTTTGTGTTTCATTTTTAGCAAATCCAAAACCTGGGTCAATCCAGATATTTTCTTTAGCAACGCCAGCGGCTAATGCTGCATCCGCTCTTTCTTTCAAGAATTCACAAACTTCACTAGTGATATTATCGTATTTTTCTTCTTTCTGATTATGCATTAAAATAATCGGAACATTCTTTTCGGCAGCAAGCGCTAGCATTTCACCATCATAAAGACCTGCCCATACATCATTTAAAATATCTGCGCCAGCCTCCAAAGCAGCACGAGCTGTTTGAGTTTTATAAGTATCAATGCTCACTAGTACATCAAATTTGGCTTTGAGAGCTTTGATGACTGGAACAACACGTTTGATTTCCTCTTCAGCATCGACAAAAGTGTACCCAGGGCGTGTTGATTCACCACCGACATCGATGATTTTAGCGCCTTGTGCAATCATTTTTTCTGCTTGATTAAGCGCTTTTTCAACGGATGTATAAGAACCGCCATCTGAAAATGAATCAGGAGTGACATTTAAGACACCCATGATACACGCTTTTCCAGCAACACTATGCTTACCAATTTTCATCATTCTCTCCTTTTACCAATGCTTAACTAGCTATTATTTCCCTAAAATAAGTGACAAAATTTCTTTTCGTTCTTCACGATTTTCTTTAAAAATACCACGAGCAACTGTTGTTACAGTCTTACTACCTGGCTTTTTAATGCCGCGCATTGTCATGCACATGTGCTCTGCTTCTACCATCACAAAAACACCTTTTGGATGAAGTGCTTCTTCGAGGGCAGTCGCTACTTGATCAGTTAAGCGTTCTTGCAATTGTGGACGTTTACTTGCCACTTCAACAGCACGCGCTAATTTGCTAAGACCAGTTACGCGACCATCACTTGGCAAATAAGCAACATGCGCTTTTCCATAAAAAGGAACCAAGTGGTGCTCACACATTGAATAAAAAGGAATATCCTTCACAAGCACAACCTCGTCATGATTTTCAGAAAAAACTGCTGTAAATTGATCTTTTGGATCTTCGTTTAAGCCTGAAAACATCTCTTGATACATCTTTGCAACACGTTTAGGAGTGTCAAGTAATCCTTCACGTTCAGGGTTTTCACCCAGTGCTTCTAAAAGTTGATATACTGCTGCTTCAAGTTTTTCTTGATTTGCCATTATCTTTTCCAATCTTTTTATATTTTTTCTATTATAGCTTAATTTTCCTGTCTTGACAAAAGTACAGGACGTACTTGTGAAATAAAATAAAGTGAACCAGTGATTAAATAAAAGTCATCTTGACTATTTAGGTTAATGTTATCAATCCACTCTTTCCAATCAGCAACTTTATGGTAGTTGCTTGGGTATTTTTCAAGTGGTAGTGAATTATGATAAACAAAGGTTGTCACATCAACATCAGCTAGTTGACTGAGCAATTCCAACATGGAATCAATAGGTTTGGTATCAATTGCTGCAAACAAAATGTGAAGATTCTTATCTTTGTATTTTTGCATAACATCAACCAAAGCTTTGACACTTTCATTGTTATGCGCACCATCAATCATAACATTTGAAAACATGAGTTCAGTACGTCCAACCCAGTGTGTCTCCTCAAGACCCTTTTTAATAATATCATTAGTTACTTTTGGATAGCCCTTTTTCAACAGCAAAGCTGCTGTAATTGCTAAACTTGCATTGCTAACTTGGTGTTTCCCAGGCATTGAAAGATTAACATTTTTTAGATTTTCAAGACCTTGATAATCAAAACCATTTTCATTTTCTTGAGCGTAAAAATCCTTTGAGAACTCAAATAGACGACTATCACAATCTTGTGCTTTATTAATAAAAACATGACGAACATCTTCTTGTTCAGCCGCAAAAATAAACGGCACATGCTCTTTTAGAACGCCAACTTTTTGCGCAGCAATTTCCGCATAAGTCTCTCCCAAAACATTTTGATGATCTAGTCCAATCGACGGACAAACCACAGCTAAAGCTTTGAAAACATTTGTCGAATCATAAAGCCCACCCATTCCTGCTTCGATGATGGCAATATCAACTGGGTGCATGTGTCCAAAATATTCAAACATCAGCACAGTAATTACTTCAAATTCTGTTGCTGGTTCTAAATCAGTTTCGACTGATAAACGCTCAACAACAGGACGAACACGTTCGACCAAGTCAAGAAAATCAGTTTCTGAAATCATTTGACCATTTAGACTGATACGTTCACGAAAATCAACGATGTAAGGTGATGTAAACGTTCCAACTTCGTACCCAGCTGATGAAAAAATATGCTGTAAATAACTTGTGACAGAACCTTTGCCGTTTGTCCCAACAACGTGGACAGCTGCTAAATTTTTTTGAGGATTTCCAAGTTTTTCTAGCATCCATGCCATTCGTTCTAAACCAGGTTTAATTCCAAATTTTAACTTGCCATGAATCCAATTCAAAGCTTCTTGATAATTCATTAATGAACTTCCCAATATGACCAAAATTGCTTACGTAAAAGAAAATGCTAAAGAGCAATTTCCGAACAAGATCTTTTAGTAAAGCAATTAAAATCTATGTTTTTCCTTTCTTTCTTAACTTTACAATAACAGCTCTATTATATCATAGAGAAATTACCAAAAAAAGCCAGCAAAGCTGACTTTCTTATTATTATGATTATTCTACACAAATTCCCTTAGTATCTACTTGTAGTGCAACGACTTCTCCATCAAGCTCAAGTGAGCGAATACGTTCAACAAGCTCTGATTCTTTTTCCTTTGAAACTAAAGTCATGATAGTCGGACCAGCCCCAGATAAGTAAGTCGCATAAGAGCCAACTTCATGGGCTACTTCTTTAATCTCAGCGAATTCTCTGACTAATGTTTGGCGGAAACGTTCATGGAAAAGATCTGCTTCAATCGCTTTTCCTGCTTTTTCTAAATCACCAGTTAAAAGTGCAGCAATCGCCACATTAGCAATTGACGAAGCAGCAACAGCCTCTTTATATGAAAGCTCTTTTGGCAATACATTGCGACTATCACTAGTTTTCAATTCATAATTTGGAATGAACGCGACAAATGAAGCTTCTGGGAAAGGAGCAACAATGCTGCTTACTTTTTCTTCGACATACGATGAAACGACAAGATTACCAAAAATCGCTGGTGCAACATTGTCAGGATGCCCTTCAATTTTAGTTGCTAAGTTCAATTTTTCATCCTTTGACAAATTTAAATCAGCCAACTGATTAGCTAACTCAATACCTGCTACAATAACAGAAGATGAAGAGCCCAAACCACGCGCTAACGGGATATCTGAAACCATCTTAATACGATGAGGAGTGAGGTCAGCACTCACTTGCAAAGCTGTTGCAATCAAAAGATTATTTTCATCACTAGGCACATCACCTAATTCATGTAAAACTTCCCATTTGTCAGCAGGTTCAAGTACCTCGATTGTAAGATACTTAGAAACTGCTACACCAACTGAATCAAAGCCAGGGCCGATGTTAGCAGATGTCGCTGGTACAGTTATTTTCATATCTCTATCAACGCTCATTTAATATGAGCTTTCCTTTCATTTACTAAGTAATTCTTATTCGCCCAAAACTTTAAGTGTATTTAATACTTTGAAATCTTTTTCAGCTTCAAGTTTTTCAGTAACTGCTGCCAATTGTGTCTTACTCATTGAGTGAGTGATAATGACAACACGTGCACGTGTTCCATTTGCTTTTTGTTGAAGTACTTGTTCAAATGAAATGTTTTCAGAGTTAAAGATTTCAGCTAAGCGAAGCAATTGACCTTTTTTGTCTGGCGTATTAATTGCAAAATAGTAATGACTTGTCACATCTGATGGATTTGCCATTTTTGTCTCACGAGCAAATTCATTGAAAGGTTTACCAACATTTCCATCTTTGATACGACGGCAAATGCGGATAATATCAGCTGTAACTGAAGTTGCCGTAGGTTTTTGACCAGCACCAGGTCCGTAGTACATTGATTCACCAATACCGATTGACTCAACAAAGACTGCGTTCATCACATCATTAACACTAGCGAGTGGATGTGATTTTGGCAAGAAAGTTGGAGAAACTTCTGCTGAGATTCCTGATTCAACTTCACGGATATCACCAACAAGTTTAATGACATAACCAAGTTTTTGAGCAACTGCGACATCGTCTGGAGTGATTGTCGTAATTCCTTTATGAGCAACATCGTCAAAATCAATTGTCATACCAAAACCAAATTGACTCAAGATGACTGCTTTATAAGCCGCATCAATACCTTCAACGTCATTTGTTGGGTCACTTTCAGCGTAGCCAAGTTCTTGAGCTGTCTTAAGAGCATCATCGTAAGTCCAACCTTCATCAACCATTTTAGTCATCATGAAGTTTGAAGTACCATTGAGAACACCCAAAATACGAGTGACTTTATCAGAAGTGAGTGAGTTAGCTAGAGTACGAAGAATTGGAATACCCCCGGCTACTGCTGCTTCATAATAGAAAGCAACGCCTTTGTCTTTAGCAAGGGCAATCAATTCTTTACCGTGAGTCGCAATCAAATCTTTGTTAGCAGAAACAACGTTTTTCCCAGCTTCAAGTGCTTTTGTAATAAATGTACGAGCTGGTTCAATACGTCCCATTAATTCGATAACAATGTCAATAGTTTCATCACTCAAAATCTCATCAACATTTGTAACAAAATTATAGTCGTTCCCAGCAGCCAACAAACGATTCTTTTCATCATCGTCTTTAACGAGAACTTTGGCGATTTCAATGGTATCATGAGCTGCTTCCGTAATTTTTGTTTGATTTTCTTTCAAAAGGAAAGGAACACCACTAGCAACTGTACCAAAACCGAGCAAAGCAATTTTTATTGACATCTTATTCTCCTTAGTAAGTAATTTTGAATAGAAAAGCAGTCCCGAAAACCAACAATTCTAAGTATAAAAACATTTTCTACATTATACCACAAAATTATTCAGAATTTACAGAAAATATAACAAACCATGAAAATCTTTTTCTAATTTAAGGCAAATTCTTTATTTTACTTTCAAAAAACAGTACAATGGAAGAAAGATTTTATTTTTGGGAGAGATTTTTATGAAAAAACGTTACAAGCACGAAAAGAATTCAAAGAAGCCTTTTGCAATTATTAACATCATTCTTTTATTAGCTTGTATTATTGCTAGCGCCTTACTCTTCTTTACTTTAAAGGATAGACAGTTGAGTCTATCAAATTTTAAAACCGAGCGAGTGACGAAGAAGAAATCACCACAGCAAACAGCATCGTCTTCAACTGAGGTTCCTCAACCAGAAGAACACACAGAAGAGGTAAATTGGATTCCACAAGAATCAGAAGTATCTCTTCCAATTTTGATGTATCATGCAATTCATGAAATGGCTCCTGAAGAAGAATCAAATGCAAACCTAATTGTTGATCCCGCAACGTTTGAAAGTCATATTCAGCGTCTGTCTGAAGAAGGTTACTATTTCTTAACCCCAGAAGAAGCTTACAAAGTCTTGACTGAAAATGTTTTACCGAATGGAAATTCAAAAATCATTTGGTTAACTTTCGACGACAGCCTATGGGATTTTTACACCAATGCTTATCCAATTTTGAAAAAATATGGTGCAAAGGGCACTAATAATGTCATTACAAGCACCGTTGGAGATAGCGGAAACCTAACCCTTGATCAAATGTTAGAAATGAAAGAACAAGGAATGTCTTTCCAAAGTCATACTTCTACCCATCCTGATTTGTCAGCAAGCGATGACGACACTCAGAAATCTGAAATGGAAGATGCTAAAAATTATCTTGATAGTAATTTGTCACAAGACACAATGACAATCGCCTACCCTGCTGGACGCTATTCAGATACAACTCTCCAACTAGCTAGTGATCTTAATTATAAGATTGGTATTACTACCAACGAAGGTATCGCTAATAAAGAGGATGGTCTTCTATCATTAGATCGTGTTCGAATTTTACCAGAGACTACTGCGGATAGTCTCATGGCAAGCATCAGCCAATAAAAAGAATCCATTTGGGTTCTTTTTATTTTGTCAGATTTTTAAATAATCTTAAATTTCAAGGTTAAAAATCAACTTAATAGTATCTACCTGCTATATTACATGACTATATTTTTTAGAAAGCGTTTTAGATTTCAGTTTTTTCCCGACTATTTTCTTTAAGAGTGCTATAATAATTTTGTTTATTATATAATAAAGGTAGTTGATAGCATGATATGTGAAAAATGTGGTAAATTACAACAAATAAATGATACAAAAAGTAGACTTTTTGTCGCGCTCATCTGTCTGATGAGAGATGAAAAATACGAAAACATCACAATTAAAGATATTCTAGAGTATGCAGAAGTTTCTAGAAGAACTTTCTATCGTCATTTCAAAAACAAGGATGACCTCTTAAATGATTATTTTGATAAAATAATCAATGAATACTTAATCGAGCGTAAAAAATTTGCACAATCAGAAAGTTTCGAAAAAATGTTAGCTGGTTCATTTAATTTTTGGTACAAACAACGCGAAGTACTATCAATTATAATGAAGCATCAGCGACCTGAACTGCTATTTCATCAGATGAAAAAATACTCAAAAGATATTTATGATAGCATTACGCTTCCTTGGTTTGCCTACAACGGTGACGTTGCGAAAATAAATTATGCTATGTCGTTCATTATAGGTGGATATTATAGCGTATTGTGTAACTGGTTGGTAAAAGACGAACCTGAAGATCCGAGTGTTATTGCCATCGAAGTGAAGAAAATGATAATAAAATTAACTGGATTTTTCAACCTTGACACTGAACAAAATCCTCAAGATTTAAAAGAAATCAAAAAGCTTTGAAATAATTCAAAGCTTTTTAATATTAATCTTTAGAGGAATTTTTGGAAAATCACGAGTATAAAAATCAAAATCATTACAGAATAACTCTGAATAAATTTTTTCTCTGTCTCAAGCAAAATCGGAAAATCTCTCAAATTAGCTTTTTTTCGGTACCATTTTGACCAAAGTATACTGACCTCGCCAATAATAATTGTAATAAAAGAAAAAAGGAAGAGAGAATCTTTATGAGGATAGCTATAAAACGTTCCTTCTTTAAGTTGATTTAAAGTTGAGCTTGGCGAAAGAAAAAAGAAAGCAAACGTCATAAGGAAAAATATGAGGTACAAAATTCTAACATATAAAGCCATTTTTTTCATAAAACTGCGCTCCTACTACATTCTCAATCACAATCATAGTCTTTAAAATGGAAAATGTCAATTTATCTTACGACTTTGCTTTTTTGCAACAAAAAAACCGCTAGTCCTAAGACCAGCGGTTTTATCAGCTTTATTAAGCTACTTGAGTAATAACTCTATTATTTAAGAGTGATTGAAGCTCCAGCTTCTTCAAGTTTAGCTTTGATTTCTTCAGCTTCTGCAGTAGCAACGCCTTCTTTAACGTTAGCAGGTGCACCATCAACAAGAGCTTTAGCTTCTTTAAGACCAAGACCTGTAACTTCACGTACAGCTTTGATAACAGCAACTTTTTTGTCACCAGCTGAAGTCAATTCAACGTCAAATGAGTCTTTAGCAGCACCAGCGTCTGCAGCACCAGCAGCAGCTACAGCTACAGGAGCAGCTGCAGTTACACCAAATTCTTCTTCGATAGCTTTTACAAGATCGTTCAATTCAAGGATTGAAGCTTCTTTAATTTCAGCAATAATGTTTTCAATGTTCAATGCCATTGTAGATTCCTCCAAAAATATTAATGTTTTATTAGATAATTGTTTGTAGCGCTAGGCTACCATACGCATTAAGCAGCGTCGTCTTCTTTGTTGTCTGCAACTGCTTTGACAGCAAGTGCAACGTTGCGAACTGGCGCTTGAAGAACAGAAAGGAGCATAGAAAGAAGTCCTTCGCGGCTTGGCAATGATGCAAGGGCAACAATTTCTTCTTTAGAAGATACAGCGCCTTCGATTGCTCCACCTTTGATTTCAAGTGCTTCAGCATCTTTAGCAAAGTCGTTAATAACTTTTGCTGGTGCAACAACATCTTCGTTAGAAAATGCTACTGCAGATGGTCCTACGAAAAGATCTTTCATTCCGTCAAGACCTGCTTTTTCAGCTGCACGAGTCAAGATTGAATTTTTGATAACTTTAAATTCAACACCGTTTTCGCGAAGATTACGACGAAGAACTGTATCTTGTTCAACTGTAAGACCACGTGAATCAACAACAACGATAGATGCAGCAGCTTTCATTTTTTCAGCAACAGCATCAACTTGTTCAGCTTTTTTAGCAATAATTGCTTCACTCATTAGTTTTTACCTCCGTTATTATTTTTGGGCTAGGTACAAAAAAATTCGCACCTAAACCTAGACACGAAAGTACAAATACGTTATTTCATCATTACGTTTTGTGCCTCGGCAGGAATATTATGAGCACTGCTCCCCTGCTGTCTTAGGTCAGTTTCATTACAAAACCTCATTTATTATAACTTACATTTTCGACTCTGTCAACACTTTTTTATTATTTTTTTCAAAATTAATTACTTTTTATTGTTTCTACTATTAAATTATTTTATAATTCTTCTTTTATGATGACTGTTTTTTTCACCGTTTCAGATTATAATATCACAATTGCAATTAATAAAACGCTATCTAAGAAAAATAATCATATTTTCTGCGTATAAATCTTTGACTTTTACTGACCAATGAGTTATTATATCCTCAGAAGGTGATTGATAGGAACAATCGAAGATTTCTTTAAATACGACCTCTCTACTCTGATATGTAAAGACTAAAGAAATCCTACCTTTTATCAAATCGTATCATTTTGGTTTGATTAAATTTCACAAATAAAGCGAGGTAATTAATATGGCAAACAATCAATTTTACGGAAGAGATCCTTTTGGAAACATGGATGACATTTTCAACCAACTTATGGGAAATATGGGAGGATATAACACAGAAAATAAACGTTATTTGATTAACGGACGAGAAGTCACTCCTGAAGAATTTGCCCAATATCGTCAAACTGGTAAACTTCCTGGAAATACTGAATACCAAGAAGGAACTCCTACTTCTGCTCCAAAAGAAGGTGGCATCTTGGCTAAGCTAGGAACTAACTTAACTGAACGAGCTCGTAATAATGAACTTGACCCAGTTATCGGACGCAACAAAGAAATTCAAGAAACAGCTGAAATCTTGTCACGTCGTACAAAAAATAACCCAGTTCTTGTCGGTGATGCTGGTGTTGGTAAAACAGCCGTCGTTGAAGGGTTAGCACAAGCTATTGTCAACGGTGATGTGCCAGCTGCTATCAAAAATAAAGAAATCATTTCAATTGATATCTCAGGACTTGAAGCTGGTACACAATACCGTGGTGCTTTCGAAGAAAATATCCAAAACATGATTAAAGAAGTTAAGGATGCAGGTAATATTATCCTCTTCTTCGATGAAATTCATCAAATTCTTGGTGCAGGCTCAACTGGAGGTGACTCTGGTTCTAAAGGTTTAGCAGATATTCTTAAACCAGCCCTTTCCCGTGGTGAATTGACTGTCATCGGTGCAACAACTCAAGATGAATACCGCAATACTATTTTGAAAAATGCTGCGCTAGCACGTCGTTTCAACGAAGTTAAAGTTAACGCTCCTTCTGCTCAGGATAGTTTCAACATCTTGATGGGTATTCGTGACCTTTACGAAAAACACCACAACGTCATTCTCCCAGATAATGTCTTAAAAGCTGCTGTTGATTTTTCAATTCAATACATCCCACAACGTAGCCTTCCTGATAAAGCAATCGACTTAATCGATATGACTGCTGCTCACTTGGCTGCACAACACCCTGTGACTGACGTCAAATCTTTGGAAAAAGAAATTGCTGAACAAAAAGAAAAACAAGAAGCCGCTGCTGCCAAGGAAGATTACGAAGCTGCGCTTAATGCTAAAGTCCGTATCGAAGAATTGCAAAAACAAATCGGCAATCACACAGAGGATAAAAAAGTCACTGCAACTGTCAACGACGTAGCTGAATCCGTTGAACGTTTGACTGGTGTTCCTGTTTCAAATATGGGAGCTTCAGATATTGAACGTTTGAAAGAATTGGCTAGTCGTTTGAAAGGTAAAGTCATTGGGCAAGACGAAGCTGTTGAAGCTGTTGCACGCGCCATCCGTCGTAACCGTGCTGGTTTTGATGAAGGTAACCGTCCAATCGGTAGTTTCCTATTTGTCGGACCAACTGGTGTCGGTAAAACAGAACTTGCTAAGCAGTTAGCACTTGATATGTTCGGCTCAAAAGATGCTATTATCCGCCTAGACATGTCTGAGTACTCTGATCGCACAGCTGTTTCTAAATTAATCGGTACTACTGCCGGTTACGTTGGTTACGATGACAATAACAACACACTTACTGAACGTGTTCGTCGTAATCCTTACTCAATCGTCCTTCTCGATGAAATTGAAAAAGCTGACCCTCAAGTTATCACACTTCTTCTCCAAGTTTTGGATGATGGTCGTTTGACAGACGGTCAAGGTAACACCATCAACTTCAAGAATACTGTCATCATTGCTACTTCAAATGCTGGATTTGGTAATGAAGCCTTGACAGGTCAAGAAGACAAAGATGTGAAGATTATGGATCGTATCGCTCCATACTTCCGTCCTGAGTTCCTCAACCGTTTCAACGGTATCATCGAATTCTCACATTTAACTAAAGATGACTTAAACGAAATTGTTGACTTGATGTTAGCTGAAGTTAGCAAGACTATTGCTAAAAAAGGTATTGACTTGGTTGTTAGCGACGATGCTAAGAAACATCTTATCGAAGAAGGATATGATGAAGCAATGGGTGTTCGACCACTCCGCCGTGTTATCGAACAAGAAATCCGTGATAAAATCACTGACTTCTACCTTGATCACACTGATGTTAAACACCTTAAAGCTGATATGGTTGACGGAGAACTCATCATCAGCGAAAGATAATGTAATCCTACTCCTATTTTCCACTCCTTATATAGCTCAACTCAAACTAATGAGTTGAGCTTTTTTATGATATTTTGTTACAATAGCAACACATAAAAAATGAAGGATATAAAATGACTCTAACACTCTACGAACTTTATCAAAAAATGCTTTCTCACATGGGGCCTACAAATTGGTGGCCAGCTGATACCAAGCAACAAATCATCATCGAAGCTATCCTAATTCAAAATACTACTGAACTCAATGCAACTAGAGCTTCACAATTAATAAAAGACGCAACCGCTTATGATTTACAAAAAATTATAGCTCTCTCTCAAGAACAACTTCAAGAACTTGTTCGACCAGCTGGTTTTATGAAAAATAAAAGCAAGGCTATTCATACCCTAGCCAAATGGTATGTTGACCACAATGAAGACTCTACTAGTATTGCAAAAAAATACGGTACCAAGCTTCGAAAAATATTACTTTCTCTTCACGGTGTTGGGCCAGAAACGGCTGATGTTTTACTAACTTATGTTTTTGATCAACCACAGTTCGTCTCTGATAAGTACGCTAGAACTTTATTCACTCAGTTAGGTGTCAAGGATTTAACTGACTATAAGAGCTTATCTATTAAATTGTCAACACTCCCTAATCCATTTACCTTTACTGATGCACAAGAATTTCACGGGCTCATCGATGAGTTTGGTAAAAAATTTTTTCACCCCATTGAGGATTTCAAAAAAAGCTTCCTTGCAGGTGAACAATTAAAACTTGATTAGTTTTTTCACAAATCTCCCCTAGTACCTGACTTAATAAAATGTTACAATATGACTGTTGACTCTATTAGAAAGAAGGACATGGTGTGAATGATTTAGAATACATGCCTCAAAATAGTCGTTTTGAAGCTGTTTTACTTGGATTTTTAGGCGGAGCTCTTGATGTCTATTGTCAAATTCAATTTGACACCTTAGTTGCTACTCAAACCGGAAACATTCTGTTTCTTATCGCTGATATCAGCCATAGTTCACTTCATCAAACACTAATCCGTTTTTATTCAGTTTTCTTTTTCTCACTCGGATTTATGTTTGGCTTGCGTGTTCGAGCTAGGGCTAAAACAGCATTCTGGCGTGTCTATGCAATCTTACCATTGTTATTTGTAACAGTTGCTCTACCTTTGCTACCTGAAAATCGACTTTTATGGGTAATTCTGTTAGCATTAGGAACTGGTTTATTAACCTTGACCTTCTCTGGTAGCCAAATCGAATCACATGCCTACTCAATTTTGATGACTTCCGGAAATTATCGTAAGATGATTACTGCGTGGCATAACTACCTTACTACTGAAAATAAATCCTCTAAGATGAAACGACAAGCTGTCAATTATTCATTGGTCGTTGTTAGTTTCGTTCTTGGTGCAATCTTTGTGGCAATCATTCACCACTTCATTCAAGTAAGAACTATTTGGATTGTATCATTGTTATTATTAGGAATCATTTATCACTATACAAGCGTCGTTATCCGCTATCGCTTACAAACAGCAAATATTTAACAAAAAAACGTCTAGAAATTTTCTAGACGTTTTTACTATCTAAGATGATTAGTCAAACAAGCTATGTCATCAGGTGTAGTTCTACAACAACCACCAACAACTTTAGCCCCGAATTGGTGCCAAATCTGACTGTTTTCAAGTAAAGTATGAGTGTGATCAGGAAGAGATTTCCAAGTCTGCGTAGCCCCATCATAAACTTCTCCTGAATTAGGATAAGTAACCAGTGGTTTTTGTGACACTGTTCGAATTCTCTTAAGTAAATTTGAAATGACAACTGGGCTACTGCAATTGATCCCAAAAGCTAAAATTTGCTCACTAGCATCACACAAAGCAGCTACTGTTTCAATCGATGTGCCATCAGAAATACACCTATCATCTTGTGCTGTAAATGACATGTAGGCTTCAGTTTCTGGAAATTCATCAGCTAATAATTCAACTAATGCTTCAGCTTCAACAACATTTGGAATTGTTTCAATTCCTAAAAAATCACAGCCAGCTGACAATAGTGTCTTGATACGAGAACGATGAAAATCTTTGAACTCTTCCTTAGATAGATGATAGTTTCCATTGTATTCAGAACCATCAGCTAAATAAGCAGCGTAAGGTCCAACGTCACCAGAAATCAAAGGATAAGGACGTTTATTCTTTTCATCATCAGACAAACTACTCCAAACATTTTCTCTTGCTTTTTTTGCTAAATCCACCGTTAAAGCAATGATGTCAGTAGCTTCTTTTTCCGTTAAACCATAATCCTTAAGTCCTTGAATCGTTGCTTGATAACTAGAAGTTGTGATGATATCTGCACCAGCTCGCAAATAAACTTCGTGTAAATCTTGAATCACTTGAGGATTTTCAAGTAAATACTTAGCAGACCAAAGTTTTCCTGACACATCATAGCCACGATTTTCTAATTCTGTTCCAAGCGCACCATCTAAAATAACATATTCATTCTTATTTAATAAATCCTTAAATTTCCCCATAACTAACCTTTCTTACCATTTTTTATAACGAAGGTAATGATACAAATAACACAAAACAATAAATGGAATCCCAAAATAAAGTCCTGCTCTTTGCGAAGCATCCCAAGCAATCCCAACAATTGAAATCAATAATAGAACTATGGTAACATACGGCAGAACAGGTGTAAAAGGTGTTTTGTACGACAGTTCAGAAATAGAGTGCTCTTTTAAAAAGACTTTTCTAAAATTAATCTGCGCCAAGGGAATTGATAGCCAAACCACTACTACAGCAAAACCTGCAATAGATACTAGAGCAAGATAAACCGTATCTGCAGCATAAATACTTGAAAAAAGTGACAAAATCACACCAAGCATTGATAGCAAGAGTGCGCGCATTGGAACACCATGCTCATTAATCTTAACAATCTTTTTAGAAAGCATGCCTTCATTTGCAAGAGACCAGAGCATACGGCTTGAAGCATATAGACCTGAATTGCCTGCAGATAGAATAGCTGTCAGAATAACAAAATTCATCACATCAGCTGCAAACGGAATTCCCATTTTATCAAAGACATCAACAAATGGTGCACTCGATACTCCTGCTTCTTTCATTGGTAACAAAGATGCTAAAACAAGAATTGTCAAAACAAAGAAGATGACCAGACGACCAATCGTTGTTTTAATAGCCTTTGGCACTGCTTCTTTCGGATTATCAGTTTCGCCTGCAGCGATGCCAATTAATTCAGTTCCAGAAAAAGCATAATTGACTGCTAACATTACTGAAACAACTGCAGCAAAACCTTTTGGAAATGCTCCATTAGCAGTTAGATTTGTAAATAAAATAGCTTTGTGCTGACCTTCAAAACTAACTATTCCAAGCATTGCGCCTAACCCAAGAATGATAAAAATAATGATAGCAATGACCTTAATGGATGCAAAAAAGGACTCCGCTTCCGCAAAACTTTTTACACTTAAAGCATTAATGGCAAAAATAACCAAAGCAAAAAATGTTGCAAAAGCCCATGTCGGAACACCCGGGAACCATCGTCCCATAAGCATTGCTGCGCCTAAGAATTCAGTCCCCAAGGCAACCGTCCAACAAATCCAGTATAGCCAGGCAACTGTAAATCCAGTTCCGGGACTGATGAATTTTGTAGCATACGTGTGAAATGAGCCAGTAACCGGCATCGCTACAGCTAATTCACCAAGAGATAGCATAACAAGATAAACAACAACTGCCCCTACCAAGTATGATAGTACTGCTCCCAAGGGACCAGCTTGTGCAATTGTGTACCCAGAACTGAGAAACAATCCCGTCCCAATAACACCACCAAGCGACAACATAAAAAGATGTCTACTCGTCATCTTACGTTGAAATTGACCTTCGTTTTCAAAATTATGATTTTCCATAAAAACCTCTCAATACATAGTAGGTCTATGATATCACAAGATTTTAAGAAACGGTAATAGACTTTAACTATCGATTTCTTAGTTTAAAACTATAGCATTGAAAAAAGCTTGAAATTTTCATCTCAAGCTTTCAATATTACAATTCTTCTAAGATACTATCCCATGACTCATCAAGACCAGTACGATCAACAGATGAAAAGATAATAAATTTATCAGTTTTATCGAAGTTCAATTTTTTCTTGATAGCTGATTCGTGCTTATTCCATTTACCGCGTGGAATTTTATCTGCTTTTGTCGCAACAACGATAACAGGAATTTCATAATATTTTAGAAATTCATACATTTGGATATCATCGGCGCTTGGGTCGTGACGAAAATCAACTAAGCTGACAACTGCACGAAGATTATCACGACTTACAAGATACTCCTCAATCATTTTGCCCCATTTAGCACGCTCAGATTTAGAAACTTTGGCATAACCGTACCCTGGAACGTCAACAAAACGCAATTTGTCATCAATGTTATAGAAATTAAGCAACTGCGTTTTTCCTGGCTTACTTGATGTACGTGCCAAGTTTTTACGCCCTAAAAGTGTGTTGATAAAACTAGATTTTCCAACATTCGAACGACCTGCAAGAGCAATTTCAGGCAGATCATCTTGTGGGTAATGTGATTTATTAGCTGCACTTAGTAGAAGTGAGGCATTATGGGTATTTAAATACTCAGTCATTTTCTCTCCTTATGCAGTTTCTAAGATAGGTTTATCAGTACCTTCGACAGCATTTTTAGTGATGCGAACTTTGGTAACTTCTTCGCGACTAGGAATTTCAAACATGATATCCATCATTGTTTCTTCAATAATTGAACGAAGTCCACGCGCACCTGTCTTACGTTCGATAGCTTTATTGGCAATGGCTTGAAGAGCATCCTCATCAAATTCCAATTCAACACCATCATAAGATAAAAGTGTTTGGTATTGTTTAACCAATGCATTGCGAGGTTCAGTCAAGATACGAACCAAGTCATCCGCAGTCAATTGTTCAAGCGCAGCAACTACAGGCAGGCGTCCGATAAACTCTGGAATAAGACCAAATTTTTGAATATCTTCTGAGATGATTTCTTGCATATAAGATGCATCTTCATCAATTTTACGGTTATTTTGACCAAAACCAATAATTTTTTCACCAAGGCGTTGTTTAACAATATCTTCAATACCGTCGAACGCACCACCAACGATGAAAAGAATGTTCTTAGTATCAATTTGAATCATTTCTTGGTTAGGGTGTTTACGTCCACCTTGAGGTGGTACGCTAGCAACAGTTCCTTCAATGATTTTAAGAAGAGCCTGTTGAACACCTTCACCTGAAACGTCACGAGTAATTGAAACATTTTCACCTTTTTTAGCGATTTTATCAATTTCATCGACGTAGATAATACCACGTTCAGCACGTTCGATATTAAAATCAGCTGCTTGAATCAGTTTCAAAAGGATATTTTCAACATCTTCACCAACATATCCTGCTTCAGTCAACGATGTCGCATCTGCAATTGCAAATGGGACGTTAAGACTTTTAGCCAATGTTTGAGCTAAGAAAGTTTTCCCTGACCCAGTTGGTCCGATAAGCAAGATGTTTGATTTTTGCAATTCAACATCTTCTTCATCACGACTTTCAGCAAAAGATACACGCTTGTAGTGATTGTAAACTGCCACTGCAAGGGCACGCTTTGCACGTTCTTGACCAACAACATATTCATCAAGAGTAGCTAGTAATTCTTTTGGTTTTGGAACTTCTGCCAAATCTGCAAGAACTTCTTCTGCTAACTCTTCTTTAATAATCTCTTGGGATAAAGCCACACATTCATTACAGATAAAGACATTATTTCCTGCAATAATTTTCTTTACTTCGTCTTGGCTTTTTCCACAAAATGAGCAATAAACTTTTACATCATTTGTTCGATTTCCAACCATTTTGTTCTCTCTAACTTTATTTTTTCTCTATATATTAAAACAAGGTACCATACACGGCATGAATGGTATTTACAATATTAGTAAATGCATTCAAAAATAAAAGGACAGCTAAACCATAGCGTTTTTTACGAAGTGCTGGAATTGCACACAAAACACAGATAACTGCAAGCAGAGCCGTGAATACACCGAAAATACTTCTTTGCATTCCTATCTCCATGTGTTATTTTTCAAAAACAGTAATTGTAAAGTCATAGGCATTTTTGTCATCTTTCTCATAAAATGACTCAGACACCTTTGTAAATTGTTCTAAATCAACGTCTGGGAAATAAGTATCTCCTTCAAACTCGCCATGAACTGTTGTTTTTATAATCTCATCACAATAAGGCAAAAAGGCTTTATAAATACTTGCACCACCAACAACATAAAGGGTTTTATCGTGATTTTTAAACCATTCAAATACTTGATCCATATCATGAACGACCGTCACACCATCAGCTTTAAAAGCTTTATCTCGAGTTAAAATTAGTGTTTCACGGCCTGGTAAGATGCGACGTTTCATGCCATCAAAGGTCACTCGCCCCATTAAAAGAGCTTGCCCCATCGTTGTTTCTTTAAAATGCTTCAGTTCCTTTGGGAGTCGCCAAGGCAACCCATCATTCACACCGATTAGATGATTTTCATCTTCGGCCCAGATAGCAACGATTTTCTTTGTCATATTGTCCTCTCATTCATTACTTTCATTTTATCAGATTTCCTGTAAAAATGCAGAAATGCGATACGAAAAAGCCATGAAACAGATTAAATGGCTAAGTCAAATTTTAATTGTGGTTTGACTGGATCATAATCGACTAATTCAAAATCTTCAGGCTTAATATCAAAGAAATCTGTCCCATCTGGCACATTCAGAACCAAACGAGGTTTGCAATCAGTAGGTTCGCGACGAAGCAATTCTTTTGCTTGCTCAAATTGATTGTCATAGATGTGCAAGTTATTAACGAAGTAGAAGAATTTTCCGACTTTCCATCCGAAGTGTTTTGCAATCATCATTTGAAGAGCAACATATTGCATGGCATTGATATGGTGTGAAACTAGCATGTCATTTGAGCGTTGAGTCAAAGTGGCATCAAGATAAATGTCACCATCAACACGACGCACATCATACATCGTTTGGAAAGCACATGGTAAAAGACCATCTGTATTTTCAAAAGCTTCGTAATCCCAAAGTGAGATAACGTTGCGACGATTCCATGGGTTTGCTTCTAGTTGTTTTAGAATTTTACGAATGATATCATGCTTCTTAACAACTGCTCCATAACGCTCACCGATTGTACCAGTTCCATCGACTTCCCAATCGTTCCAGTATTTAACATTGTATTTATCGTTTAGAACTGAAAGTTCGTTGGTTTGATCTTGATAAATCCAAAAAATTTCGCGAATAGCACTTTTAATTGGAATAGGACGAAGGGTTGTAATCGGGAATTCACCTTTACTCAAATCATATTCAGCAAAAGCACCTGTTACATATTTAGAATTTGCTTGCCCACCACTTTGGTAAACAGGGCGTGCATTTTCTGAAAAGACACCTTCGTTCATAATTCTTTTGATATTTTCTTTAAAAATAACATCTGCTTTTGTCATGCTATCCGCTCCTTACATTTTTTAGCCATAAAAAATGGCTCAGTACTCCTATTTTATCTGAAATCAGTTAAAATTACCAGCATTTTAGTAGATTTAATAAGTTTTTCTTATTTACTTTGAAAGATTAAATCAATATTTTTTTATAGAGTAATTAGGCTACTTTATGGTAAAATTATCAATGGACGATTAGTCACGCCGTAAATTTACTAAAAAAAGAGTTTCTTATTTAAAAGGATTTCCCCGCCTTTTAAAAACTTGTTAGGCTAATAAGAAGAAAAATAATGCACCTAACATTTATTGGAAATTCAATAAAAAGAAAGGTTTTTTCATGAACATTGGTATTGATAAAATTGGATTTGCAACAGCACAATATATGCTGAATATGGACGACTTAGCCGAGAGCCGAAGCGTTGATCCAGATAAATATAGCAAAGGTCTTCTATTAAATAACCTAAGCATTACCCCTGTTAACGACGACATTGTAACACTTGGTGCTTCTGCTGCCAAAAGTATTCTTAGCGACCAAGATAAAGAAGACATTGATATGGTCATCGTAGCAACAGAATCATCTGTTGACCAAAGTAAAGCTGCAGCTACTTGGATTCATCACCTTTTAGGTATCCAACCTTTTGCTCGCAGCATCGAAATGAAAGAAGCTTGCTACAGTGCAACAGCTGCACTTGACTATGCTCGATTGCATGTCCAAAAACATCCTGAATCAAAAGTACTAGTTATCGCTGCTGACGTAGCTCGCTATGGTGCAAACACACCTGGTGAACCGACTCAAGGTGCTGGAAGTATTGCTATGTTGATTTCAAAAGACCCACGCATTATGCTTTTGAATGATAATTCAGTTGCTCAAACGCGCGATATCATGGATTTCTGGCGTCCTAACTACTCTACAACACCTTTTGTTAATGGTATCTACTCTACAAAACAATACCTCAGCATGCTAAAAACAACTTGGGAAGAATTCCAAAAACGTTTTGAAACATCACTAGCTGATTTTTCAGCCTTTTGCTTCCACTTGCCATTTCCAAAACTAGCCCTCAAAGGCTTTAATAAAGTAATGGATAAAAATTTACCAGAAGAATTGCAAGCAAAACTCAAAGACAACTTTGAAAAATCAATTCTCTACAGTAAGCAAGTCGGTAACATGTACACTGGTTCACTCTACCTTGGGCTTCTATCGCTTCTTGAAAACTCTAAAAATCTTACTGCTGGTGACAACATCGCACTCTTTAGTTATGGTAGTGGTGCCGTAGCAGAAATTTTCACAGGAACTTTGGTAGATGGATTTAAAGACATGCTTCAAACAAGTCGTCTTGAATCACTAAAAAATCGTATCAAACTTTCTGTTGAAGAGTATGAAAAACTCTTCTTTGAAGAAGTTGCAGTCGACTCAGAGGGTAATGCTACCGTTGCAGATTACAAAACTGGTGCATTTGCCCTCAAAGAAATTCGTGAACATCAAAGAATCTATGGTGAAGTAAATGACAACAAATAAAGTGACTTGGGGAGGTTTCTCCAAAAAAACGTTGGCTGAACGCCTTGAACATCTCGAAAAAAACGAACTAATCAACTCTGAAAATCTTGATCATTTAAAATCAAATGAGCTACTCTCACTTGAAACAGCTAATCAGATGACAGAAAATCTTATTGGAACATTTTCATTGCCGTTTTCATTAGCACCCGATTTTCAAATTGATGGTACTATTTTTAATGTTCCAATGGTAACTGAAGAACCTTCAGTGGTTGCTGCAGCTAGTTTTGCTGCGAAAATTATCAAACGTTCTGGAGGCTTCAAAACTCAAGTTCACTCTCGCAAAATGATTGGACAAGTTGCGCTTTACGATGTTCCAAATAAAAGTGCCGCTAAAAAAGCAATCATCGAGCATACAGACCAATTGATTACTTTAGCAAATGACGCTCACCCTTCTATCGTAAAACGCGGGGGTGGTGCTCGAGAATTGAGTATCGATGAAAAAGACGATTTCCTTATTGTCTACCTAACCGTTGACACCCAAGAAGCAATGGGCGCTAACATGGTCAACACCATGATGGAAGCTTTAGTACCAAGTCTTGAAGAACTCTCTGGCGGAAAAAGCTTAATGGCAATTCTATCAAACTATGCGACCGAATCTTTAGTAACTGCTGAATGTCAAGTTGACCTACGTTACCTCAGCCGTAATAAAGATGAAGCTAAAGAGTTAGCTCGAAAATTCCACCTAGCAAGCAAACTTGCTCAAGAAGATGTTTACCGAGCAAGCACACATAACAAAGGTATTTTTAATGGAATTGACGCTGTTGTTATGGCGACCGGAAATGACTGGCGTGCCATCGAAGCTGGTGCAAATACTTATGCTTGCAAAGATGGTCAATACCGCGGTCTTGCCACTTGGATTTTTGATGAGGATGCTCAGGTGCTTCACGGTCAGCTAACACTTCCTATGCCAATTGCAACTCGCGGAGGATCAATCGGTCTTAATCCAACAGTCAAAATCGCTCATGATATTCTTGGACACCCAGATGCTCGTCAATTAGCGCGAATCATCGTTTCCGTTGGTTTGGCACAAAACTTTGCTGCCGTTAAAGCTTTGACATCAACTGGTATTCAAGCTGGTCATATGAAACTGCAAGCAAAATCACTGGCACTTCTTGCTGGTGCTAAAGATAAAGAGGTCGCTGAAGTTGTAAAAACTTTGCTTGAAGCACCACATATGAACCTTGAAACAGCACAGCACATCTTACAAAACATTAGAAATTAAGAAATCGAGCTATGGCTCGGTTTTTTATTTTTAAACTCTGAATAACTATCTAACCCTTTTATTTCTTGGATTGTAAAAAACTGTCCACTGGACATAACGCGCTTCTTAATTTCCTGGCTCATGAAAAAACTGTCCACTGGACCTAACTCGCTCTTTTATTTCTAGGCTCGTGAAAAAACTGTCCACTGGACAGTTTTTTTCCTTGACTTCGATTATCGATAATTATATAATCTAGTTATCAATACTAGATGAAGAGGTGGAGATAACTTTATGAGTACTACTTATCCAAAATGGTCTGAGTTACCACAAATTGATTTATACTTAGACCAAGTTCTTCTTTATGTTAATCAAGTTGGTCAGGCTAATCAGCAAGATGCAAAAGGCTTGACTGCTTCTATGATAAATAATTATGTAAAACATGGTCATCTTGAAAAACCAATTAAAAAGAAATATAGCCGTAAACAAGTTGCTAGACTAATCGTGATTACAGCATTAAAAAATGTTTTTTCAATTCAAGAAATTAGTCAAACCTTGGCGCTCTTAACTGCTGATGATCAATCACAAAAACGTTACGATGATTTTGTGTCATGTATGAATGGCGAGAAAGTTGATGACTTACCTCCTGTGGTCGTCTCTGCTTGTCAAACTTTGAAACTTTATTTTCAAACACACGAATTAGTCCAAAAATTAGAAGGAGATTCTCATGAAAGCTAGCATGACTTTAAAACTCAGTAAACGTCTTTCTTTTGGTGAAGAGGTTGCAAATAGTGTTACTCACGCGGTTGGTGCGGTAGCAATGCTTGTACTGCTTCCTATCACTGCTATTTATAGTTATCATCACTATGGCATGCAAGCTGCTGTTGGAATGTCAATTTTCGATATTAGTTTATTTTTGATGTTTCTGTCATCGACAGTTTATCACTCAATGCAATATGACTCACCACAAAAATTCATTCTACGAATCATTGACCACAGCATGATTTACATTGCCATTGCTGGTTCATACACACCAGTTGCGCTTTCTCTTGTAGGTGGTTGGCTTGGTTATTTAATTATCATTTTGCAATGGGGCGCCACAATCTTTGGCATTCTTTACAAAATTTTTGCTAAAAAAATCAATGAAAAATTCTCGCTTTTTCTTTACTTGCTCATGGGGTGGTTGGTCATTTTCATCATTCCAAGTATTATAAGTAAGACTGGCGTCGTCTTTTGGGCTCTGATGCTTGCTGGCGGTCTATCTTATACTATTGGTGCAGTTTTCTATGCTAGAAAACGCCCTTACGACCACATGATTTGGCACATCTTTATCTTGATTGCTTCAGTTCTTCATTACATTGCAATTGTTTATTTCATGCTATGATACAAAAAAACACTGATATTAAAATCAGTGTTTTTTATTTGCTTCGCTTAATTTCCCGTATAAAAGATAATCAACATTTCGTAAGTCTGCAATTGTTTTACAATTAAGAGCACACATAATAAGACGCAAATCATCTTTCCAGCCATTTACAATATTAATGACTTGCTCAACTGGATATTTCTCAACAAGCTCTAAAACAGTTCGTGAAAGACCAACGCCTTTTGCACCAAGAACAAAGCATTTCACCATGTCAAGAGGATGACGTACACCACCTGATGCAAGAACTTCGACGGTATCAACAACATCTTGTAGATTTAAAAGGCTTTGAACGGTTGTTTGTCCCCATTCATTCAAATATGAACGGTCGCCGCCACGTTGGTTTTCAATAAACGCAAAACTTGTTCCGCCACGTCCTGAAATATCAAAAGTTTTAATGCCAAATGCGTGTGCCATCTGAACTGTTTTTAAATCCATTCCGAATCCGACTTCTTTTAAAATGACTGGCACCGGCATTTTTACGGCATAGTTTTCTAAATTCTTCTTCCAAGAACGAAATTCTCGTTCTCCCTCAGGCATCAAGAGTTCCTGCATCAAGTTCACATGAACTTGCAAGAAAATGGGCTGCATTTCATCAATAGTCTTCAATCCTAGTTCGTATGGTTTGTCGATACCAATATTTGTCGCAAGCAATAAATCAGGATAGTCTTTCTTGCTTGGATAAGAGTCGTCTTGCGGATTTTTTAACGCTGCACTATACGACCCAGTCACCATGACAAGTCCAATAGCTTGAGCAACTTGAGCTAATTTACGGTTAACTGCCTTTGCTTTTTCTGAACCACCTGTCATCGCATTGATATAAAACGGAAAATCAAAATCGCGCCCCGCAAAATGCGTGTGCAAATCAATCTCACTCAAATCATAATCCGGAAGAGAATGCTGAATCAATTCCATCTCATCAAAGGAATTATAAGGAGATTGGTATTTCAATGCATACTTAATATGCTCATCTTTACGATTCATCATGATAATTTCTCCAAATCTAGTAGTTCAATACCAAGATTTTGCCAGCGTGTGATAAGTTCTTTCGTGCCATTGCTGTCAAATGATATTGCAATACCACAGTCACCACCACCTGAACCAGATGATTTAGCAATCACGTCCAGACCTTCTTCTGCTGCCTTCAAATCTTTCAACTTATCAATATAGATAGCTGAGCTAAGGCTGAGTAATAAATCACTGACATTTTGAAGCGCAGATTTAACTTTCGTTTTATCACCACTCAAAAGAGCTTTTTTGCAGCTTTGAACTTGGCGTTCAGTTTCCGTCAAAAATTCTTCTGAAATAGCTGATTTAACAAGATTAATCATATCTTTTGAGATTGACGGTTGCTTAGTCCAACCAACTAAGAACTCACACGGCAAAACAGGTTTGATGACTTCAATCTGATATCCCCAGTCTTTATCAAGAACAGCCTGAATCGGCTCATCCGCAATCCATCTAGCAACCTTTTGTCGATTAAATGAAGTAAATGCAACTAAGTCATCATAAGCAATACAAGCAATATCTCCCATCGAACCATTGTCACCGAGTTTTAAAAGCGTGTAAGACGCCAATTTAAAAAGAAGGTCGGCTGACAAATTCAAATCATAAAAAGCTGATAAAGCCTTGAGTGTTAGGACAGTGACTGAACCACTTGAACCAATACCAAATTTTTTCCCGTCACGTTCCATTTTGCCTGTGATTTCAAGTGAAAATGGTACTAATGTATCAATTGACTTACCAAGATAATCAGCTAAAGTCTGAACACTTGCTTGAATTAGTGCATAATTTTTATCTTCAGACATTGTAGCTGAGTAATCAAACATATCAGAAAAAAGCTTGATTGTAGAATTCTCTTTAACAACCGCTGTCATATGAATTGGAATATTTTTAATGATTGCTGTCTGTCCTGGTGTCAGCACAGCATATTCCCCAGCGATGTAGAGTTTTCCACCTGTCTGGACTTTAGTCATTTTCATCTGGTAATTCCTTAGTACGTGATACGATTACACGATAGTTTTCTTCAAAACGTTTTGTCAATCGCTCTAAATCTTCTTCTAGACAAAGCACTTTTACATTTGGTCCAGCATCCATTGTGAAGTAACATTTTTCACCTTCAGCACGAAGCTGTTTGACAAAGTCCATTGCCTTATAACTTTCTTCTGTTAGGTAATTAAAAGGTGGATTTGCATGTGTGTTTGTGTCATGCATTGCAAGTGCATTACGTTCAGTTAACTCACCAACACGTTCAAAGTCGTTATTTTTAAGATAACTTAGCATATCTTTGTAATCTTGTTCAGATTGTTTCACCCAACTCTCAAATGTTGTTGATGTTTCAACACAACGCTTCATACCTTCTCGACTAGAGATTGGTTTCTTGCTATCACTCAAAACAAGCATAATCATGCCAAGTTTGAGGTCAGTTTCCACTTGATATACCTCTCCAGTATCTTTATCCCAAGCAGCAAGTGGTCCAAAGAATGAGCGTGAAGATGAACCAGAAGCAAATTTTGCTTTTTGAGCCAATTCAGCCTGAGTCAAACCTGTTTCAAAAAGTTCATTACATGCCTTAACAAGCGCTGATAGTCCACTAGAACTTGATGACAATCCTGCTGCTGTTGGCATGTTGTTGCTTGTTTCCACTTTAACAAACTCAGAACGCTGCCCACGATATTGATCAATGATGGCAGAAATTTTAGCGTGTTCTTTTTCATCTTGTAAAACACCATTGATGTAAAACTCGTCATGTGTTGCTGAATCTGGTAAAAAGGATACGCTTGTTGTGGTAAACATATTTTCCAGTGTCAATGAAATACTGCTGGTTGCTGGAATCATCTTAGCTGCGTCAGCTTTCCCCCAGTATTTGATAATAGCAATATTGGCATATGATTTTACCGTTACAATTTTTCGATCCACGTTTGAACCGCTCCTCCTTCTGTTAATGCTTTACTAATTTTTTCTGCTTGAGCTTTAGTCTGTGCAAGTGCAATAATACATCCACCAAGACCTCCGCCACTCATTTTGGCACCGAGGGCACCATTTTCTAAAGAAATCTGAACTAATTGGTCAGCTTTTTCAATGCTAACTCCAATTGCTTGTAAGTGACTGTGTGCTTTTGTCATCAAAGGACCGATTTCAGAAATAGCCTTGTCTTGAATAGCTCTTTGGACCATCTCCGTCAAGTCACCTAAAGCAGCAAGATGTGGCAAATTAGCTTCCTCAGCTTGTGCAACTTTTTCAACTGCTTCACGAGTATTTCCATAAATACCTGTATCTGCGATAACAAGATAAGCATCCAAATCTAAGTCAAGTGTACTAAAGCCAACATTTCGAATAAAGGTAATCGCCTTGTCACTCAAACATGTCTTGGCATCAAGTCCACTCGGATTTGAATGTGCAATAATCTCTGCTTTATTTACTAAAATTTCAAGAGTATCTATGTCAATACTTTGCTCAAAATAATCAAACACGGCACGAATAGCTGCGATTGAAACCGCTGCTGAGGAACCCATACCTCGTTTTTGAGGAATTTCTGAGCGAATATCATAAGTGATTGAAACATCAGTATGATTTAGGTACTCAAGTGCCGCATAAACGGCTGTTGATAATGTATCATAATAATCAAAGTGAATTTTTTCATCAGCTGGATAAATACGACATTCCACTTCAATGCCTTGAAGTGGAATTGCAATGGCAGGATAGCCATACACCACTGAATGTTCACCCATCCAAATAATCTTACTATGCGCCTTTCCGACGCCAATTTTCTTAGTCATTTTCTTCTCTTACAATTTTTAGTTTACACTCCATTTTATCATTGTTCCGCAAAAAAAGCGACTCTTACTAAAAAATGTTATAGCATTCAAATAAATCACGAAAAAATCTGAGATAATCAATCTCAGATTTCTTAATTTTGATATTGTTGATTTTTTAATCAACTTCACCACTCTCTACGACCAAGTCATCTGCTTTTGCAGCATCGCCGTAAACTGGGGCTAATGTCTTGTCGTAGTCTTCGTGGAAGAAGTTTTCATCGCCTAATGTTTTAATTTCATCATTAATCCAATCAAGAAGCTCAGTATTTCCTTTTTGAACTGCTGGGGCAATGGTATCTGTGTCACCCAAACTTGTAATGCCAACTTCGTAACCTTTATTTTCCAAAGCCCATGCTAGTACTTCAGTATTGTCAGTTGATAGTGCGTCACCTCGACCATCTAACAATGCTTGATAAGCCTCGCTGTATTGGTCAAATTTTAAAAGATTTACTTTTGGATAATGTTTTTCAAAGTATGTTTCAGCTGTTGTTCCTTTGCCAACGATCAAAGTTTTTCCTTCTAAAGCATCAACGTCAGAAATTAATTGACTACTTGGCGATACGACACCTAACGCCACTTTCATGTATGGCAAAGCAAAATCAACTTGTTTTGCACGTTCATCAGTCACTGTAAAGTTGGCAAGAATAATATCAACTTTAGCTGATGTCAAATACTCAACACGACTTGCTGGGTCTACTGAAACATATTTAACTTTAACACCCAAATCTTTTGCTAAGCGGTTTGCAAAATAAACATCATATCCTTGGTATTTTCCTTTGTCATCAACATAACCAAACGGTTTTTTATCTGAGAAAACTCCAATTTTAATGGTACCGCTCTTCTTAATTGCATCAAGAGAGCGAGCTTTGGCTGTTGACGTAGCTGAAGATGAAGTTTTAGTTGTTGAGGATTTTGAAGTTGAGCATCCTGCAGCAAAAACAATTAATAAAAGACTAACAATCGCTAAAAAACGTTTTACAATTTTCATACATAACTCCTTAAAATTTTATTACCTATTAACCAACTGTTGAAAAATCAAAGACATTCAAGAAATCATGAGCACGTTGAGATTTTGGTTGACTGAAAAATAATCTCGCATCACTTTCTTCTACAATTTGTCCCTTTTCAAGAAAAATCACACGATCTGCTATCGCTTTTGCAAACTGTAGCTCATGCGTCACAATAATCATTGTCCTACCTTCGTGTGCAAGTTCCCCAATCAGCTCTAAAACTTCTCTGACCATTTCAGGGTCAAGTGACGCTGTAACTTCATCAAATAGAAGCACTTCAGGATGTAAAAGTAAACTTCTTACAATAGCAACCCTTTGCATCTGACCACCAGATAACTCGTGCGGATAGCTATTTTCTTTTTCTTCTAAACCAACACGCTTAAGTAGTTTTAAAGCTTCAGTTTTCACTTCCTCTACCGACCTTTTTTGAACCTTTACTGGTGCTAATAAAAGATTTTTCAAAACTGTTAAGTGCGGGAAAAGGTCGTAGGATTGAAATACCATTCCGATTTTTTGGCGAACAAGAGGAAGACTTTTAGAATCTTTCAAAATTTCCTCGCCTTCAAGTTCAATACTTCCTGCTTGAATTGGTTCCAAGCCATTTATACAACGAAGTAATGTTGATTTTCCACAACCTGACGGACCCAGAATGACCAAAACTTCTCCTTCATCAACAGAAAATGAGACCTGATTGAGAATCTTTTGCTCACCGTAAGATTTTTCAATATCTTTAAGCTTCAAAATTGTTGTCAAATGATTCACTCCTTCCAACGTTTTTCCAAATAAACTGACAATCTCGAGATTGGAAAACAAACAGCAAAATACATCATAAATATTAAGCCATAAATCCAAATTGCGGTGCTAGGTACCGTCAAACGATTAGCCTCAATAATCTCTTGACCAACTTTTACCACTTCAACAACACCAATTAAAACAATTAACGACGTTGTTTTAATCATTCGTGTCATTAGGTTAACCGCTTGAGGTAATAGTTGACGCAAAATTTGTGGCATAACAACGTAAATGAATAACTGTCGATTGTTTAATCCCAGAGCAAGACCACTTTCAATTTGGTGTTTTGGTAGTGATGTCAACGCTCCGCGAACAAGATCTCCCATCTCAGCTGTCCCCCACATTGAAAAGACAATAGGTGCTGCTACTTCGCCAGATAAATTGAGATTAAAAGTTCTAGCTAAACCAAAATAAACAAGAAAGAGCAAGACTAATTGTGGCATGATTCGAATGAATTCTAGATAGATTTGTGAAATAAAGCGAATCACTCTAAAGCGTGAAATCATTATAAGACCAAACAAGAATCCTAAAACCACTGAAATAAGAATAGACACTAAGGAAATATTAATCGTAACTAGTAGTCCTTTAAGGAGTCGCAAAAAATTATTTCCCTGAAACAGCACCTGGAGTCCTGAAACCTGCATGATGCAACCTCCTTTCTAGTACCCTTGCCAATGTCGAAATCGGTAGAAGAACAATCAAGTAAGCAACTACCAACATTAACAACGCCTCATCAGTCTCATAATACAGTCCAATCAAATCCTTAGCTACATACATCAAATCAGCAAGTGCAACAATTGAAAAGACAGACGTCTCTTTGACAAGAAAGATGATATTAGCAACCAACGACGGAAGTGCAACTGCGATTGCTTGAGGAAGGATGACATAAAAAACATTCTGAAGATGTGATAGTCCGATACTCAAACCAACCTCGTACTGTCTTTTGGACACTGCTTCCAAACCTGAACGAAATGACTCCGCCATATAAGAACCACCTAAAAAGATTAAACCAACAATCGCACAAAGCTCCGATGGTAAAACCACTCCAACTTTAGGCAAACCATAATAGAGAAAATAAAGCTGTATCAAAAGCGGCGTGTTACGAGACAATTCAATATAAATCTGGCAAATTTGACTTAAAATCACTATATTGTAGTACTTAATCAAACTAATGAAAAAGCCTAAAATAATTGCTCCTAAAATGCCAAATAGAGCTAAACGGATCGTAAGCACCAAAGCTTGTTGATACAAGGGAATATTCTCATAAACAAAGCCCCAATCTAACATAATATCCCTCCAAACGTTATAAAGGTATTATAAAGAATTCTTCTATAGTCGTGTACTCTAAATATTTTATGCTGTGCCATAAGTATTTTTTATAGTACAACACTTAAAAAGAAGCTGAAATGTATCAGCCTCCTTTTGTTTAAGTAGTTAGTTCAGTTGATAAATCTAGTCATAATGTAACTTTGTACTTTTTCTTTTTCAATATTCTCATAAAATCCATCTATATCACCGGATCAATATTTAATTCTGGAATAATACGTGTCAAAAATTGTTTGGTACGTTCTTCTTTTGGTCGTGTGAAGAATTCTTTCGGTTCACCTTCTTCGATAATATGCCCACCTTCCATAAAAATGACATGCGTTGCGACATCACGCGCAAAGCTCATTTCGTGGGTAACTACCACCATTGTCACACCTTCTTTAGCGAGTTCTTTCATGACATCAAGAACATCACCGATTAATTCTGGATCAAGTGCAGACGTTGGTTCGTCAAAAAGAATCACCTCTGGTTTTACCGCAATAGCACGCGCGATTCCAATACGTTGTTGCTGACCACCTGATAATTGACTTGGGTAAAAATCTCTTTTTTCTAACAAGCCAACCTTTTTTAACGCACTCTCAGCAATCGGAATGGCTTCTTCTTTTGGAACTTTTCTCGCGATGACTAAACCTTCTAGGATATTTTCAAGCGCTGTTTTATTGGCAAATAAATTATAATTTTGAAAGACAAATGCTGTTTTTTTACGGATTTCAAGTACATCTTTACGGTTAATTTTTGCCAAGTCATATGTCTTTCCATCCAACTCTAACTGACCTGAATCAGCTGCTTCAAGGTAATTTAACGTTCTCAAAAAAGTTGTCTTCCCAGAGCCAGACGGTCCTAGAATGGCAACAACATCTCCTTTATTGACAGTCAAACTAATCCCATCTAAAACTTTCTTTTCTCCAAAGGATTTCTCAATATTTTTAACTGTTAGCATAACTCCTCCTATCTTTTCTCTCACCCAATCTGAGCTCGTCTTTCCAGCACTTTAAAAGCATATTGAACCACACCACAAATCACAATATAAATCACAAAAATAACAAAGTAGGATTCAAAATAATGATAACCATATGCTGCTTCAATCTTAGCAATCGCCGTTATATCTTTTACTGTCATTACAAAAACAAGAGAGGTACCTTTAACTAGATTAATGACAAGATTGCAAAGATTAGGAAGAGCTTGCTTAATGGCTTGTGGAAAAATAATCCTCAAATAAGCCTGATTTTTCGTAAGTCCTATAGCAAGTGCTGCTTCGAGTTGCCCTTTATTAACCGTCAACAGACTCGACCGAATAATCTCTGAAAGACTGCCTGTTGTCATAAGCCCGAAAATAACAAACGCGTAATAAATAGGATTGATGTCAAAAACGTTAAAACCAGAAGCTTTCAATACTTGATTAATCAAACTTGGAAACAGACTGTAAAAAAATAAAATTAACAAAATCGGCGGCGTTGAGCGAATAAAAGCAAGATAAACCACTGAAAATCCCGTAACACCTTTTACTTTGTGAATACGCCCCAATGCTAGAAAAAGTGCCGGAAAAAAGCTGATAAGAATTGAAACAATCATAATTCCTAAAGTGACCGGAATTCCTGCAAGAGCCTTGATAAACGTTTCTGAAATATAAGAAAAATCCATAATCTCCTCCTTAGCCCTTTTCGGTATTCAATTCATTTTCAGTCACATGTGCAATAAACGATAAGAAGAAGGCTAAAACCCAGTAAACAATAGCAACTGCCGTATAAGTTTCAAGAGAATAATTTCCCATATTTCTTGAAATGATGAGATTTCCTTCTCCCATTAAATCAACTAAACCAATCGTATAAGCAAGTGCAATATCTTTTAAAAGATTAATAATAGCCGTCACAATATTTGGAAGTGCAATTCGAAACGCCTGCGGTAAAAGAATTCTAATAAAGGTTTGATATTCTGTCAGACCAATGCTGAGTCCAGCCTCTAATTGTCCCTTAGGTAGAGCTTGATAAGATGACTTAAAAACTTCAGAAATGCTTGCACCAAACAGCAAAGTCATTGCCAAAATGACAAATACCGCACGAGACCAGCCATTCACATCGATGCCAAGCCACCATTCAATAAAACGAGGTAAACCATAAAACACAAGAAAAATGAGAACAATCGGTGGCGTACATCTCAAAATAAAAACATAACCTTTTGCGATTTGAGAAAAGCTAGCTTCTCTCGATATTTGTACATAAGCTAGTAAGAAACCTAATAAGCTCCCTAATAAAACAGTCACAACTAAAACCCAAAGAGTGAGAGGCAAAGCTGACAAGATTTCAGGAATAACTCTTATCACACGAGACGGTTCATAAGAAACCATAGGCACCTCCTAATCTGTTACATAGCTAAAGACATCTTCTCCAAAGTATTTTTCTGAAAGTTTTGCTATCGTACCGTCTTCCTGCAATTCTTTAACTGCCTTGTCATACTCTTTTGCAAATTCTTTGTTAGTTGAATTTTTGTGAATCAAAGGATAAGTTTCAATTCCCTTATATGGGAACCAAGTTAATTGATCAGCATATTGATGATAAGCACCATCTTCCTTTTGAACGGCTTCTTCAAATGATAATTTGATTGAGAAATAAGCATCATAACGACCTTCAAGAACCCAAGCATAGGCATCAGCAACAGAGAAGCTCTCTGACTCAGTCAATTCAATCTGATCTTTTGCTTTCTTATTGTATTCTTGAATCACATTGTACTGCGCATTTTGCGGGGAAATTGGCACTAACTTGCCACCGTCTTTTGCAAAAGAATCGATATCTTTATATTTAGATTCATCCTCTTTTCGAATAGCAAAGCCGATAATACTTGCACCAATAGCTTCATCAGGAATAATGAATTTTTGAGCACGTTCTTCAGTGTACCAAGCACCTTTAACACCAATGTCATATTTGCCAGATTCAAGTCCAATCAACAAATCTTCGTCACTTGTTCCAGTGTAATCGAATTTATAGTTTTTCAATTTTTCATCAACAGCTTTCAGTACCGCAACCTCAAAACCATCGCTATCACCTTTTTCGTTGATGAAATCATATGGAACATAGTTCTGCGTGTGAGCGACTTGCAAAGTTGTCACTTTTTCTGAGCTTTCTGATGAACTATCTGCACTTGCTGAATTTTTCCCTGTTAATTGACGTCCAACAACAGTTGCTGCAACAAGCGCCACAATGACACCTCCTGAAATAATCCATTTTTTCTTACTCATATAACTCTCCTTTTTCTTTTTACCTAAAACTTTCCTTGATTTCTGAAATTCTCCTAAAATCCGACAGCTTCTTTGAGAACAAGCTCATCTGCGACGGCTTCTTTGACCCAAGCAATACGTTCAGATGAAATGTCATTTGGTACCGTGCAATCAGCACCGATAACTACGCCTTCTCGACCTGTTTCATCGAGAATTTCTCTAACTTTATTTTGAATCGCTTCTTTGCTGCCTCGATAAAGCAAGTCATTTTCGGTATTTCTAAATCCGCCAAGAACTGTCTTCCCGCCAAATAACTCACGACCTTCTGATAAGCTAACACCTTCCAATTCAACAGCCCAATTAATCACATCAGCAGGATAATCAGTGTAGTAAGAAATGTCATTTGTCGCACCTTCGTAACCGCAAATGTGAAGAATATTTGTGCCATCTGAACTAATAGCTCGATTTAAAATATGAAGTTCACCCGGTTTAATAACATGGTCGTATTCCTTACGACTCAATCGTGAATCTTGCAAATTTTGCACGCTGAGATAAATGCCATCAACACCAGCTTCTTCAATCAGACGTTTAGTTAATAAGCCGATATCAAAGGCAATCACATCAAGAACTGTCTTAGTCAAGTCAGCATCTTCTTTGATAAAATCTTCAATAATCGTATCACCATTACCACCTTTTCCTGCGAGATGCCATTTGAGATAAGTCGCTGGGGCAAAAATATTATAAAAAGAGGCAATGTCTTCAGGAAAATCGTCACGGATTTTTTTAGCGAGTTCAATTTGTTTTTCAATCCATGGATGATGTTCACCGATTGATGTGATACCTTCGAGGTCTTTGATGGAAGTAATTCCTTCACGAATTTGTTCGTTTGGATAAGTGAAGAAACCATCACTCATGATTTTGACAAAATCAGGATTAACGTCAGCGACAAATTTTTTGTGACCAGCAATATTTTTATTAAAAATTTCTGGATTAAAACCATCACTTCGTTCCTCATCAGTTGTAAAGTGATACCAGAAGCCGACTGGAACCTTGTCAACTGATTCATTTTTAAATGCCTGTAAAACCCATTCTCTTTTTGTTGTCATAATGTCATCTCCTTTGCAATTGGTATGGCAATTATACTATCACGCTTTGGAAAACTTGAAAAATCTATTTTATTTATGCTCGGTCATAAAAAATAGCTATGCCATCAAGAAACGATAATGGCACAAAAAAGAAGCTGAGCATTTTTAGCTCAGCATCTTTACTCGTAAGGTAGATGTGTTAAATTTCTTAGACTATCTAAAAAAACAATATCTTCCTTTTCAATATGTGAAGAGATTTTATTAGTTTGATAGGCTTTGAAGGAAGAATATTTAAAAAATATTAGAAGAGATATGACAAGAACAATTGTAACAACGATTGAACTATTTCTTAAGCGCTTTTCTGTAAAGAGCATTAACACATCACCTCCGAGAAGCTTTCTAGGCTCATTGTAGCAAGCTTTCACACATTTGAAAAATCTTTATTTTTTATGGCTAGCCATAATATTGGTTAATAATTAGATTGATTTATCGCTAGCTATAGGATTTTTTTATCAAGACTTTAAATATTTTTATCAGAATATTGCTGATTTTTTAATTTAATTCAATTATAATAATATCAATTATTTCAAGAAGGGATGATGTTTTATGAATTTCCAACAATGTCGTTATGTCGAAGTCGTCGCTCGTGTGGGGTCTTTTAGTCAGGCTGCCAAGGAATTATATATGACTCAGCCCAACTTGTCATGCTCTATCAAGGATTTGGAAAATGAGCTTGGTGTTCAATTGTTTACTCGCTCAAACACGGGAACGCGTTTAACAGAGGACGGGCATGATTTTTTGAAATACGCCAAGCGTATCATTGGTGAACTAGATTTGCTGCAACAACGCTATCAAGACCAATTCAAAAAGAGCTTTACAGTTGCTTCTCACCATTATGACTTCTTATCAATTCCCCTTGCTAAAGTCGCCCAAGAATTCAAACATGATTATCAAGAATTTCAAACCATTGAAACAAGCACTAAAAAAATCTTAGACAGCGTAGCTTCTTTTGAAGCTGATTTGGGAATTATTTACTTAGATGATGAAAACAAGCATATTTTGAAATCAGCTCTGGAGCACCACGAACTTGAATTCACTTCACTAGGTGACTTTCCAACGAGAATTTTTCTTAGACGTGACCACCCTTTAGCAAGTAAAGGCGTCATTTCTGAAAGTGACTTGAAAGGCTATAACCAAATCCGTTTTCGTCAAGAACAGTCTGGCCTAAATTTTGATGAAGACGCACTTGAAATACACGATGAACAGCGTATTCTCTACAGCAATGACCGCGGGACTGTGATGAATTTGTTGTGTGCAACCGATGCTTACGCTTCTGGTCTTGGCATTGTTAATAGCTTTGTTCGAAATCAAATTGTTCTTATTCCTCTCAAAAATAGTCCAAAGCACACACTTGGTTATGTTACTAATAAGAAGAAAAAATTGGCGCCAATCAGCCAGAGTTTTATCAATGAAATCAAACTCAGCCTAGATGAATTCGCTGATCATAGTGGCATAATTTGAGACAAATTTTTTTACCATGAAAGCCTTTTATGCTAGAATCAAGAAAAAAAGGAGAATTAATATGGAATATAAAACTTTAAATAATGGTGTCGAAATTCCAAAACTTGGATTTGGTGTTTGGCAAATTTTCGACCAAGCTGAGTGTCAAAAATCTGTTGAAGATGCTCTTGAAGTCGGCTACCGTCTTATCGATACTGCTGCTCTTTACAAAAACGAAGAAGCCGTTGGTCAAGCTATCAAAGCTTCTGGTATCAAACGTGAAGATGTTTTCATCACAACAAAAGCGTGGATTAACCAGCTTGGCTACGATGAAACCAAAAAAGCATTTGAAACAAGTCTTAAAAAACTAGGGACAGATTATCTCGATCTTTATCTCATTCACCAACCTTATGGTGACACTCATGGTGCTTGGCGTGCAATGAGTGAACTTTACAAAGAAGGTCGTATTCGTGCCATTGGAGTGTCAAACTTCTCAACTGGGCGCGTGACTGACTTTGCAGTCAACACCGACATCGTTCCTGCACTAAATCAAATCGAACTTCACCCATACAAGCAACAAACCATTCTTCGTGCGACAAACCAAGAACTCGGTGTTGCTACCCAAGCTTGGAGTCCATTTAACCAAGGAAAAGATGATATTTTTAAAGATGCTACGCTAAATAGTATCGCTGAAAAATACGGCAAATCTGTCGCTCAAGTCATCCTTCGCTGGCAAATTCAAAACGACATTCTTACCATTCCAAAATCAGTTCACATCAACCGTATCAAAGAAAACTTTGACGTTTTTGATTTTGAACTTACCCAAAACGACCTTGATACCATCGCTAAACTTGACCGTTTTCCAAACAACTACGGACCAAACGAAACTCTCGAACAGGTCAAACGTTTATCAGGATTTAGTATTTAAGAGCTAAAAACCAGCTAGTTTAACTAGCTGGTTATTTTTATATGCTGACCACAAATGTAATAGTATCATCTTTATAGTTCACAGAGATATTTCCTTTAAAGAGTTTAACCATGGTTCGTGCCATAGAAAGTCCGATGCCATAGCCAGATTTCTGATTATTGTGCGACTCGTCTTCACGGTAAAAGCGTTCAAAAAATTTGCTGTAATCAACGTCTTTACCTTCGGCGTAAGTATTTGAAATTTCAAGTTTTGCTTTAGATAATCTTCCCTTACTCAAGACAACTGAAACTGTACCACCTGGGTCACAGTATTTATTGGCATTGTCGACGAGAAGCGTAACTAACTCAAACAAAGATTTTTCTTCAGCCTTGACGTGAATATTTGGCTGAATATCCATAACAAAATTCTTACCATCTTTGATAACTGGTCCTTTGAAATCTTCTGCAGCATCTTCTGCAATCTCTGAAAAATTCAAATCCGTTAATACAACTTCAGGTTGTTCTTCTAAACGCGCCATAGCAACCAAACCGTTAATCAGACCAGTCATGCGCTGAATCTGATCATTGGTACTTTTTGTCCATTCTGACTCACCATTCATCAGCTCAACAAGTTCATTATTAGCTGAAATGATGGCAAGAGGCGTCTTTAATTCGTGCCCCGCATTTGTGATGAAACGACGCTGTCTTTCATAATTTCTGATAAATGGCTTAATAACCTTACCAGAGACAATCGAAATCACCAAGACAAAGAAAACAAAACTAATTCCCGACATCCAAATTGATAAATGCACTAAAGTCATATTGTCGTTAAATTGATTGGTCGAGTCAAGAACAACGATTGATTTTACCCCCTTGTCCTCTGTCACCAAATAGGAATAGGTGTGGTGATTGAACGAAAAATCATCTCTTGTGTTTCTAGACTTGCTCACCTTAACAAGAAAATCTTCTACTTGCTGGTCAGACAAATCTGAAATATTACTTGAATTCATGGAGATAATATTGCCATTTTGGTTGATTTTCGCACTAAAATAACGGTATTGAAAGAGTGTATCTGTCGAAACGGTGTCACCAAGCTCACTTGTCGTCTTAGAAATACTTGGAAAACTACCTCCGTTATCTGCTAATAAATTCAAGATTTTATTAATCTCATCTACTGTCTGAACATGGCGTGCTGAATTTAAAACCCCAACAACCGAAAACAAGACAAGTAGAATCGCTAAAGATGCAATTGCAATAAACCGTATCCGAAGTTTCCGAAACATAAGCCACCTACAATTCTCTTAACTCGTAGTCTCCCATTTCCTCTCCTTCAATCACGAGATTTGCCCCAATAGCTTGAAGTTTCTGGCGAAGGTAGGAAACATATATAAAAACATAACCATTATCAATATCAGGGTCATCCTTATCTGTTGCCCATACGTGATTAAAAATTTGGTCGGTTGATAATTTTTTCCCTGGGTTCAACATGAAGAATTCAAGCATTTTTGCTTCTTTACCAGCTAATCGAATCGTGTTTTGGCTAGCAAGTTCCTGCTCACCGACATTTAAAGTAACACTACCCAGTTTTAAAATATTTGAAGTGAAAGCTGTATCTACACGACGTGACATTGAACGAAGTCGCGCGAGCAACTCCTTCAACGAAAAAGGTTTCGTAAGATAATCATCAGCTCCTGCATCAAGCCCCGTCACACGGTCATCAATTTCTGACATAGCTGTCAGCATAATGATATGAGCTTGATTGCCACTCTGGCGAATTTCCTGCACAGCCTCAATTCCAGACTTAATGGGCATCATGATATCCATGACCATAACGTCATATGCATTTTCATTTGCCTTATCAATCGCAGCTTGTCCATCATAAACGGAATCAACGTCATATCCTTCATGTGTCAACGCTGTTGTCAAAACACGATTCATCTGAACTTCATCTTCTGCAATCAAAACTTTCATCGCTCTCTCCTTAAGTTAATCACTTTCCTGAATCAAATTACGAATGGTTTGCATGGTTAAATCACACGATGCCAACTCATCTGCGCAGCGTTTTAACTCACGTACAATTCGTTTTGGGTCTTTGATGTCATGCTTGTATTTCATTTGATGTTCTAGGCTCGCCCAAGAATCCATAGCAATCGTGCGAAGCTGAATTTCAATGAAGTATGAGCCTTGCTCATTCCCAAGACAGTCAGGATATGGTGTCTCCACTTCTACAATCATGTGATATGAGCGGTAGCCATTTGGTTTAGCATTTTTGATGTAGTCTTTTTCAGCAACCACTTTGCAGTCATCAAATTGTCGAATAAGTTCAGCCAGAGTATAAATATCATCGACAAAGCCACAGACAATTCGAAGACCAATGCTGTCACGAATTTCTTTTAAAGCTGACTCAGTAGTCACTGGGAAATTTTTTCGTTGGCATTTTTCAACCATACTCTCAGGCGTCTTCACACGCGCCACAAAATGCTCAAATAACTTATATCCTGTCGCCTGCTTCGCCTCTTTATTTTTTTCTTGAATACGCTCGCTAAAATCTTCTAAAATCAAAGGAAGATACTCAGCATATTCTCCATAAATTGTATCTGTCATATTATTTCCTAACTAAGTGATATCTCAATTATAGCAAAATTCCTTAAAATAAAGATAAATCAAGCTATCAAGACAAATAAAAAGCCGGTCTAGCCAGCTTTTTCATTTTTAAATAATTCTTCAATCAAGTAGAAAAGTAGGTTAGCAAGTAAACTCAAACCAACTGCCAAAATAATACCCCAGAGGAGCTTAACTAGACTCATCGTTCGAAGTCCATCAAACAAAATAGTCCCAATTCCACCCGCATTAATTGTTGCACCAATAGTTGCTATAGCAATAATTGAATTAGTAGCCAAACGAAGTCCTGCAAAAATTGACGACTGCGCCAAAGGAAGCTGAATTTTCGTCAAAACTTGCCATTTTGTCATGCCCATACCTGTCGCAGCCTCAAGAATACTTGAATCAACATTCGTTAGTCCCGAAAGGAAATTTCGAACTAGTGTGTATTGTGCATATATCACAAGTGCTACAATCGCTGTTCTTTGTCCGAGCCCTATCAAAGGAATCAACAAGGTGAATAGAGCAAAACTTGGGATAGCGTACAAAAGTGACAAGATGTAAACAGAAGCCTGTCTAATTTTTGGATAAAAAAGCAAAAGCACTGTCACAAGTCCTGCAAATATTAAAGCAAAAACCAAAGATATAGATGTTAATTCAATGTGTTCAACCAAGGCTGTGATTAACTTATCAGACGAACCCTTAAAGTAATCAATCATAGCTTGCCTCCCACAATTGTTCTTGCTGCTTTGCCGTTTCGATTAATTTTCGAACAAAATCATTGCCTGGATTTTTGATAATATTTTCAGGAGTATCAAATTGACAAATTTTACCATTATCCATAATGATGACGCGAGTTCCCAATTTAAAAGCTTCGTAAATATCGTGAGTGATAAAAACAAAGGTCTTTTGATTAAGTTTTTGATGAATAGCTTGCAATTCTCCTTGCAAATCATTTCGCGTAATCGCATCAATGGCACCAAACGGCTCATCAAATAACATAACATCTGGGTCAGCTGCTAAAGCACGCGCTACTCCTATTCACTGTTGCTGTCCGCCAGACAATTCACTTGGGTAACGATTACCGTAATCAGCCATCGGCAATTGCACCAAGTCCAAAAGTTCTTTCACACGATTTTCAATTCGAGCCTTGTCCCAACCTAATAGCTTTGGAACCGTTGCAATATTTTCAGCAACTGTCATGTGTGGAAATAAACCAATTTGTTGGACAACATAGCCAATCTGGCGACAAAGACTAACAGAATCCATCTGCTCAATATCTTGCCCAGCAAAGAAAATCTTACCTGATGTTGGTTCAATCAGCTTGTTAATCATTTTTAACAAGGTTGTTTTGCCAGAACCTGAAGTCCCTAAGATTGTGATAAATTCACCACTTTTGATTTCCAAATTGATATCATCTACAACAGTCTTCTCACCATATGCTTTGCTCACTTGTTCAAATTGAATCATTGTTTTTTCTGACATATCTTCTTTTCTATTCTTCATTGCTAATGCTCTAAACCTTTAATACTTAAATCAAAAATCACCATACTAAGAAATGAAAGCAGAGCGACAGATCCGCCACCTATTACCAAAAGGTCGTATCGGTAAAGCCCTAATCCTGTAAAAATTAAAGTGCCAAGACCACCTGCTCCAATGTATGTCGCTAAAGTAGCGCTAGCAATTATTTCTACTAAAGCTAGTTTAATCCCATTTAAAAAATGCGGAAGGGCTAGTGGAAAGAGAACTTTTCTTACCAGTTGCGATTTTGTCATTCCAAGCCCCAAGGCTGTTTCTAATAAATCTTTCGAAACTGATGACAACCCAACAATAGCATTTAGCAAAATCGGCGGTATCCCTAAAATCACTAAGGCAATCAAGGCTGGCAAACGTCCGACCCCAATAAAAGGAATCAAAATAAATAAAATCCCCAAAAACTTGGAATAACACGTAGGCCTTGCGTCAAAAGCGTCGCGAATTGTTTTACCGAAGCATTCTCATACGAAAGATAAGCAAGTGGCAAAGCAATTACAACTCCAATCAGCAAGGCTTCAATACTAAGGCTCACATGCTGCCAAACATAACCTAAATAAGTTTCCCAATTTTTGGCGAAATAACTCGCTATATCATTAATCATCTTTTTCTACCTGATGGTTTTCTAAAAGCCCTCTTAAATTTTCTGTAAACATCGCTGTCGCTGACAATAAAACTTCTTGTTGTTCTTTGCTTAAAGCTGCCATTGCTTGCGCTTCAAAGTTCGATAAAGGTTCCAACAATTCTACAGCAAATTTTTCACCTTTTTCAGTCAAACGAACAATTTTTTTGCGTTACTAACCATATTTCCTCCTAATTTAAAACAATAACTTTTCCAAAAGCTTGCGAACTTTCAAGATAATCATGCGCAGCTTTTATATTTTCCAAATCAAAAACTTTCTCAGGACAAATATCGACATGTTCTTGTTCAATGTAGGTTAGCATCTCTTGAATCTTTTCTTGGGAAACATTTCCTGAATAAAAAGTTGTCAAATAAACATTGTTTTGCAATTCCATAATCGGGTCAAAGTCCTCTAAGTACCATTTTCTCCCAAGTTGACCGCAAGAGCAAACAATTCCGTTTTCTTCCAGATGCGCGATGCTATTTTTTATTGTCGCAGGTCCAACCAGCTCTAAAATTTTGGTAAATCTCAGGTCTGTTTTTAAAAAACCATTGTCATCAATCACAATATCATCAAACCCCACAGATAAAAGTTGTGCTTTTTTAGCAGCATTACGAACACTCGCATAAACCTTAACTTCAGGAAATTTAGCTTTCAGCAACTTTACAAATGCTGTGCCAACACCACTTGCCCCACCACGCACTAAAACGACATCATCAGAGTCAATCTTTAAATTTTTTAAGCACCAAAGGCGGTATAGTATGTCTCAGGAATTGTTGCTAAAGTCTTCCAGTCCAAATCTGTCGTCACAGGATAAATTTGCTCATTTGGCAAGAGAACATATTCAGCATATGAGCCATCAAAATCACGTCCCATTTCTCCCATAATCGAAATGATTTTCTGACCAACCGGCAAGTGTAAGGCATCTGTCGTCTCTTCAACGACTCCAACACATTCTATTCCCAAAATTCTTGGAAACTTAACACTTGGTGACAAGCCTTGTCTTGTAAAAATCTCAGAACGATTAATACCAAATCCCATGACTTTAACTAAAGACCAACCTGGTTTTACACTTGGTTTAGCCACTTGAGTCACTTCTAAAACGCTACTATCACCTGGTTTTCTAACAACAACAGCTTTCATGCTTCACCTTTCAAATCAGCTTTCTTTGTCTATATTATGTCATAGTCAGAAAAAATAGTCATTTTTTTGACTATTTTCAAACAAAATAAATGCCACTTTTACTTAAAAATTGATTGCGAGTCAAATAATCCCCACTACAATAAAAAAAGACAAGACTGATTATCTTGTCCTTCTTATACTAAATATTAAACTTAATACCAATATAGAAATTATTCAATTCTTTCCAAGGTTATAGTTATTTCGGTTCTAAAAGGAAAGTTATAAATGTATGTTGAATAAAATTTTATTTATAAAATTTTTGTAACCCTAGAATAGTCTAAATTATTTTCTGTATATGGTTTTTTTATTTCAGCCTTCTCACCCAGTGCCATCAAATTTAAAACAGTATAATCATCAGAAACATTAAGGAGTTCGCGTATTTCTTCATCTGATGTTTTTATTTTTCCCATTCGATTACGGATATGAACCCAGCAAGCTCCGACATTGAATTGCTCGGCGGCTAGCCACAAATACGAAGAAGCAATTGTTCCATCTTCAATCCAAAATTCAGATGAATTATTAACCATAACTACGATGACAGTATCTGCACCATTGATTTGAGAGCCACCGTTTGTCTTACAAGCACCTATTTTTAGAATTGTTTCTTTATCCCGAACAGCTATAAATTTCACTGTTTTCTTTCCAAAAGCGGTAGGTGCTGTCAAACCAACCTTAATGATTTCATCAATTATACTATCAGCAATTCTAGTTGAATGATATCTTCTAATCGCACGTCTTCGTCTTGTTAATTCAAATAGTTCATTTTTCATGAAAAATCCTTCTGTTAACTATTATGATATTTTTTCAGTAAAAAAATCGCTTAATGCTTCTACTGCTTGACTAACATATTCTGGTTTATCATAAAGTTCCATATGATTTGCACCATTAATAACAACCATTTTTTTGTCTTTTGAAGCTGCATTTTCAATTAATGTTTCACTAACCCATTTACTATCGGCGTTACTACCAACAATAGCAAGTAATGGTTGAGTCAAAAATACATCAGCTTTGAAAAAAGCATCATATGTTAATACTTGAGTGAAATTTCTAAATGTTGCATATCCAACTGCATTTGGATGTGCTCCACGAGGTGTGCAATAATATTCCCAGGCTTGGCGCATCTCTTCGCTCGGAGCATCTTCTTCTTTTAGCGGAATTAACGGAATTGTTTGATTAATATTTTTTAAACGGTCTTCAGTTCGTGCATTTGATGCTGCTTCTAATAAAGATAACGCTGCGTCATCACTTTGATTATTTGTCCAACCATTACGCATCATAGCTCCAAAATTAGCTGCACTTACTGTAGCTACTGCTTTTAAACGTCTATCATTTATAGCAGCATTAACAGTATAACCTCCGCCAGCACAAATACCAACAGCTCCAATTCTACTAGAATCAACATAATTTAAAGTTATTAAATAGTCAACGACTGCGCTAATATCTTCAACACGAACATAAGGATTTTCTAATTGTCGTGGAAGCCCTGAGCTTTCACCTTGATAGCTCGCATCAAAAGCAATTGTCACAAAACCAGCTTTAGCTAAGTGTTGAGCATAAAGACCACTTGTTTGTTCTTTAACACCACCAGCAGGGTGGGTAACAATAATAGTTGGATAAGTTTTAGTCTCATCAAACTCCGGTGGAAAATATAAATTTGCTACCATTGTAATTCCTTGTCCATTATAATTAAAAAAACTAACTTTCTTCATCTTTTTCCTTTCTAAATCTATTTAATAAAAAACTTATCATAAAATTAACTATAACAAAGAGTAATTATTGATACTTGCTTTAGGTATCACAATTCTTTTTAGTGCTGATTTTTGATAACAACAGTTTAATAAAGTTTATCAATTGCTATATAGTCGATTTTTTCAAAGTAAGGTGCCAATGGTAATTCTGACATTTTTGTCTTTGCTTCTTCAAGCGTCTTTGCTCTCATCACTAAAATACCACCACCTAGTTTGTTATCTTTGACACGAGCAAACAGATTTTCAATTAATCCTTCTTCATGCCAACTATTTGACATTACATACTCTGCTTCCATTACCTCTTGGTTAATTTCTACATCTTTTAGCTGTGTAGATATTAAGAATGCATTGATTTCAACTGGCTTTTCCGACATTTCTTTAGCGTTATTAGTCATTTTATCCCCTCCTTTTCTTGTACTCTTTGTTACATAAAAAAGTATATGTTATAATCTATCATAAGTAAAATACATTTTTTTAGATGAGGTGATAACTATATGGTTATGTATAATAATTTAAAAATATTTACTATAGTTGCCAAACATAAGAGTATAACTAAGGCAGCTAAAGAGCTTTTTGTATCGCAGCCCGCAGTTAGTAAGGCTATAAAAAATCTTGAAGACGAATTACAAGTTAAACTATTTCAACGTGATAAACGAAATGGACTCTATCTAACCAATGTCGGTGAAAAAATTCTACTACTTGCACGACAAATGGAAGAATTTGAAAATAAGATTTTTCAAACAGCTTATTCAGAAAACAATTTGTTAAGTGGACAAATAAAAATTGCCTCTATTCCAATCATTACAACTATGATATTGGTTCCCATTTTTAAAATTTTTAAAGAAAAATATCCATTTGTTAATATTGAATTAATGGAAGGAACTACTGCTGAAGTTAGGGAAGCCATCTTAGAACATCGCGTTGATTTTGGATTATCTACATCACCTTTTCAAGATTTAGAAGTAAAATTTTTATTGACTGATAAAATGTGTGCCATTAGCAAGCAAAAACGTTCCCATGAAATAAATCTTTATAATGAACCTGCTGAAAATTTAATTTTTTGCCAAGCAGGTCAAGAAACCGCAATGGAAATTCTTCATTCACATAAGATTGATTTCAGCAAGAGCTTCATCGTAAAACAACCAGAAACAGCGGTAAAATTCGTTGAGGAGAACTATGGTTTAGGGGTTATTTCTGAATTTGTTTTATCTTCCATTTCTACAAAAAATATTTATCAAATTGATATTACTCCAAAAATTGAAATTGAATTGGGAATAGTTGCTACAGATTTTTCAACTTTAAGTCCTAGCGCTTCGAAAATGGTAGAAATGATAGTTGAAAACCTCAAAAAAAGTAAAATTTAGTCTTTTTCTATAGATTTTGTTACAAATAATAACTAATTTGAATACAAAAAACTCTAAGCAGGTTTCACCTGCTAACTCATGACAGAAAAAGAATCACCGACTATAATTAAGGTGAACAATACAAATCCGTGGTGTTTAATAGGGCTTTGCCTAGCCTGTACAAAAAAACTGGATGAACAAGGGTCGTGAGATAACTCGAATACGTCTTGAACGTGAAAATAAAATTTACTAACAACCTCTTGTTCTATTGTTCAATGATAGAATCGGAGGTTGTTATTATGGAAGTTATGATTGAAACATGCTGTGGTATTGATGTTCATCAAAAGTCTATTGTCCGCTGTATCTTAGATGGTCCACTAGACACTAACAAGCCTAAGAAGATTCAAAAGAAATTCGGAACAACAACTGTGGCACTTCAAAATGCTTTAGCTTGGTTAAAAGAAAATCATGTAACTCACGTCTTCTTTGAAAGTACCGGTCAATATTGGTTGCCACTTTTCAATATTTTTTCAGATTCAGATTTAGTACTTGTACTCGCCAATCCCCAACACATCAAAAATGTTCCTGGACGTAAAACTGATATGAAAGACGCGGAATGGATTGCACAACTTGGAAGATGTGGACTTATCGAACCTTCTTACATACCAAGTCCTGAAGTAATGCAATTACGTTTATTAACTCGTCGACTACGTTCTTACAAACAACGCCAAACCCAAGTTAAAAATGAAATTCATAATCTTTTACAACGTGCTAATATTAAATTAACGAGCTATCTTTCAGATGTTTTCTCTAAAACAGGACAAGCCCTTTTAACTCTTTTCATCAATGGAGAAGCTATTGATTCTGAAAGTGTAGCTTCTTGCATTCATAGACGTATAAAAGCTAGTCCAGAAGAGTTAGTGGAAGCTATGAATGGAAAGTTATCACTAGAAGACCGTTTTCTTATTAGCCAAAGTTTAGAAGAATATCAAATGTATCAAAATCTAATTGAAACATTAGAGAGTGAAATCAAGGATTATATTAAAAAGGAGTTTCCCTGAAGAATACAGAATACTTCAGACTATTCCAGGGATTAATGAAAACTGTGCAGCTACTGTTTTAGCAGAAATTGGACCTAATAATCAGATGGACATTTAGCATCTTGGGCTGGATTATGTCCGGGTTCGTATGAAAGTGCAGGAATTAAAAAATCATCTCATATTACTCAAGGAAATCGCTATCTCAAACATGCTCTAACAATGTCGGGATTGATTGCGGCACACTCTAAAGATACGACTTTTTCATCACTTTACTATAGAATTTCCCAAAGAGGAAGTAAGATGAAAGCGGTAATTGCATGTGCGCATAAGATTCTCAGGATTATTTATAAACTACTCGCTACTCACCAATCTTACCAAAATGAAAAGGCGTTAGAACCGAGGCAACAGTTCTAACACCTAAAAAACAAAAAATTTCAATTAAAGTATAACACAGGTAACGATTTTTTGCGCTTTTTAAGCCGTTTTTTTTTTACAAATAAAAAGCCCAGGAGTATAAAAGTACTCCTGGACTTTAAACCCTCTTATTTTTCTAATTCAACTCGTTTTTTATACCAATTTCCCCAATCATGCATACTCATCACAATTGGTTTTAAACTTAATCCAAGATCAGTTAGTGAATACTCAACACGAGGTGGAACTTCTGCGTAAACCTCACGATGGACTACACCATTTGATTCCATGGCTCGCAACTGCTGAGTTAAGACTTTTTGACTGATGGGCGCTAAGGATTTTTTTAATTCCCCAAATCGTTTGGTTCCTGTAAACAAATCTCGTAATATAAGAACGACCCATTTATTACTTACTAAAGTTAATGTAGTTTCAACAGGACATTCTGGCAGTTCTTTTTTCATTTGTCACCTCAAAAAAATTTATTTCCCACAATGGTTGATTTTAGGTATTTGGTACCTTTTGGTAACTATGGCACTTTAAAGTGCGTACTTCCTTTTCAGAATATGTGGGATTATTATATAACCATAGCTTGAAAAATACAAGCTAAATTTTATTAAAAGGTGGTCTATAATATGACTAATATTTCAATTTTTGGTAAAGGCAATATGGCACAAGCTTTGAAAGCACGATACGAAGAAGCAGGGAATACTGTCACACTTATCGGACATGAAGCTGACGCTGTTTTAGGTGAAATGGTTATCCTAGCTGTTCCTTATCCTGCAGTAGATGATATTCTTTCAAAATATGCTAACGCACTAAATGGTAAAATCGTAGTTGATATTACTAACCCACTTGATTTCAATACGTTTGACAGTTTGGTTGTTCCAGCTAATAGCTCTGCTGCTGCAGAAATCGCAAAAAAAGTCCCTGGTACCAAAGTTCTTAAAGCGTTCAATACAAACTTTGCTGCAAGTTTGACAACTAAAAAAGTTGCCGATTCTGTCCAAACAACTGTTCTTGTTGCTGGTGATGACGAAGATGCTAAAAAAACTTTCACTGCTGCGCTTTCTGGCTCTGGTCTCAACGTTCTTGACACTGGTTCACTCAAACGTGCACGTGAATTAGAATCACTTGGTTTTCTTCAACTTGTCCTTGCTGTTCAAGAAAAAATTTCTTGGACTGGTGGCTTTGGTTTGTATAAATAACATCATAAAAAGACAAGGACTAACTCCTTGCCTTTTTTTATGCTACTTCAAACTGTGAGTTGTAAAGGTCAGCATAGAAGCCACCTTCTGTCATCAACTCATCATGATTTCCTTGTTCGATGATGTTCCCATCTTTCATGACAAGGATGAGGTCAGCATTTTTAATAGTTGATAGACGGTGGGCAATCACAAATGATGTGCGACCTTCCATCAGTTTATCCATTGCTTTTTGAATTAATTCTTCAGTACGTGTATCAACTGATGACGTAGCCTCATCCAAGATAAGAAGCGGAGCATCTTTCAAAAGTGCACGCGCAATTGTCAAAAGTTGTTTTTGACCAATTGAAAGTGTTACGGAGTCATCAAGATAAGTATCATATCCATTAGGAAGCGTCATGATAAAGTGGTGAACACCGACTGCTTTAGCTGCCGCAACTACTTGTTCATCTGTAATATTTTCTTGGTTGTAAATCAAGTTTTCTTTGATTGTACCTTCAAACAACCAAGTATCTTGAAGCACCATTGAGAATTGGTCGTGAACTTCTTCTCGTGACATTTTACGAGTGTCGATACCATCAATTGAGATTTGACCCTTATCGATTTCATAGAATTTCATAAGCAAATTAACAATGGTTGTTTTACCAGCACCAGTCGGTCCAACGATAGCCACTTTTTGTCCTGGTTTAGCAACCGCTGAAAAATCATGAATAATCGTTTTATCTTTAGAATAACCAAAGAAGACATTATCAAAGGCAACCTCACCTTTAACAGCTGTCAATTGACGTTCTTTGTGAGAATCGTCTTCCATTTCCTCTTCTTCAAGGAATTCAAAGACACGGCTCATTGCAGCAGTTGCTGATTGCATTTGTGTGAAGGCTTGCGCGATCTGTGACAATGGTTGTGAGAAGATACGAACATAAGTCATAAAGGCAACCACGTCACCCATTGTAATATCACCGTTAATAACTTTGACGGCACCAACAACACAGACCATAACGTAACCAAAGTTACCAATGAAAATCATCAGCGGCATCATAATACCAGACAAGAATTGTGATTGCCACATTGATTTGTAAAGATTTGTGTTTAATTTTTTAAAAGCTTCACTTGTTTCTTCAGAAGCATTGTAACTTGTTACCACATTATGTCCAGAATAAATTTCTTCAACATAACCATTGACTGCTGCCAAGTTATTTTGCTGACGTTTAAACAATGGTTGTGATGAACCCATAATGACGATAACTAGAAGAAAACCAATGAAAACTGAACCGATAGCTGTCAAAGCCATGCTGACATTTGAGTGGAACATCATGAAAATTGAACCAAACAAAAGCACAACAGAAGTCACTAATGTTCCCAAACTTTGGTTAAGTGATTGAGCAAGTAAGTCAACATCGTTTGTCACACGAGAAAGGGTATCACCTTGTGAATGACTGTCAAAATAATTTAGTGGAACACGGTCAATTTTAACTTGAATAGCTGCACGTAATCGTTGTGAAAAACGTTGGACGATTGTGGCAACTGTAAAGTTTTGAATATAACCAACCACAGCTGAGACACCATACAAAACAGCAAGTGTCATTGCAATTTCTCCGACTTTATCCAAATCAACACCTGGAATTGTTCCCATTTTCGTAGGTGTTAATCCGTCCATAATAGTGTTTGTAATTTCTTTTAATTTATCAGGTCCAATAACCGTGATAGTCGCAGAAATAATCGCTCCAATCACCGCAAGGATGAATGGAAATTGGAAACCTTTGATGTATGGCTTCATTCTGCTATAGAAAGATGCTTTTTTCTTATTTTCCATTTTCTAATTCCTCCTTAGATAATTGTGAGTAGGCAATTTCACGGTAAACTTCGTTATTTGCAAGAAGTTCTTCGTGAGTACCTTGACCAACTACCTTACCTTCGTCAAGAACTAAGATTTGGTCAGCGTCCATAATTGTAGAAATACGTTGAGCAACAATCAATTTTGTCATGTCAGCTGTGCGTTCTTTCAATTGTGAACGAAGAATTCGGTCAGTCTTGTAGTCAAGTGCAGAGAATGAATCATCAAAGATAATGATTTCTGGTTTACGTGCAAGAGCACGCGCAATTGCCAAACGTTGTTTTTGACCACCTGAGAAGTTTTGTCCACCTTGAGAAACTGGCGCTTTTAGCTGACCTTCTTTACTTTCGACAAAATCTCTACCTTGAGCCAAGTCAAGAGCTTCCCAGATTTTATCATCATCAAGTGGTGAACTATTGCTGTCACCCATATTCATATTAGAAGTGATGTCTCCGCTAAAGAGAACTGCTTTTTGTGGAATATATCCGACAATTTTATGAAGTGTATCATGGTCGTAATCACGAACATTGACACCATCAACCTTAATAGTACCTTCAGTCGCATCGTAGAAACGTGGAATCAAGTTCACTAAGGTTGATTTTCCTGAACCAGTTGACCCAATAAAGGCAACTGTATCACCAGCTTTAGCCTTGAAAGAAACGTGTTCCAAGACAGCTTCAGAATTTTTACTGTATCGGAATGAAACATTGTCAAATTCTACAGAACCTTTTTCTTTTGGCTGAACATTACTTTCTTCAGGATAAATTACAGATGATTTTGTATCCAAAACTTCGTTGATACGACCAGCTGCTACAACCGCACGTGGCAAGATAAAGAACACAGCAATCATCATCATAAATCCAATAACAACTTGCATGGCATATGATGAGTAAACCACCATATCAGAGAAAATATTCACTTTGTCTTGCATTGCGCCGGCAATTTTAGTTGGATCTTTTGGAATAGCAATATCTTCAATCAAGAAGGCACCAATCCAGTAAATCGCTAATGTCATACCACTTGAAATACTTGTCATTACTGGTGACATCAATGACATTGAACGTCCAATGAAAAGGTTAAGATTTGTGACATCGTTATTTGCCTTTTCGAATTTACCATCTTGGTAGCTTTCAGCGTTGTAAGCACGGACAACACGGATACCACTCAATGATTCACGCGTAATACTGTTTAGTTTATCAGTAAGTTTTTGAATCATACGTTGTTTTGGCATCACCATCATAAGAAGAAATGCAAGCATGAAAATCATGACTGCCACTGCGACGACAAGCACCATTAACCATTCATGGTTCTTATCAGCAATCTTTGTAATTGCCCAAATCGCCATAATCGGACCTTTAGTGACAACTTGAAGTCCCATTGTGAAGACTAATTGAATTTGAGTAATATCGTTTGTTGTACGTGTCAACAGACTTGGAATTGAAAATTTCTTGATTTCAGCATCCGAATAGTCTAAAACACTGTGGAAAATGTCATCACGCAGACGTGTACTAAAACTTGCTGCGATTCGTGCCGCTAAGAAACCGACAACCACAGATGCTGCAAAACTTCCTAAAGAAAGCAAGACCATACGCATTCCTGGGGCATCAAAATTCCAAGCAAATATATCTTTAGCTTTTGTTCCTTGAGTTGATAGCAAGGAAGTGATATCTGACATGTAATCAGGGATTTTCAAATCCAAGAAAACATTCAAACACACAAATAATACGGCAATAACTATCATTGCAGTTTCTTTTGCCGTTAATCGTTTAAAAATTTTTAACATGCGTTACTCCTTGTTTTCTAAATTTTTCAAAATACGATCAAAGACACGTCCAGAAATTTCTAGCTCTTCACGACTAATGCCATCAAAAATTTGCTTGTGAACCGCAGCGTGAAAAGCATCAATATCTTTAGTCTTAGCTCGACCAAGTTCTGTGAGAACCACACGCTTGTAACGCTTATCAACTTCAGATGGAACAACTTTTATAAAACCATTCTTTTCCATTCTTTTAATCAAATTACTGGTTACAGATTTTGAAATTTTAAGCTTACGTTCAATATCCTTAATGAAAACTTCTTTATCCTCATTATCTCTTAGATATAAAACCGCAAAGCCTTGCGGACCAGCTAAGTTTTCCACATCATGAAGTTCACCGAGTTCGTGTACACGGTTTTCCATCAAATTAACGAAGTCTCTTAATTGTGAAAACGGATCTTTTTCTCGCATTTTTTCCTCACTTTCTGAAAAGTTTTCAAGATTTATTCTTGTAAATATCATTCTAGTTCTTATGAGAACTAATGTCAAGAAAAAAGTTCTCATGATAATTATTTTTTAACTATAAAATAAAAAACGTTGATAACTCAACGTTTTCAGCTTAAATAATAATTCCCTCCAAATGATCCAACTCGTGCTGACAAATTTGAGCAGGTAAGCCTGTCAAAGTAAGACTTTGCTTTGTCCAATTCTTGTCCATGAAAGTAACTTCAATTTTTTGGTAGCGTCGTGTTGAACGTGAGCCAATTAATGAAAGGCATGACTCTTCAGTATCAAAAGGTAGTGATTTGTTCGTCATAACTGGATTGAACATAACCAAATCACCAAGTCCCATATTCACAATGATGGCACGTTTTTTAACGCCAATCATATTTGCCGCCATGCCAACACAATTTTCACGATTGGCATTCAAGGTATCTTGTAAATCTTTTGCAAGATACAAATCAGCTTTTGTTGCTTCTTCTGATTTTTGTGCCAAGAAAAACGTATCTTTTACAATTTCTTTAATCATATTTACTCCATTACTAATTCCATAATATCAAAATCAATCAAAAGTCCATCGACTTCCATAAAACCTTTAAAAGTCCCAATTTTTTGGAAACCCAAGCTTTCATAAAGGTGAATGGCTGACTTATTGTCAGACCTAACCTCAAGGGAAAGAATTTTTAAATCAGACAGCTTTGCATGGGCAATTAATTGAGTCAGCAGCTTTCGACCGATTCCCTGATTCCAATTAGACTTTTTTACCGCAATCCCAATCTCAGCTCTGTGAGCTAAGCGTTTTTTACGAAAACCACTACAGTTACAAGTACCAACAATTTGGTTATTAACCTCAGCTAACAGGAAAAAAGATGTGTCAGTATTTTGAATTTCTGCTAAAATCTTCTCTTCATCAGCGACAGAAAGTCCAATACCTTCACTCCCATAGGAAAGATTATCTGTTTCTGAACCAATTTGCTTGCAAAATTCTAAAATGGCTTTAGCATCACTTGCTCTTGCTTCCCTTATTGTGACCATATGAAAGTCCTCTCTTTCGATAGAATCATTATATCAAAAAATGGCATTAACCAAAAGAGCCCACCAAAGTGAGCTCCGTTCGTTTATTTGATATTAGAGAATTAATTAAGATAATAATGGCTTGTTTAATCTGTGTATGCTTCTAAAAAATTAGACAATTCCTTGTGCTGACATAGCTTCCGCAACTTTAAGGAAACCAGCAATATTGGCACCAACAACAAGGTTGCCTTCTGCATCAAATTCTTTGGCTGCAGATGCTGCGTTTTCGTAGATACGTTTCATGATATTATAAAGTTTAGCATCTACTTCTTCGAATGTCCATGGCATACGTTGGCTATTTTGAGCCATTTCAAGTGCTGAAACAGCTACACCACCAGCGTTTGCTGCTTTGGCAGGACCAAATGAAACACCAGCTTTTTGGAAGACTTCAATTGCTTCAAGTGTAGATGGCATGTTTGCACCTTCAGTGACTGCAATAACACCATTTGCAACAAGAGCTTTTGCATGTTCTTCGTTGATTTCATTTTGAGTAGCACATGGGAATGCAAGATCTGCTTTGATGTTCCAAATTGAACCTTCAGATGCTGGAGTGAATGTTGCACTTGGACGAGCTTCTGCGTATTTAACGATACGAGCACGTTCAACTTCTTTCAATTGTTTAAGAAGTGGGACATCAATACCTTCTGGATCATAAACAAAACCAGATGAATCTGAAACAGCAACAACTTTAGCACCAAGTGTTTGAAGTTTTTCAGTTGCATAAATCGCTACGTTACCTGAACCAGATACAAGAGCTACTTTACCAGCGAAATCTTCGCCACGTGCTTTAAGCATTTGTTCTGCAAAATATACAGCACCGTAACCAGTTGCTTCAGTACGGGCAAGTGATCCACCGTAAGTAAGACCTTTACCAGTAAGAACACCAGTGTATTCGTTACGAAGACGTTTGTATTGACCGTAAAGGTAACCAATTTCACGTCCACCTACACCGATATCACCAGCTGGTACATCAGTGTCAGCGCCGATGTGTTTGCTCAACTCAGTCATAAAGCTTTGACAGAAACGCATAATTTCGTTGTCTGATTTACCTTTAGGATCAAAGTTTGAACCACCTTTACCACCACCGATTGGTTGACCAGTAAGAGAGTTTTTGAAAATTTGTTCGAAACCAAGGAATTTAATGATTGATTGGTTTACAGAAGGGTGGAAACGAAGACCACCTTTGTATGGTCCAATGGCAGATGAGAACTGAACACGGAAACCACGATTCACTTGAACTTGACCTTTATCGTCAACCCAAGGAACACGGAAAGTGATAATACGTTCTGGTTCCACCAAGCGTTCAAGAAGGTTTTCTTCGATATATTTTGGATATTTATCGAACACTGGGACAAGTGATTCAAAAACTTCTTCTACTGCTTGTAGAAACTCTGGTTCATGAGCATTTTGAGCCTTAACCTTTTCAAAGACGCCAGCTACGTACTCTTTACCTGTTGTCATATATATTCCTCCAAATGCGAGATTGTAATTTTTATTACATTAAATATTATAAATTTTCTGAATATTAATGTCAAGCATTTTCGGGAAGTTTTTTGAAAAATTCACGTTTTTATGTCACAAAATATTACACAGAATGTTAAAATCAACTCAGTACATGCTTCAACAATCTTTTTTGTGAAAAATGTGATATCATAAAGGTGACTTATAGGAGGTATCATTATGAAACGTTTTTCATTTTTAGCAGGGATTATTGCAACCCTTATCGGCTTGTTTCTTTTTATCCATCCTTTTACGACAACTGCTATGATTGGCTGGATTATCGCCATCATCATTTTCTTGTCTGGTTTCACTAGTCTTATGATGTTTTCTAGCAGTTTCACTCGTTCACCTTGGTACTTATTACAAGGAATTCTATCCATTATTTTTGGCATTATTCTCCTCTCAAGTTCTGTTATGTCGCTATCAAGTGCGGTTATGACAATCGCTGCTTACTGGTTTTTAATCAGTGGTATCCTTCGCTTAATTGGTGGTTTCCAAATGCGTAGAGCAGGTTTTTACGACGCTAATCGATTTTTGAGTTCAGCCGTAATTGCTATTCTTATTGGACTATTCCTCCTATTTAATCCAACATTATCAGCTATATTTGTTGGTCGACTTGCTGGTCTTCTTCTTATGGCTGTTGGCGTTTCAGGTATTACTTTTTCATTTAGACTATAAAATAAAGAGGCTGAGAATTTTTCTCAGCCTTAATATTTATGCAGTGTGTGACGACGAAATCGTATTTCTTTGAAATTGCCGATTCGCTTTTTTATTTTTAGCGATTATCAATTTTTTCTGGGTAGAGATCGTGATTCATCAAACGGTGCTCTGCCATTTTTTCATATTTTGTACCAGGTTTACCATAGTTGAAGTATGGATCAATTGACAATCCACCACGTGGTGTGAATTTCCCCCAAACTTCAAGATATCGTGGATTAAGCAACTTAATCAAATCTTTCCCGATTGTATTGATGCAATTTTCATGGAAATCTCCATGATTGCGGTAACTAAAAAGATAGAGTTTTAAAGATTTTGATTCAACACAAAGCTTGTCAGGAATGTATGATAGATAAATGGTAGCAAAGTCAGGTTGCCCAGTAATTGGACAAAGTGATGTGAACTCTGGACAGTTGAATTTGATAAAATAATCATTTTCAATGTGACGGTTATCAAATGATTCTAGGATACTTGGGTCGTATTCATATGTATATTTTGTATTTTGGTCTCCCAAAAGCGTTAAATCTTTCATTTCATCTGTTCTTGTCATTTTCAATCTCCTTTTTTAAACACCACGTTTATTGTCATATAAAAGGGTGTGCAATTGTGGCAATACTCGTACAGATTGCCATTCTTCATCAGCGGCTACAGTTTCCCAAAGTTTGCGCAAACGATTAAGTTGTGCTTCTACAATATTTCCAGCAGCATGAGGCTCTGGATTTCCTGCAGATAAGTACAAAACATCCGGTTGATAACGATTTTGAATCATTTTTGCAAATGCCAAATCATCATCATTAAAGATTGGAATTTTAAAAGTTAGCTGGTCTTTTTCTAACTGTGAAACAATAAAATCAAGTGTTTCAAAATCCACAGTCATTTTGCTTGATGGTGGTTTAGGGCTAAGTGTCACCTGATTAATATCTTTAAGCCAAGTTTGCCAACGTGACCCTTGAGTTTCAATACCAAGTGTGACACCACGTGCCTTGAGTTTAGTGACCAATTCTCCCATGCTCGCTCCTAAAAGACATGGATTACCGCCTGACAAAGTCACATAATCGTAAGAACCAAGTCGATCAAGCTTAGCAATAATCTCATCAGCAGTCAAACGACTTGGTTTTTCAAAACCATTCCACGTAAAGTCAGAATCACACCATGCACAATGATAATCACAACCGCCAGTTCTTACAAACATGGTCTTTTGACCAATTGCTCTGCCTTCTCCTTGAAAAGTTGGACCAAAAATTTCTAAAACAGGAATAGTTAGCGGTTGCTTAGTCATCAAGGTCCCACTCCCTTCTGAATTCAGCGTAAGATGTCGGAGTTTCATACAGACGAACATATTCTACACGAATGCCTCGTTCTTTTGGCAAATGCTGTTTTAATTGCTTGAAAATCCAGTAAACCATGTTTTCAGCAGTCGTATTCATGTAAGGAAGACTTTCATTTAAATAGCGATGATCCAAGTATGGTTCCAAGTGGTCTTTATAAATTTGCTTGATATCTCCGAAATCAACTGCCATTCCACGATTATCTAGCATGCCAGAAACAGCAAGTTGCAAATGGTAAGTATGCCCATGAAGTGATTTACATTTTCCATCGTAATTAAATAGATGATGGGCAGCATCAAAGGTAAATTCTTTTGAAACCATGACACGGTGCGGACAATACACAAGGGATTCACCTGTTGGTTTTTTTATTTCTTTTGGAATTTCAAACATCAGTCTTGACCTCTTCTAGCTAAATACTTTTCAAGACCAGTTTGACGGAGTTTACATGATGGACATTCGCCACAACCACTTCCCTTGATACCATTGTAACAAGTCAAAGTATTTTCTCGGACATAATCAAATTTTCCAAGCTTATCTGCTAACTCCCAAGTTTCTGACTTATCAAGCCACATTAAAGGTGTTTGAATAACAAAATTGTAATCCATTGCCAGATTCAAAGTCACATTTAGTGATTTCACAAAAGCATCACGACAGTCTGGATAACCTGAAAAGTCTGTTTCACAAACACCTGTGATAATATCTGTAATGCCAAGACGTTTTGCAAGCACAGCAGCAAATGATAAGAATAGGTGATTACGACCATCAACAAAAGTATTTGGCACATCATCATCAGGATTTTCAATCTCAATATCACGAGTCAATGCATTTTCAGTTAATTGCCCGAGCAATGACATATCAAGCAAGTGATTTTTAACACCTTGCTCAGCTGAAATTTGTTTAGCAACTTCGATTTCAAGGCTATGGCGTTGACCATAATTAAAGGTCACAGTTTCGACATGTTCATAGTGCTTTAAAGCCCAAAATAGGCAAGTAGTTGAATCTTGTCCGCCACTAAAGACGACAAGAGCAGATTGACGTTTCATTCAATATCTCTTTTCTAAGATATCTGGGCAAAGAAAAAGCCCCTATGGGAATCCACAGGGGCGCTAATATCAGTCATTAGGCTGGTTTTTTTTAGCGATGGCTTTTCCCAAACATCGATAATGTTACCTTTTAATCATACCATTTTTAAAACTGATATTCAATATTTAACTGTTTTTAGCAAACTGGCTATTGTAAAGGTCATAATAGAATCCTTTAGCAGCAAGTAAACTTTCGTGATTTCCTTGTTCGACAATTTGACCATTGTTCAAAACAAGAATTTTGTCTGCATCTTGGATAGTTGATAGACGGTGAGCAATGACAAAGCTTGTTCTGCCATGCATCAATTTTTCCATTGCTTTTTGGATAAGCAATTCCAATCGTGTATCAACTGAAGATGTCGCTTCATCCAGAATCAGAATTTTCGGATCTGCTAGAAGAGCACGCGCAATTGTCAATAATTGTTTCTGACCAAGCGAAACATTACTTGATTCTTGGTTCATTTCCATGTTGTAGCCACCAGGCAGTGTGCGGATAAAGTGGTCAACATTTGCAGCTTTAGCAGCTTCAACAATTTCATCATCAGTCGCATCAAGATTACCAAAACGAAGATTTTCTTTAATTGTTGCTTCGTAAAGCCAAGCATCTTGCAAGACCATACCAAACTGTTTACGGTATTCCTGACGTGATAGATTTCGAATGTCATGACCGTCAATTTTAATTGAACCACCAGTGACATCGTAAAATCTCATCAAGAGATTAATCAAAGTTGTCTTACCAGCACCCGTCGGACCAACAATTGCAACCATTTCTCCTGGCTTAACGTCAAGATTAAAGTTACGAATAAGTGGTTTATCTGGCGTGTATTGGAAAGAAACATCCTCAAAAGTAACTTGACCAGACAAATCGTGTGTCAACTGTTCTTTGACTTCAGCTGCTTCTTCTGGCTCATCAAGAACTTCAAAGATACGTTCTAGTGATGATTTTGCACTTTGTAGAATACTTGCCAGTTGCGTAATCGTTTGAACTGGCTGGCTAATTTGCCATACGTATTGAACAAATGCCTGCATATTACCAATTGTCAAAGCACCTGCTAACACTTGAAGCGCACTGAGCATGGCAATGAGTAAGTAAGCCATATCTGAAATTGCACTTAAAACGGGCATCATAATACCAGAAATGAAACTTGCTTTAAAACCTACTTCTTGAAGATTTTCTGTAATGTCTCGAAATTCTTCACTTGAAATTTCTTCACGACCATAGAGTTTAATGACATTAAAACCAGAAAGATTTTCCTGAACAAAACCATTCATATCTCCAAGCGTATCAGCTTGTTTTTTGAAATATGGCTGAGATTTTTTCAAAATGAACTTAGCACTGAAATAATTAATCGGGATAATGGCTACAACAACCAAAGCCAATTTCCAGTTAAGATAGAAAACCATAAACATAACTGCAAAAATCGTTACAAATGCATTGATAATTTGTAAGAAACTTTGTTGAAGAGCATTTGACACTGTTTCGACATCTGAGGTAAAACGTCCCAAAACATTACCAAATTGTTGGCTATCAAAATAAGAAACTGGAATTTTATTGATTTTTTCACTCAAATCACGGCGCAAATCATGAATCGTTTTTTGCACTGCTTTGGTCATAAAGAAGTTTGAGCCATATGAACCAATTTCATAACCAAATCCACGAATAAAATACAGTACCAAAATGATTGCAATATAGGTCGTATTGATATGTGCCCCAGAAACACCTCGAGCCATATCAAGTAAGTTTGCTGTTAATTCAGTGATTGCAAGACCAAGCACAAAAGGCTCCAACACACTCATGATACCACTGAAAATTTTAAGAAAAATCGCTAAGAAAAGTGAACCTTTATAATTGCGGAGATAATCCCATAAACGTAAAAATACATTTCGTTTTTCCATGTTTATTCTCCTTTCATTCCATCTACATTTTTCAACTGTGAGTTTGCAATTTCACGATAAATGTCATTTGATTGCATCAATTCATCATGAGTACCACGTCCAACAATTTCACCCTTGTCAAGAACGATAATTTGGTCAGCATTCATAATAGTTCCAACACGTTGAGCAACAATCAAAACGGTCGCATTATGTGTAACCTCTTTTAGACGAGCACGCAATTGCGCATCTGTCTTATAATCAAGAGCTGAGAATGAATCATCGAAAATGTAAATATCAGGTTTCTTAACAACCGCACGCGCAATTGACAAACGTTGTTTTTGACCACCAGACAAATTACTTCCGCCCTCTGCCAAGTGAGTCTGATAACGTTCATCACGACTTTCAATAAATTCTTTTGCCTGCGCAACATCAGCAGCCTCTTGCAATTCAAGGTTTGTCGCATCTGTCTTACCATATTTCAGATTTTCCTCAATTGTTCCTGTAAATAGCAGTGCTTTTTGTGGAATGAAACCAATTTTTTGACGAAGAGCTTTCAATTGATAATCTCTGACATCGACACCATCGACTAAAATTCTACCAAGTGTTACATCGTAAAAACGTGGAATCAGGTTAACAAGCGAAGATTTTCCAGAGCCAGTTGAGCCGATAAAAGCAATCGTTTCACCTGGTTTTGCTTTAAAGGAAATGTCTTTCAAGACTGGGCTTTCAGTTTCGCCAGGATAAGCAAAGGTAACCTTGTCAAATTCCAAATAGCCTTTTGTTTTCGTTTCAGTCACACCATCTTCATTTGGATTGATAGAGATGGGCATGTCCATAACTTCTGAAATACGTTCACTTGAAACAATCATTCTTGGATACATTGTAAATAAATTTGCAAAAAGCAAGAATGAAAACAAAGCGTGGAAACTATATTCAATGAACGCAACCAAATTACCAATTTGTAAAGCGCCGCTTGCCAACGGGTTCAAGGCAAACCAAACAATTGATACAATCATTGAAATGATAATCAAAACAAATAAAGGCTCTGTCAATCCTGTCAAAATAAAGAGACGACTTGATAATTCCTTGTATTCTTCGTTTTTCGAATCAAAACGATTTTCTTGAAATTCTTCTCTAGCAAAAGCGCGAATAACACGCAAACCGGTTAAATTTTCACGAACATATTGATTAATTTTATCCAGAGTTGCTTGTTGCTTTTCAGACAACGGACGCGTTTTTGTTGCGACATAATAAACAACTAAAATCAAAAATGGAATAGCAACTGCTACAATCCAAGCTAACGATGGGCTCGTCAACAAAATCATAACAACACTAGAAACCATCATTAAAGGAGTGATTACACCCATTCGAAGTGACTGCTCTGCAAATTGTGTCAAAATGAAAGCATCGCTAGTCATACGCGTAACAAGGGAAGACACACCAATTTGTTCATATTCATGGTGTGAATATTGTTGTAATTTATCATACATATCATTACGCATATCTTTGATCATATTGGTTGTGATTTTACCCGCCGCATAAGCAAGTACAACACGCCCAATAGTACCAATGACAATAATGGCAAACATAACAATCGCCCAAAAATAAACACGTTCTTTGTTTCCAGGTGTTACCCCTTGGTCAATCATTCTAGCCAGAGCTGTTGGCAAACCTAGGTTAACCAATACAAAAGTTAACGCTCCGACAACATCAAGAATTAGCCATTTGGGATATTTTTTCAAATAAGTCCAAATTAGTTTCATGGTCTTTCCTTTCTATATTTTGTGTATGAAAGAAGTGACCTCGCCTACTCGGCTAAGTCACTTAGGTATTCATATCTTTCGTATTTTTCAAGTAGTTTTTCATTAGCTTCATCTAATGAACGTTGAAGCTCTGCTAATTTGCCATAGTCACTGGCATTTTCTTGCATTTGAGCTTCGATAGATTCGATGTCTTCTTCAAGTTTGGCAATTTCATCTTCGATGACTTCCCACTCTTGTTTTTCAAAATAAGACATGCGTTTCTTTTTCGTTTTTTCTTTTTCGGTCTTTTGTTGAGATTCTTTCTTAACTTGTTCTGCAACATTTTCTTCAAATGCTTTTTCGTCAAGATAATCCGTGTAATTTCCGAAAAATTCTCTGATATGACCATTTTCAAAGGCCAAAATTTTATTGGCTACCTTGTCAAGGAAGTAGCGGTCGTGACTAACTGTGATAACTGGCCCTTGAAAAGTTTGTAAAAAACTTTCAAGAACAGTCAAAGTCGCAATGTCAAGGTCATTTGTCGGTTCGTCTAGCAAAAGAACATTTGGTTTTTCAATCAAAATTTTCAAGAGATAAAGACGTTTCTTCTCACCACCAGAAAGTTTTGAAATTAAAGTTCCATGCGTTGAACGTGGGAACAAGAATTGTTCAAGTAAATCTGTGACACTTGTTGAACCTACACTTGTCTTAACCTCATCTGCCACTTCTTGAAGATAATTAATAACACGTTTGTTCTCGTCCATATCTTTTGGCAATTGTGAGAAATAACCAATGCGGACAGTCTCACCAATTTCAAGGTTACCTGAACTTGGCTTCAAATCACCATTAATCAAATTAAGAAGGGTTGATTTCCCGACTCCGTTGTCACCAACAATCCCAATTCGGTCTTTATTTTGCACCAATAAATTGAAATCTGTCAGTATTTGTTTATCAGGGAAAGCAAATGAGACATCTTCAAAATTGATAACTTTTTTCCCAATACGGCTTGTTTCAAAGTTAATCTCAAGCTCTGTCGACTGGGTCGTACCAGACAAGTCAGCTTTCAAATCATTAAATCGATTTATACGTGCTTGTTGTTTTGTAGCGCGAGCTTGTGGTTGCGTACGCATCCAAGCCAACTCTTGCTTATAAAGTTGTTTTTTCTTGTGGAGCGTTGCCGCATCACGTTCATCTTGTTCTGCACGCAAACGAACGTAATCCTGATAATTTCCTTGGTATTCTGTCAATTGACTATTTGCCAATTCGAAAATACGTGTTGCCACATTATCCAAGAAATAACGATCGTGGGTGATGAAAAGAACTGTCTTTTTAGAAGTTTTTAAAAAGTTAGTCAACCAAGCAATGGTATCAATATCCAAGTGGTTTGTCGGCTCGTCAAGCAACAACAAGTCAGCATCATTTAACAAAACTTGTGCCAATTGCACGCGGCGACGCAGACCACCGGACAAATCACCTACTTTTTGTGACAAATCTTCTAGACCAAGCTTTGTCAAAACTGTTTTCACTTCGCTCTCAATTGCCCAAGCATCAAGTGAGTCCATCTCAGCCATGACTTTTTCAAGCTTATCTTGATTTGCTTCATCATAATTAGCCATCAAGGTTTCATAAGTCTTAATCAAAGTCATTTCACGTAAATCAGATGACAAAACAGTATCCAAAATAGTTTTCTCATCGTCAAATTCAGGTTCTTGGGTTAAATAAGCTATCTTATAACCATTCTTGGCAGAAAATGGTGACACATCACCATCAAAGCCAAGTCGACCTGAAATAACATCAAGTAAGGTCGTTTTACCGGTACCATTAACACCAATAATCCCGATACGATCGAAATCATGAATAATAAAGGAAATATCACGAAAGACGGTTTTATCTCCAACAGATTTGGTTAAATGTTCTACGATAAAATCGCTCATTTGTTTTCCTTTCTAATAAATTCAAAAATTGCCTCTTTGTTGTTTGCCAATTCTCCAAGGACAATTTGTTCTTCAATTGCTTTTAAAATTTTACCAAGTTCAGGTCCTGGTTTGTATTGCATTTCTTTGATTAAGACACCACCATTAACCACGATTTCATGCTTATCATGGATAGTTAGCTCTTTATCTAAACGGTCAATAATGTCAAAATCAACTGATAATCCGAAACCTGAGCGAAGGTCTTCAGCTTGTTCAATCAAGTCTCTACCATAGCAATACATTTCCATCTTGTCAAGTTTGTGGTTCATACGGAAACGATAAATGGATACGATTTTTTCAACATCCTTTTGGAATTGACTTGACGTTTTCCAAGCACGCAAGAATGCTCGAACATCCTTAATTTCTAAAGCTAATAGCAAAGCAGCCCATGCTTGCTCAGAAGTTTTAAAATGATAATCATCAGCTAAATCATCTAACAACTGCTGCAAATTGTCATGCGCATTTTCAAGATAAGGAAGGTATTTCTGAGCATCACTTGCAATCATGGCTTTAATCCCTTTACGCCAGAAAGGTGCCATCAAGAGTTTGTCAAACTCGATAAAAGAGCGCTCTACCGAAATTTTTTCAAGTAAGGGCGCATGTGCTGCCATAGCAGCAAATGTTTCAGGTTCGATATCAAAATCGAGACTAGCAGAAAAACGGAAACCGCGCATAATACGAAGAGCATCTTCATTAAAACGCTCTGCAGGATTTCCAACTGCACGTAATAGTTTAGCTTTCAAATCATCTAAACCATTGAATTTATCAATAATCAAGCCTGTTTCATCAAGAGCAAAAGCATTCACCGTAAAATCACGACGTTTTAAATCTTCTTCAAGTGATCGAACAAATGACACACTGCTCGGTCTACGATAATCCACGTAAACATCTTCAGTACGGAAAGTCGTAATTTCATACTCTCCGCCTTCTTCTAACACAAGGACTGTTCCGTGTTCAATACCGATATCAACCGTGCGATGAAAAATACTCTTTGTCTCTTCTGGATAAGAGCTTGTCGCAATATCAACATCGTGAATTGGGCGATGCAATAATACATCACGCACACTACCGCCAACAAAGTAAGCTTCATAGCCTGCTTCACGAATTTTCTTTAAAATTGGTAAAGCCTCCTGAAATTCAGAAGGCAAATTATTTAATTTCATAGTAATTTTTCCAAACCATAAACAAGTTTATCTTGTTTCACAACTGCTTTAATTCCAATATTTACGCCACTCATAAATGAAATACGATCATATGAATCATGACGAAGTGTCAATCCTTCACCTTGTGCCCCAAAAATAACTTCTTGATGAGCAACCAAACCAGGTAAGCGAACACTGTGAATACGCATACCATCAAAATCAGCACCACGCGCACCTTTTAGTGTTTCAACTTCATCAGCTGCACCTTGTTTTTTAGGCTGACGCACTTCACGGATTAATTCAGCAGTCTTAACTGCTGTTCCTGAAGGAGCATCTTTCTTCTTGTCATGATGTAGTTCAATAATCTCAACATCTGGGAAGTATTTAGCAGCTTTAGCGGCAAATTCCATGAGTAAAATAGCACCGATAGCAAAATTTGGAGCGATTAGCCCACCTGTTTTCTTTTCTTCAGAAAGAGCAATAAGCTCTGCAATTTCTTCTTCAGAAAATCCAGTTGTTCCAACAACAGGAGCAAAACCATTCTCCAAGGCAAAACGAGTATTTTCATAAGCAACAGAAGGCATCGTAAAATCAACCCACACGTCAGCATCAAAGCCAACTAGTTGTGATTTGTCAGTAAAAACTGGAACACCGTCAACTTCTGTTTCAGTCGCAAATGGATCAAGCAAGCCTGCTAAGGTCAAGTCTTTGTCTTCCTTAACCATATTAACGGCTGCTGAGCCCATTCTCCCTTTAAAACCTGCTACGATAACTTTAATACTCATGTCTTTTCCTCTCTAACACTTAGACAATTGGTGTGAAACCAAATGCAACTGCGCCTTCCCCTAAATGAGTAGCAATTACGCCATCAAATGATACAATTTCAAGATTATCAGTCTGACCTTTATCTGCCAAAGCTTGATAGAAGTGTTGTGCTTTTTCTTCGGCACGAGAATGAATAATAAAGACTTCGTAATCTCCATTAACTGTCACTTCTGAAAGAACATCAACGAGACGTTTAATAGCTTTTTTCTCTGTTCGAACTTTTTCGTAAACTTCAATAACACCTTCGTCGTTAAAGTAAAGAATTGGTTTGATGCTAAGCAAGTTACCAATCAAAGCTGAACCATTTGACAAACGACCACCTTTTACTAAGTGATTCAAATCATCCACCATGATAAAGGCACTTGTTCCATCGATTTGTTTTTGCAATTTTGCTAAAATCTCGTCGAATGAAACACCTGTTTCAGCCCAGTTCAAAGTATTGCGAACCATGCTACCTAGTGGTGCTGAAGTGATTTTGCTATCTGGAAATGCAATCGTCAATTCAGGGTAGTCTTCAATCAAGAATTGGATATTTTGCCAGAATCCTGAAATACCAGATGACAAGAACAAACCAACAACATGTGTGTAGCCTTCAGAGGAAACTTTTGTTAAGATTTCATCTAATTTTGCCAAACTTGGTTGACTTGTTTTTGGAAGGACTGGTGATGCTGCCATTTTCTTGTAAAAATCATCTAAGCTTAGATTTTCACCTTCTACATAAGAAACACCATCAATCATAATAGGGATATCAAGGACAAAAAGATTCTCTTTAGCCTTGATGTCATCTGACAAAACTGCGGTTGTATCTGTTATAACTGCTAATTTCATTAATTTCTAAACTCCAATTTAACCCCTGGACGATCGAGGGCAATTTCGGTTACTTCGTATGTTAGGCGTTGCACAATATCTAGTAAAGGCGCTGCCAAATATTCAACTTCGTCCTTAGTGAATTCGCTCGGTTCGTTAACAATACGATTTTGAATGTGAACCATTTGTGAGACAACACCACTAATAACAAACTCTTGTTTCACGACCATAAACTGTAAAACTGAAACAATTGTTGTTTGATTGTTTGCTGTGTCTTTTTTCACTAATTGAAATGTTACTTCAAAATTAGTCTTCGGTGTACCATTTTCTTTTTCCCATTCAAGATTTCTTGCATCATAATGGTATTGGTTGACAAATTCTTTTTCACGTACTAATTCCATACTAATCTCCTCTTTGTATATCACTTTTCATTATAGCATAAATAGCTTGTGTTTTGCACGCTTTTCTTTGAAGAAATCCCCATTGTTTCCAATCGATTGCTTGACGGTGTTGCCAGATCTCAGTCGATCTAACTTAGCACTTAATCGATGTTTGATTGCTTTTCGCTCTTTAAACAGTTGCTTTACCTTCGGATAGCCTTTTTGACAAGAGGAGCAAGCTCTTGAAAAACAGATAAGCTAAGAAGCCACTCATCACATTAACATTAACAAGACTCTCTTTTGCCAGCTGAAAAAGATACCGCTAAACAAAGCGCTTAACTATCTAATTGTAGCGGTTTATATGGTATAATAGATATGGGCAAAAATACTTTAACAAGAAAACAGCTATTCGTAATGAAAAGCTGTTTTTTATTTATTAGTTATTTACGATCTACAAGATAGTATTTATAACAAATTACTAAACTTAAAATTAGAAAGGTGATAATCAAGAATATACCCACATTTTCTAAGGTTTGAAAACTAAGAAAAATTGACATCATCCATAATATAATAGTTGAAACAACTATTGAAAGTGTCCCAAACAACGACATAAATGAAGACATATATTGTGACTTTACATTATGTAGAATGAGGTACTCTAGTACATTGTCATAAACATTAAATGCTAATAAAAAAATATCCATGACAATTTCTAAACCCTTCATGTGGTAAATTCTCCTTTCATAAAATTTTAAGCGAACAAAAAAAGAAAACAGATTTCTCCGTTCTCAATATTTTTATTTAAATTATTTTTGATTCTAAAAACTCTTACCACTTACTTTGAAGTTTAAAATAATATCGGCCAACTTTTTCAAAAGAAGGTAACGCTCACCAGCTATCATAAATCGTCAAATCATATTCTGAAATAATTTGGTTTAATTTACTGCCATATGATGTATCTGTGGCATAAGTTCCTGTCAGTGCTGCCGTAGCATCCTGATAAGAAGTCGTATTTGATTTTCGAACTCCAGCATAAATATCTTTTTGTAAGAACTGTGCATAATCTTGTAACGATTCTTCTTGGCTACCGTAAGAACGGAACTGAGCATCAATCGTATAAGCATTCCCACTGCCATCATCTTCCCAAGTTTGCATAGTTGTCGACTGCCCGTTGTAATCACCTTTAATACCAAAATAATTATAGTAAGGCGGTTGACTAAGTGCAGACTGACCACTATTTGACTCAAGAATAGCTTGCGCAATCATAACCGAAGCATACAAATCATTTTGAGCAGCAATTTGGCGCGCTGTTTCACCAATTTTCTGAATAAATAAAACAGTTGTCGAATCTTGAGAAGATTGGCTTGTGTCTGCAGAAGCTGAATAAGCGTCGTCTTGTGAAGAAATGGCATAGAACATCAAGGTCGAACAAGACAAAAAAGCCAGAAAAACCATTCCATACAAAACTGATTTTGACATTTTTTTAGAAGTTCGTTTTCTTTTAGCCTTTCTTCTTTTTATTTTTCTTACCTTTGCCAAATGCACACAATCCTTTCAAAATTTCAACTTTCAGTATACCAAATTTTCATTAAAAATAAGTTAATCAACTGTTAAATTAAGAAAAAAGTCAGCACAAATCAGTACTGACTTTTTGTTTCTATTAATCTACATTTTTCAAAATGTTGTTAACGATATTTTCTACAGAAATACCATTTTCAGCCAACAATTCTTGAGCATTGTAACGGTCATGGAAAGCTTTTTCAACACCGTAGTTTTGAACTCTAAGATTGTGGTCACCAAGATAACTTGCAACCATTTGACCGTAGCCACCTTCAAGCACACCATCTTCAAGTGTAACAACAAGTTGGTGCTCATCTTCCAGACTATCAAGTAATTCTTCATCTAATCCTGTAACGAATTTCGGATTAACAATTGTCGCTGTGAGACCATGTTTGTCGGAAAGTTCTTTAGCCACTTCCTCTGCTAAAGCGTAGAAGTTACCAAGTCCAAAGATAGCAACTTTGCTACCTTTTTGAGTCACTTGGTTTTTATTAAGAATTGAGTAATCTGTGTTATCAGCAACACCTGTCTCACGAAGTGGAGCAACAGGAATACGGATAGCAACTGGATGTTCATTTTGTTCAACTGCCCAATCAAGCATTGCCAAGTGTTCTTCCTTACTTGTTGGTGCCAAATAAACAACGTTTGGAATGTGTGCCAAGAATGGAATATCAAAGAACCCAAGGTGACTTTCGTCATTCATTGCATTAACAGATGCTGAGTAAACAAGTGTTGTTACCGGAAGATTATTCAGCGCAATGTCATGAGACCATTGGTCATATGTACGTTGCATAAATGGCGCTGCAACATACCAAATTGGTTTGGCACCATTTTTAGCAAGTCCAGCTGACATTGTAGCAGCTTCTTCTTCAGCGATACCGACATCAACAAATTGTTTACCAGCTTCTTTACGTTGATCTTGGTTCAACATAAACATTGGTGTTCCAGCATTAACAGCAACAACTGTCGGGTCATTCTTAATTTTATTCAAGACAAAATCTGTAGTGATGCTATTATAAGTTTCACCAGCTTTTTTACCTCGAAGATACTCACCTGTTTCTGGGTTGTAAGGTCCACCAGCATGGAACGCTTCACGATTTTCTTCCATGAATGTCACACCATGACCTTTTTGTGTATGAACGTGCAGCAAAACTGGATGATTAGTATCTTTTACCTCCTCAAGCAATTCAATCAAGGCTTCAAGATTATTTCCAGCATCAAGATAACGATAATCAAAACCAAGAGACTTGAAGAAGTTATCTTCTACTTGCCCCTTACTTTCACGCAACTCACGAAGAGCTGTGTAAATACCACCAGTTGGGTTAGCAGCAATTGATTGGTCATTATCATTGACAATAACAATTGTATTTGTACCTTCTGTGGCAATTTGGTTCAATCCTTCATAGGCCATACCACCTGAAAGGGAACCATCCCCAATGACAGCTACAACATTATAATTCTCATCTTTTAAATCACGCGCTTTGGCAACACCAGAAGCCAAAGATAACGATGTTGATGTGTGACCTATTGTGAAGAGATCATGCTCACTTTCTTTTGGATTCGTGTAACCAGATACATCATCGTAATGTGCTGGGTCAAGAAAAGCTTGCGCACGCCCAGTCAACATTTTATGAACGTATGATTGGTGTGACACGTCAAAAATGAATTTATCTACTGGTGAGTTAAATACATAGTGCAAGGCAACTGTCATTTCAACCACACCAAAGTTTGGCCCATTGTGTCCACCATGCTGACTTGTTTTTTCAAGCAAAGCTTGTCTTGCTTCATCAGCAAGGCGATGCAAGTCTTCATGTGATAATTGTTTTAAATCTTGTGGTGATGAAATTGTTTCAAGTACCATATCGTCTCCTTTGAATTTTTTCTTTTCAAGTATGGTTATCATACACCTTGGAGTCTACTCCAAGTCAAGCTGTTTTTTTGACTTTAATCAAATATTTTTTCAATAGGCGTGTTACCAGGATTAATGGCAATCACACGTTTAGCTGTAGAAGATTTGTCAACAACTTCTGCTAAGACACTCGCTACATCCTCGATTGAAATTGATGTTGCTCCCTTGTCTCCCAGTTCAATATGACCTTGACCTGTTTCTTCTAGTAAACCACCAGGCTGAATAATGGTGTAATCCAAGTCAGACTGATTTATCAAGTAATTGTCAGCAAAAAACTTAGCAACGTAATAATCTGTAAGATTTTCTGGCCATTTTTCTGGCGTTAGAGAAAAGAGTGCACTGAGCATGATAAAACGTGTTACACCAACTTTTTTAGCTGCTTGCATTAGTTTAACAGCTCCGTAGGCATCCGTTTGAAGTAAGTCCTTACCACGAGAACCTGCTGTAAAAATAATGGCATCAACACCTTTTAGTAAAGCACCAAGTTCATCCTCTGAAGCATGTAAGTCCATTTTCTGCGGCGTAACATTGGGGAGTTCAACAACTGCTTCTGGACGACGAGCACCTGCAATCACTTGGTAATTTTTTGCTGATAATTTTTTCAAAAGTTCTGTCGCTACACGACCTGTCGAACCTGCCACAAAAATTTTCATAGTATTTTCTCCTTTTTATCCCCAAAAAGTTATTTATTCTGCTGATAAAACTTCAACAAATTTTTCGGCTTGCTCTGATAAGTCAGCATCACTTAGATTAAGAGTGCCAGTTGTTATGAATGGTTCAAGGAATTGCAAGCCTGTGTGGTATTGAATAGTCACAATTGGTTTTAAAACTTCTTCAACAGTTGTGTGAAAACGACCTTCAAGTTGGTAATCATCGAGAGCTGCACCAAAACTTGCTGCTAAAATCACTTCTTTACCACGAAGAGCATTTCCAGTTGAACCATAAGCCCAACCATATTCTAAAACAGCATCAAACCACTGTTTTAAAAGAGCTGGCGTTTGATACCAATAAATAGGAAATTGTAAAACAATACGGTCGCTTGCTTCAAGTGCAGCCTGCTCAGCAGCGACATCAATTTTAAAATCTGGATACAAGCTATAAACATCACGCACCTCAAAACCAGCTTCGCTAGCAGCCTTTGCTAGACTAGCATTAATGCGTGAGCCATTTGCCAAATCTGGATGAAATGAAAATACAGTTGTTTTCATGAATCAAATCCTCCCTCAATAAAATTAAGCTTGACCTTCCCAGCCACCACGTGTGTCAACACCTGATGCAATGGCGATTTGTTCAAGTTGTGCAATTTCATCATCTGTCAAAGTAATATTTGCTACTTTTGCAGCATCAAGCACTTGTTCCACTTTTGTCACTCCTAAAATTGGTGTCGTTCCACGACCAATCGCCCAAGCAGTCGCAATTTGTGCTGGAGACGCATCATATTTTTCTGCCAATTGAGCTAGAGTTGCCAACAAATCCTTCAAAGCTGGAAACATTCGATTGTAAGTTTTACCACGACTTGAATTTGCTGGAAGCAAGTGGTTTTCATCATATTTTCCTGAAAGAGCACCTTGTTCTAGCACCATATATGAGAAAAATTGAATATCATTTTCTTTACAATAATCAAGAAGTCCATCTTCGATAGAATTACGGTACAAAAGACTAAAGTGGTTTTGAACTGCTGAAACTTTAATACCATGTGGCGCTAAAATGTCTTGGACTCGTTTTACTTGGCTAAGACTGTGATTTGAAACACCAATACGTCCAATTTTTCCAGTTTTAACAGCATCAACCAAAAGCGGTGTCCAGCGTTCTACATCTGCTGAATTGTGAATCCAATAAATATCAATAAAATCAGTTGCTAAACGTTTTAAACTTCCTTCAAGCATATCAACAACTGGATTTTCAGCCGCATCATTCTGCATACCTGGTGTGAATTTATCTGAAATAACGACTTGGTCACGACCATAAGCATTAGAAAGTTCACCAAGAATACGTTCAGATTCACCATTTGCGTAAGCATAAGCTGTATCAAAAACATTAAGTCCATTATCCATGGCAGTATTAAAGACGTCTTTCAGATCAGCTGTATCTAGTTGGTTACCAAAAACGGCATCACCACCAGCAAAACCACCAACTCCCCACGACCATGTTCCTAGTGCAATTTTTGCTTCTGTTTTTTGAGTCATATCTGTCACCTCTTATTTTCCTTTATAGTCTGTAATATTTTCTGCGATAATATTAGCTTGAAATTCGTGAACATCATAAGTTGCCATATCTGGATAGTAAGCATCCTTAGCAATCAATTCATCTAATTCAGCTCGGCTATTTGCCTGTGCAATCACAAGCCCTGCCATTGCTTTATCACGATATGGTCCTACTAACAAAAAATTACCTGCCTTAGCTTGAGCCCCAAACCATTCGCGATGCCCTGCCAAAAGTTCATCAGCTTTATCAGCAGGAACTTGCTCAGCGTTAATTGTAATATCGATTAAATACATTTTTCTCCTATTTCATCAAATTTAAAATACAATTTTCAATCATTTCTGAAACACTCATGTAAACGTAAGGAACTTCTGCCTCAGCCATTGCTTCTTTTTGTTTTTCTGTCACTTCTGTGTACGGATAGACGCCGTAGAGAAAAGGGAAAAAGGCAAAAATAAACTGTTGATTGGCTATCTCATTTCGTTTTGGAAAATGTTTTTCAAGTATCTGTCTCACCAAATCAAGAGAGCGTCCATAAACTTTTTTGAACTCTACTAAGGGTTCAATTCGACTCTCAGCATCAAGCGAAGCCATGTCTACTGCTAAAATTTTAAGCAATGTTAATCTCTCTTCAAGACTTTTTGCCATTTCACTAGCAAACATTTCTTGAGTTAGTTTTTCCTTTTTCAAAATGATTTGCAAATCTTGCTCCCATTTTAAATATTCTCGCTCTAAAAGAGCTAAAAAGATTTCTTCTTTATTATCAAAATAGGTATAAATAGCTGTGCGGGTAAACGACAGACGATTACCAATTTCTTTAACATTGATTTCCTTAAATGGCATTTCTTGGTAAAGAGCTTGCGCTACATCAATGATTTCATCACGTCTTCTCTGACATTCTTCTCTAGAAATTCTACCCATATCTACCTCCTTTTTATTTTGACACCGTGTCATTTTATGTTTTTATTATACCCTTTTATGACACCGTGTCAAGTTAAATAAATCGAATTAACAAAAAAGTTTCCAGCACAAAGCCAGAAACTTTTGCCTTATAAGGCACCTACAATTTTATGTGGTAAATATTTTTCATCCAAATAAGCCATATCATCTTCAGTTAATGTCACATCAAAAGCGCCCATAAAATCATCTAGGTATTTTTCTTTTGTGACACCGACAATTGGTGAGTCAATTCCTTTTTGCCATAGCCAAGCAAGTGCAACTTGAGCGCGAGTCACACCATATTTTTCTGCGACTTCTGCCACACGCGCAACAATTGCTTTATCTTGCTCTTCAGTGCTATCGTATTTCATTTTTGCAGTTTCATCCGTTTTACTGCGAGCAGTATCAGCATCCCAATCTCTAACCACACGACCTGCAGCTAAAGGACTATATGGCGCTAAACCTACACCTGAATCTTTACAAAATGGAATCATTTCACGTTCATCTTCACGATAAAGCATGTTGTAATGGTTTTGCATTACAGAGAATTTTGCCCATCCATTTTTCTCAGCTACATATTGTGCTTTTTGAAATTGCCAAGTATACATTGCTGACGCACCAAGATAATGCACCTTGCCAGAACGCACCAAATCATTTAGGGCAGACATGGTTTCTTCAATCGGCGTATTGTAATCCCAACGATGAATGTAAAGGACATCGATATAATCAGTTTCCAAGCGTCTAAGACTAGCTTCCACTTGATTAAAAATCGCTTTTCTAGATAAACCAGTTGTATTTCTTCCATCGTGCTGACCATCACCAAAGAAAACCTTAGTCGCGATAATCACCTCATCACGGTCTGCAAAATCACGAAGGGCACGCCCAAGATATTCTTCGCTAGTTCCTTTTCCATAAACATTGGCTGTATCAAAAAAATTGACACCCAAATCAAGAGCTTTTTTAATAATAACACGTGATTTTTCTTCATCTAAGAGCCAACCAGAATGAAAACCAAGGCTTGCATCCCCAAAACTCATGCAACCAAGGCACAATTTTGACACTTCAAGACCTGTATTTCCCAATTTTGTGTATTCCATAAGAGACCTCCACTTATTTTTTAAACGGTTTCATTTTACACCTTAGAGCCCACTCCAAGTCAAATTAAATGCTTATATAAAGAAAAAGAAGGTATGATACCTTCTTTCTATGATATTTTTTGCTTTTTCTCTTCCGCTTTTTGATGAATGTAGTTAACTAGCTCAACTGTCAAATCATATCGCGTAAAAGGGGTGATAAGATAAATCCCATTAAAAAACTCTAAAGCGTAGTCAATTAAAGCCCTGCTTTCTTGTAAAGCTAATTCTTGACATTTATTCTTATCATCTTTGACCGCTTCTATTTTTTCTAAAAAGTCATTCGACAACTGAATACCTGGGACCTCATTATGTAGAAAAATTGCGTTATTGTAGCTCGTAATTGGCATTATTCCAACAAAAAACGGTGCTTCATAATCTCTTGTTAGCTCTGCTAAATTTTCAATAATCTCTTTGTTAAATATGGGCTGCGTAATAAAACAATCAGCTCCTGCAGCAATTTTTTTATCTATCAAACGACTGCAACGTGATAAATTTTTAACATTTGGATTAAATGCTGCGGCTGCTGTAAAAGTTGTTTCTTTTTTTATGCTAGCGCCACTGTATCCTTTTCCCTTGTTGAGCTGCTTAATCAGCTCTAATAACTTAAAACTTGTAGCATCATATACGCTGGTTGCTCCCGGAAAATCTCCTATTTTAGATGGATCCCCTGTAATTGCTAGTACCTGATGAAATCCTAAAACGTCCATTCCCAAAAGACGTGATTGAAGACCTATCATATTGTGATCACGGCATGATAAATGTAGTAAAAATGGTGTTGAAATCTCATTTTTCAAAAGTGAGGCAATACTGACATTGCAAATTCTTGTCTTGGCAAGAGAATTATCTGCCAGTGTTATAGCTGAGACACCTGCATCATCTAGGGCTTTGACCCCTTCAGTAAACTTCTCAATATCTAGTGTTTTTGGAGGATCAATTTCTGCAATTACTGTCACTTGTCGTTTTACCTTATCGACAATAGTCTCAGATTGCTTGACTGCCTTAATCAGCTCTGCTTCTTCGACCATTGGTGTCACAAATTTTCGAGAAACTGGTTTTAAACCTTTGATAGCACGCTTGACAGCTCGAATATGATCTGGTGTCGTCCCACAACATCCACCAATCAAACGAGCCCCTTCAGCCACTAAAAGCTCTGCACTTTTTCCAAAATAATCCGCATTTTGACTAAAGCCATATTGCCCACTACCATTGTCATCAACAAATGATAATAAACTAGCATTTGGATAAACCGACAAATAAGACTGGGCAAAAAGCGGAACTTGTTTTAAAGATTGAATCATGTGATAAGGTCCCAAATGACAATTTAATCCAACAACATCCGCTCCCAACATGACTAATTTGCCAAAAATTTCTACTAAAGGCTTACCATTTTCTGTAATTCCCGCTTCATGAAGAGCAATGTTAGTGATAATTGGTAAATCCGTCAATGGCCTGACTGCTTTTAAAACCGCGATAATTTCTTCTTCATCATAATAAGTTTCAAAAAGTAATCCATCAATCTGATTGGTTTCAAGTAAGTAGTTCACCTGTTCAAGCGTTTCTTGGATAATTTCATCAAGTGATAACTCACACTGTTTTAGACCACGAAGAGCACCAACCGTTCCCAAAACAAAGATATCTTTCCCAGCAGCTTGTCTTGCAATTCTGACTCCAGCTTGATTAATCTCCTTGACTTTATCTTCATAGCCATATCCCTTAAGTCGGTGTCGTTTTGCTGCATATGTGTTAGTCTGGATGACATCAGCTCCTGCTTCAATATAAGCTTTATGAATGGCAGATACCTTTTCAGGATGAATCAAATTATAGGCTTCATAGCAATTGTCAAGACCATTGGCGTAAAGAAGAGTTCCCATAGCACCGTCAGCTACCAGAATATCTGTTTTTAAACGTTCTAATAATCGTGACATAGCTTAACCTTCCTTATTTTCTGTATTTTGCTCGAACTTCCTTTGTTGCTTCCACTAAAACTTTAAGCGCTGCAACTGTTTCTGGTTCACGGCGTGTTTTTAATCCACAGTCAGGATTAACCCAGAATTGTTCGACAGACAATTGACGAAGAGGACGTTCGATATTTGCAATAACTTCTTCTTTTGTCGGAACACGAGGCGAGTGAATATCGTAAACACCAAGACCGATTCCAAGCGGATAAACCGCAGTTTCAAATGCCTGAATAACATCTCCATGACTACGACTTGTCTCAATTGAAATAACATCAGCATCCAAATCTCGAATCGAGTCAATAATTTCATTAAATTTTGAATAACACATATGTGTGTGAATTTGCGTTTCATCTTTAACCGACGAAGTAGCAATACGAAAAGCATGCACAGCATCATCAAGATATGCCTGTTGTTTAGCTTTACGAAGTGGCAAGCCCTCACGAAGTGCTGCCTCATCTACTTGGATAATAGCAATACCCGCATCTTCTAGCAATTTGATTTCGTCTTTGATGGCAAGACCAATTTGATTAAATAAATCAGCACGTGAAATATCAGAACGCTCAAACGACCAATTCGTAATCGTGATTGGACCTGTTAGCATGCCTTTAACCGGACGGTCAGTTAAACTTTGTGCATAAACCACTTCTTTCACTGATAATGGTTGAATATGTTTCACATCACCATAAATAATCGGCGGTTTAACGGCACGAGAACCATACGATTGAACCCAACCAAGTTTTGTTGTGGTGAATCCAGCCAATTTTTGACCGAAGAATTCCACCATATCCACACGTTCAAATTCACCGTGCACCAAAACATCAAGATCTAAATCCTCTTGAATTTTAATCCAACGAGCAATTTCGGATTTGATAAAATCTTCGTATTCTGTATCAGAAATATCGCCGCGCTTCCAAGCCAAACGTGTTCTTCTAACCTCTGGTGATTGTGGGAACGAACCAATAGTCGTAGTCGGAAGAGTTGGCAAACCAAGTTTTTCTTCTTGTACTTTACGACGAATTTTATAGCTTGCACGCTGAGTTGGAACATTATCTAAGTTTTCAAGGGAAATATTTCGAAAATCAGCTGCTTGTAAAGCATCAAAGTTAGCAAGATGCTGTTTGTAACTATCTGACTCTTTCCCATCTAAATGCTGAGCTAGAAGAACTAGCTCTTCTAATTTTTCAGCAGCAAAAGCAAGACCATTTTTTAATACTAAATCCAAATCACTCTCATTTTTTGTCGTTACTGGAACATGAAGTAGTGAACATGATGGCTGGATAACAAGATTACCAACCTTATCTTGAAGTTTTTTCAACAATTCGGATGTTTTTACAAAATCATTTGCCCAAATATTTCGACCATCAACTACGCCAGCAAAAACTTCCTTATTTTCAAACAGACCATCTTCAACAGCTTCTAAATTTTCAGCAAGTCCGTGAACAAAATCAAGTCCAAAAGCAGCTACTGGAAGTTCAGACAATTTTTCAGCGTCAATCAGTGCTTCAAAATACGTTTGGAAAATAAGCTTCACTTCTGGCACTTCCTTTGCAAAATAAGAATAGACATATTTCGCAGCTTCTAAAAGTCCAGCACCCTCATCTGTCACAAAAATTGGCTCATCAACCTGAATATAAGTTGCACCAGCTGCAGCTAATTCTTTGAAAACTTGCTTGTAAAGTGGCAAGAGTTTTTTTACTGCCGATGTAAAATCACTGACTTCAGATGAAAGTGCAACATAAGTAATAGGACCTGTAATTACCGGTTTTGCCTTGTCCCCCACAACTTCTTTTGCCTCAACGTATAAATCAAGCAAGCGTGTATTTGTCAAATGTGGCTTAACTTTTGACCATTCAGGAACAATGTAGTGATAATTTGTATTGAACCATTTTTTCATTGAAGAAGCTACGTTGTCCTTGTTGCCACGAGCAATCGCAAAAAACAAATCCAGATTAATATCTTCTTTTGCAAAACGATTCGGAATAACACCAAACTGAACAGATAAATCTAAAATATGGTCATAAAGTGAAAAGTCACCTACAGGAATCAAATCAAGCCCTGCATCAGCTTGCTTTTTCAAAAATGAAAACCGCAATACCTTAGCTTGTGCTTCTAATTCATCTTGAGAAATATTTCCAGCCCAATACGATTCAATCAACTTTTTCCACTCGCGATTTTCACCTAAACGCGGATAACCCAAATTTGAAACCTTAGTCATAGTTACCTCCTATATCAGTATTAGTTTAAAACTATATCACTCAAAAATTTATAGTTAAGATTTTAAACGATAATCCCTTATTTTTCAACGGTTCTAGCCATTCTATCTTTTTATGTTTTGTTATAGCTATCAACTATACAGTTAGATATTGTTATAGTTTTAAACTATATGTGAAATATTTAAAGCAGCAAAAAAAGAACTCCCGAAGGAGTTCTCTATTGTGTTAGATTAATAAAATTTTTGTATTGTATGTTTTTGATTATTTAGCTTTGCGAAGGGCACCAAATAGGATACCTGCAACAATTGCTCCGATGATAACAAAGACAAGGTAAAGGATTGGAGCGCTTGTCAATGCGATAACGAAGATACCACCGTGTGGAGCCATAAGTTTGATACCAAATGCACCAACAAGACCACCAGCAACAGCTGAACCAACCATGAAGCTTGGAATAGCACGAGCAGGGTCAGCAGCACCAAATGGAATAGCACCTTCAGTAATGAATGAAAGACCCATGATAATGTTAGTCAAACCTGAGTTACGTTCTTCTTCAGTGAATTTGTTTTTGAAAAGAAGAGTTGCAACAAATACTGCAAGTGGAGGAACCATACCACCAGCCATAACTGATGCCATAGCAACTGAACCACCTGTTGCTACTGATGCAGCAAGTGTACCTGTACCAAATACGTAAGCAGCTTTGTTAAATGGTCCACCCATATCGATAGCCATCATTCCACCAAGGATTGCTCCAAGAAGGACAGCTGACGCACCTTGAAGGCTTCCAAGGAAGTTGTTCAAGCCTGTGTTGATTGCTGCCATTGGAATGTTAACAAACAACATAGCAAAACCTGTCAAGAATACACCAAGCAATGGGTAAAGCAAGATAGATTTAATACCTTCAAGTGAACGTGGAAGACCAGCACATGCTTTCTTAACAAGGTTTACAAGCCAACCAGCAAGGAAACCACCAACAAGTGCACCAAGGAATCCTGAAGGTGTTCCTTCAAGGTTACCCCATGCAGCACCCGTTGAAGCAATAGCACCAGCTACGAAACCAGCTACAAGACCTGGTTTTTCAGCGATTGAGTATGCAATGTAACCAGCTAAAATTGGAAGCATGAAGTTAAATGCTGCACCACCAATTGATTTGAAGTAAGCAGCTGCTTGGTGATATGTACCCAAGTTAGAAAGTTGATCTTTTGGCACACCCAAAATGTTATCAATCAAGAATGCAAGTGCAATCATGATACCGCCACCGATAACGAATGGCAACATTTGAGAAACACCGCTCATCAAGTGTTTGTAGAATGCAGCGCCAAGGCTAAGTTTTTCACTTGATTCTTTTTCTTCAGTAGAAGAACCTGCTGCAGCTTTGTAAGTGTCAGCTTTACCATCAAGGATGATATTAATTAATTCTTCAGTTTTCTTGATACCGTCAGCGACTGGACGAGATACCAATTGTTTACCATCGAAACGAGCCATTTCAACAGCTTTATCAGCAGCAACGATAACACCTTTAGCACGAGCGATTTCATCTGCTGTCAAACGGTTACCAACACCTGAAGCACCATTTGTTTCAACACGAACAGTTACACCCATTTCTTCACCTTGTTTGATGAGGGCTTCTTCTGCCATGTAAGTATGTGCGATACCAGTTGTACATGCTGTTACAGCAACGATAAGTGGTTTGTCATCTGAAACTGGAGCTGCTTTCACTTCTTCTTTTGCTTTGTTATCTTCTTCTGCTGCGTTAAATGTTGCAATAACTTCATCAGCAGTAGTTACTTTACGCAATTGATCTGCAAAACCGTCTTTCAAAAGGTATTTTGAAAGTTCAGCAAGGGCTGCCAAGTGAGTGTCGTTTGCCCCGTCTGGTGCAGCAATCATGAAGAATAGGTATGTTGGTTGTCCATCCAAGGCTTCATAGTCAACACCAGCAGTAGATTTAGCAAAAAGGACTGTTGCTTCTTTTACAGCAGCGTTTTTGCTGTGTGGCATAGCAATACCATCACCTAAACCAGTTGATGTTTGAGCTTCACGGTTCATGATACCTTGTTTAAAAGTATCAAAATCGGTTACAACACCATTTTCAACAAGGCTTGTAATCATTTCATCGATAACAGCTTCTTTTGAAGTTGCTTTCAAATCAAGAATCATGACTTCTTTTTTAAGCAAGTCTTGAATTTTCATAGTTTTTCTACCTCTACTTTTTGATATGTTTCTTTGATGAATTCAGCAGTTGCTAAGTCATCTGAGAATGTAGTTGCTGTTCCACAAGCGACACCCCATTTAAGAGCTTCAACAGGGTCACCAGATTTAACGTATTCTCCAGTGAAACCGGCCACCATTGAGTCACCAGCACCTACAGAGTTTTTAACTGTACCTTTAATTGGTTTTGCGAAGTATGCTGCTTCTGGAGTTACAAGCAATGCACCATCTCCAGCCATTGAAATAATAACGTTTTTAGCACCTTTAGCAAGAATTTCGCGAGCGTATTTTTCAATATCAGCTAATCCGTTCAATTCTACACCAAAGATATCAGCTAATTCGTGATTATTTGGTTTTACAAGAAGCGGTTGATAGTTTAGTGAGTCAAGAAGAGTTTGTCCTTCAAAGTCACATACTACTTCAGCACCAGCTTTTTTAGCAATTGGAATCAAAGTGTTGTAAACTTGGTTTCCAAGGCTGCTTGGAGCTGAACCCGCAAAAACAACAGTATCATCGCTTGATAAGCCAGCAAGAATTGCTTTCAATTCTTCTAATTTTTCATCTGAAATTTTTGGACCAGCACCATTAATTTCAGTTTCTTCACCAGCTTTGATTTTAACGTTAATACGTGTATCTTCAGAAACTTCAACAAAGTCTGTTTTAATACCTTCAGCTACTAAGCTATCAGCAACAAAACGTCCAGTGAAACCACCGATAAAACCAGTTGCAGTATTATCGATATCCAATCGTTGTAAGATACGACTAACGTTAATTCCTTTACCACCAGCAAACTTATCATCGCTAGACATACGGTTAACACTGTCAAGTACTAAGTTATCCAAGCGAACGATAAAGTCGATTGATGGATTCAGAGTTACTGTGTAAATCATACTTCAATTACCCTCGTATTTTCTTTTATTTTTTTCATCAGTGCTCCGCTAGATTGATTGGTAATGATCGTAACATTTTCAATCTTTTCAACCTTTGCAAAAGAAATACGACCAATCTTTGATGAGTCAGTGACCACATAAGTCTTTCTGGCATTTTCGATAACCGTCCTTTTAATAACTGCTTCCTCTACGTCAGGTGTTGTTAGGAATTTTTCATCAATTCCGTTAATACCTAAGAAAGCTTTATCAAAATTCAACTGTCGAATTTGATCGTAAGCTGCTACTCCGATACTTGCATCAGTGGATTTTTTTACATGACCTCCGATAATGATAGTCTTGATATTTTTATCAACTAACTTAGCAGCATGGTGAATTGAATTCGTTACAACCGTTAAATTATCCTGATTTAAATAGCCTAATAATAATTCGTTGGTTGTTCCTGCATCCACAAAGATAACTTCATCATTTGAAATCATTTTTGCTGCCTTTTGAGCAACTAGCTTTTTTTCTTGAATGTTTTTGATAGATTTTTGCTGGTTGGTAAATTCCTCTTGGAGCGAGTGAGGAAGTTCAGCTCCACCATGAACTCGATGAAGTTTTCGCTCACTTTCAAGCTCGTCTAAATCCCTGCGAACAGTGGATTCAGAGGTATCTAGCAGGCTAACTAAGTCATCCAGCCGAACAAATTTATCATGAGACAATTTCTGCATGATCAATTGTTTTCGTTTAGACTTTAGAATCCTCATCACCTCCATTGAAATCGTTTACAGATAGAATTATACTATATTCCCAATCAATGTCAAGCACTTTCTCTCAAATTCTATCATTTTTCTTCAAAAACGTCAATTTCAGAAAATAGATTTTAGGTTTCAGAAAAAACCTTGCAAAACAAGTGAAATTCACTGTCTTACAAGGCTTTTTTATTATTCATTAATTAATGATGTTGAGTGAACAACTCGGTTATCACGATCTGGGAAAATGTATTTAATAGCTTGGTTAATGGCTGTTGGTGCTTCACCAAAACCAGTTGCAATCAAATCAACTTTTCCTTCATAATCAGCTGCATCACCGATTGCATAGACACCTGGTTGACTTGTTTCAAACAATGGTGAAACTGAAATACTTGAGCGTTTGTAGTCAACATTCCAGTTTTTAAGATTTTTATTTGAAGTTGAGAAACCAAAACTTACAATCAATGCATCAAGCGGTAGTTCTACTGTTTCATCTGATTTCACTTTTTGAACTGTTAAGCTCTTAGCAAATTGACCATCACCTGAAAGTTCATATGGTACATAAGGTGTCAAAATATTAACATTTGAATTTTTCAACACTTCAACACTGTGTTCGTGAGCTCGGAAAGCGTCACGACGGTGCACAATTGTTACACTTTTAGCCAAACCGTCCAAGTGGTTTGCCCAGTCTACTGCTGAATCTCCTCCACCACAAATGACAACATCTTTACCAGCAAATTGATCAAGTTTGTGAACGTTGTAGAAAAGATTATTATCTGCGTATAATTCTTCGCCTTCTAGACCAAGTGTACGAGGCGCAAATGCACCATTACCACAAGCAATCACAATCGCACGTGAGAAGTGTTGACCTTTGTTTGTGTCGATAGTGAAAATATCACCATCTTTTTCAAAAGTTTTAACTTCTTCTTTGAGACAAATAGCTGTGTTATCTTTAAAACGATCCAATTGTTTAATAAGATTTTCAGTCAAATCTGCTGCAGTGATTCCTGGGAAACCAGCAACGTCGTAAACCATTTTTTCAGGATAAAGAACTGCAGGTTGACCACCAAGTTCAGATAAGCTTTCAATAATTTTTACTGAAACTCCACGCAAACCAGCATAAAATGCCGCAAACAGACCAACAGGTCCACCACCAATGATAGTAATGTCATAGATTTCACGATTTTCTGACATTTAAATTTCCATCTCCTTATATATTTGTTCAATAATAGTTGATTTATAGGCTATATAGCTATCAATATCTTTGGGAAATAGCTGCGCTGCTTCCTCTTTTACTTTACCATAAGCTAGAACTGCTTCTGGGTGACAACGTAAATAATCTCGGAAAGCAAGATGACGTTTTAATTCACACGAACTTTCAGGGCAGACGTAAAGGTGATGAAGTTGCAAGTGCTCTTTGCCAGAATAAGCAAAAGCTTCTCTTCCTTCTATCCCCAAATTTCCTTCATGAACATAACCAATTTTTGCCAAACTATCAATCACTGCCGTTAAATCTGTATCATCTGAAATAACAAGGTCAATATCAATAATTGGCTTTGCCGAAAGTCCTTGAACTGAAGTACTACCGACATGTTCAATACGAAGGATTAGTTTCCCTGCAGCTTCTTGTAATTCTTTTGAAATTTGCTCAAAATCGTCTTTCCAGCTTTCTTGGTAAGAAAGTACCACAACTTCTTTTGTTCGCATAAAACCTCCACAAAAATAAAAAGACATACAGCCGCATGTCCTTTATTATATCACATATTCTATTTTTTCGCGTCTCTGTCCTTTAGAATCTTACGGAAAATAGCCTCTTCTTCCTTCGTGAAGGTATAATTTTCCAACAAATCTGGTCTACGTTCCAGCGTTTTACGGAGGCTTTGCTCAATTCGCCACTTACGAATATTCTCATGGTGGCCACTCATCAAGACATCAGGAACTTTCATACCACGGAAATCATATGGACGAGTGTATTGAGGAAACTCTAACAAACCAGATGAAAACGAATCATCCTGGTGACTTGCTTCTTTCCCAAGAACATTTGGAATCAAGCGAACTGTCGCATCAACAATTGTCATCGCTGCTAGCTCACCACCCGTTAAAACAAAATCTCCGAGTGAAATTTCATCTGTCACTAATGTCTTAATACGCTCATCATAACCTTCATAATGACCACAGATGAAGATTAGCTCATCTTCTTGTGAAAGCTCCTCAGCATAGCTTTGATCAAATGTACGACCTGCAGGATCCAAAAGAATCACACGAGGTTTTTTAGCATTAATTTTATCAATTGTATCAAAAATAGGCTGCGCGCGAAGCAACATTCCTTGACCGCCACCATAAGGTTCATCGTCAACGTGACGAGCCTTTTCAGCATTATCACGGAAATTGTGGTAATTGATGTCAAGCAAGCCTTTTTCAGTCGCTTTTCCAACAATTGAGTGCTCAAGCGGTGCAAACATTTCTGGAAAGAGAGTCAAGATATCAATCTTCATCGTCAAGTCCTTCCAATACATCTACATCAACACGATTAGCTGCAACATCAACATTCAAAACAACTGGCGGAATATATGGCAATAGCAAATCGCGTTTTCCTTTACGTTTGACAACCCAAACATCATTAGCACCAGGTTGAAGGATTTCTTTGATTTGTCCAATCAAAACATCATTTTCATAAACATCAAGTCCAATGATTTCGTGATAGTAAAATTCACCATCTTCAAGTTCTGAAAGATTTTCTTCAGCAACTTTCAGTGTACACCCCTTATACTTTTCAATATCATTGATATGGTACATACCTTTGAATTTGATGATGTCAAAATTCTTTTGTTTGCGATGACTTGCAATTTCTACATCAAGTAGGAAACGATCTTTATCATCAAAAACAGCTAATTTTGAACCTTTTTTAAAACGTTCTTCAGCAAAATCTGTAACTGACAAAACACGCATCTCACCTTGAAGACCTTGTGTATTGACAATTCTTCCAACATTATAGTAATTCATTTTCACTCCACATAACTTAGTCCTTATTATTTTACCATAAAAATAGTAAAGAAAAACCAGCTGCCCTACTGCAACTGGTCAAGATAGTCCGTACGGGATTCGAACCCGTGTTACCGCCGTGAAAAGGCGGTGTCTTAACCCCTTGACCAACGGACCATATTAACAAAACCATTACGGTTTACTGGGGTAGCTGGATTCGAACCAACGCATGAGGGAGTCAAAGTCCCTTGCCTTACCGCTTGGCTATACCCCATAAACAACATAATCTATTCTATCGCAATCGAACTTATTTGTCAACCCCTTTTTTGAAGTTTTTTTGAACTGCGACAACCTGACTCAATCAACAACCCTTAAAAGTTATCTCTCAAATCAAGACAAGATATATTCTATCATGATTGAGGTACTTTGGCAATACTTTTTTGAAACTTTTTTCAATTTTTTTCAGAATAATTGTAGTTTGCAAAAGAAAAAGAGTAGCATAACACTACTCTTCTCCTTTTTCGTCAATAACGAGTCTTACTTTTTTACCTTGAGTTGGTACCGAATAGACAATCGATCTTATCGCTGTAATGGTACGACCTTTTTTACCGATAACACGACCGATGTCCTGTGCATCCAAATCTAGATGATATTCTAAAAACTCAGGTGTATCTTCAATTTTAATGGTAAGATTATCTGGTTGTGAAATCAAAGGTTTCACAATAGCGATAATAAGATTTTCAATGGTATCCATAGGCTTTTGTTACTCTATTATTTTGAGAATTTTGAATCGTGGAATTTTTTCATAACGCCTTGTTTAGAAAGGATGTTACGAACTGTATCTGAAGGTTGAGCACCTTTAGACAACCATTCAAGAACACGTTCTTCTTTAAGTGTTACTTGGTTTTCAGCTACAAGTGGGTTGTAAGTACCAACTGTTTCGATGAAACGACCATCACGTGGAGCACGTGAATCAGCAACGTTGATACGGTAGAAAGGTTTTTTCTTAGAACCCATACGAGTTAAACGGATTTTTACTGCCATTAGTATAAAGTCTCTTTTCTATTTTTTGTTTAGGTTAATAGCTCTGCTACTAACTCACTTAACTTATTATACCATAAAAGAAGAGGGTGTCAAGAAAAAAACTTGACACTAGTTTATATTTTTTTAGTGCCTATAAATCAAAGGATTTATCCAAGTTTATTCCAAAATAAATATGTGATAGCAAGACCTAGACAAAGCACAAAACCAATTAGTAAATAAAATATTTGATTTGATTTTATTGCTAAAAATCCAAAAATAATAAGTGTAAAAACTGCTAAGTAGACTAAAAACTTTTTCATTCTATCCATAGTGCCTCCCTTTAACAGCAGTCTAGCCCTACTCTTCTAAGGCTTTTCTATACTCACTTCTTCTGCAAAAGATATCTGAAAAAAGAACACTTTACAGTGTTCTTTAAATCTCAATCACTCCATAATGGAATTTTTGATTTTTTCTTATAAGATGTTCAAAGCCATATTTTTCAAAGACATCATCTCTAAAATGAGCTTTGATGATAATCTTCTTTATAGCCACGCGCTTAGCTTCTTGCAAAAACTCTTCTGAAAAAGCTGTGCCATTAGCATACTGACGTAGACCATCCAGATTCTTCGATTCCACAATTCTCTCAGAAAACATCGGATCACAATAAACAATATCAAAAGAATCATTCGGCAGCTTTTTTAAATATGCCAGATTCTCAGCACAAACAGTCTTGATTGAGCGCATTGCTTGGTCTAGTGAATCAGAGTCACTTTGATAGCTTTTTAATCCTTCTGAAACAATAAAATGGATTAAGGGGTTGCTTTCAATTGCTGTCACATCATGCCCTGCATGTGACATAACAATACTATCACTTGCTAACCCCATAGTCGTGTCAAGAATCGTCAAAGGTTCAGCACCAAGCAAATCAGTCAGTGCATCATGTGAACTTTTTATTCGTAGCATAGCTGTGTCTGGGTGAAAAGTAAGCTCACTTCTATCTTGATTTAATAAGCGAAGCTTATTTTCATAAACTAAAAGGACACCCTCACGATTCTGCAGAAGCTTTTTTGCTGATTGTTTATTTCGCTCAATCACTGGAAGATTAAGCTTTTCACCGATTGTTTTTGCTTTAGCAAGCAATTTAGCATTTTCTCTCAAACTAGTTGTAATTACAATTGACATAACCACATTATACCAGAATCACAAAAAACTTTTGATAAATCGTCCACCATAAATCCAAAAATAACTAAAAGCAATAATCGAAATTGGCTTGCAAATTAAAATAATGTACAAAAATCGTTTAAAGGACATTTTTGATAAACCAGTTACCATAACTAAAATATCTGCCGGTGATATTGGAGATGCCATATTCAAAGCAAATACTTTTTCATACGTTGACGATGCTAATTTTTGTTCGTAGTACTTAAAGCTTTTTTCATCCACAAATAACAAAATAAATGGTTTACCGTATCGCCTCGTAAGCAAAAATAGAATGATGCTCCCAATCACAATTCCAACATAATTCAGAATAAATCCCAGAATTGGTCCAAATGCCATAAAACCAACAACCGTTGTCACACCACCTGGAATAATCGGGATAACAACTTGAATAATTTGTAATAGTAGAAATCCAATGCTACCTATAATCAAATGGCCTTTAAGTGCTCTTGTTAAAGCATCAGGATCATTTAAAATATCCATGTTCTTAAATAGATAGACTAAAAATAAAACAGTTAAAGCAATTGAAAAAATTCCTAAAAATTTAACCAATTTCTTTAAAATATCATACATCTTATCACCCTTTATCACATCTATTGCTTAAATTTATTATACAAGGGTTATTCTTTTTTAACAAGAAATTACATAATTCTTCTTATTATTCATAGCGAAGCGCTTCAATTGGATTGAGTTTACTTGCCTTATTAGCTGGTAGTAATCCGAAAATAATACCGATAAACGCTGAAAAAATAAGACTTCCTAATGCAATATTTGGAGAAATCGATGGTTTAATATTTGGAATAGCATTTCCAAGTAAAGCTGTCAATCCAGACGCTAAAGCAAGCCCAATCAATCCACCTAAAATGGTTAAGACCATTGATTCAATCAAAAATTGAGTCAAAATTTTCTGGCGCGTAGCACCAAGAGCCTTACGCAGACCAATCTCACGTGTTCTCTCAGTTACAGATACTAACATGATATTCATTACACCAATACCTCCAACAAGCAATGAAATACCTGCAATAGCACCAATAACTGTCGTCATCATGCCATAAGCCGATTTCACCTGAGAAAGTACTTGTGTCATGTCATAAATCGTAAATCGACCAGTTCTAACACCTGAAATCTGAGTCAGCAAACGAGCAGCTTCTTTTCCAACTTTAGATGATTCTTTAACATCGCTGACATGAACGAATGCTCCCTGTACCTCGTCAATGTTGAATTCTGCAGCTAACTGAGTATTTGTCATAACAGCATTTCCGCCCGATTGCATGCCATACTGAGCTGAACCAGCATCTGGATCCTTATAAACGCCAACAACTAAATAAGTTTTTGAACCGATGGAAACTTGCTGATTTAGCGCAGCATCATTACTACCGAAAAGTTTAACAGCTAATTTCGTATCCAACATAACAATACGAGAAAAACGGTCATAATCTCCCTTTTCAAAACTTCGTCCTGCTAGCACTTTGAATTTTTTTACCGCAAAATAAGTCTTGTTGACCCCTGTTATATTAACATTTTTAGATTTTTTCTGATTTCCCTCAACTGTTGATGTTGTTCCATTTGTTAAATAATAATTCGTAACACCTGGAAGCTCGCTTGTGATTTTTTGCAACCACTCTTCCTTAATTTGTGGTCCTTTATCAGACGCTGTAGGGTCCTCATCATCAAAAATATCAATATCATCTGACTTCTTAGTTGTGTAATAAATTTGAATATTTTGATTGTCAGAAGCAAACATATTAGTGACTTGATTTGTCATTCCTTCACCCAATGCCATAATGACAACCACTGAAGCCACACCGATAATGATTCCTAAAGTTGTTAAAAACGAACGCATCTTGTGCCCCATAATTGAACTTAGGGCGAATTTCCAATTTTCCATCATAATCCTCCCTTAATCAATTCGAACACTTTCTGTGGTATCTCGTGAAATCTCACCATCACGAATAATTATTTTTCGTGTTGCAAAATCAGCCACCTCAGGCTCGTGAGTAACCATAACAATCGTTTTTCCTTCACGATTTAATTCGGTCAACAAATTCATAATCTGAATACTTGTTTTAGTATCAAGTGCACCTGTTGGCTCATCAGCAAGGATAATCGAAGGATTATTGACCAAAGCACGCGCAATAGCAACACGTTGTTTTTGTCCACCAGATAACTCAGATGGCAAGTGTTTCATTCGTTCGCTTAACTCGACTTTTTCCAAAAATTGTTTTGCTAATTGACGACGCTTGGAAGCACCGACACCAGCGTAAATGAGTGGAAGTTCAACATTTTGTAGAGCTGATAACTTAGAAAGAAGAAAGAATTGTTGGAAGACAAATCCAATTTCTTCATTTCTAACCCTTGCCAATTCTTTTTCCTTAAGTTCTTCTACTTGTTTGCCATTCAGGCTATAATCGCCTGATGTTGGTCTATCCAAGAGACCGATAATGTTCATCAAGGTTGATTTACCTGAACCAGATGGTCCCATAATGGCAAGAAATTCACCTTCATAAACTGTCAAATCAATTCCTTTTAAAACATTGAGTTCTTGATCGCCATTCTGGTAAGATTTTATAATATTATTTAATTGAATTAGTGGTTTTTTCTCATCTGTCACTACTGTCACCTCTTATTCTTCTTTAGCAGTGGCATCTTCTTTAGTTACATGTTCAACTTTTTCACCATTTTTTAGAGCTTTATCAGGATTTGAAATAACAGATTGACCAACTTCCACTCCACTTAAAATTTCTTGTTGAGACGCATCAGCATTTCCAAGAGCTACTTCTACTTTGCTTACTTTTTTAGAAGCTTTGTCATAAATCCAGACAAACTTTTTATCCCCTTCGCTTGAGACAGCATCAACTGGGACAAGTTTATTTTTGTTTTCATTAACAACTTCCACAGAAACCGTAAATCCTTGTTGAAGATTAGTTGTATCACCAGTCAAATCAATTTTGTAATCATAGGAAGCTGAGCTATTTGATGCGTTGCCTGATTCAGAAGCTGCTGCATCAGCAGTTTGATTAGGGTAATTTGAAATGTATGAAATTGTACCAGTCCATTCTTGGTCTGGATAAACTTTTGACTTAATCTTAACATTTTGACCTGTCTTAATATTTGCCAAATCATACTCTGTCAAAGTTCCTTTTACTTGAAGTTGACCTTCTGTTGCCACATGAACAAGCGTTTGACTATTTTTAGATGACGGATCAATATCATTATTAACTTCAACAACCGTACCAGAAACATCACTTGTAATAATTGTTTCATTCAGTGCCTGTTGAGCTTTATTTACCTCAGCTTGAGCATCAGCATATGAATCATTCAAATCTTGTAGCCGCTGATTGTATTCAGCAGTTTGTTGAGCTGTTGGTTGAGTAGTAACTGTAGTCTCCTCACCAGTTTCTTCATCAAGGCTAGTTGATGTTGTCGGTAGGTTACCATATTTTTTAAGATAATCAATTTGACGTCCAACTTTATTGAGTCCACGAACAGCTGTATCGTAAGCTGCTTGTGCTGCAGTTGAATCATATTGAACGAGTTGTTGACCTGTTGTGATTTGGTCTCCGACAGCTACAGTTGGTCTAGCTGAAGTACCTTTGCTACTATCAAAATAGACATATTGCTCCTGAGAAGCTTTTACTTTCCCAGTTAGTAAAGTTGATGATGAAATTGTACCTTCTGTTACATTTACAGTGCTATAAGATACTTCACTTTTTACTGATGATTTGGTCTGTTGCCACAGCATCAGCCCTCCGCCAGCGACCACAAAAATGGCAACTGCAGTTCCGATTGTAATCTTAGTCTTTTTTGACATACTTGACTTGCTTCTTCTAGACATTTTCTTCCTCGTTTTCTTTTTGTATAATTGTATCACTAAGATAGAACAATTATACATTTTTGGTATTTTACTGTCAAGAATAAACCGAAGTTCATCTTTACAACCATTATAGTTGAATTCTTAGGCAGAAATTCTTACAAGTTTGTAAGTGAAAACAAAAAAGCTGAGACAATTGTCTCAGCCTTTAAGTTTATAGCTTATATTTAGATGGCTTGTGTTGTAAATCCGCGACTTTCAAGCACACGAATCATAGCATCTACTGTATCAAGCGCGGTAAAGAGAGGCACACCATGCTCGATAGCAGAGCTACGAATGATAGCTCCATCTTCATCAAGAGTACGTTTTGTACCAACTGTATTAACGATTGCTTGAACTTTTCCTGCACGGACAAGTGCTGGAATGTCATTATCGTCATCTTGGCCAATCTTATCAATGATTGTTGAATGAAGGCCATGCTCAACAAAGAACTTAGCTGTTCCGTGTGTTGCAAGGATACAGTATCCAATGTTAGCAAAACGTTTTGCTAATCCAAGTGCTTCGGCTTTAGTATCATCAGATACAGTAAAGACTACATTACCAAATGATGGCAAGTGAAGATATGATGCTTCGAACGCTTTGTAAAGAGCTTTTTCAAGTGTTTGATCTGATCCCATGACTTCACCAGTTGATTTCATTTCAGGACCCAAAAGGCTATCAACTTTAGCAAGTTTTGTAAATGAGAAGACTGGCGCTTTGACATGAACATAATCAGCTTCTGGGTAAAGACCATCTTCATAACCAAGTTCTGCCAAAGTTTGTCCAAGAATCAATTTTGTTGCTACTTGAGCCATTGGAATGTTTGTTACCTTAGATAAGAATGGAACTGTACGACTTGCACGTGGGTTAACTTCGATAACATAAACAGTTTCATCTTTGATGACAAATTGGATATTCATCATACCAAAGCAGTTCAACCCAATTGCTAGACGTTTTGTGTAATCCGCGATAGTTTCTTGAACTTTCTTAGAAAGTGTTTGTGGCGGATAAACAGCCATTGAGTCACCTGAGTGAACACCAGCACGTTCAATGTGTTCCATAATACCTGGAATCAAAACATCCTTACCATCTGAAATGGCATCTACTTCACATTCACGACCAACAATATATGAATCTACAAGAACGGGATGATCAGGACTTGCTTTTACAGCTGTACGCATGTATGAGCGAAGATCTTCTTCATTTTCAACGATTTCCATGGCACGTCCACCAAGAACATATGATGGGCGAACAAGAACTGGGAAACCAATCTTATGAGCTGCTTCTACCGCTTCTTCTTCATTTGTTGCTGTTTGTCCTGGTGGTTGTGGAATGTTCAAAGCTTTTAGAGCTTGTTCAAAAAGATCTCGGTCTTCAGCACGGTCAAGGTCAGCCACTTGTGTACCAAGAATTTTGACACCAGCTTTTGACAATGGCTCTGCTAAGTTAATCGCTGTTTGACCACCAAACTGAACGATAACACCTTTTGGCTGTTCAAGCTCAATCACATTCATAACATCTTCAAATGTAAGTGGTTCAAAGTAAAGCTTATCTGAAATTGAGAAGTCAGTCGAAACTGTTTCAGGATTTGAGTTCATGATAATAGCTTCATATCCTGCAGCTTGAATTGCTTTAACAGAGTGGACTGTCGCATAGTCAAATTCTACACCTTGACCAATTCGGATTGGTCCAGAACCAAGTACGATAATTGATTCTTTGTCTGATTTGATTGATTCATTTTCCCATTCGTATGTTGAATAGAAGTATGGTGTTGATGATTCAAACTCAGCTGCACAAGTATCAACCATTTTATAGACTGGAACGATTTTATTTTCGATTCGAAGAGCTCGAACTTCTTCAGCAGTCATGTTCCAAAGCTCTGCAATTTTAAGATCTGCGAATCCATTTCGTTTTGCTTCTTTAAGAACTTCGACATCACCAACGTGAGTAGCTAATTCTTGTTCGATTTCAAAAATGTGAAGCAATTTATCAAGGAAGAAAAGATCAATTTTTGTTAATTTTGATAATTCTTCAATTGTATATCCACGACGAATGGCTTCAGATAGGTAGAAAAGGCGATCGTCTTGAGCTCGAACAATCTTATTCACCAAATCATCATCTGAAACATTTTCTAGTTCAGGCATTTCATTGTGATGAACACCAATTTCAAGAGAGCGACACGCTTTCAAAAGTGACTCTTCAATGTTACGACCGATAGCCATTACTTCACCAGTAGCTTTCATTTGAGTTCCTAGGCGACGTTCACCATTTTCAAATTTATCAAATGGGAAGCGAGGAATTTTAGCTACCACATAGTCAAGAGCTGGTTCGAACATTGCGTATGTCGTACCAGTAACTGGGTTTACCATTTCATCAAGAGTTAAACCAACAGCAATCTTAGCAGCTAGTTTTGCAATTGGGTAACCAGTAGCTTTTGAAGCAAGGGCTGATGAACGTGACACACGTGGATTTACTTCGATAACATAGTATTTAAAGCTATTTGGATCAAGGGCAAGTTGAACGTTACATCCACCTTCAATTTTAAGAGCGCGGATAATACTCAAACTTGCATCACGCAACATCTGGTTTTCAATATCTGAAAGAGTTTGCGTGGGCGCGAAAACGATTGAGTCACCAGTGTGAATACCAACTGGGTCAAAGTTTTCCATGTTACAAACAACCAAAGCGTTATCTGCAGCATCACGCATAACCTCGTATTCAATTTCTTTAAAACCTGCAATTGAACGTTCAATCAAACATTGTGTAACTGGTGACAATTTCAAACCATTTTCAGCGATTTCACGAAGTTCTTCTTCATTGTCACACATACCACCACCAGTACCACCAAGAGTAAAGGCTGGACGAACAATAACTGGATAACCGATTGAGTCAGCAAAAGCAACTGCTTCATCAACAGTATTTACAATTTCAGATTCAGGAATAGGTTGATTCAAATCTTCCATCAATTGCTTGAATTGATCGCGATCTTCAGCTTGGTCAATAGCTGATAATTTTGTACCTAGCAACTCAACTCCAAGCTCGTCAAGAATTCCTGCTTTTGACAATTCCATTGCCATGTTAAGGCCAGTTTGTCCACCCAATGTTGGAAGAAGTGCATCTGGACGTTCTTTACGAAGAATTCTTGTTACAAACTCTGTTGTCAACGGCTCGATGTAAACTTTATCAGCAATTTCTTTATCTGTCATGATAGTTGCAGGGTTTGAGTTAACAAGAACAACGCTATATCCTTCTTCTTTCAAAGCAAGACAGGCTTGTGTTCCTGCATAGTCAAATTCTGCAGCCTGACCGATAATAATCGGACCAGAACCAATCACCATAATTTTTTTAATATCAGTACGTTTCGGCATAATCTATGATACAAGAGCTACTCACCTAACAACTGGTGAGCACTCAAATGCTCAAGTTAACTTACAGCTAACTTGCAGCTTGTATCTTCTCCTTTCTATATTCTCTATCTCACGGGATAGAATTAAATAGTTCTCCGACATTTAAAACTAACTTATTAGCAAAATCAGTTTCAAACTCATGTATGACTAGTCATACTTCTTATATTTTCTAACTCTCAGGTTAGCTTTAAACATTAGTAACGAGTTTTTCCAGCTTGAAAAGCATCAATTAATTCGATAAAGTCATCAAATAGATAACTTGCATCGTGTGGTCCAGGCGCAGCGTCTGGGTGGAATTGAACTGAGAATGCTGGGAAATCACGGTGACGAACACCTTCTACAGATTTATCATTGATTTCTTCATGAGTAACCATCAAGCAATCAGGAAGTGAGTCTCGATCAACTGCATAACCATGATTTTGACTTGTAAAATCAATACGTCCAGTAGCAATTTCTCGTACTGCGTGGTTAAATCCGCGGTGACCGAATTTCATTTTATATGTTTTGGCACCATTAGCCAAGCTGAACAATTGGTGACCCATACAAATACCGAAGATTGGAATTTTTCCTTGAACACCACGAATCATATCCAGAACTTCTGGAACATCTTCTGGGTTACCTGGACCATTTGACAACATAACACCGTCAGGATTGAGCTGAAGAATCTCATCAGCAGTAATGTTATAAGGTACAACAGTCACATTACATTTACGTTTTGAAAATTCTCGTAAAATAGAATGTTTAAGACCAAAGTCAACCAAAACAATATTTTTACCAACACCTGGTGCTGGGTAAGCAGTTTTTGTTGATACTTGCTCAATATTATTAGTCGGTAAAACTGTTGCTCGCAACTGATCTTGCAAGTGTTCAAGAGTATCTCCAGCATTTGCAAGAGTTGCTTTCATTGTACCGTGTTTTCGAATGATTTTTGTAAGCGCACGTGTATCAATTCCAGAAATTCCAGGAATATTTTTGGCTTTCAAAAATTCATCCAAAGTCATTTGATTACGCCAATTATTAGGTCGACGTGTATTTTCAGAAACGACAACCCCTTTACATGTTGGTTTAATTGATTCGTAATCATCTCGGTTGACACCGTAGTTACCCACTAGCGGGTAAGTAAATGTCAAGATTTGACCGTTATAAGACTGGTCAGTAATTGATTCTTGGTAACCTGTCATACCAGTATTAAAAACAATCTCACCTGTTACATCAAGGTCAGCTCCAAAAGCTTTCCCTTCAAAAATTGTTCCATCTTCTAAAATTAAAAGTCTTTTTGCCATTTTTATTCCTCTCGTTTGCTCTCACGGGAGCAGTTTAACGTTTTTTAGCAGACACTTCAAATAAGTAAGTGGTTAAGCTTTACCATTAAGTACAGCTTCTAAAATTGCCATTCTCACAAAAACACCATTTTGCATTTGTGTAGCAATTCTTGATTTTGGTGCTTCTACCAGTTTATCAGCAATCTCAACATCACGATTAACTGGTGCTGGGTGCATAATGATGGCAGAAGGCTTCATTTTGTCATAACGTTCGTAAGTTAGACCATAAGTTTTATGATAAGTTTCTTTTGAAAAACCACGCTCGCTATCATGACGTTCATGCTGAACACGCAACATCATCATAACATCAACTTTATCAACAATCTCATCAATTGTTACAAATTTCCCATAGACATCAAATTCACTTGAGTACCATTGTTCTGGACCAGCAAAATATAACTCTGCTCCAAGTCGTTTAAGAATTTGCATGTTTGATTTTGCAACACGAGAATGTGTGATATCACCAACAATAGCAACTTTAAGATTTTCAAAACTTCCAAACTCTTCATAAATTGTCATCAAATCAAGTAAACACTGACTTGGGTGCTGACCTGAACCGTCACCACCGTTAACAATTGCTGTTTGAATTGTTCGGCTATCAACCAACTCTTTATAATAATCTTCCATTGAGTGACGAATCACGCAGATATCAATTCCCAATGAACTCATTGTCAAAATCGTATCATACAAAGTTTCACCTTTGTTAACTGAACTTGTTTTTGCATCAAACTCGATGACATCAAGTCCAAGTTTTCTTTCAGCAACCTCAAAAGATTTGTGTGTACGAGTTGATGGTTCAAAGAAAAGATTAGCCGCAAAATATTGTCTATCTAAACTAAAGTCAACTTCGTTATTTTTAAACTGAATCCCACGTTTAATTAAGCCCAATACTTCTTCATTTGATAATGTTTCCATTGTAACCAAATGTTTTAATGAAACAACGCCATCTGTAATTGCCATTTTTTAGTCCTTTTCTGGAAGAATTTGATACAAGATAATTCCTAAAAGTGTTGAGAAAGCAACACCTGTAATTTGAAGACCAGCGACCTGTAATGTCAAACCACCGATACCAGAAACTAGGATAACACTTGCAATTAATAAATTTTTCTTATTATCAAAATCAATTTTATTTTCAACTAAAATTTTAAGACCACTTGATGCAATAACACCAAAGAGTGCAATTGAAATACCACCGATAACTGGTGTCGGAATTGATGAAAGAAGAGCTGAAATTTTTCCGATAAAGCTCATCACAACCGCAATCACAGCAGCTCCAGCGATAACATACACTGAATAGATTTTGTTAAGTGCCATAACACCGATGTTTTCACCATATGATGTTACCGGTGGAGCACCAAAGAACCCTGCGATGATTTGTGCTAAACCATCACCAGTAAGAGTGTGATCAAGACCTGGATCTTTAAAGAAGTCACGTCCTGTCAAGCTATTAAGAACCATAACGTGTCCAAAGTGCTCAGTCATTGTAACAAAAGCGATTGGAGCCATTGTCAGGATAGCACTTGGATAAAGTTTAAAGTGATAATCTACAAATAGAATGTCAAAATCTGGAACTTGGAACCAAGCTGATTTTGCAACGCCAGACAAATCAACAATACTTTGACCTGTCACAGCACCAATAATCAAGGCAAAAATATAACCAACAATCAATCCAAGAAGAATTGGAATAACACCGATGATTTTTTTACCATACATGTTAAAGAGAATAACCGCAAGCAATGTTACCATACCAATCAAAAGGTAAGTGAAATTATAAGCGCCATCTTTAAGCATTACGTCATTAACGGCTGTTGTTGCAAGGCTGAGACCGATAACGATGATGATTGGACCGACTACAACTGGTGGCAATACTTTATCAATCCAAGCATTTCCTGCAAATTTCACAATTAAGGCAACAATCAAGTAAACCAAACCACCTGCAATTGCCCCTTGAGCTACCGCAGCAATTCCATCTGTTTTCATAAGCATTTGCATTGTTGCGATATAAGCAAAACTTGAACCCATGTAAGCTGGAATTTTGTATTTGGTTACTGTCAAATGCGCTAGAGTACCTAAACCACTTGAAAATAGTGCAATCGCAGGATCAATTCCAACTAGAATTGGAACCAAAACTGTTGAACCAAACATCGCAAACAAATGTTGAAATGATAGTCCAAAAAGCATTCCTGGTTTTGGCATATCATGCACATCGTATCTCACGTTTTCCACTTTTATCACTCTCCTTAATTCTTATACTGATTAACTTGGATCAACAATGCTAACACGATCTTTACCGTCTACTTCGATAACTTCAACGATAATTTCTTCGATTGCACTTGTTGGAATGTTTTTACCAACGTAATCAGCACGAATTGGGAGTTCACGGTGTCCACGGTCAACTAATACTGCAAGGCTGACACGCGCTGGACGACCAAGACTTACCAAGTTATCAATTGCTGCACGAATTGTACGACCTGTATAAAGAACGTCATCTACCAAAATAACGTCTTTACCAGTAATATCAACTGGCATATCAGTTGTATCTTCTTCAACTTTCATATCATCTCGGAAAGGTTTGGTATCAAGGTCACCAATCGGAATATCAATACCTTCCAATTGTTTCAAACGGTCTTGAATACGACGAGCGATGTAAACACCACGTGTCTTAATACCTGCAAGAACGATATTATCAAGATTTTTATTACGCTCAATAATTTCATAAGTGATACGTGTAATTGCACGTTTCATTGTTACGCCATCAACAATTTCTTTTGTTTTCATAAACAAACCTCTCTAAATATACAAAAAATCTCCTCGTTACCAAGGAGATTCCACAAAATATAGGTACAGCTATACCAGCTGCACTTTTCTTTTACCGTTCTCTCCTTGCCTGCCTCACGGGACAGTATTAAAGGATAATATTTACTGTCTATATAATACCAAATCGTTCATCGTTTGACAAGTAATTTACGAACTTGGACAAAAAATATCTTGAAATTATTTTTAAAAGGCGAATAGAAAACAGGTAGCAACCACCTGCTTATCCTGTTTTTATCATATTTCTTACGCTTTACCGCTTCTTAATTTTTCTAGTGTTTCTTTAAAAATTTCAGGAACTTCTGCTGTAAATGTCATTGTTTCACCAGTTTTCGGATGTGTAAAGCCAAGAGTTTGCGCATGTAAAAATTGACCATGTCCTTTAAGTGTTTTACGTGGTCCATAAAGTGGATCTCCTGCAACAGGATGACCAATATAAGCCATGTGCACACGAATCTGGTGAGTACGTCCTGTCTCCAAAGTCAATTCAACTAGCGTGTAGCTTCCAAATCGTTCCAAAACTTTAAAATGCGTCACAGCAGGTTTACCCTTAGCTGTCACAGCTTGTTTTTTACGATCTTTGTCTGAACGGCCAATCGGTGCTTCAATCACACCACGATCGTTTGGAATATTTCCATGAACAATAGCAACATACTTACGAAGTGATTTTTTATCTTTCAACTCTGCTGCGAGAGCATTATGCGCAGCATCATTTTTTGCAATCATCAAAAGCCCTGAAGTATCTTTATCAATACGATGGACAATACCTGGACGGATAACACCATTAATTGATGATAAATCTTTAATGTGATACATCAATGCATTTACTAACGTACCAGATGTATGTCCAACTGATGGATGAACAACCATCCCCTGTGGTTTGTTAACTACTGCAACATCTTCATCCTCATAAATAATATCAAGTGGAATATTTTCAGCGGTATATTCCAGTACTTCTTCTTCTGGAACTTCATAAGTGACAACATCACCAACTTTAACGGCATATTTCGCTTTAACAGCTTTGCCATTTACCAAAACAGTTCCTTTTTTAATTTCATCATTAGCTTGGCTACGTGACAATTCTGTCAAATCTGCTAACGCTTTGTCCAAACGAGCACCAGCTTCTTTAATGATTAATTCCATTTTCCTCCTCTTTCCATAGGGTAATGAAAAGAATAATTACCCCAACTGTTAAATACGAATCTGCAACATTAAAAATAGCAAAATTCATAAAATCTAAGTGAACCATATCAACAACATAGCCTAGGCGCACACGATCAATAAAATTTCCTAATCCGCCTGAAATGATTAACAAAAGCCCAAACAAGAGCCAAAAATTACCTTGCAAATTTTTAACAAAATAATAACAAGCAGCGCCAACAACAGCAAAAGTAATCACCGTAAAGAACCATTGTTGATTTTGTAATATCGAGAATGCAGCACCATAATTACGCAAGTAAGTTAAACTAAAAATCCCCGGTAAAAATTTATGAACAGTGTTTAAAGGAATATGATTGACAATCCATAGCTTACTCAATTGATCTAATGCGATCAAAATTACAGCAGCTATTGGGAAATAAATTTTTCTATAGTTTTTCATTTGGTCACCTTTGGACTGAATTTTTCAAAATAATCTCTCATGACAGCAGTAAATTTTAGAGCAATTGGTGATAGATTCTTATCACGTCGTTTAATGTAAACCATTTTATTGTTCAACTTATCTTCCAGTGGAATCACAGTAATACCATTTACACTTCTACTATCTAAAAACCCTGATCCTGTTGCAAATGCATCTGTCCGCTCTAAAATACCATTTAACGTTGCCCTATCAGTCACATTGAAAATATGTGGACTATCAGAAGTGTCTACAAAGTTTTCAGAATAATAAAGATACTCATCTTTTTCTTGTGTGAAGCGCACCGTTGGCAAACCTTTTAAGTCATCCATTACAAGATTTTCTTTTTGAGCTAAAGGATGATTCTTAGCGATATAGATATGGGTTTTAAACGGAATCAATTCAATGAATTCCAAACCAAGTTTTTCCATACGCTGTAAGAGTCCCTTTCGATTTTGATTATTTAGATAAATAATCCCAATCTCGCTGTCACCTTGTGCAACCTCATCAAGGATTTGAATGGTCGTTGATTCAAAAATACGAAAATCCTTGTGTTCTGGATGAGCCTTAGAAAAAGCTGTGATTAACGGTGGCAAAAAATCATAGTGCTGACTTGCAATTGAGAATTCATCAGAATCAACTGCCGATTGCGAAAATTGCTTTTCAAACGAGTCAAAACTTTTAACAACCTCAAGTGCTTTTTCATAAAATGTCATACCATGACTGGTCAAAACAGCCCCAGTCGTTGTTCGTGTAAAAATTTGAAAACCAAGCTCACCTTCAAGATCTTTTATAGCTACTGACAAACTCGGTTGACTAACAAAAAGCTTAGAAGCTGCTTCACGAAAAGTACCGCTATTTGCAATGGCTACAACGTAGCGTAGTTGCTGTATATTCATGTCAATCATTCTTTCTAAAAAATCAATCAGCTTCATTATATCAAAATAAAGTAAAAGGCGCTATATCCAGTAAAGGTTGACTAGAACTTAAAAAGAAAAATAAAAAAGCCTGCACGAAGCAGACTCTTTTGCTAAATTATTTTGCGATTGGATAAACTGATACTTGACGTTTATCGCGACCTTTACGTTCGAAGCGAACAACACCTTCAACTTTAGCGAAAAGTGTATCGTCACCACCGCGACCTACGTTCACACCTGGGTAGATGTGAGTACCGCGTTGACGGTAAAGGATTGATCCACCTGAAACAGTTTGACCGTCAGCTGCTTTAGCACCAAGACGTTTTGCTTCAGAATCACGACCATTTGATGTAGAACCTCCACCTTTTTTGTGGGCGAAAAGTTGCAAGTTAGCAAGATTCATTTTTAACATATGTAGTGTCCTCTTTTCAAATTAGTTTGCAATGACCTTAACCGAGACAAACTCCTGAGAGTTCTCTGCCAAGTTGGTCATTCCTAAAAGAAAGCTTTCAAATAAAAGTTGAACTTTCTCATCTGTCTTTTTGGTCATACGAGAGATATCAATCTTCATATAACCACCATCAATCTCATTGACAGCTAAATCAACGTCACAATCTGTCAAAGCCTCTAGCGAATTAACTAAGTTAATCGATAAAGTTGAGACAGCTGCGCATACGATATCAAAGCCATATTCACCACTGCCGGCATGTCCAGTAAGCTCAACACTTTCTAGATTTCCTTCATGACGAATAAAAGTTGCTTGAATCATGAGAATGCTAAATTAAGCGTTGATAGCGTTGATAACAACTTTAGTGTAAGGTTGACGGTGACCTTGTTTACGGTGTGAACCTTTTTTAGGTTTGTATTTGAAAGTAACAACTTTCTTTTGTTTTCCTTGTTTTTCAACAGTACCAACAACAGAAGCTCCTTCAACAACTGGTGTACCAACAACAGTTTTTTCACCACCAACAAGAACAACTTCGTTAAATGTTACTTCTGAACCAGCTTCAACATCAAGTTTTTCAACATAGATAGCTTGACCTACTTCAACTTTAACTTGTTTTCCACCAGTTTTGATGATTGCATATGTGCTCATCGTGCACCTCCTATAAATTTTTGTTGCGGATTTTTCCGCTTGTGAAGACTCGCCTAAATCGTGAACCTCGAAAGTTTCTTAAAAACGATTTTCGTGCGGTTGCACAGGATGTGCATTTAGTCAACGTTCATATTTTAACACGTTAAGGTGATTAAAGCAAGGAATATGCTGTCTTTTTTTAGTGATAGTACGTTTTCATTCTCTATTTTTTATCATAGGATACTTTTACTAATCCTAGAACTGCTTTTTTCGTCAATTTTTCGATAGAATCTATTGCAATTATTTTATTATTTGCCATCATCTGATAAGTCTCAGTACCCTCGTGATAGTAGTATGCTGTAATGTGAAAACCATTTTTCTCATAAAAATGCACGCGCTTCAGACGCTGGTCAAAATTGTCAGCTTTTTCATCCATTGGCTCAATTGCTAGAACAACCGTACGGCTTCCTGCTAATTTTTTGATATCCTGCAAAATCTCAGAACCATATCCACGAGAGCGAATTTGCGGATTAACAGCTAAGAAGAATAAATAAACAACATCTTCATTTTGTAAAACATAGGCTAATCCAACAAAGTCATATCCATCGTAATAAGCATAAAAATCTGCCAATTCTCGGTAACTTGTCAAAAGCATCGGAACATACGGCACACGCTCAACAGCTGGAAATGCTGATAAATATAAATTTTTGACATCTCGGGAACTCTTTGAAAAAAGTTTCACCTTCTGACGCTCTAATTCCATTGTAAATTCACCAATTCATTCATTTCTTGATAGGCAGTATCAACTTTCTCTTGCATTGCTGCATCGAGCTTGTCACGATATTTACCGCCTTTAATAAAATCTTCTAAAATAAGTGTACGATAATCTGATAACACAAAACCTTCAGAACCAACTACACCTTTGCTCCAAACCCAAACCATAGTTGGATGGGCAGCTACTGTCTTAATCGTTGTTTTATTGTTTTTCTTTTCAAATGTGACATCCATCAATAAACCACGTTCTGTCCAAATATCATCAACTGTCTCCAAACGTTGGTTAGAAATAAAGTTTCCCATTGAGTAGATGATAAATTTCTTCTCACCATTTTTTTCGATTGTTTCTGATGGTTCTACCACGTGTGGATGACCGCCGAAAATGACATCTGCACCCCAATCAATCATCTTGTGGTAAAGTGTCACTTGTTCTTGAGTTGGTTCGCGTTGATATTCAACACCCATTTGAGGCATGACGATAGTTACATCAGCTTTCTTTTCTGCTTCTTGAATTTCAGACTTCATCTTATCTTCATCTAAATCAGACATGTGTTTTTCATAGTCACTTGAAGAAAGATTGGCTTCTAAACCGTTGTAAGCGTAAGAATAACCTAAGATTGCAATTTTGATGCCATTGACATTTTTAATCAAAATATCTTCTTTGTCACGATTATTTTTGTAGACTCCGATACTTGGCATACCAAGTTTATCAAATGTTTTTACAGTATTAATGGCACCTGAAAGCCCTGAATCCAAAATATGATTATGGGCTAAATCAACGACATCATAACCTGTATCTTTCATTGCATCAGCAATTTCACTCGGTGCATTAAATAGCGGGTAACCTGCTAGAGGATAATCAGGACTAATTGTTCCTTCATAGTCCCCAATCGCTAAATCTGCGCTGGAAATCCAATCTTTAGCATACTCAAAGAAAGGCTTGAAATCATACGTTCCATCAGATTGCTCCGCACTGCCATAAAGCCCGTTATGAATCAGAATATCCCCATTTGCCATAACACGAGCAGTCTTAACTTTTTTGGAGCTAACTTTTGCTTGATTAACACTACTTGCCGCATGCTTTTCAAAAGTCAAACCATAAATGGCACTTCCAAGCAAACTAACCAGTAAAAAGGCTAAGCAAGCTAATGTTGTTTTTTTGTAAATCATCCTGTCTAACATCTTAGTCATACCTCCATGGGCATATTATACCATTTTATGATTAGGCTTTCAGGCTTTAACTGGCACAGAAAAAGCCATCTTAGATGGCTTTTGTATTATAGTAAGTCATCGATTAAATCATCGACTTCATCATGTTCAGCTTGAGGTGTAATTGTTGTCACTTTGATACCAGCAACTGCACGTTCAACAAGTCCTTCAACATCCATACGTTTTTCGTATTGTTCAACATTTTTGATTTTGGGATTTGTTTTTGGACGGTCTGGTGCAAAGATTGTACAGCAATCTTCAAATGGTTGGATTGAAATATCAAAAGTATCGATTTTTTGTGCGATATCAATAATTTCCAATTTATCCATGGTAACAACAGGGCGAATAATTGGTGTTGCAGTTACAGCATTAATAGCTCGCATACTTTCAAGTGTTTGACTAGCAACTTGACCAAGGCTTTCACCATTGATGATAACCAAACCATTACGTTCTTCACGAATTCGGTCTGTAATACGCATCATGAAACGACGTGTCAAAGTCATCAAGTAAGCTTCTGGTGCTTTTTCTTTGATTTCTTCTTGGATTTCAGTAAATGGAACTTCGATGAAATCAATATTTCCACCAAATTTTGTCAATTTACGTGTTAAATCTTGAGCTTTTTTAAGAGCACCTGGGCTAGTATATGGTGGGCTTGCAAAGTGGACAGCCTCGATATCAACACCACGTTTAAGTGCAAGGTATCCAGCAACTGGTGAATCAATACCACCAGAAAGCATTAACATACCACGACCTGCAGTTCCTACAGGAAGACCTCCAGCTCCTTTAATGTTTTCATATGAAAGGTAAGCTGCTTCTTCACGAATTTCAACTTTTAAGTTGACATCTGGACCTTTCATTTGCGCTTGAATATCTGGTAAGACTTCAAAAACAGCAGAGCCAAGGTATTGGTTTAACTCACGACTGTCCATTTCAAAGTTATGGTCACTACGTTTACTTGTGATTTTGAAAGTAAGCCCTTCACGATAAACGTCTTTCATCACATCTTGAACAGCTTTTTTGATTGTTTCAAGATTTTTTTCGACCTTGTAAGATGGTGAAAATGCTTGAATCCCGAAAATTTGTTTCAATGATTCAGCAACTGGTACGTAGTCTGTTCCATTCAAATAAATGTGAGCGCGGTCGCGGTCTGCCACAACTCTGACATCAGGATAAATTGAAAGAACATGTTTCATGTTACGTTTCAACTTATTGATGAAACGCATGCGGTTCTTACCTTTTGTTGATAATTCGCCGTAGCGAACCATGATTTCTGAGTATTGCATAGTTTATTAAAGAGAGAACTCTCTTTATCCTTTCTTCTTATTATCTAACTTTTTTTGTTTTTTCGTAAACTTGTTTGAAAATCGTTAAGAATTGCTCAACTTGCCCCATATCATTGTCATCGTCAAGACTGATACGCACTGCTGATTGAGCTTGTTTTGTTGGAACTCCCATAGCAATCAAAGTTCCAGCTGGTTTTCCAGCTTTTGATGAACATGCTGACGTTGTGGAAATGTAGATTTCGTGCTCTTCAAAAGCATGAACAACAACTTCACCTCGGACACCTTTAATACCAAAAGTTAAGATATTCGGTGCAAAATCACTTCCCTTGCCAGAGAAAATCATAATATCCTCGTGTTTTGCAAGTTCATCATAAATGATTTCTTTCATTTTGGCAATTTTTGGAAGAGCAAATTCTTCTTTATCTGTTACCAAACGAAGAGCTTTAGCTGTCGCTGCAATTCCGGCAACATTTTCAGTAGTTGAACGAAGGTCTCCTTCTTGCCCGCCACCAGCTAGCAATGGATTTAATTTCTTGCCTTCTTTTTTGTAAATGAATCCAACACCACGAACACTGTGGAATTTGTGACCAGAAAAACTTGCAAAATCAACGCGTTCTGTCAAATATTCATTCACAGGGATTTTACCAATTGCTTGTACTGCATCCACGTGGAAAGAGATTCCAGGTTTGTCAGCTAATAATTCTGAAATAGCATGAATTGGTTGGATTGAGCCGATTTCATTATTGACTGCCATGATTGACACCAAAGTAGTATCTGGACGCAAGAGCTCAGCTAATTTATCAACATCAACAAAGCCTTTATCATTAACAGGCGCATATGAAACTTCAAATCCGTGTTCTGCTAACCATTTTGCAGATTCTTTGACAGCAGGATGTTCGATGTCTGATACAATAATGTGTTTCCCATAACGCTCTTTCTCAAAGGCAACACCTTTTAACACCCAGTTATCACCTTCTGTACCGCCAGAAGTGAAAATAATCTCTGTATTTTTGACACCAAGTAAGTCGGCAATTTGTTTACGACTAGCTTCTAGAATACGACTAGCTTTTGTGCCAAGATTGTGTAAACTTGATGGATTTCCATAAATCTTAGTTGCCACTTCCTGATATGTTCGTAAAACCTCAGGATAAGGAATTGTAGTGGCAGAGTTATCAAAGTAAATCATTTTTTCTTCCTTCACAAAAAAATCAATACTACCATTATAGCACAGTCTATCAAAAGTGTGAAAGCTTTAATACTAAGTTTTTAAGGCTTATTTTAAGAATCACTGATAAAATATTTTATAAAAGACAGCTATTTTATACTAGACATTTAAAATGAAAAAACTATAATAGAATCATACGCGAAAAAGGAGTTAAAAATGTCTCAACATTATTCAAGACGTCAAAAATCATCAAATGAGGATAAGGAACCAACTCCGGCAAGACATATCAAAAAAGGTTTTTCAGCCTTTCAAAAAACAGTTGCCCTAATCGGTTCTATTCTTAGTATCATTGTGGCAAGTATTACGATTACTAATGCTCTTAAAGGCTCATCAGCAACTAAGCCAACTGACAAATCAACGACAACTGTTGTCATCAAAGGTGGCAATAACAGCAAAACTGACACTTCAGCATCCTCAGCTTATTCTGATGATACTGATAATGATTCAGGCACAGTTAATAATACTTACAATGACGATGCTAACACAACTTACAGTTCAAGTTCAGATACTACATACAATTATAGTTCTGACGATAGTCAAAGTGACAGCACACAAAGCAGTGCAGCAACTTCTGATGACACTGCAAGTAGTGCCACTGAAACTACTGAATAAGTTACTAACGGAAGGAGACATACTATCTCTCCTTCTTTTTTTATAAGGTATTAATAACAATGAACTACACTACTACACTTAATTGGATTCATTCTCACAAAGCTAATGGCAGAAGACCTAGTTTAGATCGGATGCGCTATTTGCTTGGTTTACTTGATAATCCCCAAGATAAATTTCCAGCTGTCCATGTTGTTGGAACAAACGGCAAGGGCTCAACAACGAGCTTCTTGCAGCATATTTTAACAAGTTCAGGATATAAGGCTGGCACATTCACTTCTCCATTTATCACGCGCTTTAACGAACGTATTGCGGTTAATGGAGAACAAATTTCAGATACTGATTTAGTTTTGACAGCACAAGCTGTTAAACCAATTGTTGAATCAGATTCCTTTCAAGAAAAAGTTGGAAAAGTGACTGAATTTGAATTGGTCACAGCTCTGATGTTTTACTATTTTGCTAACATTAATCCAGTTGATATTGCGGTAATTGAAGCTGGAATTGGCGGAACATTCGACTCAACCAACGTTTTCACTGCTCAAGCAGTCATTTGCCCTTCAATTAGTATCGACCATCAAGACACGCTCGGAAATACTTTGGCAGAAATCGCAGGTCATAAAGCTGGTGTTTTAAAACCAAATGTGCCATTCATTTTTGGAAAAATGGCTCCTGAAGTTAGAGAAGTTTTTTACAAAAAATCAACTTTGCTGGACTGCCCGACATATGAGATTGGCAAGGATTTTTTTGTCACAGAAAGTCAAAAAACATTTACTTTTACTCAAAATGATTTCTCTATCTCAGATATTTCGCTGAAAATGCTTGGCAAACACCAAAAATCTAATGCAGCTCTTGCAGCTATGACGGCATTAATTCTTCAAGATAAATTTTCAAAAATCAACAAAGATAGTATTAAAAAGGGTCTAGAAAATACCACTTGGGCAGGACGATGTGAATTAATGACTCCAAACCTCATGTTAGACGGCGCCCATAACGAAGATTCCATCGCAAAATTAGTCGACGTTCTCAAAAATGAATTCTCTGGAAAACATATTCACATTCTTTTTGCAGGATTAAGTCGTAAACCTTTAGATACTATGCTTGAAGAGTTATCAGATTTTGACTTGTGTGTCACAACTTTTAATTTCTATCAAGCTCAGGCTCTTTCTGACTATCCCGATAAATATCAAAAAACCCCAAATTATAAAAAATGGTTAGAACAAGCAGAGAAAAATCCTAACGACATCTTTGTCGTCACAGGCTCTCTTTATTTTATTTCAGAGGTGCGTAACTACATATTAAATCAGTAATCCCATCTAATTTAGATGGGATTTCTTTTTTATTAATTCAGACTTTCTGCAAATTTTCGTTTGATAAAATTAGCTGAGTTTTCTAGCTTAGCTTCTTCGTCTTCTGGAAGAGTCAATTTAATTTGTTCAACAATACCATCTCGACCGACAATTGCTGGATAACTAAGATAAGTATCAAGTGGCTCATAGTAATTTGAAACTGGCAGTTCTTCATGACTATCAGAAACTACCGCAATTGCCAAACGAATAGCTGCACTTGCAATACCATAACTTGTGTATTTTTTACCATAAAAGACAGTGTGACCACCAACCATTGCTTCGTGTGCAATTTCTTCCAAGGTTGCTTCGTCTGTAAATGTTGAAATTGGTTGCCCTTTAACACGTACTTGACTCCAAGCTGTAAACTGAGAATTTCCATGTTCGCCTAAATTATAACCATAAACACTGCGAGCATCAGCTCCAAAACGTTCTGAAACTGCACGTTTCATTCGGGCAGTATCAAGTAGTGTTCCTGTACCAATGACACGTTCTTTAGGAAGACCAGAATAGTGTTGATAAAGGCTAGTAATGACATCGACAGGATTTGAAATGGCAATGATAATTCCGTTAAACCCTACTTCTTTTAATTTTTTAGCAACTGCGGGAACTTCTTTTGCAGTGAAAGGCAACTCAGCAAAGCGATCAGCGTTAGGGTTATCTTGAAGTTTGATATTTCCCAAAGCTGAGATGACAACATCCGCATCAGCTAGAGCATTATAGTCATTAACTACAATATTTGCATGTTGATTAAGATTTGCTGCAGCATCTCTAAAATCAACTGCATCAGCAGTTACTTTTTTCTCATTGATATCAATTAAGACGTAATCATCAAAAGCACCCTGTGCAATCAGACCGTGAGCAACTGTAGAGCCAACATGACCCACTCCAATAATTCCAACTTTACGTGACATAGAACAACCTCCTCATAAAAGTTAACACTCATTATAGACCTTTACGAATAAAAACACGAAAAAAACCTAACACAAAATGTTAGGTTGCAATCATTATTTCAAAAGGTCTTGAAGTGGACCGAAAATAATTTTTTCAAGGTCTGAAACATACACAGACAAAGATTGTTGAGCACCAAGATATGCTTTCAAAATTGGGTTTGCTTCAATTTTTGCACCCAATTCTTGCATCTTAGTCTGCTCATCACCTGTAGGCATTTGTCCTGATTGTAATTTTGCGTAGAGTCCTTGTTGAAATTCAGTAAATTCTTTGAACAAAGCTTTTGCTTCGGCATCTCCATCAATTGCTGCGCGGCACTCTTGCGCTTTTTTGTATTCTGGAAGAACGCGAATTTCACGTTCCAATTCGTTTGCTAAATCATAAATATTTGCCATGATAATTCTCCTTAATTAATATGTACTTTATAGTTTGTTTTTTCTGTGATAACTTTTCTAGCGTGCTCCAAATCTTTAGCACTCTTAAAGGAAATTTGTAAAATACCGTTAATATCTTCACGATTTTCTTCATTAATATGAATATTGACCAAAGAAATCCCTCGAAGTAATTCCAAAATTTCTAGAATAACATCTTCCTTATCCGGAACGTCGACAAAAATATCAAAGGCACTTTCTACCCCACCGCGTTTATGGATACGCATTGCCTTACGAGTCTCTCTAGCTTGGTTGAAATAATTCCAAATAGCGTCACCATTACCCTGAGCAATCAATTCTTTTACACTATCAAGTCGTGATTTGAAATCATCAATACGTTCCATAACAGCTGTCTGATTGGTCAAAAGAATACTCGTCCACATACCAGGCTCACTCTCAGCAATACGTGTCATATCACGAAAAGCACCTGCAGCAAAATGATTTGTCATCTCATGCTCACAAGCATAATCACCTGCTTGTTCCATCAGACTTGCTGCTAAAATATGCGGAAAATGCGAAATCTGACTAGTGACACGGTCGTGCTCACAAGCATCAATTTCTACAAAACGAGCATGCAAGCCAGATAAAATTTCTTTCATCTCATCAATAGTGCCAATTGCTGTTAATGGCGATGGTGTAAAAATATAATAAGCATTTTCAAATAAATTGACATCTGCCGCAATCGCACCAGACTTGTGTGAACCAGCCATTGGGTGTGAACCAACAAATCTAACATTTTTTCCAGTTAAATACTTTTCTCCAGCTTCGACGATTTCTCGTTTTGTTGACCCTGCATCAGTGATGATGACATTGTCCTTCAAATCCATTTCAGCTAAATCTTTTATAAATTCAATAGTCTGTTTGATAGGGACAGCTAAAATAATCACATCAGCTTGCGATGCAAATGCTTTAAAATCACCCGTAGCCTCATCAACAATTCCTCTTTCCAGAGCAACGTTTCGCGATTTGTCAGAACGATTATAGCCTAAAATTTTATAGTCAGGATGGTCACGCTTAATTCCTAGCGCAAGCGATGCACCAATTAATCCTAAACCAGCAACATAAATCACTTTATTTTCCATAATTTCTCCATTTCCGGAATCTACAATCTTTATAGAAATAATGGAGAGCTTATGCTCTCCATGTCAACTGTTTATGCATTAAAAATGTTTGACATAATCACGGTGACGGGCAACAGCTTCTCTTAATTCTTCAAGATTATCAGAAGAGAATTTCTCAAGAATCTCATCAGCAATGACAGTTGCTACAACTGCCTCCATAACAACTCCAGCTGCTGGAAGAGCAGTCGGATCTGAACGTTCAACTGTTGCTTTATACGGTTCATGAGTTTCAATATCAACTGACATCAAAGGTTTATAAAGTGTCGGTATTGGTTTCATAACACCACGAACAACAATAGGCTGTCCATTTGTCATACCACCTTCAAAACCACCAAGATTATTCGTGCGACGTGTATAGCCTTCTTCTTCATTCCAAAGGATTTCATCCATTACTTGGCTACCCTTGAGATATCCATCTTTGAAGCCCAAGCCAAATTCAACACCTTTAAAAGCATTGATAGAAACAACAGCACCTGCAATCTTAGCATCGAGTTTCTTATCCCATTGAACATATGAACCAAGTCCAACTGGAACTCCTCCGACAACTGTCTCGACGACACCGCCAATTGTGTCACCATCTTTTTTAATCTGGTCAATATAGTCTTTGATTTCTTGCTCTCGTTCTTGATTAACGATTGAAACTTCAGACTGACTTGCTAATTCTCGAATTTGAGAAACAGTAAGCCCCTCTGGGACATCAATTTCTTTGCCACCAAAAACAACAACATGATTAGCAATTTCAACATCAAGTTCTGCTAAAATGCGTTTTGCAACTGCTCCTACTGCTACACGCATTGTTGTTTCACGCGCTGATGAGCGTTCAAGGGAGTTTCGCAAATCTTCAAAGCGATATTTCATGCCTCCAACCAAGTCAGCATGCCCTGGACGTGGGTGCGTGATTTTTCGTTTGGTTTTCAGAGAATCATCAATATCCTCAACCGCCATAATATCAAGCCACTTTTCATGGTCCTTATTAATGACATTCAGAGTAATGGGAGCTCCCGTAGTTTTTCCGTGACGTACACCAGAAGTAATTTCGACTTTATCTGACTCAATTTTCATACGACCGCCACGGCCATATCCACCTTGGCGTCGTTTCAAATCGACATTAATATCTTCAGCAGTCAGTGGGAGTCCTGCAGGAACTCCTTCAATAATTGCAGTTAAACGTGGTCCGTGGGATTCACCGGCTGTCAAATATCTCATATTATTTCTCCAAATACTCTTTCATCTCTTCTAAGGGAATCTGATTGATTGCTGCACTACCAAGCTCTGGCACGATGACGGTCTTAATCATTTTTCCACGAGCTTTTTTATCATGCACTAAAGCACCATATAAAACATCAATATCCCATGGTTGATAATCTGTTGGCAAACCAAATTTTTGGCACATGTTAAAGATATCTTTCGTGATACCTTTAGGCATCAAACCCTTCTTCTCAGCAACCCGAGAAATTTGTACCATACCAATCGCAACAGCTTCACCATGCATGACTTTGCCATATCCCGCTGTCGCTTCAACAGCATGTCCAATAGTGTGACCAAAGTTAAGGTAAAGTCGAACACCGTTATCAAGTTCATCTTCTACAACAACCTTACGTTTAACATTGCATGAACGATAAATAATGCTTTCTGCGTGTTTTAAGATACTTTCTGGTGAGCCATCCATAGCTGACAGCTCATCCCACAATTCAATATCTTCAATCAATCCATACTTGATAACTTCACCCATACCTTCAATGAGTTCACGTTTACCAAGCGTTTGAAGAGTTTCTGGATCAATCAATACACCATCAGGTTGCGTAAAAGTACCAACCATGTTTTTAGCAAATGGTGTATTTACCCCTGTTTTACCACCAATTGACGAATCAACTTGAGCAGTTAAACTTGTCGGAATTTGTAAGAAGTGAATTCCACGCATATAAGTAGACGCAACAAAACCTGCTAAATCTCCAACGACACCACCACCGAGAGCGACAATACCATCACTGCGTGTCATCCCATTTTTAACCAAAAATTCGTAAGCTTTATTTACAGTTTGAAGATTTTTAGAAGCCTCACCTTCTAAGAAATCAAACACAATCACTTCAAAGCCTGCATCTTCGATACTAAGCTTAACTTTCTCAGCGTACAATCTTCCAACATGGTTGTCAGTAATAAGGGCAATTTTTTGAGGTTGCCAAAGTGATTTCACCCAATCACCGGCTTTTGCTAAGACACCTTTTTCAATGACAATATCATAAGGTGTTTGGGGGAGATTAACATTTAATTTCATTAGCGTCACCTATAGCTCTTCTTATTTCGTATTATATTTTTCTTCAAGTGCTGACCAAATCTCAGCAGTCGGCATTTTTTCACCAGTCCAGATTTCAAAAGCTTCAGCCGCTTGGAACAAAAGCATTCCAAGTCCATTGAGAGCTGTTAAGCCTTTACTTCTAGCTAATTTCAAGAACGGCGTTTCAAATGGTTGGTAAATCGTATCAGCAACTAAAAGTCCTTCAGAAAACTCAAAGTCTTCTGTAATAATCATTGACTTACCGTCCATCCCAACACTTGTCGCGTTGACAAAAAGTTGTGATTCTAACACTTTTTCTTGAATTGTCTTTAAATCTTCGACTGGATATACAGTGATTGATACACCTGTTTTATCAGAAAGTTCTTCAGCTTTTTGACGTGTAGCATCTAAGAACTGTGTCTGATTGAAAATGTTAATATGACCAGCACCGTTGAGCGCTGCTTGAGCAATTAGAGCTGTAGCAGCTCCTCCGCCTCCAAGGATAGACATTGTTTTACCTTTGACATCAAAATCAGCAAAAGTAGAGAGGCTTCTAAAAAAACCAATACCGTCAGTATTGTGACCAACTAATTTGCCATCACGATTAATGACAGTATTCACAGCACCAATCAAGGCAGCTGAATCAGTCAACTCATCCATATACGGCATAACTTTTTGCTTGTACGGCATGGAAATATTCACACCGAACATGTCATAACGTTTAACATTTTCTAAAGTAACCGCTAAATCTTCTTCTGGGATATCCCATGCAACATAAACACCATTCACACCTGTTTTATCAAAAGCATAGTTATGAATAAACGGTGAAATAGAGTGCTTAATTGGTGTTGCCACGACAGCGGCTAAGCGAGTGTATCCATCAATCTGCATCAAGTACCTCCCTAATACGTTTCATATCAGCAAGAGCAACCTGTCCTGGTGCGCTTGTTTGATCTAGGCTTGCAAAAGACCATGATGATCCGAAAACATCAACAGCAAAACGTGATACGCGACCAAGTTTGCCCATTGACATAGTGGCATACTCTTGCTCAGGATTTAATGTCTTAAATCCGCGAGTATAGTTCATCAAGTCAATAACATCTTGTTCACTCTGTGGCATAACGGCAACTTTAACAACACGTGGTGCTAAAGCTGTTAGCTCAGAAAATGATTCCATCAAATTCTCAGGTGTTTCATCAAAATTATGATAAGACAAAACGAGATTTGGAAATTCTAACATTTGTTGGAAAGCTTCTTTATGTGAAAAATATTCAAAGTCAATATAGTCTGGGTGGTAAATAGCATTAATATTTTTCAAAAGCTCAACATACTCTTCGTCAGACAAGCTAAGATTTCCACCTTCTCTATCTGTTCGAATTGTAAAAACAATCTCTCTGCCAGAAAATTTTTCAAAGATTGCTGGTGCTACAGTCATAATATCTTCTTTAGGTAAAAAATCTGCTCGCCATTCAATAATATCGACGTCGTCAAATCTTGAAATATCAATCGACTGTGCCTCATCTAAATCTTTCGGCATAATAGGTACTACTATTTTCATTTCTTAACCTTTATTGTAAATACTTTCAAATAATTACTGCTCATGTCTGCTTTGTTAACCGTGAAATCACTTGGCAATTGTTGCAAACGAATGTATTCATGCTTAACAGAAGCAAATCCTTTTTCTAATTGCTTTTTAAACTGAGCTACTGTTAAGTTAGCTGCGTTTGTAGATGCGATTATTGTTCCATCATCAGATAATACTTCCAATGCTTGGCTAATTAATCGGTGATAATCTTTAGCAACTGAAAATGTTTGTTTTTTATTACGAGCAAAACTTGGTGGATCGATAACAATCAAATCAAAAGTCAAGTTTTTGCGCTTAGCGTACTTGAAATATTCAAAAACATCCATGACCACAAAATGGTGATTTGACAAATCAAGGCCATTGGCTTCAAAATGTGCTTGAGATAGTTCACGAGAACGTTTAGCAAGGTCTACAGATGTTGTCTCAGTTGCACCACCCATTGCTGCTGCAACAGAAAACGCCGCTGTGTAAGAAAACATGTTCAAAACACGTTTTCCAAGACCAAGTTCATTAATCAAAGCATCACGGACTTCATGCTGATCTAAGAAGATCCCTGTCATCAGGCCATCATTCATGAAAACACTGTATTTGACACCATTTTCCAAAATAGTAAATGTTTCAGGTGCTTCTTCACCATAAATGTGAGCTGACTCATAATCAAGTCCTTTAAAACGGATTTTCTCATATCCGCCCTTAACCGTAGGATAAACCTCTTGGAAGGCTTCGACAATCACATCACGATACTGATAAACAAAGGTATTGTACCAAGAAAATACAACAAAATCAGCATAACGATCTATCGTCACACCACCAAAATTATCTCCATCTTGATTAAATAATCGATAAGCTGTTGTCAGATCTGAGTTTTCAAAATGCTGACGCTTTTTCTTCGCCTTGCTAAATAAATTAACAAAGTAAGATTTGTTCAATTCAACATCTCCAGTTCCTAAAAACCAACCAATTCCCTTATTTTGACGAGAAAGGTATGCTGTTCCTAAGAACTTGCGTGAATGACTGTAAAGAACAACTAATTGATTATCTAAATCAAGTTGATGAAAGTCTTTTCCATCCAAAAGTTGAATACCACGCTTAATTTTCTTTTCAACAAAAGAATCCACGTATAGTTTGTTCATGAAGCCTATTATATCAAAAATTCAGAATTTTTCCCACTAAATTTTGCATTTATCACCCATACCAATAAAAGTTTTTATGTTATAATTGAAAATGAGATTTTATCTTTAGGAAAAAAAGAATAAAGGAAGTTCCTACAGTGAAAAAAATGAAACAAATTATCTCTCACGTGGTTAACACACGTTTGGGATTTATTTTGACACTTTTAGTCATTTATTGGCTAAAAACAATGTGGGCTTATCATGTTGACTTTAGTCTTGGACTAGAGAATCCGTATCAACTACTACTATCACTTATTAATCCTATTCCATTAGGATTACTTTTACTCGGGTTAAGCCTTTATATCAAAAGAACGCGTGTTTTTTATATTGTTAGTTGGATTATTTATACGATTTTAAATATCCTACTTATTTCCAATGCGATTTATTTCCGTGAATTCACAGACTTCATTACTGTAAGTACATTGCTTGCAAGTAGTAAAGTTTCTGCTGGTCTCGGGGATTCTGCCTTGAATCTATTTCGTGTCTGGGACGTTATTTATATCATCGACTACGTTATTTTAATCGCGCTATTTGCTACCAAAAAAATTAAAGCTGATAATCGTCCGTTTAACAAACGCGCAAGCTTTGCTATTACAGCCTTATCAACTTTATTTTTTTCAATCAACTTATTCATGGCTGAGATTGATCGTCCAGAACTTTTGACGCGTGGCTTCTCAAACGTATATGTTGTCCGTGCTCTTGGATTACCATCGTTTACAGCCTACAGTGCTAACCAAACATATCAGACTGAAAAAGTACGTAGCGAAGCTACCGCTTCTGATCTTGACGAAGCTAAGAATTACATTAGTGAACACTATGCGGCACCTAATTCAAAATATTATGGTATTGCTAAAGGAAAAAACGTTATTGTTATTCACTTGGAAAGTTTCCAACAATTCTTGATTGACTATCATTTGCAAGTTGATGGTAAATCATATGAAGTAACACCTTTCCTTAATTCACTTTACCACTCAAATTCAACCCTTGCTTTCTCAAACTTCTTCCACCAAGTCAAAGCCGGAAAAACATCTGACGCTGAAACGCTGATGGAAACATCATTATTTGGTCTTAGCAATGGTTCTTACTTAGTTAACTACGGTGGTACAAATACCGCCTATGCTGCTCCATCAATTCTTGGGCAAACCGGAGATTACACAAGCGCCGTATTCCACGGTAACGTTGGTACTTTCTGGAATCGAAATAACGCCTATAAACAATGGGGCTACGATTATTTCTTTGATTCTTCATACTTTGCAAAACAAAATAGCGAAAACTCATTCCAATATGGTTTGAATGATAAATACATGTTTGCTGATGCTATCAAGTATCTAGAACACATGCAACAGCCATTCTACACTAAATTCATTACTGTAAGTAACCATTATCCATACACTAGTCTTTCTGGTAATTCTGATGAAGAAGGATTCCCACTAGCTGATACTGATGATGAAACCATCAATGGTTACTTTGCTACCGCGAATTACCTAGATTCAGCTATCAAATCATTCTTTGATTACTTAAAAGAATCTGGTTTATATGACAACTCAATTATTGTACTTTATGGTGACCACTACGGTATTTCAAACTCACGAAACACTGATTTGGCTCCGCTTCTTGGAAAAGATTCTGAAACATGGACAAGCTACGATAACGCTATGCTCCAACGTGTTCCGTTTATGGTACACATTCCTGGTTACACCGAAGGATACGTCAGCGACACCTTTGGTGGTGAAGTTGATGCCTTACCAACACTACTTCATTTGTTAGGTGTTGATACAAGCAATTATATTCAACTTGGACAAGATTTATTGTCAGAAGACAATGACCAAACAGTTGCTTTCCGAACTGCTGGAGATTATGTTACTCCTACTTATACAAGCAGTAGCGGTCATCTCTACTACACAGCTACCGGGGAAGAAATTACTAATCCTGACGAAAATACACAAGCAACAACTAAAGCAATCCGTGATGCTGTTGCCCTACAGCTTTCAACAAGTGACGAGGTTCAAACAGGCGATCTTCTTCGATTTGCTAAAATACCTGGCTTAAAACAGGTTGATAGTTCAAAAATTTCTTATACAGATTCACTCAAATCATTAAAAACTATCGAGAAAAAACGTGGTGATGAGTCGACAAGTCTTTACAGTGAACATGGCAACGAATCAACCGTAGATATGTTTAAAGCTCCAAGCTACATGCAATTACACGAAACTTCAAGTAGCTCTAGCAGTGAATCAGAATAGCTTATCCATAAGCAAATAAACCACCAGCAATCCTGGTGGTTTTCTTATACTCTACCGCTTTAGACAACATAACTGCTACTTGATATGTATTTATTGCTTCCTCTACTCTATAGGAATGAAAAATATAATCAACTTAAACTTGCTTCTTAAATAACAGATAAATTTTAGCACAAAAAAAAGACTAACAAATGTTAGTCTTTTAATTAATTATTTACCAAGTTTAGCTTTAGCTGCATCTGCAAGAGCTGTGAAAGCTGCTGCATCGTTAACTGCTAAATCAGCAAGCATTTTACGGTTAACTTCGATTTCAGCCAATTTCAAACCGTGCATCAATTGTGAGTATGACAAACCGTTCATACGAGCTGCCGCATTAATACGAGTGATCCAAAGTTTACGGAAATCACGTTTTTTCTGACGACGGTCACGGTATGCATAGTAGTAAGAGTTCATTACTTGTTCTTTTGCAGTACGGAACAAGATATGTTTTGCACCATAGTAACCTTTAGCAAGTTTCAATACACGTTTACGACGTTTGCGTGATACAACGCCACCTTTAACACGAGCCATTTATATTCTCCTCCAAATAATTCTTTAATAATATCGAGTAATTGCTTTAGTCTTATTTAAGACCTGAAAGCATTGCTTTAATACGTTTGAAATCTCCTGAGTGCACCATAGCTGCTTTACGAAGATGACGACGTTGTTTTTTAGTTTTACCGTGGAAACGGTGTGAAGTAAATGCGCGGAAGCGTTTCAATCCACCAGAACCTGTACGTTTGAAACGTTTAGCTGATGCGCGGTGTGTTTTTTGTTTTGGCATTTTAAAATTCTCCTCTTAAAATAGTTTAAAATTGACAATTATTTTTTGTCTGGAATTGGAGCAAGTTGCATGAACATTTGACGTCCATCCATTTTAGCTCTTTGCTCAATAATAGCAATATCTTGCGTTCTTTCTGCAAATTCCGCCAATACCTTTGCTCCAATTTCTTTGTGAGTAATCATACGACCTCTAAAGCGAATAGAGACTTTCACTTTGTTTCCTTTTTCAAGGAATTTACGGCCGTTACGAAGTTTAGTCTCAAAGTCACCTTTATCGATAACTGGGCTAAGACGAACTTCTTTAACAGTCACAACAGCTTGTTTCTTGCGTTGTTCCTTACGTTTTTTCTGATACTCAAACTTGAACTTTCCGTAGTCCATAATTCTAGCAACAGGTGGCGTAGCTTGTGGTTGAATAAGAACCAAATCAACATTAGCGTCATCAGCAATAGCTTGAGCCTCTGATAATGGTTTAATTCCTAACTGTTCACCATCAAGACCAATGAGACGAACTTCGCGAACGCGGATTTCATCGTTAATGAATAGATCTTTCTTAGCTATGATCTTCACCTCTTTATTTTTTTAGAGAAAAACGAAACGGACTTGATAAATTCAAGCCCGCACACACGTAATATTCCTAATGGAATCTTTGACATGTTGGGCCAGACAACCGTAGTCGCAAGGCGAGAAGTTCTCACTTCTGCTTTTCTCATTGATTATATTCTATCACAGTAATTAATCCATGTCAATGATTTTTTCTGCTTTTTCTTGAATAAATTTGACAACACCGTCAATATCTACTCCAGTTGTATCGAAAGTGATAGCATCTTCTGCTGCTTTTAGTGGAGATACTTCACGGTGACTATCTTTGTAATCACGTTCAGCAATTTCACGTTTTAGCGTTTCAAAATCTGTTTCAATACCTTTTTCTTTATTTTCTTTGAAGCGACGTTCAGCGCGCTCTTCAACAGATGCAATCAAAAAGATTTTAAGTTCTGCATCAGGTAGAACGACTGTCCCAATGTCTCGACCGTCCATGATAATCGCTCCATTTTTAGCAATACGGCGTTGTTGTTCTACAAGTTCTTCACGAACTTCTGGAATTGCTGCTACCCAAGAAACGTTATTCGTAACATCGTTTTGACGGATATCAAGTGTAACTTCTTTATCACCTACAAATACTGTTTGGCTACCATCCTCAGCTCGCCCAAATGATACTGGGTTTTCTGCTAAAGCTTTTAAAATTTCTTTTACATTGTTTTCTGTTAAATTATTTTTTAATGCAAGATATGTTGCTGAACGGTACATTGCTCCAGTATCAAGATAAGTATAGCCAAGATTTTTCGCAATAATCTTGGCTACAGTACTCTTTCCACTTGAAGCAGGACCATCAATCGCAATTCTAATTGATTTCATGATTCCTTTTTCTTCCTAATTAACGTATACTTCATCTCCAGGATTTGCGTACCAATATCCTTGAGTCATGTGGTCTGGGTTTAATTCGTAAAGTTTATCGACTGAGATACCAGCACGAGCTGCAATTGAAGCAGCACCTTCACCTGACATAACAGTGATTGTATCACCATTACCTTCACTTGATGAATCTTCTGTTGTATCACTTGAACTTTCGTCTGTTGAAGGAGCTTCTGTTGAATCTTGAGAAGCTTCTGAACTTGCTGCTTCAGATGAAGATACAACACTGCTAGACGATGCTCCATAAAAATTTGATGTTTCTGATGCTTTGTCGCCACCACGATTTGAAGTGTAAAAAACTACAAATAGAATCGCAACGACAATAACAAAGAAAACACTCAATAAAGCCGTCAAAAAAGGTGTACTAACAACAGAATCTTTTGTTTTACGGCTAATTCTGATTTCGTTGTCATCGACTACTTTTTCTTCCCATGGTTGTTTTGCCATAATGTCCCCTTGTTAAATATATCATTTCATACTACAATAGTAGTATGAAAGTATCAATAATTCCTGAAAAATGCATCGCTTGCGGTCTATGCCAAACATATTCTGACCGTTTTGATTATCATGATGATGGCATTGTAAAATTTGCTAATTCTGATTCTTTAGAACAAACCTTTCCAGACTCTGACAAGGACACACTTCTCGCTGTCAAATCTTGTCCAACCAAAGCTCTTACGATTTAGTAGGAGCTTTTTTGTTAGACTTATAAGTTTCAAAATAATCAAGTTTAATTAGATTGTCCGTTAACTCAACTGAGCCACGAAAATCTGGATGAATAGCCAAAGCATCTAAGAAGTACTTCTTAGGCCATTTTCTCATGTAAAAAATTCTATCTGGCTGATTTTTTATTTTCAAAGTTAAACCTGATTTATTAACATCAACTCTTTCAATCTGTGCAATTGCCACTCTTGATTTTTTAAAAGGATTTAACGAAACAATACGAAGTTTTCCATCTTCTTCTATTACAAAATAGCGGTGAAAACCTAATCCAACCAAAATAATAAAGATAGCAAATAAAACAAAGAATTGACTCGGTATTTTTGTTCGCTCAAACAATAATGATAAGCCGATAAACATTGGTACCAGAGCAATCGACCAATAAATAATTGACCAAGATAGTTCTGGCTGCCAGTGATATCGAATCTTTCCAAAGATTTTAATCATTGCAGTCCTCCGTTAGTTAATGTAACAAACATTGCTTAGATAAAACTTAACTATTTTTGAACAATTCCAATGATAACATCAACTGCTTTTTCCATTGTTTGAAGGCTAACGAACTCAAAACGTCCGTGCATGTTTTCACCACCAGCAAACAAGTTAGGTGTTGGAATACCCATAAATGAGATTTTAGACCCGTCTGTTCCACCACGAATTGGTTCAATGACAGGCTTGATATCTAAATCTTCCATAACTTCTTTTGCTAGTTCAACAGAAGTCATATCTTTTTCAATGACTTTTTTCATGTTGTAGTATTGGTCATTGAGTGTAATAATAACGCACTCTTTGCCAAGTTCAGCATTCATTTTATCAGCGATTTCTTGAACCATTTTTTTACGATTTTCAAATGATTCATCTTCAAAATCACGAATGATATATGAACTATGCGCTTGTTCTACGCTACCATTCATTCCGTGCAAGTGGAAGAATCCTTCATAACCTTCAGTGTTTTCAGGACGATCAGTTTCTGGAAGTTTATTGTGAAAATCGATTGCCAATTGCAAAGCGTTAATCATTTGATTTTTAGCTGTACCTGGGTGAACATTGCGTCCCATGAAATCAATTTCTAAGCCAGCAGCGCTAAACGTTTCGTATTGAAGTTCTCCAAGAGGACCACCATCAACAGTATATGCAAAGTCAACATTGAAGTCTTCAACATCAAACTTGTCAGCTCCAACACCGATTTCTTCATCAGGACCAAATCCGACGCGAATCTCACCGTGTTTGATTTCTGGGTGAGCAACAAGATACTCGATTGCTGTCATGATTTCAGCAATACCAGATTTGTCATCAGAACCAAGAAGTGTTGTCCCGTCTGTTGTTACCAAAGTTTGACCAAGGTAATTATTCAAATTTGGAAATTCTTCTGGTGTGAGAGCATAACCTGATTGACCAAGTTCGATAGATCCTCCAGCATAGTTCTCAATGATTTGTGGAGCGATTCCTTCAGCATTAAAATCAGCTGTATCCATGTGAGCGATGAAGCCAATTTTACGTGTTTTTGAAGCATCATTTGCTGGTAATGTACCAACAAGATAACCATTTGTTAAATAGTGCACATCTTGCAAACCAACAGCTTCCATTTCAGGTTTCAAAACATTAAGTGCAAAATCAACCTGAGTCTGAGTTGAAGGTGTTGTTGTGCTTTCTGGGTTACTACGTGTATTGACTTTCACATAAGTCAAAAAACGATTCAATAAGTTTTCGTAAGACATTATTCACCTCTATATTTTTCCATATCATTATACCATATATTCACCAACAAAAAAACAACCACGTAGGTTGTTTTTTGCATGAGTTTTAGAAAAATATTTTCTAATTTGAAACGTGATAATAAGCTTTCGAAGCTAAATCACCAGAACCAATATCTGCTGAAGAAATTACACGATCTTTAGAAATATCTGTATTATCTTCTTGGCCATTTAAGTAGTCAGATGAAAATGTTGTATTCGCTGGAACAATATAAAGCGTAACATTTGAACGTTGTCCTGTCTGAACATCAAGCAAAAGAATACCATTTTGATCAATGTCCAAAACATTAGGCGTCATACCTTCAGTTGCTAATCCTTGATTACTAAAAGTTAGGACATTTCCTGCAGCGTTTTGCCAATTTCCTGCCATTGTCGAATAGTTTGCTTTTAAGATCGCACCAGTATAAATCGGAGCAATCTCTTGTTCAGCTTGTGATTGTTCAGTTGATGTTTCTGCTGTAGATGATTGACTCTCTTGAGAATTAGACGATGAACTACTTGTACTTGAACTTGAGCTAGAAGAAGTAACTTTAGTACTTGTCTTTGTTGTTTGTGAACTGTGTTTTGTCTGATGTTGAGTCTGACTTGTACAAGCTGTCACCATGCAAAGTGATAAAACTAAAGTCAGAACAAGTTTCAATTTATTTTTCATCGTAATTCTCCCCCCTTACCAAGTGAATCGACCAGTGTAATCAATACTTTCATCGAGTGGATGAGATAATTTTGGCGATGCACTTGTATACTGCCAAGCAGCGCTATTTGAATAGTAAGACAATGATTTAGCAGATTCTTGATCCAAATACTGAGTAGAGTACAAATAATGCGCTACCCAAAGATTTGACATGCCAAATTTTGAAGTGTTGAATTTTCCACCTTTAACATCAAGCCAAGATGCCATTGTGTAATAAACGTTATTGTTGTAACCAAGACGATTCATCTCGTCTTTCCAAGCTTGTGTATTAGCATTCAAATCACTTCTAAGCATAGCCTGCTCTTCCATATCATTAACCATAGTCGTCGCACCAGAAAGCCCCATTGACTTAGCAGCATTTACAAAATACTGTGCCTCAGCTTTTGCTTCTGCTGCTGATTCATAGTGAGAATAGTGATAGGCTGATACTCGCAGACCTGCAGCTTGAGCATTAGCAATTTGAGCACGGGCATATGGGTTTGTATATGAAGTTCCTTCGGTTAATTTAACAACTACTCCAGTAATTCCTTGACGTTTCAATGATTGGTACTCGCTAACTGAAATCACACCATTGTGACTACTAATGTCGATAAAGTATGACTGAGCATGGACTGGTTTATCAGCATTCAAACGATAAGTACCAAGATTAAATCCTGAAGTTGTGTTATCCGTAAAGTCTACATAAACGTGAACAGTATAATCTCCTTTGATATAGTCATGATTCTTTTCATTAACCATAACAGTCACTACGCCGTCGTGGATGTCTGAACTTGTATACCAGTGAAGATTTGATTGATTGCTTTCTGACCATGCTGCAACACGAACAAGTTTTATAGTCTTAGAATTCTCTGATTCTGCAATACGAACTTTCAAAGTACCGCCATTGGCATCATGATTTTGAACAGTTACAGTTGGCTCAACAACATATTTCTCAGTTGCTAAATCGACTCCACCTGTAGATGATAATCCTTCTAATGAGTGACTAATTTGGCTCTGACCATAAATGTGAATATTATAGTGGCATGACTCAAAATTATGTTGCTTAGGTGAGAAATTTAAAACATATGTGCCATCAGATTGCTTAGTAGCTTGATACCATTTAAGGTCGTCTTGACCATTTGCTTCAGTCCAAACAGGAATTGTGATACCAGTAATATAAACAGGAACATTTGAAACCGTTACTTTAACACTAACTTCACTTTCTTTAGTGATTGTTGTTTTAATTTCTGGTTTTGGAATATTAACTTTTGTAGATCCAATGCAAACCATTTGACCTTTGACATTTGCATATGTGTCCACAAAATATGTACCGTAGTCACCTGTATAGGGAGCCACAACATGTCCTGTGGTATCGCTATACCATTTCAAATCATCTTGACCCTTGGCTGCTGACCAAACGGCATGGGACACATTAGCTGATTTAGCAACATCTTGTGGCATCCTAATTTCAATACCATTTGCGCCCACTTTAGCTGTAATATCAATATCTCCAAGGTGATAATCACTAGTAAAACTTGTACCACCTAGACCTGTTAAAGTATTGGTAACACTGCTGATTCCGTAATAGTGAACATTATATTTACCACTTTCAAGATTATGTTCAGCGACACTAAATGTTTTAGTGAAGGTACCGTCAGATTGACGCTCTGCTGTATACCAAATAATATCATCTTGATCATTTTTAGCCGTCCATGTTGGTAGCTGAATACTAGTGATATAAACAGGAACATCCGACACAGTTACTTTATAGATTGTACCATCTAATTTTGTAATGCTAACTTTAGCACTTGGTTTTGGAACGTCAATACTTGTTGCACTCAAGCACACCATTTGGCCTTTAACGACACCATAAGTATGAACAAGATACGTTCCGTATGAACCAGTATATTTAGCTGTCATCTGACCATTAGCTGGAACTTTATACCAAATAATATCATCTTGATCACGCTCTGCTGACCAAACGGCATGATACACTGTAATATCCGAACTAACGTCGCTTGGCATTGAAATACTAATACCATTTTGACCAAGATTAGTCTCAACATGAACGTCACCAAATTTGTAATCACCTTGGAAACTTGTTCCGGTTAAACCTGTTAGTGAATTCGTTACCGCACTTGTACCATAAACATGGACATTGTACTGACCACTTTCAAGATTATGTTCAGCAACACTAAATGTTTTAGTGAATGTTCCATCAGAATTATGAGTAGTGCTATACCACTGAATATCATCCTGACCGCCCTTTTCTGTCCAGGTCGGGAGTTGAATACTAGTGATGTAGGCCGGAATATCTGATACTGTTACCTTATAAGTTGTATCACTTTCTTTTACGATACTAACTTTAGCACTTGGTTTTGGGACGTCAATTGTACGGCCGTTTAAACCTTTCATTTGACCATTAAGATTTTGGTAAGTATGAATGTTGTATAACCCATATGAGCCTGTATATTTAGCTACTACATGGCCATTACTATCAGCTGTATACCAAATAAGGTCATCTTGGCCATTGACCTCTGACCAAACCGCAAACATGATTTTAGCTCCCGGTGTGATAGCTTCATTGTATTGAAGTTCGAATCCTTTAGCGGTTAAAGTTGCACTTGTTGTTTCTTTTTTAACAACTTTTGACTCAGCTAATTGATCAATAACTTTCTGGCTAATCGCTTGAACATTCGATGTAGAAACTTTAGAGTCTGTAAGAATTAATTTTTTTGTCTCATCTGGTGAGGCATTTTCATCATCACTGTTGATCTCTTGCTGTTCTGAAGTAGTGATATTTTCATCTTCAACAGATTCATCAGATACCTCTTTTGAAATTACAGAGGAGATTAAAGTATTATCTTCTGTAGTTTCTTGAGTCTCAGAAGATACTGCTTCTTGGTTATTAAAATCAGATTGTTCTTGATCTACTGACTGATCCTCTGATAATTGAACGTCGTTATTCACATCAGTATTTTGCTGAGCTGACTCAGATTCATTTACAGTTGATTGAACACTCTCAGTGACTGTCGTTGCTTGCACCGGGATATTTTCGTCAGCGAAAACGTGCCCCGAACTTAAAAAAGCTCCTATGATAAGTGGAGATACTAGGCAGCTTCGAAGGATATTCTTTTTCACATTAATCCCCCCTCTTTCTATCTTTCCTAGTAAACATTTTACCATGATTTTGAAAGCCCTTCAAGTGCTCAAAATACTGAAATGGCAGTGATTACTACCACTGCCATTTTATTCTAATCTGGATAAATGTATGAAACGTCACCGCCCCAGAATGAATCAAGCGGATTGAACCAGCCTCGGAAATTGCCAATATATTGTTTTCCTGCATAGTTTGCTTCTTTAACTTGAATACGTGTATTACTTGAAACATGAGTTACGTAAGCAACGTGTCCATATCCGCCACCATCATGAGGCCAAACAACAATTGATCCAACTCTTGGAGTCGTTCCTACTCTAAATCCTTTCGCACGCGCATTGACTGCCCATCCACCAGCATTACCAAGCCAGTTTGGAATCCAAGGTGCTAAAGACTTAACACCCCAAGTACATTGTCCAACCGGATACGTATTGGTTTCATTAATGTACGTTGTAATACGTGGAGATGGGGTTGCTTGAGGTTTATAAGACTGATCAGCAAGATTAAATGTCGCTGTCGAATTATCTGAGTAAATCACCGTCGCAGTCACAGAAAAAGTATCTGCTTGATTATTAATAGATTTCAAATCAACTGTCTGAGAAACTTTACCATAAGATGTCGTTTTTGCTTCGTACATTTTTGATTTTTGTGAATTTGATTTTGAAGTAACTTGTACTCGCAAACCATTAACTCGTTTTGACATTGCCTTTTCAGTAGCAGTTACTTTAAATGTACCATTTCCTTTATTAATCTCACTAATACCAATCGCAGGATTTTCTAGGCCACTAATCTGTTCAACTCGGAAACCTGGGGTTCCAGACAAACAATCAAAATTATTTGTAATTGAATTCTGACCATAAATGTGAACACTGTAGTCTCCTAAATCAAATCCATGATTAGTTAGTTGAACTACTGCTTTGTAAGTGCCATCAGAAATTTTATCCGCCTGATACCATTTTAAATCATCTTGACTATTAACATTCGACCAGACTGGTACAGTTATTGAAATAATGTACTCAGGAACATTGCTAACCACAACTTCATAAGTCTTATCAGAAATCTGATTAATCTGACTTGAAACTTCTTGCTTTTCAATCATTGTATCCTGACCATTAATTGCAGTCATTTTACCGTTTTGAGCTAAGTACGTATGAACAAAATATCTTCCATACCCCTTATGATTTTTCAAGTCGACGCTCGTCACACCTTTTCCTGAATCATCATACCATCTTAAATCATCTTGACCATTTTCTTCTGACCAAACAGCATAAGTAATTTTTCCGTTAGATGGAGCATTAATATCAGTTGACAACTGAATTTTACCATTTTGAACACTTACTTGCGGAGCCTTTGGACTAATTTTTGTAGCATCTAATGCTATACCTGAAACTCGTCCATCAGAATAAGTTGTATAAACATGAGTAATATAATTTCCAGCACGATTACCATAATCCGCTAAATTAACTTTAACTTTTGCTTGACCATTATTAATATCAGTTACATTGTACCACTTAAGATCATCCTGACCATTTTCTTCTGACCAAACTGCAACGTCAATACTTTTAATAGCTTTTCCGTTAGGCGATTGCTGAGCGGTCACTTCAAATGTTTTACTTACAGCATCAAATGGAGTTTTTGTTACTATGGCATCATTTTGTTGATCTGCCATGACAGAGTTAGAAAGAATTGCCATACTTAGTACGGCCGTAGACAATAAAGCTGATTTGATTTTATTCAAAAAGCTGTTCTCCTTTTTTTAATATAATGTTTTACACTATATTAATTCGGAAAAACAGCTAAAAACCTTTATAAAATTTTAATTTTATCCCTTTTCTTTGATGATATAAACAGGACGATTTTTAGTTTCAAGGAAAATCTTAGAAATATATTTTCCGATAATTCCTAAAGCAAGCAGTTGAATACCACCAATAAATAAAATAATACAAACTAAACTTGCCCAACCAGAAACACTACCACCAATTGTTAATTTGCGGATAATGATAAATAAAATTCCTAAGATTGATACAATAAACGATACTGATCCAGCCCAAAGAGATAAATCAAGTGGCGCCTCAGAAAAATTGATAAACCCTTCCATTGAGTATTTTAGCAAGCTCCAAAAACTCCATGATGTTTCACCAGCCACGCGCTCACGATTTTCATAAGCGATATATGTGACATCAAAACCAACCCAAGAAAAGATTCCTTTTGAGAAGCGATTAACTTCTCCAAGTTCCAAGATACTATCCACAACTTGTCTAGTCATTAAGCGGAAATCACGCGCGCCGTCCACCATCTCTGTATCAGAAACGGCATTAATGATTTTATAAAACATTTTTGAAAAGAAAGAACGAATAACTGGTTCACCTTTTCGATCAGCACGACGTGTTCCCACAACATCATAACCTTCTTCAATTTTTTCATACATATCAATCAAAAGTTCAGGTGGATCTTGCAAATCAGCGTCCATAACTGTGATAAAATCACCATCTGCAGCTTCAAGCCCAGCTAATAAACCTGCCTCTTTCCCAAAATTTCGTGAGAATGACAAATAGTGAACATTCGCAAAGCGATTAGCGACATCTCGAAGAACTTTTAAAGTTTCATCCTTTGAACCATCATTGACAAAAATGTAATCAAAAATCAATTGGTCCTTCATTTTACTCTCAACTTTTTGAGTTTCTTCTAAAAATGGATAAATTGTTTCTTGTTCATTGTAGCAAGGAACAACAATAGATAGTTTTTTCATTTATTTACCTTCAGTAAGTTTAAAAATTATAATAATTAAAAACGGTACTTAATAGCATCGTGTAAATAAAACACAAAGAAATATCTAAAATAATTTTTTCGCTGATAAAATCTCTAAATTTCTCTAAATTTTTATTATTAACTGACATAAAAATTAAAAGAGCCGGAATAATCCCTAAAACATATCTATCCTGTACCCCTTCTACTTTAAACGCTCCAACAGGGGTCCAAGTAAGATACATAGCTAAAATAATACCTGCATAAAGACCAATAATAACTACAAATAAGCTACTTCTTTCTAAAAATCCAATCTCAACTTTATTTGAATTATTAAAAACAACTATTACTAGGAAAAGGATAAGATATGAGATTAAAAATGTCGGCCCATACGAAAGCCATCCAAATAAATTAATATTTGCTGGATTTAAAAGTCTCATAAAAAATTCCCCCAACAACACTTTGAAATATACAAAAGGTTGACTAATAATTGATAATATTTGTTTTTTAGCATCCACATTAGCTAAATAGTCTACATTTAAATAATTGACATTAATAATCTCTGAGTATGTTTTCATCCAAAAAATAGTTACTAAAATAACTAAAAATACTCCTAAAAACTTAATCAAATAGACTTTCTTTTTGTTTAGATTAAAACTATTATTTGGAATAAATAAAAGAAGAAAAATAAATAGAATAAACGGAAGTTTTATAGTTGCTAATATCGAACAAAGAAATACGTATATAAATATCTTCCATGTTTTTATTTTACTACTTTCTTGATAAAAATGAGCTAGCAAACTTAGTATTAATAAAATAATTCCTAAACCTATCGTATCTTGATTATATGAACCAGCAAGATAAATGTTCATTGGTAAAAGACTAGCTACAGAAATAATTTGTGCTAATTTTCCTGATATATTTATAGCAATAAAAATTAAAATAGCGTAAGCAATGACATTAAAAATTCTTCCTAATAAATAACTAAAAATAATACTTATATCTAAAATATTTCCAATTTTCAAGCCGATTGCTTGAGGTAAATATCCAAAAATATAATATGCATTTGTAACTGTTAAACGCTCATTCACTATTTCCTTATTACTTGGTAAAACACTTTTTAAATGGCTATTTGATATTGTTTCACCTGTTTCTGTATCAATCTGAGCATAATCCTCTGATTCCAACAGGTTCTTAAAATTATTAGAAAGATTTAAATCACCCTCTGAAAGGAACAAGCTTCTTTGATAATGAACAGGCTCATCAGGAATATCATTGATTGGACTTAGGCAAGCTGAAGTAATACCCATAATTAAAATAAAAATAGCAGTCCGATACTCAATCTTCATTATTGGAATACTTATCAAAAAAATTCCAATAATAAATAGTACAAGTGTAAGCTTTACAGGGATATCATTATTATCTCCGTAAACTACGTACATAATTAAAAAAACTAGAAGGAGCAAACTGTATGATTTCCAGTTGCTCGTTATAATGTCTGCAGTAGATTGTGCAATCCTCTCAAACTTTTGCTTAATAAAATATCCTTTAGAAATCATATTACTCCTTTTATCTTATTTGATTCTTTTTATATTTTAGAACTTGAAATATAAAAATTGATATCAATAGCCACACATTCATTGTGATTAAAAAACTTAAAGAAGCACCCAAAATATCTAAATTTTCAACAAGTGTATTCGTGATAATTTGTGAAACAACAAAAGCACCTCCATATGGTATCAAGAGATATTTTTGTTGGCGCATCGCAGTCAAAACATTATCAATAGCTGTTGCAAAACTACCCACTGCTCCTCCAATCATTATAATTAAAAGTGCTAACCAATAATTTTGTAAATCTTCACCATATAAAATTTCTAAAATTGATATTCCAAATAAACCACTACCTAAAATAACAAGAATACTTAAAGCACCTAAACACCCAAAAAGTGTTTTCTGTAATTTTTTAAAATGACTTAATTGATTATGTAAAATATCAACGGCCATTTCTGTAATCAGTGGTCTAAAGAAAAGCATCATCAAATTCATCACAAACGCAGGCATAAACAAAATATTAAAAATTGTTTGTGCCCCAACTTGAATTTTTCCAACACTTCCTAAAAAATCTAACGAGTACTTAGGTTGATTATAAATGTAAATAATTAAAAATCCATTTAAAAAAAGTGGAAAACTCTCTTTTAACAGTTGAATCACTCTCAAGAATTCATTCTTTTGAAAAAGTCCTGTCATGATAATTTTTTCAAAAGAATGTGAAATACGCATATCAAAAAATAATATGAAAGCGTAAGAAATTATACATACAAATTTCAATGAGCATAATAAATCTCCGGTTAACAGAACAGAAAGTGTAAAAATAAAAAAGATTAGTAAATTACGATATGTTAATGATTTTCCTGCAATATCTAACCTCTCCCTTTGTTGAAAAAGTCCTTGAAATAAATCTGATATTGCATCAGATAATCTATAAATAGTAACAAAGAAGATAACTTGACTTTTATTACTATCAAAATTCATAAAGAGTAAAAAAAGTATTGTAACAATAATCATTAACACTGATGTTAAAAGCCTAGCTACAAAATAATTTGAAAATGAATACTTTTCTCCAATATCTGTTGCTTGAAAGTTTCTTACCTGAAAGAGTCCAATAACAACCAAAAGGTTGCCAACCGAATACGCATAGGCATATACATCTGAATCTGAAGTACTTAGGAATCTCGAAACAATCATCAACAAAACCACTGAAATTAATGCTGAAGAAACACTTCCAATCATGTTCCAAATAAAATTTTGCTTTTGATTGATAATATTTGTACCATTCATGACTAATCTTTATTTCTTTTTAATGCAATCGACTGAATTAGACTTCTAAGCTTAACTTCATTTTTAGAAACTTTCTTGGTTAGTTTATACTGATTAACCATTAACAGAAAAATGATGAATAGAAATACAAAATTCGCCGGTGATTGAAAGCCTAATAATTTTGAAAAAAAGATAATTACGCTAGGACAAATGGAAAAAATCAGTAAAATTGTTGAAAATAATAACCAAAAAAAGCTCTCCTCAATTTGAAGATTTGACTTCCTTATACTTCGAAAAATCACAAAAAAAGTTACTAAAGCCACAAAAGCCAATAATAATTGCAAAGGTAAAGTCATTTTATTTTTCCTTTCTAAAATTTTGAATTACAATTATCGAAGTAAACATGTGAATCATATATTTAATTGATCTTGAAAGAGTTAAATAAGACTCTCCAGCTTCTCTATCTTTCATCTTAACTTGAACTTCTTTTACCTTAAACCCTCTTCTAATCAGAAATGATATTGTATCTGGTTCAGGAGTGAAATTGATATTCATGGCATATTGCTTAATCAATTCTTTATTAAACATCCTCATTCCTGAAGTAGGATCTTCAATTCGTTTACCGGTTGTTATCTTAATTAAAAAACTAATAAGCGTATTACCTAGCATTCGAAGAGATGTTGGACGTTTTACACTGACAAAACGAGATCCAATAGCACAATCATTTCCCTCATCAATCGCATCGCTCAAATCTTTAATATACTCTGGTAGGTGTTGACCATCACCATCAAATTGGACAGCCTTATCATAGCCGTTTTGTAAAGCATACTTAAATCCAGTTTGAACTGCGCCGGTTAAGCCTAAGTTTTCAGGTAAATCTATAATATTAAATCTATTTTTATGACAAATTTCAGAAGTTGCATCTTTTGATCCGTCGTTTACAACCACATAATCATAAATCGGATAATTTTTCTCAAGATTACTTACAACTTTTTCAATAGATTCCTCCTCATTATAAGCAGGTATTATTACAAGTATTTTATTTTTCACTTACTCTACTTCCTTCAAAATTTGATTTTTGGCTTTTTTCATAAAACTTCATCAACAGATTTGCAATAAAATTTGGCCAAAATAACTTAAACATCTCCAAATCTTCCTTGCTACGAACATTTTCTGATATTGTAGCTGAAGTCTCAGATTCACCATGAATTCGATGAAACATGAGAACTTCATTGATAAAATGAAATCTTCCAGCGTAGTGACTACTGATATCGTACCAAGCATACCAATCTAAATTTGTTCTGAAATCTTCCCTAAATCTAAATCCTGATAAATTGGCTTTATTATAAGACACCGATGGACAAGAAATGGCATTTCCAAAAGCTAAAACTCGATTTCTCCAAAACTTAGATTTTGGAAATAAACGCATAATGTTTAACATTAGACGCTTTATTTTTAAATTGGTCGTTTTGGCATCTTCACTACCTGATCTATATTCAGCATAATCAGTAATGACTATAGTAGAATCAGTGTGCTTTTTAAATGCATCTAACGTTTTCTCAAGAAAATTTGGTAGGTAAATATCATCTTGATGTGCTATTGTTACATACTGAGTTTCGGCAAATGACCAAGCATTATTCCAATCTTTTCCAATACCTCCTCCTTCTTTTGAAAAAACTGGAATATTGTACTCTGAACAGATATTATTGATATAATCACTCGGTGTTGAAGTGTAACAAATAATATTTGTAGAAACAGTCTGCTTTTTTAACGACTTAATACAATCTTCCAAAAATGGACTATTTCCATATGCACAAATAATAAAAGTGTGTTTCGTATCTTTCATCATTCCTCCTTAATCTCTAAATCCATTAGGATGCTTTCTTTGCCATCTCCATGAATCTTGACACATTCTATGGATATCATACTTAGCTTCCCATCCTAATTCTTCTTTCGCTTTTGAAGCATCTGCATAACATGTAGCAATATCACCCTTACGTCTTGGAAGAATTTGATATGGAATATCAAAACCAACAACAGCCGACATATTTTTTATCATATCTAATACAGAATACCCTTTACCAGTACCTAAATTATATATAGATAGTCCAGATCCTTCAGTTAATTTTTGCAAAGCTGCCACGTGCCCCTTAGCTAAATCGACAACATGAATATAATCTCGAACACCGGTACCATCCTCCGTGTCATAATCGTTTCCAAATACCCCCACACATTCCAACTTACCAACTGCAACTTGTGTAATATATGGTAATAGATTATTAGGGACACCTTTAGGATCCTCACCCAAATCACCTGACTTGTGAGCTCCAATTGGATTAAAGTATCTTAATAAAACAATATTCCATTCATTATCAGAATTGTACAAATCTGTTAAAATTTCTTCCAACATTAGTTTTGTACGTCCATAAGGATTAGTTACTGACAAAGGAAAATCTTCTTTAATTGGAACTGTTTTTGGGCTACCATAAACTGTAGCTGACGAGCTGAAAATAATATTTTTACAGCTATGATTCTTCATTACTTTTAAAAGATTCAATGTTCCAGCAATATTGTTATCATAATAATCAAGAGGAATTATACTTGACTCCCCAACTGCTTTCAGTCCAGCAAAGTGAATTACACCTTCAATATTTTCTGCTTCAAAAATTTTTTCTAATTGCTTTTCATCACGAATATCCACTTCATAGAAATTCAATGTTTTATTCGTTTCCCTTTCAACAATTTTCAAACTTTTTGAATTGCTGTTACAAAGATTATCTAAAACAACAACCTCATGACCAGCGTTTAATAATTCGATGCAAGTATGTGAACCAATAAAACCTGCTCCACCAGTGACTAAAATTTTTGACATAATTAACCTCCTAAACTAAGTTGTATGATTAAAAAAATTCTCATTCATTTTTGTTATGTAACTCTTTCCCAACGTTAGGTCATACTGTAACATCTTTAAGTCCATTAAGAAAGCTTTTAAATCATCAGATGATTTATTTCTAGCTTCTAGAATATCAGTTAATAAAGCATAGTAAGGGGAGACTTTAGAATTTGTTTGTTTTAATACAAGTGCTGGGAAATCATTTGAATTAACACATGGATAAGATAGTTTTTCAGTTTCATAATTACTCCAAATAAAATAATCAGTTTCATATTGATTTAAAGGGTCGCTTGAAAATACACTTGTGGGATATAATCCTGGCAAATGATCTCCATAAAAGACAACTGTTATTTTTTTTTCATAACTAGACAGTTCGTTAAGAAAATCTGCTGTAGCTGAATCAGTGATATTTAAAAGTCTAGCATAACTTGTTAAACTTTCATTCTCAGTATCAGAAAATCCATCTCCGTGAGCAGTAATATCTGCAGGCTGATCAGATTCCCAAGGAACGTGATTCTGCATTGTAATAACTGAGAAAAATTGACTCGTATGTTTTGTTAAATTACTTGTTACTGCATAATAAGTCGAGCTATCTTTAGCACCCGCACTTAGAAACTCTAATTGCGTTGGCTTATCTTCAGTTCCGTCTAGTGCAATAAATTTTTTAAATTCAAAATCTCTATACACAATATTTCGCGAGTAATTAGAGGCGTTGTGAAGATGGATAGCGATTTTATTTTTATTAGTATACCGACTACTAATAGAAGGGACGTAAGACATTTTGGGGAGGATTTCTGTATTCATAACAGAAACACTGGGTGATAAATTTGAGAATGGTAACCCTGTTAAAGCTTGAGTCTCCATATTTGCAGTCCCACCACCATAAAAATCTGATTTCATTAGGCCACTAGTGTAATCATTTTTAATTTGTGTGATATTTGGAATAACATTTTTAGATAAAGTAACTCCTGGCAAACGACTTGGGTCAGAAAAACTTTCACTCAAAACAAAAATAACAGTTTGATCTTCAATATTATTACCTCTACTAGCATTAATTATGGAAGCCTCTTTGTGGTACTTCTCTGCGATATTCTTAATTTTTTCCTCACTATATCCCCTTGGCTTATCCATTACTGATTTTGTTAATTGCTTTGTCCAAACATACATTAATGACTTGTAACTAGCATTTTTTGAAAATCCCATCCAATTAATATCAACCCAATTATTAACCTTGGACACAACGGGGATATTATCAATAATTCTAGAGTCCGTTTCATTTTTAAAGACAATAAAATTGAAAAAACCAAGACCAATCAACGCTCCTAAGAAGGAGTATCGTAATCTTTTAATGTTAAAAATTTTTCCAGGTAAAATACGCTTTCTTAACAAAATATAGACACCAAGTGTGGCAACGACACCAAGTACAACATAAATAATGACGCTTTTATCCACAAAACTTGTTATCAATGAAAACTCTTTCACCCAAACAAAATCTGTAATGAGAAGGGGTTCACTTCTCAGCCCTACTTTAATATTATTAACTACTGATATAATAACTCCTACTATAATAATAAGTAATGTTGAAGATAGGAATTGATTTATCACTAAGTAAACAACTAAGAAAAGAAATGTTAATACGATAATTTGATAAGCTGTTGCTCCTGGAAAAATAAATTTATCTAGTAATGTTTCACCACTTCTGACTCCCAGCTGTAACGTATAATTAAAAATAGTCGCTAATGCAAAACTTACCGTTATCACCAATGATGGAGTAGGAGAATTTGTAACAATTGCTTGATAAGCATTAATCACAAAATAAGATACTACTCCCATAATTATTAAAGTTAAAACAAGATTGCTTGACAAGTGAATTACATAATGAACATAATCACTATCAGAAAGATAAGAGGACACTAATTCTTTGAAAATTTTCAGCATCTGTCTATCATTAACAACAAAAGACGCTAAAAATCCAAAAAGAATTATGTTTTTAGAATCAAAATCCTGAAGATAATCTTCCATGAACGCAAGATACCTAATTTTTTGAATTAAAAAATACAGTACTCCTGAAATACCTATAATAATCAAAACTGTAACAAGAAAATTCGGTTGAAAAAAATGATTATTAGTCAAATCCCATACTTTAAATTTTTCATTATTTAAATTTCTTGTTACTAAAATGAAATAAGATACAATCTGATAAATAAAATAACCAGAAACTAACTTTATAAAGAATGCTTTACTAAGATTTTTAACCAGATAAACACTTACTCCAATAATCGAAAGTAGGTAAGCAATAAAACCAAAATTTAGACTTTCTTGAAAAGGTTCTGATAGGAGATTAATTCTTCCTTTAAGAATATACAAATCTACTAAGTAAAAATTAATATAAAAAATAAAAATAATAGACAAAATAATTCTTAAAAAATTGACCCACTCAAATTTTTTTATTTTTTTAATCATGCTTTAATTTTCATTACCATCCTTTTGACAATATACTTAATTGCACTGCCTGGTCCTCGGTAAATATATTTGAGCGCTCCTTTAATGCCTCCAATATTATCAAAATTAACATAAGTATTTGGCATAGTATTAGGACGAATATTAAATACAACACCATCCACAAAAGGCGTAATGTAAATATCATTTTTAGATATTGCATAATCATAATCATTAGCCCAAGCAAGGTAAACTAAAATTCGTTCAATTGAGTGTAAAATTGTGTGTTGAGGAATTGGCTCTGAAGGGATTTCATCATCCGCCAACTCTAAATCAAATAATGGTTGAAGAGCATCGCGTTTAAACCAAATGAAAGTACCGTAACTCATAATAAAAGTACTTAAATTATTGAAATCAATTTTTCGTCCTAAATTCATGCGTTCCCAAAGCTCATTCATGCCATCAGCAAATCGATTTTCATTCCAAGGATCAACAATTTTAGTATATCTGAAGAAAGATGGAATATCAGCAATTACTAATCCAAGATTATCATTACTTTCAAAATTAGCCAAAATATTGTCAGCCGGTTTAATTAACATCTGATACAGCTCATTTCGCCATGAATCTCCAACCCAGTAAGGGTATTCTGGAGATTTTTTAGTATGAAAATGTCCAATATAATCATACTCAGCCAATTCTTTCTTCAGTTTTAGCATTGGAATAATATCACGTCCTCGATTCCCTGTTAAAAAGATACGTGCCCTTTTTCCTGTTTTATCAAGAACTCTTTCAATTTCTACTTTTTTATCTTCAGTATCAGTCGTTAAAAACAAATCATAGTCAAAATTGAAATTTTCAAACTGTTGTAGAAACTCTTCTAATAAATCTACATAAAATGTATGCAGATGTACTGCTACTTTTTTAGTGTTTGAATAATTATTTTCTACACTTCTCAACACTTTACGATCAAGTAAGTAAGCTGGAGTTGGCAAACTAATATCAGACATATGATCTAAAATTAGTTTAGTTGGGTAACTTGAAACTCTTTCAATTTCTTTCAAAAGATACGGTGCTAGATGCTGTGTCAAATCAAATGTTTTGATCTTTATAAAAGGAACATGGTTATCCAATAATACGTGTGGATAGTGGATTGTAAAATTTGAATGGAAAAAATTATCTGCAATTGGCACTGTATTCAATACAGAAGTGTATTTAAACCCTGCATCAACAAAATATTTAGTATATTTCGTTTCATAATTATCTATAACATCTTGAACATCTGTATAGGCCTCAACAGATTTCCAAAAATCTTGAAAAGTATCTGAAATAACAATGCTCTTTTTAAAAGACATAAAATAAGATTGTAAATGTTCATCAATGAAAATATGACCTGCATCAATTGCTCTATGGTTCGTCATTCCCCAAAAATCAATTGATTCATCCGATTCGTACTTATCATACAAAGGAGCCATATCCCACAATGGTCCAAAACAAGTATCATTCATAGCTGTTACAGAATCATATGATTTTAAATTTTCAAAGCCTTCAAGAGCCATACCATCGTGCCAAGCCGCAAAATCATAACCAATATTTTCACGTTGGATAAATTCATCAATTAATTGATTCTGACGTAACTTTACAACTTCTGTTTCATCAAGGTGACTATTAGAAATAAAAATCACCTTTGAAAAGAGTGGATTCATTTTTTCTAACTGATAATATACATGCTCACTAACTTTATTATATTTATTAAAATGAACATATAACAATAAGCGTTTCATTTTTTTCTCCTAAAGAAATTAATAATTTTTGTTGGTATTTTCCAGCGATATGAATTTTGAATTTTATTTAATTGTAATTGAAGTTCATCTAGTTTCTGCTGTGTATAATTTGCATTTTGATACAACTGAGATAATTCTTCTGATTTCTGGCCTACTTCCAATTTTAGTTGTTCAATATACTGATTTTGATTCTCTGAAATCTCTCTTAAATGTGATGAAAGTTGAGTGAGTCTTGTTACCTCTAAATCACGTTTAAAAATTTCAACTTCAGATGAACAGTCCTTGTCCAATAGCATATCAACTACTGTAGTTTGTTTAAAATCCGGATACTTGATTATATAATCTTTTTGAGTATTCTTTAGCCCTTCAAAACGTTTCTTAAATTTTTCCAAGGTTACTGGTTTAGAGTCTGAACCAACATTCATTCTATAAACAGTTGTACTTTGCATCAAGGTAGATAAATTTGTTTTCTTAAAAAGCTCAAGTTGCAAATTAAACGTATCATCTGCCGCATCATCATCAATTTGCTCACTAACCTCTAACATTAAATTTTTTTCAACCAACCACGTCGAAGACATTGTCATAAGTTTATATACCAGCATTTGCTCGTATGTTTTTGCCAAAGGAATCGTATGATTTTCGAAAACATTTGGTTGAATCACATTGCCATCATTATCAACCATGTCAAAATCTGTATTTGACCATTTTGAATCAGGTGTAGATTCTAATAATTTAACCTGATTTTGTAATTTATGGACATCAGTCCAATAATCATCACCATCACAACGAGCAATATATTCTCCTGAAGCTTTTTTAACAATAGATTTCCATGTTTTTGTGATTCCAATATTTTTTTCGTGATAAAAAGCAGTAATTAAATTTGGAAATTTTTTCTCATATTCTTTGATAATATTAACAGACTCATCTGTAGATGCATCATCAACAACTAAAATTTCATAAGAAAATGTAGTTTTTTGCTTCAGGAAACTTTCTATTGCCTCTCCTATCCATTTTCCTTTATTATAATTTGTACAAATAATAGAAACTTTCATTCATAATTCTCCATCATTGCTTAGAAAATTTCCAACTACCATTTCGCTGTAATAAACCTGTTGCAGAATCTTTTGCAGACTCATCATCTTCATCTAGATCATCACGATTAAGTACAATAACTGGAATATCCTGAACAGGTAAAAATGATAATACTTGATTGTCCTCATCACGGATTGTAACTTCTAATTTTACTTTTATATCATTCAGATGTGCTAACGAACAACTATACTCAACTTCGTAATGACCTTTTCCATCTGTCAACTGATCCATTGTATTATCATTGTAAATCCATATATTACGATCAATGTCAGTTAGTGAGATGGCAATATACGTTTTTACATCTTCCAAAACATCAAAACTTAACTTAAATTTAATAGGATTATTTGGCGTAGAACGCTTTTCAGACAACAAAGCTAATTTCAAATTATCTACCACAGTATTATCTGAAACTACTGCATCCGCGTCATGCGATACAATGACTTTTTCTGTATTATCGTAACTGTATTGGTTGGCTACATCACGTGGCTCACCTTGAGCTTTAATATAACCATCTTCAATTAAAATGGCCTTATTACAATATTTCTTAACTGCTCCCATATCATGGGTAACAAGGATAGTTGTCTTACCACTTTCTTTACGTTCCATGAAGTAATCGTTACATTTACGTTGGAAAGCTTCATCACCTACGGCAAGAACTTCATCAAGGATAAGAACGTCACCTTGAGCTTTAATCGCAACTGAGAATGCTAGACGAACTTGCATACCACTTGAGTAGTTTTTAAGCTTTTGGTTCATAAAATCTTCAAGCTCAGCAAATTCGACGATGTCATCGTACATAGCATCAATTTCTTCGGTTGTAAAGCCAAGCATGGCACCGTTCATATAGACATTTTCACGTCCAGTCAATTCAGGATTAAATCCAACACCAAGTTCGATAAATGAAACCATTTTACCATTTACTGTAACTGAACCCTTTTCAGGGACATAAATTTGTGAAATGATTTTTAGAAGTGTTGATTTACCTGAACCATTACGACCAACAATCCCAAAGAAGTCGCCTTCTTCAACTTCAAAATTAATATCTTTTAAAACGTGTTGTTCACGATATCCTTTAATTCCCTTAAAATAATTAACTAAATTAGTACGTAAGCTTTGAGTCGCTTCAGTTGGCAATTTAAAATATTTACTTACATGATCAACTTTTACTGCAATTTTTTTATCTGACATTATAGAATCTCCGCAAATTTTTTAGCATGTTTATGGAAAATGTAATAACCAATTCCAAAGACAAAGAAAGGAAGAATATATGGGATAACGGCAATAGCTTTATGACCAATCAAATCCCAACCACGCATACTTCCTGAAAATACGATAAAATGACGCATATCTTGAATAATCTGAGCAAGTGGATTTAGCATCATCAATTTTGCAACTGTTACTTGACCTCGTTGTAAAATGAATGTTAAAGAATAGATGATTGGGGTAGCATACATTCCTGCCTGCATCACAACTTCCCAAATAGGACCAATGTCACGGTACTTAACAAAAAGAGATGATAAAACAAAAGCAATCCCAGTTGAAAACAAGAATAATTCAACAAATAGCGGGAAGATTGTCAAGAACCCCCAACTTGGTTGAATACCATTAACTAGTGCGAAAATAAATACAACTACCATATTGATAGCATAGTTAATTGATGCTCCAACAACTGATGAAATAACAATGATTTCTTTAGAGAAATTTAGCTTTCGCAACAAATCTCCTCGTGATACAATCGACATCATTCCCATGTTAGTAGCTTCAGAGAAAAAGTTCCAAGTCACCATACCAATTAACAAACCGATAGCATAGTGAGGGGTTCCATCATCGAAACGCAAGAAGCGAACAAACACCAGGTACATGATTGTAAATAGCATCATTGGTTTTAGAATTGACCACAAATGCCCAATTAAACTTCCCTGATAACGAAGTTTAAAGTCTGTTTTTACCATTTCTTTTAACAAAATTTTGTTTTCTTTACTAAAAAATTTCATTTATTTCTCCTATAACCAAATTTGGTAATAATTAGTGTTCTAAACACAAAAGTATGGAATGCTCTGTTTTTTCGTAAGCCGTATTTTTTTAAAGTACGGATACGTTGAAAAAGTGGCTTATCCAAAATAGTTGTAAACTGTTCAACCAGCTCTCTATTTTCAGGTGATAAATCTGTATCCAATAAAAAGCGAGCCTGAGTTTGGCTTGCACTGATTAACCACCAATATTTTTCAACTAATTTATGAGGTTTAATCCAATTTTTCATACGTTTAGACCACGTACGTGCTCCTAAAACATTAGCATCGTGTTGACGATACAATTCTGTTGGGTAATTAACATAAGCAAGTGTACCTAGAGCGCTTGCTAACAAAGCTAAATACCAGTCATGCATCAACAAATCATCTGTCGATGTCCATAACTCAGCAAGAGCATGATTAATCATCGCTGTTCCACCGGTTACTGTATTTTCTGTCAACTCTTGAACCAGCTCGGTATTAGCATGATCAGATTGCGTTTTTATCATACTTTCATGTAAAACATTTAATTCACGGTCAACAACTTTTAAATCTGTGTAAACCAATAAAGGCTTTTGATTATCGTGTTTTTGCGCTTCTGCTAAAGTCACAGCTAACTTATCTTCTAGCCAAATATCATCTTGGTCAGAAAAGAAATAATAATCTGCTTCGCTATGTTTCAAAAGCGTATAAAAGTTTTTGATGACACCAAAATTTTCACGATTGTCGGCATTAATAAAAATAATACGTGAGTCAGCATGAGCATATCGTTTAATAATATCTGGTGTTTTGTCACTTGAACCGTCATCTCGAATGTAAAGCGTCCAATCTTTGACCGTTTGATATTGAATACTCTCTATCTGCTCAGCCAAAAATTGCTCACCATTGTAGGTAGACATCAGTATATTAATCTTCATTTAAAAATAGTCCCTCATACTCTCCTACAATTTTTTCCCATGTATAATTCTTCTTCACAATCGCACGCGCACGGTTACCATATTCTGTAAAATCATAATGACCATCAGCGTCGTTAATCAAACATGAGAGATTTCCAGATGTCTTATTCCAGTAAAATGCACTCTGCCCAGCAACAGACTTATTGAAATCAACATCCAAAACGAGATTTAACTTCGTATGTCCCAAAGCCTCAAGCAAACCAGGGTTTGTTCCACCGACTTCATGACCATGAATATAAGCAAAGGCATTTTCACGGATGTAATTTAACAAATCACGATCATAAACTGTTCCGACAAATTTGACCCTATAATCACGTTCAAAATTTGTCAAATGCTTCAACTTTTCAAAGTAAGCACTATTCTTATGATTCGTAATGATAATCAAATCACGTCTAGTTTTTGATTTCATAAATTCACGAATAGCTGTTTCGTAGTTATTTTCTGGAACAAAACGTCCGACAATCAAATAATAGTCATTCTCTTTTGTTTTCCAATTATCGAAGCATTTTCTTACCTTGTAATCATCAGCTGTTAAAGTTGATTTCTTCAAATCTGTTCCATAAGCAATAAAACGCGTCTTAGCTTCTGGATATGACTCTTTAATGTAATTTTCAATTCCAATGTTATCAGAAATGACCAAATCAGCTGTCTTAGCCATTGATTTTTCAGCATATTTCAAATAAGCTTGAACCGGTTTTGACCATTTTGAGCGTTTCCATTCAAGGCCATCTGGATTGACATAAACTTTTCCGCCAACAGCGTGAATTAGTCTAGCAAATGGCGCAATAAAAGCACCAATCGTGTTGCCCAAAATATAAAAAATAGGTTTTTCAATACCAGATCTTTTTACCATTTGAAGTCCGTAAGTAATCGCCATCATATCATAAGCGATAACACGAGCAGGACCAATCTTAGGTGCCTTGATGGTAAAACAGTCTGCGCCCTCGTACTTGAAATGCGTATGGTGCTTATCATCGCTTAAACAAGCGACATGATAAACAATATCTGAGCTCTGCTTATTTTTTACCAACTCCTCAACAAAAGTCTCAAAGCCACCGTACTTAGCTGGCAAGCCTCGACTTCCGATGATGAATACATGTTGCATGGCACACTTCTCCATTCTAAAATACAATCAAAAATATTATATCATAATTTAGATAAGCTGGCGATGAAAAAACGAAAGAGCCTACATATAATGGGAAAGACAGCTATTTTTGGGCAATAAAAAAGCATCAGCAATCGTAAGATTACTGATACTTTTCTATTATCTAATTCCTAAAGCAATGCGAGCATAGCGACTCATTTTATCAACTGTCCATGCTGGATACCACACCAACTTGACCTCTACGTCTGCCACTTCAGGAATATCACGCATTGCATCATGAATTTGATCAGTCAGAAGATTAGCCAACGGGCAACCCATTGTTGTCAATGTCATATCAATCTCAGTATGACCATTCTGTTCAAATCGAATCTCATAAACAAGACCAAGATTGACAATATCAATTCCTAACTCTGGGTCGACAACCGTCTCCAAAGCCTCAAGAATTCGATCTTTAATCTTTGCGACATCTTCTTCTGTATATTTTTGTTCAGACATAAGCGAACCTCTTGATTAATTTTAATCTTCGATAAAATCGCGAAGCTGTTTGCTACGGCTCGGATGACGAAGTTTACGAAGTGCTTTAGCCTCAATCTGACGAATACGTTCACGTGTCACATTGAAGACTTTACCAACATCTTCTAATGTACGCATTTTACCATCATCAAGACCAAAACGCAAGCGTAAAACATTTTCTTCACGATCAGTCAATGTATCCAAAACTTCATCAAGTTGTTCACGAAGGACAACACGTGTTGTGTAGTCTACAGGATTTTCAATAACTTCATCTTCAATGAAATCTCCAAGATGGCTATCATCTTCTTCACCAATCGGTGTTTCAAGAGAAACTGGTTCTTGAGCAATTTTCAAGATTTCACGAACTTTATCAGGAGTCATATCCATACGTTCAGCGATTTGTTCTGGTGTTGGATCTTGTCCGAGTTCTTGAAGAAGGTTACGTTGTTCACGAACAAGTTTATTGATTGTTTCAACCATGTGAACTGGGATACGGATTGTACGAGCTTGGTCTGCAATCGCACGTGTGATTGCTTGACGAATCCACCAAGTCGCATAAGTTGAGAATTTGAAACCTTTTGAGTAATCAAATTTATCAACAGCTTTCATCAATCCCATATTTCCTTCTTGAATAAGGTCAAGGAATTGCATACCACGTCCAACATAACGTTTTGCGATAGAGACAACCAAACGCAAGTTAGCTTCTGCCAAACGTTGTTTTGCTTGAAGGTCACCTGCAGCAACTGCAACTGCCAATTCTTTTTCTTCTTCGCTTGAAAGAAGCGGCACAACACCAATTTCTTTAAGATACATACGAACTGGGTCATTAACTTTTGCTGAGTTGCTACCAAGTAACTCTTCATCAGTTAGTTCTTCTGGTTTTGGTTCTTCAACAACATATTTAGTTGATGGATTTCCTTCTTTGTCAGTAATTGAAATACCACCATCCGTCAAACGTTCCAAAAGGTCATCAATTTGATCGGCGTCCAATGAAAATGGAATAACCAATTTTTCTGTCACTTCATCATCGACAGCTGTTCCGTTCTTTTTATGATTACGAATAAATTCTGCAACTTGAACATTAAAAGTTGTAATTTCTTTTTCTTTAGCCATATTTTCCTCTATTCCATTTTTCTTTTTTGGGCAATAAGATTTTCTAAAGCAGCTAGAGCCGCATCAACGTCACCAAGGTTGCTAGATTCACGAATTAATTTACTTTGCTTTTGTAAATCTCTCTCCTGAAGCAAACGATTACGTTTCTGAATAATTTCCTCTATTTCATTAGGAGCGACTTCATCTGGTAAATTCTCCTCCAAAACTCGATAATACATCTGCCGCGTTCGATCATCCAACTGTGCTAAATCATAAGATGTTATCTCACCTTGCTGCATCAATATATCATACAAAACCTGCAACTCTTTAGTATCAAAAATAAATTCTTCTTGATTTCGAAATTCATTAAGCAAATAGTCATGCGTCATCAAGCGCTGCAACAACTGACCTTCTGCTTTCATAATCGCAGAGATATTTTTAGATATAGGCAGCTCTACCACAGTGACGCTTTGCTGAACAGTCCCTGATTGAAGAGCAGAGCGATTTTGAAGACGCTCACTGTTAACCGACTGTTCCACTTGATAATAATCAAAGTCCGGCAGCAAATCAGCCACCATATTAATATACGAATTTTGTGCAGTAATCGATGGCGATTGTGCAATAATTTTAGAAATTCGCTCAACATAAGCAATTTCAGCCTGCAAATTGTCACTGTTTTCTGGCTTCAAGTAATGAATAAAAAATTCTGTACTACTAATGCGACTATTTTCAAGTAAATTTGCTAAGGCATCAGGTGAATTTTTTTGAATAAACTCATCAGGGTCCATTTGCTCAGGCACTCGTACAATTTCTACATTAAAATCTTTTAGAAGTTCTAAAGATTTAGCAATCGCATTTTGACCTGCATTATCACCATCATAAGTCAAAATGACTTTCTTAGCGTAACGCTTCAAATGTCTCACATGCTCCGGTGTCAAAGCAGTCCCCATAGAAGCAACGGCATTTTCAATACCCGCCCTATAAGCAGCAATTACATCCATAAAACCTTCCATCAAATAGACTTCATGTTTTTTAGACATCACCGGACGTGCTTTATCCAAATGATAAAGTTCATATGATTTATTAAAAAGCGCTGTTGACCGCGTATTTTTGTACTTAGCCTGCTTAGCTTCTAAATCTTCCTTGGTCCATATACGCCCCGAAAATGCAACCACTTGACCAGTATCATCCGTCAACGGAAACATGATTCGGTTTTGAAAAGCATCATAAACACGATTCGTGCGTTCAGACAAATTAAAAAGACCTGAAGCCATCAAAGCATTTTCTTCATACCGTTTTGCGAGAGATTGATAAAGAAAATCAGGCTCATTTGGCGACAATCCAATGTTAAAATAATCAATCAAATCATCTGTCAGTCCACGCTGTGCCAAGTAAGCTTTCGCTTCTTGCCCTTCTTTAGTTGTTTTTAAAACAGCATTGTAAAACTTAGCCGCATCCTTATGAATGTCAATCAAAACTTGATTTGGATTTTTTGGCTTAGACTGTACTTGCTGTGTTTCAACCTGCAAAGGAATCCCAGCACGCTCAGCAACAAGATGAACACTTTCTAAAAAGCTAATCTGGCGATACTCTTCTAAGAATTTATAAACATCACCAGATTTTCCGCAACCAAAACAGTGGAAAAACTGCTTATCTTCTATTACATTAAAAGAAGGTGTCTTTTCCTTATGAAACGGACACAGTCCTATGTGGTTGCGACCTGCGCGTGTAAGATTGACTACTTCGCCAATAACATCAACAATATTAACGCTATTTTTTATCTCGGTAATTAACTCTTTGTCAATTGCCAAAAGCTCACCTCCACGCACTATTCCCATTTTAGTTTTGTATTTCATTATAACATTTTGATTCTGATTTGTAAATTCTCAAAAACCAGACTTTAAATGCTATTTTTGGTATAATAATACTAACAAAACATACAGGAGGTTTTTCGTATGATTAAAGAACTAAAAGAATTTTTGTTTAAAGCAAATGTTCTTGATCTTGCTGTCGCTGTTGTTATGGGCGCTGCTTTCAACGCCATCGTAACATCTCTTGTCAATGATGTGATTACACCGCTCTTCTTAAATCCAGCTCTAAAAGCCGCAGGTGTTAAAAAAATCGCAGATTTGTCTTGGAACGGAGTTGCTTATGGTAGTTTTCTAAGTGCTGTTATTAATTTCTTAATCATCGGTACTACACTGTTCTTTATTGTTAAAGCTGCCAATGCTGCTGCAGCTCTTACTAAAAAAGAAGACGACGAAAAAGCAGGTGAAGACGCCGTTCCAACTCAAGAAGAACTTCTTGCAGAAATCCGTGACTTACTAAAAGAAAAATAAATCTTATTTTTTAGAGCATAAAAAGAGACGCAAGGCGTCTCTTTCTTTGTATCTAATATTAATTAGAATTTTTTACGTTTGCGAGCTGCTTCTGATTTGCGTTTACGTTTTACAGAAGGTTTTTCGTAGAATTCACGTTTACGTGATTCTTGAAGAGTCCCAGCTTTAGTCACAGAACGTTTGAAACGACGAAGTGCATCGTCAAGTGATTCGTTTTTACGTACTACTGTTTTTGACATGTGTTTCACCTCCTCAAGACATTGTAACATTTACACGTTCATTACCATGATAACTGAAATATACTAAAAAGTCAATCTAAAAGATGTAAATATTGCTACTTTTTATCTATTTTTCTCCATTGCTAAATAAAAAGAAAGGAGTTGACTTTCAACTCCTTTTAATTATTCATCAATTTCTTTTCCTGTCAATTGTGCAGCGTCTGAAATGAACTGTTTGTACTTATCTTCTTCAGATAATTTTTTGATAACTTTGTTGACTGTTTTAACAAGTTTACCGCTGCCTTTTGGCATAGCCACAGCTTTGGCATCACCATCACTTGTTTTCAATGCAAAATTAGCCAGTGCCAAATCTGAATTTTGTGAAAGGTATCCTTCGGCAACTGGTTTTTCAAGGTCAACTGCTTGAACTTGACCAGATTTCAACTCGTTAATTGCCTCACCCATTGCTGTCAAAGGAATGATTTTTGAATCTTTCAATTGGTCTTTAGCCAAACCTTCTTCAATTGTTCCTTTTTGAACAGCTACTTTAAGACCTGACAAACTATCAATTGAGTTATATTTATCAAGGTTACTTGCTTTGACTAAAACAGCATTTTCTGTTTCATAGTAAGCATCTGAAAAATCATATGCATTTTTACGTTCTTTTGTTGCAGACAAACCTGAAATCGCCATATCCGCTTTTCCTGTTTGAAGGCTTGAAAGCACATTATCAAAACTCATTGAAGATAATTCAAGTTTGACATCAAGTTCATCAGCAATCGCTTTAGCTAACTCAACATCAGCGCCAACAATAGTATCTTTACCATCAATTAATGCTTTAAACTCAAACGGTGCATAATCTGGGCTGATAGCAACAACCAGTTTACCTTTTTTCTCAATTTTATCTTGTAAATTTTCATTAGATGAAGATCCACAAGCAGCCAAAGAACACACACTAACTAGCGCAAGTGCCCCTAAAATAAACTTTTTAACTTTCATATTTATTCTCTCTTCTCTTAAACTTACCTCTATTTTATCTATTTTTTTACAAAAAGTCAATGTTTTCTGAATAAAAATTCACTCCAGCACACTAACTAGTTTTTAAATTTTTTCAAACATGTTGATAATAAAGCAAGTCCCTTTTCCAAAGTTTCTTGGTTGCAGGAGTAACCAAGTCTCACATAACCTTCTCTATCAAATCGATTTCCTGGGACCAATAAAACACCGTAATCTCGCAATAGAGTCAAGCAAAATTCTTCAATTGGCACATCTACGTCTATTTTGACAAAGGATGTTGGAACTTCTGCCGGTCTTACGTATGATACTTTTGGTTCTTTGGCTATCCAACTATCTAAAATCGATAAATTCTTTCTAATAATTTTACGATTACGCTCTAGAATTGCTTCTTTGTGGCGCAAGGCTAAACTCGCCACCATATCATCAAAAACACCTGCACATATCATAGTGTAATCACGATAGTCTCGTAAAACATCAGTAATTTCATCACAAGCAGCAACCCAGCCAACACGAATCCCTGGAAGCGAGAATGTCTTCGACAAACTATTCACTGAGATTCCTTTATCGTACAAATCAACAATCGACGGTACCTGATTGTCTGTAAATGGACGATAAACTTCATCAGCCAAAATGTAGGCACCACAAGATTCTGCTATCGTAACTAATTCGCGTAGGTAATCCTCATCCATAACAGCTCCAGTCGGATTATTAGCATTATTGATGCAAATCATCTTTGTATTTGGATGAATTAACTTGTGCAGTTCAGCTAAATCAGGTAGCCAGCCATTTTCTTCTCTAACTTGCCAAAACTCCACTTCTGCTCCTAGCGATTTTGGAATATCATACAACTGCTGATAGGTCGGGTAAAGGGAAATCACGTGATCACCTGGCTCAATAAGACTGTACAAAACCAACATATTCGCTCCAGTAGCACCATTTGTCTGGAGAATTTGCTTTTCATCTACAGTTTGATACAAATCACTAACAGATTTTTTAAACTCTGGTGACCCTTCAATCCAGCCATAATTTAACTTTTTGGAAAATAATTCTTGATAGAATTCTTCCTTTGATTCACCTGTTAAGTCAAACAACTCTTTCAAAGTCAAAACATCAATTGACACGCCAGCAATGTCATATTTTGCTTCTCGTTCATGACTATTAAGCCATTCTTCAACTCCAAATCGCGGTAATTTCATTGCATTCACCCTTTTGTTTTTCTAAAAATATTTTATCATTTACAATCAAAAACTGAGAGCAAAACCTCTCAGTTTTTAAACTATTCTTCTGAGCTTGCCTGCTTTTGCGTATAAGTCGATGCTTTTTCAATCCAAGCGTCAAATTGTCCCGTTTTCTTAGCATTTTTAATCACTTTGTTCACAGAAGTAATTAATTTTTTATCAGTACCTTTAGCAAAAGCAACAGCATAGGCATCAGTATCAGTTGATTTCAAATTCAGATTTTCAATTGTCAAATCATCATTTTGTGAGATGTACCCTTCAGCAATTGCTTTTTCTAAGACAACTGCCTGAAGTTGATTATTTTTCAACTCATTAATCATCTCACCATTTGATGTCAAAGAAACAAGGCTCGAATCAGGTAATTGATCTTTAGCAATATTTTCCTGAATTGACCCTTTTTGAGCGCCAACTGATTTACCAGACAAACTATCAAGTGTTGAATAAGTAGCTAAGTCAGTCTTTTTAACAATCACAACATTTTCAGCTTCATAATATGACTTTGAAAAGTCATATGCTTTCTTACGCTCATCTGTCACTGAGATTCCAGCAATAGCAATATCAGCTTTGCCTGATGTCACAGAAGCTAAGACGTTATTAAACGACATCACCGAAAAATCTGCCTTAACTCCCAGTTCTTTCGCGATAGCTTTGCCAAGTTCAATATCCGCACCAACTAGTGTATCTTTACCATTAATCAATGTTTTAAACTCAAATGGAGCGAATTCAGATTCTGTAGCAATAACGATTTTACCTTTGTCTTGAATACTTTTTTGATTTGTTCCAGATGAACAAGCTGTCATCGTTCCAAGTGTTACTACTAGAAATAAAGCACCTAAAATCTTTTTCATATTCTCTCCTTAGTTGTTTGAGTCACTTGTTGAAAGAACGTAAGCATCTTGAACAAATTGGTCAATCTTACCTGAATCTTTTAATTCGTTGATAACTTTATTGATTTTCTTAGTCAACTTATCATCATCTTTAGGAAGGGCAACAGCATAAGCATCAGCGTCATCATTTTTCAAGGCAATATTTGAGATTGTTAAATCAGCATTATTAGCAACATAGCCTTCTGCAATTGGTTTTTCAAGAACAACGGCTTGAATTTGACCATTTTTCAATTCATTAATCATTTCACCATTTTGCGTCAAAGCAACAACTTTTGATCCTTTTAATTGTTCAGAAGCAACCGTTTCTTGGATTGTCCCTTTTTGTGTTCCAACTGACAAGCCATCTAGAGACGTTGTTTTTGTATATTTATCAAGATCTGTTTTCTTAATCAAGACTACATTTTCTGATTCATAGTATGGTTCTGAAAAATTATAAGCTTTTTTACGTTCAGGTGTTGCTGAAATTCCTGAAATAGCAATATCAGCTTTGCCTGACTGGAGACTCGCTAAAACATTGTTAAATGACATTGAAGAGAATTTCACTTTAACGCCAAGTTCTTCACCAATCGCTTCAGCAATCTTAATATCTGCGCCTACGATCGTATCTTTACCATTGACTAACGTTTTAAATTCAAATGGAGCAAATTCTGGATTAAGTGCCACCACCATTGTTCCTTTATCTTTAATATCTGAGACTGATGTATCTTTTTTATCGCCTGAGCCACAAGCTGTCAACAAGCACGCAGAAGCAACAAGAGCCAACCCACCAAACACTTTACTTAATTTCATAGTCATTTTCTCTTTTCTTTTTTGATATGTATACATTTTATTTTATATTTATACATTTGTCAATAGATTTTTTATAAAAATTCAATATTTTTGAATAAAAAAGCAAAGCTGCTATAAAACAACTTTGCCTTTTCATTTTAAACGCTATGTTTATTTACTGTGCCAGATTTCATTATTGTATTGTTCGATTGTGCGGTCTGATGAGAAGAATCCAGCTTTAGCGATATTTTTGATAACTTTAGTCATCCAAGATTTTTGGTCTTCATAATCTGCTAGCATTTTTTCTTTAACAGCAATATATTCTTTAAGGTCAATCAGAGTCATGAACCAGTCTTTGTTAATCAATTCATTGTAAAGACGTTCTAGACGTTCTGCATTACCGTGTTTCACCAATTCATCACTAACGATAAAGTCAACTGCTTCTTTAATAACTGGATCGTTTTCGTAGTAATCAGTTGCCACGTATCCTTGTGTTGCATAAAGATCAATGATTGTGTCAGAATCTTTACCAAATGTATAAATATTATCCATGCCAGCAAGCTCAGCAATTTCAACATTGGCACCATCCATTGTACCAAGTGTCAAAGCACCGTTAAGCATGAATTTCATGTTACCAGTACCTGAAGCTTCTTTAGAAGCAAGTGAGATTTGTTCTGAAATATCTGTCGCAGGGATCAAATGTTCAGCTACAGTAACATTGTAGTTTTCAACCAAGTGAACATTCAAATATTTATTTACTTCAGGATCGTTGTTAATCAATTCTGACAAGCAAAGAATCAAGTGAATAACATCTTGTGCGATGATGTAAGCTGGCGCTGCTTTACCACCAAAAATAACTGTAATCTTACGTTCTGGTAAATTACCGCGTTTGATTTCAAGATATTTATGAATCACATAAAGTGCATTCATTTGTTGGCGTTTGTACTCATGGAAACGTTTGATTTGTGTATCAATGATTGAGTTTTCATCAAGCTCAATACCTTTGTTATCTTTAAGGTATCGTTTAAGAGCTAATTTGTTATTGTGTTTGATTTCAGCAAGTTTTGCATGGACGGCTTCATCATCGGCAAATGCAAGAAGTTTTTCAAGTTTAGTTGCGTCAGTAAGATAGTCATCACCGATTAATTCTTTAAGGTAATCCGCTAAATCTTGGTTAGCAAATTCGAGCCAACGACGGAAAGTGATGCCATTTGTTTTGTTATTGAATTTTTCTGGATAAATATCATAGAATGGTTTCAATTCACTGTTTTTAAGGATTTCAGTGTGAAGTGCTGCTACCCCGTTTACAGATGTTGAGAAGTGAATGTCCATGTGTGCCATGTGAACACGACCTGATTCGTCGATAATTTGGACAGCAGGATCAGAATATTTATCAGCAACCAATTTAGCAAGTTTTTCAATGATTGTTACCAAGTGTGGTACAACTTCGTTAAGGTAGTCAAGCGGCCATTTTTCAAGTGCTTCTGCCAAAATTGTATGGTTAGTGTATCCGACCATGTTTTTCACGATTGATACAGCTTCCTCAAAATCAATACCGTGTTTTTCAGTCAAGAGACGGATAAGTTCAGGGATAACCATTGATGGGTGAGTATCATTGATTTGAACGTAAGCATAGTCAGCCAAATCATGCAAGTTTGATCCACGTTCAAGAGCTTCATCAATCAACAATTGCGCAGCATTTGAAACCATGAAATATTGTTGGTAAATACGAAGCAACTCACCATTACGATCTGAGTCATCTGGGTAAAGGAAGAGTGTCAAGTTTTTCTTGATTTCAGTTTTATCAAATGAAATACCATCGTGAATCAAACCGTAATCAAGACCATCGATATCAAACAAGTTCAAATAGTTCTTAGTATCACGTTTGTAACCTAGAACATCGATGCGGTCAAGGCGAGATTTAAGTGTGAAATTTTTGAATGGTACATCGTAGCTGATATCAGTTGGAACAAGCCATGAATCTTTTTCAATCCAGTAATTAGCTTCAGCTTCTTGTTGGTTATCAACGAAAACTTGTTTGAAAAGTCCGCAGTGATAGTTAAGACCAACACCCTCACCGTTGATACCAAGAGTTGACATTGAATCGATGAAACATGATGCCAAACGTCCAAGACCACCATTACCAAGTGATGGTTCAAGTTCAACATCTTCAACTTCAGCGATTGATCTACCAGCTGCAGCTAATTCAGCTTTAACATCTTTGTAAATACCAAGGTTAATCAAGTTATTAGACAAAAGTTTACCAATAAGAAACTCAGCTGAAATGTAGTAAACTTTGCGTTTTGCAGTGTTTTTTGGCTTTTGCGCAGCTAGCTCTTTCACGTAGTGCAAAAGCGCTACATAGATATCTTCATTACTCAAGTCAGCAAGTTTTTGACCTTTTGATGTTACATAATCTGTGAATTTAGTTGTCATTATAATATTCCTTTTTCTTTTTTATTTGAATGTATTTTTACGACAATAAAGAGCTGTAATGTCTTTCAAGAAAGCTTTGCGCTCATCAGTCAAATCTTCCTTAAGCATACGCCATTGCCAGTTACCACCAACTGTATTTGGAATGTTCATACGAGAATCCGCTGGTTTATCCAAAATATCTTGCATAGTTGCAATTGCAACATCACTAACTGTTGCAAACAAAGTACGAAGCATAGTTTGTGTGATTGGCTCGCCATCATGACGATGTGTGTAGGCATCAACAAATGATTTTTGTTCATCAGTCAAGTTCTCATACCAACCGTTAACCACTTCATTATCATGTGTACCGTTGTAGGCAACACTATTTTTAATGCAGTTATGCGGTGCATCAATACTCTTTCCTTCAGTGTCATAGAAACCGAACTCAAGAATCTTCATGCCTGGGAATGCTGTATCTTGTAAAAGTTTTTCAGCTTTAGCATCGATGTAACCAAGGTTTTCAGCAATGATTGGAAGGTCTCCAAGTTCTTCTTTTACAACATCAAATAATGCTCGTCCTGGACCAGGTTGCCAGCTACCGTCGTTTGCAGTTTCGTAATCACCACGAATTTCCCAATAATCTGAGAAACCTTTGAAGTGATCGATTCGAAGAAGGTCGTATAATTTAATTCCTTCTTTAATACGGTAAACCCACCAAGCATAGTTAGTCTTTTTATGATTTTCCCAATCATAAATTGGATTTCCCCAGAGTTGACCATCATCACTGAATGAGTCAGCAGGAACCCCTGCAATGCAAAGTGGATTCTTTTCAGCATCAACTTTGAAAAGTTCAGGCATTGTCCAAACTTCAACACTATCAGCAGAAACATAAATTGGCATGTCACCGATAATCTTGATGCCTTTTTTGTTGGCATAAGTTTTTAGATCAGACCATTGTTGGTAGAAGAAATATTGAGTGACCTCGTGATAAGTAATAACGTCTTTTAATTTCTCACGATATGAATCAAGTGCGGCTTCTTCACGTCGAACAACTGCTTTGTCATCCCATTCTTGTAAAGCTTTATTACCAAAGAATTCTTTGATTGACATGAATTCAGCGTAATCTTTCACCCAAGTTGCTTCTTTTTCAAATTCAGCAAGTACTTTTTGGTTGTCAGCACTTTGCATAAATGCTGCAACTGCTTTCTCTAAAATTGGACGACGTGCTTCAAAAATGCGAGCATAATCAACTTTTTCTAAATCATCGCCAAAGTTGACTGTTTCATAATCTTCTTTTGCCAAATAACCTTGTTTGCAAAGTAATTCTAAGTCAATTAAGTGTGTATTCCCAGCAGTGGCTGAGAATGATTGATAAGGGGAGTCACCATAACTAGTTGTTGTTAATGGTAGGATTTGCCAGTAGGTTTGGTCTGTCTCGACCAAGAAATCAACGAAGTTATAGGCTTCTTGACCAAATGTTCCCACCCCTTGTTTGCCAGGTAATGATGTGATATGCATCAATACACCACTTGCACGTTTTTCCATATGTTTTCTCCTTTATCAGCTATCTTTACACTGCAAATTATAACGCAAGCGTTTGCGTTAGTCAATCATTTTTTTGCAAAAAAATAAAAAAACACCTTAACCGCTAAAAAATTTTAGCAATTAAGGTTGTTATTTTTATAAAAGTTTACTACTAAATGTCAGCATCTAGTTGACGAACACTTTCGCGCTCTATCAATGAGAATGGGACAATGATTTTTTCGGTAATAGCTTTATCTGGTGATTTGATTAGCTCAACCAATCGTCTGAAGCTTGTTCGACCAAGATTTGCAACATTAATATCAAAAGTTGTCATATAAGGATGAATCAAAGTTGAGTAAGCAGAATTATTGAAAGTGATAATCGAAATATCATCAGGTACTTTTAATTCATAATATGATAAAAACTGAGATAGTCGCACTGAAATTGTATCAGCAATAACAATCAAAGCCGTAGCCTTGCTTGATTTAATCTGCTCAATCAAATTTTCCATTACAACTGGATCTCTACGATCGAATAATAAGGCTTTTTCACTTTGAAGTCCTAATTTTTCCATACCACGAAGATATCCAAAATAACGTTCCGATGACACTTCTGATTTCAAATCATCGGTAATAAATAAAATGTCGCGATGACCTTTTTGGTAAAGGTACTCAACAGCTTTTTTCCCCATCAACTGGTTGTCATTATCTATATAAGTAATATCATTTTCAAAACCTTCAGGGGCACCAACGATAACAAATGGCACTTCATTTTCCATCAAATATTTACGAACAGGGTCTTCTGGATCTGAATATAAGATAATAAAACCATCAACACGTTTCTGACGGTACATCAATTTAACCTGTTCTTCCAATTCTTCAACAGTCATACCCGTTGCAATTGAAACAGTGAAGTCATTTACTTTAGCTTCGCTGGTTATTGTTGAAAGAATTTGCATAAAGAACGGTTCATTCAAACGATCTGGGGTAATCAATGGTGGAAAAATTAATCCAACATTATAAGTTAAACCACTTGCAAGCATTTGTGCAGCAACATTTGGGACATAGCCGAGTTCTGCCATCGCTTTCCTAACTTTTTCTTTTGTTTTCTGGGAAATGGATCTATTATCCTTCAAAACACGGCTAACCGTTGAAGGATTCACACCAGCTTTAGCCGCTACATCTTTAATTGTAACCATCTAAGTCTCCTTTGCACCTTTCATTTTATAATAGATTTACTGTACTGACAAGGTTTTCGAGGTAAATTATCCTTTTTTTATCACCTATTATACATAAATGATTGATTTCTGCAATTGTTTGCTTTAATTTTGCTTATTTTTTAAAATTATAGAGATTTATAAGGATAATTTATAGGAAATAAAGGCTGTTTTATACCAGATTTATGCTATTTATATCAGCTTTCATATTTTTAAGACCAATTTTTTTGAACTTTTTTGATGAAAACGCTTGACAATATCCGCAAACGGTTGCATAATAATAACTGTAAATAATATAAAACTTTCTCTAGGAGGGGAAAACTCATGAAGAAGAACACATGGAAAAAAATGGTCCTTGCTGGTGCAGGTTTGACACTTGCTGGAAGTGTTTTAGTTGCTTGCTCTAACAACTCATCAACTAAATCATCTTCTGCTTCTGACAGCAAGACAATTAAACTTTGGGTACCAACTGGTGCTAAAAAATCTTACACTGCTGTTGTAAAAGATTTTGAAAAAGAATCTGGTTACACTGTTAAGATGGTTGAATCAAACGATTCTAAAGCACAAGAAAACGTTAAAAAAGACCCTCAAAAAGCTGCTGATGTCTTCTCACTTCCGCACGACCAACTTGGTCAACTAGTTGAATCTGGAGTTATTCAAGAAGTTCCTGAAGACTACGCTAAAGAAATCGCAGAAAACGATACTGATCAAGCAGTTGCTGGTGCAAAATACAACGGTAAAACTTATGCATTCCCATTTGGTATCGAATCTCAAGTTCTCTTCTATAATAAATCAAAACTTTCAAGCGAAGATGTTGCAAGCTATGAAACAATCACAAGCAAAGCAACATTCGGTGCTACTTTCAAAGCAATGAACGCTTATTCAACTGCTCCTCTCTTCATGTCAGTTGGTGACACACTATTTGGTGAAGACGGTGAAACTGTTGACGGCACAAACTGGGGTAACGATGCTGGTGTATCAGTGCTTCAATGGATTGCTGATCAAAAATCAAACAAAGGCTTCGTTAACTTGACTGCTGAAAATGCCATGTCTAAATTCGGTGATGGTAGTGTTGCTTCACTTGAATCTGGTCCTTGGGATCTCAAAGCTGCTCAAGATGCTGTCGGTAAAGACAATCTAGGTATTGCCGTTTATCCAAAAATCTCAATCGGTGGTAACGACGTTCAACAAAAAGCTTTCCTTGGTGTGAAACTTTTCGCTGTTAACCAAGCACCTGCTGGTTCTGATACTGATCGTATCGCTGCTTCTTACAAACTTGCTTCTATGCTTACTAGCGCAGAAAGCCAAGAAAACCAATTCACTTACGAAGGTCGTAACATCATTCCTGCTAACAAAGAAGTTCAAGCATCAGACACAGTTCAATCTGACGAACTAGCTCAAGCAGTCATCAAGATGGCTTCTTCATCTGACTACACAGTAGTTACACCAAAACTTAGCCAAATGACAACATTCTGGACTGAAAGTGCTGCTCTTCTCAGCGATGTCTACAATGGAAAAATTCAAAGTAGTGACTACCTCGCTAAATTGCAACAATTTGACAAAGATTTAGCAAACGCTAAATAAAATGTTTTTGGTGGGGAGTTACTTCCCCACTTTATTTTTAGGGAAAACATTGTCGGAGTTATTGCTAAGCCATTTAATTTTAAAGTTTTAGCAGTGACTTCCAACAATGCTTTAAAAGGAGTTTTGTATGACAAATTCACACTATTTTGACAGTGTATCTGTTAAAGAAGCCTTTCAAAAAGGAAAATTCGACACTAAACTGTCATTTCTGATTATGGGATTTTCAAACTTTTACCATAAACAGATTATCAAAGGTTGTCTATTTTTACTTTCTGAAATTCTTTTCTTGATTACTTTCTTCTCTCAGATTATCCCAAATCTTCAAGGGTTAATCACTCTGGGAACACACGAACAAGGGCTCGTTGAACAAACCGTTAATGGTATAAAAATGAAAGTTGCCGTAGATGGTGATAATTCAATGTTAATGCTCATCTTCGGACTTGCGTCATTGATTTTCTGCCTTGTCTTTGCCTACATCTACTGGTGCAACCTCAAGAGCGCTCGAAATCTTTACGTCATCGATAAAGAAGGTTTGAAAGTTCCTACCTTTAAAGAAGATTTTGAAACTTTGGCAAATGGTCGTTTCCACATGACTTTGATGACAATTCCAATGATTGGAGTTCTGCTCTTTACAATTTTGCCATTGATTTATATGATTTGTCTGGCATTTACAAGCTATGACCACAATCATCTACCACCGAAAAGTTTGTTTGACTGGGTTGGTTTTGCTAACTTTGGTAACATCTTTAACGGTCGTATGGCTGGAACTTTCTTCCCAGTTCTTTCATGGACTTTGATTTGGGCTGTTTTTGCAACAGTTACTAACTTCTTCTTTGGTATTGTTCTAGCACTTATCATCAATACCAAAGGTTTGAAATTGAAAAAAATGTGGCGCACAATCTTCGTCATCACAATTGCCGTACCACAATTCATTTCACTTCTCATTATGAGAAACTTGCTTAGTGACGCTGGTCCAATCAATGCATTCCTTGAAAAAATTGGACTAATCTCGACAGCAAATCCATTACCATTCTTGTCTGACCCAATTTGGGCTAAATTCTCAATCATCATCGTTAACATGTGGGTTGGTATTCCAGTAACAATGCTTGTTGCTTCTGGTATTATCATGAACTTGCCACAAGAACAAATCGAAGCCGCTGAAATCGATGGTGCCAATAAATTCCAAATCTTTAAATCAATCACATTCCCTCAAATCTTACTTGTGATGATGCCAAACTTGATTCAACAATTTATCGGTAACATCAACAACTTCAACGTTATCTACCTTCTTACTGGTGGTGGACCTACTAACTCTAACTTCTACCAAGCTGGTAGCACAGACTTGCTAGTTACTTGGCTCTACAATTTGACTGTAACTGCTGCTGACTACAACCTTGCTTCTGTTATCGGTATTCTCATCTTCGTTCTTTCTGCGGTATTTAGTTTACTTGCTTACACAAGAACAAGTTCTTACAAGGAAGGGGTTGCCAAATAATGAAAAACAAAAAACGTTTAACACTGACATTCGTCTATATTCTCTTGATTGTTTTATCAATCATCTGGCTCTTTCCAATCGTTTGGGTTGTTCTTACTAGCTTCCGTGGCGAAGGAACAGCATACGTTAACTACTTCATTCCAAAAACTTGGACGCTGGATAATTACATTAAACTATTTACCTCAGATGCCTTTCCATTTGGACAATGGTTTATGAATACATTATTTGTTGCTTCAGCTACTTGTGTTATTTCAACATTCATTACTGTTGCTATGGCATATTCTCTTAGCCGTATCAAGTTCAAACACCGTAATGGTTTCTTAAAACTAGCTCTTGTGCTTAACATGTTCCCTGGATTCATGAGTATGATTGCAGTCTACTACATCCTCAAGGCATTCAACCTCGACCAAACATTGTTAGCACTTATCCTAGTTTACTCAGCCGGTGCGGCACTTGGTTTCTACATCGCCAAAGGTTTCTTTGATACAATCCCTTACTCCCTCGATGAATCTGCCATGATTGATGGAGCAACACGCGCTGACATTTTCTTTAAAATCACTCTCCCTCTATCTAAACCAATCATTGTCTACACAGCGCTTATGGCTTTCATCGGTCCTTGGATTGATTTCATCTTCGCCAAAGTTATCCTTGGTGATGCGACAAGTAAATACACCGTTGCCATTGGACTTTTCTCAATGTTGCAACAAGATACCATCAATGACTGGTTCATGTCATTCACTGCTGGTTCAGTTCTTATCGCTGTTCCAATCACATTGCTCTTCATGTTCATGCAAAAATACTACGTTGAAGGCATCACTGGTGGTTCAGTTAAATAAGAAGAAGTTACCAACTTCTCCCCTTCTATTTATTAATTATCAAAGAAAGCTTGGAACAATAGTTCCAAGCTTTTTGTATGTCTTAAAATCTTATCATATTATAGGAAGAAAACTTTCTATTCTCACCAAAATTCACGTAAGAAATCGTCTTCCAACCGTTCACGATAAAAGAGTTCGTTAAGGTCATCTTCTTCAAAGACACGAAGTAAATTAAGCATATCATAGGCTAAATCTAAATTAGGCAAATCCTTTCTGGCTACCCATTTGATTTCACCTTCTTCAGTTGAGTGAATCTCACCCTCAAAATCAGAAGCGCGATACAAGAAAACAAGGTAACGCTCGTCTTCTTTTGTGTACCAATGTTTCATTCCAACGAGTTGCGGATTTTTAATGGTTAAACCAGTTTCTTCCTTAACTTCACGAATCACAGACTCCACGAGCCCCTCGTGAGCTTCAATGTGACCTCCAGGAAGGGCGTATCCTGACCAAGAATAACGTTTTGGGTCACGAACCTGCATAACGACATTTCCATTTTCGTCTTCAATTAAGCACATATTCGTTAAAATCACACTTTGTGCACGAGACATTTTTAAAATTCTCCTCCCCTAATCCATCGCTTTTAATTCTAATACCATATCACGCAATTGAGCAGCGAGTTCGAAATCAAGCATTTCTGCAGCTTCATGCATTTGTTTTTGAAGTTTCTTAATAGCTTCTTTGCGTTCAGCTTTATTCATGCTGCTGTAATCTGGTGTATCTTCAGCAACGTCTGTATCATTTGCTTTAGAAATCGAAATCAAATCGCGAATATCTTTCTTGATTGTTTGCGGAACAATGCCATGTTCTTCATTGTAACGCATTTGAATTTCACGACGACGTGCCGTTTCATCCATAGCTTTTTGCATAGATTCAGTAATCTTATCAGCATACATAATAACGTGTCCTTCGCTATTACGAGCTGCACGACCGATCGTTTGAATCAGACCTCGTTCATTTCGAAGGAAACCTTCTTTATCCGCATCAAGGATGGCAACTAAGCTAACTTCTGGTACGTCAATCCCTTCACGAAGCAAGTTAATCCCAATCAAGACATCAAACACTCCCAAACGCAAGTCGCGAATAATCTCCGTACGTTCCAAAGTCTTGATGTCTGAGTGCATGTATTTGACTTTGACCCCCATTTCCTTGAGGTAATCTGTCAAATCTTCTGCCATTTTCTTAGTAAGTGTTGTAATAAAGGTACGCTCACCTTTTTCAACACGAGCATTGATTTCACCAAGCAGATCATCCATTTGACCCATAGTTGGACGAACCTCAACTTCTGGGTCAAGCAGACCTGTCGGACGAATGATTTGTTCGACGATTGTGTCTGTTTGCTCAAGTTCATAATCACCTGGTGTCGCTGATACGTAGACAATCTGATGAACATGGCTTTCAAACTCCTCACGACGAAGTGGACGGTTATCAAGAGCACTTGGAAGACGGAAACCATAGTTAACCAACATTTCCTTACGAGAGCGGTCGCCGTTATACATTCCCTTAATTTGCCCCATCGTCATGTGACTTTCATCAACCATAATAAGAAAATCTTCTGGAAAGAAATCAAGAAGCGTGAAAGGTGGTTCACCTTCTGAACGTCCATCCATGTGACGAGAATAGTTTTCGACACCATTTGTATACCCCATTTCACGTAGCATTTCCACATCATACTCTGTACGTTGGCGAATACGCTGCGCTTCAATGAGTTTACCTTCCTCTTCGAACTTCTTAACCTGTTCTTCCATTTCTTCCAAAATATTCTTGATGGCATGCTCCATATGCTCTTCATTAGTCATAAAGTGAGTGGCAGGGAAAATAGCCAAATGTTCTACCTCACCAAGAACCTTACCAGTCAAGCTTTCAATTTCTCGGATGCGGTCGATTTCATCACCGAAAAATTCAACACGAAAGGCGTGTTCGTCTCGACTAGCTGGGAAGATTTCAACAACGTCTCCTCGAACACGGAAACGTCCACGCTGAAAATCAATATCATTTCGTTCAAATTGAATATCAACCAAGTCATTTAACAATTGGTCACGTGAGATTTCTTGACCTGGACGAAGGCTGACAACACTATCTGCATATTCTTTTGGTGAACCCAAACCATAAATACATGACACAGAAGCTACCACGATAACGTCATTGCGCTCTAGCAAAGCCGAAGTTGCCGAGTGACGGAGTTTATCAATCTCATCATTGACCGAGCTATCTTTCTCAATATAAGTATCACTAGATGGTACATAAGCTTCTGGTTGGTAGTAATCATAGTATGATACAAAATATTCAACCGCATTATCTGGGAAAAATTCTTTGAACTCCCCGTAGAGCTGTCCTGCCAGAGTTTTATTGTGAGCAATGACCAGCGTAGGCTTATTGACCTTAGCAATAACCTGACTCATCGTGTAAGTCTTACCAGTACCCGTTGCCCCAAGAAGAATCTGAGCTTTTTCTCCACCCTCAATATTATCAACCAAAGTCTCAATCGCCTGCGGCTGATCTCCGGATGGTTCGTATTTTGAAACAAGTTTAAATTGATTATCTTCTATTCTATCTATCATATCTTTCCTCGAGCTGTAATTTAATACCTACATTTTAACACAAATATAGGTAAATTACTCTTACTAGGTCCTAAATCCGCCATGTCATGACATTCCATGTTAGGTTTTCTAACACGGGCAAGAAATCTAAGTTGCCTTGGCACTGTTATTTTGATATAATTAAACCAATCTATACAAAAGGAGACTAACATGAAGCACAAATTGAAAGCTATTATGCTAGCTATGATTTCTGCAATCTTTGTGTTTGGTGCAAATGCGCAAGCTGATACAATTAGTATTGTATCTGACACTGCTTATGCCCCATTCGAATTCAAAGATTCAGATCAAGTTTATAAAGGTATTGACGTTGACATTATTAATGAAGTCGCAAATCGAGAGGGTTGGGACGTCGAGATGACTTTCCCTGGTTTCGATGCTGCCGTTAATGCTGTCCAAGCTGGTCAAGCCGACGCTCTTATGGCTGGTACAACAGTTACTGAAGCTCGTAAAAAAGTCTTCACATTCTCAGATACTTATTACGATACCGCTGTCGTTGTCTACACTCGTAGCGATGCTAAAGTGACAAACTATAAACAACTTTCAGGAAAAACTGTTGGTGTTAAAAATGGTACCGCAGCTCAAAGCTTCCTAAAAGAAAATCAAAAAAAATACAACTATAAAATCAAAACATTTGATACAAGCGATTTGATGAACAACAGCCTTGATGCTGGTTCTATCTATGCTGCTATGGATGACCAACCAGTTGTCCAATATGCTATTAACCAAGGTAAAGACTACGCTATCAATATTGATGGTGAAAAAGTTGGTAGCTTTGCATTCGCCGTTAAAAAAGGTAGCAAATACGAATACCTTATCGACGAATTCAACGAAGCCTTTGATGCTATGAAAGAAGATGGTACTTATGATGCTATCATGGCAAAATGGCTTGGTAACTCTGAAGACTCAGCTGACAAATCAACTGTTGTCACATCAGATAGCTTAAAACTTTCTGGTGATGCATCAGCAAAAGCAACACCTGTAAAATCAACTTACAAAATCGTCATGGATTCTTCATTTGCGCCATTTGAGTACCAAAATGACTCAGGCAAATACGAAGGAATCGACGTTGACTTAATCAAAGCAATCGCAAAACAACAAGGTTTCAATATTGAACTTTCAAATCCTGGTTTTGATGCTGCACTTAATGCTGTTCAAGCCGGTCAAGCAGATGCTGTTATTGCTGGTATGTCAATCACAGATGCTCGTAAAGAAATTTTCGACTTCTCTGACCCATACTACACTTCAAATATTTTGCTTGCTGTTAAAAAAGGAAGCTCTGTAAAAGCATATGAAGATTTGAATGGTAAGACTGTTGGTGCTAAAAACGGTACTGCTTCATACACATGGTTGTCAGAACACGCTGACCAGTATGGTTACTCACTTCGTGCATTTGATGAAGCATCTACAATGTACGATAGTTTGAACTCTGGTTCAATTGACGCTCTTATGGATGACGAAGCAGTCCTTCGTTACGCTATCAAACAAGGTCGTAAATTCGAAACACCAATCGATGGTGAAAAATCTGGTGAATATGGATTTGCCGTTAATAAAGGTGCAAACCCAGAATTGCTTGAAATGTTCAACAACGGTCTTGCTGCTCTTGTAAAATCAGGTAAATACGATAAAATCGTAAGCAAATACCTAGGAACATCTGATAACAAGCAATCATCTTCAAGTGTTGATGAAACAACAATTTGGGGATTGATTAAAAACAACTACTCTCAATTGCTAACAGGTCTTGGAACAACTCTTAGCCTTACACTTATCTCATTTGCTATCGCTATGGTTATTGGTATCATCTTTGGTATGATGGCAGTTGCTCCAAACAAAGTTCTTCGTACAATCTCAGCAATCTTTGTTGACGTCGTACGTGGTATTCCATTGATGATTGTTGCTGCATTCATCTTCTGGGGAATTCCAAACCTCATTGAATCAATGACAGGACACCAAAGCCCAATCAATGACTTCCTTGCTGCTACTATTGCTCTTTCATTGAACGCTGGTGCTTATATCGCTGAAATCGTTCGCGGTGGTATTGAAGCTGTTCCAAAAGGACAAATGGAAGCAAGTCGAAGCCTTGGTATCTCATACGGTAAGACAATGAAAAAAGTTATCTTGCCACAAGCAGTTCGTGTAATGTTACCAAACTTCATCAACCAATTTGTTATCTCACTTAAAGATACAACAATCGTATCTGCAATTGGTCTTGTTGAACTCTTCCAAACTGGTAAAATCATTATCGCACGTAACTACCAATCATTCCGTATGTACGCTATCTTAGCAGTAATCTACCTTGTAATGATCACCCTTTTGACTCGTTTGGCAAAACGTCTAGAAAAGAGGCTTAAATAATGGCAGAATTAAAAATTGATGTACAAGATTTGCATAAATCTTATGGAGATAATGAAGTCTTAAAAGGAATTACAACACAATTCCACGAAGGTGATGTTGTCTGCATCATTGGACCTTCTGGTTCTGGTAAATCAACTTTCCTTCGTACACTTAACCTTCTTGAAACAATCACAAGCGGTAAAGTTGTTGTAGATGGATATGAACTTTCTGACCCAGCTACTGATGTTGATAAAGTTCGCGAAAACATTGGTATGGTATTCCAACACTTCAACCTCTTCCCACACATGACAGTCCTTGAAAACATTACTTTTGCTCCAATCGAACTTGGAAAACAAAGTAAAGAAGAAGCTGAAAAACATGCGATGGAACTTCTTGAAAAAGTTGGTCTTGCTGATAAACGCGACGCCAAACCAGATAGCTTATCTGGTGGTCAAAAACAACGTGTTGCCATCGCTCGCAGCTTGGCTATGAATCCTGATGTCATGCTTTTTGATGAACCAACTTCTGCACTTGACCCAGAAATGGTCGGTGACGTTCTTGGGGTTATGAAAGACTTGGCAGAACAAGGCATGACAATGTTGATTGTTACTCACGAAATGGGATTTGCCCGTAAAGTAGCTAACCGTGTTATCTTTACAGACGGTGGACGTTTTATCGAAGATGGAACACCAGAACAAATCTTTGATAACCCACAACACCCACGTCTAAAAGACTTCTTAAACAAAGTATTAAACGTTTAATAACGAAAAGCCAGGTGCTCAGCACCTCGGCTTTTTTGTTACAAAAATATTGTTCCTTCTCTGCCAAAATTTTGACTTTCATATTTGCTTTTGTTAGACTTAAGTTAGGTTGTTTAGACAAACTACAAGTCAAAAAATCTATCAGACTTGGCTTTTACCTCACTTATCTTTATAAGATTTGTCATAAGCGAGATAATCTTATCTATTCGTAGCAAATCCAAATAACTACTCATCTGTGATACTCAGTAGATTTTCTACTGTTTTAATATAAGGAGGACTTTGATATGTCTAAGTATGCAGGCACTCAAACTGAAAAAAACTTGCAAGCTGCGTTCGCTGGAGAATCTGAAGCTCGCAACAAGTACACTTTTTTTGCTTCAAGAGCTAAAAAAGATGGTCTCGAACAAATTGCCGACCTTTTCTTAAAGACAGCTAACAACGAAAAAGAGCACGCCAAAATGTGGTACAAAGAATTGTATGGTATCGGTGATACTTCTGAAAATCTTGAAACTGCTGCTGACGGTGAAAACTACGAATGGACTGACATGTACGTCCAATTCGCTAAAACAGCTGAAGAAGAAGGTTTCCCTCAATTAGCGAAAAAATTCTTGATGGTTGCAGAAATCGAAAAACATCACGAAGATCGTTATCGTGCTCTTTTGAAAAACATCGAAACTTCTCAAGTCTTTGAAAAGAGTGAAGTTAAAATTTGGGAATGCCGCAACTGCGGACATATCATTGTCGGAACAAAAGCTCCAAAAATTTGTCCAGTATGTGCACACGCTCAATCTTACTTTGAAATTCGAGCTGAAAATTATTAATAAACACAACTTCCAACTTTTTGTTGGAAGTTTTTTATCATATTCTTTGACAAGAATGCTAGTTATCTGCTAAAATTAAGACAAATCTATTAGGAGGACACAGTGCATTGAACAACTAAGAACAAAAATTTTGGTAATCCTTATCAGGTTTTGTTTTTAGTGCACTCTTATACCTTCTTCCATCCCCTACAAGATATTAGCCAATTTTGGGGATATTTTTAGCGTTGACCATAATGAGATACACTCTGCCTGATAAGGTGGAGTGTGTTTTATTGAAAGCGAGGTTTATATGCTAGAAATTTCTCATTTAACCATAACCCATATCAGGGATTATAAGAAAATAATTTGCGATTTAAGCATGATTGTCAAACCAGGTGAAAAATTAGCAATTATCGGAGAAGAAGGAACTGGAAAATCAACTCTACTGAAACTCATACTTTCTCCCTCAAAGATTCACGATTACACAACTGTTGAAGGAGCTATCCAAAATACTTTCAACAAAATTGGATACTTGCCTCAAACTCTGTCAGAACAAAAAAGGCAACAAACTGTTTTAGAATTTTTGTTCAAAAATTCAGAGGATTTATTTGACTACAATGCTTTTTATCAGTCAGCTGCATTGTTAGATTTAGACATAAAAAAATTAGAAGATAATAACTTACCTCTAGGTCACTTATCTGGAGGAGAACGACTAAAACTCCAACTTGCAAAACTAGCTGGTGAAAATCCTGATTTACTTTTACTCGATGAACCTTCTAGTGATCTTGACTTAGAAAGTCAGTTTGCATTACAAAAATTTATCCAAACATCAGATAAAACTATTATATTTATATCTCATGACGAATCTGTCCTAGAAAAAACAGCTACTGCCATTTTACATCTTGAACTCATCAGACATCGACAACTCGCCCGTTCCAACTATTTTCCAGGAAAATATTCAGATTATCTCAAATATCGCAAAAACTCTTATCAAAAACAACACAATTTAGCTAAAAACGCTAAAAAAGCAAAGCAAAAACGGGACGAAAAAATTCACCGACTACACCAAGCAGTTCAATTTAAAGTTAGAAATACACATGATAGCTCAGTTGGCAGGCTTGCAGCTAAAAAAATGAAAAATATCCTTTCACTTGAAAAAAGATACCATAAACAAGATGAGCATTTACCAGATTTTCCAGAAGAAATGGATAATCTGTCACTTTCTTTTAATAACATCGAACCACTTGACAACAAAAAGTGCATTCTATCGTGGAATAACGAAAAATTGCTTACTAATCAGAATATTGATTTAAAAGTTTTTGGAAGAGATAAAATTGTTATTACAGGAAAAAACGGCATAGGTAAAACTTGTTTATTGAAGAAAATTTATGACACATTACAGCAAGATAAAAATTTATCTATCGGTTACATGCCACAGGATTATGATAACTTTTTGCCTAAAGAAATGAGCGCCATAGATTTTTTAAGAGATGTTTCAACCGAGACCGATGCGAGAACAATCTTAGGTAGTTTGCGATTTACTCGTTTTGAAATGGAACACCCTACTAATGAATTATCTGGTGGTCAAAAAGCAAAATTATTTCTAGCTCATATGGCCCTAGCCAAAAATCACATTTTGATTTTGGACGAACCAACCAGACACTTCTCTCCAACTAGCCAGCCTATCGTAAGAAAGCTCTTAGCAGATTTTGATGGATGTATTATAAGTGTCTCTCACGACATAGCCTTTATTCAGGAAGTTCCAAAAATATCCTATTGTTTGAATGAAATTTTTTTAGAAAAGCACTAAAAAAGCCCAGCAAATTGCTGAGCTTAGGCAGGAAAGATGATTAAGACTCTTGGTCTTCAACTTCTCCTGCTTTTTCTTTTGCCAATTTTTCGCGTTCCAAACGGAAACGACGATTTGGATTAAGTGTATTGAAAAGTTCTTCAAGCTTTTCAGCATTCCAAACATCGGCTGCTGATACAAAATTACCATCTTTATCTCTAAAAGATATCGGTTTTTCACCCATAAGAACCTCCAGTTAAATCATTTTACTATCGGAATCAGCCTATCTACTAGCATAAAACTTGCTGTCTTGTCGTTAAGTAGCTAAGCTATCAAGGACAAGTGGCAAATTAATCCACAAATTCGAATTCGAATTTACCGATTCGGACAATATCACCGTCTTTTGCACCGCGTTCACGAAGTGCTTCATCAACACCCATACCACGCAATTGACGGGCAAATTTCATGATAGATTCGTCACGTTCCATGTTAGTCATGACAAAGAGTTTTTCAAGTTTTTCACCTGACAATACCCAAGCAGCATCGTCATCACGTGAAATTTCAAACGGACGTTCATCTGGATCAAATCCATAGTAAACTTCTTCATCAATCATATCATCATCAGAGTAAAGCAAGAATTCGTCAGTCTTATCAAGTAATTCTGCAGTTGCTTCCATAAGATTTTCTAAACCTTGGTGAGCTAAACTTGAAATTGGGAAAATCATTGGCACTTCATCAAAATCATCATAGTTAGCCGCTAATTTCTCCTTGAAGACTTTCAAGTTTTCTTCTGCTTCAGGCATGTCCATTTTGTTAGCAACAATAATTTGTGGACGTTCCATCAAACGAAGGTTGTAGCTTTCAAGCTCTTTGTTGATAGCAAGATAATCTTCATATGGATCACGTCCTTCACTTGCTGACATATCAATAACGTGCAAAATAACACGTGTACGTTCGATGTGACGCAAGAACTGTGTACCAAGACCAACACCTTGCGATGCTCCTTCAATCAAACCTGGAAGGTCAGCCATTGCAAAGCTATCACCAGATTTTGTACGAACCATACCAAGGTTTGGCACGATTGTCGTAAAGTGATAAGCACCAATTTTTGGTTTTGCTGCTGTTACAACACTAAGAAGAGTTGATTTACCAACTGATGGGAAACCTACTAGACCAACATCAGCCAAAATTTTCAATTCAAGTTGAAGGTCACGTTCTTCACCTGGTTCACCATTTTCAGCAATTTCTGGCGCAGGGTTACGTGGTGTTGCAAAACGAATATTACCACGTCCACCACGTCCACCGCGCGCAACAACAAATTCTTGACCATTTTCAACAAGGTCAGTGATGACTTTGCCAGTCTCAGCATCACGAACAGTTGTTCCTTCTGGGACACGAACAATAAGGTCTTCCGCACCACGTCCGTGCATCCCTTTTGTCATCCCTTTTTCACCTGATTTTGCTTTAAAAATGCGGTTATAGCGGAAGTCCATCAAAGTACGAAGCCCTTCGTCAACTTTAAAGATAACTGAGCCACCTTTACCTCCGTCACCGCCCCAAGGACCGCCGTTAGCAACATATTTTTCACGACGGAAGGCAACCATTCCGTCACCGCCGCGACCTGCTTTAACGCTAACCTTGGCAGTATCTAAAAACATACTCATTATTAATTCCTATTCTTTCATTAGTATAAATTTGATTTGTCAAAGCATAAAAAAACGCCTCTTCAGCGTTCTTTAAATAATTGAACCAATAGCAGTCGCAATAAGACCACCTACAGTTACTAGAACCATTAAGATAACAACTACTAAAGTCAGTTTTTCAAACGCTGTTTTTTTACGTGGTCCGTTTTCACCAAATGCCACCTTAATACACCTCGCTCAATTGATTTTATTACTATTATCTTAACATGATTACCTTAAATAAGCAAATAAGTAATGCATAATTTTTACAATTCGACACCAAATTTTTGCAAGCTTTCAAGTTCTTCTTGTGAAAGTCGTCTCCACTCTCCTAGAGACAATTCTTCATCCAATTGAAGCGGCCCCATGCTCAAACGCTGTAAGTCAGTTACTTCCTTTCCGCAAGCTAAAACCATGCGCTTCACTTGGTGAAATTTACCTTCCTTGATTACAATTTCAACCAAAGATGTATTTGTTTTCTCATCAACCTTGATGATATTAAGCTGCGCAGGTTGACATGTGAAATCTTTCAGTTCAATTCCATCTGCAAACGCCTTAACATCTTCATCAGTCATAACGCCAGCAACTTTAGCACGATAGAGCTTATCAACATGCTTTTTCGGAGAGAGCATAGCATGCGCTAACTTGCCGTTATTTGTTAGTAGCAAAAGTCCGTGAGTATCAATATCCAGGCGACCAACAGGAAAAACTTCTTTGTCCCAAGCTGTCTTGTCCAATAAATCTAAAACCGTCTTATGATGGTCATCTTCTGTTGCTGAAATAACCCCTTTAGGCTTATTTAGCATGTAATAAACGAATCTTTCATAAGAAAGATTTTGTCCCTGACAGACGATTTTATCTACCTTTTCATCAATTTGTGTTTTTGGTGAAGTTTCTAATTTTCCATTTACCAAAACTTGTTTTTTCTTCAGCAATTGTTTGACTTCTGTGCGTGAGCCAACTCCTGCTTCAACTAAAAATTTATCTAAACGCATCGTTTTCCTTTATTCTGATTTGATACTTTCATTGTAACATTTTTTAGAGGATAAAAAAACAAGGTCGAGCAAGCTCGAACCTTGTTTTATCACTCTTAAAGCGACTTATTTTTTGTATGCATGTGTGAAGTCTACAGACAAACCTGTTGAATTACGAACAAGTCCTTTAAGGCTAGGATTTTGAAGTGATTTAGTACTACGGAAGTAGATTGGGTTGTAAAGTGCGTTATCGTAAAGTGCTTTTTCAGCAGCTTTATAATCATCAGCAGCAGCTTTTGCATCTAATGCATCAGTAGTGATTGCTTTTTTGTATGCAGCATCGTAATCAGCATTTGAGAATTTACCGTAGTTGTATGATGAACCAGTCGTGAAGAGTCCATAGAATGTTGAACCTTCTGGATAGTCACCACCCCAAAGAACAAGAGCAACATCAAAGTTTTGATTCTTAGTATCTTCAAGACGTTGTTTGAAAGTAACAAATTTTTCTTCAACTTTCAATCCTGGAAGAGCTTCTTCCCAAGTTTGTTTGATGTAGTCAACTGAAGCTTTTGCAACTGGTGCATCTGAGTCAGCTGTGATAGTCAATTTAACTGAGTCTGTACCAAGTTCTGCAAGACCTTCTTTGAAGAGTTTTGCTGCTTCTTTCTTATCATAGCTGTAACCTGGTGATACATATTTAGCCAAGTCTGTTCCATCAGGAAGTTTTTCAAGACCTGTTGGTGCAAGAGCTGTTGCAGCTTTTGAACCAGTATCGATAGCAGCTTTAACGATACCTTCACGGTCAGTTGCCAAGTTAAGGGCTTGACGTACTTTAGTATTGTTCAAAGCTGTAACTGTACCAGTTTGGTTGTAAACCATGTAAGCTGTTGTTGCTTCTGGAACTGTAACTACATCGTCACGGTTTTTGTTTGCTTTAAATGTAGCTTCTGTATTTGAGATGTTTGCTGTATCAAGGTCACCGTCTTTGTACATTTGAACAGCAGTATCAGGTTTCTTGATTGTTTGGACGTTTACTTTCTTAGTTTTAACGTCTTTTGCATCCCAATAGTATTTATTTTTCACAAGTGTGAAGTTACCATTTGTACCATTCCATTTTGAAACAGTGTATGGACCTGAGTACAAAGCTTTATCTGATGTAGTACCATAGTCATCACCTGCTTTTTCAACAAATGCTTTACTTTGTGGCATGAAGTTGGCAAATGATAGAAGACTCATGAATTGTGGAGATGGGTTAGACAAGGTAAAGATAACTTTGTTTCCGTCCGCTTTGACACCAAGTTCATCAATACCTTTTGTACCAGAGATAACATCATCAGCATTCGCTACGTGAGCATCTGATACTAGGTAAGAATATTCTGAAGCAGTTTTTGGATCTACAATACGTTGCCATGTGTAAACAAAATCTTCAGCAGTCAAATCGCTACCGTCAGACCATTTAAGACCATCACGCAATGTAGCTGTGTAAGTCAAACCATCTTCTGAAACATCAACACTTTTAGCCAAATCTGGTTGCAATTTTCCGTCTTTGTCAACACGGAGAAGGTTACTTCCTGAGTTACCAATAGCAATTGATGAGTAAGTATCAGTTACTTTAGAAATATCAAGAGTACTGATTTCAGTTGGTACGAACCAATTGATATCTTTGCTAGCAGATTTTGATGATGAGTTATTTCCACCACATGCTGCTAGCGTAGCAACAGACAACAATGTGACAGCTCCAAGGCCAACACGTTTTAAAGATTTAATCTCCATAATGGATCCTCCTACCATATAACTTTCTTTCGGTATGTAAAGTATTATAACACAATATTTTCTAAAAATACAGAAAATTTGAAAATTAATTAAAATTTCAAAAACATATTTTAGATTAACTTTCGTATCATTTTCTTTTAACTTTATGTAGCGATAGGATGAATTGTCTATTTTTTATAAAAATACGGCATCTTTTATCACATTTGGAGTAGGGTTCCATCTTTCATTTTTAGTAACTATTAGAACTTATATCACTCAAACTATTGACCTTATCAAACTTTATAGCATTGTACAAAACCTAACATCCACTTACATACTTTTATCATTCAGTGGTATAAATATCACATTACACAGAAAAAAAGCAAGGTAAACTTCTGCATAAACCTTGCTTTTTAACATATTTCTAATTTTTATTTTTTATAAGCGTAAGTAAAGTCTACTGTCAAGCCAGTTGAATTACGAACAAGCCCCTTAAGAGATGGATTTTGAAGCCATTTTGTACTACGGAAGTAGATTGGATTGTAATGCGCACCTTCGTAAAGAACTTTTTCTGCAGTCTTATAGTCTTCTGCGGCAGCATCTGTATCTAAAGCATCTTCTGTGAGTGCTTTGTTATAAGCAGTGTCAAATTCGTCACTAGATACTTTACCATAGTTGTATGCTGAAGTTGATGAGAACAAACCATAGAATGTTGACCCTTCTGGATAATCTCCACCCCAAGAAACTAGCGCTACATCAAAGTTTTGGTTTTTAGTATCCTCAAGACGTTGTTTGAAGGTTACAAATTTTTCTTCAATCTTCAATCCTGGAAGAGCTTCTTCCCAGCTTTGTTTGATGTAATCAACAGCTGCTTTTGTCACTGCATCATCAGAGTCTGCAGTTACTGTCAATTTCACTGAATCTGTACCAAGTTCTGCAAGACCTTCTTTAAACAACTTAGCTGCTTCTTTTTCATTGTATTTATAACCTGGTTCAACATATTTTGAAAGGTCAGTACCATCAGTTAATTTTGCAAGACCTGGTGTGGCAAGTGCTGTCGCTGGTTTTGAACCAGTATCAATAGCAGCTTCTACGACTCCTTGACGGTCTGTTGCCAAGTTAAGTGCTTGACGAATTTTTTCGTTAGCAAGGGAAGCAACTGAACCTGTTTCGTTGTAAACGATGTAAGTCATACGAGCTTCTGGAACTGTAACTACTTCTTTGTTACTCTTGTTTGCTTTATAGATAGATGAAGTTGCTGAGATATTCGCAGTGTCGAGCTCGCCATTTTTATACATTTGGACTGCAGTATCTGCTTTTTTGATTGCTTGAAGATTGACTTTTTCAGTCTTAACATTCTTAGCATCCCAATAGTATTTATTTTTCACTAAAGTAAAGCTACCGTCACTTCCGTTCCAACCTTTAATCGTATATGGTCCAGAATAGATTTGATCTTTAGAGGTTGTGGCATATTTATCGCCTTCTTTTTCAACAAATGCTTTTTTCTGTGGCATAAAGTTAGAAAAAGCTAGATAGTACTTAAATTGTGGGCATGGACTTGTAAGCGTAAAGGTAATTTTATTGCCTTCAGCTTTAACACCAAGTTGACTCAAATCAGAGATTTCACCAGCATTAATCTTATCAGCATTTTCAAGATGTGATTCAACTGCTAAGTAAGCATACTCTGAAGCTGTCTTTGGATCAACAATACGTTGCCATGTGTAAACAAAATCATCCGCAGTCAAGTCACTGCCGTCAGACCATTTCAAACCGTCACGCAAAGTCGCTGTGTAAGTCAATCCGTCCTCAGAAACTTCGACACTTTTAGCCAAATCTGGTTTTGGTTCGCCTTTTTTATCTACACGAAGAAGGTTACTTGATGAGTTTCCAATTGCTAATGAAGAATATTGGTCAGTATTTTTTGAAATATCCAACGTCAAAATCTCAGTCGGTGTGTACCAATTAATCTCGTTTTTATTAGCTGCAGTTTTATTTTCGCCCCCACACGCAGCCAATAAAGCAACTGAAGCCAAGCTTACTGCTCCAAGTCCAACACGTTTTAAAGTAGACTTATTATCCATAAAAGTTTCCTCCTACCATAAACTTTCTTTCGATATGTTTGGTATTATAGCACACTATTTTCTAAAAATACAGAATATTTTTAAAATTAACGAAAGTTATTTTCCCCATTTTCAATAAAATCAAAAAAATCCAGCAGAAAATTCTGCTAGATTTCTCTTTATTCGATATTAAACTTTTTCAAATCATAGATTGTCAACCGACCATCTGCTTTAGTATCAAATGAAATTGTTTGTTTCAATGAATCGCTAAACACCCTAGATGTCATTGTATAACGACCACCATTGATGAAAATTTCTAGCGATGTCGTATCAGAAAAGACTTGCAATTGGCTAACTTTATCTAGAGCAATGTTTCGCTGTGTACGGCCAAAACCCGATTCTCCCATTTTTAGTGACAGCATTGACCCGTCAAATGTTAAAACAACGTCGTCTCTTAATCGAAGAGAAAAACTTTCTGTAGGGTTGCTAAATGAAGCATTCAATTCAAAACTGCAATTTTCTGTTTGCCATTGCTTAAATTCTGAGATTTGAGTTTGAAACTCGTTTTTTCTTAGCTTTTCAAATTCCTTCAAAGGTCTTTGATAAACAGCACCATTTTGAAAAACTAGCTCTCTTGGCATCGTCAAGGCATGTCGCCAGTTATATTTTACAGTTGGATCTTCTTGGTATTCTGACTCCATTGGCAAGCCCATCCACGCCATCAAAATTCTTCTACCACTTTCATCTTCAAAAGTCTGCACTGCGTAAAAATCAAAACCATAATCAAACTCTTCAAATTTGCCTACAGCATAATCGCCGTGATTCTCATCTACCAAAAAATAACCACTCTGAAAAACATTTTGGTATCTTGTCTCTTCTTTTTCAAGCCCTTGAGGTGAAACTGATAGGACGAGTTGATTGTTCAGTTTAAATAAATCTGGACATTCCCACATAAAGCCAAATTTTTCACTTGTCTGTATGCGTGTCACATAGTGCCAGTGTGACAAATCAGCAGAATGATAAACTAGAGCACATCCTTTACCTTCAACACTTCTTGCCCCTAAAACCATGACATAGTTCTCACCATCTTTTGAAATTTTGGGATCTCTGACGTGTGTTGTCATGTCATCTGGATAATCACTATTTGCTAAAACGAGTGCTTTATCAGTAAAATGATAGCCATCATCACTCATTAAATGAATGGTATTTTGCTCACGTCCATTTAAGACATAATCATAATTACCATCTAGCAGTTTGACATTTCCAGTGTAAAAATAATGAATAACTCCATCTTTGACAATTGCTGAACCGCTGTAAGCACCATCGCGATCAAGTCTGTTATCCGCAAAAACAAAAGGCTCTTCTTCTTTGTAAGTAATCCAATCTTTTGTAGTATAATGCCCCCAAGATTTTATTCCCCAACCAGCATCAAAAGGAGTATATTGAAAATAAATATGATTAATACCATTTTTTTCAACTAAACCATTTGGATCATTAAGCCATCCAGTCGGTGCCATCAAGTGATAATTTAAACGATTAAAATCTGAATTAACAACTCGCCACATGCCATTATGGATTTGGCAATCTTTCACGTATTCTTCTTTCGTATACATGTTTCCTCCAATAATCTAGCCTCCCTAAACAATATAAGGAGGCTTTGATTTATATTTTTAATTTTCTTCCTTGAAGAATGGTTTTAAGATAATTGTAGCTGCTAGCCCAACTCCAAAGCCAATTAAATGGGCAATAATATAATTTAAATAACCATTGTGAGCAGGGTCACAAATAGCAATACCTGGTACAACTGTTGTACCAAAGCCAAGGGCTGTTAATTTTGCAAAGTAAACATAAGCACCTGCAACTGCTCCACCAATACATCCTGCAATTAGTGGGTAACGATAGCGAAGGTTAACACCGAAAATAGCTGGTTCACTAATACCAAACAATGTTGACGCAAAACTTGGCAAGCAAAGTTCACGAGCTTTAGTATCTTTCCAATGAGTAATCAAATAACCAATAACTGCACCAGATTGTCCAATCAAAGCAACTGACATCAATGGGTTGATGAAATTATGTTTTGTATCAGCAAGCAATTGTGCTTCTGCTGCACCAATAATGTGGTGAAGACCTGTAATAACCAATAATTGTTGTACACCAGCAAATAAAGCATACCCAACAAATCCTAGATTTTCAGCAGACCAAACCAATCCACTTGTCAAACCGTGTGAAAGAATACGACCTACAGGTCCTACAATCGTAAACAAGAGCAATGTTGAAAGGAAAACGGTCAACAATGGGGCAAGCAAGAGCTTAATAGAATTTGGAACGACCTTATTGAAGTAAATATCAAGTTTAGCAACAACAAAACCAATCATCAATGCTACTAAAATACCACCTTGGAAGCCAACCATTTCAATCGGCAAACCAAATAAGTGAATCACTTCAACATCAACTGTTCCAGATGCAGCTGAATAGGCATTTGCAAGTGATGAGTCAAGCATGATTGCTCCGACAACCATACCTAAAACAGGATTACCACCGTAACGTTTTACGGCTGAATAACAAACTACCATCGGCAAAATGGCAAAAATACCTGATGAAGCTAAACTTGCTAATCTGTTAATGGCATATAGTGTTTCATTTTCTTTAACGATTGGGTAATTACTAAGAACACCTGTAATCCCCATCAAAAGTGCTGCCGCAAGGATTGCTGGAATAATTGCAACAAAAACGTCAGATAAAGATTTGATAACTGCTTGAACAGGATTTGCTTTTTTGGCACTTTCTTGTTTAAGCTCATTTAGAGTCATATCTGCAATACCGACATATTTTGAAAAAAAATCGTAAACATCGTTAACAAGTCCAGGTCCAAAAATCAACTGGATTTGGTCACCTGCAACAAAAGCTCCTTTAACAAGATCAACGTTTTCAAGTTTCTTAAGATCAGCTAAACTATTATCTTTTAAAACAATTCTCAAGCGAGTTGCACAGTGAGCAACACCTGAAATATTTCCTCTACCGCCAACGTACTTTTCAATATCCTGACTAATTTTCTTTAAGTCTGCCATAATGTCTCCTTTTTGTTTTTTTTGGAACCGGTTCCCTCTTCTGTTCACATACATTATAATACCTATTGTATGCGCTGTCAATAGTTTTCTTAAAAAAATAGAACCGGTTTCAATTTTGTTTAAAAAAAGAACAGCCACATCAACTGTTCTTGTCTACAACACTTTGGCGTTTTATCAATTCAAACGGAATAATCTGCAATTGGCTGACTGGCTTGTCATGAATCATTTGCAAAATTGTCTCTGCACTGATTCTTCCTGTATTATACCAGTCAAATTTAACTGTTGTTAGCGGCGGATTTAACAATTCACTCGTTTCGTAATCACCAAAACCAGTAACCGATACATCCTTACCAATCACTTTTTTTGATGATAAAAATAATTTATAAACACTTTGTGCGATACGGTCTGTTGCGCAAATAATCGCATCTGGTAATTTATCTTCTTCTAAATAATTTTCAAGAATATGGACAGATTCCTCATAGTAATAACTAGAAAAAACAAAGTCAACATTTGTCACGCCACCTGATGCCAATCCATCAACAACACCAATTTTTCGTTCTTTACCGACCGCCTTATCATTCTCGTCAACCCATACACCAAGCACAGATTTTACACCACTTTCAGCAATCAGCTGTCCAATTGCATAGCCAGCATTATAATCGTCATTAACAACCGTTTTAAGTCCTTCGTATTTTTGACCAATAAAAAGCACTGGTTGTTCAATGCTTTCAACAACTTTCTGGTGCTGCTTGGTAATCCCTGTAGAAATAACCAAAATGCCGTCAACGTTCATTTTACTGAGTCTTTCAATGCTACGAATTTCTTCTTCTGTTGAGTGGTCTGTATGTAGGATTAAAGGATTGTAGTGATTTTCTTTCAAATAAGCCACAATCACTTCAACAATTCGAGGAGTAGTTACTGAGTTAAATCCTGGTACCACAAGACCAATAATTTTACTACTTTTCGCACTTAATCGTGCAAATAAATTTGGTTCATAGCCATGTTTTGAAATAATTGCTTGAATACGATTTGCTGTTTCTTTTTTGACACTTCCACCGTTTAAATAGCGTGATACAGTACTTTTAGCTACGCCCGCAAGTTCTGCAATATCACTAATCGTTAATTTCTCTTTCATGTTATATTCTTAAACTTTCGTATAATATTTTTAAGTTATCAATATAGTCATTATAACATATCATGATGTGTGAGCCAGTTTTTCAATAAAAAAAATCCAGCAGAAGATTCTACTGGATATTATCTATTTATACTCTTATTTTGCTAGGCTTGCTGCACGTTTTAGTGAAGCATCAATATTTTCACAAAGATTTTCTTGACCAACTTTTTCGATAAAGCCAGCTTTTTCCATCACATGATAAGGTTGTTTATTCACGTGAGAAAGAATCAATGTCATGCCACGTTTTTGGCAAATTTCAAGTGTCTCCTCAAGAGCTTCAAGACCTGAAATGTCCATTGCAGGCACATTACGCATACGAAGAATTAAAACATTTTTACCTTCTTCGTGATTAAAATTAAGGAAATCATTTGCAGCTCCGAAGAACAATGAACCAAAGATTTCATAAACAACTGTGTTGCTTGGCACATGTTTCAAATCTGTATTTTCAGATAGTTCAGCATCATCAAAGCTATCTTTATCAACCCATTGACGAACTGCTGCGACGTCTGACATGCGTTTTAGGAATAGGAAGGCAGCCAAAACCATACCAAATTCGATGGCAACAACAAGGTCAAAGAAGACTGTCAATACAAGTGTAATCACCAAAACAGCAATATCACTCTTAGGTGCTTTTTTAAGCATGTGGACAAATGTTCGCCATCCGCTCATATTGTAAGCAACCATAATCAAAATCGCAGCTAGACAACTCATTGGAATAAGTGACGCATATGGCATCAAGAACAAAAGAATTAAAAGTAGAGTTACAGCATGGGTCATACCAGCAATCGGTGTACGACCACCATTTTTAACGTTTGCTGCTGTACGAGCAATCGCACCTGTTGCAGGAATACCACCAAATAATGCAGACATCATGTTACCAAAACCTTGAGCAACCAATTCAGCATTTGAACGGTGGTGGCTACCAATCATACCATCTGAAACCACACATGATAGAAGTGATTCGATTGAAGCCAAGATTGCAATCGTAAAGGCTGGAGAAATCATTTGACGGACAAGACCAAATGATAATTCAGGCATTGTAAATGCAGGTAAACCAGCTTTGATAGTGTACAAGTCACCAATTGTTTTAACTGATAAGTGACCAAAACCAACAATCGCTGTTGTCACGATGATAGCAACAAGTGAACCTGGAATTTTTTGTGAAACACGTGGCCAGAAGATTTGGATAAGCAATGCAATCATACCAATCATTAATGTTGGCCAGTTAATTGTATTCATATGTTGAGCATATGCAACCATTTTTTCGATAAACTCAGCTGGAACAGCACCCATACTAAGACCGAAGAAATCTTTAAGTTGTCCAACAAAAATCCCAACAGCAATACCCAAAGTAAATCCAACTGTGATTGTTTTAGGGATGAATTTAATCAAATCTCCAAAATGAAGCAATCCCATGATAATCATCATGATACCAGCTAAGAATGTTGCAATTGTAAGGCCTGCCATACCATATTGAGCAATGATACCGTAAATAATAACAACAAATGCTGCTGTTGGTCCGCCGATTTGGACACGGCTACCACCTAAAAATGAAATAAAAAAACCTGCAACAACGGCAGTATAAAGACCTTGTTCTGGATTAACACCTGATGCAATCGCTAAGGCAATTGACAATGGTAGGGCAATGATTGCCACAATAATCCCTGCAACAAGGTCTTTTGCAAACTGCGCACCCGAATAATCTTTAAGAGTACTAAACAGTTTTGGCTTAATATACTTAAAAGCGTCCATCTTTTCCTCCTACTTTTATTTGTTCTCAGACGCTCACGAGAACCGACGTTACCATTTTATCACACCGAAAGTTAGAATTCTAGGGATATTGCTATAAAAAATTGCAATATTTGCCCCTTTTTCGCCCCTCTAACGGCTTTTATTTAAAATTTTAGACTAAAAACTCTGAAACTCGAAAATGAAAGCGTTACACGTCGCTATATGCTTTTTTCGAGAATTTAAAAAAATCTACTGTAAATAATATTCTGATTTTTTCATAAAAAATATCTGAGATTTTCACCTCAGATATTAATTTCTACAAAATCTCTACAATTTCAAATTCTTCAAAGACGACTGGCATTTGCTCTGAAAAATGATAACCAAGCATCTCTCCCTCACGAGTAAAGAAACGCTCATGTCCTTTTTTCCAAGATTCAAGTGTCTCATCTTCTCCTTCAAGCTTAGCAAGGTCATAAGTGATTTCTCCATAAGGAAGAATGTGTAGTTTCTTTGTTCTCACCACACAACGAGGATTGCCATCCCAGTCAGTAATAACACTCAACTCTCCCTCTTTTGGCATACTTTCATCGCCAAGCTCAAAGGCTGCTAAACTGCTAGACGTTGCTCGTTTCTGCCCCTTTAAAACCAACTCAAGCAAACTATTACAGGCATCTTCAGTCAACTCGAAATGCCATTTTTCAAGATTTTCAATATTCATTTTACTTTTCCTTTTACATTAATTAAATATTTTATTTTCAACTTATCATCTACAAAATCGTCAAAAACAATGCTGAACAATTTTCACTTTTGACAAAGCCGGCATTTTCATAAAAGTTGATTTCTTTATTATAGCCAATCACGGCAAGTTTCATAAATGTCTTGTATTTTTCTTTGACAAGTTGAAGCAAATGACTGCCAATAGTACGATCCTGATAATCAGAGTCTACAAGCAAGTAATGAATATAAGCATCCATCACCCCATCATCCATGACACAAATCAAGCCAACTAATTTGCCACCATCCCACGCTGAATAAACGGTGTTAAAATTCTGCATAGCAAGAACTAACTTTTCAGGATAGTGCCCCGATGACCATTCCACCGAAAGGAACAAACGCTCCAAGTCACTGCACTTGAAATTATGGATAGATTTGTATTCAATATCAGCTGCCATACTACAACCTCTTTCTTTGCTCAGCTAAGTCTTCTCGGTCATTTATCACGCGCGTTATTCTTCAAATGCGCATCAATATAATCAAAAAATGGTTTCTTTTTGACATCAAAAACATGGTTTTCATACCATGTGTAGGACTCTTTTAAGCCGATTGCTAGCGGTGTTAAATCTGGCAAGAGCTTTTTTTGTCTTTCAACATCTAAAAAGAACTCATAATCGTAAAAACTAAAGTAATTGCGCTGGTTGACCTCATCAAAAACCTCAATAAATTCTGGAATTTTATTGCTGCAAGCGTAACAGAGCTTTACCCACTGACGAACACTTATGGCTTCGCTATTTCCAACATTGTACAGGTGTTCTTTTGGCTGATTTTTGATGATTTTTTCCATCATACGACACAAATCCTTGATATAAAAGAATTGTAATTTTAATTCACCTCGGCGTGGCAGATAAAAAGGCAAACCATCTTTGGCGCAATCAAAGACAAATGCTTCGCGATAGACATTATTCATCGGTCCATACAAATAAGGTGGACGTAAAATATAAGCATCTGGAACAAGCTCAAGTAATCTCTTTTCAGCTGCAATCTTGTCTAAACCATATTGTCCCCAAAACTTATTATCCCCAAGTTGAGAGGTTTCTAAAAATGGCTGTGCTCCATCATCTGGATAAACAGAACTTGAACTAATCATAATGTACGTTCCAAATGAACCAAGCGCTTCGATGAGACAAGAAATATCAGAAGCGTTGTGAGCTGTCACATCTAAAATGACGTCAAATTGGAGACTTTTCAGTCGATTGCCTAAATCGTATCTATCAGCTTGAATCAAAGTCACACCATCGACTTGCTTTTTGCTATTTCGATTAAGTACATAAACATCATAGCCTTGTTTCACAAAGTAATCCGCCGTATACTTGCTAGCAAAAACTGTTCCACCCGTCACGAGCACTGTTCTCATCCTAGAAACCTCCTTCTAATTATCAGAATATTATGATACCTGCATTGTAACACAAAAAAACAGCAGTTACAAAGAACTACTGCTTTTCTTTCTATATTATTAGTCTATTTTAGAGAGTAAATGAAACAATTGCTGCTTTACTATTAATGTTTCTTTTTAGGTTGTTCTTCCTGACTTTTGTTTGAATTATCTACACCGCAACCATCTAAACCACAAACCATTCCTTTTCCATTAAAATCAGTCAGATTTGAATCTTTCAAAAAATCAGTGTTAATTTTCATCATTTGATTTTTTCCTTTCTTCTGCTAGAACTTGCTTCAATGCTGTTTCCATATATTCATATGGTTGTGCACCTGAAATACCATATTTTTGATTCAATACGAAAAATGGGGCACTTGATACACCTGATTGGTAGGCTAAGTTCATATCTGCTTTAACCTCAGTTTCAAATTGATTACTATCCAAAAAATTCAAAGTGCTAGCAGATGGTAACCCAAATGAACTAGCAACACGAATTAATTCATCTTTGCTAGCAATGGAAACATGTCGTTCAAAATACAGTTGATAAAGAGCACTAATAAGCTCTTGCAATTTATCTTTACTTAATTGAGTTTCTGCCCACTTGATAAGACGATGAGCAAGCATTGTATTAGTTGGAATAGCTCCAGCCATATCAATATGAAGACCTTCTTTTTCACCCATGCTGGCTATATAATCAAATTGAGACTGCGCATCTTCTTTGGACATGTGGTGAGATGTAGCAAATTGTGTCAACATGCTCTCTGTTGTTTCTTGTGGCGCATAAGGGTTTAGCTGAAATGCTCTCATTTTAAGATCATTTGGATTCAGACCAACAGCTTTCATAGCTCGTTTCATGCGGGTTGCTCCGATATAGCAAAAAGGGCAAGCGATATCGGACCAATAAGTAATATTCATAATTGTCTATCCTTCTAAATTAAAGTTCTTGCTTGGACACTAATTTCCCATTTTCAAAAAATAAAATTGTCGTTTCAGTTGGTTTTAAGTGATAAAGCGATAATAGTTTAGGCACTTGAAAAACATCTGCTTGATAAAGTGCTAGAGAATGATTTTTAGCATCGGCGACTGATTTGCTTAATTTGAGTGATGAAATGCTGCATTGATTTGAGGATGTTATCAAGCAAATGTCTTTTTTATCTTGCAATAGTTCTTCAAGTTCAATACTTGATGTTATTTTTTCAATCATAACTTATTAATAAATTCAAACGCATCTAGTGCAGCAATAGCTCCGCTGCCTGCTGAAGTGATGGCTTGTTGATATTTAGGGTCTTGAACATCTCCTGCCGCAAAAATTCCTTGAACTGAAGTCTTCGAATTACCTGGTTGTGTTTTTATATATCCGTTCCTATCAAGAGCTAACTTTCCATTAAGGAATTGTGTATTAGGTTGATGTCCTATAGCAACAAAAAGGCCATCTGCAGTTAAATGTTCAATTTCACCAGTTTTATTATTCTTTACGTCGATTCCTGTTAGACCGAACATATCAGAATAAATTTTAAGAGGGGTATAATCCAATTTAAATAAAATTTTTTCGTTTTTTCTCGCACGATCTGCCATAATTGCTGATGCTCTTAGTTGACTTCTTCGATGAATAACAGTCACTTTGTTTGCAAAACGTGATAAATACAAAGCTTCTTCCATCGCTGCATCTCCACCGCCAACTACGATAACTTCACGTTCTTTATAAAAGAAAGCATCACAAGTTGCACAAGAGCTAACACCTTTTCCGATAACTTCTTGTTCACCTTCGATTCCAAGAAACTTTGCACTAGAACCAGTTGCGATGACAATCGTACGAGTTTTGATAACATCTCCCGTATCAACATAAACTTCGAAAGGTGACTTACTCCCTTCGATTTTATCAACATTTCCAAAAGTCATTTTTGCACCATACTTAACAGCCTGCTGGCGCATTTTTTCAACCAATTCACTACCATCTACACCATTTTCAAATCCAGGGTAATTTTCTACAAGAGACGTCGTAGTTAATTGTCCACCTTTAGAATAACCGGTAATCAATTGTGTCTTTAGACCTGATCGTCCTAGATATATCGCCGCCGTATATCCAGCCGGACCAGAACCTATAATAACCGCATCGTACATATTTCTCTCCTACAAGTGACTTTCAATTTTATCAGATAAAACTTTCTTTGCCTGAACTCCTAGTGTTGCATCTACTGGTTTACCATTTTTAAATAAGATTACGGTAGGAATTGAGCGAATATTAAATTGCTGAGCCAATTCTGGAGATTCATCTACATCAACTTTTGAAACACTTGCTCTACCCGAAAAATCTTCAGATAGTTCTTCAATAATCGGTTCCATCACTTGGCAAGGTGGGCACCATGTTGCACCAAAATCAACCAAAGTAACACCTGATTGAATATCTTGTTCAAACGACTTTGTTGTTATTTGTTTTACCATAACGTTAACCTATTCAATGATTTTATTGAATATCCTTTCTAAAAAATAATTGAGCAAAAATTCGCTCTTTTATTATTCAATTACTTTATTGAATAGTTGAATTATACCACTCTAAAAAAATAATACAAGTATTTTATTCTTTTTTTACAAAAAAAGTCGGAAGAAATTTCCAAATTTCATTAATTATATTATTCTAAACGCCATTTCCAGTCAGCGAATCCTTTATTTAAACTGTAAGTATTGTAGCCCATCTCCTGCAAATCTTTAGCAAAATAGTTAGCATATCCACAAACACGACCTCGACAATAGACAATGATTGTCTTATCCAAAGGTAGATTTGATTTTTTTTCATCAAATTCATCAAACGGTATGTTAATAGCATTCGGTAAGTGACCTGCTTCATACTCTTCATAAGGTCTTGTATCAATCAAAAGTACATTTTCATCTTTAGCCATATCAATAGCATCTTGAAGGTTAATCTGATGTACTCCTGAAACTTCATCATAGTTCTTTTCTATGGCATTAATCTCAGCTAACTCTTCCTCACCAACTTCAAATAATAAAAGTAATAACTGAGCAATTTTCTTAGAAGCAAGACTATAACGAATGTAATTTCCTTCACGACTTGTAACAACAAGGTGTCCTTCCTTAAGAATTTGTAGATGTCTTGAAGTGTTGGCAACAGACATTTCCGTTGCACGCGCAATTCCTTCTACTGATTTTGGACCTTGAGATAATATATTTAAAATTTCAATTCTTTTTTCACTACCTAGTCCTTTTGTTAGGCGAGATAGTTCATGATAAAGATTATCTTTATAAGACAAAATGTTATTTTTCATAAATAAAAAACTCCTAAAGTATTCAATCAAATAGTAAAATTTTTATGCCATATTGTCAACTAATATCCGCTATAAACTCAATCATAACAAAAAAACAGCAGTTACAAAGAACTACTGCTTTCACTGTTAATCTTCTTAGTTTCCCTATAAAATTATTCGAATTCATTATCACTGTCGTCATCATCTGTACTTAGTAAAAGACCAGCGATAAGTCCGAAAGCTATCCCAAGCGACGTCCACAAGCCGATACTGTGTGTTAAGGCACCAATCCCAGCTCCGATAAGGACACCAATACACATTGCAACTGCAACTCCACGTTCTCTATTCATAATACTCTCCTCCTAAATTTAAAAGCTATTATCCCCTAATCATTTAAAAATTTGACTTATTTATCCTCCAATCTTGAAACTAATTTTAAAAATTTTTTATCATTCATTTGCTCATTTGTTACGTAATCACCATTATAAAAAAGAGCATAAGTTGTAATCGGTGTCGGTGCCGACCTTGCTTCTTCCTTGCTAGTAAGATGGATAGCTTTAAAAGTAATCCCGTGCTCTTTAGCAGTTTCTTCTAATATTGGAACGTACTTTGCATTAAACGGGCACTGGCTCGTGTAATATAAAACGTAACCTTTTTCTTCTACCTGAGGGTGTTTGGCACAGTCTTTAAAACTTGGCACAACAGCATCATCATCAAATGGCAAGTACCAAAGTTGAATACCATTATCAGCCTCATCAGCCACCTTAAAGCCTTTGTGTTTTAGATACTTTGGGTCAGCAAGAAATGGTTTCTTTTTAGCAGCTGCTAAAATGCATAAGCCCTTCTTTTCCTTAGACTTACTGTCAGCGATGCAAGTCTCAAGCAAATCATTCGAATAGCCGTGTCCTTTAAAACTCCCCGAAACCCAAAGACAATCAATATACATGTAATCTCTAGCTTCAATCGGATTCCAGGCATTTTCAGCAGGAATATACTCGATAAAACATTTACCACGCTCGATACTTTTAAAAAACACCAGTCCATCATCAAAACGCTCAGAAAGCCAAGCTTTTTTAGACGCCACTTGCGCATCCTTGTTATTTGAAAGGGCACAGCAAATATGCTCTTCTTCTAAATTTTCTTTTGTTACTTGGATGTATTCCATGCTAATACCTCCCTAAAGAAAACGCTATCATTGTTATTTTCATTATATCAAAAACACTATAATCTTTCAAAAGAAAACTGAACTCACTTGATTTTTACGGAATTTTGACAAATAAAACCCAGACAAAAATAGATTGTCTGGGTTATTTTACATGTTTCATCCTACTAACCATTACTAAATTTCCAAGATAAAATAGGATAACGTAACCTAATAAGGCTAGAAAACTTGGAAGTTCAAATTCAAAAATTAAGTTAATTGGAAGTGCAATTGGCATCCAAAGCACGTTTAGAAAAGCTTTGTTTGTCGCAAAAACGATAAACAAACATTCGACAAACGCAATCAATAAATTGCCACCTTTTCCCATAAATAGACTCAAAAACATATGAAAATGATTAAGCATAACTAGCAGCAAGCAAATAATCAAGCCAACATAAGCAAAATGAGAAACATTATTAACTTCAACACCAACTGCTAACCAAAGTATAAATGTAGGAATTATCAGTATCAAATCAGTCCCAAAAAGTTTCATTGTCCAAATGGTCAGTTTGTGTTTTTCACTTCTGATGTTTTGAAAATGATTGGCATCCATTTCTTGCTCGTGTAGTAAAATAGACACGATACTCATCACAATACAATAACCAAGCATGTATATGAAAACAAGATTTTCTAGAATAATCGGATTATGAACAAGCAAAACATACGGCAAAATTGTCGCTAATTGTAAAACTGAAAGCACTAATATTAAGTAACAAGCATAGGAATTCTTCCATTTTAGCAGTTCACTTTTTAGATAATTCATCATTGCTCAACCTCCATTTCAATAAAAATACTGCAATCACACACATTAAACATGATAATGCAAGAGAAGTTACAATCAGCTGAACATCAACCACTCCTACAACATCTAAATCACCTGACGGTTTTAATCGCATCATGCCATAAGCAATTTTATAGTGATAAGTATAAGAAAAAACATACCAAATTGGTGTTTGTGCTAAAAAAGGCGCAACCAGTAGGCAAATCAATGAATTTCCTGCCAATAAAAGGTAAGGGCTCAACCATTTTGACAAGAAATAAAGAAAAGGTAGATTCCAGATGGAAGCTAACATAATCAAAAGTAGACAAAGAAAATCCTTGCTGATATTTACAGTCATCACTCCTAAAAATAAAAGTGAAACAAGGTAGAAAATCACTGTAAAGATTACCGTTGCCATAAAAATATCCTTCACTTTTAAAACCAGCTTAGCAAGATAAATCTTAAACATTTCTTTTCCTAGATGAATATTTTGAAAATGCCCCGCTTTTTCTTCTGCTTTATAGTCGTAAAGAAACAATAATCCGATTAAAGTGTACAAAAAGATAGCTTCCCACCAATAGACCGAAAAGCTTTCTAAAAGGCTGTAACCAGAAAGCAATACCGCAATAAAAATCGTCAAAAAAGGCACAAAGAATAATAATTTTTTATCTGAACTCGACTTTTGCTTTAACCATTCTGATTTCAATATCTTTTTCATCCTAAACACCTCCGTGAACGATTTTAAAGAATAATTTTTCCAAATCATCATCGTGAGTGTTAGCTTCATCGTAGAAAATTTCACCATTATGTAAAATGACAATCCGGTCAGCAACTTTACTCACTTCATGGAGCTGATGACTCGATAAAAGAATTGTCATGCCACTACTTTTCAAATGAGAAATCAAATCCAATAATTCCTTAATCCCATCTGGATCTAAACCATTTGTCGGCTCATCCAAAATCAAAAGGTCAGGATTGGTTATTATCGCCATACCAAGACCCAAGCGTTGTTTCATCCCTAGTGAAAAGTGCCCTGCTTTTTTCTTACCTGTATGAGATAATCCAATCAACTTCAGCACTTCTCTGATTCGAACGTCAGAAATATCATATAAGAGTGCGCGTGTTTTCAGATTATCAAAAGCTGACAAATTCATATAAATCGCTGGTGATTCTATAAGAGCACCGATGTTAAAATCTGCACTAGATTTTTCACTAATCTTTTCTCCATTAAAAATAACTGCACCGCTATCAGCTTTTTCCAAGCCGAAAATAATTTTCATAATAGTTGATTTACCAGCACCATTAACGCCAAGCAAACCACAGACACTTCCTTTTTCAATATCAAATGAAATACCTTTTAATATCTCTTTATCTGTAAAAGACTTTTTCAAATTTTTAACTTGAATAACCATAAGTCTTCCTCCTTTTTATAGATTAACTATACCGAGACTTTTTCAGGATTTGTTCAGAAAAAGAAAATAGCACCTAAAAAAGATGCTATTTTTTAATAGATAAACTAACTGTCGCTCCACCCGTTGGGGGATTTTGTAAAACTAGTTTTCCGTGATGTTTTTTAGCGACTGCTTGTGCAAATGACAGACCAATGCCATAATGCTTGTTACTTCTGCCTTTATTTTCTGTGTAAAAAAGGTTATCTGCACTCTCTAAAGCTTCTTTTGTAAAAGCAGGTCCGTTATTCCAGACGGTAAAAGTCAGAAAATCTTCTTTCTCAATCACTGAAAGTGTTACTTTTTTGTGACCCGAACTATATCTTGCAGCATTTGACAAAATATTAATCAGCGCACGACTTAAATTAAGTTGATTTCCTTTGAAAATTTCAGAGTTCACGCGCTTAGTTACACCAAATTCAGCTCCCTGCGCATCCATGATTGCCCTTGCTTCGGTAGTCAGTTCTTCTAAAAATTCTGATAAGCAAAGCTCTTCCTGATAATTTTTTTCTTCTACCAACAAGCGAGAATAATGAATCATGTCATTAAAATATTTCTCAAAAGTTTGGATACTGTTATTAGCTGAAGTCAGAAATTCTAACTGTCCTTTTGTTAAGCCAGTCATTTCAAGCAACTCCAAATTTCCCTTTAAAACTGTCAAAGGAGTCTTGATATCGTGAGCCAAAGCTGCCACTTGAAAGGACAAATCTTTCTTTGCTTTTCGCTCTGCCTGAAGCAAAGCAACTAGCTCCGCATCTTTCTGGTAAAGCATTGATAAAATGTCATTGAACTCTGTCATTTCAGTCTGAGAATGTTTGATTGCTACTTCAGGCTGTCCCATATTCATAGAAATCTCTTGAATTAATCGAAAATTTTTAGTGAATTCCTTTAAGAGCCTTGAAACTGACCAAACGACTAAAATGAGCTCTAGTATCAAGAAAAACAAATATGAAAAACTGTTAAACGATAAATGCCTTAACCTAGGATTGACAAATTCAGGCAAAGTCGGACACCTAACGATAAGCACATAGTTTGAATTACTGAATTTTGCATAGCGAATCGTTCCAAAATCCTCAGACCTGGCATGATTAAAAGCAGCTCTATAGCAGCCATAGTCTTCTCTCTGATACTTACCTGAGCTGATTTTTCCAGAAGACTTTTCAAATAATATATAATCAAAAGTCGTTTGGTTTAACCGCTTAGCAATCTTCTCAGCAGAGGCACTATCTTTAATATCAACTTTAAAATCAGAACCGTAACTATTTAGTTGACCAGTCATCGCTAAAACATAGCTGAGTAAAAAGAGCACAAAAATATTAAGCACCGTCCCAATCACTATCTCAGAAACGCAACGTAAGACTCTTCTTTTTATTGAATACTGCTTAGTCATACCATTTATATCCCATTCCCCTTACAGTCTTAATCGGATTAATATCATATGCAGAAAATTTCACCCTTATCTGATAAACATACTCTGATATCGAGCGAAATAGCGCATCTGCCTCATCGTCGTAAATGTGACTATAAATATCTTCCCGCGTAAAAACTTTATTGCGATTGGCTGATAGCAAATCCAGAAAATCATATTCTCTGCTGGTTAACGGGACAATATTGCCATTAACACAGACTGTTTTTTCCTGCAAGTAAAATGTAATCGGCAGCAGTTCACGGACAACTTTCTCATCAGATTCAGCCTGCCTAAAGCGTTCTTCACGTTTTAAATGCGCAGCAACCTTAGCCACCAACTGCTTCACACTAAATGGTTTTGTAATATAATCATCCCCACCAAGATTTAAACCAGTGACAATATCATCTTCTTCGTCTTTTGCACTCACAAAAATAATCGGCGCACTCACTTTGTCACGAATCTGTCTGCAAACTTGCAAGCCATCAATATCAGGCATCATAACATCAAGTAAAATCAAGTCAAAGCCTTGAAAATCCTTACTATTTAGCGGTAAGGTTATTCCCTGATAAGTTGTCACATCGTAATTTTTCATCTCCAAAATCGTACGCATCAATTTCAAAATCTCAAAATCATCATCTACAACTAAAATTTTATACATCATATCTCCTAATTAACACTCAAGTAGACTTTTTAGTGCCAGTTTATCACCATTACTTCAGAATTTGTTCAGTACACTGAGTCATAGATTTTCCAAAAGCTCTTTCACGTATAAATCTGGTTGATTAATAGAATACTGACCGTGAGCTAAACCAGATTTGATTTCAAGATGGCTGTCTGGCAAAATAGCGTGAAGCATTTTAGCTGAAGCATGCATCTTTTTAGTTTCTTTTTCTCCCACAATAATGCGAACACGCGCTAACGAATTCTTCAAATTTTTCTTTACTTGATACAAGCTACTTGCTTTTGTAAAAGCAATCAAATTTTGCTTGGAAAGTTTTGCCGTGTCCTCATAATAATGCTCAAACAAATCAGCTCGAATGCCAAGATAACGAAACTGCATCTTTGCAAACCACTTCTTCTTAATCAAAGGAAAACTCATCGAAAATAGCGGAGCGACCAAACCTGCTGTCAATTTATCTGGAATAATGGCAGCACTTTCTACAATAGCGTACTGACAAATATCTTTTCGCAAAGCAAGCATGTCTAAAAGAATCTGACCACCTAGCGACAAGCCAGCAATCAATAAAACCGAACCGCCATATTCTTTATCGATGTAAGCTAGCAGCTGCTTGGTACTTGCTTCTATACTGATAAAATCAGCGTTGCTACCAGCATGCCCGTCAAGAATCGGAACGACCACATGATAGTTTTTACACAGCAGCTCCATCTGAGATTGATACTGCCACCAAGACAAACCGCCACCATGAAGTAACACGATAACTTCTTGATTTTCTTGACCAACTTCAATAATCTTCATCACAATCTCCTACCCAAAATGCTAACAAAAAAGACCAAAAGTCCTAGGTAAAATAACAACACAACTAATCAAGTACCTGTTATCATATTACCATACTTTTGGTTTTATTTGATGGGGGTAATGTTTTTATATGAGATATAATCCCAATGTTACGCTTCACTAGTTTTTCGACACCCCGAGCCCTACTTCGCTGTTTCAACAGCTCGTACAAGCAGTGATACTACCTCAACATGGTGCGTATTCGGGAGTGCAACTATCTAGCAGATAGTTGCAGCAGCTTGCCTTAAAATTCAAAAGCAAGCTAAATTCTTATTCTGCGTTTTTAACTAGTAAACTTACACATTCAACATGGTGCGTATTCGGGAACAAATCTACTGGTTGTACTTTTTGGAGTTTGTAGCCAAGTTCTTGGTAAAGTTTGATGTCACGCGCCATAGTTGCTGGGTTACATGAGATGTAAGTGACTTTTTCTGGTTGCATGGCTACGCTTGCTTTGATAAAGTTTTCTGTCAAGCCTTTACGTGGTGGGTCAACCAAAATGACGCTTGGTTTTATGCCATTTTTGCTCCATGTCGCCATAGCATGCTCTGCCGAATCAGCAACATAATGCGCATTAGTAATGCCATTAAGTGCAGCATTGCGTTTAGCATCTTCGACCGCTTCTTCAATCACTTCAACACCATAAACTGCTTTGACATTTTTGGCAAATGAAAGTCCAATTGTTCCAATACCAGAATAAGCATCAATCACGATATCATCAGCCGTCAAATCAGAAAAATCAATAGCAGTTTGATAAAGTTTTTCAGCCATTTCAGTGTTAACTTGGTAGAATGAGCGCGCTGAGATTTCATATTGATTGCCAAGCATGCTATCAACAATCGTATCTTTTCCATAAAGCGTTCTAAAGTCATTACCAAAAATCGCATTGGTATTTTTATCGTTGATATTTTGAACGATTGATTTTACTGCTGGGAATTCAGCAACAATTTTTTCAATGATTTGCTCGATGCGGAAAATTTTCGGACGTGTTGTGACAAAGACAAGCATCATTTCACCAGAATAGTGTCCACGGCGAACGACCAAGTTACGAATCAAACCAGTTTGCTCTTTTTCATCATAAGGTTTGAGGTCAAAACGACGAAGCAAATCACGTGTAAAATTAATCAAACGGTCAATCTCTTTATTTTGGATGTAAAAATCAGAAATTGGCATCAAATCGTGTGAATGTTTACGGAAGAAACCAGTTTCTAGTTGTCCATTAACACGACGAACCGGCACTTGCGCTTTGTTACGATAAGCGTATGGATGCTCCATTCCAAGCGTCTCAGCCACTTCAATATCTGAGATACCAGCTGTTTTGTAAAGATTATCCGCTACTTGTTTGCGTTTAAATTTGAGTTGTTCTGAATACGCAAGGTGACCAAAATCTGCGATTCCTGTACGCAAGTAGTCAACATTCAAATCTTGATTGCGGTGCTCAGAAATGGTCAAATATTTTTCAACTTTACCAAATCCAATATTTTTCTTCACCTTCAAGACGCGCATTTTGATTTTTTCACCTGGAAGAGCATTTTCAACAAAAAAGACAAAGCCATCAACCTTGGCTACTCCAGCTCCTTCATGTGATAAATCTGTGATTTCAACCTCAACAATGCTATTTTTTTCTAACATATTTTCCTTTCAACAAGCCTGTAAGTTCAAGCTTCTAATAATCAATTCTCATTCGGTTACTTTTCTCAAAAAAAGAGAAGCATAACTGCCTCTCTATTATATCATATCTCATCTAGCGTAAGCCCAGATCTTTCAACTCTTCTTGATATTTATTAAAATCAATCGAAATACCTAGACCACCATACATGTCATAATCATCTGTCCAATCCCCTTCTTCAGGAATCGTCTTTTGCTCAATACCTTTTTTGCCGCTCGTCACTACACCCAAACCTTCTTTTACAAGAAATGGATAAGAAACGTTGGTTGAGGTAAGGGCATAAATTTTTCCGATTGCAGCTGAACCTGTAAAGAGTTTTGATGGGTCTTTAATCTGGCTAACGATTGCTGAGATGACTTGTTGCTGACGCTGTGTGCGTCCATAATCTCCGTCATCATCCTTACGGAAACGTGCATAATTTAGCAAAGTCCTACCATCCATCTTTTGCTCACCGACTTCAATGGTTTGGTTTGGAACGGTTCCATCAGGTTGCATATTAAGATCATCAGGGACTTCTACAGATGATACTTCTTGACCATCAACTGTACCAAACTTAGCATCAATGTCGACACCATTAGGGAATAGCGTGTTAATTGCTTCAGCAAATGTCTCAAAATCAACCATAACATAATACTTGATATTAATATCAAAATTATCCTTCAATGTTTTTCGCATCAACTCTGCACCTTGACTCTCATCTTGTTCGCCGATATTAAAAGCAACGTTTAATTTTTGGTCATTAGCATAGTCGTTATAGCTGACACCGTTAATATTGACAAGAGTATCACGCATAAAGCTAACTAGCTTTACTTTTCCTTCTTTGTTGCCGATGTTTAAAACCATAATGGTATCTGTTCTGGCATCTGATGACCCTTGAGAAACTCGCTTGTCACTACCAAGAATCAAAATATTCGTTCCATCCTTGCTATCTTGACCACTGAAAGGTTCAGTAACAGCTGCTGAATAATTCGTTTCACCACTTGAGACTTCTTTTACCCCATGAAAAAACATGTAAATCATTCCTGCCATAACCAAAACGATTAGCATGGCAAAAAATTGTAAAAAATGTTTCAAACGTTTTTTACGTTTCTTCTTTTTAGACTTTTTTACTTTTTTGACAGGCTTGTCATCAATGCCTTCGTAATAGTCTAGATAAGAAGACTTTTTTGGCTTTTTTTGATGTTTACGCTTAGGACGTGGAGCTTTTTCAAACTTTGGATATTTAGGCAAACCTTGTGAGGTTACCTGATCATCATAGCTATCATATCCAGAATAATCATCATAATCTACATAAGCAGCACTATCTTCATAATCGTCATAGTAATCATTATTATAATCATCGTAATAGCCATAATCGTCATACTGGTCATCATATGTCTCGTTATAGGCAGACGAAGAGTAATTTGATGTCTGGTGCATACTCATCAATTTTTTCTGATAAAGATAATCAAACTCTTCTTTTTGTTGGGCATTCAGATATTCTAAATTGCCCAAAAGATATTGATACCTTAATTCTTCATGTCGACTTAATCTATTATTTGCCATATCTTATACCACTCTTTCATTCTAGCTAACTAAAGTCAGTACAAGTTTAACGAAACGACTATATTATTATTATACTAAAAAATGGCAGCGCTTGCTACTATGGGCACAATCCTATCAAAAAAACACCTAATTTTGCAGGTGTTTCTTTAGTATTATAATTTGTAAACATCATAATTGCCTAGAGTTTTGTAGTCAATACCCAAAAGCTGCAATTCCTCAAGAGCACATGCGACTAAAGCTTCATTTGAATTGTCTACATCAACAATGAAAAAGTATTCTCCGAGAGCTGTCTTCAAGGGACGACTTTCGATTTTTGTCAAATTAATCCCACGCCAAGCAAAGACTGACAGAGCTTTATAGAGCGCACCAGGCAAATTATCCTGCAAAGTGATGGCTAAAGACAGTTTTTGCTGAGATTTAGACAAATCAAATACAGGCTTTTGACGTCCAAGTAGCCAAAAGCGCGTGTAATTTTCATCCATTTCTTGAATATCTTTTGCGATAATCACAAGACCATACTCTTTTGCCGCTGCAGCTGGAGCAATGGCTGCGTATGGCTCATCAGGATTTTCTGCAATATAGCGCGCGGCATAAGCAGTGCTCGCTGTCATTTCGATTTGAGCATTTGGATAATGAGTCTTGATGTATTTTTTACCCTGAGCAATAGCTTGCGGGTGTGAAAAAATCTTTTCGATTTTTTTATCCTGTGATGTTGCTAAAAGCTGTTGCTTAATAGGCTGAATCATCTCTGCAACTGCTTCAATATTAGCTTGATGATAAAGATAATCAAGCGTCTCATGGACAGAGCCCTCAATTGAATTTTCAACTGGAATAATGGCGTAATCCACGACACCTTCTTCATAAGACTTAATCACTTCTGTGATATTGGCAAAAGGCATGCGCTCGTCATCTGGAAAAGCCTTAACAGCAACATTGTGCGTAAAAGAACCACTCGGTCCTAAATAGCCAACTTTCATCCGATTTCCTCAACAATTTCTTCCGGTGTTTTTCCAGCGACTTCAATAATGCGATTAGCTGCTGACTCATACATTTCTCTACGTCCATCAAAGATAGCTTTAAACGCTTCTTTGCTATTATTGATAAACAGCGGACGCACATTTTTCGTATCATTTTTGATACGGTCATAAAGCGTGTCGAAATCAGCTTTAAGATAAATCGTCTCACCATTTTTTGTCAAAATGTCACGGTTAATAGGATTAATCACAACACCGCCACCAGTTGAAATGACATGCTCAGAATCGACTAACTCTGCTAGCACTTGCGACTCAATCTCACGGAACTTTGCTTCGCCTTCTTTTTCAAAAAAGTCAGCAATCGACATACCGATACGCTCTGTAATCAAAGCGTCCATATCGATATAATCTTTATCTAAAAGTGATGAAATTGTTGACTTACCTGAGCCCATAAATCCGATAATAATTCTAGCCACGTGACAACACCTCCAAATCATTAAAGAAGCTTGGGTAACTTGTATTGATTGCTTCTGCACGTTCCAATTCAACATCGCCTTCTGACACCAAAAGCGCAGCAATTGCTGTCATCATACCAATGCGGTGGTCACCAAAAGTATTGATTTTAGCACCATGAAGTGGCGTTTTTCCTTTAATAATCATGCCATCGTCTGTCGGTGTAATGTCAGCACCCATTGCATTGAGAGCATCCGCAACGACTTGAATGCGGTCAGTTTCTTTGACCTTCAATTCTTCTGCATCACAAATCACTGTTGTGCCATTTGCTTGTGTGGCAAGAAGAGCAAGAATTGGCAATTCGTCAATTAAACGAGGAATGATTTCACCACCGATTTCAGTACCGTGGAGTTCAGACGTCTCAACTGCAATAGTCGCTGATTTTGCAACATCATCAACATCTGAAATTGTCATCTTGCCACCCATCGCTTCAATAACATCAAGAATACCAGTTCGCGTTTCATTAATACCAACATTCTTCAATGTCACTTTTGCATTTGGGGCAATAAGCCCTGCAACAAGCCAGAAAGCTGCTGATGAGATATCACCTGGCACAACCACATCTTGACCAGTAAATTCTTGACCACCTCTGATGCGAATCTCTTTGCCGTCTACATCAATTTTTCCACCAAATTGAACAATCATATCTTCGGTGTGATTGCGAGTCTTCTCTTTTTCGATGATAACAGATTCACCTTCTGCCTGCAAAGCAGCAAAGATAAGTGCTGATTTGACCTGAGCAGATGCCACAGGAAGTTGGTAGTGAATAGTTTTTAAAGCTTTGCTACCATGCATAGTAAGTGGTGGCAAGTCGCGCTCAGTTTGGCCTGAAACCTCAACACCCATTTGGCGAAGCGGAATCGTTACACGGTCCATAGGACGTTTTGACAAACTATCATCTCCAAACATCTCAACAGTGAAATCTTGCCCAGCCAAAACACCAGAAATCAAGCGAATTGACGTCCCTGAATTTCCCATATTCAATTTATTTTTTGGTGCTTTAAGTCCGTCAAAACCAACACCTGTAATGGTAACAAGCTCACCATCATCTTGAATATCTACACCCAAATCACGAAAAACTTGCATCGTTGACAAAACATCTTCGCCACGTAAAATATCGCGAACAGTCGTTTTTCCCTTAGCAAGACTTCCGAACATGATTGAACGGTGGCTGATTGATTTATCGCCAGGAACACGTAAGGTTCCTTGCAATTGTGACACATTTGTCAATAATTTCATACAACTCTCCCATGGTTTCATTTTTAATCTATTGTACCACAAAAATACTGAAAATTTGCACAACTCTCTAATTATTCTCTTTTTATGGCTGAAATAAGTAGAAAAACAGCTGAAAATTCAGCTGTTTAATGGTTTATTTTTTACTGCTTTCGTCATCCATTGAAAGTACTGACAAGAAGGCTTCTTGTGGCACTTCAACTGAACCGATAGCTTTCATACGTTTTTTACCTGCTTTTTGTTTTTCAAGCAATTTACGTTTACGAGAAACATCACCACCATAACATTTTGCAAGAACGTTTTTACGAAGGGCTTTAATATCTGAACGAGCAACGATTTTTTGACCGATAGCTGCTTGAATTGGCACTTCAAATTGTTGACGTGGAATAATTTTCTTCAATTTTTCAACGATTAATTTACCACGTTCATAGGCAAATTCATTGTGAACGATGAAGCTAAGCGCATCGACTTTGTCACCATTAAGCAGAATATCCATTTTAACCAATTTAGATTTGCGGTATTCTGAAAGTTCGTAATCAAAGCTTGCATAACCACGTGTTGATGATTTCAATTTATCAAAGAAATCAAAGACAATTTCAGCAAGTGGAATTTGGTAAATGACATTAACACGATTTTCATCAATATAATCCATTGTCACAAAATCACCACGTTTGCGTTGAGCAAGTTCCATAACAGCCCCGACAAATTCTTGCGGAACCATGATTTGTGCTTTAACGTATGGTTCTTCGATGCTTGCAACCTTAGTTGGGTCTGGGAATTCAGACGGGTTTGACACCTCAAGCATGTCGCCATCAGTCGTATTAACATGATAAACAACGGATGGTGCTGTCATAATCAAATCAATATTAAATTCACGTTCCAAACGTTCTTGGATAACATCCATGTGAAGAAGTCCCAAGAAACCACAACGGAAACCAAAACCAAGCGCTTGTGACGTTTCTGGTTCAAATTGAAGACTAGCATCGTTCAATTGAAGTTTTTCAAGAGCTTCACGAAGATCGTTGTATTTATTTGATTCGATTGGGTAAAGACCAGCAAACACCATTGGGTTCATTTGTTTATAACCGTGAAGTGGTGCTTCTGCTGGGTTTTCCGCAAGTGTTACAGTATCACCGACACGAGTGTCCGCTACAGTCTTAATTGAGGCTGCGATATAACCAACATCACCTGTCGCTAGGAAATCACGACCCACTGCTTTTGGTGTGAAGATACCAACTTCAGTGACATCAAATGTTTTACCGTTAGACATCAACTGAATAGTGTCGCCAGGTTTTACCATACCATTGACGATACGAACTTGAAGAATAACCCCACGATAAGCATCGTAAACTGAGTCAAAGATAAGTGCTTGAAGCGGTGCTTCAACATCACCTGCTGGCGCTGGCACGTACTCAACGATTTGCTCAAGGATTTCTTCAATCCCGATACCAGCTTTTGCTGAAGCAAGTACTGCCTCTGACGCATCAAGTCCAATAACATCTTCGATTTCTTGACGAACACGTTCAGGGTCAGCAGCTGGCAAATCGATTTTATTGATTACTGGCAAGATTTCCAAGTCATTATCAAGTGCCAAATACACGTTAGCAAGTGTTTGAGCTTCGATACCTTGTGCCGCATCGACAACCAAAATCGCACCTTCACAGGCTGCAAGTGAACGAGACACTTCATATGAAAAGTCAACGTGCCCCGGTGTGTCAATCAAGTGGAAAATGTAAGTTTCACCATCTTTAGCTGTGTAGTTCAACTCAATCGCATTCAATTTGATTGTGATACCACGTTCACGTTCCAAATCCATGCTATCCAAGAGTTGAGCTTGCATTTCACGACTAGAGACAGTTTCAGTTTTTTCCAAAATACGGTCAGCCAAAGTTGACTTACCGTGGTCAATATGCGCAATAATTGAGAAATTGCGAATTTTTTCTTGTCGTTTTTTTAATTCTTGAATATCCATCTATCTATAATCCTATACAATTATTCATTATTTCTATTATAACAAATAAACACCACTGGTGCTATAAAAAGTTTTCTAGACACGATAAATATCGCTAAAATCAGCTACCGCAAATCATTTTACAAATCTTAAAGAAAGCGTTATCATCTAATTGAGAATTTGGTGTATTAATCATTTTTGGCATACGTATACTGCAAATCTTCAAGAATGATAAGGAGAACAAGATGAAAAAGAAAACAGTTATTATTGTTACTGCTACAGCACTTTTGGGATTCTCAAGCCTCGCTACTCTTCCACTTCCTGCTGCAACACAACCTACTGTCGTTTATGCTGCTACAACAAATTCACAAAAAGAAGCTTTGAAGAAAGCTGAAAAGTATTATAAACTCATGAACATGTCAAAATTAGACATTTATGACCAGCTCACTTCCGAAGTTGAAAATTACTCCGAAGCTGATGCGCAGTATGCTGTTGACCACTTGAAAGCAAATTATAAAAAAGCTGCTTTAAAAAAGGCAAAAAGCTACTACAAAATCATGCACATGTCTAAACAAGGCATCTATGACCAACTATCTAACGAAAATGGTGATAAATTCACTGCAGACCAAGCTCAGTACGCTATCGACCACGCAAAATTAGATTATAAAAAGGCTGCCTTAGAAAAAGCAAAAAGCTATAAGAAAACACTCGACTTGTCATCAGAAGAAATCTACGACCAACTAACTTCTGAACACGGTGAAAAATTCACCGCCGAAGAAGCCCAATACGCCGTCGACCACCTAGATGACTAACTAAATTTCGCAAACCTATGACCCACATAGAGTTAACCCACCTAGTGAAGAACTAGGTGGGTTTTGGTATATTCATATTTAGTAGTTACAATTATTTTGGAACCATTCGAAGCAACACAGCTCTAAAACCTTTTCTAACTTTTGCAGCTTCTTCTAAGGGTTTTGGAACCATTCGAAACAACACAGCTCTAAAACTATCTACGTCGGACAAGTATTGCGTGTCAAGTTTTGGAACCATTCGAAACAACACAGCTCTAAAACAGTGCTGTGTTCATTTTTGGTTTGTCTTCCGTTTTGGAACCATTCGAAACAACACAGCTCTAAAACAAGTAACATTTGGGAAGATTACTGTGAGGAGTTTTGGAACCATTCGAAACAACACAGCTCTAAAACCTTTACCAATCTTCTAGCTGGTCGTCTTTCCGTTTTGGAACCATTCGAAACAACACAGCTCTAAAACCCGTAGTCGAATGAAACAGACAAATCATCAGTTTTGGAACCATTCGAAACAACACAGCTCTAAAACATAGCATACCGCTAATCAAGATAAGTATGAGTTTTGGAACCATTCGAAACAACACAGCTCTAAAACCAATCAGCACAATAATAATTGCCTGGTTTTGTTTTGGAACCATTCGAAACAACACAGCTCTAAAACTGCTTTCAACGGCAATTGTTTAAAACTGTTGTTTTGGAACCATTCGAAACAACACAGCTCTAAAACACAGTCTTCGCACCGTTGTCGTCATGTCCGGTTTTGGAACCATTCGAAACAACACAGCTCTAAAACTTATCGTGACCATAATTTTGGGAATGAGTTGTTTTGGAACCATTCGAAACAACACAGCTCTAAAACTCTGACATTGACAACCTGCAGCTTGCGCATGTTTTGGAACCATTCGAAACAACACAGCTCTAAAACTTAATTGATTGCACGCCCATTTAAAATCCGGTTTTGGAACCATTCGAAACAACACAGCTCTAAAACTCTTTGTCTTTGACCCAGACTTCATCGTCAGTTTTGGAACCATTCGAAACAACACAGCTCTAAAACTGGGGTGTGAACACAAAAAGGAACAAGATGGTTTTGGAACCATTCGAAACAACACAGCTCTAAAACAGGTCTTCGGGGGCTTGACTATAAGGTGCTGTTTTGGAACCATTCGAAACAACACAGCTCTAAAACTTATGGGTTATTTATTTTATTCAGTGCATCGTTTTGGAACCATTCGAAACAACACAGCTCTAAAACTTATGGGTTATTTATTTTATTCAGTGCATCGTTTTGGAACCATTCGAAACAACACAGCTCTAAAACTTGCTGTAAGGTCGTTACGCAAGCCAGTTAGGTTTTGGAACCATTCGAAACAACACAGCTCTAAAACAATCCAATAACTAAATGTGTAGTAGCGGTCGTTTTGGAACCATTCGAAACAACACAGCTCTAAAACCTCGTGGACCATTTTTCCTCACGAAATTTCGTAATCGCGCCATTTGTCTCAGCCAGACTTCAGCTCCGAATGATTCCTTATTTAATTATTTTATTCCCCAAACCAAAGGGCGATTTCGCGTTCTACTGATTCTGGTGAATCTGAACCGTGAACGATATTAAATGTTGCAGCGCCTTCAGCTGGTGCTTGAGCAAAATCACCACGGATTGTTCCTGGAAGAGCTTCTTTAGGGTTTGTTGCACCCATCATTGTACGCCAAGAAGTAATCACTTCTTCTCCTGACATAACACCAGCAATCACTGGACCACTTGTCATAAAGTCAACGATTAGTGGGAAGAATGGACGGTCAACCAAGTCTTCATAGTGTTTTTCTAACAACTCAGGAGTTGCCATACGCATTTCTAATTTTTCAATTTTGAAACCACGACGTTCAATACGTTTAAGCACTTCACCTACAAGTCCGCGTTTCACGCCATCCGGTTTAATCATAAAGAAAGTTTTTTCCATGTAAACAATCCAACCTATCTAACTAAAATAAATTCACTTTCAATTTTACCATAAAAGAAAACTTTTGAAAAACATTGAAAGTGATTTTCACTAAAGTTTTAGTTAGAGAATTTTTCGAAACAGCACAGCTCTAAAACGTTAGGGAACCGGCTAGGGTTTGTTTATTGTTTTGGGACCATTCGAAACAGCACAGCTCTAAAACTGTGATTGTATGTAAGCGCCGTAACGTTCTGTTTTGGGACCATTCGAAACAGCACAGCTCTAAAACTGGATTCGTTGATAGTGGTTTTTAGATTATGTTTTGGGACCATTCGAAACAGCACAGCTCTAAAACAGCCAATAATGCTTGGGGAGCTTGGCAATAGTTTTGGGACCATTCGAAACAGCACAGCTCTAAAACAACCAATTCTGATTTTTACAATTATCAAGTGTTTTGGGACCATTCGAAACAGCACAGCTCTAAAACTTTTGTGTTCGAAGATTTTCAATTCTCCGTGTTTTGGGACCATTCGAAACAGCACAGCTCTAAAACCCCCTTGTCAAAAAAATTTTAAAAAATCTCGTTTTGGGACCATTCGAAACAGCACAGCTCTAAAACCTGCAGCTAGACTTTTTTCCAAGACATTTTGTTTTGGGACCATTCGAAACAGCACAGCTCTAAAACGTATGCTAATCTGTTAGAACGAAAAATAGAGTTTTGGGACCATTCGAAACAGCACAGCTCTAAAACTCTTTATTACGTTTTACTTCAGTCGAACTAGTTTTGGGACCATTCGAAACAGCACAGCTCTAAAACTCTTTATTACGTTTTACTTCAGTCGAACTAGTTTTGGGACCATTCGAAACAGCACAGCTCTAAAACTCCTCTAAATAACGAACGTAAGCGTCTGGTAGTTTTGGGACCATTCGAAACAGCACAGCTCTAAAACCCACCATTAAAGCTGGCTTGCACGCGCTGAGTTTTGGGACCATTCGAAACAGCACAGCTCTAAAACAGTATTGATAAAAGTTCTGTACACCTTCCTGTTTTGGGACCATTCGAAACAGCACAGCTCTAAAACCTCGTGGACCATTTTTTCTCACGAAATTTCGTAATCGCGCCATTTGTCTCAACCAGACTTCAGCCTCGAACAGCTCCATAATATTAGCTTTATTATACCTAAAAATCCTTGATTTTTCAACGTTCCTGAGCAATCGTAAAACTTATAGTTGCAACTTTTTCTCCAAAGCTTTTGTTAAAACCTCAGAATAATTTACCTGCTCTCGGTCAGCTAATCTGACCAACCATTCTGGTACCGTAACATTCTTACGAATAGCTTTTGTCTTTTTTAAATACGGTGAAGGATCAGCTTGAATCAGAGTAATGAAGCCATCATCAACCTTTAGTTCACTCATATCAATAACTTTTGGAAGAGCAAGTCCTTCATCTAAATACGCAGCTAGCGAACTCTCAAGCATTTCACGAGCATTCTTCATAGCTTCCTCGATATCTTTACCTTCAGTTCCACCACCGAATCCTGGAAATTCTACCCAAAAACTTCCGCCTTCTTCTTTGTGAAAAATTGCAGGATATGTTTTTAACATCAATTTGCCTCCTCTAATCTAAATCTTTAAGAATTTTTCTCTCTAAGCCTGCTCCAACGACCTTATTACCATGAATTGGTATTGTGACAATATAAGATTTCCCATCTTTTTTGAATTGATGATGACTTCCTTTTACACGAACTTCTTTCCATCCTTTTGAAATTGCTATTTTAGCTAGCTCTTTCCCAGTTTTTGGCACAGCTACTCTCCTCCTTTATTTTATACGTATTATGCGTATATGTCAAAACATAAGAAAAAGTATCTACAAAAAGTGTAGATACTTTATTATTCGTTTTTAACTCATGTTTTCTGCAATCAAAAAATAATCATTATCCAAAACATATTGTGGAAAATCATAAACTTTTCGTGGCTCTAGAAAAAGAACTTTTTGATTTGAAAGCTTGATATATTCCATCAATCTTTCTATCTCATTTTGGGTCAAATAAGCTCCACTATTCACAAAAATAAGTAACTTCTTTTTACTAAGATAGTTATATATTTGAAGAATTTCAAAGCATTTTTCAAAAATCGTATCACTTTGTGTTTCAATCTTAACACCAAGAGCTTTTATCAACTCAAGAACTGTGATTTCATCATATTCAAGATCAAGTTCATTTTCTAAACACTCATAAGCAATTAATTCTGTAATTGTATCAGCCAGGTTTTCAATCATCGATTTTACTTCTGGTTTCTCATTCAATTGACTTTCTAAATCAGCATGAATTAATTTGAGCATAGATGAAGAATTGACATCAAATCCCAAAATATCTGTCACTAAAAGTAACTCTGATTCTTTCAATGATTTCATTTTTTTGTCAAACAATTTCAACTCACTTTCTTCTGTGTAAGAATAGAATTGTCTAACAAGATTTGAAAAAACTGTTACATTTTCAACTGCTAGAATTGTGCCACCTGAAATTTCTATTGGCTCATCAAGTATCGGAAAATTAATCTTCATCACTATAATCCTCTCCTAAAAACACAAGCCGCTTATCAGAATTAGCCACACTCATATCTCTTTCACCGTTAAGATAAATCATACGAGCAAATTGCTTTTCAGTCACAGTCAAAAGAGTGATGCTCCCTTTTTTAGGATTATTTGCCTGAAGTCTATCAATCATCGCTTTATTAGCAGAATTATTTAGCAGTAATTTACTATAAACAGAAAATTGGTGCATGATAAAACCTTCACTAAGCAAAAACTTGCGAAATTTACGGTAAGCCTTGCGCTCCTCGACAGTCTCTGTGGGCATATCAAACATTAAAATCATTCGCATATATCGATAACTCATATCCTAAATTCAGGAACTCCTTTCCCACTATGATTAAGAGCTTTGACTACTTTTTTCGTATAATCACTAACAATGTTATTTAAATACATTTCCTTATTGTTGTAATAATAAGTTTCATCAAACATCGTAAACAACTCGCGTTTAATTTTGACAAAGGAAGCATTACGATTTTCGTACACAATTCTATCAACGATTGGACGAAATGGTTCCATTATGTCACTTGCTAGGTTGAATTGATTAAACTGATTAGAATGCTTCAAGCCGAACTGAGTCATGCAGCCACAAACAACTAGTTCACGCGCAAACATACTTAACAACAAAGTATAACCATAATCTAGCCCAGCATTAATGTCATTATCTTGTTCACGAGAAAAGTCATTTCCAAACAAGGTATTGAAATAAATTCTAGCCGAATGCCCTTCGCGATTACTAGGGTCAAAAGGTTCTAAACCATGATATAAATCCATAATCGATTGTGATTTTTCAAAGAAAGAACACTCACCTAGATACATACTCTGATTTAAAATTTTCTGTGCAATGATGTTAGTCCAGACATCACACTTGACTTCATCAGCCCATGCAATTTGATTTGTCAGCTGTAAACTAGAATCATGGCGTCCATAATAAGGCGTCAGCATTGCAGTTGGCAAACGTTTCTCATCACAAAAAATAATTAAAATATTTTTATCAACCAAACGTTCAATCAACATCGTCGTCAAAACAATATTTGTCGTTTCAAGCAAAAGAATATCAATTTCTTCTAAATGAATCATCTCAGTATGATAAGCATCCTTAAAAATCAAATGATTATTTTTATATGATAATTTCGAATGCTCGTTTACAATAACTGTACGCCATCCCATTACTCTTCTCCTAATTTACTCAAATCAATACGTGTTTCATAAAGACCAGTGATAGATTGGTGGATGAGGGTTGCATTTAGACATTCTTTGGTTGAAGTATAACGTTTACGTGGAATTTTTTCACCTAAGAAGTTAAAATCTGCTGGTGCTCCTAGTGCAGTCAATGTTAATAAATTGACAAATGATATTGAAATATCTTCAATTGAGAATGTATCTATCTTATCAGCAACTGCTCTAATTTTGCCAAGATTTTTTTCAACGTCAACGTATGACTTAGCAAAATTTTCTACACAAGATAAGACTTCTCCAAATTCTTTCTTATGCTCACTAACGTATTTCAAATGTTCAGAGTTATTAAAACTATTAACTCGATGAGCATGATAAAGTAATTCTACTAAATGACGTGAAAGTACTACTTCATTTCCCTTTTGAAGTTCTGAAGCACTGGCTAATAAACGTCTTCTTCCACCTTCAAATTCAAAAAGACTATATTTAGGAAGTTTTATCAAGTTATCCTCTTGAACATTTTGATACCCTTTCTTTTCTAAAAATACAACTGGATTTTCTTCAAAGGAAGAGCGCTCCATAATTGATATTCCCACCAATTCTTTTACAGTTTTCAATTTTTTAGCCTTGCCTTTTTCAACATCAGCTATAACAAAAACAGAGTAAGCAATGTTTGGGCTATCAAATCCTCCATATTTTGGAGTATCCCAGCGGAATTTCTTTGTTTTTCGTGGAATTAGTTTATCAGAATCACCTTTAGGTAGAATAGATTCTTTTGAGAATCCTCCAGTCTGAGTTTCAACCTTTTTAACAATATTAACTTGCGGATAAGAAAGAACCATTCGAACTTTTTCAAAATCTTTTTGCTTATTCCAAGCAATTTCACCAGTATCCTTGCTACACTCAATAACCGGTCGAACTACTACCTTACCATTTGAATATCTTATAACACGTTTAAAGAAATTCATCAAATTTGAATAGAAGAAATATTTTGCTGTTGCTTTATCACCTGAACTAGTGATAAATTTACGAATATCATATTTCTTGTACTCACCATAAACAAATTCAGGAGCTAATTTAGGATATTTTTTCAATAACGCTGTTCCAACAACTGCATTGAGATACGCATCCTGAGCATGATGATAATCATTAATTTCTCGAACCTTATAAAATTTAAAATCTTTTCGGAATTGTGAAACTAGATTTGATTTCAAAGTAATAACTTTAACATTACGAATTACTTTATCATTTTCATCACGTTCAGTATTAAAACGACTATCTAAAATTTGCGCTACATGTTTTGTAATTTGACGTGTTTCAACCAATTGACGCTTAATAAATCCTGCTTTATCATTTTCAGTCAAACCACCACGTTCTGCTTTAGTCAAATTATCAAATTTACGCTTAGAAATTAACCCAGATTTGTATAATCTAATCCAATCTGCCTTTCTATCATGAACAATATCAAGACTTGGTACATCATCTGATTTACCTCGATTCTTAGCAGAACTTGTCAATACTCGATTATCAATTGAGTCATCCTTAATAAAGGCTTGAGGAATGATGTGGTCAATATCATAATCACTTAGATGGTCGATATCTAACTCATCACCAGTGTACATATCCTTACCATTTTGAATGTAATAAAGGAATAGACGATCATCCTGGAGGTGGTTGTTTTCAACTTTACCTTCAATATACGATGGTTTTTCCTCATTAAGGATATTACTTCCTAATTCTTTTAATGAGTCCTGAAGTTTTTTCAAACGTTGTTGAGATTGATTTCTTCCTCTATTAGTTGTTTGATTTTCACGCGCCATCTCAATAACAATATTATCAGGATTATGTCCCATCACTTTAACTAGCTCATCAACGATTTTGACACTTTGTAGGATACCTTTTTTGATAGCAGGACTTCCAGGTAATTCGCGTACTACACTTGTAACATCATCAATGTCACCAATAATTTGTGCGTCTTTAATAATTTGTTTAAATGGCAACGTATCATCGCTAATTAATTGCATAAAATTACGGTTAGCATAACCATCATCAATTAAATAATCAAGAATCGATTTCCCATTTTCTTTATTTCGAATACCATTAATCAATTTATATGATAAACGTCCCCATCCTGTATAATGACGGCGTTCCAATTTTTTCAATTGTTGTGGTGTAAAGATATCGCTATATTTTTGAAGACGCTGACGAATCATATCTCTATCTTCAAATAAAGTCAATGTTTGGATAATATCTTCAATTATCGTTTCATTAGTTTTATCGTCTAAGAATGATTTGTCCAAAATCTTTTTCAAATCATGGTAAGTTCCAAGACTAGCATTGAATGATTTATTTTCTTTATCAAGCCCGATTAAATCTTGAATACGATACTCAGGAAATTCTTTATTAAGATAGTTTAGAAATTTATCTTTAGTGACTTTACGATTTTCTTTAAAGACATGTTCAAAAATTTCCTGCTTCATATTTGCATCAAAAAAGTTTGATTTGCCTTGTTCATTAACGTACTTAACTTTTGTCAATTCATTATAAACAGTATAAGTTTCATAAACAAGACTATGTTTTGGTAGAACCTTTTCTTCAGGTAAATACAAATCATTTAAAGTCATGCGTGTAATGAATTTTTCGGCTGACTTTTCTTTGTCTATAATCTCATCAAAATTCCACGGTGTAATCTTCTCGTCAGAATGATACTCTGCCCATGCAAATCGACTATTTTTTCGTGCCAGTGGACCAACATAGTAAGGAATTCTAAAGGTTAAGATTTTTTCAATCTTAGCTTGGCTTTCTTTCAAGAATGCATAATGCTCACCTTGACGACGTAAAATAGCATGCATTTCTTGTAAATGAATTTGATGCGGAATTGAACCATTATCAAATGTTCTTTGTTTTCTTAAAAAATCTTCACGTTCAATTTTGTCAAGGAAATAATCACTTCCATCAATTTTAGAAAGTGTTGTTTTTAAATATTTATAGAATTCGTCTTGTTTAACTCCATTTTCAATGTAACCAGCATAACCATTCTTATCTTTATCGTTGAAAATTTCATCATACTTATCAGAAGCATTATTTTTGATAAATTCTTTTAATTTTTTTAAATCTACTTGATGTTCATTGTAACGCTTAATCATTGAAGCTGATAGTGGAGCTTTTGTGGTATTATCAGCTACTGTTAAAATTCCTGACAACAAAATAGCATCATAAAGATTTTTAGCTGATGTAAATAAGTCCGCATACTCATCACCAATTTTTCCAAGCAACTCTTCTAAATCTTCTTCATAAGTATCTTTAGAAAATTGCAATTTAGCATCTTCAGATAGTTTAAAACTTGTTTTAAAGTTTGGTTGTAATCCTAGAGCTAAAGCAACAAGATTTCCAAATAAGGTATTCTTCTTTTCTGTCGGATAGTGTTTAATAAGATTCTCTAAACGACGTGATTTGCTAAATTTTTCTGTTAGAATACTTGAAGCGTCAACCGTAATTTCTGATAAGTGGCTGTCATCAAAGGATCTATCATACACTTCAACAAAAGCTTCGAATAATTTTTGAACATCTGTATTTTCAGAATTCAATTCACCTTCAATTAAAAAATGCCCACGGAATTTAATCATGTGTGCTAAAGCAAGATAGATTAAACGTAAATCTGCTTTTTCCTGAGAGTCAGCAAGATGTTTTCGCAAGTGATAGATGGTTGGAAATTCTTGATGATATTTTATTTCATCTGCTTTATTTCCAAAAATTGGATGAGAATCAAAGGTTTTATCATCATCTGTCAAAAAAGATTCATCAAGACGATAAAAGAAGCTTTCATCAACTTTTGCCATTTCTTTAGCAAAAATTTCTTGTAGGTAGCGTAAACGATTTTTGCGGCGTGTGTAACGTCGTCTAGCAGTACGCTTTAAGCGAGTTGCTTCTGCTGTTTCGCCATTATCAAACAATAAGGCTCCCAATAAATTTTTCTTAATATACTTTTTATCAGTATTTCCTAAAACTTTCATTTTTTTAGCTGGAACCTTGTAATCATCAGTAATCACAGCCCAACCAACACTGTTCGTACCAATATCAAGTCCGATTGAATAATTTTTCTTAGTCATAATTTTCCTCCTCTGAAGTATTGAAGATAAAAAGATTTATAAAAAAGTTTTTTAAGAAGTAAAAATTTTTATCAAATCTATAAAACTTTTCAAAAATTTTAGTAATTCAGTTAAAATTATAAGTTTATCCTTGCCAAATTTGATTCTTATCATTTCTATCTCCTTAAAATACAACTCGTTTTAATTAAAGTATACCATTTAATTTTTAAAAATCAAATAAATAGTGATATTAATATAAAATTTTGATAGAATAAAATAGGAGTTGTATTTTAGTTTTAGAGTTGTGCGTTTTATAGCTTTAACAATTTCTATATAATATCACTTGTAAATAATAAGTAATTATTATATAATATGTTTGTTGGAACTATTCGAAACAACACAGCGAGTTAAAATAAGGCTTTGTCCGTACACAACTTGTAAAAGTGGCACCCGATTCGGGTGCATTTTTTTGTTTGCTGTTTCAAATAAATATAACAAAACTAAACAAGTTTATTTTACTCCTCAAATTATTAAAAAACAAGCGTTTCCACGCTTGTTTTCTTTTTATTTTTATTGCTTGCTTAACTCACCAACCAGCCCCAGAAGAAGGGGAGGAGAAAGGCGATGATGCCGCAGATGACATAGGTGATGCGCAGCCATTTTTGCGAAATGTTAGAGGATTTTACCCAAAATGTAATGGCAAATATCCACGCTACTGCAAACAGTAGCCAAAAATACCATGCAAGTGTCATTTTTTATCCTTTCTCTCGTTATTTTTTAGGCGATGATTTAATTGCTTGCGAGCTATTGCAACTAAACTCAGCATCATCACTTCATAAGCTACAAAGAAAATGATAAAGCAATGCATGAAATATTCTTCTGGTAAAACCCAGATAACTGGGTCAGTCGCTGGGTTAAAAAGCCAACTGCTATCACCAGGAAATAAGGCTTCATGAAAGAGAGTAAAGAATTGGTCAAAACCAATCAAAAGCCCTGCTACTGCAATAACAATCGGTAAAATTGCAGCTAAGGTAAAAGCTCTTTGATGAAGAAAAAGTGACTTTTCAGCTCTGCTATTTTTCAAAAATCGCCAAGAAGGATATAGCAAAATAATAAAGACAGCTTGTGCTAAGTGAAAAAGGTGTTTAACATCACGAAAATGCTTGAGACCACTAGCTGATGATGGAAAATCCGGCATGGATAACTTGTGTGATAGTGGATTAGTCAGGTAAGTCATCAAGATATTAAAATTTTTCAAAAGCTCATCTTTTGTGATAGTCACTTGGAGACTTAGTTTTAGCCAGTCAATCTCTAGTGGATAAATCAACCACGCGCCGTAAATGGCAACAAGGACTGCGAGTGACAGTAACCACAACCAAGTGCTAAAGGTCCAAATTTTAGTTTTCATCAAAATTCCATTCATCAAGACTAGCAAGAACGTGATTAGGTTTTACTGGAAGAGTTGGGACTTCTTCAGGTTTAGTAAAACCAGTTGTGACAAGAAGTGTTGCAATATCATTTTGAATTCCCGCCATAATATCTGTCAGATAATTGTCACCAACCATAATAGCTTCTTCACGCTTAACTCCAAGAACATCGAGAGCTTTATTCATGATAATAGCATTTGGTTTTCCAATAAAGACTGGTTGCACGCGAGTGGCTGCTTCCAATAATTTGTTAATAGCGCCCGCACCTGGCATCAATCCACGTTCAGTTGGAATGTTCAAATCTGGATTTGTTCCGATAAAGACAGCACCTTTTTGGATAGCCAATGTCGCTACTGCTAATTTTTCATAAGTCAAATCATTATCAAGACCAACAACTACATAAGCTGGATTTTCAGTATCTTCTACATAACCCGCCTCAGCAATAGCCGTTTTCAAACCAGTTTCACCAATCACATAAACTGTCTTACCACGATTCAAGTCATTCATGTAATCAATCGTAGCCATTGTTGCTGTGTAAATTGTTTCAAGTGGTGTGTGAACATTGAACTGAGTTGACAACATTTCTTGTACTTTTTCAGGTGTACGAGTTGAATTATTCGTTACTAAAACGTAAGGAATATTTCTTTCTTGAAGTCGTTGAATAAAACGTTCCCCTGCTGGAATACGATTTTTTCCTTTGTAAATAGTTCCATCCAAGTCGATTAAATAGCCTTTATAAGTCATTTTTCCTCCAATATAAAATAGTAAATGACCTTTCTTTTAAACTTAAAAAGGTCATTAAGCATTACTTCCTAATTATTTTTTCATCCATTCAATGAGTGCTTGCGCTCTCACTGCACCTTGTGTGACAATTTCGTGTTTTGTTGTCAATCCAACTCTCTCTACACGTGACTTGATGTCATGTCCATAGTGAACTTCTTTCACATATTTTAAATTAATGCGATGAGGAATGTACTCTTCTAAGAACTTCACATCAAGCACATCGTACATCCACTCAAGGTATTTACTATTATTAACATGTCCGTTCAAATCAAGATCAAAAAATCTAACATGATAAAGTGTTTCTTCTGGATTTTCAAGACCTTCGTAACGTGGTCCACGGAAGAATTTCTTCACTTTTTCAACTTGATAAACATCTACAATCTCATCTAAAACAGGATGTACTTTACGAGTATCATAATCCATCAAAACAAACGTTGAATGAATCGTCAAAAGTTTTTCACCAGATTCACTATAGACATTAAAATCGCGATAACAAAATAGCTTATTGTAAGCCGTTGGTACTGTTTCAATCACGATATTTTCAGTGTATTTTGGCAATCGTTCAATTTCAATAGCGTATTCTGTAATAATCCAAACAAGATTGTAAGTTTTATAAATATGTTCGTCACTCATTCCTAAGCTCAGCGATTGTTTTCCAGAAACCTGCAAAACTAGCGATAAAAGCTGTGACAATTTCATATTTTGATTAATATCACTTTCATAAAAAGGCACTTGATATTTTTCTCTATAACTTAATCCCATCTTGTTACTCCAATATAAATCTCTCCGCGACAGTGTCTCCCAAGAATAATCCTTTTTTGGTCATACGAACAACTTTGTCATCTGGCACTAAAAGCCCTTGGTTGCAAAGTTCCCTTACAATTTGTCCATAACGTTCTTCGAAAGACACACCGAATTTTTCTTCAAATCTAGCAATCGAAACACCAGATTTTTTGCGTAATCCTAAGAACAATTCTTCTTCCATCATCTCTTCTTTTGTCAAAGTCTCTTCCGACAATCGAGCATTACCTTCTGAAACAGCCTTTAGATAGTGCTGAATTGGTCCACGATTACGATAGCGCACACCATTCAAATAGCCAGAAGCACCTGCTCCAACGCCATAATACTCCGCATTATCCCAATACATTAAATTATGACGACTTTCAAAGCCAGGTTTTGTAAAGTTTGAAATCTCATAATGCTCAAAGCCATTTTTCTCCAACTCTGAGATAATGTATTCAAACATCTCCGCTTCCAAATCCTCTTGCGGCAACTGCAATTTACCGCGACGCATCTTATTCATAAAAACTGTGTGATGCTCTAAAATCAGACTATACAAACTCAAATGTGGAATATCAAGAGCAATTGCCTTGGCAACATTTTCTTTGACATCTTCCATCGTTTGCCCAGGAAGAGCATAAATCAAATCAATCGAAATATTATGGAATCCAGCTTTTTTAAGATTCTCAATCGTTGAATAAATCTGAGCTTCATTGTGGCTACGACCAATTTTTTTTAAATGTTTGTCGTTAAAAGTCTGAACACCAAGTGAAACGCGATTAACTGCTGAGTTTTTCAGCACTTCAATCTTATCTTCTGTCAAATCACCTGGATTTGCTTCAATAGTGAATTCTTCCAATGCACTTAAATCCAAATGTTTTGTCAAATTCGTCAATAAATACTCCAATTGCTCTGCAGTAATTGAGGTTGGAGTGCCACCTCCGATATATAAAGTACGCAATTTTTTGATATCATATGATTCAAATTCACGAATAAGAGCCTGCAAATAAGCATCAACAGGCTGATTTTTGATGAATACTTTTGAAAAATCACAGTAATAACAAATTTGCGTACAAAATGGTATATGTACATAAGCTGATGTTGGTTTTGTTAGCATGACGTTATTATAACATTTTTAAGAAAGATAACCAATGAAATAAACACAAAAAAGTCTGAGCTTAACACCCAAACCTTTTCTTCTTTATTGAATTTAGTCGATACCGATTTCGTTACGAACAACATCAGCAATAGTGTTTACATAGTAGTCAACTTCTTCATCAGTTGGCGCTTCAGCCATAACGCGAAGAAGTGGTTCAGTACCACTTGGGCGAACCAAGATACGACCGTTTCCATTCATTTCTTCTTCCATTTTGCTGATGATTTCAGCGATAGCTGGCACTTCCATCGCTTTGCTCTTCATGCTATTTTCAACACGAACGTTAACTAATTTTTGTGGGTAGATAGTCACTTCAGCAGCTAATTCAGAAAGTGGTTTACCAGTTTCTTTCATAACTTTAACCAATTGAATACCAGTCAATTGACCATCACCAGTTGTGTTGTAGTCCATGATAATAACGTGACCTGATTGTTCACCACCAAGGTTGTAACCAGATTTACGCATTTCTTCAACAACATAACGGTCACCAACGGCTGTGATAGCTTTGTTGATACCTTCACGGTCAAGTGCTTTGTGGAAACCAAGGTTAGACATAACAGTTGTAACGATTGTGTTATGAGCCAATTGACCACGTTCAGAAAGGTATTTACCAATGATGTACATTACTTTGTCACCATCGACAATTTCACCATTTTCATCAACGGCAATCAAGCGGTCACTGTCACCATCAAATGCTAAACCAACAGCTGCACCAGATTCTTTAACAAGTGCTTGCAATTGTTCCGGGTGAGTAGAACCAACACCAGCGTTGATGTTAAGTCCATCTGGATCTTCACCGATAACTGTAATATCAGCATCCAAATCTAAGAAAATATCACGTGCAGACACTGAAGCTGAACCATTTGCAGTATCAAGAGCAACTTTCATTCCTTCAAGGCTAACACCTGTTGAAACAAGGAATTTTTCGTATTTACGAAGTCCTTCTGGATAATCAACAAGTGTTCCAAGACCTTCAGCTGAAGGACGTGGAAGAGTATCTTCTGGAGCATCAAGAAGAGCTTCGATTTCTAATTCTTGGTCATCAGCCAATTTGAAGCCATCACCACCGAAGAATTTAATACCGTTATCTTGTGCAGGGTTGTGACTAGCTGAAATCATAACACCAGCGCTAGCTTTTTCAGTACGAACAAGATATGACACACCTGGAGTTGCTAAAACACCAAGTTTGTAAACTTCAATACCAACTGAAAGAAGACCAGCAACTAAAGCTGATTCAAGCATTTCACCTGAAATACGAGTATCGCGTGCGACGAATACTTTTGGACGTTCTGTTTCATGTTGGCTAAGAACATAACCACCAAAGCGACCCAATTTGAAGGCTAACTCAGGAGTTAACTCAACATTTGCTTCTCCACGAACACCATCAGTACCAAAATATTTTCCCATTATTCATTTAGCGAAAATTTCGCTTCCTCCATTACTAAATTCATTTTTACCAAAGAGTTAAGTCTTAAGGACAACTCTTATTATTCACTAATAGACTATCTTTGTTATTATCTACTATTTTTTTGTTGCTGTCAACTGTACAGTCACGACAGATGGCTCAACTGATACTTTATCTGCCGCCAAATTGACACTCAAGTTTGTGTCTTTTGTAATATTTGACACATCAACAGTAGCAATAACTTCGTTAACAGCATCAAGAGCTGCTTGACTTCCAGAGATTGTTACTTGATCTTGATTCAGATTATAAGAGATATCCGAAACTTTATCATTCATCTTTCCAGTCAACTTAACTCTTACAGGAACTGTCTTGGTTAATTTCTTAACACTAACTTCAAGGCGCGCTTTTGATGGGTTGATAGCACTAGCTAAAATTGTTCCATCAGCAGAAACTGCTTGAAGGGCGACTCGTCCGCTATAGTTGCCGTTAAGAACTTCATTTTCCGGAAGATTTGCAACAACGTGATCAATCTGATCAATGATTGATTCATCACTTGTCACTTCGACTTCTGAAACATCGGTTGAAACTTTTTTCAATTCAAAGCCTGGTGCCAATTGACTGACGTCAACTTTGCCTTGAACATTGAATGTTTTTGTTTTTTTCTTACCGATTGTTACAGAAATATTGTTAGGTGAGGCTGTTGCGGTAACGCCAGATGGCAAATTCGTAACCTTTAGCGGAACTGTTTGAGTTCCTTCTCCTAGTCCCGTCAAATCAGCAACAACCTTAAAACTTCTTGTGTCATTATTGATTTCTGAATCAAGTTTCACACGGTTGATTGAGGTCAAATAAACTTCAGTCTCATAAGAATAACCACTAATAAAGTACTTATCACTATCATATTTGATATCAATGGGCACATTAGTCAAAGTGTGGGTATAGGTCTCTGTAGCACCAGAAACTTGTGAACCAACGTGCGTATAATTACTTGTTGTAGCAGCCAAAAATAGGAGAATAGAAAGGAAAATTGACACAATAACCAACCAAAATTGACTATTGAAAAACTTTTTCATTTTTTCTTCCTCCAAAATTTTTGATACCAGTGTTCTTCTTCCACAACTTCAGGAATCAAATGCGCGCGAAGAATAGCTTCAAAGTTTTCTTTTGACAAATCATGCAAAAATTCACCCTTTGATGTGATTGAAATGCCACCAGTTTCTTCTGAAACGACAATAGTCAAGGCATCTGAGTTTTCAGACAGACCAATAGCAGCACGGTGACGTGTCCCAAATTCTTTTGAAATTGCCATTGACTCAGACAAAGGAAGGTATGAACATGCCGTTGCGACTTTATTTCCTCTGATAATGACAGCACCATCATGCAAAGGCGTATTTGGAATAAAAATATTAATCAAGAGTTGACTTGAAATATCAGCATTCAAAGGAATCCCTGTTGAAATATATTCTTGTAAGGTCTGAGTTCGTTCAATTGAAATCAACGCCCCAATCTTACGTGGACTCATGTAAGCAACTGATTTAACCAGTGCTTCAACGAGTTTTTCTTCGTCACTGACTTGTTGTGTTTGTGAAAAAACTTGTGTTGAACGACCAAATTTTTCAAGTCCTGTTCGAATTTCAGGCGCAAATATAACAACACAGGCAATAACACCATATGTGATAACTTGATTCATCAAATACGAAATTGTCGTAAATCCAATCCACTCAGCGATGAATTTTAGTAGGATAAAGAAGACAACCCCTTGAATCAAGGACATAATCTTCGTGCCCGCCAAGGCTTTTATTAATCGATAAATAAAATAGGCTACAATTAAAATATCTAGCAAATGAACAACAATAGTCCATGGATTTTCAACTAAAGTTGCCCAGAATTTGGCATCAATAGCCGCTAAATTACTCATACATACATCTCTTTTCTCTAACTAATTAAAACTACCTTTCTATTATACCACTTTTAAAACAGATTTTCTTTATTAGAAAAGCCCTTTTTATGGTACAATATTCCTATGAAAGCAAACACATTAATGGGAATTACAGCTGGTAAAGCAGCTCACGCCATTCTTTCAAAAATGGGACGTGGTTCAACTTTGCCTGGAAAAATCGCCCTCAAATTCGACAAAGACATTTTAGATACGATTGCAAAAGATTATGAAATCGTAGTCGTTACTGGAACAAACGGTAAGACACTTACAACTGCTCTCACTGTTGGTATTTTACGAGAAGCATTTGGTGAAATCGTGACAAATCCAAGCGGTGCTAACATGATTACTGGGATTACATCAACTTTCTTAACCGCTAAAAGAGCAAAATCTGGTAAGAAAATTGCTGTGCTTGAAATCGACGAAGCGAGCCTTCCAAAAATCACTGAGTACATCACACCAAGCCTTTTTGTCTTCACAAATATCTTCCGTGACCAAATGGACCGTTATGGTGAAATTTACACAACTTACCAAATGATTTTAGACGGTGCTGCTAAAGCTCCTAAAGCTACAATCCTAGCTAACGGTGACAGCCCACTCTTTAATTCAACCAAAGTTGTTAATCCAGTAAAATACTATGGTTTTGATACTGAAAAACATGACCCAGAGTTAGCTCATTACAATACTGAAGGTATTTTGTGCCCTGAGTGTCAAAGTATCCTAAAATACAAACTAAACACTTACGCTAACCTAGGTGATTACGTTTGTGGAAATTGCGGTTTCCACCGTCCAAAACTTGATTACGCTTTGACTGATTTGACAAAAATCACAAATACAACATCAGAATTTGTCATCGATGGTCAAGATTACAAGATTAACGTTGGTGGTTTGTATAATATCTACAACGCACTTGCTGCTGTTTCTGTCGCTGAATTTTTCGGTGTCGAACCTGAAAAAATCAAAGCAGGATTTGACAAGAGCCGCGCTGTCTTTGGTCGCCAAGAAACCTTCAAAATTGGTAACAAATCATGTACCTTGGTTCTTATTAAAAACCCAGTTGGTGCCAGCCAAGCACTTGATATGATTAAGTTGGCTCCTTATCCGTTTACACTGTCTGTTTTGCTTAACGCAAACTATGCTGACGGTATTGATACAAGTTGGATTTGGGATGCGAATTTCGAGTCTATCCTTGAGATGGATATTCCACAAATCTTCGCTGGTGGTGTTCGTCATTCTGAAATAGCACGTCGCCTACGTGTCACTGGCTACAATGAAAACAAAATCACAGAAGCTGAAAGTCTCGAAGATATTATGGCATTGATTGAAGCACAACCAACTGACCACGCCTATATTTTGGCTACTTACACAGCTATGCTACAATTCCGAGAAATCTTGGCTAGCCGTCATGCTGTTGGAAAGGAGATGAACTAAGATGACTTACACTTCACTACAATCTCCTGCAAACAAAGACTATCAATTCGAGCTTAACGTTGCCCATCTTTACGGAAATCTTATGAATACCTATGGTGACAACGGTAATATCTTGATGATGAAATACGTCGGTGAAAAATTAGGTGCTAAAATGACCTTCGACATTGTCTCACTCGGAGATGATTTCGACGCTGATTATTATGACATGGTCTTCTTTGGCGGGGGACAAGATTACGAACAATCAATCGTCGCCAAAGACCTTCCAGGTAAAAAAGAAGCTATCGCTGATTTCATCAATAAAGATAAAGTCATTCTTGCCATCTGCGGTGGATTCCAATTGCTTGGTCAATATTATGTCCAAGCAAACGGCGAAAAAATTGACGGACTTGGTGTCATGGGACACTACACTCTAAGTCAGGATAATAACCGTTTCATCGGAGATATCAAAATCCATAACGAAGAATTTGATGAGACCTACTATGGCTTTGAAAACCACCAAGGTCGTACATTCTTGTCAGAGGATGAAAAACCTTTAGGTATGTGTGTCTACGGAAATGGTAACAACAAAGAAGACGGCACTGAAGGTGTTCATTACAAAAATGTCTACGGTAGTTACTTCCACGGACCAATTCTCTCACGTAATGCAAACCTTGCTTACCGTCTTGTAACAACTGCTTTGAAAAACAAATACGGCTCTAGTATTTCACTACCAAGCTACAACGACATCCTTTCAAAAGAAGTCGCCGAAGAGTATGCTGATACAAAAAGTAAAGCAGAATTTGGAAAATAAAAAACCAAAACGTCTGATGATTTCAGGCGTTTTTTTGTAAATACACCCAGTAAATCTTTGACCTAATCCATCTAAAGTCATAGAATTAAATTATAGAAAGCGTTATCATCACGCGATTAAGATTGGAGGAAAAAATGGGATTATTCAATAATGTGAAAGACGAAAGTACTTTTTCAACTGCATCTGGTTCAGATGGGCTAAAATATGTCGTTCTTCAAGTTACCCTAAAAGAAAAATTCATCGGAACTGGTTCAGGAAATCTAACAGAGTTAGAAAAAGTTATCAACGAACAAGCTGATAAAGGCTACCGTTTACACACAATCACAACTACAAACGGAGGCAGCAAAGGACTAAGCGGTGCTGACCGAATCCAAGCTACTATGGTATTTGAGAGAATCGACTAACACTATCTAGCAATCAAACGTATAAAAACAGAACCCAGCTAAGCTGAGCTCTGTTTTTTTTATTGTTTAGTGTAAATATCCTGATCACCATCAGCTTCAGTCAAGATGAGCTGATTACCATTCAAGCGATAATCCTTTAGATCATCACCAATCAAAATAGTCTGTTTGCTAGCATCAACTTTAACCTGATCAACATCAACTTCACCATCATTTTCCTTGCTTTCAAGACTACCAGCGCCGTCTTTGATGGTCAATGTCTTAACTTCATCAGGTTCTTCCAAAACATAAGTACCGTCTAATTCTGTCGACTGTGTTTCTACTGCAGCTGCTTCTGAACTTGATGGAGTCGTTTCAGATGAGGCTGATGTTGTTGAGCTTGACGACTGTTGGCTACTACTTGCTTGACTTGAAGAGTCAGTAGTTTGATTTGCCTGACAAGCACCCAAGAAAATGCTCAGCAACGCTACTCCTGTTAACTTAACAATTTTATTCATAACGAAACCTCCGATATCGTTTTTGTGGAAAATATACATCAAAGGCTAATGATAACGTAAGAAACGTTTAAACGATTCTAACAACTATTATGGATTTCATCTTTTTCACCGTCATTGTAACACCATCTTGTAATCGTTGTCAAAGAATTATGCTGAGTTTTTAAGTTATGTAACCAAAATAATAAAACAACAATAAATTTTCCGTTTCTACATAAAAAAAGACCCCGTCTTAACAGACAGAGTCTTTAAACCTTATATAATCAGAGATTATTTTTTAAGGTTGTAGAATGATTTCAATCCACGGTACTCAGCTACTTCACCAAGTTGGTCTTCGATACGAAGCAATTGGTTGTATTTAGCGATACGGTCAGTACGTGAAAGTGAACCAGTTTTAATTTGACCAGCGTTAGTTGCAACTGCGATGTCAGCGATTGTTGAATCTTCAGTTTCACCTGAACGGTGTGATACAACTGCAGTGTAACCAGCTTCTTTAGCCATTTCGATAGCTTCGAATGTTTCAGTCAAAGTACCGATTTGGTTAACTTTGATAAGGATTGAGTTAGCAGCTTCTTCTTTGATACCACGTGCAAGGTATGAAGTGTTTGTTACGAAGAAGTCATCACCGACCAATTGAACACGTTTACCAAGACGTTTAGTAAGTTCTTTCCATCCGTCCCAGTCGTTTTCGTCCATTGCATCTTCGATTGTGATGATTGGGTATTTGTTAACCAATTCTTCGATGTAATCGATTTGTTCTGAAGCAGTACGTTTAGCAGCTCCTTCACCTTCGAATTTAGTGTAGTCATAGATTCCGTTATCGTAGAATTCTGATGAAGCACAGTCAAATCCAAGGAATACATCTTCACCTGGTTTGTAACCAGCAGTTTCGATAGCTTTGATGATTGTTTCTACAGCGTCTTCAGTTCCTTCAAATTTAGGAGCGAAACCACCTTCGTCACCAACAGCTGTTTCAAGACCACGTTCTTTAAGGATTTTCTTAAGAGTGTGGAAGATTTCAGCACCCCAACGAAGAGCTTCTTTGAATGTAGGTGCACCAGCAGGTACGATCATGAATTCTTGGAAAGCGATTGGAGCGTCTGAGTGAGATCCACCGTTGATGATGTTCATCATTGGAGTTGGAAGAACTTTAGTGTTGAAACCACCAAGGTAGCTGTAAAGTGGAACTTCAAGGTAGTCAGCAGCTGCGCGAGCTACGGCAATAGAAACACCAAGGATAGCATTTGCACCGAGTTTACCTTTGTTTGGAGTACCGTCAAGAGCGATCATAGCACGGTCGATAGCTTGTTGATCACGAACATCGAAACCGATGATTGCTTCAGCGATGATGTTGTTAACGTTGTCAACAGCTTTTTGAGTACCAAGACCGTTGTAACGAGATTTGTCTCCGTCACGAAGTTCTACTGCTTCGTGTTCACCAGTAGAAGCTCCTGAAGGAACCATACCGCGACCGAATGCGCCTGATTCTGTGTAAACTTCTACTTCAAGTGTTGGGTTACCGCGTGAGTCAAGGACTTCGCGAGCGTAAACATCAGTAATAATTGACATTATGTTACTCTCCTTATGAGTTTTTAATATTTTTACACTAAAATAATACCATAATATCGGCGCTTAGGCAAATAAAAACGATAATTTTTGAAAATCGCTACCAACTTTCATGGCTTTTTCCATAATTTGAGGTTAAAACAGTCCAAATCTGACAGTTTAGTAAATTTAACTTATAATAGTTGTAAATAAACCATGGAGGTTATGATATGGCTGATTTAGAAAGTAAAGTACTGCAGGCTGCAACTGGTGAAAAGCGCCTTAATCCTGATGAACAACGTCTTTATTTCGGAACATTTGCAGAGCGTGTGGTACTATCTATTCCGCTTGAAGATAGTCGTTTAGAAGATGTTCAAAAACGTTTTAGTGACATTTTAAAAGATTTAAATGGCAAATATGATAGCTTGTCAGTTAAAATTTCACCAAAATTATCCGTTTCAAACCAAGTCTTTTACATGAAAATTGCTCAAGAGCTAGGAAATCAAGCAACTATCGTTGATGAAAAAAATGCACAATCACCTTACGGTATCATTGTGCACTCTAATCAGGCTGAAAATGTCGATAACCCTCTGCTATCTGAACAATTTCCAACTCAGAAAAAGGAAACAAAAGAAGCCCCTGCTAAGAAAGGCTTCTTGTCAAAATTATTCAAAAAGGATTAATGATTTTTTATCGCTAATAAATTACCAATATTTTGAGCGGTGCGTTCTAGATTTTCTCTAGCTTTTGCTAAGGTATTTTCCAGAGTGTCAACGCTTGAAATAATTGGGAATGCCGCTTGAATATTTGAATTTGGAAATGCTGGTAAATCATTTTTTAGGCTACCACAAATGGCGATTACAAGTTTTCCTCGTGGAGTTCGCTGTGCAACCCCAACTGGTGCCTTGCCTGAGAGACTTTGTTTGTCCATGCGACCTTCACCAACAATGACAATATCAGCATTCTTCACACGTCGATCAAAATCAAGGATGTTTAGGACTGCGTCTATGCCAGAAATGATTTCACCACCTGTAAAGGCTGATAGGCCTGCTGCCATACCGCCACCCGCTCCTGCTCCAGCTACCTCAAGAACAGCTGGGAAGAAAGTTTGATAGAATTGTTCCATATCCTTATCAACGCTTGCGAAGTCACCTTCTGCAAGCCCTTTTTGACCACCAAAGATATAAGTTGCACCGTTTGGTCCGCATAGTGGGTTTGTAACATCAGTAATAACTGTAATTCTTACATTCGATAAATCCCAGTGACAATCTTCATATGACACCATAGCTATTTCACCGAGGTTCTTTCCAATCGCAGCAACTTCGTGACCCGATTTATCAAAAAAGCGATAACCTAGACCTGCTGCCATACCAATACCGCCGTCATTGGTTGAGCTACCGCCAACGCCAACCATAATTTCTTGCACACCATTTTCTACCAAATGGCCAATCATCTCACCGACACCTCGAGTTGTTAAGGCCAATGGATTACGTTGATTGAGCGGAACTTTTTCCAAGCCACAAATATCAGCCATTTCAAAAACGGCTAGGCGACCATTTGTTGCATAATGTGCTTCGACAGTATCACCAAGTGCACCAGTCACAGTACAAGTTTCACGTTTTAAATGTAAACCGTCTGTTAATGCTTCAAGTGTTCCTTCACCACCATCACCTACTGGCATCAAATCAAATGTTGCATTTGGCAAAGCTTTGCGAAATCCATTTTGAATTGATTTTGCAACTTCAAGTGCTGATAGGCTTTCCTTAAATGAATCAGGTGCAATCAAAATATGCATGGTATCAACTCCCTTACAATTTCTTATTACTATTATATAATTTTTTATACGAAAGAGGTTGCAAAAAACTAGTTAAAAAAGGTACTTTTATATAAAAAACAGGCACAGCTCAAAATGCTATGCCTGTTTTTATTTATCATTTTCTCAAACGTAAAATCGTGGCTGTGAGAGGATAAAGCTTAACGCTATTTTCTGTAAAGGAGACACCTGACGGATTTAAAATTGCAGTTGTTCCTGCCTGCTCTCCATCTGCAAGAACTTCGCCATTAAGAAGAGCTTTGTAGGCATCTGACAAGACAATCTCACGCGCTTTGCTATCAGCATTGATAAAGACGGCATAAACATCGCCATTGCTTGCTTGTGTTTGATAAGCGATAACCAAATCATCTTTGGCAACACCATTTTCATTTGGAACAGTAATCAGTTTGACCTTGCTATCAACATCTGCTTTTGTCTTAAGTGTAAAGGCATCAGTTGAACGTCGAAGGGCAATAAGACCTTTTGTATAAACTTGTGTTTTAGTGTTTTCTGGATAAGCTTTACTATCAGTTACTTTTGCCCAATCAAAATGATTAATCGCATCTGTCGAGTCGTAAGAATCACTAATAAAGTAAGGATATTCAAAAGGTGTACCATCTGCATTTGTTAGCAAATCAGATTTTGCTGGAACCTGATCAGCTGGAACTGGTGTCTTATAGGCTTCATCACGGAATTGCTTAGTGCGACCGTATTCTTGTCCTGAATGAATAAAGGCTGTTCCCTGAGACGTTAAGATAATAAGATTTCCCAAACGTTGACGACGTAAAATCTCAACTTCATTTTCAGCCACTGATGGATCTTTGTGAATTGATTTAGCAATAATATCATGAAGTGTTAAGTTATCATGAGCTGCAATATATTGAATCACATCACCTGGATCGTCTGCCGTGAAATTATTTGGCTGAGCTTTGATGGTATTAAAGAGTTTTTGCAGATTTGTTGTTCCACCTGTGATAAAACATGGCGCCCCTTCACTTGGATAACCTGATTTAAGGAGATTACGAATATCATCAGAGAATGATGCAACACTATCTGTCTGTGACATCCATGTTTGGTCAGCAGGTTGTCTGGAATCATTGGCATCTCCAGCATAAGTAATCCAACCTTCACCAAGCATAATAACATTTGGATTTAAAACCTTTGCTTTGTCATAGGTCATTTGAACTGTCTTGGCATCCAAATCTCCCATCATATCAAAACGAAAACCATCTACTTTAAATTCATTTGTCCAATAAGCAATTGAATCAAGTACCATACGTCGTGTCATGTAGTGAGTTGTTCCTGGACGACCACCACCAAAGCTTGTTTTAGCTGTGCCATCTGCTTCCATAAAGTGATAGTAGCCAGGTTCCAAATCTTCAAGAATAGCCAGGTCAGCTGTGTGATTATAAACAACATCCAAAATAACTCCCATGCCGTGCTTATGAATTTCACTGATGAGGTTCTTAAATTCCGCAATACGTTTTGCTGGGTCAGATGGATTTTCAGAGTACATTCCTGTCAAAGCAAAGTAACTTTGTGGGTCATATCCCCAATTGTAGTTTGTATTGCTTGAAGAAAAATAATCCAAACGTTGTCCGTTAATCTCTTCGTTAGCAAAATAATAACTCATCACAGGAAGTAATTGAATATGAGTAACACCTAGCCTTTGGAGATAACCCAGTTTCTCAGCAAATGCTGCAAATGTTCCAAATTGGTGTTTAAGATTATCAGAAATCGCCTTATCAGAAGTAAAGTCACGCACGTGCACTTCATAAATAATAGCATCCTCACGAGCTGTGTAACCCTTAATGTCTGCATAACTCAAGTTTTGATTACCAGTAGCACTTGTATCGACAATTGCAGCTTTAGCAACTTTATATGACGGATCTGTTCCAATTAAATCACTATTCCATTCTGCAAGAGATTTAGCATACGGGTCAAGTGCTAAAACAGTATCCTCTCCACGTTTGATTTCATAATGGTAATAATAACCACGATAATCATTAACTCCCAATCCGAGACTTGGTGTTAAGCTAGATGACCATTGACCTTTATCACCTTTTGTCATGGCCACTTTGCCAACAACTTTAGTTTTATCATTTTTATCATAAAGAACAACAGAAATACTATCAGCACTTGGTGACCAGACGGTCAACTCAACACACGCCCCGTTATCAAAAACACGTGCTCCCAAATCACCGTCATAGGCGTATTTAGAATCTGTATATTGCCAACTTTGCTTAGCTTGATATTGGTCTCCGTTATAACTTACTGTATAAAGACCGTCACTTGAAAAATCACCTATGACACTAACTTTATTTCTTGTCTTATCTAGATTAATAGCTGTGATAGCGACTACGTTACCATCTTTATCAGTTACTTTAAGATTTTCTAAAATTTCATCTTTTTCAGCATCTGCTAAGTCGCTGATAATTGCTAAAAGTTCTGTTTGACTGATTTGTTGTGCGGATGTTAATTGATTAGTTGTTTTAGCATATGAAGCCATATTGATTATCTCTTCCTCAACTTTCAAAGAATCTAAATCACGTTTTAAACTTTTTATGCTTTCAGTATACAAAATACTTTATATTTACGCAAGCGTTTTCGTTGATTATTTTTTTGCTTTCAGCAAGCGAAATATCATATATACAACTAGCATCTTCTCATGAATAGCGCAATCGATTGCTTTTGAAGGGATTAATAAAGCAGGAATTAATTTCCTGCCTTTTTTAGCTTAATAATTTGTGATTTCTGGTCGATCGTGAACGTTACTCTTTTTACCTTGGCGAGCTTTTAACACCGACTCAATATCAGCTGGTGTCAATCCTGTTTCGACAAGCATAACCGCCAAGTGGTACAAAACATCTGCTGTTTCATTGGCAATTTCATCTTTATCAGCATTTTTGGCTGCAATAACAACCTCTGTTGCTTCTTCGCCGACTTTTTTCAAAATCTTGTCTAAACCTTTGTCAAAAAGGTAATTAGTGTAAGAACCTTCTTTCGGATTTTCCTTACGGTCTAAAGCTTCATTATAAAGTGTTTCTAACATCATTTTTCCTTTCTATAAAATATCGTTGAAGAAGCAACTATATGCTCCTGTGTGACAGGCTGCACCTTCTTGCTTGACTGCTACAAGCAAAGTATCACAGTCACAATCTGTTTTTATGGATTTAACATACTGATAATGCCCACTGGTTGCACCTTTATGCCAAAGTTCATTGCGTGAGCGACTCCAATAGTGCATCTGCTTTGTTTCAAGGGTCAAACGATAAGCCTCTTCATTCATGTAAGCAAGCATTAACACTTGCCCAGTCTGATAATCAGTCACAATAACAGGAAGAAGACCTCCTTGTTTGGCAAAATCTAGCTTTATCTCACTCATCGTCTCACCTCAATTCCTGCTTCTGCCATAGCAGATTTGGTATCTGCAATCGAAACCTCACCAAAGTGGAAAATCGAAGCAGCAAGCGCACCAGTTGCACTTGTTTTTTCAAAAACGTCAACCATGTGCTCAATATTTCCTGCTCCACCTGAGGCAATGATAGGAACATCAACCACATCAGCAACGGCATTTAACATGTCTAAGTCAAATCCTGACTTCGTACCGTCTTTGTCCATGCTGGTCAAAAGAATTTCTCCTGCGCCAAGGCTGACAACTTTTTTTGCCCATTCAATCAAATCAATGCCTGTGTCTTTACGACCACCTGCAACATAAACATGCCAAGAGCCGTCGGATTCTTTTCTGGCATCGATAGCAGCTACCACACACTGATTGCCAAATTTTTCTGAGCAGTCTTTAATAAGTTGTGGGTTGGCTACAGCCGATGAATTTACGGCAACCTTGTCCGCACCGGCTTTAAGCATTTTATTCATATCTTCAACCGAGCGAATGCCGCCACCAACTGTAAATGGAATAAAAACTTGGTCAGCTACACGTTTCACCATTTCAACTGTCGTGTCACGTTTTTCATGAGTCGCTGTGATATCAAGAAAAACCAATTCATCACAGCCAGCTTCATAGTAAGCACGCGCCGCATCCACTGGGTCACCAACATCTGTCAAATTGACAAAGTTAACTCCCTTAACCACTCGACCATCCTTGACATCAAGACAAGGAATAATGCGTTTTTTCAGCATAGTCTATCCTCCAAAAGCTTTTAGCTCTTCAAGGCTGATATTGCCATTATAGTAAGCTTTACCAACAATAGTTCCCGCAACGCCCATTTTTTCTAACTTAGCTAAGTCTGCCTGCTCTGCTATACCACCAGATGCAATGACCTGCGCTGTCGTCAGTTCAGCTACCAAGCGCTCATAATGTTCAAAATTAGGTCCTGTTAGTGTCCCGTCTCGGTCTACATCCGTATAAACAAAGAGAGTCACCCCAATTTTCTCCATAGTCTTTGCTAAACTGATATAATCGACATCACTTGTCTCAAGCCAGCCTTCTGTTGCCACCATGCCAGCTTTAGCATCAATTCCAATCACGATTTTGTCACTACCAAATTTTTCCAAAGCAGCTCTTACAAAATCTGGATTTTTAACCGCCATTGACCCGATAATCACACGGTCAATTCCAACCGCTAAATAATCTTCAATCTGCTCAAGGGTTCGAATGCCGCCGCCAACTTCGACAGAAAGACCAGATTCCTTTTTTAACTTGGCAATCAAATCGCGATTTGTAGCGCGACCATCAAGAGCTCCGTCAAGGTCCACAACATGAATAAATTGAATTCCTGCCTCAGCAAAAATCTTTGCTTGTTCAAGCACGTCAGGATTTACTACCGTTTTTTGATTAAAATCACCTTTGAAAAGACGAACAGCCTGCCCATCTTTAATATCAATTGCTGGAAGAATTTGCATACAAAACTCCTTTTTTCATCACGTGTTAGCTTTACAAATATTGATAAATTTTTCAAGAATGCCTAGACCAAGGTCACCTGATTTTTCAGGGTGGAACTGGGCACCGTAGACATTTCCCTTATGAATCATAGCTGGTACTTCGATGCCGTAATCCGCTGTGACATCAATATACTCTTCAGGGACATCTGTAAAATAGCTATGCACAAAATAAACTGACTGTCCGTCCAAACCACCTGTCAACGGGCTATCCTGTTTTACTGTTAAATCATTCCATCCCATATGAGGAACAGGCAAATTTTTACTACCCTCTATTTCTCGACAGACACCTGGAATGAAACCAAGACCTTGTGTTTCTTGGTGTTCAAGGCCCGTTTCAGTCAGTACTTGCATGCCTAAACAGATGCCAAGTAACGGAATACCCTTAGCAACCGCCTCTTTAATTGCTGGTACTAAATGTCGTTTTGTCAGCTCAGCCATTGCAGTTGGATATGCGCCGACTCCTGGCAAAATGAGTCCATCCGCTGCTAAAATCTTCGTAGGATCACTAGATAATTCAGCCTGAACACCAATTTTCTTCAAAGCTCTCAAGACATTCGCTGTATTTCCAGCATCATAATCAATCACAATAATCATTAGCTAAGTTATCAAACCTTGAAAACACCAATAAATCTTAGTGTTTTGGCTGATTTTCCTTTCTATATATTAAAGCAAGCCTTTTGTTGAATTAACCCCATGGATTTCAGGGTTAATGGTAATAGCTTCGCGAAGAGCACGTCCAGTCGCCTTAAAAAGACTTTCTGATTTGTGGTGGTTATTTTTACCATGCAAAATCTTCAGGTGCAAATTCATTTGAACATTGAATGCAAATGCTTGGAAGAATTCTTCAACCAACTCAGTATCAAAATTTCCAAGTTTTGGATTATCAAATTCACAATCAAAAACAAGGTAACTACGTCCTGACAAATCAAGGCTTGCCATTCCAAGCGTTTCATCCATTGGAACAAAAGCTGTTCCGTAGCGATTGATTCCTGCTTTATCGCCAAGTGCCTCTTTCAAAGCTTGCCCAAGAACAATCCCGACATCTTCTACAGTATGATGACTATCAACATGCAAATCACCATCTGCCTTAACCACAAGTGATATGCGACTATGTCTTGCAAAAAGAGTCAACATGTGGTCAAAAAATCCGACACCTGTGTCAATAGAAACAGGCTCTTGAGCATCCAAATTAAGATTCAATTTGATTTTTGTCTCAAAGGTATTACGTTCAATTTCTGCTTGTCTCATTTATTGTTCTTCCTTTTCTTGACTATCTATAATGTCAATCACCTTGTACAAGTTCGCTTCGTTAATCTGATAAGGCGCTTCTTTTCGAACGATTGGCTTCGCACAAAAAGCAATGCCAATTCCTGCCGTTTTAATCATAGGAAGGTCATTTGCACCATCTCCCATAGCAACTGTCTGACTAAGTTCCAAATCATTTTCTGCCGCCCACTGCACTAGACTAGCTTTCTTGACATCTTTTGTGACAACTTCACCAAGAACCTTTCCTGTTAGCACACCATCTTTGACTTCCAAGCGATTAGCTCTCACATAATCAAGTCCGATGCGATTTGCCAAAACGTCAACCGTTTCGTGAAAGCCGCCAGACACAACAGCAACTTTATAGCCGCGACGATGAAGCTCAGCCACCAACTTCTCAGCACCATTTGTAAAATGCATGCGCGCAAGCACCTTATCAAAAATACTTTCTGGCAAGCCTTTTAGTAAACCAACACGCTCATCCAATGCTTGTTTAAAATCAAGTTCACCATTCATGGCACGCGCTGTAATATCAGCGATTTTTTCACCAACACCAGCTTCTTCACCTAATAAATCAATTCCTTCTTCTTGGATGAGAGTTGAATCCACATCCATTACCAATAAACCTTTTACCTTAGTCATGACGCACCTCGATTGCTTTAGCGTGTGCTTGCAGACCTTCAGCGTAAGCAAGCGTTGTAATATCGTGACTAGCAGCATTAACAGCTGACTTAGAATATTGCATGTACTGAATACGTTTTACAAAGTCATGTACGCCAAGTGCAGAAGAGAATCGACTTGTACTTGTTGTAGGCAAAACGTGGTTGGCACCAGCGTAATAATCTCCAATCGGCTCACTTGTAAAGTGTCCGAGAAAGACTGAACCAGCATTTTCAACTTTATTAAGATAATCATAAGCATTATCCATCGCTAACTCCAAATGCTCTGGTGCTACTTGATTCATCAATTCAAACATGGCGTCAACTGAATTTGCAACGATAATCCGTCCATTATTTTCAATCGAAGCTCGAGCAATTTCCTCACGTGGCAATGTTTTTAGCTGAGTTTCTATTTCTGTCTCAACCGCATCAGCTAGTTCAGCAGAATTTGTAACCAAAATCGCACGAGCACGTTTATCATGTTCGGCTTGAGAAAGCAAATCAGCAGCCACATATTTTGGATTTGCCGTGCTGTCTGCAATTACTCCGATTTCAGATGGACCAGCAATCATATCAATGCCAACAAGACCGTAAACCATTTTCTTAGCTGTTGCTACAAAAATATTTCCAGGTCCAGTGATTTTATCAACACGAGGAATGCTTTCAGTACCATAGGCAAGAGCAGCCACACCTTGTGCACCACCAACTTGATAAATTTTGTCAACACCAGCAAGCGACGCAGCCACCAAAATAGCTGGTTCAAAATGTTTTTGTGGTGGGGTAATCATGATAATTTCTTTAACACCTGCAATTTTTGCTGGAATCACATTCATCAAAACTGATGACGGGTAAACTGCAGTTCCTCCTGGAACATAAACACCCGCACGTTCAATCGGACGAATTAACTGACCACGAACGACACCACCTACTGGAGCATCCTCAAAACCTGATTCAAGCTGTTGCTTGTGATAACTTTCGATGTTAGCTTTAGCGTTCTTAAGAGCTTGTAAAACTTCTGAATCAATTTCTTCAAATGCTTTATCAATAAGGTCTTGACCCACTTCAAAGTCATCTAAAGTAATCTTGTCAAATTTTTCAGAATAAGCCTTAAGAGCTTCATCCCCGTTTAGCTTAACGTCTTCTAAAATCTTACGAACAGCATCATCAACATCAAGATTTTCTTTACTCAACTCAAGCTGTTCTTGATAAAGAATTTTTGAAATCTCTTCAGTCGTTCCAGTTAAACGTTTCATTTAAAAGCTACCTCCTCATTTCCTACAATTTTTTCTATTTTCTTGATAAATGGCATAATATCAGGATTATTTTTCAGAGCCGCTTTGTTGACAATCAATCGAGCTGAAATACGGCAAATATCTTCATAGACTTTAAGGCCATTTGCAACCAAAGTATTTCCGGTCTCAACAATATCAACAATAGCGTCCGCAAGTCCAATAACTGGTGCGATTTCAACACTTCCTTGAATGGAAATAATCTCAACATCCTCACCCTTTTTATTGAAATAATCCGTTGCGATAGTTGGGTATTTTGTGGCAATGCGCTTACGCTTATGGTCGTGCGGCTTGTAATCATCTGTTGAAGCTACTGAAAATTTACATAAACCAAAATTCAAATCCAACATTTCAAGATAGCCTGTCGGATGTTCAATCAACAAGTCCTTTCCAACCACACCAAGGTCTGCCACGCCGTGTCTCACATAAGTTGTCACATCAGGTGCCTTTACCAGCAAAAAACGGAACTTTTTATCTGGACTTTCAAAAATCAAGTTACGCCCTTTATTTGCCATAAACGACATGTCAAAACCAGCTTTTTCCAGAAGTTTCACCGTATCTTTTTCAATACGCCCCTTCGTCAATGCAATCGTAATTTGATTTTCCATTAGGCACCTCCTTCTAAGTTATCGTGGACAGCTTGGTAAATGGCATCAATATCAACCGCCCAACCAACTGCTGTTAATTTCTTAGCACCAAAACGTTCAAATAATTTGTCGTAGCGCCCACCAGATGCAAAAGCATCAGGAATCTTGTCACCAAAAACTTTGAACATCACACCAGTATAATATGGCATTGAGGGAATTTGTGCCAAGTCAATATTACTTTTCGGCAAGATATCCGAGACTTGTTCTAATAGATTTTCTAAATCACTCAAAGCAGCTAAAATCAACTTATTTGTAACAAGCTTACGAGCAGCTTGCAAAACTTGATGACTTTCTCCAAATAAAAACGGCAATTGTTTCAAAAAATCATCGAACTCACTTGGATACTTTTTAGTCAGTTCATTTAATTGTGTAATGTTTTTATCTTTGATTGCCACATCAAATTCTCTGCTAGCAGCTTCTGGCAAATCAAGCGTTGTAAAAATCGTTTGTAAAATGCCAGCATGTGAGAATTCAAACTGATAAGATGGAATATCTGCTTTATCAAGAGAAGACTTTGCTGATGCAATCGCCTCGTAAACTGCTTCATCTGCAGGAAATCCAACAATTTCAACACCAGCTTGCGTGTGCTCATTCATCAAACCACGCATCTCTTCATTGTACTTAAAAACTTTTCCGGAGTAAGAAAATTTAATCGGTGTTTCAACCTGCGTCGAGGCAATCACACGACCAATCTGACTTGTAATATCTGGGCGAAGGGTTAACAACTCACCACTTTTATCAAAAAAATTATAATTATTTTTAGTAATCGAATCACTAAAAACCTCAAAATGCTCAAGTGTTGGAGTTTCTATGCGATTAAATCCTTGACTCATCAAGAAATCACTGATGTCACGCTCAATTTTATAAGTCACACGAGCACGTTTAAACAATTTATCGTGCATGCCAACAGGTAATGTTGTTTTTTTCATTCAATCGCCTCCTTACTTCATATAATATTTCTTAATCACTCTGATTACTTCTTCCATTTCGTCTTGACGACCGATGGAAATTCGCAAATGATTTTTAACACGCTCAACTTTTGAGAAATATCTGACGTAAATATTATGAGCTTGCAAGTATTCAAATAAAGATTTAGCAGAGTGATGTGGACATTCTGCCAATACAAAATTTGTCTTTGACTCCAAAACAGTGAAATCAAGCCACTTAAGTTCATCAGTAAACCAATCCCTTGTCGCCATAATTTTTTGACATGTTTCTTCATAGTAATCCCACGATTCAACCGCTGCGAGCGCGAGTTTTTCAGCAATTAAATCAACATTGTATGGGTTCACTGAGTTCTTTACTGCATTAATAACTGGCATCAATTTTTTACTTCCTATGCCATATCCAATACGGAGCCCAGCAAGTGAAGCATCTTTTGAAAATGTCCGTGTGATAAACACATTGTCATATTTTTCAAGTAATGGAATGGCTGTTTGCCCACCGAAATTAATATAGGCTTCATCAATAATGACAACCACATCTTGATTAGCTCGAATAATATGCTCAATCTCATCAAGTGACTTATAAATCCCCGTCGGTGCATTTGGATTAGTAATGACAATGCCACCATTATCAGCGATATAGTCAGTCGCATCGATTTCAAAATTTTCATCTAAAGGAATTTCACGATAATTAATGTGGTACAAATCAGCCCAAACTTTATAAAAACCATATGTCAAATCAGGAAACAAAATAGGATCTTCGCTATTAAAGAATGCCAAGAATGCCATTGACAAAATATCATCAGATCCATTACCAACAATAATCTGATCTGGATCAAGACCATGTTGCTTAGCGAGAGCTGTACGAAGTGATTCTTGATCTAAAGTAGAATATTTTCGCAATTGATGGACATCAAAGTGTGAAAAAGCATCTGCTACTTTAGGACTTGGTCCGTACGCATTTTCGTTTGTGTTTAATTTTATTAAATTTTCGCCACTCGGTTGACTTCCGGCAACATAAGGGTCAATTTTTCTCAATCCTTTGATAGTTGTCATAACAATATCCTTTCTATTTTCTGATATAAAAAAGCCCTCACAAAAAAATTTGCAAGGACGCTTAAAACGTGGTTCCACCTCTGATTCAGCAGCAAGTCGCCTTTACTGCTCTCATGAAGTACATGACTTCCAGTCTGTAACGTAGACCACGCGTCGTGCACTACTGTCATAAGAGTTCGCACACGCACTCAAGAATGTGTCGCCCAAGGATTGCACGCTTTTCTCACCATCAAGCACTCTCTGTCTGTTGTCTCAGGCTCTTTCTATCACCGCTTTTTTATATTAAGGATATTCTACAAGAAAATTCTGAAAATTGCAAGTTAAATTTTTAGAATTTTTTTACCCAAACAAAAAATCAACCGAGATGGTTGATTATGGAGTTATATATTTGCTCTTTAATTGTGTAAGAAATGAATATATCAAAAAAGGTTTAGAAAAATTTTCCAAACCTTTTAGTATATTTTCGTCTTAGAAACGAATTTGTTCACGTGTTTTTTCGTATGATGTTACAAAACGATCAGTTACACCTGGTTCAACTGTTTCAAGCGCATATGAAATTTCATCAAATGATGCTTGATAATCATTATCATCTTCAAATAAATGCAAAGCATGTTCGAAACTACTTTGAACACTTGGCTCAAAGCTACGGTAACGATTTGAGTATTGTAACAATTGTTCAGTCAATGTAGCATTTTGAACGACTTGATATGCAGAATCTTCAAGATTAGCAATTGCTGCAGTCGCAACATCTGTCAATCTTGAAACAGCTTCAATATCAATGCGACCACGACTAAGTTCGTCAATCAAAACTTCTAGTTGTTTGCTTGTTGTGAAGAACGCACTCAAGAAACCTTGAGGAATACCAGGCAAATTGCGTTTTTCGATGAAACGTTTAATCATGTGCAAACGATTAATGTATTGATCCAAGCTTTGACGAGCAACACTTTCGATTTGCTCAATATTTTTAACGTATTCAAAAACTTGCATTTGACCTTCTTCAACAGCATCAAGAGTTTTCAATGTACGATCAAAAATCAATTGAAGTTCAGAGAACGGTTTGTCTTGATTATCAAATACTTCAACGATTGGCAATGTTTCTTGTTCGATTTCTTCCAAGTTTTTAGTGAATGAACGAAGATTAAGTTTTTCATTGTCATTCAAAATATACTTGTGAGACAAACGTTTGATTTCATGCTCTAATTTTTCGTTATTAGCTTTAGCATGAGCCAAGTAATCTGGAATAATCTTACTATCTTTAAGAGCTGACTTGTGAGCTTTGATTTCACGTTCGAACAATTCATACAATGAATCAATATTTTCTTGAATGTGCTCATTTTCATCACGAGCACGATCCAAATCTAGTGTCACAAGTTCTGAAGAGTTAGCACGAATAGCGTCACGTACTTCTTGGAAACGAGCTTCAATGTCTTTTTCAGCGAAGTGGTAATTTTGTTCAAGCAAACGACGATAACCTTGTTCCAAATCATCAAGTTGATCTGGGAAATCATCTTCTAATTTAGCAACAATTGCTGGAATTTGTTCAGAAATTTGTCCAAGCGCAATTGTGTGTTCTTCAGCACGGTCAAGTACTTCTGAGGCTTCAACTGGGTCACCTGTTGAGTTAAGCGTTACAAATTGAGAGAACTCAGTTTCAATGTTCTTCAATTGTTTTTCAATTTCAGGCATTGTTGAACCAAAGTTATCTTCTTTTTCTGAGATTGAAGCTTGAAGAGTCTCGTACAAATCCAAAGCATGTTTAACACGAGCACTATTCTTTTCTTCTTGTTCTTTCAATACTGAAAGTGCTTCTCGAATAGCATTGATATCTTCTTCAACCAGATTCAATTGACTTTCAACATTGTCAATCTCGTGTTTTGCGCTGATGAATTTAAAACTATCATTAAGATCTTCTGCTTCAAAAATGTGATTTTCAATATCTGAAAATGAATTTAATGAAAGATCAACCCATTTTTGATTCCATTCACGGAATGTTGTTTGACTTTGTCCGATAAGATGAAGATTTTTAACAGCTTCGACTTCTTCATTGACTGGTAATCCAAATAATGATTGTTTTCGTTCTTCTAAGCTTGCAATCAATGAATCATTTCGTTTGCGTACAACAACGCCAACTAGATAAGCAATAATGACTAAAACAACTATTGCTACAAGCAGTAAAATAATTCCGCTCGACATTTAAAACTCCTTATAAATTGTCTTTTTATCGTAAAAAATAGCTATAACATTACAATTATACCATACTTAGAGATTGCGTGCAGTATTTTTCTGTTAATATTCTGTTAAATATCAAGTGTACTGTAAACCGCATTTTCTTCGATGAACTCACGACGTGGTTCAACCTTGTCACCCATAAGCATATCAAAAATCTTATCAGCTTCAGCCGCATCATCAACTGAGACACGCGCCATCAAACGATTCTCTGGGTCCATTGTTGTTGCCCAAAGTTGGTGGTCATCCATTTCACCAAGACCTTTGTATCGTTGAACAGATGGTTTAGAACGACCATTGCTGTAACGTTCGATAGCTGCTTGAAGTTCACTTTCTTGATTTGCTCCTGGTTGGATGTACTCTTTAATCTCACTACCAACTTTGACACCGTAAATTGGTGGTTGTGCAATATAAACATATCCTGCTTCTAGGACTGGTCGCATAAAGCGATAAATCAACGTCAACAACAATGTACGGATGTGTGCACCATCGACATCGGCATCGGTCATGATAACTAATTTGTGATAACGTGCTTTTGTAACGTCAAAGTCAGCACCAAATCCAGTTCCCATAGCTGTAAATAAGCTTCGGATTTCTTCGTTAGCAAGAATTTTATCCATGCTTGCTTTCTCAACGTTCAAGATTTTACCACGAATTGGCAAGATAGCCTGGTGCTCACGGTCACGACCTGATTTTGCTGAACCTCCGGCAGAGTCCCCTTCGACGATGAACAATTCGTTCATTGTTGCGTCATTTGAAGAACAGTCAGCCAATTTACCAGGAAGATTTGAAATTTCAAGACCTGATTTTTTACGAGTCACTTCACGAGCACGTTTGGCAGCGATACGAGCTTTCGAAGCTAGAATACCCTTTTCAACGATTTTCTTCGCAATTTGAGGATTTTCTAACAAGAAACGGCTAAGGGCATCACTAAACAAGCGGTTAGTAATTTTAACAACCTCAGAGTTTCCAAGTTTTGTTTTTGTTTGACCTTCAAATTGTGGGTTAGGGTGCTTAACAGAGATAACAGCTGTCAAACCTTCACGAACATCATCACCAGTCAAATTGTCATCTTTTTCTTTAAGGATTTTATTTTGACGAGCGTAGTCGTTAATCACACGTGTCAATGCTGTACGGAAACCTTGTTCGTGTGTACCACCTTCATGTGTGTGGATGTTATTTGCAAAACTCATAACTGTTTCGTGGTAACCAGTTGTGTACTGCATTGCCACCTCAACAGAAATACCATCCATCTCACCATCAGTGTAGATAGGAGTGTCAAAGATAACATCTTTATTTTCATTAATGAATTGAACGTAACTTGAGATACCACCTTCATAGTGATAGTGTTGTTCTTGCTCAATTCCTTCACGTTTATCTGTGATTGAGATACGTAGACCTCGGTTCAAGAAAGCAAGTTCTTGAATGCGTTTTGCTAATTTATCAAAATCAAAAACTGTAGTTTCTGTAAAAATCTCACCATCTGGAGTAAAGTGAACAGTTGTTCCGTGACGATCTGTTTCACCGATAACTTTCAAATCATCAACAACATGTCCGCGACGATATTCTTGGTAATGAATCTTGCCATCACGATAAACTGAAACATCCAATTGTGTAGAGAGGGCGTTTACAACAGATGAACCTACACCGTGAAGACCACCTGATACTTTATAACCGCCTCCGCCGAATTTACCTCCGGCATGCAAAACTGTAAAGACTGTTTCTACGGCTGGACGACCAGTTTTTTCTTGAATGTCAACTGGAATACCACGTCCATCATCGACAACTGTAATTGAATTATCTTTTTCGATAAAGACTTCAATATGTGTCGCAAAGCCTGCTAAAGCTTCATCGATAGAGTTATCAACGATTTCCCAGACTAAGTGGTGCAAACCTTCTTTTGAAGTTGAACCAATGTACATTCCGGGGCGCATACGTACAGCTTCAAGACCTTCTAAGACCTGAATCTGACTCGCATCATATTCTTTGGCTAATTCTGCTAAATTTTTATTTTCTTCCGTCATTTACTTCACTATCTCCAATAAGGATTTTTTTCCATCAACTAACAAGGTATCAAAGCCTGCTGCTTGACCAGCTTCTTTATCAATTTCACGATCTCCAATCACCAGAGCTTGCTCAATGTTATATTTTTCTTTGAGGTACAACATTGATTCTGGATTTGGTTTGCGGGCAAAGCCGCTCTCAGATGTCACAACTTCCGTGAAATATGGAAGGACCTTAGTTTTTTCTAAAATATCAAGGACTTGCTTATTACGATGAGAAACCAAAAAGTTTCTTCCACCGCTTGCCACAATTGCCTGCAAAACTTCGCTGGCACCCGCAAAAAGAACCGGTGTTTTCAAATAATCGGCTTCTAAAGTTTTGTATTCTTTTAAAAATTGTGGTTGGTTTGGGATAAATTGTGCAACAGCGGCATCTGTGGATTCCTTTAGCTTTTCGTAGACCTCATCATGTGATGCTTGTTGGCCAAAATCTGCTAACGTTTTCACAAAAGCCTGAGTGGACATCTCATAATTATCAAGTAAAGTGCCACCCAAATCCCAGATATAATCATGGTAATTCATAACCAATATTATATCATAAATTTACATTTTTTTACAGTCTCTGCCCAATCATTTTCATCTCCCAAACGGCTTCATTTTGACAAGAAAAAAAGGATTGGAATTTCTTCCAAACCTCTTCTAATAACGTTCACTTCTTCTGAAATGTTCTTCGATTTCCTGCTCATGATGCAAATTATTTTGATAACTCATTGATAAAATCAAGCCGACACAAATCAAATTAGAAATCAATGATGAACCACCTTGTGAGATAAACGGCAAAGGAATACCAGTCAGAGGTAAAATTCCGATTGCCGCACCAATATTTTCAAAGATGTGGAATAAAATCATCATGATAAATCCTGTTGAAATATAAGTGTAGAATCGATTGTTTGATTCAAATGTCACGCGGAGCATTCGATAAATCAAAACAAGGTACAACCCCATAACAACAGCACAACCAAGGAAACCAAAATCTTCAGCAATAACAGTAAAAATCATATCACTTTCACGAACTGGAACAGAAAGATCAACCACATTGAACCCTTTACCACTGAAGCCTCCGCTACCAATTGAAATCATCCCTTGAGTTTGTTGGTAGGCAATTGATTTTGCATATGAAAACGGATCTAGCCAAGCTGAAATACGGTTAATTTGATAAGTATCCATCCCCAAACTATAGAAAATATCTTTTCCATGAGGAGATAGAAAAATCGCCAAGAAACCTGCAATAATAATTGTAACAACAATTACGACAGGCAAAATAATCCACCAAGAAATCCCTGACAACAAAATCAGACCTGCTAAAATTGCTGAGAAAACCATGGCTGTACCAAGGTCTTTTTGCAAGCCTAACAAAATCATAACTGGTAAGGTAATCAAGGCAAAAACTCCAAGAAGTTTCCAATCATTTTTCAAATTATCTTCTGAAAATTTTTGGCGGAACCAAATGGATGCCCTAGCAAGCATTAAAATATACGAGACCTTCATAAACTCTGAAGGTTGAAATAAGGTCACAGAACCAATTGTCACCCAGTTTTTAGCACCTGTAGACTCTACCAATTCGGGACTGTAAAAAATCAAGGGTAAAACCATTAAGGCTAGTCCTAATCCGTATAGATACGGGGTGACTTTCCATAAAAATTCTGTGCTAAAGAGCATGACAACAAAGGCAACTGCACAACCTAAAAAAATCCAAATGCCTTGTTGTGTCATCACTTTTGCAATGGTTCCAGGATAATCATTTGCTGTTGCAATATAAACAGCAACTAAACCAATAAGCAAAAGAAAAAAGACAGGTAAAATCACAGAATAGTCGATGCGACTATCGATAGAATATTTTTTTCTTGCCATTATACTTCCTTCGTTTCTAATCAAAAAATATTATATCATTTTTTATCTAGAATAGAGGAAAAAACCTGGTGAAAATATAAGATTTTTTCAGAAAAAATTAACACAATATTTCTTGAACTTTTCACTAAAAAAGAGGAAGGATTTTGGGGACAAAATCCATTTCAAACATAAGAAAAAGCCTTGATATCAAGGCTTTTTACGGTAGATTCAATCTCCCCTGCCGGAATCGAACCAGCAACTACTCCTTAGGAGGGAGTTGTTATATCCATTGAACTAAGGGGAGTTAAGAAAAAATCTGCCGCAAGGACAGATCTTTTCATCGAATCGTGTTCGTTAAAATTAACGACGGATTTCTTTAATACGAGCAGCTTTACCTTGCAATGCACGCAAGTAGTAAAGTTTAGCACGACGTACTTTACCGTGACGAACAACTTCGATTTTTTCTACACGTGGAGTGTGAACTGGGAATGTACGTTCAACACCGATACCACTTGAAATTTTACGAACTGTGTACATTTCTGAGATCCCTTGACCTTTACGTGAAATTACCACACCTTCGAAAATTTGGACACGTTCGCGGCTTCCTTCAACAACTTTTGCGTGAACACGAACAGTATCACCAGGTTGGAATGCAGGGATGTCAGTACGTAATTGACCTTCAGTCAAACTTTGAATTAATGGATTCATTTAATTATTCTCCTATCTTACTAATCTTAAGTGCTTGTCCCAGCGGATTAGCCGTATTTTAGTGCGTCCATTACACACATATCACATTCTACCAAAAATAGCCATGGCTGTAAAGCAATATGACGTATTTTTTAGAAAGAAAGTACCTCTTGACCAGTATAGATAGAATTTTTGCGATTAAGGCTATAAGCGAAAATCATTACCAATGTAAAATATGGTAAATTGGCAAAGCCAAAAACTTCACCACCAATAAAAATCGGTGCGAGCAGCGTATTCGTAGCACTACCAAAAACACTGATATATCCAGCTGCTGCTACAAATTCAACAGGGAGTCCAAAGATTTTTGCCAAAACAACACCAAGTGATGCTCCGATTGCAAACAAAGGAGTCACTTCGCCACCTTGGAAACCAATAGCAAGTGTCGCAGCTGTGAAAATCAACTTAAAGAGCCAATCATAAATATGAATATCGCCTCCAGCAAAACTTGCAGCAATCAAATTCGTTCCAAGTCCTGAGTAACGCCCGTTGAAAAACATCAAGAAAAGTAAACTTAGAAAAATCCCGCCAAACAAAATACGATAGTATGGATTTGCAAAGACTTCCTTTGCTTTTTCCTTAGAAAAGGCTAAAAACGCTGCAAAAGCATTTCCAACCAGACCAAAGATAATTCCTAACAAAGCTAATTTGAGAAATAGAAATATATCAAGGTTTAGCGATACATCGACAAAGTGAGAAAATTTCTCCAGCCCTAAAAGATGTGATGTCGTACTTGCAACAAAAGAAGCAACCGTCATCGGCAATAAAGCAACTAACTGCAATTTGCCAAGCACTAATATTTCCAGCCCAAAAAATACAGCTGCAAGCGGCGTTTGAAACAAGCCTGCAAAACCTGCTGCCATACCAATCACAAGGAACAAGCGCGAGCTATTTTCAAAAGAGATGAAACGACTAAAGGCATGTGAAATCGTTGCGCCGAGCTGCACAGCCACACCTTCTCTACCAGCGCTACCCCCAAAAAGGTGCGTTGCCCAAGTAGAAACAGTTACCAAAGGTAGTAAAACAAGAGGAATCTCATCTTCTTCTCCGCGTCCAACAGCAAACATCAAGCCCATCCCTTTAGCTGCTCGACTATCTGCTTTTTGATATAGATAAACAATCAAAAGTCCGACAAGTCCTAAAAATGGTATCAGGTAATTGAAGTTAGCAACTCGAAAGTCACTCAAAGCGAGTAGGACACGTCCGAAAATGGCATCAACACAGCCAATAAGAATTCCTATAAAAATGCTTAACCCTGCTAATTTTGCTAATAAATCTAAGGAATAATCTTGATTATCCTTTAGTTTTTTTATCATGATAATTCTCCCTTAAACTCAATCATCAGCTAATTGTTTGGCTTGATAATCACGAGAATTTTTCATGATATCTGCAAAAGTGTTTACAAGAGTTACTTCAAAGGCCTTGTTTTGAACGCGGCTAGCAACTTTGTTTAGCACAATTTCTTCACGACTAGTATCCAAAATAGGCTTACCAGTAGCTTTTTTATAAGCAGCAACATCATTAACCAACTGCATGCGTCTTTCAAGAAGAGCAACCAGCTGTTGATCAACTTGGTCAATTTCTTTACGAGTAAGCTCTAAATCTTTTACTGACATATCCCTTATAACCTATCTTTCTTCTATAGTATTGTCTCCATTATAAAGAAAAGTTAATAGCTTGACAAGAAAACTTTAAAGATATTAACCTACTGACCCTTCCATACTCATAGTGATTAAGCTATTCATTTCAACAGCGTATTCCATAGGAAGTTCTTTTGTGATTGGTTCCATAAAGCCATTAACAATCATCGCTGTCGCTTCTTCTTCTGAAATGCCTCGACTCATCATGTAGTAAAGTTGTTCTTCTGAGACTTTTGAGACTTTTGCTTCGTGTTCTAAGGAGACATTTGAATTGTGAATCTCATTGAAAGGAATGGTATCAGAACTTGATAAATCATCCATTAAAATGGTGTCACATTCAATATGAGATTTTGAGCCGTCACTATGCTTACCAAAGTAAACTGACCCACGATAATCAGTTTTTCCGCCATCTTTAGCTACAGATTTTGAAATCAAAGTTGAAGACGTATGAGGAGCATTATGATAAACCTTACAACCTGCATCTAGGTGTTGTCCATAATTGGCAAATGCCATTGAAAGTACAGATGTTTTGGCATGTGGTCCTGCTAAAATTGAGCAAGGATATTTCATATTAACCTTACTCCCAAGATTACCGTCAATCCATTCCAACATGCCATTTTCTTCAACTCGGCCACGTTCTGTTACAAGATTGTAGACATTATCTGACCAATTTTGCATAGTTGTGTAACGAAAACTTGCATCACGTTTAACCACAATTTCAACAGTAGCAGCATGCAAACTATTTGTTGAATAATTTGGCGCTGTACAACCTTCGATGTATTGAATTGAAGCACCTTCATCGACAATAATCAAACTGCGTTCAAACTGTCCAGCATTTTCACCGTTAATTCGAAAATATGTCTGAACAGGAATATCACATTGAACACCTTTTGGAACATAGATAAAGGTTCCACCTGACCAGACCGCACCATTTAGCGCAGCAAATTTATGCTCACTATTTGAAACAATTTTTCCAAAATACTTTTTAAACAGTTCAGGATATTTTTGAAGGGCAGTATCGGTATCTGTGAAGATAATCCCTTGCTTTTGAAATTCTTCTTTCATATTATGGTAGACAACTTCAGATTCGTATTGTGCCACAGCACCTGATAGATAGTCTCGCTCAGCTTGTGGGATACCAAGTCTCTCAAATGTTTCCTTGATTTTGTCAGGAACATCATCCCAATCATTGACTTTCTTATCGGCTAATTTTTGAAAATAAATCACATCATCAAAGTCAATTCCAGATAAATCTGGTCCAAAATCTGGCATGGGAAGTTTGTAAAATAATTCTAAACTTTTTAGGCGATACTCAAGCATCCACTCTGGCTCGTGCTTGTAAGCAGATATGTTTCGAACGATTTCTTCCGTCAAACCCTTACCTGTTGAATAAGTCGGCGTCACATCATCATGAAAGCCATAATCATATTCTCTATTTTTTGCCATACGGCACCTCACTTATATTTAATTCTTTATGAAGGAGAAGAGAAAAAAAGAGATTGGAGCGTACCCCAACCTCATTTACTATTAGTTTACTTTTTCAGAAATAGTTTCTGCGAAAGCTTCAAGATTTGCAATATCTTCTTCTTCAGCTGACAAATCAACTTTGACAGAATCAGCACCTTTTGTAGCGCCTGTCAATGCAAATTGAGCTTCAAATTCATCAACTGCTTTACAGAAGTAATCATAGAAAGTGTCACCAGAACCGACAACACCAAAGATTTTATCTGACAAATCAACATCTGCCAAATCTTCGTAGAAATCAACGATTTCGTCTGGTAATTCACCGTCTCCGTATGTGTATGATGCAACGATTGCAACGTCAGCATCTTCAAAATCAGCTGCGTCAACAGTTGTACATTCGTCTACTTCAACAGTGTGTCCGAGTTCTTCAAATTTATTTCCGACGATGTCAGCAATTTCTTCAGTATTTCCTGTCATGCTGGCATAGACAATTTTAACTAAAGCCATAGTTTCCTCCAAACATAAATTACCATTATTGTAGCATATTTTTACAAAAATGTTTTATATAAATCGTCAATTTTCGATAATAAATCAGCTTTTTGACCTTCGCTTGTGAAAGATGCATGAATGGCATTTTTATTAAAGCTTAGAAAATCAGCTGCATTTACTCCAAAATGTTTAACAAAAAGTCCGTATTCTTTTGTCAGATTTGTATCAGAAACTGTTCGGTTGTCTGTGTTAATTGTAATTTTAGCGCCAGCCTTTTTCAAAGCAAGAAACGGAAATTCATCGATTGATCTCGCTGCCTTTGTCTGCAGATTACTTGTCAAACAAAGTTCAGCTGTTACGTTGTTTTCAACAAATTGTTTGATTAATTCAGGTTGATTGTAAATAGCTGTGCTATGCCCCAAACGTTTGATATCAAGGGCAATTGAGTCTGCAATGTAGTGAGCGCAGCCACATTCTCCAGCGTGGAAAGTCATCGGAAGACCAAGTTCTTGAGTGTAGCGAATAAGTTTTTCCAATTCTGCTGGTGGAAAATCAAGTTCATTTCCAGCAAAATCAAAACCAACTAACCCTTTTTGGGCTAACGATACAACGTGGTCAAAAATATCTCGTGTGACGCTTGCAGGTGATTGTTTCATTCCACAAACAAGCACTTTAGCAACAATACCAAAATCATGTTCTGCTTGTTCAAGTCCAGATAAAACAGCTTCAACAGTCTCTGATGCTTTTAGCCCCTCATCCATTGAAAACTCGGGCGCAAAACGGATTTCAGTGTAAATTACATTTTCTTGTGCAGCTTGTCTAGCCACATCGTAAGCCGCTAAGTGCAGAGCTTCTTTTGTCTGTAAAAGCGGGCGAATAAAATCAAATGCCTTAAGGTAATCCATCAAAGATTCTGCTTCTGCGGGTGCAACGACAAGCTTTTTCAATTCTACATCAGAAGCAGGAATAGCAATATCTGCCATATCTGCTAATCGACGAATTGTCTCCAATGAAATCGAACCATCCAAGTGACAATGTAATTCTGTTTTTGCCAAATCTTTTAACGTTGTTGTATCCAAGTTAGCCTCCTCTAATTAAATTTTTTTAGCTACTATCTTAACACATTCTTTTATTTTTGCAAAGAAATTTTTCTCAAAAAAATAAGCCACTGAAATTTCTCAGTGACTTACTTAAAAACACGCGCTTAGAATAGCTGTTTGTAAAGATTGATTGTTTCTTCAAGCGTTGGCATAAATGGATTCCCTGGTGCACAGGCATCAAGCAAAGCATTTTTAGAAAGAAATTCAAAGTCGAATTCTTCTTCCTTGATACCAAGCTCAGTCAATTTCTTAGGAATACCAACTGTTGCTGACAATTTTTCAATTTCTGCAATGGCATAATCAGCACATTCTTGGTCACTTTTATCTTCTGTGTGAAGTCCTAGTCCTTTAGCAACATCTCGGAAAGCTGCTGGAACGTGTTTGGCATTTTCACGTTCAACGATTGGCAAAATCATGGCACAGCAGACACCGTGTGGCAAATGGTAAACAGCACCAAGCTGATGAGCCATCGCATGCACATAACCAAGACCAGCATTGTTAAATGCCATACCGCCTAGGAAAATCGCATTGACCATAGCTTCACGCGCTTCAAGGTCATTTCCATTTTCAACAGCTCGTGGTAAAAATTCTTTGATTAGCTCAATTGCACCAATTGAAAGTTTTTTCGTTGCCCCGTAAGCACCTGGTGTCACTAAAGCCTCAATTGCGTGAGTCAAAGCATCCATACCAGTTGCTGCTGTCAATGATTTAGGCATTGAAACCATAAGTTCTGGGTCATTAACTGACATCAAGGCTAAGCTATTTTTATCAACCATAACCATTTTAACTTTGCGTTCTTCATCCGTGATAACGTAGTTGATAGTAATTTCAGCTGATGTTCCTGCAGTCGTATTAATGGCTACAACAGGTAGACCTTTTTTAGATGATTTGTTGACGCCTTCGTAGTCTTGCGGACGACCACCATTTGTTGCCAAAATTGAAATACAGCTAGCAGCATCTTGTGGTGAACCACCACCAAGTGAGATGATAAAGTCACAAGCATTTTCTTTCAAAGCAGCTAGACCTTCTTCGACATTTTTAACTGTTGGATTTGGATCAACATCGCTATAAACAACATAATCAATATTTTCTGCATCAAGTGGTGCAGTTACTTTAGATAAAATATCACTTCCAGCAATAAAATGATCTGTCACCAAAAGGGCCTTCTTATACCCTAATTCCTTAATATGACTTCCAATTTCTTTAACCACTCCGCAACCAATAAGGTTTTGAGATGGAACATAAAATACTGACATGAGCATAGCCTCCTTATGATTTTTGTTTTATAGAAAACGTTTACATTTTAATTTTAGCATTTTTAGAATACTTATCAAGTTAAAAATGTCAGATTTAACGTATCATTTTTACAGATGCTTCATCACTTAAATAAGCGATTAAGCCAATTTACAAAAAGAGCTTTCCATTGTTTAACAGCTGTTCTATCATGGTAAAATTGTGGCATTTGCTCGGCTATACAACCACCAAATCCATGACCACCTTCTGAAAAGAGATGGAGTTCAACAGGAATATTTTTTCCCAGTGCAATATTTGCTAAACGCACAAGGTGTTTGACAGGAACGGCTTCGTCGTCAATAGCGGCACACAAAAATAAGGGAGCGTCTCCTTCTTGAACATTACTAAAAACATCATATTTTTTCGCAAATTTTTGTCGTAATTCTAGGGTGTTATAAATGTCTTGACTTCCTAAAACTGCTATAATCTTATCATCTTCTATTGCTACAGCTGGATAAATTCCTGCAACACCAGCTACAGAAGCATCCATCTCATCAATAGCATCTGATTGATAACCATCAACTGAAACAGCTTGATTTCGAAGTAAAAAATTAGTGACAGAAACAAGATTCCCACCAGCAGAAAATCCAACCATAGCAATTTTAGAAGGATTAAACCCAAAATCTTTGGCGTGATATCGTAAATAACGAATAGCTCTCTGACAGTCTAAGTACATGAAAGGTGCACGATAGGGGTAAGAACGATACCACAGCACAAAAGCTGAAATTCCAGCTGCATTTAGAAATGCTGCAATATCTTCTCCTTCTTCAACCATTGATTTACTTAAGTAAGCACCACCCGGGCAAATAAGAACACATTTATCACTACCTTCTACAAGATGAGGAACTAAAAACGGTTTATCTTCATAAGTCATTCCTGCAGGACCATTTTCAATTTCTTGTCGATAAACCATCGTATCATTTCCAGACATATCGCCCAACTCTTGCGATGATTTATCCCAAATTCCAGGATACTTTTCAAATAAATCTTGATTACTATATTCTTTATGAATTTCTAAAATATCTGTTTTACTCTTATCAGAATTTCCAGGGATTTGTTCTCCCCAAATATATATTTTTTTACTCATTGTATTAAATTCCTTTCTCAAAAAGCCCTAGAAACTAGGGCTAAAATTAATATTATGCACGCGCGGCTTCTTCGGCTGTTCCGCGTCCGTCTGGGATGAAGGCACCGCTTTCGGCTTTTTCACCAAAACGTGTAAGGATAAGAACAACTGCAACAAGAATAGAAACCACACCAGCAAAGATAAATGATGGCACACCAGCTGGCACATGTAAAAGACTAATTAATTTAGGGGCAATAGCTGAGCTAAGTGAGTTAACAAAGGCGTAAACTGACATAACTACTGGAATTTGAGCTGGTTTAGAAACCATTGACAACAAGAATGGGCAAGTTGCCATAACCATTACCATAGCCATAGCTGCAAAAATAGCTGCAATCATCAAGACAAATGGATTCGCTGACAAGTAAGTCAAAACAAGTGTAACTAGCAAAGCGATGAAACCAAAGGCAAGTGTATTTGGCTTTGTCACTTTTCGAATGTACTTAAGACCAAATCCAGCTGCGATACCTCCGATTGTACCAACAGCATTAATGATACCTGTCATCGCTGTACCACCAACACCACGTTCTGCGACAACAATTGAGAGGTTTGCTGCATAAGCTGTGTAGGCAATTCCAAGAAGAAATGCAATGAAGATGATGATATAAACAGGAGCTTGTAATTCTTTCAAAACTGCCACTGTTGATACTTTTTCTTTTTTACCGTCAGCTGTCACCATTACTTTTTCAGGTTCATCTTTTGGAAGACAGATTAACACTAGCAGAAAGACTAAAATTCCGACAGCAAACACCCAGTAAAGATTGCGCCAGTTTTGACCACCAAGCACACCACCGACACCCATAAGAATCATTGAACCAAGTGAAGTCATACCAGTGTTGATTCCCATCATTGATGAGCGTTCTTCACCGTCAAAGTATTGAGATAAAAGCATCGGATTGATTGTCGAAATAAATCCAACACCTGTTCCTAAAATAACTGAACAAGCAAGTAAGCCAATCATTGAGCTATTCCAAAACGCTGGAATCAAACCACCAATTGTCACCAAAGCAACACCAAGTAAAACTAAGTTTTTCTTTGATACATGCATAGCCAATTGACCTGCAATAAGTGTAATGATAAGAGCTCCTAATCCTGGGAGTGTAGATAGAAGCTGAACAGTTGAGATGGGAGTGTTAGGAAAATCTGCAGAGATAGCAGCAATGGCTGAACCTGCAACTGAACCTGACATGGCAAGAGTAGCCATGCTAACGACACCGATTTTTGTTTTTGCAGTACTCATAGTAGTATTACCTTTCTGAAATTTTATTTTGACTGTGATTTTAGTATATGTTTTTGTAATCGTTTTCTCTATAGTCGATACTTAGGTCTTTTGTGTTTATTTCACAGATTTAAAAGAAACTGATATTTTTGCTTCATTGTTTTCATCTTTGAAAACAATAGCTAGCGCTTTACCTGAGAAGAGAGTAATCTCACTTAGACTGTATTCCGAAATATCTGCTGGATTTCCGTTGCCAAGGCCAATAACTGTTCCTTTCTCACTTGTAACTAAAATGTCATCACAAGCTGTTGGAACTGCGTAGCCATTCTCATCCAAAGCAGTTATTTCAAATAATACAAGGTCATCTCCAGAATAAAGTTTTGTAGCCAAAACATCATTTACTTTTCCTGAGGTATGTTTAATATCTTGCGCAACAATCTTGTCATCTTTGTAAGCTAAAACTTTAAGTTCACCTGCTTGGTAAGTAACATCATAGTTTGCTTGGCAATCAACAATTTCTTTTTTTCCTTGGCTAACACCATTAATAAAGACTTCTACCGAATCAGCGTTTGAAAAGACGCGAACAAGTGTTTTTCCTAACTCATCGATTTCTAAACCTTCTTGGTTCCAGTGAGGCATAACGTGAACCATCGGAGCATCAGTCCAGTAGGCTTTGTAATAGTAATAATAGTCTTTTGGAAAGCCATTAACGTCACAAATACCAAATTGTGAACCTATTCCGGGATAAGCAAATGGTGAAGGTTCACCAAAATAATCAAAAGCTGTCCAAAGGAAAACGCCGCCCATATATGGATGTTCATTCAAATATTGCATGACTTCTTCAGGGTGAGCTGTCCCTCCAACACCCGGATCACCTGGCTGACGTTTTCCAGGCAAAACCATGGAATACATCGAACCAAAGTTATTGCACTGGCAGGCATCTGCATTGTCGCGATAAATTCCTCTAGTAGAAAAATAAGATGCATTTTCAGTTGACATCATTGGTAAGTCAGGATGATTTTGATGAATAATCTCAGCACCTGCTCCCATGACACCTGCTTCTGGATAATTTACACCAAGGATGTCAAAATATTTTAGATAATCTTCATCTACATATCCTTCTGGGCTCAATAATTCTGCAGATACCAACAAATGCTCATTGTCGAGTGCTTTTATCAATTTGGCAAAGCGTTTGGCATTACGACTGCCAAAAACAGTATTTCCAATCAGTTCTTCATTGCTGATTGACCAAAAAGCAAGTGAGGCATGTGTTCGTGCTTTTTTGACCATTTTTTCTAAATCAGCTAATCGCCATGGACTTGCTTCTGGAAGACGATTTTCATTCATAACTAAGATACCGTATTTATCGCAGGCTTCTAACAGTTCTTTTGAAGCAAAATGGTGAGCACTTCGATACGCATTGACTCCCATTTCTTTCATGACCTTAATCTTGTAGTCAATGATATCTTTAGAAAGAGCTACTCCAACTCCCGCAAAATCTTGGTGTTCACAAACTCCGTGTAGTTCATAAGGCATACCGTTTAAATAAAAACCAGATTGGTCATAGGCAAAAGTTCTGATACCGAAAGTTTTAGAAAGATTATCTCCAGAAATTTCTGCTCTTGTGTGATACAAATTTGGATGTTTTGGTGACCAGATTTTTGGATTTTCCAAAGTCAGCTCACTAGAAAAAGCTACTGTGGCAAGTGGGGCAATCACTTGTTCATCAAATGTAATGACTCGGTCTGAAAGAGAAACTTGCGGTGCGATTTTGACTGATTTGCTACTGTCATTCGTCACTGAAAGTTCGATGCCTAGCTCTGCCGTATCAGCTTTCAGAGATTTTGTATAGACATAAAAATCATCTTCATTTAGATAAATTTCTGGTTTTATCTCAAGGTAAACGTCCTTGTAAATTCCTGCTCCTTCATACCACCAGCCTTCGCTTCCAACTGTCGTATCAGCTTTTACCAGTAAGACATTCTCGCCTTCATCACCATAATAAAGCATCTCACTGACATCAAATGAGAAAGAATTGTAGCCACTATTATTGTGGCCAAGATAAGCACCGTTCAGCCAAATATCTACAAAGCGACTCACCCCTTCAAAGTGAAGTATTACTCGCTTGTTCAATCTAGCATTTTCTGTAACAGCGAATCGTTTACGATAATAAGCCACACCATCAGGCTTTGAACCTGCCATCAAATTTATCGGATTATCTTCATAAGGTAAGGTGACTTTCCAATCGTGTGGCAAATCAACTTGTGTCCAAGAATCATCTAAGTGACTTTCCAAATCAGTCCCACAAAGATTTCTTAACCCAATCTCAGTGTCGCCCTGAGCAATCAACTTCAAAAAGTGTGTACCGCCTGGGCTTACTTGCAATCTAGCTTGCTTTTCTTCTGGCAAACTCGACGTCAAGCCACCAAAAGCATAAGCTTTCTTAGCCATTTTTTTAGGCGGCCTTGCTAACTCTCCAAGATGAAACAACCATGACTTGTTTAAACTTATTTTTTCTCTCATGTCTGACTCCTTCTTTTGATTTCTGATTGTATTTTACCCAAAAATAATTTGTGTTATAATACGAATATCCAATAAACTGAAAACGTTTTACTGTAAAAAATCAACTTAGAAAAGAGTCTTGTATGTTAGAAACAATAAAAAATGAATTTCAAAACTTAGAAAGTTCGATTACTACAGATAATATGCCAAGGCTTGATAATCAAGCACCTCTGGCACTTTTTTATAAAAAAGAAATTGATGGTAAAATCCTTTATACCAACGTTCAAGAAGGAAAAATTCACTATTTTATTTCTGAAAATGTCGATATATTGCACCAAAACAACTCGTTTGAATTGATGTACGTGCTATCTGGTACGGCTATTAATAAAATCGAGGATAAAGAGTACTTTTACCAAGCTGGGCAAGGCTGTCTTTTCAATCGACGAATCGCTCACAGTGAAATCATCGAAAATGGACAAGTTCTCTTTCTCAATTTTTCTCAAAAATTTTTAAAAGACCTTCTAAATCCCTTAAAAGAATCGACAGCCACACAAGGACAAATTTTTCAATTTTTATTAAATGATTTAGAGGGAAAAGAGGATTGGAAACGCAGCTATATTGAATTTTCACCATCCGTTCCTTTAAATGATAAGATTTTTCACCGTTTACTTGATGCCATACAACTTGAACTTGCAACTTCAAAAATCGGTGCAGAGTATTTTCAAAAAGGGTTAGTCCTTCGTATTCTTACAGAGCTTGAAAATCCTAATACTTTCCAAGCTAAGCCAGTCAACATCGACCTTAGCAAGGAAGAATACCTAGTAAGTCGCTTAATTAGCTTGATTGAAACACATTACGGTGATATCACGCGCAAAAAAATCGAAAAATTGCTACACTACAACTCTGAATACCTTAATCGCTTGTTGAAAAAGCACAGCAATATGACTATTATCAACTATGCCAAGGCTGTTCGCATAAAAAGAGCCAAACAACTACTTTGTAAGACAAATTTGACTGTTGCAGAAATCGCAGATACTCTTGGATTTTCATCAGAAAATTACTTCTATCATTATTTCAAAAACGAAACCCAACTCTCGCCTAAGCAATATCGAACAAAAAAAGTACAAGAAAATTAATCTTGTACTTTATTTATTTTTTAGGCGATATTCTTTTGGAGAAACTCCTAAAACTTTTCGAAACATCTTGTAAAAATAAGACGGATTTTCGTAGCCAACCTTCAAGGAAATCTGCTCAATCGAAGCTTTCGTATATTGCAGATACTCAGCAGCAACATTGACACGCTGCAAATGAACCAGCTTAATAAAAGTTAATCCTGTATTCTTTTTCAAGTATGACGACAAATAATTTGGATTAAACCCGAAATGCTCTGCCATTTTCTCCAGAGTAATATCTACAAAATGTTCTTCGATATAAAGAAGCATTGGCATCAATACATTTTGATGCTTTTTCGTTTGTTCTAGAGAATAATCCGTGTGGTAAAATTGACGAATCAAGCGTGAAAAAAGCGTCAAAATATTGAAATGAATAATTTGATTTCCTTGAATATCATTTTGATAGTACTCTTCAATCGTGTCATGAATCAACGAAATAATTTTTGAATCGTGCTCAATTTTAAACAAACTATACTGCCCGTCTCCGTAATTCTCATTGTTTAAAATCGTAAATAAAAGGTTTGAAATATTTTGCCCACCACCAGGCTGCAACATGAAATTCAAGTCATTATAAGAAAAAGCTGATGGTTTCAGCGTAATATTAACGACAATGGTTTCAGGTGAAATCTCATGAACACGGTGAATCGTTCCGCGTCCGACAATCATAATATCTTCTTCTCTGATTTCGACAGTTCCATTACGAGATTCAAAGATACATGAACCAGAAATAGGAATCACTAATTCAACATAATTATGAACGTGAAAGGGAATATATGATTCCACCGGCTGAACAGAAACAGCAATTGGACTTGCTGTCACTTCCAAATCATCAGTAAGTGTTTGATAAAATTTATAAACTGGCTCATCTTCTAAATACGTTGCTATATCAGCATTAAAGCCTTCTTTTATCACTTGCCATTCAATTGATTTTTGATTATTTTTACGTAATAAATCAAGTATTGCTGCATCCATATTTGAGACCCTTTCTAACAAAATCGACTTTTCACAGGTATTTCAAATAACATATCGACTTTTTAGATTATTATCTTTTCATATTTTACGTAAAATAAAATCAAAGTACAAGTGCATTTATTAAAATCTGTGAAATCGACACAAAACTACTTTATTTTAGCAATAGTATCCCATATTTTTTTGAGATAAACTGTAAGCGTAAACATTTTAGACTTGGAGAAATAATATGATTGATTTAACAACAAAACCTTTCAATTTATCACAAAACGAAATCGACTATGTTCTTGAACAAGTCAAACAAATGACTACTAGTGAAAAAATTGGTCAATTATTCTTTGTGATTGGTCAAGATGAAAAGATGGTTGACCTTGATGAGTTTATCGATAAATACAAACCAGGTGGCATGATGTTCCGACCTGCTCCAGCTGCTGACATTAAGCGCCAAATCAAGCAAATTCAAAATCACAGTAAATACCCTTTGTTTTTTGCAGCAAACCTAGAATCAGGGGGTAACGGCATTATCTCAGAAGGAACATGGCTAGGCATGCCGATGCAGATGGCTGCTACCGATAATACTGATGCAGCTTTCCAACTAGGAAACGTGGCTGGTTATGAAGCTAACCAAGTTGGTTGCAACATGTCTTTTGCTCCTATCGTCGATATCGACAACAACTTCCGCAATCCTATCACAAATACTAGAACTTATGGTTCAGACCCTAAACGTGTTCTCAAAATGGCACAAGCACAACGAAAAGGGCTTGAAGAAAACCATGTTATCCCTGTTATCAAACATTTCCCTGGTGATGGTGTTGATGAACGCGACCAACATTTGCTATCAAGTATCAATAGTTTGTCAGCTGAAGATTGGTCAAGCACTTACGGGCACATTTATAAAACCTTTATCGACCAAGGAATCTCAACTATCATGATTGGACATATTTATCAGCCAGCATGGGAACGAAAATTGCAACCTAATATTGCGACTGAAGATTTCCGTCCCGCTTCTGCTTCAAAACTTTTGATTAATGGACTTCTTCGACAAGAACTTGGCTTCAATGGTCTTGCCATGACAGATGCTACAGCTATGGTCGGCTACAATGTCATCCTCCCTCGTAAAGAATTACTTCCTGCCACAATCAATGCAGGTGTTGATATGATTCTTTTCAATAAAAATATTGATGAAGACTACAAAGCTATCACAGAAGCTGTTGAAACTGGTTTTATCTCTGAAGAACGCCTCAACGAAGCTGTCACACGTATTCTTGCAACTAAAGTTGCACAAAAAGTTTTAACCACTGATGGAACATTAGGTATCGACATTCCTGAAACATTAGATTTAAAATCTAGTGAACATCAAGCAATCGCTGAAACTATTGCTAAACAATCTGTCACCCTTGTCAAAGACAGTGACCAGCTTCTTCCAATTTCCCCAGAAAAAACTCCTCGTATTCGCTTAGTTGTCCTTGGCGATTCAGACGACGGTGGTTTCAAAGAAGGTGGCAAAGTCTCTGACCTTTTCAAAGACGAACTTGAAAAAGCTGGTTTTGAAGTAACACCATTCCAAATGGATTTCCATGAAATGTTTGAAGAAGGCGTTTGTGATTTGAAGGAAAAATTTGACCTTGCTTTCTATGTCGCAAACGTCGAGACTGCTTCTAATCAAACCACAACACGACTTGATTGGATTCATCTAATGGCAGCAAATGCACCTTGGTTTGCAAAAGCAATTCCTACAGTATTTGTCTCAACTGCAAATCCATATCACTTATTTGACGTTCCGTATCTTTCAACTTACATCAATGCTTACACAGGAAATGAAGCAACTGTCAAAGCAGTTATTCGTAAAATGACTGGACAAGAAAAATTCCAAGGAATTAGCCCTGTCGACCCAACTTGCGGTGACTTTAACGCAGCACTTTAAGGAGATAATTATGAAAATAACAGCTATTACTATTAATCACATGACTGAACCAATTGGTTTTCAATTGAATAGTCTTCATATCAGTTTTAAGATTGACGCACCTTCAAGTGAAGCTATTGAAAAACAATTAGTCATCTCGCATCAAGGAATCACAGATTATCAAACTGATTTCCTTTCTTATGATAATAACATTTTTGAAACTGATTTTTCTTTAAGTCCTCGTACTCGCTATGATGTAATCATTAATATCAAACGAGAATCTGGTGAGATTATCAGCGCTTCAACATTTTTTGAAACCGGAAAAATGGCTGAAGCCTTTAGAGCACAATGGATTACAAATGCTGACAAAGATATTCAAAATACTCTTTTTCACAAAAGCGTAAACATCTCTAAAAAAGTTGCTAAAGCTCGTCTTTACATGACCGCTCTTGGTGTTTATGAAACCTTTATTGATGGCAAAAAAGTCGGAAATGAATTTCTTGCTCCAGGTGTCGACGACTACACTCAATGGATTCAAGTACAAACTTATGACGTCACTGAGAACCTTCAAAAAGGTGAACACGACTTGCTTATCTCAACAGCTGACGGTTGGTTTAAAGGACCCTATGGCTTTATTGAAGGAATGAAATGCATCTACGGTGACCAACACCGTGCCATCGCTGAATACCATATTGATTATGAAGATGGTAGCAAAGAAATCATCGCCACTGACCAAAGTTGGAAAACAACTGCAGGAAATGTCACAAAATCATCTATTTACTACGGTGAAGACCGTGATGACACCCTTGAAATCAAAGACTGGCAACCAGTTGTTATCAGTGAAGCAGATAAAAGTATTCTATCTGACCGACTTAGTCTCCCCCTTATTGTCAAAGAAACCCTTGATGTCAAAGAAGTGATTCAAACACCTGCAGGAGAAACTGTGCTTGATTTTGGACAAAACCATGCTGGGCTTTTCCGCTTCTACAACCGCACTCCTAAAGGTACAAAAATTCATATTCAAGTTGGTGAAATTCTCCAAGAGGGTAATTTCTATCGTGAAAACCTTCGTACAGCACGCGCAGCTTTTGACTACATTTCTGACGGTGTTGAAAAATGGGTACAACCAAGCTTTACTTACTACGGCTACCGTTACATGAAAGTTGAAGGCATTGAAAACATTAATCCTAATGACTTCAAAGCTGATGTGATTTACTCTGATATGGAAAGTACCGGTAGCATTTCTACGCAAAATGATAAAGTTAATCGCTTATTTCAAAATGTTATTTGGGGACAAAAGAGTAATTTTGTTGATTCGCCAACAGATTGTCCGCAACGTGACGAACGTCTTGGATGGACTGGAGATGCCAATGTCTTTTCCAACACTGCTCTTTTAAACATGAATGCTTACGCTTTTTATCGTAAATTCCTAAAAGATGTGGCTATTGAACAAAAATTAAATGATGGTCGTGCACCAATGTACGCGCCAGCATTTGGAAATGACGATGGCGGAGGAGCTATCTGGGGTGACGCTACTACCTTTGTTCCTTGGAATGCTTACCAAGCAACTGGAGATGCAAGTATTCTCACAGAACATTATGACTCAATGCGTGATTGGGTAGATTGGATTACTCGCAACACATCAACACCAAACCTCTGGACAAATTGTTTCCAATTTGGTGACTGGCTTGCCCTTGATGGTGAAAATCCAGCCATGCCAACAGGAAAAACTGACGAAGACTTTATTGCATCTATTTACTACTATTACTCAGCATACATTGTCTCTGAAACAGCTAAACTGATGGGAAATTCTGCTGATGCCAGCAAGTATGCCGAACTTTCACAAGCTATTAAAACAGCCATCAACGATGAATATATTTCTAAAAATGGCCGTTTAACCATTGATACCCAAACAGCTTACGCTCTAGCTCTTCAATTTAACCTTATTCCTGAAGAACAAACTAGTCGAGTAGTTAGCGACCTCGTTAATAGACTTGGTAAAGACGACAATCACCTAAAAACTGGCTTTGTCGGCACACCATACGCTAACCAAATGCTCTCAAAATATGGTCACCACAAACTAGCAACCACTATCTTTCTTCACGAAGATTATCCATCATGGCTCTACGCTGTCAACCTTGGCGCAACCACTATCTGGGAACGCTGGAATTCTGTCATGCCAGACGGTTCAATGAATCCTGAAGGAATGAATTCACTCAATCACTATTCAATCGGAGCCATCATGGAATGGGCTTATAAATACGTTTTAGGAATTCGAAATCCTCAAAAAGGCTACCAAGAATTTGACTTGGCACCAGAATTTGACGCCCGTCTCAACAAAGTTAGCGGCTACTTTGACTCTCCTTATGGCAAAATCGCTGTCGCTTACGAAATTGAAAGTGATAATAACCACACAATTAACATGACCTTAACAGTGCCATTTGGTAGCACATCACATGTGACACTCCCTCGTTCTAAAAATCGTAAAGTTCTCATTAACAACAAAGAACACCTTGGGGGACAATTTGATTTGACAGCAGGCACTTATACTATTAGCTACCGACCAACCCAAGATTATATTGAACGCTATTCTGCTGACACTCCAGCAGCAGAAATTATGGCGGACAGCTACTTAGTAGAAAAAATTGACCAAATTGATCCTGTCCTTGACTTTTTCCGTAATGACCCAGATGCCGTCAACGGTGGACTTGGCAAACTATCTCTTGCAAAATTAAATGAAATCTTGCCATTTATCACAATCTCCCAAGAAAATCTTGCTAAAATTGCTGAACTTCTCGAAGCAACACCAGTTAAATCTCAAAGAAAGGATTAAGTCATGAAAGGTGTATTATTTGATCTTGATGGCGTTATTGCTGATACTGCAGTCTATCATTTTGCAGCTTGGCGCCATTTAGTAAAAAAACATTTTAATGCTGAATTACCTGATAAACTAGAAGAGAAAACAAAAGGTGTTAGTCGAGAAGATTCTCTGCACATCATTCTAGATTTTTTAGGCATTCAAGTCTCTCATGAAAAATTCACAGCCTTGGCTGCTGAGAAAAATCAAGCTTACGTTAAAGCTCTAGATGCTCTTTCTGAAAAAGATATTCTTCCAGGTATCAAGGATTTGCTTGATGATTTCAAAAAGCACAACATCAAGATTTCACTTGCTTCTGCTAGCAAAAATGGACCACTCATTCTTGAAAAACTCGGTCTAACAGATTACTTTGATGCTATTGCAGATCCTGCAAAAGTCACAGCAGGAAAACCTGCTCCAGATATTTTTCTAGCGGCAGCATTTGCTTTAAATATCTCTCCTTATGATTGCGTAGGTATTGAAGATTCTGTTGCTGGAGTTAAAGCAATCAACAGTGCAGGCAGTGTTTCCATCGGTGTTGGTGGCGATGAGCTCAATCATGCTGATAAACGCTTTAACAGCACAGCTGACTTAAATTATCAAGATATTCTAGAAGCTTGGAAAAATTATAATCACAACTAAACACAGCCGAGTTAATCACTCGGCTTTTATTGAAAGGAATTTATGATGACTATTACTTCTTACCAAAATCCAATTGTTCGTGGCATGTACCCAGACCCATCTATTGTTCGTGTCGATGATACCTTTTACCTTGTTAACTCAACTTTTGAATACTATCCAGGCATCGCTCTGTCAAAATCAAAAGACCTTCTTAACTGGACAAAATTGCCTAGTATCGCTAAAAATCATAACCAAGCTGACTTACGCAAGGCTAAATCTAACGAAGGCATTTTTGCCGTTTGCATTCGCTATCACAAAGGCTATTTCTACGTCATTACCACAAACTTTGCTGAATGGAAAAACTTCATTATTCGTGGAAAATTGAGCTCAGATAAAGAACGTATTATCTGGGAGAACAACCGCATTGAAGTTGATTTTCCAGGAATTGACCCAGACTTATATTTTGAAGATGATAGAGCATACGTCCAGTTCACTGGCTACCTTGAAAATGGTCAAAAAGCCATCCGTCAAATTGAAATTGACATCACCACAGGACAAACACTTAAACAAGCTGAAATTCTTTCTTACGGCTCTGGTGGACGTGATGTTGAAGGGCCTCACATTATCAAAAAAGACGGTTACTACTACCTTCTTCTTGCTGAAGGCGGGACTGGACTTGGTCATATGATTACTATGTTTCGAAGTAAAAATCTCTGGGGACCTTACGACGAAGCTGCTCCTTGCACTCCTCTTTTTACTAATCGTGATCGTGCTGAACAACCACTCCAAAACATCGGACATGCCGACCTTTTCCAAGACCAATTTGGTAATTGGTGGTTAACTTGCCTTGGAACGCAACCAGCTAGTGTTGGCTTTGTCCAATACACAAATATCGGACGCGAAACACTACTATATCCCGTTGATTGGTCAGGTGATTGGCCTGTCATTAACAATGGCACGCCAACTCAAACAGTTAATATGACAGCTTTTCCAGAACACGCAAAGATTCTTTCCGAACAAAAAGCAACTGATTTTGTTGATACCTTTGAAACTACTGAACTTAATCCTGAATGGATTAGCTTACGTGACAGCTTAGCTAGCCGCATTATTTTTAAAAAAAATACACTAACTCTTACTGGTTCAACTGAAAAGTTAGACGGGCTTGGCGTTCCAAGTTTTCTTGCTGTTCGCCAAACAGAACACGACGAAATCTTCCAAATCGAACTTAACCAAAACAGCAAACTTAATAGCGGTGCTTTTGGCTTAGCAGTCATGATTAACTCTAATCACTACACTGCTCTTATGATTGAGAAATCAGAAGATAGCTTTGCTATTTACAAACACCTTAGAGTGCTTGATATCGAAATAAAAGAAAAAATAGGTGAACTATCTGAATTACCAACAGAACTCAGCCTCACTAACACAAAAGAAAATAAAATTTTCACTGCCAAAACTGACACAAAAGAAATCACATTCAGTGTCAATGCCATGCACTTCTCAAATGAAGCAATCGCAGCACTAAATACTGGCGATGTCCAAGGTATCTATGTCACAGGCGATGCCACAATGACCATCAATAAAGCAAGTCGTAGAAAGATTAAATAAGCCATAATAAAAGCCAACCCTAATGGGCTGGCTTTCTTTTTGAGGAGAGTTTTCTTTTAACGGCTTAATCTAAGAAACCTTCATGAGGAGCTACTTTGAAATAATCTGCGATTTCACGTAGTTGAGTATCTGTAATTTCTTGTTGAATTTTTCCACCTTGAGCACTGATTTGTGAGTAAATCATGGCTGCTTTTTCTAGGACTTCTACAAGACCGTAAGTGTCATCAAGTGATGTTCCTGAAGCAAATAATCCGTGATGTGGCCAAAGAACCGCTTGATATTCTGACATTTTAGCTGCAGTAGCTTCACCAATTTCAGTTGTTCCAGGAGTCATGTACGGAATGACACCGATTCCTTCTGGGAAAACAACAATTGACTCAGCTTGCATTTTCCAAAGTAGACGTGACAAGTGACGTTCTGATAATTCTTGCGTGAATGACAAAGCAATCAAATTTGTTGGGTGACAGTGGAAAACAACACGTTGTTCAGGATTGGCTTTCAGGCGCTTGATATGACTCATCAAGTGACTTGGAAATTCTGAAGTTGGACGTCCACCCGCCTCAAATCCCCAAACAATTTCGTAAGCTTTTCCGTCATCAGAGATTTTGACCAAACCAAGATCGCGTTCAGGATTGTCATAAACATTTCTAAAATGGCAACCAGTACCAGTAACAAGATAATAATAACCTGCTAAAACTGAAGCATCAAACCCAAGAGAGTAGCTACGTTTTACTTTTGAAACATCTTCAAATTGCTCAACCTCTTCAGCTAATAAACGGTAAGAAACATTGCCACCATTACGTTCATCCCAGTAACGAAGATAAGATTCTCGTGTTACTTCACGCATATTTTTTACAAATGATGATTCTACAAATTTAGTCATTTTTACTCCTTTTTTTACTGAAAATTAATTGCGTTCTGCTAAAATTTTTGCTTCATAGTCTTTAACTTCTTCAAACCAATCAAGTCCAACTGGCACATTATTTTTAAGGCAGAAGTAATTCCAAACATCACTGTATGGGAAATCTTTTAACTCTTCTGTAAGCACCAAACGTGATGTAAAGTCAAAATGATTTTCCAAGTCTTTCAATTCTTGCGTTGGCTCAAGCATAGCTTTCAAAAGTGCTTTTTGGGCATTACGTGTCCCAACAACCCAAGCAGCAATTCGATTAATCGTACCATCAAAGAAATCAAGACCAATCGCTGTGCGTTCAAGCAAATCATTGCGAACAATCTCTTTAGCGATTTCTTGTAACTCATCGTCCATAATCACAACGTGGTCAGAATCCCAACGAACTGGACGAGATACGTGAAGCATCAAACGGTCACTAAATAAGGCAAGTGAAGAAATTTTATTTGAAATGACTTCTGTTGGGTGGAAATGTCCCGCATCAAGCAAAATTGTTTTGTGACGTGTTAAACCATAGCCCATGTAAAATTCATGTGAGCCAACAGTGTATGCTTCTGCTCCAAGTCCGAAAAGCTTACTTTCAACAGTATCGACGTTGTATGTTTCATCAATTTCTTCAGAAAAGATTTCATCTAGCGACTCCATCAAGCGTTTGCGTGGTGCTAATCTATCAATCGGGTTATCTTTAAAGCCATCTGGCACCCAGAAATTGGTATAGCAAGTTTCACCAAGCTCTTTACCAAAATATTCTGCCACTCGACGGCTACGTTTCCCGTGTTCAATCCAAAAATCGCGCACTGATTTATCAGGATGAGACAGTGTAAAGCCATCTTTCATCATAGGATGTGAGAAAAATGTTGGGTTAAAATCAAGTCCAATACCTTGTTCTTTAGCCCAATTCACCCATTTTTCATAATGTTTTGGCTCAATTTCATCCAAGTCAACAGCTTCATCTGTATCAAGGTAAATCGCATGGAGATTAAGTTTGTGTTTACCTGGGATAAGTGAATATGCTTTTTCAAGATCAGCACGCAATTCATCTGGCGTGTGAGCTGCTCCTGGGTAATTGCCAGTTGACATAATACCTCCTGTCAATTCGCCATTTGGCGTCAAAAATCCTTTGACATCATCACCTTGCCAGCAGTGCATTGAGATTTTGACATTTTGTAATTTTTCAAGAACAGCATCAGTATCAACGCCAACTGCTGCGTAGCGAGCCTTTGCTGCTTCATAAGCTTTTTTAATTGTTTCTTTAGTTGTCATATGTTTATCCTTTTTTATTGAAATACTGTTTTTTTATAAATTTCTAAGTGACCTCGATCCGCAATTGGACGCGGTTCATAACGCTCAAATATTCCTTGCTTATTGAGCCACTCTCTTGCCTCTTTCAAATCATGTAACTCTCCAGAACTTATCATCTGAACCATGATATTTCCAAGTGCTGTTGCCTCACCAGGACCAGCTACTACTGGTTTGCCAATGACATCTGCCGTCAGTTGATTGAGCAATTTAACGTGACTACCACCACCTACGATATGCAAAACGTCTAATTTATGACCAAGTAATTTTTCAAGGACTGTCCACTCATGCGCATAAGCAAGAGCCAAATTGGAATAGACGCACATGATTAGTTCGCCGACGGTTTCTGGAACAATCTGATGACTTTCCCGACAATAATCTTGAATTTCAGTAATCATGTTATCAGGATTTGTAAACCGCTCATCATTTAAATTCACATACTGCAAGAATGGTTCAACTTGGTAAGCCTGCTCTGCCATTTCAGCAAAAGTATACTGATAATCAAGCATACGAGCGATTTCTTGTACCGCCCACATACCAGTGATATTCTTTAAGAAGCGATAAGTTTTATAAGCTCCCCACTCGTTGGTATAATTATATTCTAAAGCAGCTTGGCTAAGTAATGGATCGTGATTTTCAGCACCAATCAAAGACCATGTTCCGCTTGATAGATAAGCCCAATTTTTGTTTACTGCCGGAACACCAACAACAGCAGACGCTGTATCATGTGTGGCAACTGCTACAACTGTTGCTTCTGGCAAATTATACTTGGCATACAAGTCAGAAGACAATCTTCCAATGATGCTTCCTGTTTCAATCAATTCTGGCAATTTTCCTGAATCAATACTAGCTAAATCAAGCAAGTCCTGGTCGTAAGAGCGACTATGAACATTTAAGTATTGAGTCGTTGAGGCATTTGTCACTTCACCGACCTTTTTACCAGTCAAACGATAGGCTATATAATCAGGAATCATAAGAATCGTTTTAGCTTTTGCAAGTAATTCCCTATCTTCGGCACACAATTGATACAAGGTATTAAAATTCAAAAATTGAATGCCTGTTTTTTGATAAATTTCATCTTTAGAAATTTTTTCAAAAACTTTTTTCATGACACCTTGAGTTCGTGTGTCACGGTAAGCAATCGGGTCAGCAAGTAAATCGTCATTTTCATCCAACAAAACATAATCAACTGCCCAAGTATCAATACCAATTGTACAGGTGTCTACCCCGCATGATTTAACTTTTTCTAAGCCAAGAAAAATCTCATCAATCAAATGATTAATATTCCAACGATCATGATTATTACTTTTAGCAAAGCCATTTTTGAAACGGTGAATCTCTCTTACTTCAAGCTTTGCAGATGTATCAGCGAGAATAACTCGACCACTTGAAGCTCCAATATCAATGGCTACATGATATGTCATCACTTATCTCCTTTCTGTGTTAACCGTTTACATTTATATTTAACACTATTTTATTTTATGGTACAATAGCAGATAGAAAGACTAATCGTATCAAATTTACAGATATAAATATGGAGTATTTTACAGTGAACCTCGAAGACTTACTATTAAAAGAAACTGAACACGAAAAAAGACAAAAAAGTCTAGGATTTATCCCAGACTTAAAAGATACAAAAATTATTGATGGCGTCTTGCAACTGCCAAACACCTTGTTTTTTGACAATAAAGACATTCACATCTCAAAACACAATCGCTACGCTGATTATCCTGAGCATTCTCACCAATTTTTAGAACTTAATTTTATGTTCAAAGGAAGCTGCCATCAGGTGATTAATGGCAAAGATTTTACCCTAAACGAGGGCGATATTTTGCTGATGGATTCTGGGAGTAAACACTCCATTTCAGCACTCGGAAAAGAGGATATTTTGATTAACATTCTTTTTCAAAACAGCAATGTTTCCCTAAATTGGTTAACACAACTTCAAGGGCAAAATAGTCTACTTTATCAACTATTACTAGCTAATTCAACAAAAAGTCATCAACTTAATTACCTTGTTTTACCAACAAAAAATAACAAGCACATCCAGCAAATCTTAAGACAAATGATGACTGAATATTTTATTCCAAATGATTTTTCTCAAGAAATCATTAGCCACTACTTACCAATCCTTTTTTATGAAATTGCTCGTACTATGGGAAGACTTGATCAAGAGCAAAAAATCGAGCTAGAAGAAACACCATATCTTCAGGTCCTCCGACTTATCGATGAACACTATCAAGAGTTGACACTAGCTGATTTGGCGAATCAACTTAATTTCAATAAAAATTACCTTAGTAATCTCATCAAAGATAAATCTGGCTCAACTTTTACTGAACTTATCAATCAGCGAAAATTGATGAAAGCACAGCTCCTTTTGAAATCCACGCGCATGCCAATCTACGAAATCGCCCAAAACGTCGGATTTTCAAATAAAAACTACTTTTACAAAAAATACCGTGAACATTTTGGTAAATCACCACGTGAAGAGAGATGAGAGGTTTAAATAATGCTCTTTTTCATGCTATAATAAAATAAATCTCAACTTGTAAAGGAACAAACTATGAATACATTTGAAGAAATTTTAGAAAAGATAAAAGCTTACGATACCATTATCATTCACCGTCATCAACGTCCTGATCCAGACGCACTAGGTAGCCAAGCTGGTTTGCGTGAACTCATCAAACACAATTTCCCAACTAAAAAAGTTTTGGCAACTGGTTTTGATGAGCCAACTCTTGCATGGATTACGACAATGGATGAAGTGTCTGACAGCGACTACGATGGGGCTCTGGTCATTGTCACTGACACAGCAAACACTCCACGTATCGACGATGAGCGCTATACAAAAGGCAATTGTCTCATCAAGATTGACCACCACCCTAACGAAGATGTTTATGGCGACCTCTTGTACGTCAATACTAACGCCTCAAGCGCCAGCGAAATCATCTCTGATTTTGCTTTCTCTACTGGCTTACCCCTCTCTAACGAGGCTGCTCGCTTGCTATACTCAGGTATCGTTGGAGATACTGGACGTTTTCTTTACCCAGCCACAAGCAGCAAAACCTTCATGATTGCAAGTAAACTTCGCGAGTACGACTTTGACTTTTCTAGCCTTGCTCGCCAAATGGATTCTATTTCATTTAAAATTGCTAAACTTCAAGGCTTTGTTTATGATAACTTAGAGGTTGATGACAATGGTGCTGCGCGTGTTATCTTGACACAAGAAACAATGAAAAAATACAATGTCACAGAAGCTGAAACATCTGCTATCGTTGGTGCACCAGGTCGCATTGATTGTGTCCAATCATGGGCAATCTTTGTCGAACAAGCAAATGGAAACTACCGTGTCCGCTTGCGCAGTAAAACAAAAGTCATCAACGAAATTGCCAAACGTCATGACGGCGGAGGACACCCGCTTGCCAGCGGAGCTAATTCTTATAGCCTAGAAGAAAACGAACAAATCTACCAAGAAATTAAAGATTTGCTAGCTGAGTAAAAACACGATTTAACCTTACCAGACTGAACTTTATAACATTTCCATTTCAATTCAATTATTTTGCACAAAAGTCTTGTCAAAAATTAGTTTATTTGATAAACTAAAGAAGTTAAAATAACTATGGTGCGGAAAAGCGCCATGGCAGAAAGGAAATCTTTTAACAATGAAACAAAACATCCACCCAGAATACCGTCCAGTAGTATTCATGGACACAACTACTGGTTACAAATTCCTTAGCGGTTCTACAAAAGCTTCTGACGAAACTGTAGAATTTGAAGGCGCTACTTACCCACTAGTACGTGTGGAAATCTCATCAGATTCTCACCCATTCTACACTGGTCGCCAAAAATTCACTCAAGCAGATGGTCGTGTGGATCGCTTCAACAAAAAATACGGTTTCACAAAATAATAAACCGCATTTTACTACAGAAAAAGCCAACTCTTCTAAGAGCTGGCTTTTTTGTTATACAAAAAACGTCAACTCGAAAGCCAACGTCTTTTAACTGATATAAGCTATCCACGCCTCATCTTCTGCTAATATGTCTTTGCTTGTGTACGAACCTCGGTACTTATTCCAAACATGATTCGGGTCAGTTGTCTGTTCACTATTTGTCTGACTCTCTTCAACAACGACTGGATCATCATATGCTGTTAGACCATACTGTTCGATAAGAGCATTTAATTTATCAGCATATGCTGTATCTGTTGCATATCGACCTGTGAGTGCTGCTGTTGCATCCTGATAAGATGTGGTATTTGATTTCCAGGTATCAGCATAAAAATCCCAACTAAGTAAATTAGCATAATCGTTGAGCGAATCAGATAAGCTGCTATACGAACGAAAATCTTGGTCAACTTCGTAAGTGTAGCCACTACCATCATCTTCCCATGTCTGCATAGTCACTGAACTACCATTGTAAGCCCCTTTAATACCAAAAAAATTATAATAAGGTTGCTGACTAAGTGCGGATTGACCACTATTTGATTCTAAAACAGCTTGTGCAATCATCACTGAAGCATAAAGATTTCGTTCTTGACCAATTTGTCGAGCTGTTTCTCCTACACTTGCAATAAAATCTGCAGTTGCAGTTGGTGAAACCTCACCGTTTTCAGCAATTACAGCGTGAGCAGCATGCCTAAAAGTGAGATTAATCCCAAGAGTAATGCAAGTAACTAAGGTCGAACAAGCTAAAAAGAATTTCGTAACTTGTTTTTCTTTCACGTGGCCTCCTAAAATGTAAGTGCTATCTTGTTTCAATTATAGCAAAGATTTCAAGGACTGACAACGTACAAAAACTCATCTTCATATAATCAAAAAAGGTCTGAATCAAGTGATTCAAACCTTTTAATCTTAATGAGCAACAAGGTCTTGAGCAATTTCTTGACCTGACTCGCTTGCTGGGAAGTAAGTTGGCCAGTTATCCATTTCTTTTAGAATGGCTTTTTGGCTAGTGCTTCCCCAGAATAAGTGGAAATGTTCTGCTTTTGTTGATGAAATATTGTGGTCACTAAATTGAATGTACTTAAAGTTACCAGCATTATCATCTTTTGTTTCAAACAGGTAACGAACACCACGATTTCCTTTTTCGTATTTCAAAATTTTGTAACCTACATATTTGTAAGTATATTTGTGCTCTTCACCGTTTTGAACGAAGGTAACGGTGTTTTTCTTACCGTCAATGACGACTTTTTCAACATCAGTCTTGTAACCAGTTGTGTAATAATCTTTGACTTCTTGGGCTGTTTGTTCACCTTTTGAGGCATCTGCCTTATATTCCCAAACCTCATCAAGCGTACCATCAAGCAGATATGGGTATACAGATTGCCATGTTCCTGACCAATCTGTTAGTTTACGGTCAGTGACATCTTTATCTTTAAAATAGCCGTGCTGAACTGTTTTGGTGTCATCTGTTTCAGCCTTGATTTCTTTACCTTTGACATCTGTTGTCAATCGCAAAGCTTTTAAGTTATCTTTCATCACAGTGAAGTAATCTTCACCTGCTTTGATTTCTTTTGTTGTCAAACTTTCAAGCGGATTTAGCACAGCTGTTTTAACTCCAGCTTCGTCTGCTAAAGTTGCTGCAACTTTGCTTGAGGCATTTTCTTCAAAGTAAATGTATTTGATGTCGTATTTTTTGACATATTTTGTAAGGCTTGCTAGACGTTTTGCTGAAGGTTCAGATTCAGCTGACACACCAGTAATTGGAATTTGATTCAATCCATAATCAAGTGCTAAGTAACCAAATGCGGCGTGCTGAGTGACGAAACTTTTTTGCTTAGCATTTGATAAAGCATCTGAATACTTTTTATCTAAATCATTAAGCTTTTCAATGTAAGCTGCACTGTTAGTTTTGAAAGTTTCAGCTTTATCAGGATATTTTGCTACGAAAGCATCACGGATATTTTCAACCAACGTCACAGCACGTTTTGGTGATAACCAGACATGCGGGTCATACTCATGACTGTGACCTTCATGACCTTCTTCCTCTTCTTCAGCAGTGCCAGCCATCAGAAGCATATCACCAGTAGATTTGACAACAGTCAAATCATCAGAATTAATTGATTTTTGAACTTTTTTAACCCATGTTTCCATGTTGTCATCTAAATAAACAAACATGTCAGCATCAGAAATCGTTGCGACATTTTTTGTAGATGGTTCAAAATCATGCGGCTCAGTTCCTGCTTTAATCAGCATTGACACATCGGCTGAATCTCCTGTGACAGCTTTGGTGAACTCATAGACAGGATAAAAAGTTGTCACAACCTTAATCTTGTCATCTGCTGCAACTTGCTTGATATGGCTAACTTGCCATGCAAACAAAAGCGCAAGTAAATTTATGAACAAAAGAAATTTCTTCTTCATGACGGCTCCTTTTCTTAACTAGTTAAGTTAATAGTTTACCAGTAAAGTATATCTGAACTTTTAGTTTTTTGCAAGCATTTTTTGCTTAAAAAGTAAAAATCCCTTGAAAACTTCAAGGGATTGAACAATTAGTCGCTTACTGAGAAACGGTTTGTCATGAGATTGCTTGCATCAAAAAGAATTTTATTCAAAAGTTTTTGAGTTTCTTCTTGGATGTAATCACTCATAGCTTGGTTTTCAGCATCGAAATCGACACTTTCACCATTTGCCATAGCACAATCAACACGTTTGATGCGTGCATGTCCTGCTGCCATTGTTTTTTCAACATAAGCTTCAATATCACCTTCATGTTGGTGGAAATGTGGATCAGCAATCGCAGCAATCAAGCGGTTCGCCCAGTAGAATGAATCTGTAGAAACATTTTCGCCAGTATTTGCAAAATATTCTGGTGTTGTAGAAATTTGAGTAAAGAATGGCACCGTTGTTCCAAATGGCATTGAGCCATATGCCAACCATTGGATACCTGTTGTGTCGTGTGGTTGATCTGGACGCAATTGAAGAATAGCTGTTTGACTTGTGCGATTGATACCGATTGTACGGAAAGTACGTTGGCTAACAGCATCACCTTCTGGTCCATATGGGTCAAATTCAGTGTCTTGATAGTGATTACTCAAGACATATTTCACATCTTCGACAGTAATTTTACGGTATGGTTTTTGTGCCCATGGGATAAAGAAACTGCGTGGATCTTGTTTGATTTCTGGATTCAAGAAACGTTGCATTGCCCAAGCACGTGGAGTGTTATAATGACGGTCTTTATCACGTTGACTACCAAAGGCATAACGAGGGTTGAAATGTTCATTTGAGTAAGTCAAATCCAAGTTATTATCATCGATAAAATCACGCAAATCACTTGAACACATGTAATCATCTGGGTTGTTAAATTCAAAGTGATCAATTCCAAGTTGGTTAGGATTTGTCACATAGCAATCATCTGGCACACGGCGAGCAATCCAGTGGTGACCACCGATTGTTTCCAACCACCAAATTTCATCAACGTCTGAAATGGCAACACCATTTGATTCATAAGTACCGTATTCTTCAAGAATCGCACCAAGACGTTCTACACCTTCACGCGCTGTACGAACATATGGAAGCACCAATGTCAACATATCTTCTTCGCCGATACCTGATTCAACGAGCGGATCAGCACCCAAAACACGCGCATTTGTTGTGATTGTTTCTGTTTCACTCATCGCAACATTAGCTTCATTGATACCTGCTTCACCCCAAATACCATCTTTACGCAACGCATCAGGCACTGAAGTGTAGCGCATTGGATTATCTGGCAAATCGATTTCAAATGAAGATAAAACTGATTTATAATGACGTGGTTGTTCTTCTGGATTAACCACGATAAATTGTTTCGGTGTAAAATCACCACTTTGTGAATCTTCTGTACGGGCAATCATTGTTGAGCCGTCATAAGACGCTTTTTTGCCGACTAATATAGTTGTACAAGCCATAATTTTCTCTCCTTGTTTTCATACTGACACCATTATATCAAATATCGTACACAAAAGTAAAAAAGACGATTAAACAACCGACATTTGTTTTATTACACTAAAAAACACCCGAAAAAAATCGGGTGCGGTTGTAAAATAAGTTCAACATCAGCTTTTCAAGGGTTTTCTTGAAGTTTTTTAGAAAAAGTTATTAATTTACTAGCAATTCTGAGAGAAAGATTTTCAATCTTGACTTTACAGTTTTTAATCCAGAAATTTTAGATTGTGTAACACCGGTTTCTTTGACAGTGCGATATTGTGTTGCATTTTCTAAAAGCCATTCAATATCTTTGCTATTTGCTTCCGTTTTTCTCCTTAAATAATACGATTCATTGCTTCCAAAACGTCAGCAGCCTTTTCAAAACTATATTCCTCATCTTCTATAAAATTTTAAAAGTTTTTCAATGCTTTCAAAATAAGATTTGGAATACTTAGACCATGATCTTTTGCTTTAGATTTGATATAGTCAATTTCTTCTTGTGAAAAGTTAATAGCTATTTTTTTATTACGTTTCAAACCTGTCGCAGGGCGTCCGCGAGGTTTTGAATTAGTTTCCATTATTTCTCCTTTATATCATATTGATAACACATAATATTATGTTAACTTTAAAGCTCAGCTAGGGCTGAGCTTTTTTATAATTCATTTGCGATTTTATTGATTTTGCGAAGTCGGTGATTAACACCGCTCTTTGTTAGGGTACCTTCCAAGTGGTCAGCTATCTGCTGGATTGAGTAGTCTGGGTTCTCAACACGGATTTTTGCAACTTGCTGAAGCTCAATCGGAAGTGTTTCAAGACCAACAGTATCCATGATTTTGATGATGTTGTTGATTGTCTTCATGCTTGCTGTTACTGTCTTTGCGATATTAGCAGTCTCAGCATTATTGGCACGATTGACGTCATTACGCGTCTCACGCATAATCTTAACTTCCTCAAAAATCTCTTTGCATTCCATGGCACCGATGACAATCAAGAAATCCATGATATCCTCAGCTTTTTGAAGATAGGTCACCGCACCATTTTTATGCTCAATAACCTTGGCATCAAGGATAAATTTTCGCATCAAGTTAGCCAAGTCTTCGGCGTGGTCCTGATAAACAGAAAAAATCTCTAGCTGATATTTCCCTGATTCAGGATCACGAATAGTTCCTGTTGCAAGAAAGGCTCCGCGCAAATAAGCGCGCCCCTTATCGTCATCATCTAAAATCGTTGGGGTAATCCCCATCTCAATACCAAAGAACGAATCTGCCAACTGCAGGTCTGTCAAAATTTCTCTGACATTCTCAGCAACAAAAACGTTATAAACACGATTTTTACGGAGATTTGTCTTTTGGTGATATTTGATTTCAGGTTGAACGTGATAAATGGTTTCAATCAACTCGTAAATATGACGAGCAACCTTGGCATTTTCGGTTGTGATAGACAAGGTCAAGCCTGAAGAAGTTAATCCCAGGCTTCCTGACATTTTGATAATCGCTGACAGCTCACTCTTATCAAATCGCGATAAATTCAACAATTCTTCTTTAACTTTTACTGTAAAACTCATCGCTTCTTAATCCTCACAAGGTCCATTAATTCTTGAACGACATAGTCGCCGTTGTGAAAAGCTCCGCCATTTTCCAAACGAAGAAAATCTGATGAAATCACTCGTTTAACTTGCTTACGAAGTCCCGCAAAATCATGTTCAACTTGGACTAAGTATTCATCGAATTTATTGTAATCCATATAATCTTGCGGCACCTTTTCGATGTTGACTAGGACTGTATCAATCACATTTTCACCAATATGGCGATTAAGCACTTCTACGTGATTAGCGTCTGTGAAATGCTCGGTCTCACCGTACTGTGTCATAATGTTACAAACATAAGCAATCTCAGCATCAGTTTCAATCAAAGCTTGCTTGATTTCTGGAATTACTAGGTTTGGCAAAATAGATGTAAATAATGACCCAGGTCCAAGTACAATCATGTCGCTATTCATGATAGCATTAACAACTTTACGACTCGCAGTTGGCTCTTCATCATTGTAAGTATTTGTAACGTAAACATGGTCAATCATGCCCTTATAATCCGCAATATGACTCTCTCCTGCCACCTCATGACCATCTTTAAAAACAGCATGCAACGTTAGTGGATTTTCACTTGCTGGATAAATCTTTCCTGTTACATGGAAAAACTTTGTCAAAATCTGCATGGCATTGTAAGTAGAGCCTTCCATTTCAGCGATTCCTGAAATGATTAGATTTCCAAGTGGATGCCCGGCAAGTAGCCCATCGCCCTCAGCAAAACGGTACTGAAAAACTTTTTCATAAAACTTAGGCATATCACTCATGGCAACTAAAACATTTCGAAGGTCACCTGGTGGCGTCATCTGCGTTACCGAACGCAATGCTCCAGAACTTCCGCCATCATCAGCAACCGTTACGATGGCTGTAATATCGACTTCTTCGTGCCTTAAACTATTTAAAATAACAGGAATTCCTGTTCCTCCACCGATAACGGTAATTCTAGGTTTTCTCATGAACGGTTCACAGTCTCCTTGCGACGATTTTTATCACGGTGAGTTTCATTAACCACCCAATCTGCTTTAAGATCTTCAGCCAAGCGGTGAGCAAAAGCTACGCTTCGGTGCTGACCACCTGTACAACCAACAGCAATCGTTAAAACAGATTTTCCTTCTTTTTTGTAGCCAGGCAAAATTGGTTTAATCAATCCTGTCAGATGTTGGTAGAAATCTTCTGATTCTTCATGGTTCATAACATAGTCATACACATCTTTTTCAAGACCCGTTTGATTACGAAGCTCAGGTTTGTAATATGGATTTGGCAAGAAACGTACATCAAACACCAAGTCAGCATCAAGTGGCAAACCATATTTGAAACCAAAACTCATAACCTCAATACGGAAAGATACTTGATTTTCATCACTTGAGAATTGTTCAGAAATAGTTTTACGCAATTGACGCGGTGTCAATTCTGTCGTATCAACAACATTCTGACTCAAGTTTTTTAAAGGTGCCAAGAGTTCACGTTCCAACTTGATACCATCCAAAATACGACCATCAGCAGCTAGTGGGTGACTACGACGCGTTTCTTTGTAACGTGCCACAAGCTCACCATCTGTTGCATCCAAGAATAAAATCTTGAAATCAATTTTTGGATTTGAATCAATTTTATCAAGGACTGAATTAATTTCATTGAAAAAGAGACGACTACGCATGTCAACAACGAGAGCAACACGATTATTGTCACTTGTTTTCTCAACTAATTCAATAAATTTTGGCACCAATGTTGGCGGCATATTATCAATAGTAAAATAGCCTAAATCTTCAAAGGATTGGATAGCAACTGTTTTACCAGCACCACTCATCCCTGTCACAATAACCAAATTAATTTCTTTATCAGACATTTTCTTCGCTCCCTCTCATTTTTTCAATTTGACCCATCAAACGAACCTGCTCTTCTTGCATACTGACCAGCTGCTTTGTTAGAGAAGCAAGCATTTCCGTTTGTAATTTTTGAATTTCCAATAAATCTGATTGATCTTGCTGAACCAAGTGATCGAGCTTGGTGTGCAGTAATCGAATTCCTTCTTCTGAGACTTTGTTAACATTGTAATCATTCTTTGCTTGCAAGCGGTCATAATCTGATGCACGATTTTGACTCATCATAATCAATGGCGCTTGAATCGCTGCAAGCGTTGATAAAGCAAGATTCAATAGAATAAATGGGTACTTGTCAAAAGCAATGCCAAAAGGTTTTATGACATTTAAAGCCATCCAAGCTCCCATAAAACAAATAAAGGTAATAATGAACGTCCACGAACCTCCAAAACGTGCGACATCATCAGCGATTCGTTGTCCAAACGTAATCTTTCGATCCAATTGATCTTGAACATCCAGCGCCGTATACCCTTGATGTTTTGCCGCATCACACACTGCCTCACGGACGCAATCATTTTTACGATTAGCTTTCTCAATAATCTCTTCTAAAAAAAGAAGGCGAAAGTAAGTCAGATTCTTATTGCTAATAAAAGCATCTCTTTCTAAATCAGGATACTGTCGCCTGACAATCTCTTGCATTCTAATATCCAGTGAATATAAAAAAACTCCCTCTTCAACTGGATAATAGCAATTATCAATACAATCTTGCAAAAGCTTTTTTTGACTCATACAATCCTTCTTTCTGTCTGTTACATTATATCAAAAATAAAACAAAAAAGCTGATTTCTCAGCCCTTTTTCCACTAATCTTCTCGATCAATAATAACTCCCATGACAGTTAAATGACCATTACTAATCAAAGTCAAAACTAAACGTGCTAGTTCTTTTGCTGGCATCGAAAAATCTGATTTTATCCACCAGAATAAGGTTCCTGAGAAGATACTTGTAAGATAAGCCACGATAAATTCTGTTGGAACTTGCTCGCCAGATTCTGTGACATTTAATTTTTCTAATAAATGGTCATATTTTTCGTGCATCAAACGCCCGAAATTTTCTTGCATGACTTCTTGAGAAATACTTTTTAAGACAATTTTCGCGATTGCCGAGTTTCTCTCCAAACCATGATAAAATTCTGTCAAAAGTTTTTCAGCTCTTTTAACCTTGACTCGCTCTCCAGTTGCAATCTGAGCTGCATCAATCATGTCCGACATTTGCTGCAAAACTTGTTTTTGAATACCTTGTTGAAGGTCATCTTTATCAGCATAGTGAGCATAGAATGTCGCACGATTAATCATAGCTTCATCAGCAATATCTTGTACAGTGATTTTCTCATAAGGCTTCTCACTAAGCAATTTAGCAAATGCATCAAAAATTAATTTTTCAGTTCTCAAATAGCGAATATCAGTAAATTTCACAGCGACACCTCCCGAGATAAACAACAGATTGTCGGGAATGTGTTGCTTAAACAACACAACGCCCAAAATTAGCGATTGCAATTGACAATGAGTGTTTTATAATACTATTATAACAAACACTCTGTTGAATAAGCAACAACTTGTTGTGACATTAACACTGTGTTAGATATCGTAAGAAAGGATTGAAATAGTGTTAAAGAACAGCCGACGTAACTATATTATTCGTTGCTAGATAATATCATTTTTTAGGAATAATATTATCTATCATTTTCTAACACTTTTGGTATTTTTATGTATAAAGCAGGTATAGATGTCGGATCGACAACCGTCAAAGTTGTCATTTTCGACGAGAATTATCAGTTGTTATTTTCACGCTATGAACGTCACTTCTCAGACGTCAAAACAGCTACCATAAAAGTTTTAAACGAAGCTATCTCAGAAATTGGTAATCACAAGGTCAGTATTGCCATAACTGGTTCTGGTGGAATGGGCTTAGCAGATGTTGCCAAAATTCCATTTGTCCAAGAGGTTATCGCAGCTACTACTACCGTTGAAAAATTCATCCCTCAAACCGATGTTGTCATCGAACTTGGTGGTGAAGATGCCAAGATGACTTTCTTTGGTGACACACTTGAACAACGTATGAATGGGACATGTGCTGGTGGTACAGGTGCCTTCATTGACCAAATGGCTGGACTTTTGAAAACTGATGCCAATGGCGTCAACGAATTAGCCAAAGGCTACGAAACCATCTATCCAATTGCCAGTCGTTGTGGTGTTTTTGCCAAAACTGATGTCCAACCTTTGATTAACGAAGGTGCTAGAAAAGAAGATATTGCTGCTTCTATTTTCCAAGCCGTTGTCAACCAAACAATTGCAGGGTTAGCTTCTGGGCGTAAAATCACTGGAAATATCGCCTTTCTTGGTGGACCACTCTTCTTCATGAGTGAACTACGCCAACGTTTCATTGAAACACTTGATATCAAACCAGAAAACGTGATTTTCCCTGAAAACCCTCAACTCTTTGTTGCAATGGGAGCTGCTCTTGATGAAAATCAAGTTCAGATTACTTTGTCTGAAATCATTCAAAATCTGGAAACTAACACATCAACATCTCTTGTTCCTAAAAATACGCTCGATGTTCTTTTCAAAGACCAAGCAGAACTTGACACTTGGCGTGCTCGTCACAATGAAGCAAGTGTTGAATACAAAGACATTGCTTTTGCTTCTGGTCCACTTTTCCTTGGAATCGACGCTGGTTCAACAACTTCAAAAGTCGTTCTAACTGACCCAGATGGCGCTATTTTATTCCAACATTATGGCAATAACCAAGGACAACCTCTTGAAAATGTCATTTCAATCTTAAAAGAACTTTACCACCAACTCCCTCAAGATGCCTTTATCGCACGTTCATGCGTGACAGGTTACGGTGAAAATCTGATAAAAGCTGCGCTGCACGTTGATTACGGTGAAGTTGAAACCGTTGCTCACTTTAAAGCAGCCAACTACTTCAACCCAGGTGTTGATTTTATCCTTGATATTGGTGGTCAAGATATGAAAGCTATGAGTGTTCGTGATGGTGCTTTATCAAGTATCCAGCTAAACGAAGCTTGCTCTTCAGGTTGTGGTTCATTTATCGAAACATTTGCCAAATCGCTAAAATATGATGTTAAAGATTTTGCCAAAGTCGCACTTCTTGCTAAACACCCAGTTGACCTTGGCTCACGATGCACTGTTTTCATGAACTCAAAAGTTAAACAAGTGCAAAAAGAAGGTGCAACAGTTGCTGATATCTCTGCAGGCTTATCATATTCTGTCATCAAAAATGCACTTTACAAAGTTATCAAACTTAAACGTCCTGAAGATTTAGGTGAAAAAATCGTCGTTCAGGGTGGCACATTCTACAACGAAGCTGTACTTCGTGCCTTTGAGCTCGTTAGTGAACGCGAGGTTGTTCGACCAAGTATCGCTGGATTAATGGGAGCATATGGCTGTGCTATCATCGCACAAGAAAAATATAATGACGAAATTGCTGCAGCGAAACCCGCAGTAGAACTTGCCACTTCAGTAAAAGGAGATTTGCATGCCTGAGACATTACTTGAAAAAAATCGCACACACTCTAGTTTGATGGGGCTTGATGAACTTGATCAATTTACCACTCAAAAAGAATTCACACGTTGTGGGATGTGTGAAAATAACTGTGCTCTAACCGTAACAATCTTTAACGACGGTTCAAAATTCGTCACTGGTAACCGTTGTGAACGCGGTGCTGAAAAAGTCACAAAAATTAAATTTGACCGTTCAAATAAAAAAGAAAATCTCGTTGATTACAAATATAAAAAGCTCTTTAAATTCAAAACACTTTCAAAACGAGATGCTGTACATGGTGTCATCGGTGTTCCTCGTGTGCTTAACATGTATGAAAATTACCCTCTCTGGCACACTATTTTAACTGACCTTGGTTTTCGTGTTCAAATTTCTCCAAAATCCGACAAACGCTTATTTGAAAAAGGAATTGAAACAATTCCTAGTGATACTGTCTGCTATCCTGCAAAAATGGTTCACGGTCACATTCAAAGCTTAATCGACCGTAAAGTCGATGCTATTTTCTATCCAAGTGTCATTTACGAACAAATTGAAAACAGCAAAGCACCTAATCACTACAACTGTCCAATCGTTCAAAGCTATCCAGAAGTTATCGAAAAAAATATGGACCCAATCCGCAACGGTGAAGTCAAGTATTTCCATCCATTTGTCAACCTTGCTGACCACGAATCTGTTGTGAAATCACTTGCTAAAAGCTTTAGTAGCTACGATGACATTACTGTTGATGATATCCGTAAAGCTGTCGAACACGGCTATCAAGTCCTTGCTGATTTCAAAAAAGATTTACAAGATAAAGCTGATGAACTTCTTAGCCGCTTAGCGCTAAATAACGAAAAAGCCATTGTTCTTTCTGGTCGTCCATATCACCTTGACCCAGAAATCAACCACGGTATCGCAAACATCATCACGCAAGAAGGCTTCCACGTTCTAACTGAAGATATGGTTTCTGGTCTCGAAGAAGTTGCAGGACTCCGTGTTGTTAATCAGTGGGTTTATCACTCTCGACTTTACGCAGCTGCCAAAGTCGTCTCTAAAAACCCAAACCTTGAACTTGTCCAATTAAACAGCTTTGGTTGCGGACTTGATGCCGTAACAACTGACCAAGTTGAAGAAATCATGCGAGCTCACAACAAGCTCTACACTGTTCTAAAAATTGATGAAGGAAGCAACCTCGGTGCTATCCGCATTCGACTTCGCTCTCTCAAAGCCGCTGTTGAAGAACGTGATAAGAAAGCTAAAAAAGCAAATCTTGACCACATTTTCAACCAAGCACCACAATTTAACAGCTCTGCTGATGTTGAAGAGGTTAAAGAACCTGTCTTCACTAAAGAAATGAAGAAAAAACACACGCTTCTAATGCCAATGCTTTCTCCAATTCACCAAAATGGACTTATTGAGGAAGCCTTCAAACAAGCTGGCTACAACGTTGTGATTTTGCCTGCTATGGATAGAAAAGCTGTTGATGTCGGCTTAAAATACGTCCATAATGACGCCTGCTACCCTGCAATTATCACTATCGGTCAGCTGATTGAAGCACTTCAAAGTGGAAAATACGACCTCAACAATACCAGTGTCATGATGACCCAAACTGGTGGCGGTTGCCGTGCAACTAACTACATTCCGCTTTTGCGTAAGGCTCTCAAAGATGCTGGTTACCCTCAAATTCCTGTCGTTTCAATTTCAATGGGAAATCAAGGTACAGAAGAAACACCAGGCTGGAACATCACTCTTCCATTTGTCAAACGCCTGCTCATTAGTGTTCTCTACGGAGATCTCTTTGAACGTGTTCTTTACCGCGTTCGCCCTTACGAAGCTGTCCCAGGCTCTGCTAATGCTCTTTATCATAAATGGCTAGAAATTGCCCGTAAAAACGTTAAAACAGGCTCATACTTTGAATTCAACCACAATATGAAACAAATCATTAAAGAATTCGATACACTTGAAACTGTTGATTTTGGACAAAAACCACGCGTTGGAGTCGTCGGAGAAATTCTCGTCAAATACGCTCCAACTGCCAACAACGATATTGTTGCTATCATCGAAAATGAAGGTGGTGAAGCCGTTGTTCCAGACCTCATCGGTTTTATGAATTACTCGCTTTTCAACCAAATTTGGAAAGCTGACGAGCTCAATATGAGTAAAAAAGCAAAAGGTTTTGCAAAACTTGGAATTGATGCTATCAATCTCCTTGAAAAACCAATGAACAAAGCTCTCGAAAAATCTGAACGCTTTGAAGGTATTGAGTCAATCTACGACATCGCAAAAGGTGCTTCAAATGTCATCTCAATCGGTAACCACACTGGTGAAGGTTGGTTCTTAACAGGTGAAATGATTGAACTGCTCAATAACGGTGTTAAAAATATTGTCTGTCTTCAACCATTTGGGTGCCTTCCAAACCACATCGTCGGTAAAGGGATGCTAAAAGAATTGCGCCGTCAATTCAAAGGTGCTAACATCTCACCAATCGATTACGACCCAGGTTCATCAGAAGTTAACCAATTGAATCGTATTCGCTTAATGATGACAACAGCTAAAAAAATGCAAAACACTGTAAATGCAAAATAAAACGAAAAAAGTTCGCTGAGAGAGTAGCGAACTTTTTTCATGGTCAAATAATATAATAGAACATCTAGTCGAGATAAGCGATGACTTCAATTTCCACTTTGACGTCTTTTGGCAAACGAGCAACTTCAACAGCAGAGCGCGCTGGAAAATCAGCCTTAAAGGCTGTCGCGTACACTTCATTAAATGGAACAAAATCATCCATGTCACTTAAGAAGCAAGTTGTTTTGACGACGTGATCAAAATCAGTACCAGCTTCTGCTAAAATAGCAGAAATATTCTTAAGGACTTGTTTGGTTTGTTCCTGAATAGTTGTACCGATAACTTCGCCTGTTTCAGGTGACAAGGGGACCTGACCTGAAGCAAAAAGGAAATTACCAACGACTTTTCCTTGAACATAAGGACCAATTGCCGCGGGCGCTTTGTCCGTATGAATTGTTTTCGCCATGAACTTTCACCTTCTCTCAAATAGATTGGAATTATTATATCACAATATTCAGAAAATTCAAGCTTCTTAACAAAGAAATTCAATCTTTTTTCAAATGTTTACAAATGTCAAAAATGTTTATATAATAGTAGGCGTGCATAATCAAAAGTACTACTTTTGGACTGGTTCGAAAACTCCCAGAATAAAAAACTAGCTATCTACAAATAGACATGCCTTTTTAGGGCTTGTTTTTGTGTGGCTTTGTTTTTTTAAAAACAAGGCTGCTTTTTATTTTCTATCAAATTTTCTAAGAAAGGAGGAAACATGAAAAGACAAAAAATTATTATCGACTGTGATCCAGGAATTGACGATACTTTGGCACTGCTTTATGCTTTAAAACATCCTCAACTTGAAGTTGTTGCTATTACTATTGTTGCTGGAAATTGTCCGACTGACCTCGGTGTAAAAAATACTTTTACTACCCTTGAACTCCTCAATCGTCTTGATGTCCCTGTTTATCAAGGAGCAAGTGCCCCTATAAAACGTGACTACGTTTCTGCTCAAGATACTCACGGTATGGACGGCTTAGGAGAAACCTACATTCAACTTAAAGGCAATCACCAAGCTCAAGAACTATCTGCAGAAAGCTTTTTAGCAGACTATTTTAAAGAACCACAAAATACATCCATCATCGCTCTTGGTCCTTTAACAAATATTGCTAAAGCTCTTGAGATTAACCCTAACCTTGGCAAAAACTGTCACCGCTTTGTCAGCATGGGTGGAAATTTCAAATCACACGGAAATTGTTCTCCGGTAGCCGAGTACAACTATTGGTGTGACCCACATGCAGCTCAAATCACTTTTGAAAAATTAGGCTGTAAACTCGAAATGGTTGGCCTTGATGTCACACGTCACATTGTATTGACACCAAATCACTTAGAATATATGAATCGTATTAACACTGAAATGACAGCATTCATCACTAAAATTACCCGTTTTTATTTTGATTTTCATTGGGAATACGAGCATATCATCGGCTGTGTCATTAATGATCCGCTTGCGCTAGCCTATTTTATCAATAGCGAAGTGTGCTCAGGTTTTGATGCCTATACGGATGTCGTTACTGACGGTATTGCACTTGGTCAAACAGTGGTTGATGAGTATGATTTTTACCACAAAACTAAAAACAGCACAATTTTAACACAAGTAAACCCAAGTTTATTCTGGGAAGATTTTCTAACCGTACTTTTAGATGCACAAAAAGATATCATTCAAGATGATCTAAAAAATCTACAGTTAGAAAGTTAAATCATGAAAAACACATCTACTCGTATTATCTCTTTTATGGCAATTGCTATCGCTATTAACTATATTGGTGCAAATATCGCACTTTTCCTACGCTTACCAATCTACCTTGATATGATTGGAACATTACTCGTTGCAGTTGTCTTTGGACCTTGGCTTGGTGCTGGAGCAGCAATCATCAGTGCTCTTATCAGCTGGATGACTACAGATATTTTTGCCATCTACTTTGCACCTGTTGCTATCGTCGCAGCCTTTATCACAGGTTTTCTCGTTAAAGAATCAACTAAATCAAGAGACTTAATCTGGAAGAGCCTACTTGTTTCACTTCCAGGTACAATCGTCTCATCAAGTATCACAGTTATCCTCTTCCACGGTATTACATCAAGTGGTTCAGGTATTTTGGCGCAAATTCTTCACGGCTTAGGCATTGATTTGACTGCAAGTCTTGTACTTGTACAAGCCATTACTGATTATGCAGATCGACTAATCAGCCTTGTCCTTGTTCTCACTATCATCAAATCACTTAAATCATTTGCGCCAAGCATCATGATGAAAAAAGTAAATAATTAATAAATAAGCCCAGCTATCAAAAATAGCTGGGCATTTTTTAGTTCTTTTTACAGCATGTGATGGAAAGAACTGCTTTGTCCTCTCCTAAATCTGAAAAATGTTTCTGCATGGCACGCATAAAAAGCCTTTTATAAAATTGTTCAACATTGGATGACATTCGAAGTAGCTTTGATGTGCTATCTCCCCATGTCTTTAATTCATTCTCAACAAGTCTTACTCTATTTTTTATCGTTTTTAAAAGTGCATTTGATACTTTCGCTAATTCTAATGTGACTGAAAAAATAGAGTCATAAAAGGCAATCTCCGTGATATAAGTCATCATGTTTACTACCTCCTTTATTATAGTAACAAATAAAACTTAAAGGAGGGAAAAGAAATTCTTACAATTTCTTTACAAAAAATAACGATTTCAAAACAAAAAACCAAACCACAAAAGGTTTGGCTTTTATTATAAATTGATTTCTATTAAGGTTTAATACGGTGTAGCATACGTGGGAATGGAATTGCTTCACGGATGTGTTTAGTCCCAGCTACGAATGTTACCATACGTTCGATACCAATACCGAATCCAGCGTGTGGCACTGAACCGTATTTACGAAGGTCAAGGTAGAATTCATATTCTGATTTATCCATACCAAGAGAATCCATTTTAGCTACTAGTGTGTCATAGTCATCTTCACGTACTGAACCACCGATGATTTCTCCGTATCCTTCTGGTGCAAGTAGGTCAGCACAAAGTACACGTTCTGGGTTACCAGGAACTGGTTTCATGTAGAATGCTTTGAAGCTTGCAGGGTAGTTAATAACGAATGTTGGTACACCAAAGTAGTTCGAAATCCATGTTTCGTGTGGTGAACCAAAGTCATCACCGTGTTCTAAGTGTTCGTAATCAGCATCTTCGTCATTTTCGTGTTCTTGAAGAAGATCGATAGCATCATCGTAAGATACACGTTTGAATGGTTCTGCAATGTATTTTTTAAGAAGATCAACGTCACGTTCCAAGATTTCAAGTGCTTGAGGAGCGCGGTCAAGAACACCTTGAATAAGAGCTTTTACGTAAGCTTCTTGAAGATCAAGAGATTCTTCGTGTGAAAGGAATGAGTATTCAGCATCCATCATCCAGAACTCTGTCAAGTGACGACGAGTTTTAGATTTTTCAGCACGGAATACAGGACCAAAGTCAAATACACGACCAAGTGCCATAGCACCAGCTTCAAGGTATAATTGACCTGATTGGCTCAAGTAAGCAGGTGTACCGAAGTAGTCAGTTTCAAACAATTCTGTTGAATCTTCAGCAGCGTTTCCTGACAAGATTGGACTATCAAATTTGATGAAACCATTTTTATCAAAGAAATCGTAAGTAGCATAGATAATAGCGTTACGGATTTGCATGATAGCCATTTGTTTACGTGAACGCAACCACAAGTGACGGTGATCCATCAAGAAATCAGTACCGTGTTCTTTTGGTGTGATTGGGTAATCTTCTGAATGACCAACAATTTTAAGGTCAGTCACATCAAGTTCGTAACCAAATTTTGAACGAGAATCTTCTTTAACGATACCTGTGATAAGGATAGAAGTTTCTTGGCTAAGGTGTTTAATTGTGTTGAATTTTTCAGTTCCTTCTTCTTCACCATATTTTTCGATGAAGTTTGGTTTGAAAGCAACTGCTTGGAAGAACGCTGTCCCGTCACGAAGTTGTAAGAAAGCAATTTTCCCTTTTCCTGATTTGTTAGCGACCCAAGCCCCAATTGTGACTTCTTCGCCAACATGATTTTTAACATCAATAATTGATACGTAATCTTTAGACATAATTCCTCTTTTCAAATATTACTCTGACATTTCTGTCAGTTTAATCTTACTAATTTTAGTTTTTGTGCTACTAATGGTGACACGATAAGTCAGCTTTGGCTTACCACTATCCCAATCTCGGCAGTAAATTAAATTGAACTGGCCTTGTCCAGCTTTTTTGACTTTTCCAACAAGTCGACAATAACCACCAGAACCAACATGAACATTTTTACTAGGATAAGCTTGATAAACAATATCATCTAAATTGTAATATTGCTCATCCACATCTCTAGCTGACCAGCTATAACCTGTTGTTGCATTACTTGCTAAATCAATCTCAAAGTTCATACCATCTGATTTAACAGCGTAATCACCAACTTTGGTTAGCTCTGGAGATTCTGGCTTAAAATGAATACCCAGTCCAACTCCAATGATTCCTAAAAGAGCTACTAGCACAATTAGAAATTTTCGCTTTTTGGACATCTTAGTTTTCCATGAAGACTTTCAATCGTCTTACGGCTTCCTTCAAGGTATCCAAATCAGTTGCATAACTCAAACGAACATTTTCAGGCGCACCAAAGCCTGCACCAGTAACAAGAGCTACTTCTGCTTCTTCAAGAATAGCTGTCGTAAAGGCAGTCACATCAGTGTAACCTTTCATTTCCATTGCTTTTTTCACGTTAGGGAAAAGATAGAAAGCACCTTGAGGTTTGATGACTTCAAAACCTGGAACTTCACAAAGCAATGGGTAAATCGTATTAAGACGTTCTTCGAAAGCTTGACGCATTTCTTCGATAGAATCTTGTGGGCCAGTAAATGCTTCAATAGCAGCATACTGAGAAACAGCAGTAAGGTTTGAAGTTGTCTGGCTAATAACTTTTGCCATACCAGAAATGATTTCTTCACTACCAACCGCAAAACCAACACGCCAACCAGTCATGGCATAAGTTTTTGAAGTACCGTTAACAACAACTGTTTGATTTCTGATAGCCTCAGAAATTGATGAAATCGGTGTGAACTCATTACCATTATAAACCAATCGACCATAAATGTCGTCTGCTAGAATCAAAACGTTGTGCTCAACTGCCCAATTACCGATTACTTCTAATTCATCTCGGCTATAAATCATACCAGTTGGATTAGATGGTGAATTCAACAATAGAACTTTTGTTTTATCAGTACGAGCTGCTTCTAACTGTTCAACAGTCGCTTTGAAATGATTTTCTTCAGTCGTTTGAACAGTTACAGGAACACCATCAACCATTTTAACTTGATCGACATAAGACACCCAACATGGTGTTGGAATAATAACTTCATCGCCTGGATTAAGAACAGTTGTAAAGAAAGTATAAAGAATAAATTTTGCACCTGTTGCTACAACAATTTGATTACGATTAACTGAGTAACCGTAGAAATTTTCCATGTAATTATTGATAGCATCCTTCAATTCTGGGAGACCTGAAGCAACAGTGTAAAAGCTAGCTTTACCATTTTGAATTGCTTCAATTGCAGCATCTTGGATATTTTTAGGAGTTACAAAATCTGGTTCTCCTAAAGTCAGTGATAATACATCACGACCTTGTGCTTTCAAGGCTTTGGCACGCGCACTTGCCGCTAAAGTCACACTTTCTTCCATGTTCAACACGCGATTTGATAAGTTTGTCATATGCCCTCCTTCTTCACGAGCTCACTTGTTTCAAAGTTAACAAGGTAATAACCATCAGTAGCAGTGACTTCCCAAATTGGTGTCTTTCCATCAATACCATAAACAACTTTTGAAATACCAGTTGCTCCGTTTGCTGCAGCTACTTGCTCAGCTTCTTTGCGACTGATTCCGTCGTTTACAGAATAGACAAATACCTTACCATTGTCTTCACCCACAGAAACAATCTTCTGATCACCAGAAGCCGTAGTTCCATAAACACTGTAATAAGTCTTAGAACCATTATAAAGGTCAACAGAAGATGTCTGTACCAAATCAGCTGTATCAATGGCTACTTGAGTCGCCACTTTTTCTGCGCTTAGTCTTGGTTTCATTGCTAAAAACAAAACTGTTGCAGCAGAAATCAAGAGAACTAATAAAATCAAGCTAAAACCGAGTAAATACTGTTTTACTGGTGTTAATTTTTTCATTTACTTCTCCCTTTTTGTTTATCCCTTTTATTATAGCAGAAAATTCTTTATTTCAGTGAGACTCTTTGAAAATTTTTGATGAGAAATGAAAAATTCTTCAGATAATGAGTCACTGATTGTTTTTCCGTACGATTTTGTCAAAATTCGCGAATCAAGTAGAAGCACAGCCGAACGTTGATTGTCCCGTCTCATGGTTCTACCAATGGCTTGTTTGAGTTTTAAAATCGCAAGAGGTAAAGAATAATCATTAAAAGGTGATTTAGCTTGCGCTAACAAATGGTTACTGATTTTCTGAACAAATAAATCGTTTGGATTTTCAAACGGTAGTCGAGTAATAACTTCAATCATCTTATCTGATTGAACAAAATCTACTCCTTCCCAGAAAGCACCTGTTCCAAGAAGAATGTGACTTTCACCACGCTCAAAACGACGTTTAACATTATAGGCGGTACCATTTTTCTCCTGAGTCAAATGGTGCAAATCCATCTCATCTAAACGTTCAGAGACATCAAACATAGCTTGCTTAGAATTGAACAGAACCAACATTCGATCATCTAGCTGTCTAATTTGATAAATTCGCTCAGCAATCACAGAAGCATACTCTTCTTCTGAAATCTCAGCAACATTTGGCATTTCTTCATCAACCCAAATACGTTGTGAGCTGTTCTTATCACGCGCAATGCTCATGTAATGATACTGCTCAAAACCAAGCAAATCAGCAAGACTAACTTGAGGACTAATGTGTAGCGTAGCTGAAACCATATACGTTTTTCGAGTTTCTGGTAGAAATTCTTGGAAGTTCAAAAGCTCATCACTACTTGCATTCAAGTAAGTTTGACGTTTTTCATTTTCATAACTTGTCTCAAACCAAAAATCAGTAAATGGCTGCACAAATAAGCCCATCAAATCCTCTAAACAAAGGTAACGCCAATCAGCATTAACAGCCAAGAGTTCATTGACAGCTTGCTCTAATTTTCTAGCATCCTCAGTTGTCACATAGACTTCTTGATTTTGATAAAAACGTGTTGCCAAGTGAGTTAATTGGAAAGAAAGACTTTCAATCAAGCGTTTTTCAAGAGTTGGAAGCGCAGAATCTAAATGCTTTTCAAGTTTTTGAACGAGTTGAGTAACGTTCACACGACGACGTGAAAATTGTTCTAGGTTCAAAATTAATTTTTGAGCTTCATCAAAAACCAAGATTTTATTTGCCGCAAAAGCCTTGTCATCCTGAACACGCTCTAAGAAATAAGCATGATTGATAATCAAAAGTTTGCTTTGTTTAGCTCTTTCATAATTACGGTTCCAAAAATCAACATCTTTGAACAATGATTTCTCGCTCAAGTTACCATCGTGCTTAATCTGTTCAAAATAAGCTTCATAGCGTTGCTTTTGTCTGATTTCATCCAAATCTCCAGTGAGAGTCTCTGTTAACCAGACCAGAAGTTGCATTTTATAGCGATTGACCAGACGATTATCACCTTCATGGCGTAGACTTTGCGCAAAACTATCTAGTTTAATATAATTTCCAGGACCCTTAATTGACGCACAAGATGTATGGAAAACATCCTGAAGATGCTTGACTTCATTTGCCATAATCTGGTCTTGCAAAATCTTCGTCGGCACTGAAACAATAACTTGTTCATCCTGAGCCAATTGTAAAAGTGGTAACAAATAGCCATAAGTCTTTCCAAGTCCTGCTTGTGCTTCTAAAAATGAAACCTTAGACGACTGAAAATCATCTTTTACCAGCTGAGCAAATTGCTTTTGCTTCTTGCGCGCATCCAAACCCAAAAGTGCCATATTAAGCTCAAAATCATCTGACATCTTGCGTTCACTACCAAGCTCTTTGAGTTGTCGTAAAATGATACCACCAACTTCTTGGTAATCCTTTTTCGACATGACCTTAGCTTTTTTAAAACCTTCTTCAACCAGCATTCCTGTTTCAAACACAAGATTATCAGCCAAAGGCAAAAGTTGCTCTAGAAGCTCTTTTGGCATGCTTGCCATTTTTTCTTTTAGTTTTAACAATAGCTGAGCTGTTGCATAAGCATCTGAAATAGCCGTATGCGCATCTGTCAAATCAAGTTGCAAAACATCAGCCAAATGACCTAAAGTGTATTTTTCAAGGGTCGGATAAAAGACCTGTGATAACTCAACCGTATCGACAAGCGGCGTACGCAATTCGTAGCCTTCTAAAAATAATTTTTCTGCTAAAAGATTGGCATCAAATTTTACATTGTGAGCAACGAAAACACAATCTGAAATCATGTTGTATATCTTTTGGGCAACCTGTGAAAAATCTGGCGCTTTAGCCAACTGTTCATCAGTTATCCCTGTCAAATTAATGATATGTTCAGTGAGTGGTTCATGCGGATTAACATCCGTTTGATAAGTCTTCACAATTTTATTATTTTCAATAATGACAATGCCAACCTGAATAATTTCTGCCATTGCGTGAGCACCTGTAGCCTCCAAATCAACAACAGCATATTTTTGAGAATTAACTTGCATCATAACATTTAAATTATACCATTTTTAGCATAGACATTCACCTAATCCAAATGATAAATACAGGAAAAGAGAATTTTTGAGAAATGACATTGTATGACTTTTCAAAAGTTTTTTGATAAACTTTTTTTATGAAGATTTTTAGATTACTAAATCACGTTGCACGTGAAAACACTTATTTATTGGTCAATAACCAAGCAATCATCGTTGTTGACCCTGGTAGCGATACTGATAAAATCAAAGAAAAAATTCAGTCACTTGATAAACCAGTTGCTGCCATTTTGCTCACACACGCTCATTATGACCATATCATGGGAGTTGATGTGATTCGCGATGCTTTTGGTCACCCACCTGTTTATATTTCTGAGAAGGAAGCGTCTTGGCTTTATTCACCTAAAGATAACTTCTCAGGGCTCGACCGTCACGCCGACATGGACGATATTATTTTAAAACCAGCAGAATACCATTTTCAATACACTGATGATTACAACTTGGCTGGCTTTCGTTTTCAAGCACGCATGACACCTGGACACTCATGGGGAAGTGTATCTCTAGTCTTTCCAGATGACGAGGTCGTTTTAACAGGTGATGCTCTTTTTCGTGAAACTATTGGACGTACCGATTTACCGACTGGAAATGCTAATCAACTCCTTGAAAGCATTAAGTCTGAATTGTTCACCTTACCTAATCACTTTACTGTTTACCCTGGACATGGTCGCGAAACGACTATCGCACATGAAAAGAATTTTAATCCATATTTTAACGCATTATGAAAAAACTAAAAAAATTTCTACTCTACTTTTTAGTTTGTTTAGCAGCACTGCTTGCTTTAGGTCTTGGCTTTATTCGCCACAAAACCTACCAAGCACACAAAAGCTCTATGGCAGCTGCTAAATCCGCTAAAATCACAAAAGACTATCTATTCTTTGAAAGTAAAGGGAGCACAAAAGCAAATATTGTTTTCTATCAAGGTGCTCTTGTCGAAGAGAAAGCCTACGCTGGCTTAGCAAAAGACTTATCAAAATCAGGCTATGACGTCTATATTTTGAAAACACCACTGAATCTGCCAGTCCTTTCAAGTCAGAAAGCATTGTCTATCATCAAGGCTAAAAAACTAAAAAATGTTTATCTTGCTGGGCACTCACTTGGTGGCGTCGTTGCTTGTATGAATGCGGGTACTGCAAAATCAGATAATATTTCTGGCTTAATCTTACTTGCAAGCTACCCTTCAGAAAAAGTTGATTTGTCTAAACGTCATTTAAAAGTCTTATCAATCACAGCTAGCAATGACAAGGTTCTTAAATGGGACCAGTATAAGTCCGCTAAAAAGAGACTACCAAGCGACACAACTTACTTATCTATTTCTGGTGGAAATCACAGCGAATTTGGAGACTATGGTCACCAATCAAAAGACGGCAATGCAACAATCTCTCAAAAAAATCAAGAAAAACAAATAGCAGCTGCCACATCAAACTTTATAAACTAAAAACAACTTCTGAAATCAGAAGTTGTTTTTTTATATTAAATTTTAAGATAACGTCGCATTGAAATCACTGAACCAACTGATCCGATGATAATTCCCACACAGAACATAGCTCCAATAAGCATTGGAACAAATGAATCAGCAGGATACAATGTTAAACCTTGAACTTCAAATTGTGGATTTACTGAAGCATACACAGCTTTGTATGCAAAGTAAATAATAATTGATGGTACGATTGCCCCAAGAAGTCCAACCCAAGCACCTTCAAAGAAGAATGGGCCACGGATGTAAGAGTTCTTAGCACCAACCAAACGCATGATTTCGATATCACGATGACGAGACATGATAGTCATACGAATTGTATTTGAAATCAAGAAGATAGCAATGATTACAAGAAGAATTGTTCCTGCAAATCCCCATGTACGGATGAATTTAGAAACTTTGAAGAGTTGGTCTGAGTTTGAACCACCGTAGTCAACTGATTCAACACCTTCAATATTTGAAATCTTCTTAGCAATTTTTTTAACTTTTGAAGCTGAGGTTGCTTCTACGATATAAACATCTTGAAGTGGGTTTGAATCACCATCAAACATTGCCCAGTCATCACCGTAAGTTTCTTTTAGTTTAGCTAATTGGTCATCTTTACTTGAGAAAGTAACAGATTTTACACCAGAAATTGCACTAATGTGATCATAGACTTGGTGGAATGAATCGTTTTGAACTGTTTCACCAACTTCGTTTGTCTTAGTCTCAGAGTTATCTGCTGAGTTCACATCCAAGTAAACATTGATTTGGATGTTATTTTCAATACCTTGAGCGACTTTTTCAACGTTCATCAAAACAGCAGCGAAGATACCAACCAAAGTTAGGGTAATTGCAACTGAACTGACTGAAGCAATGGTCATCCAAATATTACGTTTCAAACTTTTAATGGATTCCCACAAATGGCGGAAAAAATTTCTAATCATTATATCCGTATTCTCCTTCCTCTTCATCACGTACAATTTTTCCTTCTTCGATAGCAATAACGCGGTGACGAAGGTTATCAACGATTTGTTTGTTGTGAGTTGCCATTAGAACTGTTGTTCCTTGAAGGTTAATACGTTCTAACAATTGCATGATTTCCCATGAAATTTCTGGATCAAGGTTACCAGTCGGTTCATCAGCAATCAAAACTTTTGGATTGTTAACAATTGCACGCGCAATCGCAACACGTTGTTGTTCACCACCAGATAATTGACCTGGGAATGAACGCATTTTGTGTTTTAAGCCAACCAATTCAAGTACTTCTGGAACACGTTTTTTGATTTCGCGTGGTTTTTCACCAATAACTTGCATTGCGTAAGCAACATTTTCAAAAACTGTCTTTTTAGGAAGTAGTTTATAATCTTGGAAGACTACACCAATGCTACGACGTAAAATTGGGATTTGACGTTTTTTAAGTTTTGTAAGGTCAAATTCTCCAACTTTAAGCGTTCCTGAAGTAACTTTTTCTTCGCGATAAAGCAATTTAATAAAGCTAGATTTACCGGCACCAGAAGGACCAACAATATAAACAAATTCACCTGGGTTGACAGATACGTTAATATCTCTCAAAGCAGTTGTTGAGCGGCGATACTTTTTCGTTACGCCTTTCATTTCAATTAATGCCATTTGTATTTTCCTTTACGATTTTGTTATCCTAAAATTTTACTTTTTAGTTAATCAATACGCCATTTCAAGAAAGCGTCGATGAAACCATCAATGTCACCATCCATGACTTTATCAACTTGAGCAACTTCATATCCAGTACGGTGGTCTTTAACCATTGTATAAGGAGTGAAGACATAAGAACGAATTTGGCTACCCCATGTGATTTCTTTTTTATCACCTTTAAGAGCATCAACCTCTTGTGCTTTTTTCTCTTGTTCTAATTGATAAAGTTTAGCTTGCAACATTTTCATAGCGCGGTCACGGTTACCATATTGTGTACGGTCTACCGTAGATGCTACAACGATTCCTGTTGGAATGTGAGTCAAACGAACACCGGTAGAAACCTTGTTGACGTTTTGTCCACCAGCACCACCTGAACGGAAAGTGTCCATTTTAATATCGTCATCACGAATTTCAACTTCAATAGTATCATCCAATTCCGGCATTACTTCAACTGAAGAGAATGATGTGTGACGGCGTTTTGCAGAGTCAAATGGTGAGATACGCACCAAACGGTGAACACCCATTTCTGATTTCAAAAGACCATAAGCATTTGGTCCTTCAAAAGAAAGTGTCACTGACTTGATACCTGCTTCATCACCTGCTTGATAATCAAGGGTTTCAACTTTGAACCCTTTAGCATTTCCGTAACGTGTGTACATGCGGAAAAGCATATCAGCCCAGTCTTGAGCTTCCGTACCACCTGAACCTGGGTGAATTTCCAAGATGGCGTTGTTACGGTCATAAGGTTCTGACAAGAGAAGAGTCATTTCATAACTTGTCATGATTTTATCAAGTTTTTCGAGAGTTTCTTCCAACTCAGATTGAATAGAATCATCTTCATCTAGCATTTCTAAATAAAGCTCTGTTTCATCTGACAACTCTTGCATTTCATTAAATGTCTCATAAGTTTGTTTCAAACTATTTAACTCTTGAGAAGTTTTTTGTGCTGCAATGTTGTCGTTCCAAAAGTCTGGCTCAGTCATTTTGTTTTCAAGAAGCGCAATGTCTTCTTCCAAACGATCTAAGTCAAAGAGACCTCCTGAAGCTAGTCAACTTCTCTTGATTTTCTACTATTTTTTGGCGGATTTCAGCCACTTCCATGAGATAACTCCTTTTTATTAAGATACTAAGTTCGTTAAACGAGCAAAGCAAAAATAGGAATTTTGACGAAGAGCTCTTAGGCTCTAGGAAAAATTATCTTTTTTGCACAGCTCGTAGAACGTGTTCAATTAATTAAGATATTTAGTCCGTCAAGAAAGCGAGATGAAAATAGGAATTCGACGAAGAACACCGAAGTTCTAAGAAAAGTTCCTCTTTCACAGCGCTTGCCGAACCTCTAAAACTATCCTTGATTATCAAGTTTACATAGTTCTATTACTGTCTTTCTATTTTACCATAAAGCCCTTAAAATTGCTATTTCCTACCATTGCTAGCAATTCACAAAATTATTAAGATTCTTTGTCAATCACTTGCATAGCTTCTGTCAAATTATCAACCAAAATACTTGCTTTTGATTGATCAACACCAAACTCTTTATCTCGAATGGCAATGACACGAACGCCTGCAGCTACTCCTGCTTGAATACCTTTTTGGCTATCCTCAATTATAACAATGTCATCTTTATCAAACCTTAACTTGGCACATGCGGCATTATAAATGGCAGGATTTGGCTTACCTTCTGTAAAATCATCTCCTGTCAAAATATATGTGAAATATTCGATTAATCCGCATTTTGTCAAAGCAGCTTCGACATCACTACGAACAGTATTTGAAGCCAATGCTAAAACAAATCCTTTAGCTTTCAGCTCTGCTAAAACTGTCTTAGCATCAGAGAAAACCAAGCTCTTGTAATCTGGTCGATGAACGTTTTTATAAGCAGTGTATTCAGCCTCCAAAGCTTTGGTATCATAATCAGAAATCTTGTCACCTAAAATTTTTTCCCAAAATTGATCGATACGACCACCGACGAAAAATTTAGGTGGTAAATGCTTGATAGAAATTCCCTTGCTCGCCAAAAATGCTTCACGTCGTTTAAAATAAAAACTCTCAGTGTTAAATAAAACACCATCCATGTCAAATATAATTGCTTTAATCATGACAGCCTCCTGAAAATATTCTACCATAAAACTTTCAAACATTTTTCAGAAAATAAAAATCAGACTGCTATATGCAGCCTGACTTTCATGATATTTTTTAAATAGCCTTTTCGTCTTGTCCAAGTAGACGTTGAATAGCTTTTACAATTTCTGTAAGAACAACCATCAAAAGACTTCCCACAATAACAGCCAACCATTGAGTAACACTCAAGTGTGATACATGGAAGAGTTGGTTAAATCCAGGCACTGCAATAGTCACCATCAAAAGAAGGAAGGCTACTGGAATTGCCCAGTTAAAGGTTCTATTTCTGAATGCACCAACAGTAAAAATTGATTGGTAAACAGATTTTACGTTAAAGGCATGAAGCAATTGGATGAGACCAAGTGTTGCAAATGCCATTGTCAACGCATCTTCGTGCATCATGCGATTTGAGGCGTGTTCTGGGAACATCAATGCCCAAGCATAGACACCTAAAACAAGCAATGTTTGGAAGATACCTTGATAGATAATGGCTCCCATAACCCCACCATCAAAGAAGTTTGATTTACGACCACGAGGCTTGTGAGTCATCACATCTGGTTCAGCAGGTTCAACACCAAGTGCAATCGCTGGTAGTGTATCAGTTACCAAGTTAATCCAAAGAAGATGTACTGGTTGAAGAACATCCCAACCAAACAAAGTAGCAAAGAAAATTGTAAATACTTCTGCCATGTTGGCTGATAGAAGGTATTGAATTGATTTTTGGATGTTAGAGAAGACTTTACGTCCTTCTTCAACCGCAACAATAATTGTTGCAAAGTTGTCATCAGCAAGAACCATATCTGAAGCACCTTTAGATACTTCAGTACCAGTAATACCCATACCAATACCGATATCTGCTGTTTTAAGTGATGGCGCATCGTTAACACCGTCACCTGTCATGGCTACAACTTTACCTTCATTTTGCCAAGCTTTAACGATACGAACTTTGTGTTCAGGAGATACACGCGCATAAACTGAGTATTGTTTGAAGACTTTTTGGAATTCTTCGTCAGACAATTCATTTAGTTCAGCACCTGTAAAGACATGGTCTTCACCATCATCTTCGATGATACCCAGACGTTTGGCAATTGCTTCCGCTGTATCTTGGTGGTCACCAGTAATCATGATTGGACGAATACCAGCTTCTTTAGCAACTGCTACGGCTTTAGCTGCTTCTGGACGTTCTGGGTCAATCATTCCGACCAGACCTGAGAAAATCAAATCAGCTTCAACAATTTCTGATTCAAGATTTGGAACTTCAGAAACATATTTGTAAGCCATCATCAAAACACGAAGAGCTTGTTTAGCAAGGTCTTTATTGACATTAAGAATAGCTTCTTTTTCTGCCGCAGTGATGTCGCGAACTTGACCATTTTCTTCGATACGAGTCACACGTTTAAGAAGTTGGTCTGGCGCACCTTTAACAGCGACAAAATATTTTCCGTCAGCTTCTTTGTGGATAGTTGACATCAACTTACGATCAGAATCAAATGGCAATTCTGCCACACGTGGTTCTTCTTTCAATACTTCACGAATGTCAAAGCTGTGATCAAGACCAAATTGAACAAGTGCTGTTTCAGTTGGGTCACCAATCAATTTACCATTTGGATCGATTTTTGTATCATTTGCAAAGTTCATAACACGAAGTGTGTTATTATCAGATGCAATCTCACTTGCAGAGCTTTGCAATTCTCCGTTTGTGTAAATTTTTTCAACGGTCATTTGGTTCATTGTCAATGTACCAGTTTTATCTGATGCAATGATTTCTGTAGAACCAAGTGTTTCAACAGCTGGCAATTTACGAACAATTGAATTACGTTTAGCAAGTGTTGTTGTTCCCATTGACAAAACAATTGTCACAATAGCTGGAAGTCCTTCTGGGATAGCTGCTACGGCAAGTGCTACGGCAACCATCAAACCATTAAGTGGAGCTTCTCCTCGAACAAAAACACCGATAAGGAAAGTAACAGCAGCGATACCAACAATCAAGTATGTCAATACTTTAGACAATTGGTTCAAACTTTGTTTAAGTGGTGTATCTGTTTCATCAGCGTTGGCAAGCATGTCAGCAATTTTACCAACTTCAGTGTACATACCTGTGTTAACAACGACACCAACACCTCGTCCGTAAGTAACGTTTGAGTTTTGGTAAGCCATGTTTACACGGTCGCCGATTCCAGCATCAGCAGGTACTTCAACTGACAAATCTTTTTCAACTGGAACTGATTCACCTGTAAGAGCTGCTTCTTCAATTTTCAGTGATGCAGCTTCTAAAAGTCGCATATCTGCTGGAACAACGTCACCAGCTTCAAGCATGACAATATCACCAGGAACCAATTCGCGTGAATCAATTTCCACTACATGACCATCACGACGGACACGAGCGATTTGACTTGACATATCTTTAAGAGCTTCAATCGCCGCTTCTGCTTGACCTTCTTGGTAAACACCAAATGCAGCATTCAAAATAACAACGGCTAAAATAATCAAAGCATCAGTTAAACCGTGCATACCTTCTGTGATAACAGAAAGTGCTGCTGCAACCAACAAGATAATAATCATCAAATCCTTGAACTGGTCGATAAACTTAGCTAACAAGCCACGTTTTTCACCTTCGTCAAGTTCATTGTGACCGTATTCGTCCAAGCGTTTTTGAGCTTCTGCTGTAGACAAACCTTCACGTGATGAATTTAGAGTTTCCAATGTTTCATCTTTGCTCTGTGTATAAAACAGAGCTTTACTTTGTTCTTTAGACAAAATAGCTTCCTCCTATGGTCTCCTCTATAGAAAAAGAGACCTGTTTTTTTAAAACAAGTCTCGCTGTTTAAGACAGGGCCGGAAATTTCTTTCGTAATGACGACCATGTCACGGGTTTTACCCGTCTGCTACTCCCTTGAATACAGAGTAATCATATCAATTTTTAAAAACTTTGTCAACTAAACACATTAGTCAAAAAGCCTTATATATCAAGCTTTGTTTATGCTTACAACCATTTGATTTCTAGTTGATAATTGGCAAAAACACTATCTCCTTCAAGCTGTTTTAGTTGATAATGAATTTTTAGATTTTGCTTAGTCTCATCCAATTCATAAACACTTGTTTTTGTTTGCAAATGTTGTAATCCAACAGGAGTTGGAATAGCGACCACGGCTGGATTTTCACGATGAAAACGCATGATTGATTTTGGATTTGAATAACGCGTCATAATCAATTCTTGGTCATTACATTTCAACATGACAGTTTCTTTTTCTTCATTAGTGTAAGTAAGATAGATATGACCATTTTTTTCTGTTAATTTGACAGGGTATGATTGCTCAACGAACTCAACTTGTCCATCAACATTAATCTTATTCTTAATATGAAGTTTCATCTAGTATTAGCTTCTTCCTTTCTCTAAAATTATACCAATTCTTCCTTCACAAAGCCAGAAATTGCGCTGAGTTAGCGCTTGATAGCTGATGAACGAAGCAAGCTTGTTCCAGTAAAAATAGCAATGAAAATAATAAGAACTTTAAATTTATTGATATCAAGTTGGCTGAGGAAAAATGCTGCTGTCAGTACTCCTAGAGAACCACCAACAATAATTCCTAGCACACCTGGCCAATTGACACGACCTGATTTGATAAAATCTGTCGTACTTGCTGACATGATAACAGCGGCATCAAGCATCATCACTGGAAGTGCTATTGAAGGATTGATACCAAGTAGCGAGAAGAAAATCAACTCTGGAGCGTAATTTCCAAGTCCCATCGTCATCAGAATTCCAACTGTAAAATTGAAAACCACCCCGATCATGAGCCAAATGCCATGAAGACCATGAACACTGTCACCAACTCCAGCACCTGGATTTGCAATCATACGGTATCCCATGATAATGGCTGCCACAATCAGCAAAGTTCCTAGTACTCTTTGTACTTTTTGTGTTGGCCAATTTTTAGTGATTCGCGTTCCGACAAAAGCTCCTGCAAAAGAAGCTGCTGCCATTGTTAGCAAGGTCGGCAATTCTACTTTAACAATCGTAATAAAGCAAAGCGCTTCAATCATTACCGGAATGACGTGTGCTGTAGACAGTGTTGCTGGAATTTGTTTGTCATCTTTTACTAATTTTGTTGCCTTAAAAAGTGCGGTACTTGTTGCAAAAGTTCCGATTCCCAAAGTGTCTAATAAATCAGTAAAATACCCAATCCAGAGACCTGTCCAAAATTTTTCTTTTAGATTAATTTTATTTTTCTTGGCATGGAAAAAGATATTTCCCAAAACCCAGATAATCAAAAATACCAAAAATATTTGGATTAAACGTAAAATAAGTTCATTTGTCATAATCTCAATTATAAGCAATTTTTCAAAATTCGTAAATACAAATATGACACGATTTAAATAGTCAGGATTTTTTGGCATTTTTGCTATAATGAAATTATGAATGAAAAAGTATTTCGTGACCCAGTTCACAATTATATAACTGTTAATCATCCGGTCATTTATGACCTTATCAATACCAAAGAATTTCAACGTCTACGCCGTGTTAAGCAGGTTTCGACAACTGTTTATACCTTCCACGGTGCTGAACACAGTCGTTTTTCACACTGCCTTGGTGTTTATGAAATTGCTAGACGCGTCACAGAAATTTTCGATGAGAAATTTCCTGATATTTGGGATTCTAGTGAAAATCTTTTGACCATGGTCGCTGCGCTATTGCATGATGTCGGACACGGTGCTTATTCGCACACTTTTGAAAAACTTTTTGATACCGACCATGAAGCCATCACTCAAGAAATCATTACTAGCCCAGATACTGAAATCAACGCTATTTTAAAACGTGTATCACCTGATTTCCCAGAAAAAGTCGCAAGTGTCATCAATCACACCTATCACAATAAACAAGTCGTTCAACTCATCTCAAGCCAAATTGACTGTGACCGCATGGACTATCTTTTGCGAGATTCATATTACAGTGGTGCAAAATATGGGCAATTTGACCTAACACGTATCTTACGTGTCATCCGTCCAACAAAAGATGGCATCGTTTTTGAGTATAATGGTATGCATGCTGTCGAGGATTATATCGTCAGCCGATTTCAAATGTATATGCAAGTCTATTTCCATCCAGCCAGTCGAGGCATGGAAGTCTTGTTGCAGAATCTCTTAAAACGAGCTAAACACCTCTATCAACTCGATAGTCAATTTTTTGAAAAAACTTCACCAAACTTGACACCATTTTTAGCAAATGAAGCTAATTTAGAAGATTATCTTTCTTTGGATGACGGTGTGATGAACACTTACTTTCAAGCTTGGATGAAATCTGAAGACAAGATTTTAGCTGATTTAGCTAGTCGCTTTATCAATCGCAAGGTTCTAAAATCAATCACTTTCGAAGAAAATTCTCGTAAAGAGCTCAGTCACTTAGTCGACTTAGTCAAATCTGTTGGTTTTGACCCAGAATATTACACAGGCATTCATGTCAATTTTGATTTGCCTTATGACATCTATCGTCCCGAAAAGAAAGAGCCACGAACTGAAATTAACATGATTCAAAAAGATGGCTCTGTCGTTGAGCTCTCAACCATTTCACCTATTGTAAAAACTTTGACTGGAACCATTTATGGCGACCGACGCTTCTATTTCCCAAAAGAAATGCTAGAGGATAATGACCTTTTTGCCCAAAATAAAAAACAATTTATGAGTTACATTTCAAACGACCATTTCGTTTTTCATGACTAAAAGAGTAAGGATTAAAATGTTGCTAACCACTTCATTTTGATTCTTATTCTTTTTATTTCAAAATGAAAACGGTACCTAGTAGATTTCCCTATGTTCCCCATGACAAATAAGCCACTTTTTAGTAAGATATATAGGTAGAGATTTTTAGAAGGGGTAAATGAACCTTATGTCTATTAAATTAGTCGCTGTCGATATTGACGGCACACTTTTAACCAACGACCGCAAAGTCACGCCAGAAGTTTTTGAGGCTGTACAAGAAGCTAAAAAACAAGGTGTTAAAGTCATCATCGCAACTGGACGTCCAATCCCTGGTGTTCAGCCACTTCTTAATGAATTAAACCTTAAAGAAGAAGGCGATTATGTCATTACCTTCAATGGTGGACTAGTTCAAGATACATCAAATGGTGAGAACATCATCACTGAAACCATGACCTATGAAGATTATCTTGATATTGAATTTCTTAGCCGTAAATTAGATGTTCACATGCATGCCATCACGAAAAAAGGCATCTACACAGCTAATCGTAACATCGGAAAATACACTGTTCATGAATCAAGCTTGGTTAACATGCCAATTTTTTACCGCACACCTGAAGAAATGGGCGATAAAGAAATCATTAAAATGATGTTCATTGATGAACCTGAAATTCTAGATGCTGCTATCGAGAAAATTCCACAAGAATTCTTTGATCGATACACGATTGTTAAATCAACACCATTTTACCTAGAATTCATGAATAAAAAAGCAAGTAAAGGGAATGCCATCAAGCACCTAGCTGAAAAAATGGGACTTACACCAGACCAAACAATGGCAATCGGTGATGCTGAAAACGACCGTGCCATGCTTGAAGCTGTTGGTAACCCAGTAGTTATGGAAAATGGTACACCTGAACTTAAAGAAATTGCTAAATATATTACAAAATCAAACGAAGAAAGCGGCGTAGCACACGCCCTTAGAGAGTGGGTCTTAAAATAATGTATAGCTATAAAATCGGTATCTCAGCTGAAGAACACGATAATTTTGCAAAAGCAAGCAACCAAACAAACCTTCTACAATCATCAAATTGGGAAAAGGTCAAAGACAATTGGGATAATGAACGCATCGGTTTCTACAAAGATGACCAATTAGTTGCGTCAGCGTCTATCCTTATCAAAGCTTTGCCACTTGGTTTCACAATGCTTTACATTCCACGTGGACCAATCATGGACTACAGCGACAAGGAACTCGTTGCTTTTGTGATTAGCTCACTTAAAAAATACGGTAAAACAAAACGCGCCCTTTTCATCAAAATGGACCCAGCTTTGCTACTTAAACAATACAAAATCGGTGAAGAAGTTGACGAAAACAAAGACACACTTCTTGCCATCGACAATTTGAAAGCTGCAGGTTGCGAATGGACTGGACGTACAACTACAATTGCTGAAAGCATTCAGCCACGTTTCCAAGCTAATGTCTACACACAAGAAGACATGACATCAACTTTCCCTAAACACACTAAACGTTTGATGAAAGATGCTGTTCACCGTGGTGTCATCACAACTCGTGGTACTATCGATGATGTCAAAGCGTTCGCAGATGTCGTAGCTCTTACAGAAACTCGTAAAGGAGTTGCTCTTCGTAACGAAGACTACTTCCGCAAAATGATGGAAATCTATGGTGACGATGCTTACCTTCACTTGGCAAAAGTGAACTTGCCAAAACGTTTGGCTGAATACAAAGAACAACTCGCTCAAATCGAAAAAGATTTGTCTGAAACAGCTGAACACCAAAAGAAACGTTTGACAAAACTCACTCAACAAAAAAATTCTGTTACTAAATACATCAAAGAATTCGAAGAATTCGTTGAAAAATATCCTGATGAACTTATCATCGCTGGTATCTTGTCAGTATCATTCGGTAACGTTATGGAAATGCTTTACGCTGGTATGAATGACGAATTTAAAAAATTCTACCCTCAATACTCACTTTATCCAAAAGTATTCGAAGATGCATACGCTGACGGAATCATTTGGGCAAACATGGGTGGAGTTGAAGGAACTCTTGATGACGGTTTAACAAAATTCAAATCAAACTTCAATCCAACTATTGAAGAATTCATCGGTGAATTTAACATTCCAGTAAATGGTTTACTTTATAAACTATCAAACTGGGCTTACAACGTCCGTAAACAAAGGAGAAACAACCATTAATGTCTCTTGAGATTATTGATAAAAATGTTTTTGAAACTTTTTGTGATAAAGTCGACTACAAGTCATTTATGCAATCTGTCGAAATGGCTGATTTACTAGAAAAGCGCGGCTATCAAGTCACATATCTTGGACTAAAAGAAGATGGAGAATTACAAGTCGCTGGTGTTCTTTTCAGCATGCCAATGGCTGGTGGGCTCCATATGGAAATCAACTCTGGACCTGCTTCTTGCAACCAAAGTTATCTAAAAGCTTTTTATAAAGAACTTCAGACCTACGCAAAGGAAAATGGAGCAATTGAACTTTTAGTAAAACCATTTGATACCTACCAGCACTTTGATACTAATGGCGAGCCAATTGATGATGAAAAGAAAAATCTTATTGAAGATTTTGTCTCACTTGGTTACCAGCACGATGGACTCCTAACAGGTTACCCCGGTGGAGAGCCAGACTGGCACTACGTTAAAGATTTGACAGACATCACTGATAAAAATTTGTTAAAATCTTTCAGCAAAAAAGGTCGTCCTTTAGTTAAAAAAGCAAAAACCTTTGGAATCACTCTTCGAAAACTTGACCGTACTGAATTACCACTATTCAAAGAAATTACGTCTGCAACTTCAAATCGAAGAGATTATGTCGATAAGTCTTTAGAATACTACCAAGATTTCTATGATAGTTTTGGTGACTCTTGTGAATTTATGGTTGCAAGCCTCAACTTCCAAGATTATCTAAAACACCTAGAAGCTGATCAAGCTAAGCTCAATCAAAAAATTGATAAGCTCAAGACTGCTATTGAAAATAACAATGCCTCAGAGAAGAAACATAATCAATTGCGTGAGCTATCAAGTCAATCTGCAACATTTGATACTCGTATCGAGGAAGCTAAACAATTCATCGAAAAATATGGTTCACAAAATGTTATTTTAGCAGGTAGTTTATTTGTTTACACTAAACAAGAGGCTGTTTACCTCTTCTCAGGTTCCTATACCGAATTCAACAAATTCTATGCTCCAGCTCTTCTCCAAGAGCACGTCATGCTAGAAGCAATTAAACGCGGTATTACAACCTATAACCTTCTAGGTATCACGGGAGAATTTGATGGATCAGATGGTGTTCTGCGCTTCAAACAGAACTATAACGGCTATATCACCCGTAAAATGGGGACTTTCCGCTACTACCCTCGTCCACTCAAATACAAACTTATTCATAATCTCAAAAAATTACTTAGACGTTATTAATTAAAAAGCTTTGGAATCTAGTTTCCAAAGCTTTTTTTCATACAAAAAAACTACTTGCCAAATAGCAAGTAGTTTTTATAACTTCAAAGTTTCTTGATTATTTTACAAAGTCAAGAAGAGCAAGGAAGCTTTCTGGTTGAAGTGATGCACCACCAACAAGGGCACCATCAACGTCTGGGCAAGCCATGTAAGCTGCAACGTTTTCAGGTTTAACTGAACCACCGTATTGAACGCGAACTTTGTCAGCTACTGCTTGACCGAAGTCTGCTGCAACTGTGTCACGAACAACTTTACACATTTTTTGTGCGTCGTCTTGGCTAGCTGATTTACCAGTACCGATAGCCCAGATTGGTTCGTATGCAATAACAAGTGAAGAAACTTGTTCTTCTGACAATCCAGCAAGAGCAGCTGAAACTTGTCCACCTACGAATTCAGCAGCTTTACCAGCTTCGTAAGTTTCAAGAGTTTCACCACAGCAGATGATTGGAAGCATACCGTTAGCGAAGATTGCTTTAGCTTTTTTGTTGATATCTTCGTCAGTTTCGTGGAAGTATTCACGACGTTCTGAGTGACCGATTACAACGTAGTCAGTTCCCATTTCAGACAATACTTTAGGGCTGTTTTCACCAGTGAATGCACCAGCGTTTTCAAAGTAGCAGTTTTCAGCAGCAACTTTAAGGTTTGAACCTTTAGCTGCAGCAAGAACTGTTGAAAGGTCAAGTGCAGGAGCTGCGATACCAGCTTCAACAAGTTCTGATGAAGGCAATTTAGAAGCTACTGCTTCAACGAATGCTTTAGCTTCTTCTGGATTTTTGTTCATTTTCCAGTTACCAGCGATAAATGGTTTACGTGACATTTCACATACCTCTTCTATTTTTATTTACCCCCTTATTTTATCATATTTTCAGCATCTTTTAAAGGTTAGAGGGAATTTTTAGGCACAAACATCAAATAAAATCACAAAAAAAGAGCCCCTTACGGGGCCCTTTTTCACAATTACTATCTGACTAATAATTGTTATCTGGGAACTTAATTAATTAACTAAAATTAAGCTTCGATTTCTGAAACGATACCTGAACCAACAGTACGTCCACCTTCACGGATTGAGAATGTAGTACCTTGTTCAACGGCGATTGGGTGAATCAATTCAACGTCGATAGTAACGTTATCACCAGGCATTACCATTTCAGTACCTGCTGGAAGTTCGATTGAACCTGTAACGTCAGTTGTACGGAAGTAGAATTGAGGACGGTAGTTGTTGAAGAATGGAGTGTGACGTCCACCTTCTTCTTTAGTAAGGATGTAAACTTCACCTTTGAATTTAGTGTGTGGGTGGATTGAACCTGGTTTAGCAAGAACTTGACCACGTTCGATTTCATCACGTTGGATACCACGAAGAAGAACACCAACGTTATCCCCTGCGATACCTTCATCAAGTTGTTTACGGAACATTTCAACACCAGTAACAACAGCTTTTTGGATGTCGTCACGGATACCAACGATTTCAACTTCGTCGTTGACTTTAACAGTACCACGGTCGATACGTCCTGATGCTACAGTACCACGACCAGTGATTGAGAATACGTCTTCGACTGGAAGAAGCAATGGTTTGTCAGTATCACGTTTTGGTTCTGGAATGTATTCATCTACAGTGTTCATCAAGTCCATGATGATGTCTTCGTAGTGAGTGTCACCTTCAAGGGCTTTAAGAGCTGAACCTTGGATTACAGGGATTTCATCACCTGGGAAATCGTATTCTGAAAGAAGGTCACGGATTTCCATTTCAACCAATTCAAGCAATTCTTCGTCATCAACAAGGTCAACTTTGTTCATGAAGACGATAAGGTGTTTAACACCAACTTGACGTGAAAGAAGGATGTGTTCACGTGTTTGTGGCATTGGACCATCTGTAGAAGCTACTACAAGGATAGCACCATCCATTTGGGCAGCACCAGTGATCATGTTTTTAACGTAGTCCGCGTGTCCTGGAGCGTCGATGTGAGCATAGTGACGTTTTTCAGTTTCGTACTCAACGTGTGCAGTGTTGATTGTGATACCGCGTTCGCGTTCTTCAGGAGCAGCATCGATTGAAGCGTAGTCTTTTGGTGTGTTAACTGCGCTTGGAAGACGACGAGCAAGAACTGTTGTAATTGCAGCTGTCAAAGTAGTTTTACCGTGGTCAACGTGTCCAATTGTACCAATGTTAACGTGTGGTTTACTACGATCGTATTTTTCTTTTGCCATTTGGGTAAAAGCCTCCAATAAAATATATTTTATAGATAGACAGTAGGCAATACAGTCTAACTTTACCTTACTATTTTAACAAATTATGCAAGAATTGCAAGTATTTTTATTTATTTTAGATTTTCTTTGCTATTTAGTGCTTTTTTAAGTATTTTTTCTACACTAATAAACACGATTATTTTTTGGAAAAAACAAAAAAATCTCCTATGTTAGGAGATTTTTCTATTTTTAATAGAAACTATCTAAGTCGATAACGTTATCTTCTTCGATGATTGCTGCTCGTTTTTTTGCTTCGAGCTCAGCGTCTGCTTCACGGTAAATTTCTTCACGTTTTTCATTAGCGTCGATATTGAGCACAAATCCGACTGCTACTGACAAGACAAGGACACTATTTCCTCCTTGTGATAAAAACGGGAAGGTTACCCCAGTTGATGGAATCAAGCCTGAAATACCACCAATGTTAACAAAAGTTTGCATCAGAATCATTCCGCCAATTCCCAGAGCAATCATTGAGTTAAATGGATTTTTAGCTTTAATACCGACGTGCATAATTCGTAAAATAAGGAAAAATAGCAAAGCTAAAATTAAGCATGCACCAATCATCCCAAGTTCTTCCATTACCACTGGAAAAACAAAGTCTGTCGTTGCTTCTGGCAAGTAACCGGCTTTTTCAATTGAATTTCCCAAGCCTCGTCCGAACCAACCACCATTACTCATCGCATAATAAGAATGAGCCAGTTGGTGACCTGAATCAGACAAATCGTTAAATGGATTAAAGAAAGCACTGAAGCGTTTAGCAACGTAACCAAAGACTGGAACTTTCCCCATCTTATCAACCCCAACAATAGCGATTAAACCTAAAAAGACTGTTGAAAGAGCCGTTACTGTTGTTAAGATAGCTGAGAACCAGCGGTAGCCAATTCCACTAACAGAATACATGATTAACCCCGTTAGAACGATAATAGCCGCATTTCCTAAGTCAGGCTGCGCAGCAACTAAAAGAATCATCACTAGCGAGTAAACACGCCAATCTTTCAAATCGCTCCACTTGCTTGGCCACCATTTTCGCTTAGTCAAAGCTTGGTAGTCATATGTTGAAATCAATTCTTGACGTCTAGCAAATGTAAATGCCAAATACCATACGATAATAATCTTCAAGTACTCAGCTGGTTGGAAACTGATTGGTCCGATGACAATCCAACCGTGAGCACCATTAACGGTCTTCGTAAAGAAACGTGCAATCAGCAAGAGCACTACTTCTGCCATCATCGTCATTGTCAATGTACGAGAATTTTTTAGAAAGTTTAACTTTAATTTATAAATAAAAAGGATAGCAACCAAGCTAATAATCCAGAACACGCCTTGGTTAAGTACAGATGCAAAGGGGTTAGCACCATACTGAATCAGCGTTGCACTAGTTGTTGAGTAAACAACAATTAAGCCGATTACTGAAAGGATTAAATAAGGCACAAGGATAGAGTAATTTAGGAGATGCCTTTTATCAATTTTCATAGAGTCACCTATATTATTTCGAGTTTATCATATGACATTATACCATCTTTCTGATGTAAAAAAAAGACTGCGTTGAAATTCACTAGCTTTCTGATTTTTGCTTAAACAAAAAAGGATCTGAGACAACTGTCTCAGATCCAAGTGGTTAAACGTATCAGCCAGAGTTACGTAGTCCTGTGGCAATACCATTAATAGTAGTATGAATAAGTTTTTCGTAACCTTCATCCAACTCATCATGACGCAAACGTTTAATCAATTCAATTTGAATGTAGTTCAAAACGTTGAAGTATGGAATACGATAATCTAAGCTTGCACGAAGTGATGGGTTTTCTTCTAGAAGGCTATCGTGTTTTTCAATTGCTAAGATAACATCTTTTGTCAATTGCCATTCATCTAGGATAATATTGAAGACATTACGGACTTCTTCACTTTCAGCCAAACGTGAATATTGGAAAGCAATGTTCATGTTTGATTTAGAAAGTACCATGTCAACATTTGAGAGAAGTGAATGGAAGAATGGCCATTTTTCGTACATGTGTTGAAGTTTTTCAAGGTTGCCTTCTTCAGCATCGATGAAATGTTTGAAGGCTGAACCAACACCATACCAACCTGGGAACATGATACGGCTTTGTGACCATGAGAATACCCAAGGAATTGCACGAAGTCCAGAAATTTCTGTAATTGTTTTACGAGCAGCTGGACGTGAACCGATGTTTAGACTTGATACTTCTTTGATTGGAGTAGCTTCGAAGAAGTAATCGTAGAAATGCGGATTACCAAATACCAAATCACGATAAACACCGTTTGAATATGTCACGATACCGTCCATTGTTTCACGGAAAGTATCAATTTCATCAGGATTAGTAATCATACGAGTCACGATACGGTCGACAGTCGCTGAAACAAGCATTTCAAGATTGTAGTATGCAACGTCTTTATTGCCGTATTTGTTCTCGATGATTTCACCTTGTTCAGTCAAACGGATACGGTCTTTAATTGAACCAAACGGTTGTGATGTGATTGCTTCGTATGATGGACCACCACCACGACCAACAGTACCACCACGACCATGGATAAATGTTACTTTGATACCACGTTCAGAACCGATGCTAGTCAATTCGTTTTGAGCTTTGTAAAGTGTCCATACAGATGATAGATATCCACCATCTTTGTTACTATCAGAGTAACCAAGCATGATTTCTTGGTAACCTTTATTAGCTGAAATCCAACGACGAACAATGTCATAATCAAGGAATTCTTCCATGATTGCACGTGAATTTTCAAGGTCTTCGATAGTTTCAAAAAGTGGAACGATTTGAACACGCGCTTTTTGATTGTCAAGCAAACCAACTTCTTTAAGCATGATAGCCAATTCAAACATATCAGAAACACTTTCAGTGTGTGAAATGATGTGTTGTTTGATAACTTCATCACCTAATTTGTCTTTAAGGTAACGAGCTGTTTTGAAGATAGCCAATTCTTTTTGAAGTTGTTCAGATTTTTCAGCATTAGTTGATGACAACGTACGTGGGTCTTCTTGCAATTCTTTAAGAAGAACTTTGACTTTTTCTTCTTCAGAAAGAGAACTATAGTCGTCAACGATGTTTGCTTGTTTCAACAATTCAGCAACACAAGCTTCGTTCACACTTGAGTCTTGACGCATATCGATTGTTGCAAGGTAGAATCCAAAGACGTCTACAGCTTGAAGCAACTCACTAAAGTCACCAGTCAAGAGTGCATCATCACCATTGTCAAGCAATGATTGTTTGATGACAAGCAAGTCATCCTTAAATTCTTTAGCTGTTTTATAACTTGGAATTTCATCTTGAAGTTCAGATGAAACTTTGTTGACTTTGTTTTGCAAATATTTAGCAACAACACTTGCATTATTAGTGCTTGTGTAAACGTCAGAACCAAGTTTGCTATTTTCAAGTGCTTTACGTGAAATTGTTGGACCAGCTTTTAATTCAATCAAAGTTTGAATCAATTTTGATTGGATATAGTTGAAAGCTTTACGATATGGTTCGTTTTCACGGTAGATTGATTTATCGCTAGATAGCTCTGCTAAACGTTCAACTTCCGGACTAATTTTTGTCAAAGTTGTTGAAAGTGAGAATGTGCGGTAAAGTCCTGTTAATTTTTCAATGTAGTAATTAATGATTACTTCACTTTGTACAGTAGCAGATAAACGGAGGGTTTCAGCAGTTACGTAAGGGTTACCGTCACGGTCACCACCAATCCACATACCCATTGTAATAGGTTTTGGATCAGTCAAATCAATACCTTTTTCTGCTGCCAAACGTTTGTACTCTGACGTTAACTTAGTAATCGCTTGAATCAAGGATGTATTGTAATACTCCATAACATTGGTAATTTCATTTTTTACCTTAAGTTTTTTCTCACGAATGATGTCCGTTTGCATGATGATTTCAATATAACGGCGTAAGTCAGTGTACCATTTTTCACGGTTAACAACTCCTGCTTTCACATCACGGTATTTGCGCAAAAGGTCGTGAATCTTATTAGTCAATTCAAGAACCGTTTTACGTTGAACTTGTGTTGGGTGAGCAGTCAAGACAGGTACAACATTTACGTTCTCAAGGATTTCTTTTGAATTTTCACTTTCTGAAACCATATCAACTGTCAAAGAAAGTTTACCAAGATAATCTTGATTTGTATTATTTTGGTAATTGATTTCATAAGCGAAGTCAACGTCTTCTGAAATGTTGATTAGCAGTGGCAAAATTGAAAAATAACGAGACACAACAACCATCTCTTCGTTGGTCAACTGAGCTACTAATTCTTCAAGTTTGACATATTCATCACTTGCTGACAATTCAACAATGTTTTGAATTTTAGCGAATACCTCATCACCAACCATCTGATGGGTTGTTTCATCGAGCAAGCTTTTTAGTACTTTGACTTCCTCGGTAATAATCGACTGGGTATCATTGTTCTCCAGTTTTTGGATTGTCACACTCTTCACTCCTTTTTTGTTCGGATTTTAATCCTTTATTACAAGCGTACTACTTTATCATACCACTTTTTTCCGAAAATGTAACCCAATTTCTATAAATTGATTATTATTTTATATAATTTTCTGACTTTTTAAATAAACTTAAACTCAAATTGCAGAAAATAAAGTCTTAAAATCACTGTTATATTAACATTGTTAACGTTTTTATAGTTTTTGAAGATTTCAGTACTTCTTTTTTCGTTTTACCGTTTTTTTCTGCTATACTGATTTATAAAAAAGTTTTAAAAAGGAGTTTTATATGGAGCTGAAACAACGTTCGGAGTTTCCTGAAAATGAATTGTGGGACTTAAGTGCACTCTATCAAGACCGCGAAGATTTTCTTCGTAGTATTGAAAAAACACTTGAAGACATTAATCTTTTCAAAAAGAATTACCAAGATAACTTAAAAACTGTGGATGATTTCACACGTGCGCTTTATGAAGTCGAACAAATTTATATCGAAATGAGCCATATCGATAACTACGCCTTCATGCCACAAACGACAGATTTTAGCAACGAAGAATTTGCACAAATTGCTAAAGCTGGTGCAGATTTCTTCACCAAAGCAAATGTAGCTCTAAGCTTCTTTGACACTGCTCTTGCAACAGCTGATTCTGACATTCTTGATACCTTAGAAGCTAATCCACACTTTAGCGCAGCTATTCGTCAAGCAAAAATCAAGAAGAGCCACTTCATTTCACCAGAAGTTGAAAAGACTTTGACTAATCTCGGTGAAATCTTTGGAGCTCCGCAAGACATTTATACAAAAATGCGTGCTGGTGACTTTGAAATGGATGATTTTGAAGTTGATGGCAAAGTTTACAAGAACTCATTTGTCACTTACGAAAACTTCTATCAAAACCATGAAAATGCTGAGGTTCGCGAAAAAGCTTTTCGTTCTTTCTCAGCTGGTCTTCGTAAGCACCAAAATGCCGCTGCTAGCGCTTATCTTGCCCAAGTCAAATCTGAAAAAATCATCGCTGACATGCGTGGTTATGAGTCTGTCTTTGACTACTTACTTGCTGAACAAGAAGTTGACCGCGATATGTTCAACCGCCAAATCGACCTTATCATGACTGAGTTTGCACCAGTTGCACAAAAATACCTCAAACACGTTGCTAAAGTTAACGGACTTGAAAAAATGACTTTTGCCGACTGGAAGTTAGATTTAGATGCTGAGTTAAATCCAGCCGTTACTATCGATGATGCTTATGATTTGGTGATGAAATCTGTCGAACCTCTCGGACAAGAGTACGCAAATGAAGTCTCACGTTTTAGAAAAGAACGTTGGGTGGACTTTGCTGCCAACGCTAACAAAGACTCAGGTGGCTACGCTGCTGACCCTTACAAGGTTCACCCTTATATCCTTATGAGCTGGACTGGACGTATGTCTGATGTTTATACATTGATTCACGAAATCGGACACTCTGGTCAATTTATCTTCTCAGATAATAATCAAAGCTACTTCAACACACACATGTCAACTTACTATGTTGAAGCTCCATCAACTTTTAATGAGCTTTTATTAAGTGATTATCTGGAAAGACAATTTGACAATCCACGCCAAAAACGTTTTGCACTGGCGCACCGTTTAACAGATACTTACTTCCATAACTTCATCACACATTTGCTTGAGGCTGCCTTCCAACGTCGTGTTTACAACCTCATCGAAGAAGGAAAAACATTTGGAGCTGAACAACTCAACCAAATTATGAAAGATATTCTAAGCCAATTCTGGGGTGATGCTGTTGAGATTGATGACGATGCTGCTCTGACTTGGATGCGACAAAGTCATTACTATATGGGACTTTATAGCTACACTTACTCAGCTGGTATGGTCATTTCAACTGCTGGTTACCTCAACTTGAAGAATAACCCAAATGGTGCCAATGATTGGCTTAATTTCTTAAAATCTGGTGGCTCACGCACACCACTTGAAACTGCTAAACTAATTGGAGCTGATATTTCAACAGCTCAACCACTTCGTGACACTATCCAATTCCTAAGCGATACTGTCGACCAAATCATTACTTATACAAAGGAGCTTAATCATGACTAATATTTACGATTTTACTGTTAAAGCACAAGATGGTTCTGACGTTCAACTATCAAAATACCAAGGTAAAGTTCTCTTGGTTGTTAATACTGCAACAGGTTGTGGTTTAACACCTCAGTACGAAGGACTTCAAAATCTCTACGACACTTACAAAGAAAAAGGTTTTGAAATTCTAGATTTTCCATGTAACCAAATGTAGGAAACTAAAATACCCTATTAAAACTATAACAAAAAGACGGTCTAACCAGACCGCCTTTTATTTTTATTACAAGCCAAAACGTTTTTTAAGTTCCATTTCTTCAATGATACCACCAAAGAAGTAAGTACGTTTGAAATCTTTACCGTGTTTTAATTCTGAACGTTTAACAGGTTTACCGAGACTTAGCATGAGCTCAATTGATTTTAAGATACGTTCGTCATCTGCGCCACGGCTATCAGCTTGTCCCAGAATATCGCTGTATACGCCATAGAAGTGACCGTCTTCTTCATCAGTTAAACCATAAATATCCATGATATTATCTGTTTCGTGATTACAGTAGACAGCGCCTTTATCGTCTACGATTGCGTATTGAACTTCATTGTTTTTGATTTCTTCAAGTAATTCTTTAGCGTTCATTTTCATTTTCTCCTTTGGTAGCACTTACAAAAGTTATACTATATTTTTCCTGATTTTTCTATTCAAAAGTTACGTCGCCGTTATCAACAGAGCCGATATATTGCATTTTACGTTCACGCTCATCGGCTGGCGCCATTCCACGGGCTTCAATGCTGATATTTCCGTCTTTATCTTCCCAAATATCAAGCATATCTGGTTCAAGTTCCATATCTTTGATAATATCTAAAATTTCTTGTTCAGTGTGTTTCATTGTTTCTACCTCGTTTTCTTTTGCGTATTTTGTTAATTTGATAGCATTGTTGTATGACATACGCCCGACATCTGTAACGCCGTTTGCGTAATTTGATAACGTCTGTTCAGATATTCCTGTTGCTTTGGAAATCTGATAACGTGAGTTTGTAGTTAGTAAGTTTAAAATTTCTTGTTTTGATAATACTTCAATCATGTTTGTTCCTTATTTTAGCAAGAACCAAGCGATTAGCCCGATAATGACCAACCAACCTAGAAATGCTTTCCAATCAAAAGAATGTTTTGTTGCTTTAAATTTTACTTTCATAGCATTTTTTGTTAATATTTAAGTACACCCCCGAGGGGGTGGATAGTGAAAATCACTATCCGATTTCGATATGCCATTCAAATGTTATGACCAACAAGTTAATTTTGATGACGAGCTTGTTTGTTTTGATTTTGAATGGCTTTTTCAAATACTTAAACATTTGTTTTTCCTTTCTGTAGTTTCCTTGTCTAAGGTTTTATTTTTTTACCTCCCTCAACCTTACATATATATTATACTACTATTTATAGTAGTAGTCAACCCTTTTTATAAACTTTTTTGATATTTTTTAAATTTTTTAGTCCGTTTTAACGGACTTTTTTTATTTTTGTGGTTATAACGGAAAATAAAACAAACGTTGCTGTTATAGACTTTCTGGGTGCTGCTGGGGGTGATTTGGAAAATAAAAAAAGCCCCTAGCTTTTTAGCTAGGGGTGTTAAAGTATTCGCTTATTTAATTATATCAAATTTACTTGTAATAGTTGACTAAATCGTCCTTATCACGGCAAGAAAGCCATACAGTGCCAAACTGACCAAATTCGAACTTACGCCAGTAGTAGCCGCCGTAGTAGCCACCTTCGCCAGTGTCCGTGATATGCGCCTCGTCTAGTTCGAACGAGAAGTACATTCCAGCTTTGAAATCCTTGTCTTGACCGTCAGGCAAGTTGTTTCCGTTTTCATCAACCCAATTGACCAAGCCGACGGGGATTCCGTTGTCAGTCCAATCAAAGCCAACAGGTGCTAGGTAGTCACATTTGATTTGGTAGATACCGTTAACGAAAGCTACCTGATTGGCTAGGTAGTAGGCTTTACTGTCTGGTTTACGACCGCCAGAAACAACCGTGTTAGGCTGTGTAGCTGTTGACCCACTAAAACGCCAAGCCTCAATATAAGCTGGTTTCTCGATTGCATAATATTGGTCCCAATTATGACTTGATACCGCTGTTCCTGCTTGTCCGCCAGTCCAGAAATCAACGGAAATAAATGTGTTAGCGTCCTCTAGTACTCCTACATGACCACCAGCGCCACCAGATTGCGACATGTCAGCACCCCATGACATCAAAATAATGTCACCTCGTTGTCCGTTCCAATCTTCGTTTTTAGACACTCGATAAAAGCCATTCTTAGCTAATTGTGAGCCTAATGTCACCGTTGACGGTAGCCCGATGATATTTACTCCCGCTTCTTTCAAAGCTTGTGAGATTGACCCTGAACAGTCTGCTGTGCCGTCTGAGCCGTTACGTGAGCCGTACATGCTATAAGTAAGTTTGCCTCGACGACTTTCAAACCAGTTGATTAAAACATCTGTATTCATTATTTTTCTCCTTTCCAAGCGTCATTCATCTCTTTCACCGCTGACTCGATAAACATTTCCAGTTGACTATCTGTTAAATAAATGTTGTGAGCCTCTAGGCTCTTTTTAGCCTTGGCTTTAGCTTCGCTAAGCTTTTGATAACCTTTAGTGTCTTCCTCAGCGATTTGCTCAACGGCATTGACTGCGTTTCTTGCGATAATTTCAACGATTTTGAGTGCTTTCTCTCCGCCCTCTTTGTAAAGATAATCTTTTACGGTTTTAACGATAAATCCAGCTAAACCTGTCAAAATAAGCATAGCTGCTTGTACAATCACATCATTCATGTTCTTCTCCTCTTCTGCGTTTTACTGCGCATAACTGCGCATAGTTTAAAACATCTGCGTCTTCCTAACGACATCTTCCAGACCGTCCACCTTGTCTTGCAAGACTGATATGTCTTTTCGTGTCTCCAGCGACAAGCTATTGACTGCCTCTGTTAGTCTAGCCATTTGCTGCTGGTTCTCGGTCGCTATTCGATTGTTAGACGCTAACAGTTCCTTATTCGTTTCTTGGAAACCATTGACTAGTTTTTTTGTGACCCAAAGCATACCACTGATTAAAATCAAAATGACGACAATAATAGCCGTTGCTAGGATTCCGCCAACTTTATCAATAGTCCAAGTCGCTTGCATTGCTTCGTGTATTACATCTTGACCCACCATAGACCCACGCTATCTAAGCCTTATTCGGCGCTGTCTTCTTCTTGCAAACCTGCGTGAGATAGGTCTACAAGCTCTTGTACTTGTTTGCGGAAACGTTTCGGCACGGTCTCGATAGTAATCCAGCCTAATTCAATTTGCATTGCGAAATAATTAATCATCATTGTTCTTCCTCCTAAAATTGTGTTTTTAATTTTGTGTGTTAGTTTCATCTGCTGCTTCCTCATCAGCATACATTTGATTGATTAAGCCATTCAAAGTAGCTGTTGCCAGCTTTGTCATCTTTTCCGAGTCATCAATGGCTTTTTGCATTTTTTCAATCATTTCATCATATTTTGCGATTTTCTCACCGATTTCGTTGAATTTTTCGTTTTCAGCACGTCGTGGGAAATTCTCTTGATACACGACTTCCAGCGCTAGTTCTTCCAGCTCTACATTTGATAAGCTGATTTTATCGGCTGGGAGCATGACGGGAAGAAAACCACCGTCGTTGTTGGACAAAACGACTCGTGTACCAGTAACTGAGCCATCTAGTCCGATTTCTTGCGATTTTGAATTAAAAGATAGTTTCATGTATTCTCCTTTCTAGACCATGAGCAGTATTTGCCCCCTATATTGTTGATTGTTCTTGGAAGCTAAAATATTAAACTGACCAGTACCAGCATTAACCTGTACGTGCCCAGTGTCAGCACCACTGATTGACCACTCTGCAATCTCAATCATGTAAGATTGTGGTGCGCTAAATACGCTTGACGGCACTTCTGCGAATACAAACGTATTGCCGTTCCCTCTAAAATCAAAGCGAATAGCTAACATGTCACCACTGCGCTTGTAGTATGAACCTGCATAACCTGCTGACTGCCAACCTGTATTAGTTTGGTTTTTAAGCTCGTCCTGCATTGCGTAATAGCGCCAAGGTTTCCAATCCTTATCACCGTTATCATCTTTTATTCGAAAAGCTGGTGTTCCGCCTCTGAAATCAAAAACCTCTTGTAATAAAAATTGGTCGTCGTGTTTTGTTACTCTTAGATACTTCCAACCACTTAAAGAACCGACTGTAGGAGCATGAAGCGGGTTGTAACAGCGATAAAAGCCAGGAGTTGTGACACTGTTAAAGTCCGTGCCTTGTGTTAACAAAATGGCTGTACCGTCATTATTAGTTAGCTGATGGTGTTGGATAGGCTTGTTATTAAAGTAGTATTGCCAATCGCTATCTACTGCGTTAGCCGTTTCAGGAACCTTACCAAGCCCAATTCCGTCTGGTCGGACGGCTAGTGGAAACTTTTCGGTTCCGACTGTGGCACTAAACTCATAGCTGGTAAAGCTATCTTCGATTTTGCCGACAATGTCATAGGACGTTAAAGCGTTAAACACTGCGTCCAGATTCGCTTGTGAGTTAACCAATTCGTTGATTGTCGTCCATGTTCCGCCAGCGCTACCAGTGTCGGCTGTGTAATCAGCGCTAGAATGTTTCTTATACTTAAACGTGAGCTTCATTGTGTTTTTTTGCTTATCACCAACCGTTAGAGGCGCAATTTTGGCGTTTCTGGTAACGGTGATAGTCGTGCCTGCCGAACCGCTGCGCTGTGCTGTAAAGCTTAGCTGTGGCGTAAAATACGGCAATACGTTGACTTCTACTTCTACAGGTTCGGACGTGCGTCCTCGGCTGTCTGTCACCGTCGCCCTGATTGTCGCTGACCCACTAAAACTCATAATTCCCAAAGCACCATTATTTGACGTCGTGGTCATGTTTCTATCAACGATTTCAGCGTGATAGTTGGAAATGGTAGAGCTGTAAGCACCGCTAGCGTTGTTAAAGGCGACCTTAATATTAGACAGGACCTGCACGAATGTATTTGACGTGTTTATCAGATTGGATACAGTCGTATTGCTGTCAGATAAGCTAATACCGCCTAAACTTGGTTTAACGCTTGCTGGGACGTTACCTGTAAATGTAGCTTCCTTTGTACCGATTTTTGTGGAACCGTTATAAGTGTCAATAAAAACACGTCCCCAAGAAGATGTTGCGTTTGGAATTTTATCCGCAAAACTCATTGGTAGCGTCCAAGAATAAGATGTATCAACATTGCTTGCAATTGTTCCTGTAGCACCGTTCCAGTCGTATCTAAGCGTATGCTTAAATGAGCTAACTTTGCGGTCAATTGAAATCTTAACAGGTGTCCCTAAGTCGCCAGACGTCACACTTCCTGAACTTGCTCGTGGAATGTTTGGTAATTTAAGGTCAAATGCAACCATTGAACTGCCATATCCACCGGTATTAAGATTGACTGAAATCTTAATACCAACAGTTTTAGAACCGTCATTATTGTGACCAACAACATAATCATGAGCGAAAATCAACTGACTTGAACCAGTACCAATATTAATTCCTGGATGTTCGATAGCCGAACCACCATTGATAGTAATGGTCAAATCGGCTGTTACACCCCACATACTTGCATATCCATTCGTGATAAGACGTGCTTGTACGTTAACTGTTGACCTATTATTAGCTACGTCTTGCCTATTCCAACCAGACCACACTTCCAGCGTCATATTATGTCCGTATTGACCGCTAAATGTAGCTGTTGCCATTTACTTATCAACCTCCTAAATACCTTAATACCAGCATGTCAGCGTCTGCTGGGTGTGTTTCAAAACGGAAACGACCGATTTGGATTGTTTTGGTGAAAATACCGTTTTCAATTCGCAAGACACCTTGCGAAATATACATGACTTCGCTACTACCTGAGAATAAGCTGATTCGGTCATTAGCAAACTTGGCATAAGCCGAACCGTCAGACTTACCGATTATCAAGCCCTCATTTTGGACCGTCATATATGTATCGATGAAATCCCATTGTTGACGCAAAGTTCCAACGTCTGTTTTCAATTGCAAAATACGAGCTGACGCCTCTTGCAAATTGCGCTCAGATTCCGCTTTAGCCTCGTCGTTAGCGTTAACGTAGTTTTGATAAGCTGTAATCCACTGATTGACTGTGTCAATGCTTGCTTTAGCTTCCATTTCAGCTTTAACAATGCTGTTCTGTTCTGCCAACGCATTCAGCTGTTGCTGTGTCAACGCTTGGTCTGCTTTACTGTCAATGTCCGCTTGGACGTCTTCGGGTGCCCACACATGACCGGTAGCAACATTTCCAAACTGCACCATGACACCAGTTACCCAAGCAGTCCCACTCTTCGTGCCCTCTAGGTTAAAAATTAACGAGCCTTTTAGCTGGTCATAATTACTGTTAGTGTAATCGTGAGTAAAATGTACATATTGCCAATCAGACGTGCCAGTGTAGCTTGCAAGAGTTAAATAATCTACGCCACTGCTTGCCTCCGTCTCACTGTTTCGATAAGTGAAATTGTGCTTAAATACATTAAATTTATTCCAAGCGTTCGTACCTTGAACGACATCATCATATTTAATCCAAGCACTAAACGTTACTTTTTGATATAACCGAGAACTAAAATTTGGCTCGATAATAAAACGCATTTCTTTGCCGCTGTTTATGCGATAACATTTCTTCTGTCCTGTGATGTGATTATCTGTCAGCTCTTCTTCTACGAAACCACCAGTAGCTTTTGATTGTATCCAGAGATTACGAGTGCCAACCTCAACGCCAGCCCGTCTATCCATCCAAGTATACTTAGTCGGGTCTGTACTGCTAGATTGTGTGAAATCGGTGTAATAGCCTTGATATTGCTGACCAGATTCCGTGAAACTAAAACCAGTTTTACCGTCGGCACTGCTTGCAAAAGCAAGGTGGAGATAAGACGTTTTACCGTCGTCTCCTTTGTCACCCCGAACACCTTGGTCGCCCTTCCACTTGCCCCACTTATATTTTGTCGGGTCATTGCTTGCTGTCTCGTTAAAATCAGCGTACCAGCCCATGTAAGCTTTTGGCGTGGTCAAGCTAAATCCGCCACCAGTCGCATTATCAGCAAATGCAAAGTGTACGTGCGAGTTTTGACCGTTCGTGCCGTCAGCACCAGCAATGCTAATATTTATAGGGCTTGTCACTTCAACCGAACCGTCTGAGTAGTATATATACTCGAATTTCCACAAATAGCGCTGTTGTTGCGTTGGGACTAGTGTATCCATTGACCAGCCAAGGTCTTCTGGCGCTTGAGAGTAAGGTGTGGCTGTTTCACCTTTTTCGAGTTTGACATTTTTAAACATGATGGTATTGCCGTTTGCGGCTGGCATACCCCTAAAATATAAGACCTGTCCAGATGGCTCTGGCAGAGGATTGCGTGATGTTAAAACAACACTGATATTTTGCCACTGGTTAGCTTGTGCGTCTGGCATGTTTGGATAGTCAGTCATCGGCTTTTGCGCGTCGCCCCGCATAACACACGGTACGAGTCTCACGTCTCGACTTGGGTTGACGTCAAATGATAGGGTGTATTTAGTGCTTGCTTCAATCAGGTCTCTCAATACATTTGAGTACGAGATGTAACTCCAGCTCGTGCTCGCTGTCGTTGTGCCTTTGATAAGTTTAACTGCTTTAACACCATCAACCTCGACTTCTTCGGCATCGTGGTCGCCGTTAGCCATCGCCCAAAACCAGTTCGCTTTCCCTTGGTTGGTTCCGACCAATAAATTACGTCCACCCCCGCTCGGCACGTCTGGCACGTCTGCGCTATTCGTCAGCTTGTAGAATGTCTCCCTGCGAGTCTCCGCCCTCTCCGTCAAGTTCACCAGAGTTATCTGCCCCGTCGCTAATAGTTTCATCTTCTACCTCTTCCTCTGTTTTAACTTCGGTCAAGCTATGGATTTCAATAGCGATTCCGTACGTGTTCCAAAGTACACGAATGGCGTCTGATTTAGCCATAACAGGCACGTCAATATTTTGACGTTGCTCTGCAATTGTTACGTCTGCTTTAATCATGTTGTTCTCCTTTCTTACTGCCAAACTTCGTATTTAAAATCAGCCTTAGCACTGATTTCACTTGCGTTGATAGAAAGTGTTTTACCTGTCTTGTACGCATTGCCAGTACCGCCAAAGTTAGCGTCCATAACACCGTTTTTGTTGTATTTCGCCCATTTGTATGTGTAGCTCTTGTCTGTACCGTCAGCGTCTAATTCTTCGCCGTTGCGGAACAGACGTATTTTAACAACTGTAGAGCCTTGACCGTTCTTGAAAATATTTCCAGCGCTTGACTCAGCTGTAATACTGATAGGGTCTGACATGTCTACGATTGTGCAAATACCTTGTACTTTCTGACCATTCGTTCCGCCAGCCTTATCAATACATACAGCTTTAAATGTCTGTGCATTAGTAACTACTGCTGGTGTGATTGTGAGTACACCTTGATTAGTTGTATTAGTTCCTGGTGCAACGTTTGGTGTTTGACCTGTCGTAGTTGATGAGCACAAGTGCCAGCCAAGACCACCGTCAGCGTCATAACCAGCTGATGTAGTAGCTGTAACTGTTGTATCTTGATAAAAGAACTTAAATTGTTTGTTACCATTTGAAAGTACGTTGCCTTTATACAAATCTGCATTGACCGTAAGGCTCGCTGGCAAGTTGTTGCGAAAAGTATTTCCGTTTCCTGCGTATACGTTAAGCACTAACGCTTGTTTGCCGACTTGGTTAACGAACAAGTCAATTGTTGCGTGAAAATCAACGTTCAAATCTGTTGCGCTGTCTTTCCAAGTTCCGCTTGCTTCAAAGCGTTTTGAACCTTTTGACGGGTCGATATTGACTTTTGTTGTCAAATTCTCGTTGTGAGAGCCTGACAAATATTGATTATCTGTGTTGGTAGTTGATGTGATTTCTGTTTTAGTCGCACCATCAACAACAAACCAGCGGACTTTACCAATACCGCCAAGAATGCTTGCTGTTGACCCTGCTTTAGTTAGATTGAGTGTCAATGTTTGAGCGCTAGAAGCATACGACGGATTATAAGACGCTGCGGTTTGGTCGTAGACTTGTGTTGTTGGTTTGCTAGCTGTGATAAATGCACTTAGCACAGGTGCGTCTGAAAGGTCAACCATTGTAATTTGACCTGCTGCAATAATTCCCATGGTTAAATTCTCCTTTTTTCTTTTTTCCTTCTCTTAAGCTTGTTTGCCGACGTATTCGATTTCGCACGAAAACGTGGCTCGTCTAAATAGGTCGGCTTGTGTTATTCTTATCGATTTTTGTGAATACGAATGGTCTCTATTCCAGTTCTCGTCTGGTGTTTCATCATCATTCGTCTTGGTCCAGATATAACTAAACTCCGTTCCATCTTTATCAATTTCCTTATTTCCACGCCAAAGCGTAGCTGTCAGCGTGCTTGCTATGACGCCATTCTTAAACGTATTACCGTTTGACGTCATGACTTTGAGTTCGATTTGCTCAACGAGGTTTGCCAGCGTGATTTCAGTCGTTGCAACTTCTTTATCCCCGACATATCCTGATACAGTTAGCACCGCTGTGTTTTCAATGTCTTTAGCTTTAACTAAGTACTGCATTCCGACTGTTACCACGCCGTCAAGCGCCCAACGCCAAGAAACGTCAGTAGCTAACAACTTCTCGCCCTTGTACAAATCGGCTTTAAATAACGTTTCGCCCTCGTTATTTTTAAAACTAGTGCCATTGTCGCTAGACAAGCGAATCGTATAAGGCGCTTTAGCGTCAGCCATTTCTTCCATACGAGATAGCAAGTCGCTAGGAAGCTGATTTTCAAGGACTTTAAAGTTAGTGAAGACCGAATGGCCTTGGTCTGGGTCTGAAAAGCTTCGGTGAACCTCTGAAGCCCTCATTTCCAATAAAAGAACCGGGTAAAATTTGTCATCATGTACTTTGACCGTATCTCCCGGCTCTAAATCGGCGTCTCCTTTGACGTCATATGTAATCATTGGATAGCACCCAGCGCGTAGCATTTTCAAAGCATTAGCTTCTAAGACGTTCTCGTCAGTCGTTTCAATTGACGCGTCTTTTCTAATCCAGTTATCGCCGATTTCTTTACCAGACAAGACTGACGGATAAAGCTTCGCTGAAATAGGCGCGTAAATATTACCGTTCTTTACATAAAACTCGACTTCTCCAGCGTCATTCTTGTATTCCTTGTATTTGTTAGATGGAATAACCGTCTTAACTGTCTCTTTGACGTTCTCTGTGTACGTTTCCTGTACAGGCACTTGCTTAGTCACTGCTTGACCGCCTACCGTCTTACCTGCTGCGATTTCAGGCGGAAAACAAACTGTCTGAACACCAGCCATATAAGCGCCTAAATTGTAACTGTTCTCGACGATATACATGCGGCCGGCGTAGTTTTGCTCCAAAACGGTGATAGTAGAGCCGCTGACCGATTTAATAATCGCTGTATGGCCGTATGGTCCTGTCCAAAATGGTGAACCATAGTTAGCTCTAATATTGACGATAGCGCCGGCTTTTGCGTTAGAAACCTCGTTTCCGACAACGGCCCAACCAAAGGCGCCCCAACGATAATCCGTACCAATATTCGAAGCGGCGATACCTGCACCGATTCGCCCACTAATACCAGTTACGCCACCACCCAAACCCGGACCACCTAGCAAAGCGGAATACAAAGCGGATAGCGAATAGCATTGGCCAGTTCCGACTCGTTGACCTTTACGGCTTTCGATGTTTCGTAGAGCGTTCTCTGTATTCCCTGCGCCACCACCAGAAACCGTAACAGTCTTGTAAACCGTCCTAGTTTTAGTGACTTGACGTGTGATAGTCTTGTCACTTCCGGTCGGGTGAATCATGTTAAAGATTGGTGTTTTATCGACCGTACGAGTAATTTTCTCGATGTTTTGGTCGTAATTTAAAATGATGTCATCACGTCTAACACCTACACCTTGGTGGGTGTCATCATGCTCTTTAAAGACATTCAGACGAAACACTTTCAGAGAGCTATCGTCGTTCAAGTAAGTTTCAAATGCAATTTCAGCGTCAAAGTTGTTTGCTAACGAAATCAAACGTTTTAATTTAGTATCTTGGCCAGTCCATTCGATGGTTCTCTTTTGGTCAGAGACTTCATTGATTCCGAGCTTCAAAGCGGCAAAATCAAGCAAATCAAGCTTCTTACAATAATCTTCAAAAGTATAAGCTTGGTCAGCTTTGAACGGGTTAGCATACTCGTTTAATAGTTCAAGATTCAGATTCTCACAATAGCAAGTGATTGCGTCTTCGTCTTCAACTGTTTTCATGATGTTAAACAGGTAAGCACGGCCATTGTGGTGAAACGAAACAAAAGAACGCTCGTTAAGCGTTTGATAGACACGTCTGTTGTGTGTGTCTAAATCAAGATTCTTTTTGTCAACCGTAAAATCAAAAGTCGCGGAACCTGTTTCAAGGTAGCGCGACCACATATCGTTATAAAAAACAAGACCTTTAGCGTTATCTTCATTATCTAAAAATCCGACACGCTCAAGGTTATGGTCTAAAATGCTTAATAGCATTAGCTCCACCTCTCCTCAAATTCGATTGTTGCTGTTGGATTCAGCTCGCACCAACTAGACGTTGAAATGCTAATTTTGCTGCGTCCTCTCGGTATTTTCAGGAAGTCTCCGCCGTCAATCATTTCTTTAGCGTTCTGAATCCCGTTCACTAAAATCGTTCGGTTCTCGCTATTGATTTCGACAGTGCTTCCCATCATGTACCGATTCGGAATATCTTCCCACGCCGGCACTTTGTTAGCTTGGAAAAGAAAGTCGCTGACGTACATACGAGTTACCAGCGTTCTTCCTGAGAAACCACCCATAATGATATGGACGTTCGCTGTTTTCTTGCCTTTAATCGCTGGTATCGTGAACGGATTACGCCCACCCCACCAGTAGAAGTCAACGACGTCATCTTTCCTCAAAATGTCCGAGAAACCTCGCGGCTCATTAAATGGATTTTCCTTGTCATACTGCGTATCCCAAAACTTAATGCTTTTCAGAGTCTTGAAACCACCATGACCGTCAGCACCAAGAAAGTTATATTCGCAATCAAGGCCACGAGCTCGCTTAAATGTCTCAACGCCGTATAAAAACGTGCCTTCTTCGTCGGTAGCAATAATTTTGATAAAGCCGTATTGATTATCTAGCTGGTCAGGACCACTCCAAAACAACTGACGCCACCAAATGTAGTCGTAAGTTGTGCTATTTGTAATCGGAAACGTAAGGCTTCCTGAACTATTGACGCCTTGCTGCGAATAATTCTGCAAATAAACGAAATTACGCCCATTAAAACGCAACGTGCCAAGCGTCCCTGTTAGGTTCTCAGCTACGTTTGACATAGCTTGATTCTTAGCGCCTTTTTCAAAACCAGTCAAAATCTTATCGTCTCGATAATCAAATTCAAGCACTGACTTCTCAACGGTTTTCCCGTCCATTTCTTCCTTGTTTCCGACGGCCATGACGCCTGAATCGCTAACAAGACCGTAATAGCCGTTATCACTATTGGATTTGAGTCGAATTATCGGTAGTGCGGTCTCATTCCCTTTGTTTTCGACCTCAAAAACAAGCCTGTCGCCCTCGACTTTAGGATTATCAAAACGTTTATAAGCAACACTGTGAGCCACCCCATCGAATGACTCAAACTCCAGTGTTAACTCCGCTTCTCTGACCGAGCTTGACGGTTCAGGAAACTTGCTAAGTGTCGCTAAGTAATAGCGGTCTGGTTGGTCACTGAAGACCAATTTAGCCGGATAATCAGCAAAGATATCGTTCAAAATATCAATCGTTTCCAAGACGTTTCCAGCGATAAAGATATCGACTTTGATTGTCTTTCCACCTCTTCGCTGACGTTTAAAAGACAGGCCACGAGTCGCGACCTGCCTTGTTTCGTTAGTAATGTCAGCTGTTCCCGGACGATAGACCTTTAAAACCGTGAGATAAGGCTCAAGGTCTACGCCGTTATAGGACATAGTTTTTAAAATTTTCTCCAAGCATTATCCCCCTCTCAATCTTAGATTACGAGCGTCAGACGCTGCGATTTTAGCTTGGTATTTGCGATAAGTCTTGCTAACCAGCGTGTCACTGTCAATGTAGACGTCTAGGTCTTTATCAAGAATTTCTTCAAGCACTCCAAGAATTAAATGAAGCACTTCGACGCTTTCAGATTCTCCGCCTGTTGCGTCAACGATTCCTTTACCAATTCCAGCCAAGGTCTTATCATTAAGCGGAAGGACGGCTTCGTCTCCTGCCTCACCGCCAACCATGGCGTTATTGCCATTCATTCCAAAAAGTGTAGGACTAGTCATAATCCCACCTTTTTTGTAAAACTGAACGCCTAAATGTGGAATTTTACCTTTCAAAAGGTCTCCGACGCTCCACCCTGCTGGTGTTATGCTGAAGTGTGGCATTGGAATATGTGGCCATGAAATACTGAAGTTAAAGAATCCTTTGATTGCATTGATAGCATTAGCGACAGCGTCTCTTGCTCCGTTGATTGCGTTTGAGATTGTGCTCTTGACACCGTTCCAAACAGATGAAGCTACGCCTTTAATACTATTGAACACATTCGATACTGTGTTCTTGATACCATTGAACACGCCTGAAGCTGTTGATGAAATCCCGTTCCAAACTCCAGATAAGAATGAAGAAATAGAACTCCAAACGCTTGTAGCTACTGAGCTGATACTACTCCAGAGACTGCTAAAGAAAGTACTTAACGCCGTCCAGACTGTTGTCGCAACTGAAACAATTCCATTCCAAACTGTACTAAAGAATGTACTCAAAACGCCAAAGACCGTAGTCGCTAGCGTTACGATTCCATTCCATAGCGTTGAATAGAAAGTAACAAGAATATTCCAGTAAATTTGAGCAGCCGTTACAATTCCGTTCCAGAGAGCGCTGAAGAAAGCACCTAAAGGACCAAATACAGCGCTAGCAACCGAAACGATACCGTTCCAGAGAGCTGTAATCCCTGAAACGATAGCATTCCAGACTGTAGTAGCTACCGACTTGATTCCTTCCCAAAGATTAGAAAAGAAATCAGCGAGCCCTTTCCAAAAGCCTTGTGTAAACGCCCAGAACACTTCCCAAGCCATTCGCAAAGGTGTATAGATTGCCAACCATGCGACTTGGAAGATAATTGCAATACTTCCCCAAAGAACGTTGAAGAACGCAACTAAACCGTTCCAAATTCCCTGTGCCACGCTTACAATCGAATTCCAAGCGTCAGACAATGCTCCTTTAACACCTTCCCACGCACTTGAAACAGTGTCTTTGATAGACGTCCAGAGATTGCTGAAGAAGTCCACTAATCCTTGCCAGATTTGACCAGCACTGTCTACAAGCGACTGCCATGTCTCACCTAGCCATTTCGTAAACTCTGACCACATTTTCTTGCCTGTCTCTGTTTGACTAAAGAACCAAACAAGACCTGCTACTACTGCACCAATCGCTACAATCAGGATTGTGAATGGATTAATAGCCATAACTGCGTTAAATGCGGCCATTGCTCCAGTGCCTGCAACGGTAGCGGCTGCGTGAGCTCCTTCTGCCGCCGTCAATGCACCAGTCTGAACAGCACGAGCAATCATCAAACCATTTGAAACACCTAAAACAACGTTTCTAGCCGTTTCGATACCTTTGATAACACCGGTAACAACCTTGTAACCCGTCCAAGCAGCTGTTACAGCGACAATCGCAGATTTAAACACGTCTACAGACGTACCGCCCTGCTTAAACCATGTCACGAAGTCCTTGACTCCGCCTGTTGCGTCTGCCAAGAAGTCAGAAACACCTTTCAAGGCGTCTTTCAAGCCGTTAACCTTGTTCTTGCTATCATCAGCTCCAGAGAAACCACTGAAGAAGTTTCCAATCATTCCAGCGACTTCTGAAATAGTCGTCTTGATGTTCTCGTAAGCCGTTTGAAGACCTGAGAATTCAGGCGGAACTTGCGAGAAGACCTGGTCTAGAAATTTGATAAAAGCGTCTGATACTTGCGGAAGAACCGTATTGAATAGCGTGTCAAAAATCGCCGGTAAAGCATTGAATAATGCTCCTAGCAATTCTGTAGCTCCTGAAATCAGAGGCGGTAACAGTGTTTGTAAAATCTCTGGTAAGTAACCAGCTACCAATTGAAAGAGCTGTGACAATCCTTCAATAATACGAGGTAACGCTTGTAAAATACGAGGAATAACGTTGTCAAATACAGTTTTAAGTGAGTCGGCAACGTTTTTTACCAACTGTCCGATATCTTGGTCAGAATCTGACATACCTGTCAAGAAGTCCGTCCAAGACGCTTTCAGCATGCTGATTGAACCTTCGATAGTCGTTGCTGCTTCCCTTGCCGTAGTTCCAGCTATTCCCATTGATTCTTGCATGACGTGAATTGCTTCAACGACATCAGCGAACGAATCAATATTGTAATGAATCCCGCTGATTTTTTCGGCTTCTGTCAACAAGCGCTGCATTTCTTCTTTAGTACCGCCAAAACCGAGTTTTAAGTTATCCAACATCGTGTAGTTTTGTTTTGCAAAACCTTGGTAAGCGTTTTGGATAAGGTCTATCGAAGTACCCATCTTGTTGGCGTTGTCTGACATGTCGACTACTGCTCTATGTCCAACTTCGGCCGCTTTTTGGGTGTCCCCGCCTAAAGATTGAACCAATGACGCACTAAAGCTTGTGATAGTTTCCATGTAAGCGTTAGCTGATAAGCCAGTGTCTCTAAAAGCAGTTTTAGAATGGTCCATAACTGCTTGCTCAGCAGCTTTCAATTTGTCAAATTGCTCTTTGGCGTCATCTACGCTTTTACCGACGCTTTCGGCATATTTAGCTAAATCTTTACCACCAGTTCCGAAAAGTGTCTGTACACCACCGGTTAATTGTTCGTATTCAGCGTAATTTTTGGTAGCCGCTACACTTAAAGTCCCTAGTGCTGCCACACCAGCAGCAAGGCCAACGCCGATAGCTTTACCAGCTACACCAGCAGCTTTTCCGATACCGCCGAATACTTTTCCTAGTTTTCCATGAGCTCCTTCAGCTTTTCCGGTCGTTTCATCGATTGCCTTGTTGGCTTCTTGGTTTTTGATACCAATTTTCCCGAATAAGCTAAATAGTTCCATCTACATCTCCTTTCTTGTCGTTATTTAAGATAAATTCAGCCATTGCGATGGCCTGCTTATCTTTCTCTACAGACTGTTTCTTATCTGTACGCCCTTTAGAATGAAGATTCTTGTTGATGAACTCGCCTAAACTCAATTCGGTATCTTTGGCCAACCAGATATCTCTCAACTCTTCTTTTTGAGTTTCATTGACCAAATACACTAAAAAATCCAACGTCTGCCCTAAGGTCATAGTTCCTAGGACAAGCATTGGATTAGCGTATCGTTTAAAAAGTAAATCTTTTAACCTAAACTCTGTTAGCTCAACACTGACGCAATAGATTTGAAAAAATCTTTAAGTTCCTCTTTCTTAAAGAAAGCGGTTAATAATTTAGTGTAGTCAATCATGCTAAGCGAATTGATTTCACGAACTTCTTTACCAGTCAAATCAGCAAGAAAAGCATTGATATCGTCTTTTGCTTTATTGATATTTTTCATAACAGCAAAGACTAAGCCAGCAACAACTTTTGTACCTCGTTTTTCAAGGTCTTTTTCAGCATTGTTAAAAGCACCGTCAACCAAAGCCATGATTTCATCTTGACAGTCAAGTTTGCCAAGGATTCCAAGCATGGTAAAGATATCATCACCTTTAAGCTCACGCATTTGAGCTGGTGTTTGTGGTAGTTCAGTTACGTTTTCAGTCATCAATCAAAATCCTCTCTAAATAGTATTAAACTTCAAGACTAACTTGTGGGTAGTAAATACGAGCCGGGAGCGTCAAGTCTTCTACTTGGTCTTCGTCAGCGTGTGCTTCAAACGTCATCGCTACTACAGATTCATCGTTATCTTTAAGTTCCATTTCAAGACCAGACGTGCATAGTGCGTTATCCAATACGATAATAATCGGGTCTTTAGTCCCTGAAATTGTACCGACAAGGGCGATATTTTTAAGATAGTCACTAGTTTCGACTGTGCCTTTACTTGTGATAATCTTGTAGTTTTCTGGCGCTGACACACCGTCGCCGCTTGTCACTTCAGCACCTAGGGCCAAAGCAATATTTTCGGCCGTAAGTTCTTTGACGTTAGTTTCAAGTGTTGCGTTTTGAGATTCAAGAATCTTCAAACCAACAGCTTTAGTTTTAACCCCGTCAACCTCGACTTCACGGTAGTTTTTCTCGATAGTAACCTTGTTACCGTCGGAAGTAGCACCTAAAAGCTCGCCTTCCCATTTTTTAGTTTCTGCATTCCATTCAAGGTTCTTGTAAACAGCGCCGGCGTCTACTACGTATGACTTAGGCGTGTTCTTGGTATAACCTGTTTTACGTACAGCTTGTTTTGCCATTAATTTCTCCAATCTATAACCAAATAAAAACGCACGTCTCGACGTTGTAGCATGTCCGAACCTGTATCAGTCATGTTTCCGCCCTCAAAACGTGCTCTAATGTAACAACTATCAAGCATTTCAGAGTAATTTCTTAATGCTTGCTTCAATTCTGCTGTTTTGGTCTCAATTCGTTCGTCATTGCTGCCTTGATTATCAAAGATAGTTACGTCCAGATAAGCACCATCAGCGTACTTGTCACGATTATCGCTATCATAGCTAAAAACTAGATAAGGATAAGTGATTTGTTGGCTTGTGTTCTTTCTGAAATAACTTTCAGCGATGACATTTTGACATTGGGCCAATACAGCGGCAATAACTTCGTTCATTTCGACCTCTTTAAGTTAAATTTCTAAGACAATCTTCCAAAATCGCTTGAATCTGTGACTTGTTTTGACGGAAAGCATTACGCAAGAACTTAACAGGTCTTTGACCGTAAGTAAAATACGTCTTGCCGTCAGCAGCTGTATAGACCCAGCCACCTTTTCGACCGTTGCCTTTCTCGGCAAATTCACCAGTACCGAATTCAATCCAAACCGCATACTCGCAATTGGTTCCGACGTACCCGACCAACTCGTCACGGTCAACGCGGTAGTCAATACTATCGCGCAAGGCTCCAGTATCTACCGGCGCCAAACCAATAGCTACACCTTCAACAAGCATACAAGCTTGAATCAGGCCACGAATAGCTTGTAGCTCGATTTCATGCTTGACTGCTGCTGAATTATCTTTAAATTCGCTAGACATCAACCCACCGCCTTCAAAAAGATTTCCAAGTGGTCGTCTAATTCCATCGGATTATCAACGTATGTCACTTCGTAATCTCTATCTTTAAAGCGAATACGGTCCGAAATGCTGATTTCTAAGCTTGTTTCGAACGTGATAATAATGTGAGTACTATCTGCTGTGATTGCGTTCTGACTGTTGCTTTCTTCACCACCCAAAAAGTCAATCCAGCCGTCAAAAGCGCTAGATTCCTGAAAGTCGTGAATGATTTGGCCTAAACTGTTTCTTCTACCCGTCTTATCATATTTTAAAATCGTAAAAGTAGACATCAAGACCACCTCAATTTCTTATATTTCTTCAAAAAACCTAGCAAAGTAGCCGGATAGCCTTCTTGACTCTCTGCTGCGGTCACATCGTAGTAAGTCACCGAATGACGACTAATCGATTCCGATTTGACCCCAATTTTACCAGACATTTTAGAATCGTATTGAATTAATTTCTTAACTCCAGCTAAGACGTCCGCTGGGTAGCTTATTTTGGTCAGTATGGCCTGCGTTGACACTTCCGTGATAAATTGTCCATTAATCTTTAAAACGTCGTCAGTGACCTCTAAGACGGTATATAAGCCGTCGTTATAATTTGAGTCGTTTATTTCAACGGTGTCACCGGCTTTAAAAATGTCCAGACGTCCTTTAGAGACGCGGATTTCATTATCTGAAAGCACCAAACCAGAGCACCTAAAGCGAATATTTTGGAAATTGTTGTTAGTTGACACTCTAACCATCGTTTCAAGACCATCACAATACTCTTGTGTGGCATTTTTATCGATTTTAAGAGCGTCTTCAAGTGAAATAATCATACATACCCCCAAAATTAAAAGAGAGTAACTGACTACTCCCCTTCTTGTTCAGCTAGCAAGTCAGCTAGCGCTTCAGTACGTGCATTTTTCTTGTAATCTACGCCCAATTCATCAAGTTTTGCCTTGATTTCATCACGATTAAGCTCTTTTTCAGGCTCTTCAGCTACTTCTTGCGGTGTTTCAACCACGTCTTTAGCCGGAAGCTGAATGAGCTCCTTGATAAGCACTGAGCCTTTGGCGTTTTCGCCTTTCAAGAAAGATTTGACACGTTTTTCGTCTGGTTCATACCCTTCGCGGGGATAGATAGCCCCGATAGGGTAGAAAACACCTTCGTCTTGCGAATCGATGAACGAATCAACAACAAGATAAAGTTTTTTCATTCGAATCACCTTCCTTAAACAGTTTCAGTAGACAATTTGTGACGAATTGCCACGATACCAATATTTTTGTCTTCGTAGACTTTAGACCAGTTATTAGCTGTGGCAAGTTCTGCGTTTGACGGTGTTTCGCCAGCTACTGTAGTATCAGTGAATTTAATACCATAAGGGTGGAAAACAAAAGCGCGACGTGTGTAAACTTCATCAACACCAGCAGCCGCTTTACGGTTTGTTTCAAAGGTTGTTAATTTTTCAGGCGTTCCGTTGTTGCGACCGAAAGCACCTTCAGCTAACAAGTAAGTAGTATATACATCGTCAGCCGGCATATTACTATCATCAACTACGACGCGGTAGCCAAGGTAAACAGGGATTTCTGTTGTTGCGTCTGTTGGTTGAATGTAATTAATTAAATTGTCTTGTTGTAATTTAGTGTATACAGCTGAGTGCATAACCAAGATTTTAAGTTTGCTAGCTGAATCTCCAAGCAACTGTTTAGCGTTAAGTACTTCTTTAGCTGTAATTGGTTTTGTTGAAATATCTAGCAAGTGACTAGAAGCAAGCGCTCCACCTTCGACAAACAAACCTTTAAGCACTGAAAGCAAAACTTTTTGCTCTTGACGTAACCAGTAGTCTCCGATACGGTCAAGAATGGCACGCATTGGGTCATCGCCGGAAATGATAGCAGCAAGTTCGTTTACAGACCAACCACGGCCACGATACATAACCGCCGCAATGTCTTTTCCTGCTGTGATTTTGCCAGTTGAAAGTTCTTTATCTTCATCAAGAACTTCGTCTTCCCCGTCAAGGTCATTCCAGAATGGCATGTTAACGAGTGTGTTCCCTGCTGTAATCATTTTAGAGACACGGTCGTCAGCGATTGCGATTCCTGAGTTAACAATTAGTGATTTTTTGGCAGTATATTGCTGAATGTAGGTGTTGTAGATTTCTGGTGTGATTGTATCCAGAACTTTTGTGATTTCGTTTGGCATTTAAAACTCTCCTTTTTATTTGTTTTGTTGCTGCAAGAACTGAGTCAGATTTGCTTCAGGATTTGCAAGAATTGACTCAAGACTTGTTTCTTGTGGTGTTTTTCCGCCACCTAGACCAGCGCCACCAAGCTTAGTGAAACCTTCTGGTTCTTTAGGCGGTTCTGATGATTGCTCAAAGAACGTTGGAAGACTTGCTTTTAGGTCCTTGATTTTGTTTTCAAGGTCTTTCACATTGCCTTCGTCATCGACTTCAAGGTCACCAAGTTTAAACATGAGATAATCAACGTCAGTCCCTTTAGCGGCCGTCAAAGCGTCTTTGATTGTCTGTTTACGAGCGTTATCTTTTGCTTCCTGTTCAAGCGTTTCAACTCGCTCTTTATAAGATTTCAACTCGCTTTGTAGCTCTTCGTTGTCCTTGTTGTTTTTCTTCAAAGTGGCAAGCGTTGCATTGGCTTCGTTAAGCTGTGCTTCTGCCGCGGACAGTTTCTCTTGCGTAGCCTGAACGGTTTTGCCGTGCTCCGCCATGATTTGGTTGATAACTTCTTCAGACAGTTCTAGAGACTGTAGGAATTCACGTTTCATTTGTTCTCCTTCTACGTCTGTTTAACGTGAGACGACCACGAGAATTTGAATAATGTTGACAGTTTAACGCCTTGTCTTGGCGAACACGCTCTATAGGAATCGAACCCATATTTTTGGTTTTGGAGACCAACGTCTTTCCGTTAGACCAAGAGCGCAAAACAAAAAAAGCCGTATTTCTACGACTTTTTGGGTATAAAAAAAGCACCATCAGTTAAGATAGCGCTAGTTAATAAAGCCTGTCATCATAATCATCTGGCTTTGGATAAGGTTTATCGTTGCTAATGCAATCAGCGACGCTTTTCTCAAGTTTTTCGACTTCGTCAGCCGTTGGCATTTCTGAAAGCACTTCAAAAATCGGAAAATCTTCTTGAAAATGTTCAGAATACTTCTCTTCGGCGTCTAATACTCTTGTTTTTAATTTGTCATCTTCAAAATAAAACATATTACAACTCCTTCAAAATATCTTCTACAATTCGATGATAAACTTCTACAGCGTTCGGCAACATTCGTTTGATTTCGTTGTATGCTTCGGGGCTTGTCGCTAAAAGCTCGCTAATTTCTGCAAAAAACTCCGTCTCTGCCGTTCCCGGACGTTTCCAGTATCTTTTGCCATGTCCCCAACCAAAAGGATAATCATAATGATAACCTGTAGCTTCAAACATGTCTGACAGCGGTGGAATTATATCAGGAACTCTCTTTCCGAGCTCTCCTACTTCTTTAACGAATTTCTTTATATTTTCTTGGCTTTGGGTTCTGATTTTGGCTCTTTCTGCTGCCGGAACACGCTCGCCTTTTTTGATAATTCGTAAATCACCGTTAATATATCTCCAAAAATCATTTTGAAGTGTCTCTTTCAAGTTATATTGCGGTAAAGAAGAAGCGTGTGTGCCGTATATATCGATTGTGTAAGTTTTTCCAGATAAACGCGTTTTTTGTTGACCAATAACCACTCGCTCGCCTTTAGTTAGCTTGTCAAACCCTAAATAATCAAGGGCGTGACCGTTTTCGTGAAAAACGGTAGAAAGCGGATTTTTCATGTAAGCTGTACCGTCTTTCGTTTTAAATCCATCAAAGGAACCTTGCGTTAATTGAACGCTGCTCCCTCTTGCAAAGGCTCTTTTTCCGCCTAAACTCTTGTATTCAAGTTTGCTACCAAGTTTTGAATACAAGGTTAGCATATTTTCATCTTTAATTGTATCAAATTTATCAAGAAATTGATTGTAATTTGCTAAACCAACAGCCGTAGACATATTCGTTTTCTCAATTGCCTGAACAGCTCCTTTTCTTGCCTTGTCAATTCGATTTTTTCGTCCTAATTCATAGCCTTCCGCCATAATTTGTTCAAAAGATTTAAAACCGTTTTTATTTGCTAACCATTCGTTGTAGTTTCTCCATTTAGAAACCTCTCCCGTCTTGTTGTCACGTCTCAAAAGCGCTGATTTATCGTTCTTCAAACGTGAAACGGTGCGGCAACGGCAGTTACAATCTTCGGCAGCAACACCAAACATGTGTGGCTGTTTCGCTTTAAGCCCGCTGACTTCAAAGTCTTCGTTAGGTTTGACACGTTGGCCGTCAAGCTTAGCGTGGTCGCTACGAGTGCGATTATCAAGCGTTGAAATCCATTCTTTTTCAAACTCAATACCCAGTTTCATTGCTTCCATTTGCGACTTCTGTCTTGCGATTGCCTGAACTCGACCAGCCTCGGTGCGTGTAATGTTCAAGGCTCGACGATAAGAACTATAGCCAAGTTCTGCCAATCTAGCAGCAGTCTGCTTGTAGCTATAGCCCAACAAAAACACTCGTGTAAGCTCTGATTTGATATTTGACTTCAGTCTCTCAGCTACACCGTCGTTTAAACGCTCAGACAGCTTGTAATTGGCTACGGGCGTCTCGATAATCGTCTTCAGCTCTTCGCTTTTTAGCATTGTGAAATTGATAGCTGTGTTTTTAGACTCGTATTCGTAAAAGAGCTCGTTATAAGCTATTTTCCCGGTGTCCTCTAAATGGCCGTTAATTTCCGTTTTAAGTCCTTGTTTTAGTTCCTTGGTTGATTTATCAAGTTGTTCTAAAAGGCTTGTCATACGGCTTAATTTTAGCTGTTCTGTGGACGATAGCTGTTCATAGCGTTGATAATCGACCAGCAAAGCCTGTTTAAGGTCCTTAATCGTGTCAACGTACAAACCATATAGCTGTTTATCAGTCTTCTTGTCCGCCTTCGCCAGCAGATTCTCGATTTCCTGTTGGAATTGATTCAGTTCCGTCATCATTTACCTCTGTTGTTTGGTTAAAATCAGACTTGTAAGCCTGTTCGCCTAAAGCTTTCTCGACTTCGTCTGGGTCAATCTCTAGAATTTCAGCGAGTAGCTCCAAAACCGTGCGGTCATCTAAACGAGGAGCAGCTGTCATGATGTTGTTAATCAATACTTGCTTAGTATCTGCTTCCGTTTTAGCAACAGTAGCGTTGTCAGTCTCGTTAGCCATGACTGAGCGTGTGATAATCACTTCAATATCTGACGAATCAAACGCTTTTCCGTTCAATTCATTGATATTTTGGATAATTAGGTCAAGCATTTGCTTGATAACCGCTCTCAATCGAACCTCAGTCTTATTACATTTCAGGTCAAGCAGACTGTAACGTGATTTAATTACAATATTCGTGATGTTTCCGTCGCCAGTTTGAGAACTATCAAAGCCCATACCGAATTTGTAAATACCTTCTTTATCAATTGCCAACTTAGTCTTGCGAGCTTCGACCGGAATGTCAACGGTTTGAACGTCAATACCGCCGCCTTCACCGACTCCAACAGTTTTCTTAGACTTCAAATTGGTAACCAGCGAGTCTAGATTATCACCTTCAAAGCCTCGAACGATGTAAATCGGGTGGTCAAAGTCAATCAAGTTATTAGACAATGAGCAAGCCATCAAATCATAGTCGTCAATTAAGTCTTTAATTGGCTCTAAATCGGTCTTTTCACGCTTATTATTTGCTAGCTTGATAAACGGCACTTGGCCGTAGCCTTTGCCGTAGTAGACACCTTTCTCGTCTTTAGCGAGCTGATGGAAAGCCGGATTCACCTTGATAGATTCATCTAGCTCCATTTTGCCTTCATCGACGCAGACAAAGTAAAACACTTGTTCTTTGGTCCAGAACTGAGCGCGAACCACGTTCTTGACCTCGTTCTTGATTGTGATTTGGTCATCGTAGTAGTAAATCATCTGGTCAATTGCTAGATTCTCGTCGTAAATTGGAATGGTTTTGAGTGCGTCAGCAGTTCTAAACTTGACCTTGCCATTCTCATCAACGTTCCAGAACGCATACTCATAGGACTTTTGACTAGCACCTTCGACAAGCTCTTGCAGCATAAGTTGAAAGTCGTCATCGATGTATTGTTCCAGATAATCTTGCAGTTCTAAATTTTCCGTTTCGAATTCGACCGGATTAGATAGCAAGTATTGGACTTTTTGGTCGACAAGTTCAGTAAAGAAACCGTGTGAAATTTTCGTATTAGCTCGATATTCTTCCTCTCTCAGCTGTCCGTTGCTATCAAAGTAGAATAAGCGTGTTTTCAAGATGTCATGCTGCGAATCATAATATCTGACTCCGTCATTCATTTTCCGCTTTAAAGCGCTAGTTCGGTCGCTGTTGATTAAGCTCTTAATCTCAGCGCCAAGCGTTGAAATATTTTCAGTTTGTAGCATTGTATACTCCTTAATATAGCCAGCTCTTGCTTTCGACACATTGCAAAGCATAGCGAAGTGCGTCCATCAAGTGGTTATTTTTATCTTCAGGTTTGTTTAGCCAGTTACCTTCTTTATCTTGTTGGTAGCAGTAGCTGTAAAACTCGTCCATAATGTGCGTACAAGCCGGGTGAACGATAATTTGGTAGCCTTGCAACTTCGAAATACCTGCCATGATTGAATCTTTACCTTTTCGACTAGGCTTCACACGTCTCAAACCGTGCTCTTGTTTAAGTTCCTCAATCAAGCGAGGCTCTGCTGAATCGGCTATAATCGTTATCTTTTGATAGCCTTTTGATGTAATCAAGTTAGCCACCTCACGAGTGATTAGGCCGACTTGATAAGCTTCATCGAAAATATGTATTTGCTTCGTCTCGTCATTAATCAGGCAAGCTACAAGCGCTGTTGGGTCATGCGTGAAACCAAAGTCAAGACCAAGCGCCAGTTTATTATTCTTATCTTTAAGCAGCTCGTCTTTGTCAAAGTCTTCAACCTTAACGTTCTCAAACACAAGGCCTTCAGCTACGCCCCATTCACCGTCGCAAACAATACGAGCACGTCTTGGGTTAGTGATATACAAGTCTTCGTAGCGTTGTCTATCGACTTCGTCTAGCCACTCATTGCACTTGTAAGTAGTAGTCAAAGCTAACGTGTCAGCCCGTTGTGTCTCTTTATCGAAAAATACACGTTTCAGCCAGTGCCTTTCATTCCAGGGGTTAAACGTCACCGTAATTTGTTTAAAAAATCCGGGAACGTCCAAGCTACCACGAATAGATTCGACGACTGTACTGAATTTATCTTCTGTTTCGATTTGATAAGCCTCCTCAAACCAAGCCCAGCAAAGAATACCAACGTCAACTGTAATAGACGTGATTTTCAATTCATCATCAAGACCTCGAAAAAGAATCTTTTGACCTGTCTTCTTTAAAGTGATTTCAGGCAAGGACTCATTGAATTTAAAAAGGTGCGCAACCTTCAATTGATTGCACGCCCATTTAAAATCCGTATAAGTTGATTGCTTGTTAGTATTTGAGTATCTACGAACCACAAGCAAGTTTGCCCACGGGTATTTCAAAAGTCTTGTGATAAAGTTCAAAGCCGTCGTTTTCGACTTCTTCGAACCACGAGAACCCTTGACAACCCTGTAGAAGTTCTTAGAACGCCAGAACTTACCGTATCCGCCACCGACCATTTTAGGAAGATTGACGATAACGTCGTTAGTCTGCGATGTCGTCTTCATTCGCGAACACCACCGTTCCTTGCACCTCAACTTCTTGCTTGTCGGTCCACATTCTGTAACGTTTTCCGAGAAGTTCAGCCGCCTTGATACGGTCCTTAGCACTAACTTCGATGTCAGTCAATTCTTGACCAAAATCACCGACGCCAATAATGGTCTGCTCGGTTTCTTTACCGCGCATGACTGACGTCAAATACTCAAGCACTTCTTGCTGGTCTGCGACCTTTTTCGATTGCAAAGCTTCCAGTCGCTCATCTATATAGGACTTGATTGTAGTATTTTGTAGTAACTTACTTGCATTCGTATTCGCATATTTTTGGCTGTAACCCGCTTTAATAGCTGCTTGCGTTGCATTTCCAGAGATAATGTACTCGTCAGCAAATTTCTGTTGTTTTAATGTCATTTTAGCGATTTTCCATCACCTCTCAATCTCAAATAAATAAAAAGCCACACAAACGTGTGACCGAAACAGGGAAAGTAGGATTCGAACCTACGCCTACAGATTAAAAGTCTGTCGCATTCACCCCTTTGCTATATCCCTACCAACGTACGGTGCTGCTAGCTTTCGCATTACGGCAAGCTCCCATATGTTGCGGCGCGACCGCTTTAACACAGGTGACAATGTCGCGCTCTATGCTATTTTTTTCTATAATATGATTTTAACACTCAGAAACGTTGTTATCCCAGCTATTTTCTTGCTCTTCTCTCCCAATTCGGAAGACCAGCAATTCTCCGCCTCGATAACATTCCGCAAACTCGACCGCTCCGCGCTCAAGCATGCGGTAAAACTCGCTTTCAGAGTAGCCTAGTTCCATGTAGATTTCGCAATCTGATTTGATTTGCCATTTACAGTATTTTTCAATCAAAATTTGTCTTACAAATGGGTCAATAATGCGGTTAATTGCTTTCGTAATTGCTTGCATTTCGTCCCAAGCTGCTACACGTCTAGTTACTTGAATTTCCGTTTGTTTGCTATTGCTAAATCCTGACGCTTTAGGTTCTAGCGAGTAAGTTGCTGTAATTTTAGGTGTGTACTCTTCGCCAGCCATACGAGAATAACGACGATAAAGAGAGAGCACCTCGTAAGCGTTGCGTTTTGTTAAAACCTTATCTATGTCCTGAAAAAGTCGCATTTTCTCAATCTCCTTATGCTATAATAGTAATAATGAGAACGTTTGCTAAGGAGCTGATTGCGACTTGGCTTTTTTTATTGTCTAGGAACTGCTCTAACCTTTGTTCCTTCACAAATAAAGTCCAATTTAGAAGCTAAAGATATGTTTACCTCATCTAAATTAAGGTACCTTATGTAATTTGGGTTATTTGCGATAATACAAAAGACATCGTGCGGGGAAAGCGCCGTCACGGTGAAAGTACAGCTTAATTTCCCTTGGAAATATCCTTCAACTAAATACTCTTTCATAGTCCATTCTCCTCACAGTAATCTTCCCAAATGTTACAAAGTCTTCTGGGTCAAAACCAAGTGCTCCAATTGCTCTGTGGACTTCTGTTTCTGAAGAAAATATTCCTAAGAGTTCTGTCTCTGTATCATACTCTCTTTTCAACCTAGAATAGTGAATGTTAGTAATCTTTAGAACTTCAATCTTCTGTATCATTCTTTCACCTCTTCAATTTCATACATTTTATCGTCCAACACACCTAACTCTTCCCAATCTTTTTTTGAAAGTTTAAGTATATGAAAGTGGTCTAAGCCATGATAGTAACCAGTTTTAGTATAATTTTGAGATAAGTACTCGCCTGTCAGCTTGTGTCTCGCTCTATACATTTTTTCTTTCTCAACTTCATAGCCATAGAGTTTCATCTTCACAAGTGTTTGAATAGGCTCATTTTCAAAGTTGGAATACCAATTTGCAAACTCATCATTTAATTGTTCTTTATGTAGTTGAAAATTTACACAAAGATTAGATACATAAAGTTCAAGATTATGTTCACGGTCTTCAAACCAGTCAGCTACAAATTGTGGCACAATAGGCTTTTCTGGTTCATCAAGCTTGTCAAGCAAATTTATAGCATAGGCAATCCCATTGTTATAACCTTTATCAAATTGACTAGCATATTTAATTGCTTTGCAATTGAATCCCACTTCATGCATTTTTCTCATCAATTCTTGCTTATTCATAGTCAACCCCCAATTCTTTCAGCTCTGCTTTTGATTCTTCAGCACAATCTTCAAACACCTTCTGAATTTTTTCTTTGAGCTCATCTTTCATGAATACACAGTCATCTCTTCCGTCAGGATATTTTACAGCAATGTGATAAATCTTGCTTTTAGACAATGTTTCTAAAATTTTGACGTTTTGGACAAGTGTATTCGCTCGCTCTAAGTCTTCCAGATTCATCTTGGTTTTATCAGATTCTTCAAGCTGTATAGCAATCTCCATCGCATAAGTGAGACCACTATTAAATCCAGCAATCCTTTGAAAATTGTTACTACGCTCAGTGTCTTTGAGTTCTCCTTGTAATTTAGCTAAAAATTTTTTCAGATTCATCATCTACTCCTTCACAATTGTAATATCGTAGCCTTCGATAGTTCGTCCGTCTGTTGTTTCGATTTCTATCCCATCGTCTCCGTGGAAATAGTGCCTTTTAACTTCCACACGCTCCCAACCACTATTCTGCTTATCAGTTGGTATGTAAGCGTACGTGCCATGACTTGCCGCGCTTCCACTGTCTGAACACCCAACAAGGCCAATTGCAGTCAGCGCTAGACCGACTAGCATTACTAGAGCTTTATTTTTCATCTCTCAGCACCTCACTCGTTATTTGTGATTGTTACAGGAAGAATGCTTTCAGGCATGTACTCAACTTCGTACTTGTATTTATCGACTTTGGTTCCGTCAGTCAAATCTTCAACGACATACATGTTGTTTTTAGTCATATTGATTAAATGCTTTCTGTATTTTCCTTTTGATACTTCAGCGATAACGACTAATTTCTTGCTGTTTGACGTGTCGACTGAGATAAGACCTTCGACCTTAAATTCAATCTTGTCAGTACGTGTATTGATGACTGCTACACGTCTACGAACGTTGAAATTATCAGCTTCTTTGCTAATGTTGTAAGAGACTTTCTCTGACTCATTAGCGCACCCCGACAACGTAGCTAAACCAACTGCCATTAGTGCCGCACCTGCTAAAACTGCTATTTTTCTATTTTTCATCGTGTTTCCTCGTCTTCTACCCAAATATTAGTTAACTCCCATTCTTTGATTCTGGGGTCTCTTGAAACAATATCTAAAGCAACGTCTTTAGAGGGAGCAAGTAAGCGATAACAGAGCTCTGGGCGGTCTGTTTCACTTGCGTACACCGTATACCACTTATTCATCTTCCAATACCTCGATTTCCTCAATTTCACTGTTTAAAATGGTCCGTTTATGTCCTAATTCAACGTCCTGACCAGCTTTCCAACGATTGTATATATATTCATACGTGCTTTTGCTAATACAGGTCGTTAAAGGCTTACTGTTTGCTAGTGTGAACCGTACTTTCATAATCGTACTCTCCCCCATAGCTATCAGCGTGATAGATAATCGTTTGATTGTCCTCTAACCGCTTGATTTCATATTTTTGCTTGATATTTTCAAGTTTCAGCTCTGTAATTTTGTTATTGTACACTGTCTTTTGAATTCCTAGCTCAATCGTGAAGAAGACGACTGTGACGATGATTGTAAACGATAACAACATACTTAAAAACATGTATCTTTCAGCTTTCAACTTACCACCTCGTAATATTCTTTTTGACCGGGCTCTTTACGAGCTTTTTCTAGGTATTTTAGGGCTTGTTTTTTTGTTTTAAATTCTGTTTCATTAAAATCTTTGGCTGTAGCGAACCAAGTCGCTGTTCTAAGTTTTGGGCTGTATTCCCTTACAATATATTTCTTTGTCATAATAATTCCTTTATTTCCAATCTAACCCTATATTTTCCGGGTATTTCGCTTGGTCCACCTCGTTTAAACGTCATAAATTTAATGACTTCCGAGTTATCGTCCGTCCAGATTCCGGCGTCTGTCAATCCATCGACAAGCGCTTTTACTGTCGGATAAAAATTAGGTGGGTCAAGTCGTCTTTTAGTGGGTGCGTAAATCGTCACTACAAGGCCGCAGGGGCGCTTTTTTGAGTAGGGGGTACAATTACATTGCTGACCTGCTCTAGCGGCTGTAGCACGTAAAAATGCGGTGATTTTGGCCTTTTGCGTCCAATGGGGACGGTCATTGGCGTTTAACATCTGTTTTTGCTTTTTGGTATTCGATAAAATAAACTCAAATTTCATCAGTAAGCCCCGGAATCTCAAAAGCGACGTGAGTGACTTCTTGGCGTTCTTTTGTGTACCAATCGAAATAAAACTCATGCTTTTCGCTGTTGTATGTCACTTCAACATAATCCGGAAGTTTCGAATTTGGATTGCTCATTGGATAAGCTTTCTCACTGTCAAAGCTAAACATTCCTTTAGCATTTCCAAACGTATAGTTAAACCAAACCATGTAAACATCATGTGGTTCTAATTCAAGGTGCTCTGAAATTTTATGTTTTGCGTAAGTTTCAAAATCCTCTTGCGTCAATTTGATAAGGTCTTCTTTCATTTTTTCTCCTCAAAAATAAAAGCGGGCACGTTTTAAAGTGTGAGTAAGGCTTGCGCCCGCTGAAATTCTTTACATTGCCGTCTCGTTAAAATCGGCACGTCTTTCTAGTTCGCTTTTATCGTGAATCACGGCACGTATTTATCAATTATGTTTAAAACTCTATTCTCAGAAATAAAGTTCTCGTTTCCAATACGAATAACCTTGTATTCTTTTTCTGCTTTGATTTCATGAAAAAGTAACTCTTTAAGTTTTCTAGCTGGGAAGTCTGAATATCCTAACAAGTAAGCGGTATTTACCTCGAAAAAGTCTGCTAACTTTTCAGCTTTTTCGGTTTTTATTCGGCTTTCACCTTTTTCCCAATAAGCTAACGTTCGTTTAGAAATTCCAAGAATTTTAGCTAATTCTTCTTGAGTTAGCTTTTTCTCTTTTCTTAATTCTTTTAGTCTGTTCATGAGTTTTAACCTCATTTCTTACTTTGACGTTCTCCGATAAGATAACCTAAGAGCACCCAAAGGAAGGCCATTCCTGCTTCTCTAAGAAAGTCAATCATTCTGTTTCTCCTTTCGGATTGAAATACCATTCAAGCATTTCTGCTTGGTTCTCTTTTAAATAATCTTTAAATTCTTGAAATTGTAAGATGGCCCATTTTAACCGATGAAGGTCATCGCTGCCTTTTGAGCAGAACCCAGAAACACTAAAGAGTGGTCTTAGGTGATAGCTGTAATCTGTCTTGCCTAAATTATCGATATTATAAGCTGGTTCTTTTTCGAGGGCGAAATCTAAAACGAATTCAGGACCAAGGTCATGAATGACCTGTAAATTAGTTCCGTCCGAGTAGATAGTGACGCTATCTGTAACGTGTTCCATTTGCATGTTTTTAATCTCCTATCATGTCATTTAAGCTAATAAGTTTAGAAAGTTTCTTTTGGGCTTTGCAATAGTCGCAATGACCACACTTCTTAGGTTCTTGCTTGCCTTGAATCACGTCCCAGACCTCTTTGACGTTGTCCTTAATCTTTTCAAGACCTTCATCAAGCCAATTCTCATCAACTTTGATAAATTCCTTGTCAGGAACGTTTTCTTTTGATACGGCTACGATAAGCGGCCTAAACTCTTGGCCTGTCATCTGTTTCAGTAGCTCACGATAGAGAGCAAGTTGGCCATTATAGCCAAAATTTAAGATATTATTGACTGCTGCTGGCACTTTCTTATGTAGGTCTGAGTTCCACTCTTCGGTGTAAATCGACCTCATGGTCTTCAAGTCAACAAAATAACCACGAGATAGGTTGATACTGTCAAGTTTGCCTTTGATTGGCACTCCTTCAATTTCACCGGTCACAATCATTTCTTTTTTGACGTCATCACTTGGATAGCCGTGATATAGACGATTAAAGTTGTCGTCATCTTTCAAGGCGTTAATCATTTTCTCACCGACAACGAAATCAGCCTTCAGACCACCCTTGTTCTTGCCTGTTTTAGCGATGATTTTGGCTTTGTTGGCTTCAACAAAAGCGTCGTGAACTTCTTCAGATTCAAAGTAGCTATGTACGTAATTGCCGACCAAAAGAGCGGTCTCATCTCGGTCTTCTATCCATTCACCGTTTTCAACGGCGTAAGCTTTAGCTTGACATTGCATATACTGCTTAAAGCGTGAATTAGACAAGTAAGTTTTATCTTGATAGTAGTTCTCATCTGTTAGCTTAGTCATATAGTTCTCCTAGCTGCTCAAATAGCTCTGTTTGTTCCGGTTCGTGTAATTCTTCAGGTTCTGGCATTTGGGCCGGTTCTGGGGCTTCTGTGAGCTCCTGAGCGGTGTCTTCGGACGGTGTCACATCTTTAGGCTGTTTTGCTTCTTCGTCAGCAGCTTCTGGCAATGGTTCGCCAAGGAAACTGTCAATGCTTTCGCTGTCGTCTTGTTCTGGCGTTATGTCTTTGACATTTCGTTCGTCATCATATTCGTTTGCTGTAGTTCGATTTACAGCGTCAATAAATAAGTCGTTATCGTCACTTGTGTTAAAGAATTGTTTAGCAGCACGATTAATTACAGTACGTTTTGCCATTTCTTGCGGGAAATTGTTTTGAACGGTTTTATTTTTTGACTGCCCCCAAGCTTTATCGATTTCTTTTTTGGTCATGATTGTCAAAATCTTCTCACCATCAACTTTTTCGATAATACAGTAAGCACCAATAATTGGATTATCTTGATTTAGCCAATTAGTATCGTGTTTAACCAGCACCTTACGGCCTTCGACGTTCTTGATTTCAACGTTATCACCTTCATAGATGACTTCTGCATAGATATCTTTTACTTCAGGAAGCTGCTTAACGACTTTCATCGTTCCAAAATATGAACGCATTAGCTTGACCTTGTTTCCGTAAGGAATGAAATAGCATTGTGTTTTAGCCGGACTTAGGCCTTGCGTTACCATGTCAAGCAAAGCATTGTAAATACTGTCTTGCGTACATTTTCCTAGCAAATTGCCGCTATTTGAATTCGTCAAAGCGTAATAAGCGGAACTTAGAGCATTGCTTACACTGTAATTAGGTGCTACTAGCAAGCCTTCGCCTTTCATTTCTTCAATTCGGTTAGCTACGCTTGACGTAATTTGTCTTTGTGTTAATTCTGTTGTCATGTTTTCTCCTCTACCAATTCCAATCTTCTAGCTGGTCATCTTTCCAGCGGTCATAAGCCTCGTCCTCGTCACCCTGAAACGCTGCTTCATGGTCTTCGTACGTACTTAGCCAATCATCATAATCAAAGTCACCAAATAATCCATATTGCATTAGCTGACCTTTCTAGCTTGCAGCAAGTAGTAGCAAGTCTTAGCACCGTAATCGATTCGAATACCGTCGTCACTCATTGATTTACGAAATCTAGGCTCATGAATCGCCGAATTGATAGCTACATCACGTTTTAGTGCTTCGACTGCTTTCTGACCGTCATCAAAGAATCCAAGATGAAACTTGCGATAACCATTGACGACGTGTAATAATTCAATTTTCATTAGTCTTTATCCTCGTCAGATTTCATTCCTAGCTCTTTCAATTTATTCTCGAATGCTTCTCCTGCCTCTGCTCCATTCAAGACGTCTTCTAAAACTTCAGATAGTAATAAGAACCCGTCAATCATTCCCTTTTCGCTTTTGTTAAAATTGACTTCGCCCAACATATCGCCAATTTTTGCGACGGCGACGATATGTTTTAGCTCGTCTTTAAGCCTTTTAACTCGTTCAAGTGTTTTGTGCTCTTCTAAAATTGTTTGTTTTACGTTCATGTTTATGTTTACTCCTCTAAAAATGCTGCTTTCAGCGCGTCAAGCTTAGCTTGCTCGTCCGCTGTTGCTTCGTGTTTGTATTCTTCATCTACCCACTCAGGGACGTTACTTTTAGCTGGTTGCTGTTTGGTAGGATAGCTACGTCGCTGTTTTTGGTTATGAAATTCCTCTTTCTCTTCGTTGGCTTGCTCTACAGTGGTAATACCTTTCGCTTTCCAACTGTCCAAAATTCTAAACGTGTAACTCGGATTATCAATACCACCGTCAGTAGTTCGTCTAACCGCTTCTTTGACCAATTCCATATCCATACCGTCTAAACCGATATACTCTAGCAGACGTGTCATGTGTCTATCATTGACCTTTAGACCTTCCGCTTTTACGAATTGCCCGAAATTGATTGGCTTGTTATCTGTATATATATTATTTGATATATTAGTATTGATATTATTAGTATTGATTCCCTTAACTTTCTTTAGTTCTTGACCTAAAGTTTCTTTAGTTCCGGACTTAAAAAAGTTTAGTTCTTGACCTAAAGTTTCTTTAGTTCCATTGATATACAAGCGATTGGGCTTGTTTATTCCTTGTCTGACCTCTTCTAAAAGGCCAAATTTTGCCAATTCTTTCTTAGCTTTGATGATTGCCGGCTCAGAACAATTAAGTTCTTCCATGAACTGCTCGTTAGTGAAAATCATGAAAATTCTTCCGTCTTCGTCATACCATTTGTTTTTGATTGATAGCGTCCGACGGTCAAAGAGCAGCATGTACATCATTTTGGCTTTATCACCAAGATTCTTGTATGGTTCTTCTTTCAAGAGCCATTGCGGGAACTGGTAAAAAGCGTTGTTTTTTACTTCGTTCACATACATTATTTCTTAACCTCTGCTAACATTTCGCGTAAACATTTATTTTCTTTCTCTAAATCAAAAACCCTTTGATTTAAGTCTTTACACATTCTGTTACTCAAAATTAATTGCTGATTTAGTTTGGCAGCGATTTCTCTATAACGGTCTGCTTCATTTGGGAATCTTACAAAATCTTTTGCTTCAACCTCTTCGTTTTCAGGAAAGAAGAAGTCGTGAATTTTACCGAAAAATTTCATTATGTTATTGCTCCTTATCGTCTGTGTAGCGGCCAATAAATGGCAAGATAGTGATTTCTGTTAATGCTAAAATGATTGTTGTGATAATTATGTATGTCATGCTGTTCGCTCCTCTAATCGATTTTCATTAATCATCACAAGAGTTCTGTAAACTAGATGGCCCGCTGGGATTGTGTAGTCTGCTGGGTCAAATTCAACTAGCTTTGTTTCATTGTTCTCGGTTACTTCGCGATAACTAGTAACTTTAGGTTTCCATTGTTCTTTTTTTCGTTTCATGTTAAAATACCTTTGTAATGTTTATGTTTGCCCTTTAACTAATTGCCGTTAGCTAAGGGCTTTTTTTATGCTCTCAGACTGGCTGGTATGGCCCTAGTAGGCACTTTTCAGCCGGTTAAAAATAAATAGGAGATACTATCGTGTAAATGATTAAAAAATCTATATTGGTAAAGGAAAATCAAGTCAAATTGATATTTATGAGTAATCACCTACTAGAGCCGTATCAACCAGCCTGAAAACAGTTAGTTAGCTAAGTTTTTTGCTGTCGTCAACATTCAACAACTTATCAGCGAAATACAATTGCCCTTTACCTGTAATTTTAGGCGTCTTGTTAATGCTGATATGGCCGTCTGAATGATTGATAGTCGTTTCTTTGATTTCAAACAGACCCAAATCCATTGCTTTTTGCGTCGGCATGTTCCAACTGCTACCTTTCCTGTTAATAAGATAGCCATTTTGGCGCAACCATGAGAATAAGCGATTCTGACCAAAATTAAGGCCGTTTTGACGCATGAGCTTAGCGAAATCACCGACTAAAATAGACGTATGACTTGCGCTGACTGCGTTAGCAAAGATAACTTTAGGCTTTTGCTCTTCGATTGTTGCTTCAAGCTTAATGATTTTGCGGTCAGCAATTTTAAGAGCTCGTGCCATGATTTTCTCAGGACTGTTAAAATCTTTTTCGACCTGAATGAAATACTGGCGGACCTCTTTGCCTTTGTCGGTTTTAGTCATCATAGCAATGTGCTTAGCCATATCAACAGAAAGAGCATAATCATCTAAATATTGAATATTGCCATTTCCACCTCTAACGGGCGTACCTCCGGGTACACCTGTAAAATCGTAGCCCTCGCTAAATATATCTGAATATTGTTCAAACCAAGCGCTAAAACGTTTCTTGACTCCTAAAGCTTGATGAAGCTGACGACCTGACACGACAGGTTCTTGGTTTTCGTTTAGAGTAACGTTAATTAATTCGTTCATAGAACTCCTTTCTAACTTGCTGATAATCTTCGCACACGTTTCGTGGTCTTTTGTGGTAAAAAAATTTCGTGTATTCCTAGATGAAAAACGTCAGCAATAATAAACATTTCTGTTGATTTAAAATCGGTATGGCCAAGTTCTTTTGAACGATAAGAACCTTCTGAAATCCCAATAATATCAGCTAATTCCGCTTGACTCAAACCTGCTCGTTTTCGCAAGCCATACAATTTTGTTTGCATATCCTACTCCTTTCTATTTTTTGTTCATAAGCACGCAATTCGATTTCGTGCTCTACTCGTTTGCATAATTTCAACGCTTCCCCGTAAGTTTCGCTTGATTCGATAATCTTGTCAGCTACCTCGATGATTAAATCCTCTCTCATTGCTGCTCCTCTCGGTCTTTAGACTGATTTAAAATCTTAAAAGACTTTATATAATAGTTTTGTGAATATCTTTAATGAAAGGAGAAAAAATGGGAAAACTTACACCGAAACCAACTAGCAAAGTTCCGACGAAAAATTGGGAAGATTTAGATGAACATTTACAACGAACATTCAAAGACCCTCAATTTCAATGGGCTGTCGTAAATCCTGCTGAATACATTATGGATAAGCAAGAAATTATTGACGAATGTAAACTTGCTGGTTATGAAGTTTCTGAAACACCAGACGGGCAGCTTGAAGTTCGATAAACAACTCTTGCTAGCTGATTTATTTGAACTTCAGCAGTTAACATTCTATCCGCAAGCTGATTCAATTCAGCTTGTTTTTTATTTCCGCAATACGGATAGCGTTTGGGTCTCATACGCTCACCCCCTTTGCTTTGTTAAGGCCTTTCTCAACCTTACGAGTTTATTATAGACCACGTTTCGTGGTTTGTCAACAAAAAATTGTCGAAAAAACAAAAAAAGTTTTCTTTTCGTGGTTTTTTGTGTTATTATAATAGTGTCAAAAAGAGAGGTAATTTATGAATAAAGAAGAAATCGCTAATTTTATTGGTGAGAAAATTAAATACTATAGAAAATTAAATAAGTGGACCCAAACAGAATTGGGCGAAAAAATTGGCATGGGTAAAAATGCTATCGGTAATTACGAGCGAGGTTTTCGTTCTCCTAAAAAAGATACAATGTTCGCCTTAGCTAACGCTTTTAATATTTCTATTGATGATTTATTTCCACCTATAGAAAAGACTGCTACTATATCTAAAATCAACTTTGACCCTCGCCAAGCGATTCTACTGTCTAACTATAATAAGTTAAACGACAATCGCAAAGATAAGCTTGTACAGGTTTCCGAGAAGCTTTTGGCAGAGGAAGACGGTAAAGTCGTTGATATTTGCGAAAAACGTGCCGAATACGAAACTAGAAAGCGTGTGAGCTTGCCTGCTCCCGGTAAGGTTTCGGCTGGTACTGGCTACTGGCAAGAAGATGACTACGACACTATGGTAGATTTCTACGAAGATGAAATCCCAGACGAAAGCGAATATGACACTATCGCAATTGTCGTTGGTCATTCAATGGAGCCTAAAATCAAAAATGGCGATTTTCTTTTTATTAAATTGAAAAATCAAGTTGATTTAAACAAAATCGGTATTTTTAAAGTTGACGGTGAAAACTACGTTAAGAAACTAAAAAGCGACCGATTAGAGTCACTTAACAAAGATTATGATGACATTCAACTTTCTGAAGAAAACGATATTCGTACAATCGGCGAAGTCGTTGATATCTACAGAGAACGCTAATCAATCGTGCAAATCCTGAATCACGTTAAAAGCTGAAACGAAGGAGCTATGAAGATGAAGTTTTGTCCGGAATGCGGAACACACGTAGAAGGTATGAAATTCTGTCCGGAATGTGGTTACTCTCTTGTAACTACAAAGGTAAAGACTGTTGACTTTGAATCGGTAAAAGAGCCTGAAAAAGATGAAGTAAAAAACACTGAAATGGTTGAAACTGCTATTCAAAGCGAACCTGCCGAACCTGTTAAAGTAGGCTTTAAAACTTTGATGAAATCAAAAAGTTTTGGGGAATTTCTAGCCGCTAAGAACAATCCTGAAAAAGCGGCAGAAATTCAAAACCGCAAATGGACTCAAGTTATGTCTAACAGCGCAAAATCAACTCAAGAAGTTGCAGCTATTAAAAAAGCGGCAAAAATTGAAAAGAACGCTATTAAATGTCCTAAGTGTGGTTCAAAAAATGTGCAATTTATGCAACAAGACAAAAAAGGATTTTCAGTCGGTAAAGCACTTGGTGGCGCTGTATTATCTGGTGGTATTGGCGCTGTCGCTGGTTTTGCTGGTAAAAAAGGCAAAAAACAGTGGCACTGCTTAAATTGCAGCAACGTCTTTGAAACTAAAAAATAATTGGCAGAGGTTAGATTATGAAAGTTGGATTTAGAAAACCAAGTTTAAAAAAGAGTTTGAAAGCTCGCACTACTGCTAAATGGAAAAGACAAGCTAAAAAAGCTATTATTCCCGGATATGGGAAGAAGGGCATGGGCTGGGTTAAAAATCCTAAAAAAGCAGCCTACAACAAGGTTTACCATAAAACTACATTTGGTCTATCTGACGTTTTAAAATTGTTTAAGTAAATAAAAAAGCCCACGCTCAAATTTTGGACGAGGAGAGCGTGAGCTAATAATTGGTAGTATAGTAAAAGCCTGCTTTTAGTAGGGCTCTTTACTATACCCATTTTAACAAGAAATGAGGTATAAATCAATGCAAACCAAGAAAGTAGCAATCTATGTTCGTGTGTCATCATTACACCAAGCTATCGAAGGTTATTCTATCGGCCAACAGCAAGACGCCTTGACAAAATACTGCGAGGCGATGAATTGGGCCATTTACAACGTCTATACGGACGCCGGTTTTAGCGGTGGTAAAATAGACCGTCCTGCTATGCAAAAGCTTATCACAGACGCAAAAACGGGCAAATTTGACACTGTTTTAGTTTACAAACTAGATAGGCTTTCTCGAAGTGTTCAAGATACTTTATTTTTAGTCAGGGATATCTTTAACGAGAATAATATCGGTTTCGTTTCGTTACAAGAGAATATAGACACTTCAACCGCTATGGGAAACCTATTTTTGACTTTGTTATCGGCCATCGCTGAGTTTGAGCGCGAACAAATCAAAGAGCGTATGCAAATGGGAAGATATGGCCGAGCCAAGTCAGGGAAGTCTATGATGTGGAATCTGACTTCTTACGGCTACAGATACAATAAAGAAACTCAGAGCATGGACGTCGTCCCTTCCGAGGCTTTAATCATAAAGAGGATTTACAAAGAATATCTTTCCGGAAAATCTATCTCTAGGATAAAAGACGGCTTAAACGACGAAGGGCACGTAACAAGGGACAAACCTTGGACTTACAAACGTATCGGTCATATTTTGACGTCTATTGTATACACGGGAGTTACAGAGTTCAAAGGCGAAATCTATGAAGGGTTACATGAAGCAATCATAGACAAAGAGACTTTTGAACTAGCTCAAGCTGAATTCAAAAAGCGTCAGCAACAGACTAAACAAAACAAAAATAATCCTAGACCGTTTCAAGCGAAATATATGTTATCTGGAATGATTCGCTGCGGCTACTGCGGTGCTCCTTTGAAAATGAGAAAAGGGCCCGTTCGAAAAGATGGTACTCGTTTAATGGCTTACGACTGTCATAACCGATGGAAAAGAAAGCACACCTATTTAACTGTATACAACAATAACGAACAATGTACGCAATCCGGAAGATACTTGAAAGAGGACGTGGAAGGGTATGTAATCAACGAAATCAAAAAGTTACAAGAGAACCCTGATGAATTAAATAAATATTTAAAGCAACCTGAAGAAACAAAGGTAGATACCAAAAAAATAGAATCCCAAATCAAAAAAATAGATAAACAAATAACCAAGCTTAACGACCTTTACTTAAATGATTTGATAACTATCGAAGATTTAAAAAGTAAAGCCGACAAGTTCAAAAGTGAAAAAAACATTCTTGAAGCTCAATTGAAAAAAGACGAAAACAATATTTTAAAATTGAAAGCTAAGAATGTTAGGAAGAATCTATCAGTAAAAGATATAGATAAGATGACTTATGAAGAGCAGCGGAATCTCGCTAAAACGTTAATAAAGAAAGTTGATGTCACAAAAGAGGATATCAAAATTATTTTTGATTTTTAGAGGATTTTAGTGTCATTGATTCAATTCATGAATCAAGCTCCTGGAACAGCTGATGAAATCAACACTTTCTGTACTTTGAACTACCAAACAACTTTCCCACGTTTTGCTAAAATTAAAGTCAACGGAAAAGACGCTGACCCACTTTTTGACTGGTTAAAAGAAGAAGCTAAAGGGCCTCTTGGCAAACGCATTGAATGGAACTTTGCAAAATTCTTAGTTGACCAAAACGGAAATGTCGTTAAACGTTTCTCAGCAAAAGCAGAGCCTGAAACAATCGTTACAGAATTAGAAAATCTTCTTGCAAATAACTAATCAAGACAAGGTCAACCTGTTAACATTGTCAACCCTATCTTGTCCATAGATAGATGATTAAAAAATATGACAAATTGATTACAAAAACAACATTGTTTTGATTTTTGCACCTTTTTACGCTAAAATATGACTAATGAGAAGACGATTAAAACCAATTGTTGTTGTAGTTTTCTTTGCCCTGTTTGGGCTACTTCTCGTGATTGGTAGAACTCACTATGATAGCTTACGAAAGCAACAACTGGCTTTGGCTAAGGTTTCTATTCCAACGTTGAGTAACTCAAGCACGACAACTACCACTACATCAACTTCAGAACCTGATGAAGAATTTGTTCTTAATCCGATTATCGATGTTTCAGGATGGCAGCTGCCAAATGAAATTGACTATGACACTTTATCTCAAAATATTTCTGGCGCTATCGTTCGTGTCTATGGAGGGTCACAAATTAGCAAAGATAGTAACGCCGCCTACACGACTGGTATCGATAAATCATTTAAGACACATATTAAAGAATTTCAAAAACGAGATGTTCCTGTAGCTGTTTATAGTTACGCCCTCGGAAAAAGCGTCAAAGAAATGAAGAACGAAGCAAGAACATTCTACGAAAATGCTTCGCCATACAAACCAACTTTCTATTGGATTGACGTTGAGGAAGCGACTATGTCAGATATGAACAAAGGTGTACAGGCATTCTTGAGTGAATTAAAACGACTCGGAGCTGACAAAGTCGGTATCTACATTGGTACCTACTTCATGACCGAGCAAGAAATTTCTGTTGACGGATTTGATGCCGTATGGATTCCTGCTTACGGTTCAGACTCTGGCTACTACGATGCCGCTCCACAAACAGACCTCGATTATGATCTTCATCAGTATACATCACAAGGTTATCTTGGCGGATTCGATTCCGCTCTTGATTTAAACCAAATCGCAGTCACAAAAGACCGCAAAAAAACCTACGAAAAACTTTTCGGAAAAATTGATAATAAATAAAAGACTAGCATTTGCTAGTCTTTTTCTTGTTTTAAAGTTTATTTTTCTTTAAGACTAAAACTTTATAGTTAGGGCATGCAAAAAATAAAACAATTATCACGAAGTAAACATCGCAAGAACTCTGTTTACCTAAATATTTTTATCGTAATTGTCTCCTTTGTTGCCATTCTTATGATTGTAAGCAAAGTTTTCTTTTCAGGTATTGTCACACACGCTCTAGACCACGGGCTTGATTTGTCAAATGCTAGTACCTACACAAGGTCTCAAACAGCTAATGTCTCAAGCTCGAAAGCTAACATTTACACCAGTAATGGCTCAAGTAAAACCATCTCACAAGGTACCACAATTTCAATTGAAAGCTATTGTTACAACGCTGAGATAAATCAAAAAGAAACAACTCTTGCAAAATTTAGCATGGATGGAGAGACTTACTACATTGATACCAATGATATTTCTCTTGAAGAGACCAACGACATCAATCGTTACATCGGTGAAACGCTAAATTATTCTCACTCTGATATCACTAGTGATATCGAGGAATCTTTTGAACAAACTAGCTACAAAACAGACGACGGTAAACCTCTTGGAATCATCATCCATGATACCGGCGTCGATAATTCAACCATTGACAGTGAAGTGAATTATATGGTACAAAACTATGAAGAAGACGGCGTTTTTGTTCATTCTTTCATTGATAGTGACACCATTCTTCGCATCGCTGACGAAAACTACGAAGCTCAGGGAGCAGGTGCTAATGCCAATCCTTATTACATTCAATTTGAACTCACACACGAAGAGTCTCAAGATGGTTTTGCAAAACAGCTAGCAAACGCAGCTTATTACACCGCTTATATACTCAAAAAATATGACCTACCTGTAACACTCGGTCAAGAAAATGGAGAAGGAAGCATTTGGACACACGAAATGGTCAGCAACTACCTTGGGGGAACTGACCACGTAGACCCAACTGATTATTGGACTGAAAGTGCAAATGATTATTTTAGCGTTGATTATGACGTTGAAGACTTTGCAGAACTTGTCCAAGCATACTACAATGCTCTTTAAAGGTGCAAACTTGTACCTTTTTTATTTTATAGTAAAATAGTATGTGAATAGACTGAATTAGAAAGATTGAGAGAAAAAATGGCAAAAAAAGCGAAATTGAAAAAAACTTTGGTTGACCAAATTTTAGATAAAGCAAAAATCGAACATGACAGCTTAGCCATTAATGCTTTAAAAGATGAGCTGCCTGAAGGCATTGAAAAAACTGATATTTTCAAGACCCTTGCTCTAACTGGTGACAAAACTGGTCCCCTTATCGGAATCGTTCAAATCACTGAACACCTTTCTGAGAAAAAGTTGGCTAAGATTTCTGGCAACAAAAAAGTTAGCATGATTCCACAAAAGAATCTTCAAAAAACAACTGGCTACATCCACGGCGCAAACAACCCAGTTGGTATCCACCAAAAACACAATTTCCCGATTTTCATCGACAACCGTGCTAAAGAAATGGGAACGATGATTGTCTCAGCTGGTGAAGTTGGGCGCTCTATCCGCATCGATAGCCAAGCCTTGGCAGATTTTGTCGGTGCAAGTTTTGCCGATTTAATTGATGATTCACACCAATGATGGCTTAGATTGGACAAAAAAATGAAATTATATTTTGTAAGACATGGTAAAACACAATGGAACCTAGAAGGACGTTTTCAAGGGGCAAATGGTGATTCTCCGCTTTTAGAGGAGTCTGTCCGTGACTTAGAAAAATTGGGTGACTACCTAAAAGACATTGAATTCGACGCTGTATTTTCAAGTGATTTAAAACGTGCCAGTGATACTTGTAAAATTATTATGTCACGAAATAATCACCCTAAAGCAATCAGTTTTCAACCTGCTCTTCGTGAATGGCATCTTGGAAAATTAGAAGGCAGCAAAATTTCAACAATGGCTGATATTTACCCAAAACAATTGGACGCCTTCAAACACAACTTAGCAAAATTTAACAACGATATTTTTGACGCTGAGTCTGTCTACCAAACTACAAAACGCGTTAGAAGCTTTATTCGTTCAATGAAAGGACGCGACTACCAACATGTGCTACTGGTCGGTCACGGCGCAAACTTTACTGCATCCATTCGTAGTTTGCTTGGCTATGAACCTGCTGTTTTACGCTCTAACGGTGGACTAGATAATGGAAGTGTCACTGTTCTTGAAACCTTTGATTTTTACCAATTTTCATGTATCAAATGGAATGACACTTACTATAAAGAAAAATAGGTTATTTTGATACTTAAAAAAGCTCTCCTTTCGGAGAGCTTTTTATTATCTTGCGTATTTCATGCGAAGAATTTTTTCTTGTTGTTTGTCCAAACGAAGTAGGATAACAACTTTATCAATACTCATGTTACTTTCTAGCAAACGTTCTGCTGCCATCATCAAACCATTGTTGATTCCCATTTCAAGAACTGGGTTTTTCTTGTCGTTAATGTCAAAGATAAATTTATTATCTGGAAGGTCAAAGAGAACTTTAACAGCACCAAATAATTGTTCAAAGTTGTCGATAGCAACATCGTAAACTGGTTTTGTTCCTGGTTTTAGGCTACGACCACGGTGGTTAAACCACATAGAATGCCAACCGCCGTTGAATGCTCCCATAACATCGTTATCGTATGAATCACCAACATAAAGTGTTGTTGAAGGATTCATATCAAATTGTTCAGCAGCAAGATTGAAGATTTCTTTTTCAGGTTTTTGGAAACCAGTTGCTTGGCTGACAATGACACGTTTAGGGTCAACATAATCGTAAAGGCCAAGTTTTTTAACTTTTTTCAATTGGTGTTCAGTTGGACCATTTGTGATGATTCCCATTGGAACACCTTTTTCTTTAAGAAAATCAAGCGTCATGCGCATTTCATCAAGCATTGTGATGTTTTCCAACTCTTCTTCGTAGATTTCTTGGAAATGCACACCAGTAGCTTCATCAATTTCGCGATAACCAAATTCAAGCAAAGTTTCTTTACAACGCCAGAAACGGAAATATTCAGTTGTCCATTCACCAGCCATAACACGTGGAAAACCAACGTCTGAATAATGGCGGAAACGAATGTAAGCTTGATTGATTTTACTCATATCAAAGTCAGGGAAACATTTCTCAACGGCAATGCGATAAGGCGCTTGTTGGTCATAAATCGTATCGTCAACATCAAAAACAATTGAAGTAATCATGAATCTCTTTTCTCTCTAAGTTATTTTTACCGTCACATATTATACTATTTTTTGGCTTTCTTTTCAATTAAAGTCATTTCTGAGACTAGAAAACACTTTCTTCCTCAAAGCCTCCTCACACAAGCAAAAATAAAGTGAATTCTAACGTTATTTATGTTACAATAGGAAAGAATATATATTGGAGGAAAACATGTCAAACGAACACATCGAAGAATTAAACGACCAACAAATCGTGCGTCGTGAAAAAATGGCCGCTTTGGCTGAACAAGGCATCGATCCTTTCGGAACTCGCTTTGAACGCACAGCTACTTCTGGTCAATTAAAAGAAAAATACTCTGACAAAACCAAAGAAGAATTGCATGAAATTAACGAAACAGCTACTATCGCTGGTCGTCTTATGACTAAGCGTGGTAAAGGTAAAGTTGGTTTTGCTCATATCCAAGACCGCGACGGTCAAATCCAAATCTACGTCCGTAAAGATGCTGTTGGTGACGAAAACTACCAAATTTTCAAAAAAGCTGACCTCGGTGACTTCCTCGGTATCGAAGGTGAAGTTATGCGTACAGACATGGGTGAATTGACAATCAAAGCAACTCACATCACTCACTTGTCTAAAGCACTTCGTCCACTTCCAGAAAAATTCCACGGACTTACTGACGTTGAAACAATCTACCGTAAACGTTACCTTGACTTGATTTCAAACCGTGAAAGCTTCGACCGCTTTGTAACACGTTCAAAAATCATCTCAGAAATCCGTCGTTACCTTGATGGACTTGGCTTCCTAGAAGTTGAAACTCCAGTTCTTCACAACGAAGCTGGTGGTGCTGCTGCTCGTCCATTCATTACTCACCACAATGCGCAAGATATGGACATGGTTCTTCGTATCGCTTTGGAACTTCACTTGAAACGTCTTATCGTTGGTGGTATGGAAAAAGTTTACGAAATCGGACGTGTCTTCCGTAACGAAGGTATGGATGCAACTCACAACCCTGAGTTCACTATGATCGAGCTTTACCAAGCATATGCTGACTTCAAAGACATCATGGATATCACAGAAGGTATTATCCAAAACGCTTCAGCTGCTGTTAACGGTAACGGACCTATCACTTACCAAGGCACTGAAATTGCTATCGACAAACCATTCAAACGTATCCACATGGTTGACGCTATCAAAGAAGTTACTGGTGTAGACTTCTGGAAAGAAATGACTCTTGAAGAAGCTCAAGAACTTGCTAAAGAGAAAAATGTTCCAGTTGAAAAACACTTCACTTCAGTTGGTCACATTATCAATGCCTTCTTCGAAGAATTCGTTGAAGAAACATTGACTCAACCAACATTCGTATACGGACACCCAGTTGAAGTTTCTCCTCTTGCTAAGAAAAATGCAGAAGACCCACGCTTCACTGACCGTTTCGAACTCTTCATCATGACTAAAGAATACGGTAATGCTTATTCAGAGCTTAACGACCCAATCGACCAATTGGCACGTTTCGAAGCACAAGCTAAAGCCAAAGAACTTGGTGATGACGAAGCAACAGGTGTTGACTACGACTACGTCGAAGCCCTTGAATACGGTATGCCACCAACAGGTGGACTTGGTATCGGTATCGACCGTCTTGTCATGCTCCTTACAGATACAACAACAATCCGTGATGCTTTGTTGTTCCCTACAATGAAATAATTTAGATTAAAAACGTTGATTTATCAACGTTTTTAGTTTATAAAGAACAAAACTTACGACCAAATATTAAGAAGTCTAAATACTTCTAAAAAAACAAAACCGAACATCTCAAGTCTAGAGTATCCTATCTAGATGAGATGTTCGGTTCTTTTTGTAAAATATGGTTTGATACTAGTGACTTTCAGGATTTTTAAATAGGTAATAACTACAGCCATCTTAGACTTTTTATTTTGCCAATAATTTCAAAAAGTTTGAGATTATTTGAAGATAGCGGTAAAATCCTCTATTTTATACTATATATCCTTTTGAAATTTATCAAGTGTTCTGTTCACCAAAAATTAATAGTGGAATATACTTCATTTGCAAATCTTGTGATTTCTTCCAAAAATTTTGTTCCATTTTCTATACGAATATTTACAAAGCAGGCACTAATGATTGAAGGAGATGTTCTGGTATAGTGAATTTGTAACACTCCTACCTAATAAGTTAAAATATTCATTAGAATAGGAGAAATAACATGAAACACTATCCAGCCGAAACACGACAAAAAATTGTTCGACTGCACATTCAAGACGGACGAACATTAAAAAGCTTAGCTACTGAATATGGCGTATCCCAAGCCTCAATTTCTAATTGGGTACAACATTAGCGCAAAGAATGCCAAACTAATGAGAAAGAAAAATCACAACTTGAACTTATGGAAGAAGTTCGTAAATTACATCAAGAAAAGGCAGAGCTTGAAAAGGAAAATGATTTCTTAAAAAAAAACAGCGGCATTCTTTGCGAAGGAAATCGATTAGAGGCATATCGTTTTATTGATAACTATAAAGAGGAATTTGGTTTGCGTTGGTTGTTCTTACGTATGAACATTCATCCCAATGCTTATTACAATTATCTTAAGAAGGTAAAAGCTAGCTATCATCGTCAAAAGAAAGCTATTCTTAATACTATTCGAGATATCTACCATGAGTGCAATGGAAGTATCGGACACAGATTCATGAAAGTTTTTCTAGGAAGACGAGATATTTATCTTTCTAAAACAACAGTTCATAAATATATGAACAAAGAAATGAAATTAAAAAAGTATTTGTCGAAGAAAGAAGCCGAATTATAAAAAGGGCAATGCCCACAGACTCTTTCCAAACCTTCTCAAGCAAAATTTTGTAGCTCCTAAACCAAATCGTGTATGGTGTACGGATTTTACCTATCCATATCTAACCAATGGCACTGTTCGTTATAATTGTACGATAATTGATTTATACGACCGTAGTGTGGTTGCGAGTGAAAATGGTAACAACATTACAACTAATTTGGCTATTCAAACCCTTAACAAAACAATCCATGCTCAACATTGTAATCCTTCCAAACTGATACTTCATTCAGATTAAGGTGTACAATTCACCTCATTAGAATTTACAAGATTTTGTTCATCGTTGGGTATTTCTCAAAGTATGAGCCGTGCGGGTACTCCGTATGATAACGCTCCAATGGAACGTTATTACAATACATTGAAAGCTGAGGAAGTTTATCAACATCGATATGATACCATCGAGGAATTGGACCAAGCTATAAATGAATTTGCTTATATTTGGTATAACCAAATTAGACCTCATTCTTATAATAATTACCTAACACCTCTAGAAAAAAGATTGAAATAATTTTATTTAGGCAATGGTGTTACAAAAATGCTTGACCAGGACATTTTTACTATCAAACTGATGATAACTAGCTATCACTAAATCTATTTTTGAAAATAATCTATCTAAAATAGATTGTTTACTATCAAAATCAAAAAATGAATCAAAAAATGCTAAATTTCCTTCTTTGTCTACAATATCAATCTCTGCACCTGAAATAATTTTTAAATCAGTATAGAACTTCGCTATATTTCTAATGTTAGTAATAGAAGCAAAATCAGAAAAGAGATTTTCAGAAGTATACCTAGGACCAAAATGATCAGTTATAGCAATAGCTTCCAATCCCTTAGCTAAACCTCTAGTATGAATCTCTTCAATTGTACTATATGCATGCTTACTGCTAATGCAATGTACATGTGTATCTACCTTTATCATTATTTTTCCTCACTATAATAAAAATCAAAGTAGTTATTAATTATTAACAACATTTTCCATCAATACCTAGTCTATCTAGTGAAAACTCGAGTATTTCTCTACCTTTATTTAAATAATCTAAATGTGCTATTGGATTTTTTTGAAGGGAACACCATTGCAGAACCCCTAGACCTTGGACTGCTAAATATAAATATAACTTTTTTTCGTCTATTTTAACACTTGTTACACTCTGCCAAGAATTCAAAAATAATTGTACTAATTTCTTATCTCTCTTGAAATTTAAGTTGTTAAAAATAATTTTAGTAGTGTCAAATAAAATATCACCTATCATAGAATGTTCAAAATCAATAATTCCAGCTATTTCATTTTCAGAAGAAATCAGAATATTCCTAAAACCATAATCTCTATGTATTAGTCCAAATTCATTTGACGAAATCTTTATTTTGTTAAGTATTTCAATTAAAAATTCTTGAACTAGTTCATAGTCTAAACAATCCTCACTGCTACAAAGCATCGAAGTCCATTTTTTTATCTTATCTTTTAAAAATTCTTTCCATGGAACTTTGCCGAATTCCAGCATATCTTTTTTAAAAAAATACTCCAAATTTCTATCTATTTCAACTTTATTTAAAATCTTATTAAAGTCTCCTAACATAATTGCAGTTTTACACACTATGCTACTTTTTTCTTCCGGAGTTAATTTATTATACTTTTCAAGTAGGTTATCCCCCTCTATTTTAGACTCCAGTATAAAACCACATCCAGAATTACTAAAATCATCCTTAGTATCAAATAGAGTAGGAATAAATACAGCCTTATTCTGCAAAATCTCTAACACTCTAGTTTCGATTTGATATTTTTGCTTATCTTTGTGAATTTTCAATATAGCTATAGCATCATGATAAATTACTTCATAGACTTCTGTTTGGAAATTCTTACTAATTAGATGTTTTTGCTTAAAATTATTGATCATACTCACTCTATTCCTTCCTAATATACAAATTTTTCTAAAGCCGTAATGTCAATCGCCTCTATTGCCTCTAAAGCTTTAATTGACCACTCAATATAACTATTCATAGCTTCAACATAATACTCACATGCTTTATCTGAACCTGTTGGTAAAAGAATTACTAAAATGTCTGCTTTAGTTTTTCTAAGTATTCCTTCAACATTAGATGCCGGAGAATCTGAAATTTCAAAAAAACCGCAAATTTTTCATTCCAAACATCTAATACTGGCCCCTTCTCAACTATTACATTAAGTTTTGGAACAGGAGAAACTATTTTTGTATTATTCGGATATTTAAAAATTGCATCACTTAAGTCTTCACCAACTTTGGTTTTCGAAATGTCAAATGCTGCAACAAACTCAATATCTGTAATATCATATTTTCCTAATCTACGATGTACTAGCCCTATACTATTATTTAAATCTTTTTTTGTAATACTCAATTCCTTGTACGAAATTGCTTGCACAATTTCCCACCCCTGCAATTGCTATTTTAATTTTAACCATTTTTATTTACCTCATATAAATTTAATACACTTATGTTTATAAATAAGTCTTTAGAGCCCTCTAAAGACTTAGGTGTACACCTAAGCATTTTATCCACCGACAATGATAATAATATCCATTATCAGCAAGAAAATTGGGAAAATTTTTGAAATTTTCTTCATATTTAGACTTACTTTCAGTTTTTATTTATTGTACAATAAATAAAACTAAGTCAACTTTTTGTTGGGAAAATGGGAAAAATTATGAAATCAAAACTTGGCATTACACTTAGAAAAGTGCGTAAAGGCAAACAAATCAGCCTATGCTCTGTTGCTGATGAGCATCTTTCAAAATCACAAATATCTCGTTTTGAACGTGGGGAGTCAGAAATATCATGTATTCGGTTGATTAATATTTTAGACAAATTACACATTACTATGGATGAGTTTCTGATTTTACACGATGAAGACTATACCAAAACCGAATCATTCGCTAATTTGGTTCAGTATATTCGTAAGCAATATTCATCACAAAATATCAATAATATACAATCTCTACTTTCAGCCCCCTCAGATTACACTTTAAATTCTTTTGAAAAAACAATGGTAAAGTCCATTTTATACACAATGGATTCAAGCGTCATTCCATCAGATGATGAATTGCTTCAACTAACAGATTATCTCTTTAAAGTTGAAAAATGGGGATATTATGAAATCATTTTATTAGGTAACTGTGTAAGAACAATTAACTACAATTCCTACTTTCTATTGACAAAAGAAATGTTAAGCAATTACATATACTCTTCATTGAATAAAACCAATAAACGAATTGTCACTCAGCTCGCTATCAATTGCTTAATTCTTAGCATAGATATAGAAGAATTTACTAATTGCTTCTATTTGATTGATGAGATAAAAGCGTTATTAGATAACGAATTAAACTTTTATGAACAGACAGTTTTTCTCTATGCAACTGGTTACTATGAATTTAAACTTCAATCAAGTACTGGAATCGAAAAAATGAAACAGGCTATAAAAGTTTTAGATATTTTAGGTGAAGACAAGTTAAAACTACACTATACTGACCATTTTAATAAATTGGTAAACAGAGAATAAGTGAAACTATAATCGATCTTTTAACGTTTTATTAATCAAAAAGGCTCAATAAAATAGCGATTCAACTATATTTTAACGATAGTACATATAACCAGAACTACCTCAACTGAGTCAATCACTGATACTTCCACTATCAGACTAACTACTTTATAGGACTATTTTTTATTCTAGAGAGATATCTCCTTGGACATTGAAATATATGTGTTTATGTATATCGAGAATCTTCACAAATGTTTCTAACCTTCGAGCCAATCCCTCATACTCATCAAGATAATAACCTAGCTCCTCTTGTAGCATTTTTATTTCATCGGTCACTTGTTCTAGTGTAATTGATTCTGTTAAATTCAGTTTTGAAAAGTCATACTTTGCTAGTTTTCGACTGCTCGGATCATCACTCTTCAAATTGATAAGCACTTCCGCCATCTTGTTTTTAGTAGAATTTAAAATATGTCCGTTATAATGGGCTTCGTGAATTAATGAAAAACTACATAGATTTAGGTTTCTTTTCCCTACAATGAAATAATTTAGCGGAAAGATTATAGAATAAAAAACCACTAGCTAAGCTAGTGGTTTTGTTATACTCAAATTTCCTCCATCACTCTTTCACTTTTTTATCTGTCAAGTAAGCGAGTGGGCTTGTGATGAGGACGATTAGGGATGCGATGATAAAGACTTGGTTAAAGGCTCGGCTAAGATTTTTGTTTTTAGAGTCTTTAATCTTTTGGAAGGTATCGATTAGTTCTTCTTTTTGGGCTAGAAGTTGAATACCTTGTCCTAGTTGTGTTTGTCCTTGGGTTAATGGCAATAGTGCTGAGCTGAGTTGCTCTGGAAGATTTGACACAACTTTTTCTGTGCCTGTAGCTAACTGACTGTTAGCATCATAGAGTTTTCGATAATCACTACCTTTTTTAGGAAGTGGGAGGTTGTCTGTTTTTTTAGCTGCAGCTTTTACCTTCGTAAACATCTGGCTTTGTTGTTTAGAAGAATCAGTTGACTTACTTGTAGAGTCAAAGATTTCTTTGATTTCCATTTTAGCAACAGATTTCACAGAATCAGATAAAACATGCTTATCAATTTGGACATAGGCATCGTGTCTAATATTGTCTTTTGCGGTGCTAATATTGCCATTTAAAATGGTTACAAGTAAAGCCATACTAACTGCTTGACCGATATATCGAGCAGCATTGATAATTCCTGAACCAATTCCTGCCTTAGTAACTGGAAGATATTTTACAGACGCTGTCATGGACATTGCCATAAATCCTAATCCAAGACCAATAATAACGTTACAACAAATAATGATAGTTTCTGAAGTATCAAACTGAACTAGATTCAACATGAAAAGCCCAGCTGCTGCGACAAACATACCGATGATAATGAGAAATCTCGCAGAAATCTTTTGATACATTTTTGTTGCCAGAGGCATTCCGACAGCAATCGCTAGAGACGTTGGCACAATGAGATAGGCAGAATGTAAAGCCGTAAATCCGCGAACATTTTGAAGGAAGTAATTTAAAATCAATGACGGAACAATGATTGCAAATCCAAAAATCAAATAAATGATACTTGATGCTGTGAACGTTTTTTCTTTAAACAATGATAGTTCAATAATCGGAGATTTTACTTTGCTTTCGACAAAAATTAGCAAAACTAAGCCGACCAAACTAATGGCAAAGCTTGATAGAATAATGGCTGAACTCCAACCATATTCTCTACCTTCTAAGAGACCAAATGTCAAGCCTCCTAAAGCAAAGGTCAAAAACAGCATACCAAGCCAGTCAATCTCTTTAGCAATACTCAAGTCATATGTTTCTTCATTTCCAAAAAGAATGAGCACAAAGGAAATAATAGCAATCGGAATATTAATCCCAAAAATCCAGTTATAACTTGCCCAGTGAATGATAAAGCCACCGATAACTGGACCACTTGCAGCTGCTAGAGCACTAAAAGCCCCTATAACTGCTGAAACTTTGCTGGTGTTTGATTTTCCAAAAAGTGCAATCCCCATTGGTAAAACAAGCGGCGTTAGAATAGCTCCGCCAATTCCTTGGAAAAAGCGATAGCAGATTAATAATCCTAGTGAACTTGCCGTCATGCAAGCAAAAGAGAAAATCCCAAACAATGCAACACCAATCAGCATGACCAACCTGCGACCATACAAGTCAGCTAATTTTGAAGCCGTGATAATAAAAACAGCCATCGCCAAAACATAGATTGTTGCCACCCAGCTTGTATCCGTCAGACTAGAATTGAGATGCTTCATAATATCTGGTAAAGCGATATTAACAATCGTAGCATCCAAAGCCCCCATAAACATGGCTAAAACTAAACCAATAAACCCAAATAGTTTCCTTGTTTTTGACATATTCCTATCCTTTCTTCATAAAACCTCGTGAAACATTGACATGGTCAGTCAACGCTTTAATATTTTACAAAAAAATAATACAATATTAGCAAGCAAAATAACATAACAAATTTTAATAATGTGTCTAATTAATAAAAAATGACTAATATTCGAAAAACTAACAGTGTTGAAAAACTAAATAACGCCCTTATTGAATTACTTCTTGAAAAAGATTATTCAGAAATCAGTGTTTCTGATATTACCAAAAAAGCCGGTGTTAGCCGAGGAACTTTTTATCAACATTTCCTTGATAAAGACGATCTTGCCACTACAATTGGTGAAAAGACGTCTCAAAAATTTAGAGCTATTTTATCCAAAGGAAACCTTGATAAGCCAGATAAAATCCTTGAAAGCCTTGAATGCATCAAAACAGATGCTAAGCACTTTAAAGCAATTTCCCAAGCACCACATGTGCAATTCTCTAAAACCGTCCGCATTTTGCTAGAAGATTTGATTACAAGTAATGTGAATCTCAAAAATCGAATCAAACAAAAAACTAAGATTTCTGATGATTTAGCTATTCAAGCCTTCTGCGCCTCTTTTGAGCGAATCATTTCCGCATGGATTGAAAGTGAATTTAAAAAAAGCCCAGAAGAAATCAGCAATATTATCGTCAAATTGGAAGAATTATTTCTATAAAAGGTCACTTCATGTGGCTTTTTCTTTATCTTACCATTTAAATAGCATTAATCATACTATTAATATTTGAATTGTTTCAATATTTTTTATATTGACAAAATAGTATGAGCAGTTATAATAAAAACTAATGAAAGGACGATTTATGATTTTAAGAAAATATAAGGATTTTGGACATTTATTTTTAGGACGTCTAATTAGCAATTGTGGTGATTCAATTTATACTATTGTTCTATCATGGTATGTGCTAGAAATGACTAATAGCGCCTGGTATGTTGGGTTATTGAATTTTTTGATTTTTATTCCCAATACCTTTTCTTTTGTTTTTGGAAAGAAAATTGATGCTTATCCAAAAAAATACTTATTAGTCTTTTTAGAGTTAGCACAATTATTAGCCGTTCTAGGTATTGTTATTGGCATATGCCTAAAAGGTATCAATACTAATCTAAGTTTAGCCATTATTCTTATCTGTGTCTTCACAGCTTCAACCATTGGATTAAATACTTACACTGTTCAAGATGCCCTAGTTCCAAAGATTGTCGCTTCAAAAGATTTAGCAAAGGCAGAAATGTATATGTCCATAGCGTACAACGGAACAGAATATGTCTTTACTGCTATCAGTGGATTTTTGCTCTCTGTTATTAGTTATATTCCTTTACTTTTAATTGATGCTTTTACTTTCTTAGGATCAATCATACTGTTTAAGAAGATAAAATTTAAAGAAAAAATTGAAAAAAATGTTGAACAAGCAGGTGTTTTAAGTGGAATTCGTTTTATCTGGCAAAATAAAGTCGTATTTTCGATTACACTTGGAGGAGCTATTCTTAACTTTCTCTTTGGTGGTTTTAACGTTTATCAACTCCTAATTGCTAAAGAAGTTGGTAACTCAGCTTTTTATGGCCTTTTAGTTTCTGCTTGTGCTGTAGGAACTCTAATTGGTACAACCTTTGTGGCAAATTATCTGTTACAAAAGTTAAGTTATGGTAAAGCTTTTTGGCTAGCAACTGCTATGTTTGGAATCGGAATTGGATCAACTGCACTAACTCAAAATCGTTATGTCATACTGCTCATTTGGTTTATATCATGTCTATTTTTAGGAGTGACACATGTGGCACAAAAACCTATTTTACAGACTGAAACTCCAGATGAACACCTTGGAAAAGTTTTTAGTGCATTTTATACAGTAACTATTCCAACATTGGCTATTGGTTCTCTTTTCTTTGGTTTTATTGCTGATTTCCTATCATGGCATATTTTTGTGGTGATATTTGCTGCAACTCTACTTTTAGTAGCTTTGCTTTACTATTCAAATAAAAAATTAAGGGATTATAGTATTTAAAACGTCACTAATTTTTATAGCACAAAAAAGAATTTGGAAAAATTCCAAACTCTTTTTCATCATCTTTTCTTCTTTAAAAATGGAAAAATATCCTCTTGATATAGCTCCACTAACTTTCTGTTATATATTTTAGGCATATCTGAATCTCTGACTTTTCCCCAGAGGATTGCTGCTACTTTTAAGGGGCAAGTGTAGGAGAGGGAAATCTCATCATTTCTAAAATCGCGGACAAAGTTATTCCATTGATAAGTCTTTTCCTCTTTATTTTGAGTTAAATCAACAGAAGCCCTTTCATATACATCAATCAAATCTTGAATTGTAGCTTCTGTATCATTGTTTGCCTCAATCTCTCTCATTTTAATCCCCATAGCTTTGTTAAACGAAAAATTTTCAACACCATAATAGTTGCTAAAAAATTTTCGCGTCTCATTGTTTAAACTAACTCCAGAAGCTATTATTTTTGTGTGAGGAGTTATATTACTAGCTAAAATTCCTGAGCGCTTATTTTTTCTTATGGGTTTAATTAAATTTGGCGGAGTTCCATCTAAAAATCTTGTAATGTATTCTGTTAGTTCATACTTTGTACCGTAGGTTGGCAAGTGATATTTCCGACAAATCTCTTGTAATTCTGTCTTGTACCAATAATATTTTTGAAATTCACTGACACTTAGCTTTTCAGAAAACATTGGACGTTGCATGACTATCTCCTCTCACCCCAAAAGCTCACTGATATCATCAATCACTTTGGCGTTCATGGTGTTAAGTGTTTGGATTTCATCTTTGGTGTATGGGAAGGTATTAAGCATAATGCCATCAATACCTGCAGCTTTTGCGATTGCCATGTCACTGGTGAAGTCATTTCCGACCATGACGGTTTCTTTGGGGTCAAGCTGATTTTCTTTTAAGACAAGATTCATAAAGTCAACCTGCGGTTTCTTCATTTTATGGTCTGATGAGATGTAAATCTTATCCAAAAATTCTCTGCATCCTGTCATTTCAATCTCTGCTTGGGTAAATGCACGCTGAGCATTTGAAAGTAAAATGACCGTAGCTCCTGCTTCTTTTAATGTTTTCAAAGTGGCTAGCGTATTTTCGTAAGCTTGTAATTTTTTTCGCGACAGCATTCTAAAGGTCTGGACAATGAGATTCCCCCAAGTTTCCAAATCAAGAATGATACTATCTGTCGCATGCTTGCGCGGTGCTTCAAGCATAAGCTCGATAAAAACCACTACCAAATCAACCTCAACGTGCTGCCATGAATAGTGTTTGCGCAATTTTTCTTCTTGGCGTTTGATTAGCTCATCATAATTAGTTTTCAGCTCATTGGCTGAGTAATCAGCACCATATGCACGATACAGCTCTGCCATTTTTTGCCAAAGCGCTAAGTCAGCCTCATCTGTCTCAATATCCACCAAAGTGCCGTAAAAATCAAAAATATAATTCTTATACTGTAAATTTGTCATTTGACCTCACCTTATGATTACGTTTACAAAGGCTATTATAGTGAAAAATAAAATATTTGACCAGTCTCAGCCGCAAAAAAAGCCGACAGACCATTAAAAATGATTTGTCGACTCTTTTTTATCCGCGAAAAGCATCCAAGATGATTTTGAATTCATCGTTTGTAAGTGTGATACCTTTGCCCATTTTACTGTGGCCTGGGCTCCATGAACGAATATCAAATTTTGGTTCAGCACCATTAAAGCTGACACGGTTCAATTCTTTTGTCCAGCCTTTATCGCTTTCAGATAGGGTAAGCAAGTGTTCAACGATTTCAAATTTAAATTCTGACATAATTAAGTCCTCCTACTTAATCTATTCGTAAAAAAATCCTAAACTTTTGATTATTTATTTTTTTAACTAAAAGGTGTATAATCATTTTATCAATTTTTGGGGTAAATGACTATGAAAAATATTATTAAACAATTTAAAAAGCAGGCACAGGCTTACATTGACTTTCGTGCTCCGCAGACAAATGAAGTCAATCTAAAAGCCAATAAAATCGCTGCTATTATCAAAGAGGCGCAGGAAAAACATTTAGCTTTACATGCGATTTATCTAGATGAAAGTTTCACTGGAGACCTTGTCAAATATGACGCTAAAGGTAGCAAGCTTATTCTCAAAAATTTTCAGCAAAACATCTCAACCATTATCCCAATTGAAGACATTAAACGTCTGACTTTAGTCCCACCGACTGTCAGAAAATCACAACTTCAAAATCCTAACAAAAAATGAACGACCTAAACAAAACTGTTTTTATGTCGTTCATTTTTTTATTATTACTGCTTTAATTATGCACGAACGGTTTTGCTTGAACCGTCAGTTTTGTAAAGGTTGACTAAACCTTCTTTACAAGCACGAATCATGTCACCAGGCTGAACAGCTTGTGGGACAGTGATTGTCAAAAGCTCCATTGGGTTTGGAGCACGATCAATTTTATTACCATCTGCGTCGTGCAAGTCTTTGATTGTTGTTTCAAAGTGACGAAGACCTGGTCCATAAAATTCGACTTTGTCTCCTTCGAGGATAACGTTACGTTGACGGATAGTTGCTGTCATTGTTGATTCGTCAAATGCAACAACTTCACCGACAAATTTATATTGTGGGATTTTACGGCGAGCACCGAAAAGTTGCTCGTTTTCTGTTGGTGTTTGGTAGTAGAAACCAGTTGCTAATTCACGTTGGGCAACTTTCCAAAGCTCATCAAGCAATTCGCCTTTAATAGCTTCAAATTTTGCTGGGCTTTCTAGGTAAGCATCAACAGCTGCGCGGTAGCAGTTTGTTACAGTTGATACGTAGTGAATTGATTTCATACGACCTTCAATCTTGAAGCTGTCGACACCATTATCAATCAAATCAGGCAAGTGCTCAATCATACACATGTCAACTGATGACATAGAAAATGGTTCTGGAACTTCACCTTCAAGACTCTTACGATTTTCACCAAATGGCATGTCGTAAAGGTCATATTTCCAGCGGCAAGATTGTGAACATCCACCACGGTTGGCATCACGGTGACTCATGTGGTTAGAAAGGACACAACGACCAGAGTAACCGATACACATTGCACCGTGAACAAAGGCTTCAATCTCAAGTGATGTGTGTTTACGGATTTCTGCAATTTCAGCAACCCCAACTTCACGCGCTAAAACGACACGTGACACACCAACTTCTTCCCAGAAAGCAAATGCTTCATAGTTAGTTGTAGAAGCTTGCGTAGAAACGTGAACTTCTAAACCTGGTGCTTCTGTTAAACAAATTGTAATCATGGCTGGGTCTGATACGATAACGGCATCAAGTCCCATGTCACGAAGTTTACGGAACCACTCTCCTGCACCGACTTCGTTTCCTTCGTGAGTAACCATGTTTGCTGCGACGTGGACACGAGCGCCACGAGCGTGAGCGTAGTTAATACCTTCTTGCAATTCTTCCATAGTGAAGTTACCAGCACGGCTACGAAGACCGAATTGTTGACCACCTACGAAGACTGCATCAGCTCCATAATCAACAGCGACTTTTAATTTTTCAAGAGTTCCAGCAGGTGCTAAAACCTCTGGACGTTTAAAATTATTTTTTGACATTATATTCTTCCTATTTTCAAGATAGTAAAAATGATTTTCGGTAAAATAGCTTTTACCACATTTCAATAATTCTGCTTAACATGCCCTGAAATAGTAACTCAATCATGATTAAGCAGTGGTTTACGTGAACTTATTTCACTTCTTTTGGATCAAACTCGTAGAATCCAGTTCCAAGTGTACGACCTTTTGGATGCAATTTACGGATTTCTTCGTCAAACAAGAAAGCTTGATCTTGAGTGAATTCACCCTTTTCTAGCAATTCTTTTGTCTTAACAAAGATTTTTGCAATCTCAACAAAATTATGACCTGGGCAATAGATACCATCTAATTTCCAATGTGTGTAGTTGTGTTCTACCAACTCAGTAATTTTTGGCATCATATCAAGGTCATCGGTATCAAAGATGTGTGTACCTTGTTTGTCTTCATAGATTGAATAATGTGTGTCTTTATCACTTGGTTCAGCAAGGAAAAGACCACGTTCACGTGTTTTTTCATCATCAATGTGTGTAAAATTGAAGTAATTTTGCAACAATGGACGTTTTGAATGATGAATAACAGTTGCTCCGTAAACAAGCACTTCCGCTGGGTAGCGAAGATTTTCTGACATTTGGAACAATTCAGCTGATGGGATTTCACGCGCAAGAACTGTCTCACTTGCACCGTGGTCACCCCAGAAGTTTACTTGACGGCTTGATGTTACAAAAACTGATGCGTCGTAAATCATCTTGAAATTGTAGCCTTCAGCTTTATTGACGTGGAAAAGACCAGCATCGCATGCCACAACATAATCCACTTTGATTTCTTTCAAGAAATCTAGATAAGTACGAATGGCATTAATCATGTCTTGGTGTAACAAAGCATTACATGCAACACTCAATTCTTTACCAGCAGCATGAACCAATTCAGCAATTTCACGAAGTTCATCATAAGAGAAATTGTGCGGTAAACGCAAACCATAATTTTCTTCACCCACATAAATGCGGTCAACACCTGCATCTAAGAGCTCTTTAACCTGCTCAATAGATTCAGCTGTCGCAGTAATAATTATTTTTTCCATAACGTTTTAATTATACCACTCCTATAACAATTAGTCACTCAGATCTCCTCGGAATCCTTTTGTTATAGCTTTCTAAAGTATTTTATCAATGCCTCAAGAATGAGCAAAACTTTATGAGAGGAGAGGCTCAAAAAGAAATCCTCATTTTGAAACAAAAAAGAGGAACAACTATTTTAAACATATTTTAGAGCAAGAGTCAAGTCCCTTTTTAAAAATAGGTGACAAATATCACAAATTATGGTATGATATCAGTTGAATTAGAGGAGAGGATTATGCCAACACCGTTAAAGCAACACAAAGACCTTGAAGACCAACATCTTCAGGCAGAGGATACCCCTAAATTTTACGAATTTAAAGAAATTAATCATAAGAGCGCTAAGTTTAAAGAATTAATGTTCTTTGCACGTATCGCTTTATTTGCTATTTCTACTGTTGTGGTATCTTTCTTTTTACTTGTCTTGAATCTCGCTCCTATCTGGGCTTTCTTATTTGCCTCTCTTATTAGCCTAGCTATTACTTCAGCGGTTTCAAGTATTATTTGGTCATTACGACACTGATATAAGGCTCCTAAGTTGGAGCTTTTTTAATACAAAAAAATAGCGGTCAAATGACCGCTATTCTTATTCTTTATCTTCAGGTGTTTCTGTTTGTTCAGTTTCAGAAGATGGTGTTTCATCCTTTGGTGTGTAATCAATGATGATGTCATCAACTTCTGCTTTTGTTTCTTCTTTAACGTCATCTGCTTCATCAACTGCTTCAGATACTTTTGAAGTGAATTCTGATACTTTTTCAGAAGCAAAATCTGCTGCAGCCTGACCTTTTTCTTTGACTACTTCAAGAAATTCATCAGTTGTTAATTCACCTGATTCAAATTTTTCTTTGTAATCATTGAATGTATCAACAGCCAAATCAGTGTATTCTGTTGCTTTATCTTTAGCTTTTTGATGATATTCGCAAGGATTTTCTTTGTAAGCTTGGTAAGCTTTAGTTGCTTTTTTTTGCAATTCTTTACCTTTTTCGGTAGATAGGAAGTAGGCTGCTGCGGCACCTGAGGCAACACCAATAATCACATTTCTTAATAGTTTACTCATGATTTTTCTCCTTTTTCAATATTTTTGAGGCAACTTTACCAACAGCGTAAGCTGCACTAGCTTTACCAACATTTGACGTTGCTTGAGAAGCTTTTTGAGACAAAAGTCTAGCTTGAGCATTCAAGTCTGAAACTGTCTCTGAAAGGTCTGCAACTGCGACAAACAAAGGATCAATCGTTGACACCTTACCATTGACATCTTCAACTAAGACATTTGCCTTAGCAAGAATTTCATTGGTTTGGTGAAGAGTGACATTAACATCGCTCGTCAAGACTTTAATCGTTTGCTTAGATTCGTCAATTGTCTCATTGACAACATCAACTGTTTTATATAGTTTAACACCAATTGGTATAAAAACAACAACTAAAACTGCAAAAGCAATGGCAAAAATTAATAGAGCTAATTCTAACATCTTATCTCCTATCTACTAAAGCTAATTTTGATAATAAGGAACATCCTTTTGTTTTCGTCTCCAGACAATCATCACAATACCGATAATAACCAAGATTGCTGATAACCACTGCGACACACGCATGCCAAGGAACATCAAGCTATCTGTTCGCATTCCTTCAATCACAAAGCGTCCACATCCATACCAAATCAGGTAAAAGAAAGTAATTTCACCTTGTTTAAAGAAATGTGGGCGGTGTCTTAAGCTCATGATAATGACAAACCCAAGCAGGTTCCACATTGACTCATACAAGAAGGTCGGAACACGGTAACTACCATCAATATACATCTGATTTTTAATAAAATCTGGAAGGTAGTTTAAGCTTTTAACAGCTTTACCATAGGCTTCTTGATTGACGAAATTTCCCCAGCGTCCAATGGCTTGCGCAATCATCACTCCAGGAGCCGCAATGTCAAGAAAATCAAGCGGGTGAATCGCATGATAATACGAAAAGATAAACAAGACAATAGCACCTGTCAGCAAGCCTCCATAAATGGCTAAACCACCGTGCCAAACAGCAAAGATTTCTGTCCATGGCTGACTAGCATAGTAGTTAAAATCAAAAATCACATAATAGAGACGCGCACCGATAATAGCAAGCGGAAATGCAATCAAGATAAAATCTAAAATGTCGTCTGGAATTATTTTTCGACGCGGTGCTTCTTTCATCGCAAGGTAAACAGCAAGAAGCATACCTGACACAATGAAAAGAGCGTACCATCGAATTGCAAAAGGACCAAATTGAATCGCAATTGGATTAATCATTTGATTCCTCATTCTTTGTAATGAGTTGTGTCAAACGATCTTCAAAAGTCTTAGTAGCATCAAATCCCATTTGTTTTGCACGATAGTTCATGGCTGCTGCTTCGATAACAACAGACATGTTTCGACCAGTTTGGACAGGGATACGTAAGCGCGGAATTTTGACACCTGATAATTCAAGTTCTTCATTTCCGTTTCCAAGACGATCAAACACTTTACCAGATTCGTAATTTTCAAGGTAAATCGCCAATTGAACTTGTGATGAATCTTTAACAGCACTTGCACCGTAAAGGCTCATAACGTCGATAATTCCGACACCACGAATTTCTAACAAGTGGCGAAGAATCTCAGCAGGTTCACCCCAAAGTGTTTCTTCATCTTTGGCAAAGACATCAACACGGTCATCTGCCACAAGACGGTGACCACGTTTAACAAGTTCAAGACCAGTTTCACTTTTACCAATACCTGAATCACCTTGAATCAAGACACCCATGCCATAAATATCCATCAAAACACCGTGAACACTTGTGCGTTCAGCCAAGCAAGAATCAAGATACCATGACATTTCACCTGATAAACGACTCGTTGGAACGTGACTTTGCAAGATAGCAATGCCTTTTTCCTTAGCAGCAGCTAGCATTTCTTCAGGAATTGCTAGATTACGAGCAACAATGATTGCTGGTGTTTCAGGCTTAATCATTTCTCGCAAAACATGACGACGATTATGTGACGTCATTTTTGTCAAATATGACCATTCCTTCATTCCCAAAAGTTGCAAACGCTCAGGCGAATAATAATCAAAATATCCAGTCATTTCAAGACCTGGTCGTGAAATATCTGCCGTTGTTATTTCTTTTGCTAATAAGTCATCATCACCGTAGATAACATCAAGTTTTACCTTGTCTACCAACATTTTTACAGTAACTGACATGCCCCATACCATGAACTTTTTACAAAAAATGTAAATGAATTGAAAAATGAAAAATAGACTGTTACTACATTTGGCCTATTTTCAGAGTATTTAACAATTCTGTTCAGTCCTTTTCCTCTTTTTTCATTATTATATCATAATAATCCTAAAAAGTAAGCGCTAACGCAAGCTTTTGGAAATTTCACTTCAAGTGTCAAAAAAAGGTTTGAGAACGGAACTCAAACCTTTTATCGTTTCTTAAGACTAGGATAAGTTCCTGTTATACTTATCTAGACTATTAACTACAAACATTAAAAACTTTTTTGCTAGTGGTTACCAGAACCAGCCGTCGTTGTCTTTGTCATCATCGTCAACAACTTCAGCATCCTTTCTTCGACGTGGCCCCGTACCATAGTTGTCACGATCGAGATCTTCTTTGTAAGGAAGAAAAATTGCTAAGAGAATGTATAGCACAATACCAAAACCATAAAAGTACATTAGCAAAGCTGCTAAAACACGTGTCAAAGGCAAGTCCCAGCCAAACTTATCAGCAATTCCGGCACAAACACCGCAAACCAGTTTATTTTTTCGCTGTTTATAAAGAGCTGATTTCATTTTCATCCCTTCCTTCCTTTTCTCACTATAAGTATTATACAAAATATCCTTTAAAATAAAATCAGCCTTACGACTGATTTTAAATTGAAAGTAAGATTATCTTATGTCAACATACGATAATTTGCCATGGCATCGTCCACAAACGTATTTTTTAGTGTTAACACGGCGTTTTCGGTGATATTCTTGACCACATTTTTGACAACGATAGCGGTAAAAATGCTCCTTCTTAGCAAGGCTTGGAGCGTAGCGAACTCCATCAACTTTTCGCAATAGTTCTTTAAAATCAGCATCTGAATGCTTGTAGCCTTTACCTCCAAAATAAAGATGGTAATGGCAAAGCTCATGTCGAACGATTTTTCGAAAAAATTCTTCTCCAAATGCTTCATAAAGCTTCGGATTAAAATCAAGATGACCATCCGCTGGAAAAAAACGTCCACCAGTTGTGCGCAGACGAGCGTTCCAAGTCGCTGTATGCAAAAAGGGTTTATCAAAATCTTCTAGTGAGACAGTTTTCACATAATCAGTTAAGTTCACGTAAATCTACCAATGAAAGATTAATTTTTCCGCGTTCTTTATCAATTTTTGAAACCCAAACTGTCACAACATCACCAACAGAAACTACTTGACTTGGGTGTTTGACAAAAGATTTGCTCATTTGAGAAATGTGAATCAATCCGTCATCGTGAAGACCGATATCAACAAAAGCACCGAAATCGACAACATTTCGTACAGTTCCTTCTAATTTTTGACCGATTTCAAGGTCTGAAATATCTAGAACATCTTGACGAAGGACTGGCGCTTCGAAATCATCACGCAAATCACGTCCTGGTTTCAAGAGGTCAGCAATGATATCTTTTAATGTTTCTTGTCCAATATTGATTTTTTCAGCCATTTCTTTGATTGATACAGCTTGTAATTTCACTTTCGCAGAATCATCTAAATCAGTGATAGCAAGTTCTTTTAATAAATGTTCAACAGCCTTATATGACTCTGGGTGAACACCTGTATTATCAAGAATGTTTTCAGCACCTGGAATGCGCAAGAAACCTGCAGCTTGTTCAAAGGCTTTAGCTCCCAAACGCGGCACTTTCTTGATTTCTTCACGAGAAGTGATTCGACCATTTTCATCACGATATTTAACAATATTTTCAGAAATTGTCTTGTTAAGTCCTGAAACATGTGACAAAAGTGCTGGGCTTGCTGTGTTAATATTAACGCCGACTTGGTTAACAACGGTATCAACAACAAAGTCAAGGTTCTCAGCAAGTTTTTTCTGACTGACATCGTGTTGATATTGACCGACACCGATTGATTTTGGATCGATTTTAACAAGTTCTGCAAGTGGGTCTTGCAAACGACGTGCAATGGAAATAGCTGAGCGTTTTTCAACAGTCAAATCTGGAAACTCATGACGTGCAAGCTCTGAAGCAGAGTAGACAGAAGCTCCGCTTTCATTGACAATCACGTAAGAAACATCTGGGAAATCTTTCAAGACTTGCGCAACAAATGCTTCACTCTCACGACTAGCTGTCCCATTTCCGATAGCAATGATTTCAATGCCATAAGTGCGAATCAAATCAGCCAAGTCTTTCTTAGACTGCTCAATCTTGGCTTGACTAGCTGGTGGAACTGGATAGATGACTTGTGTTGTCATTAGTTTTCCAGTTTGGTCAACGACAGCAAGCTTGGCACCTGTACGAAAGGCTGGGTCAAATCCGAGAACAATTTTTCCTTTCAATGGAGACACTAAAAGAAGATTACGAAGATTTTCTGAGAAAAGTTCGATTGCACCATCTTCGGCACTCTCAGTTAGCTCACTGTGAATGCGACGTTCCATTGCAGGAACAATTTTTTTCTTGATTGTTTTTGAAATAACATCATCGATATAAGCATTCTTATTTTTAAAACGTGATGCCATAAGTCGAATCATTTTATCAGTATTGTGATCAAAACCAACTTTCAAGATACCAAGTTTTTCCCCACGGTTAAGAGCAAGGATACGATACCCCTGAATTTTACCAACTTTTTCTGAAAAATCATAGTAGATTTGGAAGGTCTTTTTATCATCCGCGTCTTCATCTTTAACTGTTGATGTAACTGAACTGTATGACCAGATTTCATTGTAAACCCATGAACGAAGACGGTTATCTTCTGAGAATGATTCAATCAAGATTTCACACGCGCCAGCAAGTGCTTTTTCTGCTGTCTCAAAGCCTTCTGTCAAAAATGACTGCGCTTGTGTTTCAAGAGAGGGTTTATTTTGCATAATCAAGCGTGCTAATGGAAATAGCCCTGCTTCTCTGGCAATTGTTGCTTTTGTGCGGCGTTTTTCTTTGTAAGGAAGATAAAGCTCCTCAACATCAGCGAGCTTTTCAGCTGCTTCGATAGCTTTTTGAAGCTCAGCTGTTAGTTTACCTTGCTCTTGAATCTTAGCAAGAACAGTCTCTTTACGTTCAGCAAGAGCTGTCATGCTCTTATCTAAATCGATAATAGACTTAATCTGAACCTCATCCAAATTACCAGTCATTTCTTTACGATAACGAGCGATAAATGGAATGGTATTTCCTTGTGACGTTAAGTCTAAAACCTTAGCAATTTGACTTTCTTTAACTCCCAATTCTTGAGCAATTTTTATTATATTTTCATTTTTCATAGCTTATCCATTATATCAAAAAAATGCCTCAAACAGTGTTTTTAACTAGAGTTTTGAAAGATTTTAAGTTAATATTTACTGATTTTTATTAACTGACTTTTTATATTTTTCCAGCAAAATTTTGTAGAATTAAGCGATTGATAGTATAATAATGGGTGATTATATATAGAAAAGAGGCTACCAATTATGGCAATCACTCATAAACGTCAAGATGACTTAGAATCAATGTTTGCAAGCTTTGCAAGTTTTCCAAAAGTTTCTAGTGACCCTGAAAAAGAAAAGAAAAATGAGGACAACGAAACAAAGAAAGCGACTAATTAGTTTTTATGACCATTTTTAATCAATTACCAGCAAGTGTCTTACAATGGTTTGCTATTTTTATATCAATCATTATCGAGGCACTGCCTTTTGTTTTATTAGGAACTATTTTTTCTGGTATTATCGAAGTGTACGTCACACCAGATTTGGTTCAGCGATACCTTCCTAAAAATAAGATACTACGAATCATTTTTGGAACTTTTATTGGTTTTGTCTTTCCATCTTGTGAGTGCGGGATTGTCCCGATTATCACACGTTTTTTGGAAAAGAAAGTTCCAAGCTACACGGCTATTCCTTTTTTGGCAACCGCACCGATTATTAATCCCATCGTATTATTTGCGACTTATTCAGCTTTTGGAAATAGCTGGCGCTTTTTAGGGTTGAGGTTACTGGGTGCCATTGTTGTAGCGATGACTTTAGGTATCATGCTTGGCTTTGTCGTCGATGATAATATCTTAAAAGAAAATGCAGCACCGTGCCATTTTCATAATTACTCAAATGAGCCTTGGTACCGAAAGATATTTCTTGCGCTAGCGCATGCCATTGATGAGTTGTTTGATACAGGACGTTATTTGGTCTTTGGGTCTTTGATTGCCTCAGCCATGCAAATTTACTTGCCAACACGCATTCTGACAACAATCGGTGGTAATTCTTTAACAGCCATTCTTATCATGATGCTTCTGGCATTTATCTTATCACTTTGTAGTGAGGCTGATGCCTTTATCGGAGCTTCTCTGCTATCATCATTTGGTACAGCACCTGTTCTTGCCTTTCTTTTGATTGGTCCTATGGTGGACATCAAGAATCTCATGATGATGCTAAAATCATTTAAGACTCGCTTTATCGCACAATTTATCAGCGTTTCTGTTGTTATGATTGTCATTTATTGTATGCTTGTGGGGGTGATTGGATGATTCGATTTTTAATTCTTGTTGGCTATTTTGAATTAACCATGTACCTCCAAATCACTGGAAAATTAAGCCAGTACATCAATACTCACTATGCATACTTAGCTTACATTTCCATGGTTCTATCATTTATTCTAGCCATTATTCAGCTGGTTATCTGGATGAAAGACATGAAATTGCACAGCCATTTGCATGGTAAATTGGCTAAAATAACAAGTCCAATTATTCTTGCCATTCCGATTTTCATTGGTCTATTAGTACCGACTGTTTCTCTTGATTCGACGACAGTTTCAGCTAAGGGATATCATTTCCCGCTAGCTGCAGGCTCTACTGGTACTGTTAGTGATGATGGTACGCGGGTTCAATACCTAAAACCTGATACGAGCCTTTACTTCACTTCTTCTGCTTATGACAAAGAAATGAAAAAAGAAATGAGAAAATATCAAGGTTCAGGTGACTTAACCATTACAACGGACAATTACATGGAAATCATGGAACTCATCTATCTTTTCCCAGATGAATTTTCTGGTCGAAATATCACCTACACTGGCTTTGTCTACAATGAGCCTGGGCACGATGGTTATCAATTCCTTTTCCGATTTGGTATCATTCACTGTATCGCCGATTCAGGTGTTTATGGGCTTTTAACCACAGGAAATGAAACAAGCTATAAAGATAACACTTGGATTACAGCTACGGGTACAATTAGCCTCGAGTATGATAAAACACTTGAACAAACCTTGCCTGTTTTACACGTTTCAACATTCAAAGAAACTGATGAGCCTGATAATCCTTATGTCTATCGAGTCTTTTAACTAAAAAAATAAATCCCTCTTTATAGAGGGATTTTTTCTATTTTTTGAAATAAGCAAAAAATAAACGAGCAATATTAATAAGAGTCATAAGTGCCCAGACAATCGTGATTGTCCAATTACTCTCAGCAAGATAAATCAAAGTTAAGACGAATGTTGCTGAAGTGAGCAAAATTGTCGACAAATGCACTTTTACAAAATCAAGCATATCCTTAAATAATCCCTTCTAGGAGACCACGGATAAAGTCTTCAGAATCAAATTCACCGATATCATCGATTTTTTCACCAAATCCGATGAATTTAACTGGGATATCAAGTTCTTGACGGATGGCAAGAACGACACCACCTTTGGCAGTTCCATCGATTTTAGTCAAGATAAGTCCTGTCAACGGAGTGATTTTTGAAAATTCTTTAGCCTGACTAAGGGCATTTTGACCTGTTGAGGCATCAAGAGCAAGAAGGGTTTCATGCGGCGCATCAGGCACCACACGCTTGATGATGCGACCAATTTTTTCAAGCTCTGCCATCAAGTTATCTTTGTTTTGCAAACGTCCAGCAGTATCAATCAAAAGGACATCAACGTTTTCAGCAACAGCTCTTTCCATACCATCAAAAACGACTGAAGCTGGATCAGCTTTTTCTGGACCAGTCACAACAGGAACACCAACACGACGTCCCCATTCAGCAAGCTGAGCAACTGCACCAGCACGGAAAGTATCCGCTGCAACAAGCATGACTTTTTTGCCTTCGTTTTTGTATTTGTAAGCTAGTTTACCGATTGATGTTGTTTTACCGACACCATTAACACCAACAAAAAGCATAACTGTCAAATCATCTTGGAAATTGATTTTTTCGTTGAAGACACCGTCTTTTTCATAAATTTCAACCAATTTTTCGATGATAACACGTTTCAAATCATCAGCTTTTTTGGCATTTTCAAGCTTAGCTTCATAACGAAGATCTTCTGTTAGCTGAGTTGCCACGTTAACACCAACGTCTGATAGGATGAGCATTTCTTCAAGTTCTTCAAAGAAATCTTCGTCTACACGACGGAAGTTGGCAAGGAAAGCATTCAAACGTGCACTAAAACCTGTACGTGTCTTTTTAAGACTACGATTGTATTTTTCCTCTTCTGTCTCAACAGGAGCGCTAACTGGTGCTTCTGGTTCAGACACTTCTTCAACCTCTTTACGTGTTTCAACTGCCTCAAATTCAACTGTTTCACCACGGTCAAGAGCTGCTTGGGCTGCTTCTTTTTTAGCATAGTAATCAGCCATAACGTTTGAAAATTCATTAGAGGTTGATGGTTCTTGAGTGGCTTCTTTTACAACTTCTTCGATTGCTACCTGCTCAGAATCTTCACTAACAGTTTCTTCCGTTACGTGCTCTGCTACAGTTGTATCAAGAGCTTCCTCTGCTTCTTTTTTGTCAAGTTCTTGAGTATTTTTTTGCTCCTCAACAACTTCTTCAGTATCCTTTTTCTTTCCAAATAAACGATCAAATAATCCCATATTAAGCTACCAAGAGAACGCTAAGTTTCTCTCATCCTTTCTACTTCGCTTGTAAAATGTATTTTTCAACAGCTTCTGCGACACCTGACTCTTCGTTTGTACGACTAGTCACAACGTCTGCTGTTTCTTTTGCGATTGCAACGCCATTTGCCATAGCAACGCCTAAGCCTGACCATTTCAACATAGAAAGGTCATTTTCTTCATCACCCATAGCCATGACATTTTTTGATGATAAGCCCAAGTGCTCCACCAACTGATTTAAACCAGCAGCTTTGTGAACACCTTTAGGCATCATTTCTACTATAATATCACGTGATTTAAAAATTTCAAAATGTTGGTGTAACTCTTTTGGCAATTTTAGCAATTGTTGGTCCAAAAATTCTGGATTTGTCACGCTGACGACTTTGTTATAAATCACATTCTCAGGAATTTCAGCAAAGCTATTAACCGTAACAAAATCAAGAGTTGGATTTGCTTCTGGGTAATGCGAAATATTGCCACGGCAAGCAAGGCTGTATACGATACCGTCGCTAAGCACATCAAATGGAAGAGCAAGTGGCTCTAGATGGCTGTACAAGAGTTTTAACTGTGAACGAGTCAACTCACTTTTGTCCAAAATTTCCCCATTTGTCTTTTGAACCAATCCACCATTGAAAGTGATAATGTAGTCCTCATCAGAAATCAAATCTAACTCTTCAAGCAAGCCACTAATAGCTTTTAGTGGACGTCCTGTTGTGATGACCACTTTGACACCCTTATCACGTGCAGCTCTGAGCGCTAGCTTATTTTCACGCGTAACAATTTTTTTACTGTTAAAAAGTGTCCCATCCAAATCCAAGGCAAGTAATTTGATATCTGCCATTAATCAACTAATCCTTCCATGTAATCCATAACTGATTCGTCATCGCAGTGCCCAATGATTTCACTTGAAATTTCCTTGATTTCTTCCCTAGCATTTTCTGTTGCTACGGCTGTTCCAGCAAATTCGAGCATTTCATAGTCATTAAGATTATCACCAAAAGCCACAACTTCAGAAGCAGACAAACCATAAGATTCGCAAAGTGCCTCAAGACCTGTTCGTTTATTAACATCAGAAAGGATAATATCGATTGATTTGAAACCAGTCGTTACTGCTTTGACATAATCAATGCGTTCGTTAAACCAAGCTTCACCTTTTCGCACAGTGTCTTCAGAAAAGTTAGCCGTAACTTTCAAAATATTATCAGTAACGTTTGCCAAATTATCGACACGTTGCACATTTTCATAATAATGACTGATAAAATCTAGGTATTCATCACTAGCTTTCGGGTGCAAATAAGCACCTTTTTCACCTGATAAAAGGAAATCATATCCATCCATATATGGACTCTCAATCAAAGTATCGGTAATTTCTAAAAATTGTGGTTTTGACAAGCCAGACTCAAAGACAACCTTATCTCCGACTTTAACGAGTGTTCCATTTTCAGCGATAAATGCCATTTTATCGGCATGATGCTGAAACATTTTTTCCAAAGCTAGCATTGAACGACCGCTAGCTGCTACAAAAAGCATATTATTTTCTTTAAATTTTTCAAGGACATTATGGAGACGACCACCGTCAAAATAACCTTTACTTGTTAAAAAGGTTCCATCCATATCTGTCGCAACAAGTTTTACCATTTCTCTCTCCCTCAAATTACATAATTCTATTCTAACAAAAAACACTGTAATTTTCCTGCTAATACTCCATTCTTTTCTCCTTCAAAAAAGTTTTTCAATTTTTTTGAAAAAAATCCAAGTTTTTTAAAATTTTTTCGAATATATTATTGAGAAGTAAATTTTGAAGAGGTATATCATGAAAAAACGCAAGCACTATTTTTGGATTTCTGGTTTACTAGTAGTGAGTTTCTGTGGAGGAGCTTTGGCTGTCAATCAACATTCAAAATACCAACCAACAACTGCTCACATCACTCAAAACAGTCATTCCAAGCCAAAATCTCGTAAAAGCACTTCAGCAGCAACTCGTAAAAAAGAAGGCAAAAAGCGCCTTGATTTATTCGAACTTCCAAATGAGAAAAAGATTACTGATACTCTAGTAAAGAGTGGAAAAGAAATTATCGATTCTCGAAAAGTTAGTAACGAGAACAGTTGTTTTGATTGTGCTGCGCTAGCTCAGGGGGATTTTTCAAGTCTTGCTGGTACTTGGCAGGACGCTAATGGGTTCACTTTTGAATTCTCACCGCAAGGTTTGGTGTCACAAGACGGAAAATTAACTCTGTCAGCACTTGCCTACGATGATAATGGCGAAGCTGTTTCTCAGATTTCATCCCTAACTGGAGGATTTATCTTATACTACTATCCTGCAGGCAAGCAAATTCCTAACTGGCATTTTAACATTACTGATTCTGACCCATCTGATTACGGGCGTGACCGCTTATTTGCTACGCAGCTCAGCCGATTCGACTATGAGTCAACACAGCAATTCGTAAACGGCGTCTTTTACAAGATTTCAGACCAGTACAGTCAGAACACAAAAACCGAATCTGACACAGCAGAACTCTCAGATAATCAAGAAGAAAGTGCTGATACACTCACAACCACTTTATCAGACAATCAAACTGACGAAACAATAGAATCACAAACAGAAACTGCGGCAACCAACTAAACCATTTGAATATAACTAACCTCCCAACTAGAATTAGTTGGGAGGTTGTCTAATATCACAAAAACTATTTACTTTCCAATATTTCTGCCAAATAAGGAACAATTTTTTCTCCATCCAAATCATTCAAATCACTTATCCAACGATAGTCAGTATGTTCTTCGGGATTCAATGTAACAATTATTTCCTTATTCTTAGGAAGATGAGCATCATAAACTAATCTAGTGTATACAATACCATTATCTAAATTACTATCTTCATGAATAATATCATCTATTTTGATCTGAAGTCCTACTTCTTCAAGACACTCTCTGACAGCAGCAGCTTTCGGCAATTCCTCACTCTCAACACTTCCACCAGGAATATCCCAATAAAACGGATAAACATTATTTCTACCATAGCTTGTGGCAACACGTTTTATCACTAAGTATTTTTCGTGATACTTTATTAAACTATGTGCAATTAGTTTATTTAACATTTTTCCTCTTTAATGTTATTCTACAAGATTTTCAGCATCTTTCAGCTTAACTGATACGATACGTGAAATTCCTGATTCTTGCATGGTTACCCCGTAAATACTGTCAGCGGCAGCCATTGTTCCCTTACGGTGAGTGACTACGATGAACTGACTTGATTTATCAAAGCGGTTGAGGTAATCACCAAATCGTTTGACATTTGCCTCGTCAAGCGCCGCTTCAACCTCATCAAGAATGACAAATGGAATAGTTTTCACGCGAATGATGGCAAATAGCAGAGCTAAAGCAGAAAGTGCTTTTTCCCCACCTGACATCAGGTTAAGTGACTGAATCTTCTTACCTGGTGGCTGAACGGAAATTTCAATTCCCGCTGTTAATAAGTCACCTTCTGTCAGTGAAAGGTCTGCAGAACCGCCACCGAACATTTGTTTAAAGGTTTCTTTGAATGATTCACGAATAGCATTGAATGTCACTTGGAAACGAGATTTCACTTCGTCATCCATCTCGTTAATGGTATCAAGTAGAAGATTCTTAGAGTGAACCAAATCTTCTTTTTGACCATTCAAGAATTTCAAACGTTCATTGACTTCATCATATTGTGAAATAGCATCTAGGTTAATTGGTCCAAGTGCTTTAATACGACGGCGCAATTCTTGCAATCGTTCACGAGCCGTTTCCATATTTTCGACAGCTTGGCTTGCTTCTTTTGCTTCGTCTAAAGTCATATGATAGTCTTCAGTCAAATCAGTTGAAAAACCACGCAAACGTTCAGAAACTTGGCTCACTTGCGCTTCAATTTGAGCTTGTTTGCGAATCAATTCTTCATTTTTCTGATTTTCTTTAGCAACTTGCTCTTCAAGCTCTTCAAGATTAGCTTCGCAATCTTCTAATTCAAATCGAAGACTAACTAAGCGCTCTTCTTCACTAGCTTTTCTTTCAATTGCTTCATTGTGTTGTTTTTGTAAATCTGGTAGATTTTCGACTTGATTATCACTAGCATGAAAGGCAAGTAACTCTTCACATTTTGCTATTTCAGATTTATTTTCTGCTAAGCTGATTTCAAGACGTGTCTTGTTAGCTGATTCAAACTTACGTTCACTCAATAACTCGCGTTCTTGCAATTTGGCTTGTGACAACTGTTGACGAAGGCTATCAACTTTTTGTGTAATTGAGTTTTTGTTAGCTTTGATTTGCTCAATTTCACTTGTCAATTCTTGCTTACGTTCTGCAAGTGTTGTTAATTCAGCTTCAAAGTGAGATTTTTGAGCTTCCAGGTCATTTGAACTGTGGTCTGTTCCATTTTCCTCAAGTTGTTTGCAAAGCTGATTAACATCATTTAAACGCTCAGCCAATTGTTGATATTCAAGTTCAGCTTTTTGTTCGGCAAAACGAGCTTCTTCGCCTTGAGCTTTCAAAGTAGCTAATTGTTCTTTATTAGCTCGCAAAGTTTCTTGAAGTGATTGAACATGTTTTTCCTGCTTGATTTGACTTGCTTGAAGCTCATTCAACTCAGCAATCAGATTTTCAAGTTCTGGCTTGATAAAGGTAGTGTTATTTTGACGATTAGCACCACCAGAGAATGAACCACCTGGACGGATTTCTGTCCCATCCAAAGTCACCAAACGCACTTGATAATGCAGTGCACGCGCAGCCTTATTAGCATTATCGACGGTATCAAAGACAGCTGTCACTCCAAGAAGGTTTTGGAAGATATTTTCCAAACGTTCATCGTATGACACCAAACTGCTTGCCACACCAAGGAATCCTTGACTTGATGTCAAAATAGAATGGTTCTGCTGTGATAAGTGACGTGCTTTAATCGTTGTCAATGGCAAGAATGTCGCACGACCTTGACGATTTTGTTTCAAGAATGCGATTGAACGTTTTGCGGCGTTTTCATCTTCAACAATCACATGCTGGCTTGAGCCGCCAAGAGCAATTTCAAGTGCCGTTTGGTACTTGCGATCAAAACTCAAATGCTCACTCACCGCACCAATAATCCCACCAAGTTGGCTAGAAGCTTGCAAAACTGATTTGACACCAGCATAAAAATTGCTGTGATTTTTAAGAATTGACTCAAGACTTGACTTACGAGCTTCTTTTGATTTGATGACATCAAGTTGATCAAACATTTTTGTTTGCTCAGCTTGATAATCTTTTTCGAGTTGGCTAGTCTTAGCAAATAATTCTTGGTAAGCATCGAGCAATTCTTTAACCTTACCACGTGTAGCTTCAAAAGTATCTAAAGCTTGCTTAGCATTTTCTTTCAATTCAGCTAAATTTGCCTTTGTCTGTGCCAATTCTTCAGATTTTGATTCTGATAATTGTTTTTGATTATCAATATCAGCAATCGTCATGGTCAAACGGTTAGACAAATCTGCTTCTTTTTGCATTAAGCCAACAAATTCTTCACGTAATTTTTCAATGATTTGATCAGGATCTGTTGAAAAGCGATCTAATTCAGCCTGCAATTTTTGAATAGTAGCCGTTGTTTGAGTTAGCTGACTATCTAACTGCTCAAGCTGATTTTCTTTTTGAGCTAACTCTTCTCGTAAACTTGCTTGACTCTCTTTCAAATCAGCCAATTTTGTGCTAGCTGCTTGTTTTTTCTCTTCTTTTTGACTTGATTCCAAAGCAAGCAAATCCATTTGACGTTCAAAATCAGAAATAGCTTTGGTAATATCAACCAAACCAGCTTGTTTTTTCGCCATTTCTTCAGATAACTGATGACGTTTTTCTTTTAAATCTTGATTTTCTTTTTCAAATTTCTGACGTTGCTCGTAGTAAGCAGACAAGTTTGATTTAATTTCTGCTAGGTCTTCTTTTAACTTACTCAAGCGTGCCATGTCAGTTTGAATGTCTTCAACTAAAATATTTAAGTGAAGCTGTTTACGCTCGTCTTCTAAAACGATAAATTCTTTAGCAACTTGTGCTTGACGTTCCAGTGGCTTAACTTGCGCTTCTAACTCATAAATAATGTCATCCAAGCGGTCTAAGTTGTCTTGAGTTTGATTTAGCTTAGCTTGCGTTTCTTTTTTACGAGTTTTGTATTTTAAAACACCAGCTGCTTCTTCAAACACTGCGCGACGGTCTTCAGGTTTGCTATTAAAAATTTCTTCGACACGCCCTTGGGAAATAACTGAGAATGAATCACGCCCCAGACCAGTATCCAAAAACAAATCATGAATATCACGTAAACGAACTTTACGTCCATCAATCAAATATTCGCTGTCACCATTTCGATAAATGTGACGTTCAACACGAATTGTTTCTTTGGCATCTTTAATGAAACCATCCGAGTTATCCAAGTTGACAACAACTTGTGCGTAGTTAAGTGGCTTACGATTTTCAGAACCTGCAAAAATGACATCTGGCATCTTGCCACCACGCAGATTTTTTGCAGAAGACTCACCAAGTGCCCAACGGAGGCTTTCAGTAATATTTGATTTACCAGAACCGTTAGGACCTACAACAGCTGTCACTCCCTTATCAAATTCAATTGTTGTCTTGTCGGCAAAGGACTTAAAGCCCTGCATTTCAATTTCTTTTAAATACATAAAATAAGAGATAAAAAGACAAACAACCTTCCTGAACTAGCAATCAAGAAATCACTATAATTTCTTAGTTGCCCTCTAGGCTACGCCAAATACGTATCAACCTAGGACAGGTTGGACATTTGCCTTACTAATTCCTTTCAAACGTCTTATTGAAGTAACGCCAAAGCGTTTTTAGCAGCATCTTGCTCAGCCAATTTTTTAGATTTTCCGATTCCTTGACTTTTGGCTTCATCATTGACATACACAGTCACTTCAAAAACTTTAGCATGTGCAGGTCCAGATTCATTTGAAACACGGTAGTCAATCGTAACATCTCCATGACCTTGTAGTAACTCTTGAAGTGTTGTTTTATAATCTTTAACACGTTCGAAGTTACCTTTTTCAACTTGCGGAATCATAACTTGATTCAAGAATTTATTGACAGCCTCAACACCTTGGTCCATCAAAAGAGCTCCAAGAAAGGCTTCAAACAAATCTCCTAAAATTGTGTCACGGTTACGTCCACCAGATTTTTCTTCACCATTACCAAGTTTGATGAATTCATCAAAACCACAGTAACGTGAAAATCCAGCTAGTGATTCTTCACGAACGATAACTGAGCGCATCTTAGAAAGGTCACCTTCTGGTTTCTTAGGATACTTTTTAAACAAGTATTGTGAAATCAAAAGTTGAAGAACCGCGTCTCCTAAAAATTCCAAGCGTTCATTGTGTGAAATGTTTAGGAGGCGATGTTCATTAGCATAAGATGTGTGAGTAAAAGCAGTTTCGAGCAAAGTAGTGTCTGTAAATGTGATACCAAAATCTCGCTGAAGTTTTGTATCTAAAGCTTGCATGATAAATCTCCCTTCAAAAAGTGGTCTATTAATTTATATCATCAAAGTATTTCTTGAGATGACTCAAGATAATTTTCTACTATAGACTATATCATTATACCAAAAAATCTGTTAAAAGTGGGACTCAGTCACAAAATCACCAGAATTCTTTCTATTAAAGGTCACTTTTTAACGTAAAAAACAAGCTTCGAAATGATCGAAACTTGTCTTTTTTAGATTTCAGTTAATGGCGTTGCTTCATCTGGTGATGTATCAAATACGGTCATATCATGACCAACCGCAAAATCAGCTTGCATCAAATTATTTTCCATAGTCATGTGAGCTAGTTCTTTGATATTATTTTCCTTACTCAAGTGACCAAGGTAGATTTTTTTCGTACGATCACCAATGGTGCGAATCATCGTATCTGCACCGTCTTCATTTGACAAATGCCCTCTGTCTGATAGGATACGTTGCTTCAAGCTCCATGGATAAGAACCCGCACGCAAAATCTCAACATCGTGATTCGACTCAATCAAATAACCATCTGCATTTTCAATGACACCAGCCATTCTATCACTAACATAACCCGTATCAGTCAAAACAACAAATGATTTGTTATCTTTCATCAAACGGTAAAATTGTGGATCAACCGCATCATGGCTAACTCCGAAACTTTCAATATCAATATCACCGAAAGTCAATACTTTGCCACGCTCAAAAATATGTTTCTGAGCAGTGTCAAGTTTTCCAATCATATTGCGCTCATCAATCATTTGCCAAGTTTTTTCATTGGCATAAACATCAAGATTGTAACGGCGAGCAAGCACTCCAACACCTTTAATATGGTCAGAATGTTCGTGTGTAATTAAAATAGCATCCAAATCTTCTGGTTTTCGATCAATATCAGCAAGAAGACTGGTAATTTTCTTACCAGTCAACCCTGCATCAATCAAAAGACGTTTTTGTGGTGTTTCAACATAAAATGAGTTACCAGTAGAACCGGAAGCTAAGACACTATATTTAAAAGCATTCTCAGACATCTAGTCCTCGTCATCCTCCCATTCGTCATAAATATCAGAATCCTTCTCATACGGAAGAACAATTGTAAAAGTTGAGCCTTTTCCATAAGTACTTTGAGCCCAAATAAATCCTTTATGCTGTTTAACAATTTCTTTTGCAATCGCAAGACCAAGTCCTGAACCACCTTGAGCACGACTTCTCGCCTTATCAACACGATAGAATCGGTCAAAGATTAGCGGCAAATCTTTCTTAGGAATACCAAGACCTTCATCAGAAATTGAAATAATCAACTGTGTCTCAGTTGTCTTCATGCTGACAGTGATTTTACCACCATCTGGCGAATACTTAATTGCATTATTAAGGATATTATCCAGAACTTGCGTCATTTTATCTGGGTCAATTTCTAACCAGATAGACTTGATTGGATAATCTCTGACAATCTCGTACTGCTTACCAGCGACCGTGTGTTGACTCTTAATTTGGTCAAAGCGGTTCAAAATTGATGTCATAAATGCTGTAAAGTTAGTCATTTCAACTTCAAGCTGAACAGTCTGATTATCAATTCGAGACAGATTGAGCAAATCAGAAATCATTCGAATCATACGGTTTGTTTCATCAAGAGAAACTTTAATAAAACTTGGTGCAATATCTTCTTTAAGCGCACCTTCATCCAAAGCTTCCAAGTATGATTTCACAGATGTCAACGGTGTACGCAATTCGTGACTAACATTCGATACAAATAAACGGCGTTCACGGTCTTCTTTTTCTTGTTCAGTTGTATCATGTAAAACAGCAATCAACCCTGAAATAAAACCACTATCACGACGATTGAGGGCAAAACGAATACGCAAAGTGATAAACTCACCAGTCTCATCACGACGATTTAAAACAATTTCTGGTGTCTTAGAAACCAAATCATGGTAAGTATAATCACTATCATCACCTAAAATATCAACGATATTCATTCCAAGTGCTTCTTCGCGTTCCAGATTAAGTTGCTGCTGAGCTGTTTGGTTAATCATAGTGATATTTCCAGAACGGTCAGTAGCCAAGACACCGTCAGTCATGTAAGACAAAATACTAGCCAAACGATTTTTTTCCTGCGCAAGATTTTCCTGAGCCAAGCGAAAGACTGTTGACAAATCATTTAATTGCCCAGCTAATTCAGCTAAATCCCTGTCTTTCTCGATGATAATATCTTCTGTATATTTTCCAGTAATCAGCTCACGAACCTTACCACTCAAGCGACGAATATTGGCGGAAGTTCTATAATCACGAATCGCCAAGTGAATAAAGTAAACAGCTACAAAAGCTAGCAAGAATAGGATAGCTTGTTCAAAAAGATACTGATTTTGTACCATTATATTATTCATAAGACTTCATGTAATAGCCGACACCGCGACGTGTCAAAATGTATTCTGGGCGACTTGGTGTGTCTTCGATTTTTTCACGTAAACGACGGATAGTTACGTCAACTGTACGGACATCACCAAAATAATCGTAACCCCAAACAGTTTCAAGAAGATATTCACGTGTCATAACTTGTCCCATGTGAGTTGCCAAATGGTGCAACAATTCAAACTCACGGTGTGTTAATTCAATATCTTCACCACGTTTTTGTGCCACAAATGCATCAGGCAAGATTTTCAAATCACCGATTGTGATTTCTGAGTTTGAAGAAGACGCATTTTCTTCAGCAACTGCAGATTCGATATTTTCAGTACGTCGAAGATGTGCTTTAACACGCGCTAACAATTCGCGATTTGAGAAAGGTTTTGTGACATAGTCATCAGCACCGATTTCAAGACCAATAACTTTATCAAATTCACTATCTTTCGCAGATAGCATAATAATAGGAATATGACTTGTTTTACGAACTTCCTTTGCAACTTCAAGTCCATCCAATTCCGGCAACATCAAATCCAAAATAATCAAATCAGGATTTTCTTCTTCAAATTTTTCAATAGCTTCACGACCATCAAAAGCCGTAACGGTTTCATAACCTTCTTTAGTTAAATTAAATTTAATAATATCTGAAATTGGTTTTTCATCATCAACAATAAGAATTTTTTTCATATGTCACCTCTTCAATTTATCAATAGAATAAAAAATTCTCAACCAACAATTCTATGTCATTTCATTGCAAAAATGACCACTACCCCCTATTATATCAAAATTCAATACTAATTGGAAACATTGGCAACTTTTGAAACAATAAAGTAATATTTTCATGAAACAAGAGCTTCTAGTTTTCTTGTAGTTATTTAAATTTTCTGAAACATTTGACACTTAACATGTAATGTGGTAACATAAAGAAACACGAAAAATTCTATGTTAGAAAACCTAACATAGAAAATATATCTTTGAAAAGGAGACAACTGTGGCACTTATTGAATTTAAAAATGTAGAAAAATACTACGGCGACTACCATGCACTAAGAAATATTAATTTAGAAATCGAAAAAGGGCAGGTAGTTGTTCTCCTTGGTCCTTCAGGTTCTGGTAAATCAACACTTATCCGAACTATGAATGCTCTTGAATCTATCGATACAGGTAGTTTGAAAGTCAACGGACACGAACTCGCTAACGCTTCTGCCAAAGAGTTGGTTCAACTTCGTAAAGAAGTTGGTATGGTTTTCCAACACTTCAACCTTTACCCGCACAAAACCGTGTTAGAAAATGTAACTTTAGCACCAATTAAAGTTCTTGGTAAATCTAAAGAAGAAGCCGAAGCAATTGCTGAAAAATACCTAACTTACGTTAATATGTGGGACCGCAAAGACTCTTACCCAGGAATGCTATCTGGTGGTCAAAAGCAACGAGTTGCTATCGCCCGTGGTTTGGCTATGCAACCAGAACTTCTCCTATTTGACGAACCAACTTCTGCACTTGACCCTGAAACAATTGGCGATGTTCTTGCTGTCATGCAAAATCTTGCCCAAGAAGGAATGAACATGGTCGTTGTTACACACGAAATGGGATTTGCTCGTGAGGTTGCTGACCGCATTATCTTTATGGCAGAAGGCCAAGTTCTTGTGGATACAACAGATGTTCAAGGTTTCTTCGATAATCCGACAGAGCCTCGTGCTAAACAATTCTTGAGCAAAGTTATCAATCATACTAGCGATAACGTTTCTCAAAAATAAGGAGATGCTCATGAAGAAAAAAATCCTTTTAGCCATTATGGCTTGCTTATCATTTCTATTTATCAGCACAAAATTAACTTTAGCTGATACGGTATCAGAGCAAATCAAAAAAATCCAAGACTCTGGTGTTCTTAAAGTCGGTGTTAAACAAGACGTTCCAAACTTTGGTTATTATTCAGCTGAGAGCGGAAAATACGAAGGTATGGAAGTCGATTTAGCTAAAAAAATTGCCAAAAAACTTGGTGTCAAAGTAGCTTACACTGCTGTAACTGCTCAAACCCGCGAAGCGCTGATTGACAACGGTCAAATCGACCTCCTCATCGGTACTTACACCATCACAGACGAACGAAAAGCATCTTATGCCATCTCAAATCCATACTACTATGATGAAGTTGGTTTTTTGGTCAGAAAATCAAAGGGCTTCAAGAAAATTTCTGATTTAGATGGAAAAACAATCGGTGTTGTACAAGGATCAACAACCAAAACTGCTATCCAAGAATATGGAAAAGCACATCACTTGACTTTCAACTTTGTTCAACTAGGTTCTTATCCTGAACTTGCTGTTTCACTTTACGCCAATCGAATTAGTGCATTTTCAGTTGATAAATCAATCTTAACAGGTTATGTCAGCAAAAAAACGACAATCATTGACGAAGGTTTCAATACCCAAGAATACGGTATTGCAGCTAAAAAATCAAACCAAGCAGTCATTGATTATGTAAATGATTTGCTTGCTGATTGGAAAGCTGATGGTAGTCTGCAAAAACTATACGATAAATATAATTTAAAACCTGCAAAGGCTGAAAATAAATAGGAGAGGAGAATTGACATGTTTTTATTAACCGCAGCTGCGAGTCCATTTGCCCTCTCACGTTGGGCAGATTTCTTTGCTAACTTTGGTGAATTTGCAAAAGGCTTCCTTTATACACTGGGAATGTCATTTGGTGCTCTAATCTTAGCTTTTATCCTTGGTGTCATTTTCGGTGCCATGTCATCATCTAAAAATAAACTTCTAAGAGCTATCGCTCGTGTCTATGTTGAAGTTTTCCAAAACACACCACTTTTGGTGCAATTTGTCTTCGTCTACTACGGACTTGCCATTATGACAAGCGGCGCAATCATGATTTCAACATTCTTTACTGCAGTTCTCTGTGTCGGAATTTATCACGGTGCTTACATTGCCGAGGTTATTCGCTCAGGGATTGAAGCTGTGCCAAAAGGACAAACAGAAGCCGCTCTTTCACAAGGATTTACTTACAGCCAAACGATGAGTTTGATTATTTTGCCACAAGCGGTGCGTACAATCTTGCCACCACTTACTAACCAAGTGGTTAACTTAATCAAAAATACATCTACTGTAGCTATCATCTCAGGAGCAGATATCATGTTCACAGCCAAAGCTTGGGCTTATGAAACAACAAACTATGTGCCTGCTTTCGCTGGTGCAGCACTTCTTTACTTCATCATGTGCTTCCCTCTTGCAACATGGGCACGCCACAAAGAAGAAGAAAATAAAAAATCATATTCACTCTAGGAGGATTAAATGTCAGTACTAACACCTACAAACATTAGCTTCATCCTCCAAGGATTGTGGCTAACACTTTATATTTCATTTATTTCAATTTTACTATCAACAATCATCGGAACAGTCCTTGCTGTCATGCGAAACGGAAAAAATCCTGTTCTTCGTTTGATTTCAAGTATTTATATTGAGTTTGTCCGCAACGTTCCAAATTTGCTTTGGATTTTCATTATCTTTCTTGTCTTTCAAATGAAATCAACACCAGCCGGAATTACAGCATTTACTGTTTTTACTTCTGCTGCTCTTGCCGAAATTATTCGTGGTGGCTTAAATGGTGTTGACCATGGTCAGACAGAAGCAGGGCTCTCACAAGGGATGACACATTTTCAAATCTTTATCTACATCGTCTTTCCTCAAGCCTTTCGTAAAATGTTACCTGCTATCATCTCGCAATTCGTAACAGTAATAAAAGATACATCACTTCTCTACTCTGTTATCGCGATTCAAGAATTATTCGGAAAAAGTCAGATTTTGATGGGACGCTACTTTGAAGCCAGCCAAGTCTTTACACTATACGCAGTGATTGCAGCTATTTACTTCGTGATTAACTTTACCATTTCAACGATTTCTCGTCGTCTTGCTAAGAAGTGGGAAAAAGCTGCAGAATAATAAAAAAGGTCCAGCAATAAGCTGGATCTTTTTATTTGAACAATGTTAGTAAAAAGCTAAGTCCTTGATAACCAATAACTGTATAAAGGTACAATGTCACTGGTTTTGTAATCAAGAAAATCGTAATAAATTTTTTCCAAGTCATTTTTGAAAGACCTGAAACCATACATAGGAAGTCATCTGGGAATCCTGGTAGTGCAAAAGCTGCTCCAAGTAATTTCGCAAAAAACTTACCGTCATTCTTATCAAGATACCCAACGTATTTATCGTAAGTTTCTTGTGAGACGAAAGCTTTAGCAAAACTTTCTCCGTAGCGTCTTGCAAGGCCAAACGCTAATAGAGAGCCCAAGAAAATTCCTGTAAAGTTATAGACAAAGCCCCAAATTGGACCAAAGGCAAGATAGCCAATAACACTAGTCATACCACCAGGCACAATCGGATAAATGACTTGAATCATCTGCAAAAGCATAAAAATTAGTGGAGCAAAGAGGCCTAGATTACCTAGATAACTTTGAAATAAGCCGCCAACTTGAAAATAAGTTGGATGTTGTTTAAAGAAAATAAACAAGCCAACAGAGATGGCAAAGCCAATACCAGTCAAAATTTGAATGTACTTTCTTTGTGTTCCTGCTACAGTCATAGCTATCCCTCCCCTAATAAAATTTTTATGTTATCGTCGCCAGCTGATGATTTTTAAGCCAAATAATTCTAGAGAATAACTAATCAAAGCTAGCGGCAATGCCACTATCAGTAGTGCATATAAAATCTTCTTTTTCATGTTAATAAACTAAACAAGATCAACAATAATTTGAACTTCTTTCAATTCCTTCTTTTCTAATTTATACTTGAGTGTGGTCTTATTTTACTTTATAACGTCGGTCAATAATTGAGCCTGTTGAAGCGTTAATGGTATAAACAAATCGTTTTGATGCTGTTTCAAATCTAATCTTATAAGTAGCAAACATGCCCTCACGGCTTTTCATAAGGGTTTGTGAAACTACTTTTGACTTTGTAACACCTGCATTTTGATAAGCTACTTTCTCAACATCGCTTACTGTAAGTTTATAACCAGCTTGATTATAGGCATAACTGCCGACAAAAACAAGCGTCATCAGAACTCCAATCCCGATCAGGTATTTCTTAAAACTTTTCATCTTCTCTCCATTTCAAGATTGTATCCATATTATAACTGAGTTTTGGTAATAAATCTTGGATAAAGTCTCGAAAACCTGTGGCAAAAGTGTGGCAATTTCTACCTAAATTTAGTGTAACTTATTCTAAGGATTTGCGCTCTTACAAAATTGTAAGACATAAAAAAGACTTGTAGAAATCTCGTTCTACAAGTCTTTTTTGCTTTGCTCTATTGGCAATATAACCACAAATGTTGTTCTATCTTTTGTGGATTCAACTTGAATTTTACCATGATGGCGGTCTATGATTTCTTTAGTAATAGCAAGACCAATACCAAAATGTCCGCCTTCACCTTTATAAAAACGTTCAAAAAGATGTGCTTGGTCTTTAGCTGAAATTGGGTTACCATCATTTGAAAGACGAATTTCAACCTGATTAGTAAGCTTTCTGCTAGAAATCGAAATTTCTTTTTTAGCATAGCGAATAGCATTTGACAAAATGTTCGTTATCGCACGCTCAATTAATTTTTCATCAGCTTCAATATCAAGATAGTCCTCTTCAAAATCATGCTTAAAACTAATTCCACGCGCATCTACTTTCGCTTTTAAGTGCCAACTAACATCATACAATAAATCAATCAGATTAAACCTTTCAAACTTCAAGGTCTGCTGCGTTGATTCCATTTTTGATAAAGTCAAAATATCGTCAACAAGCTCTGCCATTTTACGACTTTCATCCAATATGACTGCTGCCGCTTCTTTGTCATCAGCAGCTACCCCTTCTTGAATAGCTTCCGCATAACCTTGAATAGACATCAAAGGCGTCCGCAACTCATGCGATGAATTTTGGAAAAAGAGTTGCTGGCTTCGCTGGTTGGCATCAATCATATCATTCATACGGTCAACCGTCTGACCAACCTCATTAAACTCTCGGTAAGCAAAGTTTTCTGGCTGCAAGTCACGTTCACGATTACCAACTCGTAAGATATAAGATTTTAAAGTACCAAAATGCTTATCCAATTTGCGTGATGTCAAAAAGATAGTTATGATAGCAACCAAGCCAACAATCATCATTAGCGAAAGCAATAGGTAGTTGATGTACCGCTCAAAATTCGCAATCGGAGTAACATTGGCAAAGACAAAAACATAATAATTCTGTGAGTTTTGCTCGTTATTAGTCTGTTTGACGTAGCCTTCCGCAAATGTTCCTGAGTACTCTTGCATCTTGACCATGTAAGTTGAATCATAAACTTTTAATTTTTTAAATTGCTGAGAATCAGTATCCAACTCTTCATCAAACCAATCTGTTTCAGTTTTATCTGAGAAATAATCAACGACTTTTTCTGAGATTTGCTTCTCAGATAAATCATAAGTCGATGCTGAGATGTATTTGATGTTAAAGTCTTCATCGACGATAGCATAAGTCGTTTCAAAAATATTTCCATCAAGTATCTTAGAAGAATCATTTCCCACATAACGGGCATCTAAAATATCATACTGACTTTGAACAGCATTAAAAGCTGCTTCTGCCAAAAATAATTTTAAAAAAACATTAAAGGTGAGCATGATTATCGCAAATGCAACAACCAAAATTGTCAATGGCTGCAAAAACAAGGTCGTTCTAAAGCGGGATTGCCGTCTTTTTTTCTTGAAAAAATGACCTGTCTTATCAGTCTTTTTTCGTGAGTTTGAATCCGTAGCCCCAAACCGTTTCAATAAGGACATGACTATCAACCCCTCTCAATTTTTTACGCAAGCGCTTAATAGTATCATCTGTCACACGTGTCTCAACCTCGCTGTCATATCCCCAGACTTGGCGTAAAAGTTCATCACGAGAAACAGCCTCCTCGCTGTGAGCCATCAACACTTTCAAAAGCTCGAATTCTGTGTTGGTCAACTTGATGTTTTTACCTTGATAAGTCGCAGAGCGCTCTTTGTCAGACAAAACTAACTCCTCATAATTTAATGACTCAGAAGACTCTTTACCATGTTCTTGAGTCATGGGCGCACGCGCTAAAATCGCTTTGACACGCAGACTTAGTTTTAAGGGTGAAAATGGTTTTGTAAAATAATCATCTGCTCCTGCAGAAAAACCTTTGACAAAATCATCATCGCTATCACGCGCTGTCAAAAGAATGATTGGAACGTCTGAACGTTTACGAAGAAGCCCAGCAATTTCGATGCCATTTGTCCCAGGCATCATGACATCAAGAATCACAACATCTGCCGCTTCTTCCATAAAGCGTAACAAAAGCTGATCTCCCGTTTCAAATACTTCAACTTCTAAGTCCTGTTTTCGTAAAAATGAGGCAATTAAGTCGCGGATATTTTTCTCATCATCAGCCACATATACCTTTGCCATTTGACACCTCTCAAGCTAATTTCTTACCTTCATCATACCATAATTTTAACGAAAACAAGCAAGCCCAACCGGACTTGCCACAAAAAACTTACAATTTATTCAAGGATTTTAATTCTTTCAAAAATACGCGACGAAGCGCTAGGCTCCTGCGATATGACGATTTTCCATTTTTAGAAAAAGCACCTTTTTTATTAAAATAGCTGCGCTGCCAATCGTCATGCCAAGGTCTTCTCACCCAAAGTGGTGCCACAAAAGCATTTCCTCGATTAGCTAAGATATGCTTTCGAAAAAGCGGATCATGTTGCTTAATTGCTGCTACATCAAGTTCATAATGCCTTTGATCATTCTGATTGGCGTAGTTAAAACTGGCGCCATTGATGACGCCATTATGCGTTTGTCCGTGCGGATCAATTTCATTTGCAAAACGACCATTGCTATCAAGGATAAATTCGGTGTGAAATACCATGAGGATTTTAAAATTAATAGGTAATTCAAATCCTAAAATAGGACGTCTCGGTGCCTTATTGTGAAGTCTAGCTGACTCTGTCACATCAAAATCAAAACTTCTTCGCCAAAAACGGCGTTCCTTCTTGCCTTTGAGATAGGCTAAAAGCGATGTCCAATCATTTTTTGCCGGATAATATTCTCTCACCCACTGAGCCTGATAGGCTGAAATGACATAACGAAATTGATGGACTTGATGGGCTAAAAGCGTGTCCTCTGCCATACTCTCACCTGGAAAAGCTAGCTGAACAAGTCTTGCTAATTCACTCCAAAAAGGATCATCTGGGACTAAATCATCTGAAAATTGATTTACCAATTTTCTTGTCTGTGCAACTTCTCCTGTTAATTCTAAGGGCATTTGTGCGATTTTCATGAGCTGAGTAAGCTTTTGTCTTGCTTTGGTTTGTGTCCTTATAGCTCTGCTATTTTCCCAAAAAAGGAAAAATTCTTTATCTCCGATTTTCATAGGTCAATTATAGCACATTGCAGCGCTAACACCTTTTTTAAAGGGGCTTGTGATAAAATAACTATAGATAGAGGGGAATTTATGAAGACTTTAACGGAACAAGCTTTTGCTCAAGCTTTAAAAGAGATTATGGCAAAAAAATCTTTTGACAAAATCACTGTCACTGAACTCGTCAAACACTTAAAGGTTAATCGTCAAACTTTTTATTATCATTTTAACGATTTGTATGACCTTCTGGAACAAATCTATATTTCTGACGGTGAACGAATGATTGGCGATAATCGAACCAATGATTCATGGGAAAAAGGAATGCTAGCCATTTTTCACTATATTCAAGATAACAAAGCTTTCGTCTGCAACACTTACTACTCCGTTAACCGCAATTATTTAGAACATTTTCTGTACGACCGTGCTTACGACTTAATTAAACCTGTTCTAGAAGAAAAAGGGCTTGATTTGACAGAAGAAGAAATCGAATTTCGTGTGCATTTCTATAAATATGGTCTGGTTGGTTTTATTTTAGACTGGATTGATTCAGGCTTACAAGAAAATCCTCAAGACTTGGCACACCGTATTTACCAGCTACTTGAAAAACTGTAGCTAAACAATCACTCAAATATGTCAAAATTTTAGACAAGGTGTTTACCTTGTCTATTTTGTTTTTCGCAAAAAAGCGCTTTAATGAAGATAATCACAGAAAAGGAGTTGACACGTATGTATTATTCTAATGGTAATTATGAAGCTTTTGCTCGACCTAAAAAGCCTGAAAATGTTGACCAAAAATCAGCTTATATTGTCGGTAGTGGATTAGCAGCTCTTTCGACAGCTGTTTTTCTTGTTCGCGATGGGCAAATGCTAGGTAATCATATCCATATCCTAGAAGAACTAAAACTTCCTGGTGGCAGTATGGATGGGATTAAAAACGACCGTCTAGGCTATATTATTCGTGGTGGACGTGAAATGGAACCTCATTTTGAAGTACTTTGGGATTTATTCCGTTCGATTCCTTCACTTGAAAATCCAGACCACTCAATCTTGGATGAATTCTACTGGCTCAACAAAGAAGACCCTTGTTATGCTAAAACACGTGTCATTCATGACCGTGGCAAAGCTATTCCAGATGATGGCAAGCTAACATTATCAGAAAAAGCTATCAAAGAAATCATCTCACTAATTTTGACGCCAGAAAGCAAACTTGAAAATGTTCAAATTGACCAAGTTTTTGATGATGAATTTTTCAAATCTAATTTTTGGCTTTATTGGTGTACTATGTTTGCCTTTGAACCGTGGTCAAGTGCCATGGAAATGCGCCGTTATCTTATGCGCTTTATCCAACACGTTGGCTGCCTAAAAAATCTTTCTTCTCTTCGTTTTACAAAATACAATCAGTATGAATCATTGATTTTGCCAATTGTGCACTATTTGACAGAACACGGTGTTAATTTTAGTTATGACACTACAGTCACAAATATTTTGGTCAATCGCAAAGGTCAAGACAAAGTTGCCACAAAAATTGAATTTACAAAAGCTGGCAAGCAAGAAGAAATCTTTTTAACACCAGATGATTTAGTCTTTGTAACAAACGGTTCAATCACTGAAAGTACAACATACGGTGACAATGACCACCCTGCTCCTGTTGAACACGAACTAGGTGCTAGCTGGGAACTCTGGCAAAAATTAGCTGCACAAGATGACAGTTTTGGTCACCCAGAAGTCTTCTGCCAAAATATCCCCGATGCTAATTGGACTATTTCTGCTACCATCACTTTTAAAGACAAACGTATTGCTCCTTATATCGAAGCTGTTAACCATAAAGACCCTTACAGTGGTTCAATCGTAACCAGCGGTCCAACTAGTATAAAAGATTCTAACTGGCTTTTAGGTTATTCTATCAGTCGTCAACCGCATTTCAAAGCTCAAAAAGACAATGAACTCGTTGTTTGGCTTTACCCTCTTTACACAAACCGTAAAGGAAATTACATCGACAAACGACCTGATGAATGTACTGGTAAGGAACTCTGTCAAGAATGGCTCTATCATATGGGCGTTCCTGAAAATGAAATTGCAGAAATCGCTGATGCTGCTTCCACTATTCCTTGCCACATGCCTTATATCACGACATACTTCATGCCACGTGGCTTAAATGACCGTCCGTTAGTCGTGCCGAAAGATAGTAAAAACCTCGCCTTTATCGGTAACTATGCCGAAACACCAAGAGATACTGTCTTTACAACCGAATATTCTGTCAGAACTGCCATGGAAGCAGTCTACACTTTACTCGATGTTGACCGTGGAGTTCCTGAAGTCTTTGCATCAGCTTTTGATGTCCGTATGTTACTCAATGCCCTTTACTACCTAAATGACCAAAAATCATTGATGGAAATGGATATTTCTTGGGCAGAGCAAACTCTTTTAAAAGAGGCTCTTAAAAAAGTTCATGGAACTTATATCGAAGAACTCCTCAAAGAATACCATTTACTATAAACGTCTCACTCAAATACAAATAGCCCCTCGATTGAGGGGCTATTTTTTATTTATCTAATAAATATTAAATGCTGTTTTACCAGGAATTTTATTTGCCTGACAATTTGTAATGATTGTATTTTTTGTACTTTCAACTGATTTACGAATGCTTGATTGGCTACCAGAAGCTGGTGTAGCGACTGAGCGACCACTTGGTAGTTTGTCAGCACTCTTGCCACTAAAGCCTTGAACAGAAGTCCAACCTTTAATGCTCAATGGTTGAATGTAGTAATTATAACCATTATCAAAGGCTACACAGTGATTAAAATATCCTGTAACTGAGCTATTATTGTTATCAAATCCTTTTTTAGCTTCATCAAAAGCAAGACAGTAAGAAAGGCTACGTGTCACACTTGATTTTGAGTTGACAGAACCAAGTTTGAAACCATTTGGATTTCCATCAAAAGAACTACCAGTCCAAGCTGAAAGACTAACTGTTCCAGCATCTGTTTGAATGAAATTACCTGAAGGCAAGCTGAATTTTCCTTTGGCATAGTTTGATGTAAATGAAGCATCTTTTGCCTTAATCAACTGTACCAAATGAAGATTTTCATCTAGAGCTTTTTTGTGGTCAAAATCATATTTACCCGTAAAGACATCTGGATTACCATTATTCCAAACCGCACAGTTTGTGTACGTGATATCTGGTGTCACATCACCAGCTTTATCAAATGAATCCCAACCATCATCAGAATTATCCCAAGCATAACAGTATGTAAAGGTATTGCCTGTTCCAGCACCAAGTTTTGGTGCAAAACCATCAGCATTACCACCGCGAGTATAGACATCACAGTTACGATAGCTGTAAATCGCTTCGATTGTATTTTTGTATGCGCCTGCTGTTATTTGCAAACCAGCGTCGTTATTATAACGAACGATACAGTTTGAAACTTTGTTGTTGCCAGCAGTTTTTCCTTTGATTTGGATACCGTTGTCAGGCGCGTGTTCGACAATCAAATTTTGAACAGTGTAGTTAGAACCTGAAATTCTCACACCAACAGCCGCATCTGATGAAGCTTTACCTACATATTTAGCCATAAAGTTTGAGAAATCAAGTTCAGGATAAGAGCCGTCAGCATTCTGAACACCGATAATTTGAACATTTGCATTTGCTTTTGAAAGTGCAATTTGTCCATCACAAGCAATCTTTTGCCCTTTGACATAAACTTTACCACCACCAGCTTTTTCAGCTTTAGAAATCGCTGAAAGAAGGTCTTTGTAAGTTGAGGCGGTTGTGTTTGTCGCTGCTAATGAAGTGGAGATTGTAGCTTCATCAGCAGTTTCAACTTCTGAAAGATTAACTTCTGTGCTGTCACTTGTGCTACTTTGTTCTTGACTTTCAGACATACTTTCTGTCGTACTTTCATCAGTGGACTCAAGTTCAATCTTGAAAACGTCAATATCACTATCTTTTGAATAGAGATAAAGGTTATCACCCCCTCCAGAATAAGCATAAGACTCTGTGCTAGCTGTGCTTTTTGCAGCAAAGCTTGTCAATTCTTGACCTTGACTATCGGCAATAGCAAGAGTTGCTTGTTCATCATCTGATGCATTTTGCAAAGTCACTTTAATCGTACAATCCCCAGAAACTGGGACTTGTGCAGACTGACTTTCTTCACTTCCTTGAGCTGGTAAGATTAAGGCATATGAGTAGTCGCTCCCATCGACTGTCACTACCTTTGGTTTGATTTCTAGTGGCTTCTCTTTAGTAGCCGACAGAGTTAAACCATCAACCGTTACCGCATCGGTAATAATTCCCAAACCCTTAAAACTTGCCTCTTCAAAATTCCATGAAGATGCCGATGTCGTATCAGCGTTGACAATTACTGGTCCAAAACCAGAAAATAGAGCTGCCATCACCAAAATAAGGCTAGACAGCACAGATGACAAGCGTCTTGTAAGTTTTCGCATTTTTTACTCCCCCTTTTTTGCGAGCGCTTACTGTTATTTTAACACTTAGAAATTGAAAACAGCTACTTTTGCAAATCTGGAAAACATAAAAAGAAGCCCCGCAGGACTTCTTTTTTACCGAATTTATTATGCAAATATAAGGAATTATTCAGCGTCTGGACGAGATTTACGGTCAATATCAGCCATGATATTTTCTACAAATTCATCGATAGATTCTGTATGAGTTTGTTTGCTACCGTAACGACGAACGTTAACTGTCTTATCAGCCATTTCTTTATCACCAACGATTAATTGGTAAGGAATTTTCTTAGTTTGGCTTTGACGGATTTTAAGTTGCATTTTTTCGTTACGTTCATCAACGTCAACACGAACACCTTTGTCACGAAGAACTTTAGCTACTTCCCAAGCGTAGTCAACGTGAGCTTCGTTAGAAACTGGGATTACAGTTACTTGGTGAGGAGCAAGCCATGTTGGGAATGCACCTTTATAGTTTTCAATCAAGATAGCTGTAAAGCGTTCCATTGTTGAGATAACACCACGGTGAATCATAACTGGACGGTGTTCTTCACCATCAGCACCTACATATGTAAGACCGAAGCGTTCTGGAAGAAGGAAGTCAAGTTGGATAGTTGACAATGTTTCTTCGTTACCAAGAGCTGTTTTAACTTGGATATCAAGTTTTGGACCGTAGAAGGCAGCTTCACCTTCAGCTTCAAAGTATTCAACACCCATTTCATCCAATGCAGCTTTCAACATTGATTGAGCATTTTCCCACATTTCGTCATCATCATAGTATTTATGAGTGTCTTTAGGGTCACGCAATGAAAGACGGAAACGATAGTCAGTCAAGTTAAAGTCTTCGTAAACGTCGATAATCAATTGAAGAGCTTTTTGGAATTCGTCTTGGATTTGTTCAGGTGTTACGAACAAGTGACCATCGTTAAGAGACATTTCACGAACACGTTGAAGACCTGACAAAGCACCAGATTTTTCGTAACGGTGCATCATACCGATTTCAGCGATACGGATTGGCAATTCACGGTATGAGTGTACGTGGTGTTTGTAAACTTGAATGTGGTGTGGGCAGTTCATTGGACGAAGAACGAATTCTTCACCGTCACCCATGTCCATTGTTGGGAACATGTCTTCACGGTAGTGATCCCAGTGACCTGAAGTTTTGTAAAGATCAACTGAAGCCAATGGTGGAGTGTAAACGTGAAGGTATCCTGAAGCAACTTCTTTATCAACGATGTAACGTTCCAAAGTACGACGGATTGTAGCACCATCTGGCAACCAGAATGGAAGACCTTGACCAACTTCTTGAGAAATCATGAACAAATCAAGTTCTTTACCAAGTTTACGGTGGTCACGTTCTTTAGCTTCTTGACGTTGTTTAAGGTAAGCTTTAAGGTCTTTTTTATCAAACCAAGCAGTACCATAGACACGTTGCATCATAGCGTTGTCGCTATTTCCACGCCAGTAAGCACCAGCAACGTTCAATAGGTGGAAGACTTGGATACGTCCAGTTGAAGGAACGTGTGGGCCACGGCAAAGGTCTGTGAATTCACCTTGAGTATAAACAGTAAGACCACCTTCATCGTCACCGTGTTCTTCGATCAATTCAAGTTTGTAAGGATCGTTTTTGAACAATTCACGCGCTTCATCTTTAGAAATTTCTTTTCGAACGCATGGAAGATTTTCTTTAACGATTTTTTTCATTTCTTCTTCGATACGAGGAAGATCTTCGTCAGTAATTTGACCAGATTTGTTATCAGTATCGTAGTAGAAACCATTTTCGATTGCAGGACCTACACCAAGGCAAAGGTCTGGGAAAAGACGTTTAGCAGCTTGGGCAAAAAGGTGAGCTGCAGAGTGACGCAAAACTGAAAGTGCATCTTCGTGATCAGGTGTCACAACTTCGATGCTACCATCTTCTGTAATTTCACGTGTGGTATCAATCAATTCTCCGTTAAATTTACCAGCCAAAGCTTTTTTAGCTAGTGAATTACTGATACTTTGAGCAATTTCAAAAGTTGTTACACCAGATTCAAATTCGCGCACAGCGCCATCTGGAAAAGTAATTTTAACCATACTATTCTCCTTTTTTAATAATGACATTGTTGAGAATTCCTTTTTTGGAACCGGACAAAAGGAATTTGACGAGTTCACAATGCTTTTTTCTCGAGATAAAAGAAAAACGACGCCCAAAAAGGACGTCGTAACGTGGTTCCACCTTCATTTATCTACGACAAAAAAGAGTCGTAAACCTCAAAATAGCTATATCGTAGCAACCGTTTTATGTTTGCATAAAAGCAATGGAAGGAGTATTGAATCAGCTAACCCTGCGCCCTTCTCACCAACCGGCACTCGCTCTAAAGGTTAAACCCTGTTCAACTTGTCTTCGATAGCTATTATAACACGAATTTTTTATTTTTCAAGAACTTAGTTAAGGAAATCTCGAATTGAATTAATTAAACGTTTTGGTGCCTTAAAAACTTTGGCAGACGTTTTGACCGTTGCTTTTGCCGCTTCTGCTGGAAGTTTGATAGCAGAGTGAGCAATTTTTACAGATGTTTTTTCGCGTTTTCTACGAACAGTCAATGAGAATTTTTCTTTTTTCTTGCTTTTAGCAGAAATCAAAACATCCAAATAAAAGGCATAAACTGATTTTCCAAAATGTTCAGCTGAGATGGCATACATTTTAGCTTGGTAGGCTTTTTCATCCATTTTAGGCGTATTTTCGATAGCATCTAAAATAGCATTTGCCAAATCCTCTTCTTGATAGAAAAGTGTTCCGAACATTTTTTGGTCAATAATATCATCCAAGTAAGGATTGCCATGCGCGATAACCGGTGTTCCGCTGGCAAGACTCTCTGTGTATGTCAGCCCTTGAGTTTCACTAGTTGAAGCTGAGATAAAGAAATCAGCTGCTTTGTAATAAATCGCTGTCTCTTCATGTGGCACCATTCCTGTGAAAATGACGTTATCTTCAATATCAAGTTCTTGAACCATTTTTTTCAAATCTGACAAATACGGTCCATCGCCAACAACAACTAATTTAACATGGTTATTTTTTTCTAAAACGTTGGGGAATTGTTGAACGATTGCTTGGATATTTTTTTCATGAGAAATACGAGATAGACTTAATAGCATTGTCTCATCTTCAGCAATTCCAAGTTGCTTGCGAAGTGCCATAGCATCTTCTTTTGTGATGTCCTTGCGTTCGTATTCTTCAACACGGATTCCTGTTGGAATAACACGTTTTGGAATCTTGATATCATAGCCATCAAGCAGATTTAGCACAATACGTGACGGGCAAATCACACCATCCAAATCATTTAAATAACCACGGACAATATACTTAACCATCCCAGGTTTGATGATTTTTCCCTTAGCAATGTACCCAACATAGTCTTCATACTGTGTATGGTAAGTGTGAACAACAGGAATTCTGAGCGCAGCAGCAATCATTTTTCCAAGCATACCAACGCTAAACTCTGTCTGTGTATGAATAATATCTAATTTATATTGTTTGGCAATTTTATATGACGAAATCAATCCACGATAGACAATACGGCGATCTGTGAAAGAAATAAAAGGAACGCTTGGAAGTCTGATAATGGTCGGATCTTCGTAGCGTTTAACCGCTTTATCTGTGGTTGTAAAGATATAAACTTCGTGCCCTTCTTTCTCCAATTCTTCCTTAAGGGTGCAAATACTTGTTGCTACCCCAGAAACTTGAGGAAAATAGGTGTCCGTAAATAGTCCTATTCTCATTTTACAACTCCATTACTTTGTGATAAACATCAACTAATTCGTGAGCAACCTTATCAATACTACGACTCTCAGCAATATGATAACCTGCTTCTTGTTTTTCACTATTTCCTGATAAAACTTTTCGTAAAGCTTTAACGAAACCATCGACATCAGTTGCTAACTCAGCGCAACTTTCGTCAACCCAGCCATGGTAAACTGGAATATCACGCACAACGACATGTTGGTGACTAGCAAGAGCTTCAAGAACAACAATGCCTTCTGTTTCCTCACGGCTTGGGAAAAAGAATGCGTCAGCACCACTCATAGCCCCCTCAAAAACATCTCCTTTAATATAACCAGCAAAGATAACATTGTCTGGATGATTACGTGTCACGATGCTTCGAACTTTGTGTGGAATAACCCATTTATTTGTTTCACCAAACCAAATAAAACGCACATCAGGCATTTGTTTAGCAACTTCAACAAATTCATCGATACCTTTTCGCATGAAGTAAAGCCCAGCACAAATGACAACTTTTTCATCTGGTTTAATACCAAAATGACGTCTAAAAGTTTCCTCTTTAGTAGGATTTGGCACATAACGTGACAAATCAATACCATTTGAAACAGCATAAATAGGTTTGTCAACACCATAACCAGTGATTAGTGATTTTGAGTATTCTGTCGGCGTAATAATGGCATCCGCATTGTTATAAAAATGACAAAGGTACCATCTAAAAATTGGTGATACTAAATTAGAGCCAATAAATGAATTACGAAAATCTTCCTCTGTTGAATGACCATGCATCAACACTTTTTTACCAGCTTTTTTAGATTTTTTTAGTAATTTCCAGCTCTTAATTCCATAAGTATTGATATGCACTAAATCATAATCATCATTTGGATTTGTTGTATAATCTTGACCAACCATGGTAAGCGCACGTTCTTGGTGCTTAATGGCACGACCAATTCCTGATTTTCTTAAATAATTTTCGGCTTCCAAATACAGTAAAACTTTCATAAACTCTATTATAGCCTATTTTGTAATATTTTTCACTAAAGCTCAAAAAAATCAGCCCAAAGGCTGATTTCTGATAAATAAATTATTGACGTGATGTACCACGTAATTTAAGACCATGATTAAGAATGATTTCTTTTTCTTCAAGCTCTTCTTTGTTCATGATTTTAGTCAACATACGCATGCTGACAGCTCCAAGGTCATAAACTGGTTGACTGATTGAGCTGAGGTTTGGACGTGTGTATGAAGTAATTGGTGAGTCATTACTTGTAATGATTTCAAAGTCTTCAGGAACTTTTTTACCTGCGGCAAACAAGCCGTTCAAAAGACCTGCAGCCAATTCATCTTCAGCTACATAAGCAGCTGTTGCACCTGAGTTCATCACACGTTGAGCAAGGTCATAACCATCTTTGTAGTTATAGTTTGCTTCAAATACAAGCCCTTCTTTGAATGAAAGATTGTTCTTTTCAAGTCCTTCTTTGTAACCAGCAAGACGAACTTTACCATTGATTTCGTCAATAAGTGGTCCTGAAACAAAGGCAATATCTTTATTGTTTTTAGCTAAAATATCAACAACGTCAGCTACAGCAGCTTTGTAATCAATATTAACACTTGGAAGTTGATGTTCTAAATCAACTGTCCCTGCTAGAACAACTGGTGTGCGTGAGCGAGAGAACTCTGCACGAATTTTTTCAGTCAAATGGTGACCCATGAAGATAATACCATCTACTTGTTTAGCAAACAAAGTATTTACGACATTAACTTCTTTATCGTCATCTTCATCACTTGATGCAAGAACAATATTGTATTTGTACATAGCAGCAATGTCATCAATCCCTCTCGCTAAAATTGAAAAATAGCTATTAGCGATATTTGGAATAACAACACCAACAGTCGTCGTTTTCTTACTTGCCAAACCACGAGCAACTGCATTTGGACGATAGTCTAAACGGTCAATAACTTCAAGGACTTTTTTACGAGTGTTTTCCTTTACATTTTTATTACCATTTACAACACGACTAACTGTTGCCATTGAGACGCCAGCTTCACGTGCAACGTCATAAATTGTAATCGTATCATCAGTGTTCATTATTGGACTTCCTTTCTATTTGAAAATTTCGCTTTCACAGATATTTTACCACCTTTTGGAAACACTTTCAAGGGTAAACTCGTTATTTTTGGAAAGTTTTCATACATTGAAAACGTTTAATGTTTTGTTTTTCTCATAAAGGTCTTAGAAAGGCAAAAAATAGATATTTTCAGAAAATTTTCTGCTATTTTTTAAAGCATATTCTGAAACGATTTCACATTTTCATCTGCTTTTTAGCCTGATTTTGTGAAAATTAAGCATATTTAATTTTTTTGGAGCAAGCTCTTGATTTTTTTGAATTTTTTTGAAAAAATGGGGATAATTAGAAAGAAGGTTTCGCATGTCTAAATTAGATCAAATCCGTTCATACCTTACTCAAGAAAAAGCAAACATTGCTGTTTTTTCTGATCCTGTTACAGTAAACTATTTAACTGGCTTCTTCTGCGATCCACACGAACGTCAAATGTTCCTTTTTGTCTATAGCGATCGTGAACCAGTTCTCTTTGTACCAGCACTTGAAGTTGCTCGTGCTAGTGCAATCCTAAACTTCCCTGTTTTTGGTTATGTTGATTCTGAAAACCCTTGGGAAAAAATCAAAAACGGTCTTCCTTCAGTTGATAGTGCCAAAGTTCTTGCTGAATTTGATAACCTAAACGTTACGAAATTCCAAGGATTACAAACTGTCTTTGAAGGACGTTTTGAAGACCTTACTCCTTTCGTTCAAAAAATGCGTCTTATCAAATCTCAAGATGAAATCGACAAAATGATGATTGCTGGTGAATACGCTGATAAAGCTGTCAAAGTTGGTTTTGATAACATCTCACTTAACAACACTGAAACTGACGTCATTGCCATGATTGAATTTGAAATGAAAAAACAAGGCGTTGAAAAAATGAGTTTCGAAACTATGGTCTTGACTGGAGATAATGCTGCTAACCCACACGGTATTCCTGGTACAAACAAAATCGAAAATAATGCTTTACTTTTGTTTGACCTTGGTACAGATATGCATGGATATGCTAGTGATATGACTCGTACAGTTGCCGTTGGTAAACCTGACCAATTCAAAAAAGATATCTACAACTTGTGTCTAGAAGCTCACATGGCAGCACTCGATTTCATCAAACCTGGGGTTACTGCTAGCGAAGTTGATGCAGCTGCTCGTAAAGTTATTGAAAAAGCAGGTTACGGTGAATACTTCAACCACCGTCTTGGTCACGGTATTGGTATGACATGTCACGAATTCCCTTCAATCATGGAAGGTAACGACATGGAAATTCAAGAAGGTATGTGCTTCTCAGTTGAACCTGGTATTTACATTCCTGGAAAAGTTGGTGTCCGCATCGAAGATTGTGGTCACGTTACAAAATCAGGCTTCGAAGTCTTCACACACACACCAAAAGAATTGTTGTACTTTGAAGGATAATCAGAAAAAAAGACAAGCCTTAATGGCTTGTTTTTTAATGTCCAGCATTTCCTAGTAAGTTAACCATCATGACACCTACAATGATAAGTGCCAGTCCGATGATAGTATAGGCATTGATTTTTTCATTGAAAATCATGACAGAAATAATAGCTGTAAAAACTAAACCAACCGCTGACCAAGTTGCATAAGCTACGCCAAGTGGTATTTTCTTCAACGATAACGACAAGAAAAAGAAGCAAATGCCATAACTAAGTAATGCTGAAATGCTTTGAATAGGCTTCGTAAAGCCAGCAGATAATTTCAATAAATTAGTTCCTAAAAGCTCACCAACAATGGCAAGTAACAAATATAAATAAGACATTTTTCTCCTTTCAATACCATTTTATATAAAAATAATCTAAAAACTAGTCTTGAATTTTTTCAATCATTTGCGAGGTATAGATTTTATTGATAAAATGGCTTTTGAGCAATTCAAAAAGAGGTTCTTATGTTTTATAAAACAATGACATATTGTCCCGAATGTGGACATCCTTTAGAAAAGAAATTCTTAGAGCACGAGGGTGACATTCCTTACTGCCCACAGTGTGAAAGTTTTCGTTTTCCAGTCTTTAACACAGCTATTAGCGCAATCTTATTTAACGAAAATCATGATAAAATTCTCTTGATAAAGCAATATAACATGCCTCAACACATTCTGCTTGCAGGTTATGTATCACAAGGTGAAAATGCGGAGACAACTGTTGCCCGAGAAATCAATGAAGAATTGGGCTTGACAGTCAAATCGCTAACTTTTAACGCTACTAAATACTATGAGCGCAGCAACTCACTGATGATTAATTTTGCAGCAACCGTCACTGGAAATGTCACTCCCAACTATGAGATTGACGAGTGGGATTGGTTTTCTATCGAAGATGCCAAAAAAGCCATAAAAAATGGCTCACTAGCAGAACAATTCTTACTAGAATTTTTAGATAAAGTTTAAAAGGATTGAGAAAAACTCAATCCCTTTTTTTATACTTTTTCTGCATTTCTTGCCAAAATTTTTGAACTGCTGCAGAGTGATTCTGCTTTAACTTCATCAAAACCATTTCAGAATCTTTTGTGATATCAAGTGGTCGAAAAACAATTTCTTTATTTTCAAATGGTAAAGCCATCTTTTCCATCATCAAGGAAATGCCCAAATCATTTTCAATAAAATCAATAATCAAATTGATGCGATTGCCCTTGTATGTGACCTCAGGGTCGAAATGATAAGCATGGCAAAGTTCTAAAAACGGCTGCATCAGTTGCGTCTGCTCACTGAGCTGCAAGAATTTCTCATCAGATAGTTCCTCAAGACTAATGCTATTTCTATCTGCCAAATGATGTGTACTTGGCAAAACAACTACCCAACAGTCACGGTCAATCGTAATGGTTTCAACATTTTGAGGCAATTTACTCGTAAACTGTCTGGCAAAAATGATGTCACACTTCTGCCTGAGTAAGTTATCTAATAAAGTATCAGCTTCCTCTTCTTCTACACTAACTTCAAATTCTCTGTGGCGTTTTTTAAAACCAGCAATCTCAGAAATAATGGAATAAAAAGGCATACTTGGAATACCATGAAGAAGTAGCTTAGTCTCACCGTCTACTTTCATCTGGGACAACTCGTTTTTCATTTGCCTGTGATTTGTCAAAATCATTTCCGCATATTTTTTAACCACTTCCCCTTCTTTAGTAATGGCGATATGGCGTCGATTACGATGAAATAATGACACTCCAAGTTCTTTTTCTAAAGCCATGATTTGCTTTGAGACATTCCCTTGACTCGTATAAAGACGTTCTGCTGTTTCTGTGTAATTAAGTGTCTCACACAGTGATATAAAAACTTGTAACTTCTGAAGATTCATCCACACTCTCCTATTTATTCCATTTTAGAATAAGTTATCACCAAATGCAAATTGATTTTTAACTTATTCGTGCTACACTAGTTATTGGGAAAAATATATTGTCACCTTAAGTCACTTGTTTTTACAAGTGAGCTTATTTTTTTGCTTTATTTTAAATCTTAAAAAGGAGGAACTACATGCCAACTGGTGTCATTATCAATTCTTTTGCAATTATTTTCGGAGGAATCCTCGGAGGAATTTTTGGTCATATCTTGTCTGAAGATTTTAAAAATCAGCTAAATCTTATTTTCGGTGTTTGCTCAATGGGGATGGGCATCTCATCTATTGGGCTTATGAAATACATGCCAGCAGTTATCTTTGCTATCGTTGTGGGAACTGCTATCGGTCTTGCTATTAATCTCGGTGAATGGATTAACAAAGGTGGTATTTTGATGCAAAAAGCCGTCTCAAAAATCTTGCCACAAAAGCACAGCCAACTTTCAAATGACGAATTTTTAGCAACTTTACTTACTGTTATCGTTCTTTTCTGTGCCAGCGGAACTGGTATTTACGGTAGTCTTGACTCAGGTATGACTGGAGATTCTACCATCTTAATTTCAAAATCAATTCTTGACTTCTTTACGGCTGCTATTTTTGCATGTAACCTTGGCTTTGTGGTTTCACTTATCGCCATTCCTCAATTCATCATCTTTACAGCCCTATTTTTACTTGCAGGAATTATCGTGCCACTGACAACCCCTGATATGATTGCTGACTTTAAAGCATGCGGTGGTTTTCTCATGGTAGCAACTGGTTTTCGAATGATTCGCGTCAAAATGTTTCCAACAGCTGACATGATTCCTGCCATGGTTATCGTCATGCCTCTATCATGGTTCTGGGTGAATGTCATCATGCCATTGTTGTAAATGATGAAAAATTTAGAAAATTAGAAAACAAGCTTTTTTCAAAAAAGCTTGTTTTTTGATTACACAGCCAATAAACGCTTACATGACAATGATTTAATATTTTGTTACATGAGCATATTATTTGTTATCTTTCTCTAAGTTTGCTATCATAATTGCTATAATTAAATAATTAAGGAGATTGCGATGCCCAAAACTGTTCAAGAAATGCTTGATTCTCGACTCTTTTTCGCTATCAAAAAACTCAATCGTGCTCTCGATAAAATTTCTGAAGAATCTTTCCAGAAAGTCGGATTGTCCCCTTCTCAATCAACCATCCTAATGATTTTGGATATGGAAAACGGAAAACTTCATAAGGATCTTGCTAAAATACTTGGCGTTACAGCTCCCACTCTAACAAGAATTATTGAAAAACTTGTTCATAAAGGGCTCGTTGAAATTATCTGTAAAGGTCGTACAAAGCACGTTTACATTACTGATGAAGGACGCAAAGTCATTCCTAGTATTCAACAAGCACATTCAGAAGTCAAACAACTCTTTAACCGATTTGTTAAAAATTATCCAGAAAATCTCGTTGAGGAATTAAATAAAATCACTCAACAACTTAAATTTTGCGAGTAAAACTAAGCCGTCTTCCACGGCTTTTTATTTTGCTCAATTTGTAAACCAAGTACAACTGTGTTAAGATTAAAACTGGAAACATTTTCAAAGGAGACTATCGTGCCAGAAAATATTCAAACTTTACTAAACACAGATTTTTTCTTTTCCATAAAAAAACTCAACCGCATTTTGGAAAAAAAGACAGAAGAAACTTATCGAAAAATTGGATTGTCACACAGTTACGCCTTAACACTTTTTATCCTTAGTCAAGAAGACGGAAAATGTTACAAAGACCTTGCTGACATCCTTTGTATCACAGCTCCTTCTATGACAAAAATCATTGAAAAGCTGAAACGCCGAGATTTGGTTTACCTCGTTCCAGAAGGTCGTACAAAACACATCTACTTATCAGGTAAAGGTAAGGACCTTGCAAATGTTATAGCTGAAACTTTTTTTAGCACACGACAAGAATTCATCGAACTAACCAAGATCAACAATCTCACCAACCTGAACACCCTAATCACCCAAATTAACCACATTACCCAAATAATCGATTAGCAACGGTTCCACTCTTTGTTTTTTGATTGAAAGCATTAAAGGTCAAGTTGCCATCTCCATATAACTATGTTAAGATAGTTTCCATGAATACACATACTGAGGAAAATTTTATATCAACAGACCTTCAAAAAAATCTGGATGGATGTTTATATTTTTCAATCAAAAGACTAGAAAAAGCACTTGATAAGTATACCGAAGATGCTTTTCATAAACTAGGGATGTCACATTCTTATGCTCTAGTTCTTTTTATTTTGAGTCAAGAGAACGGTAAATGCTGCAAAGACCTCGCAAATATACTTTTTATTGCTCCACCATCTCTCTCAAAAATTGTTACTAAACTTGCTCAGAGGGAATTGGTCACAATCACACAAGATGGCCGCACAAAGCACGTTTACATTACCGATAAGGGAAGAGAACTCATTCCAGATATTTTACAATTTTTCCGCGATACAAGAAAATCATTTATGGAAATGAACCAAGATTATAACCTCAGTGGTTTTATCAAAGATGTCAACTATTTAAGAGAAAAACTCAAGTAAACAAAGATTCAATTCTTTGTTTTTTTGATTTCTAAAATTAGCAAAAATAATGTGAAAATGCTATCATAGAAAGAAAAATAGGAGGCTGATATGACTAAAGAAGCTATCAAAAAACAAGTCCTCGATGCCTTTGACCATCGAGTTGCCGTTCGTGTTTACAATGACAGTGATATTTCACATGATGATATGGAATATATTCTTGATACCGCTTGGCTAAGCCCTTCTTCAATTGGGCTAGAAGCTTGGCGCTTTATCGTTCTCGACCGCAAGCACATCGCAGAACTTCGTGATGATTTAAAATCAGTTGCTTGGGGAGCACAACCCCAACTTGATACAGCAAGTCACTTTGTCCTTCTTATCGCTGAGAAGAACGCTCGTTACGACTCAGAATCAGTAAAAGACAGTCTTGTTCGTCGTGGTCTTGGCGAAGGCGATGCTCTTAATAGTCGCTTAGCAACCTACGAATCATTCCAAAAAAATGATATGAAAACTGCGGATAATCCTCGTGCATTATTTGACTGGACTGCTAAGCAAACTTACATCGCTCTTGGAAATATGATGACTGCAGCTAGCATGATTGGCATTGACTCTTGTCCAATCGAAGGGTTCAACTATGATAAAGTTAATGCTATTCTAGCAAAAACTGGTCTTATCAATCCTGACCAAGAAGGCATTGCTAGCATGGCTTCGTTTGGTTACAGACTTCGCGACCCTAAACACCCACGCTCACGCAAGCCACGTGAAAATGTCATTACTTGGGCTGACTAATACTAAAAAAACCTTGATCAGTTTGTTCAAGGTTTTTTGTTATTTTGCTATTAAATCAATGCCATCATAACAGCGTTAATCAAGCCGTTTGTTGTGCCAGGGAAGGCAAAAATCATTTGGCTTAGGTCAAGTGCTGTCATTTTTTGGTTAATCATCAAAGTGATAAGGTTGATCATTTCGCCAGCTTCATTTCCTAAAAGACTAGCTCCGACCAATTCTTTATTTTGGTTAACGATAAGTGTGATGTGCGCTTCATCTTCCAATTTAGTTTGGAATTTCAATTGTTGTCCAAATGGCACTTCAACTACGCGGTAATTGTCATTTTCACGTGCTTCTTCAACTGTCACACCAACTTGCGCAATACGTGGGAATGTGAAGACAAGATTTGGCACTGCTGGATAGTTGATTGGTTCTTTGTTCAATCCAAGAATGAATGCTGCAATGTAATCTGATTCAAAGCTTGCTGTTGGTGTCAAACGAGGAATTGTTTTGTCAACTACATCTCCACTAGCAAAGACATTAGGAACTGAAGTTTGCATGTATTGGTTAACAACGATACCTGAACGGTTAAATTCAATACCAAGTTCTTCCAAACCAAGATTTTCAACGTTTGAAATACGACCAGTCGCATCAAGAACATAATCTGTTTCAACAACCAAACCTTGTGCTGTTGTCACACGGAAGCCATTTGCCACTTGTTCTACTTTTTCAACTGCTTGACTGAAGTGGAAGTTAACACCTTCTGCTTGCATCTTAGCCACAACTGTCTCAACATAGTTTTCTTGGTAAGCAGCCAAAGCTCTGTCAGCAAATTCGATAATATGAACTTCTGAGCCAAGTTTTGCAGCCATTGTTGCAAATTCCATTGAGATAATACCAGCTCCGACAAAAGTAATGCGTTTTGGCATGTCATCTAAGTCAAGGAAGTCACGGCTATCATGAAGAAGTTCTTTACCTTCAATATTCAAACGAGCTGGACGTTGACCTGTACCGATTACGATATAATCACTTGTGACATTTTCACCGTCAACACTAACAGTGTGAGCATCAACTAATTTTCCGTAACCTTTTAGAAGGTTGATGTTTAATTGAGCAAACATACCTTCCATAAGCGGTGCATATGTAGGAATTTCTGTCTTTTTAAACGCCATGAGTTTTTGCCAGTTAACTTCAGTGTTACCTGTGATACCAGCTTTTTCATAGCGAGACAAGCCATCAACAAATTCAAACGGACTGTCTAGTAAGAATTTTGCGTTACAGCCGTAGTTTGTACAAGTTCCTGCTGTTACATCTTTTTCAACAATCGCTACTTTTTTTCCTGCGCGAGCCAATGTCACTGCAGCGTGCCAGTTAGCATGTCCTGAACCAATAAAAACAATATCGTAATCGTAAGCCATTTTTTATCTCCTTAAAGTTGTTGTGTTAACCAATTTTGGTAACCAATAAAATCAATTAAATCTAATTGTTGTTGTGTCCATTGCAAATCATCGTCTTCGTCTTTGTAATAGTCTTTAAGCAAATCATATGTTACAAAGTCCTCAGATACGGCTTTAATCAATGGGCTCAAATCTTTCAAACCATTTTTTGAAATCTCCAAATCTTCTCTAAGCCACTCAAGTGCAGTCGTTGGAACTTCAAATGCTTCTTGACTTTGATAAGAAATATTACCACCTAAATCCAAAATACGATTAAAGACTTGCTTAGCAAAGTCACGTTCTTCTTCAGCATGGCTTTGGTATTTGTCTGCTAATTTTGAAAAACCTTGTGCTGCAAATTGTAAAGCAACCAACTGATGTTTGTTAGCCTGACTTAAAACACCGTTACCAACATTTTGTAAAATATCAATAGTATTCAAATTTGGTCTCCTTTCTTTTTCAATCGTGCGCGATTGAATATAGTTTACTACTAAACTTTTGAGTTGTCAATTTTTTACTTTTACTTTTTTCTATGTTATGATAAATGCAATTACTGACAGAGAAAGAGGACTTATGACTGCAGAACATCCAAAACTCACTAATCAACTCTGTTTTGCCATTTACAACGCTAACAGACTATTTAACCAATTTTATAAACAAAAACTAGCTACATTTGATTTAACCTATACACAATACATCGTTCTTTTGGCACTCTGGGAAACTGACGAACTTCCTTTACACGAGCTTGGAAGAAAACTAGACCTTGCTAGTAATACGCTGACTCCTCTTTTAAAACGTTTGGAGGAAAAAGGTTATCTGACTCGTATTCGACCAAAAGAAGACCAACGTCAGCTGATTGTTGCGCTGACTGAGACGGGAAAATCCCTGCAAGCTGATGTCGAACAAGAACTTCATTCTTGCTTAGGAGATTTCACCCCTGCTTCAACCGATAAAATTCACCAAATGATTTCTGATAATCAAGAATTAGTTGATGAGCTCAAAAAATTGCTTTAATAAAAAAGAGTTTGGATTTCTCCAAACTCTTTTTTATTATCTTGCGTTGAAATTTTTCATTTGACGTTTGATGTCACGGTCTTGTTCACGGCGTTTGATTGTCTCACGTTTGTCATAATCGTGTTTACCTTTTGCCACACCAAGTAAGACCTTAGCAAAGCCATTTTTCAAATAAACTTTTAGTGGAACAAGTGTCATACCAGTCCCTTTTAGTTCATTTGACAATTTTTCAATTTCGCGTTTCTTAAGCAATAGTTTTCGTGTACGCTCAGGCTCTTGGTTCCAAATATTTCCTTGCTCAAACGGAGAAATGTGAACATTAATCAACCAAGCTTCTCCGTTTTTGATTTGAGCATAGCCGTCTTTTAATTGGATACGCGCTGCACGAACGCTCTTAATTTCAGTTCCTGTTAGGACAATACCTGCTTCGATTGTATCAACAATATTATAGTCATGGCGTGCTTTTTTATTTTGAGCTACGACATTTCCTTCACCTTTTGGCATGTTAAGCTACCTCTCTTCTGTCGATATTTGGGTTAGGCATTATTTATTTTTTTGATTTGTGTGATTTTTTCTTAGCAACTTCTTTGTAGAAAGGTTTCTTTCCTGACTTTTTAGAAGAGCCTTTTGATGATTTACGATTTCGTGGTTTATTTGACTTGTGGTCTTTTTTATGGTCTTTGCGATTATCTGATTTAGAACGACGATTGTCTTTACCAGAACGGTCTTTACGTGATTTTTTAACTTTTTCAATCACATCGTAATCACTTGGAATGTATTCAAAATCAATATCACCAGTTTCCTTGTCAGCACGTGTCAATTTAATCTTAATTTGTTGACCAACACGGAAGACTTTACCTGATTTTTCACCTTGAAGGGTCAAAGTACGTTCGTTGTAGTTGTAAAACTCAGGAAGAGTTGTGATGTGCACAAGACCTTCGATTGTATTTGGTAATTCGATAAACATACCGAATTTCACGACGCTAGCCACCACACCGTCAAATTCTTGTCCAACGTATTCTTCCATGTACTCAGCTTTCTTCATAGCTTCAACGACACGTTCAGCATCGATTGCACGACGTTCAAGTGTTGAAGATGATGTAGCTAATTCTGGAATAGCATTTTGGAAGTGTTCGATTTTCTCGTCAGTCACTTGTGTGTATTCACGAATCATACGGTGTACAAGAAGGTCAGGATAACGACGGATTGGACTTGTAAAGTGAGTGTAGTACTCTGCAGCCAAACCGTAGTGACCATGATTGTGCTCAGAATAACGCGCTTGTTGCATTGAACGAAGGAGCATCATGTTAAGCACTTCTGCACCTGGTTTTCCTTCAACTTTTGCCATAAAATCTTGAAGAGCTTGTTGGCTGATTTTATTAGCTGTACCGTTGATTTGCACACCAAAGATGCTTGCATAATCAAGGAATTTTTGCAATTTTTCAGCTTTAGGGTCTTCGTGAATACGATAGATAAATGGCAATTTGCGTTTTGCAAAGTGTTCTGCGACAGTTTCATTAGCCGCCAACATGAATGACTCAATCATACGCTCTGCGATACCACGTTCACGGATGACGATGTCGACTGGCATCCCTTTGTCATTAACGATGATTTTAGCTTCGCTAGTATCAAAATTAAGGGCTCCACGACGCACGCGCATTTTTTCTAAAATATTGTGAAGCGCAGCCATGTGATGAATTGATTCAACGATTGGTTGGTATTTTTCAATCAATTCTTGATCGCCAGCAATAATGTCGTTAACATCGCTATAAGTCATACGGAAAGTTGTCTTGATGACTGATTGACAGATTTGGTGATTAACCACACGACCATTTCGGTCAATTTCCATCAAACATGATTGTGTCAAACGGTCAACATTTGGATTCAATGAACAAATACCATTTGACAAGCGTTCTGGAAGCATTGGTACCACACGGTCAGTCACATAAACAGATGTTCCACGCGCTACCGCTTCACGGTTCAAAGCAGAGCCTTCTGTAACATAGTATGAAACGTCAGCAATGTGAACACCAAGTTCAAAGTTACCATTGTCGAGCAGTTTGATATGAACAGCGTCGTCCAAGTCTTTAGCATCAGCACCATCGATAGTAAATGTGATTTCATTTCGTAAGTCGACACGACCAATCATGTCTTTTTCAGACGGTGCATCTGGCACGGCATTAGCTTCTGCCATAACATCTTCTGGAAATTCTGACTTGATATCCATTGATTCAAGAACTTCAAGGACATCAATACCAACATCACCTTGGTGACCGACAATATCACGAACGTGACCGACAAAGTAATCGTGACCACGCGTTGGATATTTATCAATATCAACTTTGATGATTTCAGTTCCATCAAGAACAACTGGTTCTTTTTTGATGTAAATCTTTTGTTGGATTTTTTGGTTTTTAGACTTGATGTAACCAGCGTATTTTGGTTTTTCATCGTCTAAGATAAATTTACCAACAACTGTTTTCAAACTACGTTCAACGATACCAACGATGCGTACTTCGGCTGCAGTTCCTTTAAGACGGTTTGCTGGCTTTTTAATAACAGCTTCAACAGTATCTCCGTCAACAGCATGACCAACATCATTACGTCCGACAAACATATCGTCTTCGTCTTCATCAACAGACAAGAAACCAAATCCAGCTTTGTTAGCACGGAATACACCAGTAACAGTGATTTCTTTTTTCTTGTCAACTTTTTTACGAAGCGCTAAATTTCCGTTATCATCAAAACGGAGTTCTCCGTTACTTTCAAGTTGTGAAATTTCTTTAATGAGCTCTGGGAATTTTTCAGCACCAGTCATCTCAAGACCAGCAGCCAAATCATTAATATTAACTTTTCCATGCTCTTTTAAATAAGCAATAATATTTTCGTTCATAATTGTGATTTATTCGCAGTTTTTGATAAAAACTGCTTTATTCTATCCTCTCGTTTTCTAGCTTTATGGAAGTTGTGAAAAGTCACTGAATCTCAAATTCCAATCCACTATCGGACAGACTCCTCACTACTTAATTAATAAAAAATGAGCTGAATGACCAGCCCATGAATTTTCGTACAAAATTCAAGATGCGCAGCCAACGTAAGCTAGTTAAGCAGCTTCGTCAGTTGCTATCTATTTACTTGATAAAATTGCTAGCGCTAAAGCAATTGCTAGCCAAAAGAATACTAGAACTGCTGTAAAACGTTGCATAAACGCTTCGAAGCCACGCGCTTTAGTACGTTCAAATAAAGCTTCTGAACCGCTGTTATCAAATACGTTGCTACTTGGATTTTTCTGTGGTTGCAAAAAGATGGCAATCACGATAATAACAGATAATACCAGCAAAATTGTCAGTAGTACATTGTACATATGTTTCACTAAGAACGCGTCAGAAGGTCTCAAACTGAGAAAAATGTTAACGATGAATCCTCCTGGGTTCTATTTCCTTTCCTACACTATGGTCTTGATTATTCTATCATAATTATCCCTAAGATTCAACATGTAAGGTTACTTTTCGCTCTTTGGGACAATATTTCAAAACCTGTATTTTATCAGGGTGAGTTGCTTTATTTTTACTTGTCAAATAATTCTTGCTGCCGCAACTACTGCATTTCAAATTAATCTTTACTCTCACACGATTTCCTTAACTTTTAAATATTTTCTAAAACTGATAAGGCTCCATACAAAGTTTACAAAGACGATAAGACTTGTCACGTAGAACACTGAACGGTATCCCATTCCTGTCGCAATGGCTGAACCGACAAATGGTCCAACGACTTGTCCGATATTCATAAACATTTGATTATAGCTAAAGATACGTGAAATACCTTCTCGTGGAGTAATCTTGGTAAGGAGTGAATTGACACTTGGCATAAGCGCACCGGTACCAAAACCATACAAGAATCGAACGATTCCTAACTCCAGAGAATTTCGCGCAAGCGCACATAAAACGTACATGCTAAAACTATAAAATAGAGCGATTAAAAGTAGTCTATGATTACCTATTCTATCACCAATTTTACCAAGAGTCGAGCTCGATAACATACTTGAAAATCCTAGTGCAGACACAATCAAACCTGATACAAACATCAAATTCTCAGTTTGACCGAGATTTCGAATATATAAAGTCAGAATTGGGGCAATTGATTGTGCAGAGACTTGGATAATCATACTTGTCACAAACAAGCCAATGAGGATTTGTTTATCCTTAATTGAAGAGAATACTTCACGAGTCGTCATAGCATTTGCTTTTGCTACTGGTTTAAAATCTTCTTTGATTAAAAAGATAGTTAGCAAATTACAAATCAGTAAAATAAACCCAACTAGTAGAAATACTTGTCGAATGCCCAGCCATTCAGCCAAAACTCCACCTAAAAGTGGACCGATTAGACTTCCTCCAATCATCCCAGTTGCCAGCGTACCAAGCGCATAACCTGAACGATTTTTAGGAGCTTGGCTGGCAATCAAGGCTGTTGAATTTGGAATGTATCCTGAAAAAAGGCCATTCAGTAGCCTCAGTGCTAAAAGCCAAAAGACGTTTGGTACAAATGCTAGACCACCCATAGTAAAAGTCATTACTAAACTCGCTCTAACCATCATCGGTTTTCTACCATAACGGTCTGCTAGCCGCCCCCAAACTGGAGCGATGAGGGCAGAAGCAAGAGCTGATAATGATACCGCTAAACCAGCGTACCACTCAACTTTACTTTTAGGAGCACCTAATTCTTCAACGTACAAAGCCATAAATGGCATAACAAGTGAAAAGCTTGCCCCAGTAAAAAAGTTACCAAGCCAAGCTACTCGTAAATTTTGTTTCCAATTAACTTCGTTACTTATGATTGTTCACCTTCTTTTCAAAAAAAACGTCAATAAGTTTATTATAACACATTCAAAAGCATTTGCTAGAATCCTGATTCAATAAGCGTTTTCGCATAAAATAAGTACCCGACATCATATTCAGGTACTTAATATTTTTTATAATTCAGCAATTAAATGCGCAATTTTTTTCTTTAAAGTCGTGATGTCACCACTATTATCTAAAAGTCTATCAGCAAAAGGCTTTTTAGCTTCTGTCGACATTTGACTTGCAATACGCTTCTTAGCTTCTTCTCTTGTCAGGTGATTTCGAAGCACCAAGCGTTCAAGTTGAGTTTTCTCATCAATGAAAACTAGCCAAATATCATCAAACCAATCCACATAATCACGCTCAATCAAAAGCGGAATATCCATGAAGAAAACTTCCTGAGACTTAGCTAGCTCATCTCTTCTGCGAGCCAACTCTTGTCTGATGATTCCATTTTGGATTTGAGATGATTTAGCAAGCATTTCTTTACTTGCAAAAATCATCTGCCCAAGTTTTTGGCGGTCAAGTTCACCGTCATCTTGAAGGATACCCTCACCAAGCCAATCTAGCAATGCTTGATACAGCTTGCCACCTTTTGCTTGAAGTTCGTGAACAACTTTGTCAGCATCAATCACTTGATAACCATACTTTCTAACTTCAGCAACCACCGTTGATTTTCCAGAAGCAATCCCACCTGTTATTCCAATAATTTTTGTCATTGTTTTTGACAAGCAGGACAAAAATGCGTCCCGCGACCTCCTACTTTTATTTTTTCAATTGGTGTAGCGCAGCGAGGACAAGGCTCACCTGTCTTTCCATACACTTGCAAGAAATCTTGCATACTACCATTTTCACCCAGAGCATTTTGATAAGTGCGAATTGTTGACCCACCTTTAGCAATTCCAAGCTGTAAAATCCTAATAATCTCGTCACGAAGCGCAGCAATTTCAGCATCTTTCAAACTATTACTAAGACGTTTAGGATGAATCTTCGCAGCCCACAATGCCTCATCCACATAAATATTGCCAAGCCCAACAACCAAGGTTTGGTCCAATAAATAGGGCTTGATAACTTTTTTTGAAGCCTTCAACTGCTTAGCAAATGTCGCCAAATTAAAATCATTCTCAGTTGGTTCAGGTCCAAGTTTTCTTTGACGGAAATAATCAGCCACTTCTTCTTTATCAAGTAATTCCATCGTTCCAAATTTTCGAACATCTTGATAAACCAAGGTCGACCCATCATCAAGTTTAAAGAAAGTATGGAAATGCTTATTCTCAGGCACTTCATTCTCAAAGAGCAAGTATTTTCCTTCCATCCGCAAATGAGAAATAATCACTTGTCTATCAAGATTTAACAGCAAATATTTTCCACGTCTACCAATCGATTGGAAAGTTTGTCCAATAATATCTTTTTCAAAAGCTGTTAAATCTGTCTTAATCATTTTAGGAACACGAGCATCAACTGAGACAATCTTTCGTCCCACAACCAAACGCTCAAGCCCTCGTCTAACAGTCTCAACCTCAGGTAATTCTGGCATACTTCTGATACAAAGGACGTTAAAAGGCAAAGTAAAATTAGAAGACTGAAATAAAAGTATTCAGCTTCTTTGTAATAATTACACAACGCAGTGGTTAAGTGGATTCTAATGCGCTGATAAATCAGCTTTTATAACCCTACTCAACTGTGCGGGGGTGAGACAAATAAAATCTCTACTGGAGATTTTATTTGTCTCACTCCCATCTATTTACACAGCCTTTCGTCCGTGTTCAAAGCAACACGAACATGTCCTTCTCCTTTCTAAATAAGTTTTATAGGAAATCTAAATATAACATTTTTTATCTTTTGTGTGATAAATCAAGCTGTAAAAACTACGGGCATTTCCTCACAAAAATAATGCCTTAATCACTCGCTAAGTTCATTCAATTTTTTGATTCCCAATATGGTTGCTGATATGCGCTTTTCTGGTGCAAGATTTGACAACACAACTACTGCTGTATTTGTTTTTGTATTAAAACCTAAATAAGCATTATAATGACTTGTCCCACCATTATGCCAAATAATTTTTTTATCCTTATCAATAAACCAAGCCATACCGATTTCATCCAGGCGAATCCCCATTTTTTGATATTGTTCAGAATTAGCACCGATTTTCTTTAAGCTTCGATGACTTTCAAAAAAATATTTTTCACCATCAAGTTGCATTTTGGCATAGGACAACATATCTACGATATCTGAGGTGACAGCACCTGCTGATAAATAAGCATCATCTGATTTCCACTTCCAATAATGTCCCAAATCACCATCTTGTTTAGAAATTTTAGTATGAGTTAACCCTAATTCAGTCTGCGAAAAATCATTGAGTAAACTTTGATAATCCTGACCATAAACTTTTTCTAAAATCTGACCTAAGACAGCAAAACCAAAATTAGAATAAGAAAAATTATAGTCATCAGCTGGCAGTGTTATGTCAGCAACTTTCTTTTGTAGCATCTCATCACTAATATCATAAAAAGGATTTTGACCAGACAGCATATTAACAATCATAGGACCTTCAATATAGTGAGCTTTGTAGCCTGAAGTATGTGTCAATAACTCTTCTATACTAGGATAAGTTTTGTCTCTTGGTAAATCAAGATAATCAGCAATACTTGCTTTGAGATCAATCTTACCTTCACTAATAGCTTTAGCCACCAAAGCAGCTGTAAATGTTTTAGTAAGTGACCCAATCTCATACACATGTGTCTTTTTAGGCAAGATTTTCCCATCTTTACCATATACAGTATAATCAATTTTTTCATTTTTAATTGTCCCTACTGTAATGACCGCATTTTTATCGTTTCTAGTCGTGGTAACTAATGCCTCTTTAAAAGACATAGTTGAAGCCTTAGACAGTTGGTAATTTTTATAAAGTTTTACTCCAAAAATAACCATTAAGGATACTACAAGACCAACAAGAAGGATTTTTAGAATGTGTTTCTTATTAAATTTTACTTTTTTATCCTTTTTCCCCATCTTTTTCACCTTCCAAAAAGTCTAAAATGCACAAGCAGATTTTTCCAAGTATTTCTAGGCAAGACCCAGAGTTTCCCTTTTCAATTAATCCACTTATATTTTAACAAATGTGGTTGTGTATCGCGATTTTTTAACAGAAAAGGCTTGAGTATAAAATCACACTAAAATAAAACGAGAACAAATTGTCAAATGTTCTCGCCAGTTATTGATAATCTTAATACTCTTTCTCGTTGTAACCAAAGTCAGCGAGGTCAAGTTTTTTATCACGCCAATTTTTCTTAACTTTAACCCAAGTTTCAAGATAAACCTTGTCACCAAGCATAATCTCGATATCACGACGAGCCATTTTACCAATTTTCTTAAGCATAGCACCTTTTTTACCGATGATAATACCTTTTTGGCTGTCACGTTCAACCATGATTGTCGCACGAATGTGAACTTTATCTGTCTCTGGGTCACGTTTCATTGAATCAACGATAACTGCAACAGAGTGCGGCACTTCTTGTTCAGTCAACTTCAAGATTTTTTCACGAATCATTTCTGATACCAAGAAACGTTCTGGGTGGTCAGTGATTTGGTCTTCTGGGAAGTATTGGAAACCTTCTTCTAAGTTATCTTTCAAGATATTAAGCAAAGTTTCAACATTATTTCCTTGAAGAGCTGAGATTGGCACAATTTCTTTGAAATCCATTTGACTACGGAAATCATCGATTTGTTCCAAAAGTTGGTCTGGGTGAACTTTATCGATTTTGTTGATGACCAAAATAACTGGAATTTTGGCAGCTTTCAAACGTTCGATAATCATGTCATCACCTTTACCGCGTTTTTCATCAGCTGGCACCATGAAAAGCACTGTTTCTACTTCACGAAGTGTGCTATAAGCAGACTCAACCATGAAATCACCAAGTGCTGTTTTTGGTTTGTGAATACCTGGTGTGTCGATAAAGACGATTTGTTCGGTATCAGTTGTGTAGATACCCATAATTTTATTACGAGTTGTTTGAGCTTTGTCGCTCATGATAGCAATTTTTTGCCCCATCACGTGGTTCAAGAATGTTGATTTACCAACATTTGGGCGACCCAAAATCGCTACAAAACCTGATTTAAACATAAGATATAAAGGACGTCAAACGCCCCTACTCCTTTCAATTTCCTATAAAAATAATGTTAGTGACTTCCAAAAATCAAAGCAATAATTTTTGGCACAAAAATAATCAATCCTGTCACCACAGCATAAGCAGACACTACTAACACAGCTCCTGCTGCCATGTCTTTAGCATTTTTTGCTAGCATTGAAAAGTGATAATCACTAGCAAGGTCAACCACATTTTCAATAGCAGAATTAATCATTTCCAAAGTAATAACTAAAAAGATGGCTAAAAATAAGAATAACCATTCCATCGCTGACAGACGAAAAACAGCTCCTGCTAAAGTCGCTAAAATAGCTGATACCATGTGCTTTCGCATATTTCGTTCTTCCTTGAATGCTGTAATAATCCCAGTTATGGCAAATTCCATACTCGACATCAAGGTGCGATTTTTCCACTTTTTAGGTGAATTATTGTCTCTTAAGTCCATAGGCAGTCAAAATTTCTTCTTGTAAAGTAAACATTTCTTTTTCTTCTTCAGGCGTATAATGGTCATATCCGTTAATGTGTAAGAAACCATGCACCGCTAAGAAGCCCATTTCACGTTCAAAAGAATGACCGTATTCTTCTGCTTGTTCACGCGCTTTATCAACTGAAATAAAGAGCTCACCGATATAAGCATCAAATTCATCTAGCATTTCAGCCAATTCAGGATTTTCAGCCAAATCTTCTTCTGAGAATGACAAATCTGATTCAGGTTTATATTCTAAACTGATGACGTCAGTTGGACGGTCAGTATCACGATATTCCAAATTCAATTCATGACTGCGTTCGTTTGTCACAAAAGTCACAGCCATTTCTTTATTTTCTTTACCAGTCTTTTCAGCAGCAAATTGTAATAAATCCAAAGTTTGGTTTTTGATTTCTTCTGAAACTTGACCAGTTTCATCTATCATTTCAACGTACATATAAATCTTCTTTCAAATCTAATTATATCAAGCATATTATACCATATTACAGATAACAGCGCCATTTTAGCCTCTAAGAAAGTTTTTGAGTACAAAAAGAAGTAGCCTGAGGGAAAAGCTACTTCTTAGGGAAAGGAGTTAGAATTGAGATAAGAACAATTATTTTAGTCCGTCTTTATTATAGTTTCCAGATTTTACTAGATTAAATCCTTCGCTATAAGGGAACTGGTTACTTGTTCCAGGTTGGTTAAAGATGATTTTTGCATTTACATCAGCATATTCTTCTGGAAGATCGAGGTAGAAATTGCCAGCATCATCTTTAGTCATTTGTGTTCCAGGCCATACACCTAGAGGGTATTGAACAGGATTTCCATAGTAGAGGTAAGCATTCGCACTATCCCAACCGCCAGGATTATCAAAGGTTACACGAGTTTTTCCTGCTGGTACATCAGGCATCAAACCATTTTTTGAATATAATCCTTCTGCCTTGACATCAAAGCCTTCATTTTGTGGATATTGTGAGCCTTGATTATTTGTGAAGATTACTTTCACACCTTCTTCTGCATATGAAGCAGGAACTGTGATTGAATAACGACCTGATGCTTCTTTAGTCATCTTAGTTCCAGGCCATGCACCAAGAAGTTTATTATCTTTTGCTGAGTACATGTAGGCATAAACTTCTGACCAATTATCTGGATTTTGGAAATAAATGTTTGTCTCAGCGCTTGGGTCTTTCATTATAAAAGTGTATGTCTTAGTTGTTGTTTGACCATCAGCTCCTGTTGCAGTCAATGTTAAGGTAGTTGATTGACCAGCTTCAAGCCCTTCACCAACAGTGACTTTATCACCGTCTTTGTAAGCCACTTCTTGACCATTACCAAGTTTGTAAGTTGCAGAGTCAGCATTTTTAGCTTTCAATGTTACTTCTGTAGCTTTAGAAATGCTATTGTCACCTTCTTTGTAACCATCAACTGAAACTTGAGCTGCTTGGCTAGCTTGTTCATCATACAAGACGACAGCTGAGCGCGATGGAACGCTACCTGTAATACGACCATTTGAAACATTAAATTGTCGACCAGAAACCTTATCTGTGTATGTACCGTCAGCCAAATTAGTTTCAGAATTAATTTGCTTGTCGCCATCAACTAGGTTCACAATAACAGCACCTTTTGTGCCACGTTCAATCATCGCAACTTGTTCATCGCCACCAGGGTTGCGAAGGTATTCTGACTCTCCGACCATAGCATTATGGAATTTATTAACAGCAGTCACTGTCGCATCTTTGTAAAGGTCGCTTCCAGCGTCACCGATTTGTGATTGACCAGGGAAACGTGTACCATTACCACCACCAACTGGACGTGAGAAGAACAATGGTGTTCCTTTAGCACGAGCTGTAATCATAGCCCATCCAAGACGAATATCACTATCATTCATCCATGTTGATTCTTGATCATCATTCGCATAATTGTCGTGTGATTCTACCCACAAAACAAGATTTGCTGCGTCAACACCTGAAACCTGATAATTCATCAAGTTTCCTGCTGAAATGCGACGGTCTTTTAGAGCTGAACGGATTTTTTGACCGTAATTCGAAGCAGTGATACTCATCAACTTACCATAGCCAGCATCATTTGAAACATCATCCTGCAAAATTTCTCCGTACTGGAACTCAGAACCGTTGTTCAAAATAACATTCCAGAAGTTACTGCCGTATTCACCTGGTAATTCGATGTGTTTTGCGGCATCATAGCGGAAACCGTCCGCACCATCAGCTACTGCTTGTTTCAAATAACTCAACAAATATTGTTGGACATATTCATTTTGAGTATTCCAATCATAAAGTGTAAGAAGAGCATTTTGAGTGACATCATAGCGGTCATGCCAACTAGAAATGAGGGTATTTCCGTGTGTCCAGTTAGGAATGTTTTTAATTTCTTGGCTGATTTGATTGTAATCTGAAGTTGTGTGGTTTAAAACGGCATCCACAATAATTTTAATGCCGTATTGGTCAGCCACACGATTCATTTCTTTAAACTCTTCTTCAGTACCTAATTGATAGTTACCGATTTTATAAATAGTTGGTTGGTATTGATAATACCAATTTTTTAAGTTCTTATTTCCACCTTCACCAGCTACAACAGTGTTGATTGGGGACGTTTGGACACTTGTGTAACCAGCATCTTTAATGGCTTGCATATTATCTTTAATGGTATTAAAAGACCAGCACCACGCATGAAGTATCGTACCATCTTTCATTGATACCTGCTCATCTGCATTGACGACTTTAACTTGGACTAATCCACCAGCACCAATAGCTGTTAAAATGAGCAATGAACCTAGACTTTTTTTCATTTTCTTTTTAAAATTTGCTTTATTCTGAAATGTCATGGATAATCTCCTAAAAAGATAAGTTAGGAATACGCAACCGCTTTCGTTGAATTGTAAAAAAATAAGCTAGAACGATGTGCGAAACCTGCCCAATCAATCACATACTATTCTGCTAATCCTGAAATAACATTGCTATTATGATTAACGTATAAGCTATCCTCCCAAATGTTTTTCCCTTTTTATTTGCAATCGGTTGCATATCCAATAAGAGTATATCATATTTCTGTGAAAACGCAAACAAGTTATGGTAACTTTTTGATAATTTAATCGAGAATGTGGTAAAAATTTCAAAGCTAAAATTATTTTTTAATTTGAAAATGTTGAAAAGTCACCCATTTTCCATTAAATTGTTTTGCGTTCGGGATACGCTCTACTTCCACCATGCCGATTTTACTCAATACTCGCGCCGAAGCTGGATTTTCAACAGCACAATAGCCATTAACTTCTTTTAGCCCTAAACCTTCAAAACAAAAGTCGACAATTTTTTGACTAACTTCAGTCGCAATACCTTGTCCCCAAAAACTTTTGTTGATGATATAACCAATTTCTGCACTGATACCATCAGACCAATTCATAATATCAATTGTACCGATGAATTCAGATGTTTCTTTTAAAACAATGCCATATCTGCCAAGAGGATTTCTTAAATAAACATCCTCAATCACTCTTTTAGTTTCTTCAATACTTTGGTTAGCTGGAAAGTCCCATCTAGTATTTTCTTTATCAGAGGTGTAAGAAAACATAGCACTTGCATCAGCCATCGTAACAGGCCTTAACAAAAATCGATTTGTTTCCATTGTTTTATTCTTTTTTAATTCTTCTTCAATCATCTCTTACCTCACTTTATGACCAATTTTCTCACATTTTATCACACAAAAAAAGAGGTTAAAAGAATTAACCTCAAATTTTTTCCATACTTGCATTGATATTGAAAAGCAGAGTCTGAAATTCATGTGCTAGTACTTTAGCTTGTTCACTCATTTTAACGAGCAATTCAGCTTCTTCATCACGTTCGTAAGCTTTATATTCAACTTTATCTAGAGCTTTTAATTCATGACTTAGCTTGTCAGCTTGATTTGTCAATTTTTCGCTGATTTTATTCAATTCTTCAAGTGAAGCGCGATCACACATGTTTCCCCTCCTTATAACTCAAAAAAATACTTATGCAATTAAAATTACTATTTATTCAATATAATGATATTTTACCACAAAAAATCGCCTTTTAGCCTATTCGCAAATATGAAAATTATATTTTTTACAAAAAAATCACACACCATTTTGGTGCGTGATTATTGGATTATTCTTTTTTATCGCTAGCTGGCTGACCAATAGTCTCATAGCTTGCAAAGCCTGATTCTGTAGCAGTTTCAGCTGCTTTTTCAGTTAAATGATGACCTTGCTTTCTCTCAGCATCTTTTTTCATAAGCATTAATAATTTCAGCAACTACTGGGTGACGAACCACATCACTTGCTGAAAAATGAACAAAATCAATTTGCTTAATGTGTTTTAATTTTTCAGTAGCATCAATAAGACCTGACTTAACTTTCTTAGGTAGGTCAATCTGGCTTGTATCACCATTGATAATCATTTTAGAGTTAAAACCAAGACGTGTCAAGAACATCTTCATTTGCATGATTGTTGTATTTTGTGCTTCATCCAAAATCACAAAAGCATCATCAAGTGTTCGACCACGCATGTAAGCTAGCGGAGCAATTTCAATAATATCTCGCTCCATCAAACGGGTTGTTTGCTCCTTTCCTAAAATTTGGTAAAGTGCATCGTAAACTGGACGAAGATATGGATCAACTTTTTCTTTTAAATCACCTGGCAAGAATCCTAAACTCTCACCAGCTTCAACTGCTGGTCGTGTCAAAATGATACGTTTAACTTGACCACGTTTTAAAGCTGTTACCGCTAAAGTAACCGCTAAGAATGTCTTACCAGTTCCTGCAGGTCCAATTCCAAAGACTACATCATGTGATTTAACACTGTCTGCATAAACTTTTTGTCCAAGTGTTTTTACACGAATCGGTTTTCCAGAATTATCCTTGATAATTTCTTCTTCATAAAGGGCAACAAATTTGTCAATAGAGCCATTTTGCGCCATAGAAAGAGCCGTTACCACATCAGATGTATTAACTAACATGCCACGAGAAACCAAAACTAGCAAAGCTTGAATCGTTACACGCGCTAACTCGACACTTTCTTCTTCATCTCCTAAAATCTGTACACGCTCTGTACGGGCATGAATAATCACCCCAAGATTATCTTCAATTAATTTCAAATGACGCTCATTTGAGCCAAACAGCGCTAGCACATCATCAGGATGATTTAAAGTAATTTCAACAGAATGCTCTTGCAAATAGAGTCCCTCTTTCTTTGTGTTTGATAAGCCTATTATAGCTTATTTAAAGCAAAAAATCACGACTTACCGTGATTTCATTTGTTATTTAAAAATCCTTAGCTCTTAGTGAGCAAGATAATCTTCCCAAATTTTGTCAAATTCGCTAAGATTAAAAGCAAAATCAGCTTCATCTTCTAGATAACGACTAATCGTTTCAAAATTATCTGTGTGTTTTGGAAATGTCGTATCATCAAAAACAAGATCAGCTAAAATCGCTACTGGTTCATGACTTTTAGGATTGCGCTGAGTCATCAACCAAGTATAAAATGATTTTCTCATTTCCAGTTTTCCTCCAAGAAAGCATGTCTTATTGCACTACTTTTAGCATAGTGTTCAGGATTTTTCTTATAAAATCCTTGATGATAATCCTCAGCTAAATAAAATGGTTGCACTGGCTCGATAGCAGTCACAATCGGATCCGTAAAACGTCCTGAAGCCTGTAAAGCAGCTTTTGATGTTTCCGCAATTTCCTTTTGGCGGTCATCACTGTAAAAAATGACCGGACGATAATTGTCACCACGATCTTCGAATTGCCCAAAAGCATCTGTCGGATCTGTCTGTGCCCAATACAGTTCAACTAAATCAGCATAAGAAACTTTTTCTTCATCAAAAATAATTTCTACCGCTTCAGTATGTCCAGTCTTATGAGCTTTGACTTCTTCGTATGTTGGATTTTCAACATGACCACCAGTATAGCCTGAGCGTACAGACAAAATTCCATCTAATTCTTCAAATGGCTGCACCATACACCAAAAACAACCACCAGCAAAAATCGCACGTTCCATTCCATCACCTCAAAATTTTAATGGTAATATTATATCAAAAAAGTGCCCAAGGGACACTTTTTTTGCACCAATATTGAACAGATAAGACTTATTCAGCGTCTTCAATCAACTCAGTACCAAATTGATCTTGTTTTACTTTGCGTGCTTTCATCAAACCGCCAAGTGCTTTTTTGAATTGACCTTTAGAAATACCAAAAGTAGCTTTGATATCTGCAGGGGATGATTTATCATTCAATGTCATGAACCCACCGTTTGACTGAAGATAAGTCAAAATCATTTGTGAGTCATTTTCAAGCATTTCAAATGAGCGAGGTTTCAATGACAAATTGAGTGTGCGGTCAACTTCGCGGAATCCAATCACTCGAGCTGTTACTTCTTCACCAAGACGTGGCTCAGCATAACGTTCACTTGGGTGAATAAATCCAAGCATGTTATTATCTGGAAGGTAAACAAAAGTTCCTGATAATTTCAAACGATAAACAATGGCGCGCAGTTTTTCATTTTGCATGTTGTTGTAAGCCGGACCAGCCATTTTTTGGAAAATTTCTGGTTGAGCTGGAATAGCCCAAATGCGGTCTTTTTTGTCTACGTCAAGGTGAACATAGAGTTTATCACCTTTTTTAGGCCAAAGTTCTTTCAAATCAGGCAAAACATCAAGTGACACAACAAATTGTTTGTCAGCAAGGCCAGTATCCAAAAAGACTCCTAAATCGCGACGAACTTCTGTCACGACTCCCCAACCATAACTTGTACGGGTTGTAGCAACCTCTGCAGTTGTCAAACGAGCTTTTTGATGCATATCTGTGTAGGCAAAACCTTTGACCATATCACCAATCTTATGTTCACCTTCAGCTTTATCAAGCATGAAAGTCACACCGTCTTTTTGTACAAAATATGCTTTTGCATTTTCATCAATCACAAGACCTGTGATGACAGTGGCAAGTAAATTATTCATGTATTCTTTCCTTTATAAAAGGGAGTGGAAAGTCCACCCCCAAACCTTATTGATTAGACTTCAAGCAATTCTTTTTCTTTGTTAGCTGTCATTGTGTCAATGTGTTTAACAGCTTCGTCAGTTGCTTTTTGAATGTCTTTTTCAAGAACTTTCAATTCGTCTTCAGTGATTTCTTTAGCTTTTTCTTGTTTTTTAGCTTCGTCCATAGCATCACGGCGGATGTTACGGATAGCAACTTTAGCATTTTCACCAACTTTTTTAACGTCTTTAGCAAGAGCTTTACGAGTTTCTTCTGTAAGAGCTGGGATAACCAAGCGAATTACTGAACCATCGTTAGCTGGGTTAATACCAAGGTCTGAAGCGTTGATAGCGTGTTCGATATCTTTCAAAGATGATTTATCAAATGGAGAAATCAAAAGAACACGTGCTTCTGGAACTGTGATAGAAGCCAATTGGTTAAGTGGCGTCATTGCTCCATAGTATTCTACTTGAATGCGGTCCAAAAGTGATGCATTTGCACGACCTGCACGAATTGAAGCAAATTCACGTGCTAATGAACTGTGTGATTGCTCAAAGCGTTCTTTAGCTTTTTCGATAATAGCATTAGCCATAGATTTTATTAATCCTCATTTCTTGTTTTTTGGGAAATAGCAGAGCTGACAATTAGTTGTCGTGGTGTTCAGCTTTATTTGAAACAGTTGTTCCGATTGCCTCACCAAAGACAACACGTTTAATATTACCAGCTTGGTTCATGTTGAAGACAACCAAATCAATATCGTTGTCCATTGAAAGAGTAGATGCAGTTGCATCCATGATTTTAAGACCACGTTTGATAACTTCACCGTGAGTCAATTCATCAAATTTAACGGCGTTAGCATCTTTCTTAGGATCGGCGTTATAAACACCGTCAACACCATTTTTAGCCATCAAGATAGCTTCGGCGTCAATTTCAGCTGCACGAAGGGCGGCTGTTGTATCAGTTGAGAAGTAAGGTGAGCCGATACCAGCAGCAAAGATAACAATGCGACCTTTTTCAAGGTGACGAAGAGCACGACCACGGATGTATGGTTCTGCAACGTTTTGCATTGGAATTGATGTTTGAACACGAGTGTCAACACCATTTTGTTGAAGGCTATCAGCCATAACAAGAGCGTTCATCACTGTTCCAAGCATACCAGTGTAGTCCGCTTGAACACGATCCATACCAGCTGCAGCAGCTGGTTCCCCGCGCCAAAGGTTTCCACCACCGATAACCAAAGCAATTTCGACACCTGAACTATGTACTTCAGCAATTTCTTTTGCGATAGTTTTAACAGTTTTAATGTCGATTCCGACACCTTTTTCACCAGCTAACGCTTCACCAGATAATTTAATTAAAATACGTTTATACTTAGGTTCCACTTCAAGTTACTCCTTCTTTTATCTTTACTATTTTAACATAAAATGCCTGTTTTACCTAGCAAAATCCGCGGAATTTTAAAAGATTACAGCCAAGCACTTTATGACTTTAAAACTGATAAATAATTTCCCTTTTTTCCTATAAAATTAATCACACAGCCCATAAAAAAATCCGTTTCAAAGAAACGGATTCTTTAATGTATCAATTAGAATGAGCTTGGATCTACTTTGATACCTACACCTTGTGTAGTAGTGATTGACAAGTTAGTCATGTAAGTACCTTTAGCAGTAGCTGGTTTAGATTTAACCATAACTTCGTGGATAGCTTTGAAGTTTTCAACCAATTTGTCTGCGTCGAATGATACTTTACCGATGATAGCTTGTACGTTACCTGCTTTGTCAGCACGGTAAGTGATTTTACCACCTTTAGATTCTTCAACTGCTTTAGCAACATCCATAGTTACTGTACCAGTTTTAGGGTTTGGCATAAGGTTACGAGGTCCAAGGACACGTCCAAGACGTCCAACGATAGCCATCATGTCTGGTGTAGCGATAACTACGTCAAAGTCAAGCCAACCGTCGTTGATTTTAGCAACAAGGTCGTCTTCACCAACGAAGTCTGCACCAGCAGCTTTAGCTTCTTCAGCTTTAGCACCACGTGCGAATACAAGAACACGTTGTGTTTTACCAGTACCGTTTGGCAATACCATTGCACCACGGATTTGTTGGTCTGCTTTACGAACGTCAATGTTAAGTTTGTATGCAACTTCTACAGATGCATCAAATTTTGCGAAGTTTGTTTCTTTTGCAAGAGCTACAGCTTCTTCTACGCTGTAAGCTTTAGTGCTGTCGATTTTTTCAAGTGCAGCACGCATTTGTTTGCTTTTTTTAGCCATTTAAAATTCTCCTTGTAATGTGGTCATATCGATTTGATTTAAAATCTCCCACGTCACTCATCAAATTACGATGAAGTCTTGCGGGTCTAGCGTGAATTAATCTCAATGGTACAGTGTGTTTACCTCAATTAAGTCACAATTTGGGTTGCTATTGATTAGTCAACAACAGTGAATCCCATAGAACGAGCAGTACCTTCAATCATACGCATTGCAGATTCAACATTTGCAGCGTTTAAGTCTGGCATTTTAGTTTCAGCAATTTCTTGTACTTGTGCACGAGTAACTGTTGCAACTTTAGTTGTGTTAGGTGTTCCTGAACCTTTTTCAACACCTGCAGCTTTTTTCAAAAGAACAGCAGCTGGTGGAGTTTTAGTTACAAAATCAAATGATTTATCTTCATATACTGAGATAACAACTGGGATGATCATACCAGCTTGATCAGCTGTACGAGCGTTAAATTCTTTAGTGAATCCCATGATGTTGATACCTGCTTGACCAAGAGCTGGTCCGACTGGTGGAGCTGGTGTAGCTTTACCAGCAGGAATTTGAAGTTTAACAACTTTTTCGACTTTTTTAGCCATTTATAAAATCCTCCTGTTGTGGTTTTGGCGGTAATTAAGATTTTTACCTCCCACAGATATGCTCAATAGCATACCCTACCATTATACATTAATTCTAGGAAAAAGCAAGGAATATGATTCATTATTTTTTAATTTTCCTTAAGATTTTAAACTATTATTTTCATCGACTTTTTTGAGCAACATTTTCCTTAAAAATATATCATAGTAATCATTTACTTCTTCAAACTTTCAGTATAAAATATAAGACATGATGATGTACAAATTATTTTCCTTTTCTTTTATCTTTTTAACACCAATTTTTGCTTATATTCTGGTTAATTTTTTCAATTTAAAACGCTTTGGCATTCTCTTTACCGACCTTGCTTTTCCACTTTTTGCGTTTGAGATTGCTTTGGTCGTTAATAAATTTTTAGATAGCAGTGTCTTTTTTTACTATTTAATCTGTTTATCCTTACTGGCGCTTAGCTTAACCGCATTTTTCTTAAAGAGAAATCACTCATTTTCTTACCGTCGTTTTGGTAAATTTTTCTGGCGTTCAGGTTTTATCGTCACATTTATTTTTTACATTATTGTTTTAATTTTAGTTTTTACACTTGCATAATAAAAACGTTAACCTTCTGGCTAACGTTTTTTTATTATGCTTCTGGATTTGGATTGGTCATTAGGACTTTACGTGGTTTTGTTCCTTCGGCTGGTCCGATAACTCCTGCTGCTTCTAGTTCATCCATCAAGCGTGTTGCGCGGTTAAAGCCGACTGATAAACGACGTTGAAGCATTGAGGCGCTTGCCTTTTGAGTTTCAAGAACCAAAGCTTTAGCATCTTCAAAGAGCGGGTCACCTTCTTGCGAAGCACCGCCTCCACCTGATTTCAAATCAGATTCAGACACTTCACCTGGATCAAAACTATCATCGTAATCTGCGTCAGCTTGATTTTTGATAAAGCCAACAATACGTTCAACATCATCATCTGATATAAATGAACCTTGCAAACGAACAGGGTGATTTTCATCAATTGGTTTAAAGAGCATATCACCACGTCCAAGAAGTTTTTCAGCACCATTTTCATCTAAAATCGTACGACTATCAGTTCCTGATGATACGGCAAAGGCTACACGTGATGGCACGTTTGCCTTAATCAAACCGCTGATGACATCTACAGATGGACGTTGTGTAGCAAGAATCATATGAATCCCTGCTGCACGCGCTTTTTGTCCCAATCGAATAATAGCATCTTCAACTTCTTTGCTAGCAACCATCATCAAGTCGGCAAGCTCATCGACAATAACCACAATCAGTGGCAATGGAATTTGTTTTTGCTCAGATTTTGCGTTAAATTCTTCAACCTTAGCATTGTATCCTGCGATATTTCGCACACCAAAATGACTGAAGAGTTCGTAACGATTTTCCATCTCATCAACCACTTTTTGAAGTGCACGCGCTGCTTTTCGTGGATTTGTCACTACTGGAATCAAAAGATGGGGAATGTCGTTATAGACTGATAACTCAACCATCTTAGGGTCAATCATCATGAATTTGACTTGATCTGGACGAGCTTTCATCAAGATACTTGCGATAATTCCGTTAACAGCAACGGATTTCCCTGAACCAGTTGAACCTGCTACAAGCAAGTGCGGCATGCGAGCAAGGTCAAAGGTACGGGCAGTTCCGTTAACAGCCTTACCAAGCGGAACTTCAAGAAGTTTATTTGGATCTGTGTCTGCTTGTTCCCAAAGCTCACGGAAAGTAACTGTAGCAATCTCTGAGTTTGGTACTTCAATACCGACTAAAGATTTACCTGGAATCGGTGCTTCGATGCGAACATCTTTGGCAGCAAGCGCAAGGGCTAAATCGTCAGCCAAATTTGAAATACGGTTAACACGCACACCAACAGCTGGTTTTACTTCGTATTTTGTAACTGACGGACCAATTTCGGCACGTTCAACCTTAACATCAATACCAAAACTGTTGAAAGTATCTTCTAAAACCTTGATATTCTTACGAACCAGATTTTTTTCTTTTGATTGATTTTTAGGTTTATCTGGTGCAAAAAGGTCAATTGTCGGCAACTTATAGAGAAGATTTGCCTTGGCTGTGAAATCAACATCTAGTGGCTCATTGTCGTCTTCTTCATCAAGCATTGCTTGCTCAGCTGGCGTAATCTCAGATTTTTCATCATCAAGTGCTGGTACATCAAGGTCATCAAGTGACTGATTATAAGCAAGAATCTCAGGTTCACTTGCTTCTGGTTCTGCTGGAAGATTTTCAAATAATGACGCTTCGTTGTCGTCAGGTCCATCAAGAATTTCACCAGTTTCCTCATCAACTGTTAATTGAGCCAAACGCTCTTCTTCCTCTTTTTGAGCCTGTTCTTGACGTTTTTGCTCAGCAAGCGCACGTTTTTCTTCACGTTTGACAAAGCGTTTTTGTTTTCTAATTTCATTTTTTGCAGCCCATTCTTGAGATTTTTCTTTAAAGAAATCAACCAAGTCATAGACTTCCCATGGGCTCATCAAAAACAATCCTAAAACGATGAACAATCCACCAATCAAAAATGTCCCAATATTTGAGAAGAGAAAGGCTACTGGCTTATAAAGAAGAGCACCAAGCATCCCTCCACCAGCAAATGTCGTCACTTTGAATCTGATTAAATCATTGTAAATCAAGCCAGCTGTGGTCGAGAAAATCTCCTTATCACGGAATTTTGCAAGTGAGAAAAGGTAAGCATGCCATTCAAGCAAAAGCCCAATCATCGTCACAACAAAACCACCAATAAGCCCCGTTTGCTTGTGAAGCCACTTGAATCCGATAAAATATATAAGAACCGCAAACATCAGCACGTAAGCTAAACTACCTACTACAAATCGGACAATATTATAAACAGTTATCCCAAAAATTCCCAAGCGAGCAATTGCAAAGAAAAAAATAACTGCAGTAATAATCGCCATGATGAAGCGTTCCATTGCTTTTTGTCTTTTTATTTCTGCTTTTGTCGGGCGTCTCGTACGACGTCCTTTTTTTCTACTTTTTGTTTTTGCCATACGAGTATTATACCATTTTTTAGACTTTTAAGTCATCAGCTTCGATTTGTGATAAAATGTAGTCATTAACAGTTTTTAAACGTTTTCTTTATAGGAGGAATCATGAAAAAAATTTGGAAATTTGCTCTAGTAGCAGTATGCCTAGCAAGCTTATCAGGATGCGAAAACATGACACGCGCTATCCGCGGAGACGAGTATGTGGATGCCAAAATTCAACAAAGCGCAAGCGAATCTTCTTCAAAACAATACGCTAAAGATGTCCAAAAAGCACTAAAATCCGATAGCTCTGCCTTTCCACAATTATCATCAGAAGTTGCTAAAGATGAAGCTGAAGTGATTATACACACCTCTAAAGGTGACATCACACTCAAGCTTTTTCCAAAATACGCACCACTAGCAGTGGAAAACTTCTTAACTCATGCAAAAAAAGGGTATTATGACAATCTGCTTTTCCACCGCGTTATCTCAGATTTCATGATTCAATCAGGTGACCCTAAAGGAGACGGTACTGGCGGTGAATCCATCTGGAATGGTAAGAATACAAAAATCGATTCTGGTAACGGCTTTGCAAATGAAATCTCACCTTATCTTTACAACATTCGTGGGGCACTCGCTATGGCAAATGCTGGCGCTGATACCAACGGCAGTCAATTTTTCATCAACCAAAATACTGCTGATCAATCTTCAAAACTCTCAAGCGATCGCTATCCAAAAGCTATTATCGATACTTATGCCAAAGGTGGAAATCCAAGTTTAGATGGCAACTATACTGTATTTGGTCAAGTTATCAGTGGCATGGATATCGTTGATAGCATTGCCAGCGTTGAAACTGACAGCAACGACAAACCAACTACTGATATTACTATCACAAGTATTGAAATCGTTAAAGATTATCAATTCAAATAAATTCTGTAAAGCAAGTTAGGAATTCCTGACTTGTTTTTTTAAAAAATCCTTATCTAGCAAGCAATTGGCATCATGTTCGAATAATTTTTTGCTATAATAGAGAGACAGAAAGTGAGAGACTATGACACCTAATAAAGAAGATTATCTAAAATGTATTCACGAACTTGGAGAAACTAAAACCAAAATCACCAATAAGCGAATTGCTGCCTCAATGGAAGTTTCAGCACCAGCCGTCACTGAAATGGTTAAAAAAATGATTGCTGAAGAACTTATCATCAAAGATAAAGAAGTGGGTTACTACCTCACTCGCAAAGGGTTATCACTCGTCTCAAAACTCTACCGTAAACACCGCCTTATCGAGGTCTTCTTGGACAGTTATCTCAACTACAGCCCAGATGAAATTCACCAAGAAGCTGAGGTACTTGAACACACCGTTTCAACAACCTTCATCGATCGCCTAGAAGAAAAACTAGGCTTTCCTGAATTTTGTCCGCACGGTGGTACTATTCCTAAGAAAGGTGAACTCTTGATTGAGGTTCACAATGAAACCCTCAGCCAGATCGAAGAATTGGGAAGTTATCACATCAGTCGTACCCATGACGAAGCACGTCTACTTAATTACTTAGCAGAACATGGGCTAAAAATCAATGATGTCGTTGAACTTATTAAAGTTGACGATTTTGCTAAGACACACACTCTTGCATATGGTACGAATCAGCTTGTCATCCCTGAAAGAATCGCTGAGCAGATTTACGTGCAAAAAATTAATGACTAATAAAAAAACCAAAGGTAGTTAACCTTTGGTTATTTTTTATGCTAATTTTTCAAGGAATGACATCAAGATTTTAGCTGATTTTTTACCAGCTTCAATGATGAATTCATCAAAAGTAATGTTAGCGTCATGAGCTGCTGTGTCAGACATAGCACGAACAACGATAAATGGTTTGTGCAAATTATGAGCTGCTTGTGCGATAGCTGCACCTTCCATTTCAACTGCTTGAACAGCTGGGAAAGCAGATTTAATAGCATCGATTTTATCTTGACCAGCAATGAATGAATCACCAGTAGCAATCAATCCAATTTTACTTGTCACATTTGCTTCGCTTAACACTTGTTCAAATGTCTTAACAAAAGCATCATCTGATTCAAAATAGAGCGGTTGTCCAGCCATTTGACCGTAATCATAGCCAAATGCTGTGACGTCAACATCGTGGTAAACCAATTTGTCAGCAACAACCACATCACCAACACTTAATCCTTCTGCCACAGCACCAGCTGAACCTGTATTGATAAGAGCATCAACACTAAAATGGTCAGCAAGAATTGCTACAGACATAGCAGACATAACTTTACCAATTCCTGATTGAACAAGGACAACTTGGTGCTTCCCTAGTTGACCTTCATAGTAAGTATTTCCCAAAACATCATGCTCAACTTTGTTTTCCAAATGACTAACAAGAAGTTCTAATTCTTGTTCCATTGCTGCAATAATTCCAATTTTCATAATAACACTCACAAGAACTAACACCGTAAAGGTATCAGTAATCCTGTTTCTCCTTTCATTTTTTATAAATTAAAGACTGCGAAAAATAAAGCCATCAGCAATAAAATCACAATAAACATAATAAGATTTAGTTTTCGTTGAAACTTGCTACGCTTCGCGTTTTCAATTCGACGACTTTTATAAACGTGCTGATTATCATTTTTACGTTCTTTCAACTTATCCAAGAGACCTCGTGAACTTTCTCGCTCGTAAGGTACGTAAGTATTCAGTGTATCAAAATGATCTGTAGAGATAATTTTTGTCTCTTCGGTATCCTCGTAATTGTCATCATAAAAGATTTCACCACGGTTAGCACGTTCGATTATTTCGTCTGTTAAAAGTGGTTTTCCCATTTTATCCTCCAAAATGCAGAGCATAATACTGAAGGGCTATAATCGTTTTAGCGTCTTCGATTGCTCCAGATTTGACCAAATCCATACATTCTTGGTAGGTTAATTCAAGAATTTCTAAAACTTCATCATCATCTTGTGGACGTGGATTTGGCACTTTTTGCAAATGAGTTGCTTGATAAAGCTTAATCTTCTCATTACAAAAACCAATAGCTGTATAAAACTCATGAATTTGTTTTAAATCGCCAGAATATCCTGTTTCCTCTTCTAATTCACGTGCAGCGGCTTCTTGTTCAGAACCGTTTTCGCCGATTTCGAGTTTACCAGCAGGAATTTCATAAGAAACTTTTTCGATTGCTTTGCGGTATTGTTTGACCAAAATGATTTTATCATCATCTGTTACAGCTAAGACAGCAACAGCTCCTCGGTGAAGAACCAATTCACGCTTAGCTTGTCCAAGATTATTTGGTAACTCAATATCATCAACAACAACCTTAAAAACATGCCCATCAAAAATCTCAGTTCGTTTGAGCGTTTTTTCTTCAAAATCCATACTCGGTATTCTCCCTAAAAATATTTCCATATAAATTTTACTACAAAATAGTAAGAAATGCTATTCTCATAAGATTAAGCCTTCGAAATATCGTTGAAATATCCTAAATTTTTCTAAAAAGTCTGGAACTTTCGTTCCAGACTTTCTTGATTATTTTTTCTTGTTGTTTGGATGGTGTGGTTTGTTAAGAGCATAACCTGCTTTGTTAACTTGACGACCACGTCCAATTGCAAGCGCATCTTTTTCAACATCTTGATAAATTGTTGAACCTGCTGCTGTAAGTGCATTGTCACCCAATGTCACTGGAGAAATGATTGTTGAGTTACTTCCAACAAAGACATTGTTTCCAATAGTTGTGTTAAATTTATGTTGACCATCGTAGTTAGCGATGATAGTTCCGGCACCAAAGTTAACATCATGTCCAGTTGTTGTGTTTCCAATGTAAGTCAAGTGACCCGCTTTTGTACCTTTACCAACAGTTGATGATTTCACTTCAACGAAGTTACCAACGTGAACCATTTCTTCAAGTGTTGAATCTGGACGAACGTGAGCAAATGGACCAATTGTGACACCATCTTTAACGACAGATTTTTCAATCATTGAATTTGTGATTACAACATTTTCACCGATTGTAGAATCAACAAGATAAGTACCGTTTGTCAAAACAGAACCAGAACCAACTTTAGTATTTCCTTTAAGGGTTACATTTGCTTCAATCATAACGTCAGGTGCAATTTCAACATCAACATCGATATAAGTTGCTGCTGGATTTTGGAAAGTGACACCATTAACCATATGGTTTTTGTTGATACGACGGCGCATAATATCTTCTGCTGTTGCAAGAGCTACACGGTCATTAACACCAAGACTTTCATCAAAATCATGAAGCACGTAAGCACCAACTTTTTCACCAGCGTTACGGAAAATTGAAATAACGTCAGTCAAATAGTACTCACCTTGAGCGTTGTTTGTATTAATATTTTTAAGAGCTTCAAACAAGCGTTTGTTATCAAAAACGTATGTTCCTGTATTGATTTCTTTGACTTGACGTTCATATTCAGAAGCATCTTTTTGTTCAACAATCTTAAGCACTTCACCATTTTCATTACGGATGATACGTCCATAACCGAATGGATTTTCAGCAGTCGCTGTTAAAATAGTTGCAACATTTTTGTGGCTAACGTGAAATTCAATCAATTCTTTCAAGCTTTCGCCAGTGATAAGTGGTGTATCACCTGCGATAACAAGTGTTTGACCATCAAGACCAGCCAATTCGTCTTCTGCCATCATGACAGCGTGACCAGTACCAAGTTGTTCTGTTTGCATGACAAATTCTGATTTGCCAGCTAAAACTTCACGAACCATTTCTGCTTTATGTCCAATAACAGTAACGTTTTTTTCTGGATTCAAAGCTGATACCGCACGAAAGACATGTTCTAACATTGTAATTCCTGAAACTTTATGAAGAACCTTAGGAAGGTCAGATTTCATACGAGTTCCTTTACCAGCTGCTAAAATAATTGCATAATTTGACATGATTTCATTCCTTAAAAAAATAGAGTAGATTTGTAAGTTAACTAAAAATTTTCAATCAACTTACACAAGCTACTCTATTATATCACATTTACCGCCTCAAGGCTTAATTTTATGGCATCTGCACCTTAACTACATACTCTTAACAGCTTCGTCCAAAACTTCCATGACTAGACGGCTGTGGTCAAGTGCTAGTTTTGTTGCTGCCATATCTTTATGTTCGATGATAGCTTGAAAGGCTACAAACTCATCGTGCATACGATGGTTTAAGGAATTTTCATTAATCATTGTCATGCTTTGACCATTTAAGGCTAGAGATAATTCTGGCATGCTATTTGTTGGTCCAAGTACAGCAATAGACCCTTTATTTCCTTGAATAGTTGACTTGATATCAGCACTACAATCTTTAGCACCAATACAAGCAGCCTTGAAATGTCCATAATCCATAATCAAAATTCCTGAAGTGTCCACATCGCGTTCAACATTTGCCAAATACTGAACTTTTTCAGGTTTACCAAACAAACCGACCACCAAATGAATATTATAAATATTGAGATCACGCAGAGCACCTCCACCTTTTGCTGGATCAAAGGCTGGCGCAATTTCACCACGTTTAAAAGCATCATAACGAGATGAATATTGTGAATAGTTACACTCTACAATCTTAATCTCACCAAGTTTTGAAAGATTAGACTTGATAGAAGCAAAATTACCAAGGTATTGGTTGGTAATGGCTTCAAGCAAAATTTGATTTTCTTGCTCAGCTATTTTAGCCAAATCTTCAAACTCAGCCAAAGTAAGTGTAAATGGCTTTTCACAAATGACGTTTTTGCCAGCTAACAAAGCTTTTTTAGCGTAGTCATAATGCAAGTGATTTGGAAGGGCAACATAAACCGTATCCACATCTGGATTTGCCAAAATGCTATCGTAGTCGCTACTAGCTTGACTAATCGCATAAACCTCGGCTAGTTTTTCAGCCTTTTCAATGCTGCGCGGTGTTGATAAAATCGCTGATAATTCGATTCCATTAATTTCTTTTAAAACTGGTAAAACCTCTTCAACGATTTTTCCTGTTCCTAAAATAGCTAATTTCATGGATTTCCTCCTAATTAATGTCTAAGCACAGTTTAGCACATGTTCGTTTCTCAAACTGATACTATAACAAGTAATTGTCATACTAAAGTGTGGGATAGACCACTTCAAATTCTTCAAGAACAATTTGGCTATCACCGTTAAATGTCAGACCGTATTCATTGTAATAAGGTTTGAAAAACTTCTCGTGAACATCACGCCAATAAGCTAATGTCCTATCACCCTCGCCTTCTTTGAAAGCGTGCTCTGCTGACACCTGATTAAATGGCACAACAGAAACTTTCTTGATTTGAATGATACAAACTGCTTGGTCTTGACTGTCGAGAACCACATCATAAGACCCAACCTCAGGTAGCGGGTCATTATCAACAGCGTATAAATCATAAGCCGATGCTGTCGCTGTTTTTGTTCCTTCAAGGACTAGCTGCGCTAACAAATTAGCTTCTACTCCAAATTGCCAAGCATCAATATCATCTCCGATTGAAGGATTTATTTTTTTGTATTTGTTCCAAAGTTCTTGTGCGTTCATAAGCTTTCTCCTGTTCTTTTCTGTCTTACTTCAATTACGAGTTCGACAGAGAGTAGCCTATGGTTTTCTCCTCTTCATTTCAGAAGTCTCCTTATCTCTATTTATTTCAAACTCCAGCCGCCGTCGATTTTGATAATTTCACCTTGCATAGATGTAGCTTTTCCTGATGCTAAAAATTCTGTCAAGTCAGCAATTTCTTCAGGCTTGCTCCAACGTCCGATTGGTGTTTCTTGAGCAACCCAGTCAGCCAAGCCTCCTGGTTCAAAATCGCTAGCTGTCATGGCTGTCTTAACCGCACCTGGTGCAATACCAAACACTTGAATCTTATCTTTGGCGTAGTCAAGTGCAAGCTGACGCGTGAAACCTGCAAGTGCATGCTTACTAGCTGTGTAAGCTGCTCCGCCCCCACCTGCAATAAATGAAGCAATCGAGCACATGTTAATGATGATACCTGATTGTCTTTCAACCATTTTAGCTAAATAATGGCGAGTGATTTTAACCGTCGCGAAAAAATTAGTCTGAAACACGCGCTCGAGTTCATCGTCTGACACTTCAAGCAGTGGCTTATAGGCATCGAGAATTCCAGCGGTGTTACACAAGATGTCCACGTCCTGAACAAAATCGTAGAGCGCAGCTAAATCCGTCGTCAAATCTAACTGTAGAAAATGAAAGTTTTCATTTTTAATCTCAGGCGCTTGCGATTTATCAACACCGTATACCGCACAGCCATTTTCTAAAAAAAGTCGTGCTTGCGCAAGTCCAATCCCTGAGCTCACACCTGTGATAAGTACTTTAGTCATGGACTTCAACCCAGTCAGTGGCTAGGACATCACACGGAGTTGGTGACCACATTGAAAATCCTTCGCCCTCACCTGATACATTGATGAGGAAGTATGGTGTCACTGGAAGTGCCACACCATTTTGCTCGATGCTGTCAAAAAGCTGAACGTAATTTTCTGCTCCGCCCCAGCCAGTACGCACATATTTTTTCTTAGCCTTCAGACCAGGCAAAATTTCTTCAAAAGTCATTTTTTCTCTCCTTGATAATTAATACCACTAGTATACCAAAAAACGAGCCCTAAGGCTCGTTTGGGTTATTATCTTATAACACGTTTCTCGATTCTAACAAATTCTATTTTTGACGCTACAGAATTTCTTCAAAATTTCTATTATTTTTTACATGTGAAAGCAATATAAAAGCCCAGCTTTTGTGGCAAAAGTGTACAAAAGCTGAGCATTCTATTTATTACTATTAATAATTAACCGATTTGGCTACCGTTTGGTACACTTGGATCAACTGTAAGAACAGTCAAGTTACCATCATGTTCAGCTGATAAAATCATACCTTGGCTAAGAAGTCCCATCATTTTACGTGGTTTCAAGTTAGCAACGATTTGTAATTTTTTACCAACAAGTTCTTGTTCGTTTGGATAGAATTTCGCAATTCCTGAAAGGATTTGGCGGTCCTCGCCATCACCAGCGTCAAGACGGAATTTAAGAAGTTTTTCTGAACCTTCAACTTTAGAAACTTCTTTGACTTCGGCAACACGAATTTCTACTTTGTCAAAGTCATCAAATTTGATAGCTTTCTTTTCGTTTTTAAGTTCAACTTCTGCTGGATCCCATTCTTTTTCTTCAGCAACAACTGCACCTGCACCCATGTTCGCTTTGATGTAGTCAATTTCAGCTTCCATATCAAGACGTGGGAAGATTGGTGTTCCTTTAGCAACAACTTTCACACCTTCTGGGAATCCTGACAAAGCAAGATTTTCAAGGTCAAAGTTAGCTCCAAGACCAAGTTGTTCCATGATAGCATTTGATGTCGTCATCATGAATGGTTGGATAAGGTGAGCAACCACACGAAGACTAGCTGCCAAGTGAGCCATTACTGCTGCTAATTCATCGCGTTTAGCTTCATCTTTAGCAAGTACCCAAGGAGCTGTTTCATCAATGTATTTGTTTGTACGTGAGATGATACTCCACACAGCATCAAGTGCGCGTGGGTAATCAACTGCGTTCATTTGTTTATGATATTCAGTGATTTTTTCAGCGACAAGTGCTGCCAAGTCAGCATCAAATTCAGTCACGTTTTCAACATAAGCTGGCACTTCGCCACCGAAGTATTTGTTAATCATGGCAACAGTACGGTTAAGAAGGTTACCAAGGTCATTGGCTAATTCATAGTTGATACGTCCTACGTAATCTTCTGGTGTAAATGTTCCGTCTGAACCTACTGGAAGTGAACGCATGAGATAGTAACGAAGTGGGTCAAGACCGAAACGTTCAACAAGCATTTCTGGATAAACCACGTTACCTTTAGATTTAGACATTTTACCGTCTTTCATGACAAACCATCCGTGGGCAATCAAGCGTTCAGGCAATTTCATGTCAAGCATCATAAGCATAATTGGCCAGTAAATTGAGTGGAAACGAAGGATATCTTTACCAACCATGTGGAAGACAGTTCCGTTCCAGAATTTATCAAAGTTTGCGTGGTCTTCTTGACCATAACCAAGTGCTGTTGCATAGTTAAGAAGGGCATCAATCCATACGTAAACAACGTGTTTTGGATTTGATGGGACTTTAACACCCCATGTAAATGATGTACGGCTGACAGCCAAATCTTCAAGACCTGGTTCGATGAAGTTTTTAATGATTTCGTTCATACGACCATCAGGTTGGATGAAGTCTGGGTGTGCATGGAAGAATTCAACCAAGCGGTCAGCGTATTTTCCAAGACGTAGGAAGTAAGATTCTTCAGAAACCCATTCAACTTCGTGTCCAGAAGGGGCGATACCACCAATGACTTTTCCGTTTTCATCACGGAAGACTTCTTCTAATTGGCTTTCTGTAAAGAATTCTTCATCTGAGACTGAGTACCAACCAGAATATTCACCTAGATAAATATCATCTTGTGCCAACAATTTTTCAAAAACTTCAGCAACAACTTTTTCATGATAATCATCAGTTGTACGGATAAATTTATCATATGAGATATCAAGCATTTCCCAAAGTTTTTTAACATCAGCAGCCATGCCATCAACATATGCTTGTGGTGTAATTCCAGCTTCTTCAGCTTTTTGTTGAATTTTTTGACCGTGTTCATCAAGACCAGTCAAATAGAAAACATCATAGTTCATCATACGTTTGTAACGTGCTAAAACGTCACAAGCAATTGTTGTGTAAGCAGAACCGATGTGAAGCTTACCTGATGGGTAGTAAATCGGTGTTGTAATATAAAATGGTTGTTTACTAGTCATTTTCTTTCCTTTCAAATAGGAGCAAATGAAACTCCTTTATTGATAACACCTAATTATAACACAATTTTATGGCTGATTATAGGCTAAATGCTGGGGCATACGAAAAAATCGTATTAAAAAGACTGAGAACACCATCTCAGTCTTTATATATTATTTTTCAGTTGTGATTTCAAATTTTGTTAGGTAATTATCCTTTTGCAATTCACCTTTGAATTGATCACCGACTGTAAGGAATGGAAGACTGTCTGTTGTGTCAGTCGTTGCCTTAACTTTGTAAATTTCTCCAGATGAAGAAATGTAATAAACTGTTGAACCTGAAATCATCTGACTAGCTAATTTATCAACAACTCCAGTAATCACCTTAACTTTCTCAGCAGATTTGCCAGAATTAGTTGTGACACCAGATAAAGCTGATGTATCAGAATCTGTGAATTTTGCAATTAAAGTCTCGATATCATTGTCAACGGTAACTTGTTGATAATCTTCAGCGTCTACAATTGCATAAGATTTGACCAAACCAGCAGCATCTTTAAGAGAAACAAGATAGTAAGCTTTGCCGTCTAATTTTACAAGTGTCGGAGCTGTCGCTTCATAATGTTTTTCTTGAACTTCACCTTCTGCTGATTCTTGCGCAGCAGTTTCAGTCGCTGATGCCAATTTATAATTTGTCACTTCACGCGTTCTCATGTTAACCAAGATAAATCCAAGGTTTGATGAATCCGCAGTTGCTGATGTAATACCTGTATAAAGGTAAATATCTGAACCAATTGAAATGTAATTGTAGATATCAGTTGTCTTTTTAACGCCAGTTTGGCTGAAAACCGTATTCCAGAAACCTTTTTGATAAGTGTAATAATCATCAACACGACTAATAACGTTATTAGCTGAGAAGACACGGTCAACCCAATCAGGAATATCCTTGAGGTCATAACGTTTTGTTTCACCTGTCACTGCATTAAGTAAGATAGCACCTGTTGGATCGCTAGAACTTAACATGAATTTAGGTTTGTAAGTCGTTGCAACGTAGTAAGGATTACCTTGGTCATCAACTTCAAATGATGGATCTCCAAAAATTGCAGTTGGATATTTTAGGCGTAGATAGCGGAGCGTATCATTGAAGAAGTACTCAGAATCAGAGTATTTCATTCCTTTATCAAGTTTGACAAGTTCAGCTTTACCAGTTGTTTGATTGACTTTGACGTAGTAACCAATACCTTCTTTATGGTTAGAGAACCATTTCCAGAAAGATTTGTATTCAAGAGGTGAGACACGGTAGGGCTGCTCACCAATTGTCACTTGACGATAATCATCTGAAATGCCAAATTGAGAAACTTTATCAATAGTTCCAAGATAAGTATCACCAATTTTCTTAGCTGATGAGCGGTCAAGCAAAGCTAAGTGAGAAATATCTGTTTCTGGAAAATCTGATGTGAAATCAGCATCTTTTACTTTAATAACGTTAGCGTAACTTTTTGCTCTGAACAATCGAGAGTTAAAGAAAGACGAAACGCTTAGTAATAGAACAATCCCCACAATGACAGTACCAATAACAGACAATGTTTTTCCATGTTTTGGTGTTGGGGTAGAGACGACTTTGCGCACACGTGTCCCAGGCATTTGAACAGTAACTTGTTGAAGTTTTCCTGTCAAAGACAACAAAAGTACTGCTCCAAAAGCTAGAGCTAATCCTTCTAAGACAAATGCCCAAAAACCAGTACTAAGCGGGTTAAGTGGTGGCAAAAACATCCAATAACTAGCTAACATGACAATAAACCAGAGAGCTAGCAAACAATATGAAATTGTCTTTTTCATAAAATAAATCTCCTTTATTTTGTCCTATCATTATAACACAATTAAACAAAATTTTATCAAAAAAATAGAAAAGCCTCTGAAGAATCAGAGACTATTTTTTTCGACTAAGAATGAATGAGTACACAATAGGGACAGCAGTCATAACCGCAATAACCACTCCCATCACGTAAGGCAAAGCCACTTGAATAAAACTTTCAAGCAAGATAATCAAGCCACCAATCACCCACAATTTTCCTGCCATACGGTGAGTTTTATACCAATTTTTATCATCAGAAAGTGTCCAAGGAATACGAATACCAACTGTGGCATTTCGTTGTATCTTAGGAAGATAATTGCCAATCACGATAAAAACAATCGCTAGAAAAGTTGTGACAAGTGTTGGACCACTCTTAATAAAACCAAGTGCGTTAGCATAGATTGATCCTTGAATAATCAAACTCAAAACTGGAATCAACCAAGTATAAAATCTTCTCATTTTTGCTGGAATATTGACTTTTACAGATTCTTTTTCAAAAGATGCCAGACAAATAATTTGAAAAAGAAGAAACAATGCTGGAAAAGCAAAAAGCGTAAAAAGCTTGCTGCTATAACCATCTGCTTGACCATCAATTCCAAAATGAGTCGGGATTTTTTCAGGAAGTTGATTCCAGAAAATTGCTCCAATCACCATTGGCAATGCAATCACAAGTGCTGTCATCAAAAATTCTTTATTAGTTTTTTTCATTTTTCGAAGACTCCTTTAAATCAGCCAACCAAGCCATGACATCCTCTAAAACCGAGGTAGATAATTCATAATAAATAAAATTTTTTTCTCGTTTTTCAACAACCAATCCAGCCTTTTTCAAAATGCTAAGATGGTGCGAAATCGTTGCCCAAGCCACATCAAACTGCTCTGAAATCTCACCAGCCGTTAGCGACTTTTCCTTTAATAAATTCAGAATCTCTCTTCGGATTGGATGTGACAAAGCTTTAAATGTTTCAGCGAATGTCATAACGTTCCTCCAAAGTTTAGGTATTTAGATTTTTTTCTAAATAGATTGTACCACTTTTCCCAAAAATGATATAACCAAAAGCATTAGAATCGCAAGCATTCTCTTTTTTTGCTAAAATAGAAACTAACGATTAAACTTTTAGAAAGAAGAGACTTCTAAAAAGAAGTCTGGTAAGCTATTATGAAACTCATTTCGTGGAATATTGATTCGCTCAACGCAGCACTCACAAGTGATTCTGCACGCGCCGTTCTCTCACGCGCTGTTATCGATACACTTGTGGCTGAAGATGCTGATATCATTGCCATTCAAGAAACAAAATTATCAGCCAAAGGACCTACAAAAAAACATTTGCAAATCCTAGAAGACTACTTTCCAGATTACCAAGTATCTTGGCGCTCGTCAGTCGAACCAGCCAGAAAAGGCTACGCTGGGACAATGTTCCTTTATAAAAATCATCTAACACCAACCATTTCTTTCCCAGAGATCGGTGCCCCTGACACGATGGATTGCGAAGGACGTATCATCACTCTTGAATTTGATCATTTCTACGTCACACAAGTCTACACTCCAAATGCTGGAGACGGTCTAAAACGCTTAGCTGAACGACAAATTTGGGATGAAAAATACGCTGATTACCTAGCAGAACTTGACCAAACAAAACCCGTTTTAGCAACTGGTGATTACAACGTTGCTCACAACGAGATTGACCTTGCCAATCCAAATTCAAACCGTCGCTCTGCTGGATTCACCGACGAAGAACGTGCAGGATTTACAAACTTACTAGCAAAAGGCTTCACAGATACTTTCCGTTACCTTCACGGTGACATTCCAAATGTCTATAGTTGGTGGGCACAACGCAGCAAAACTAGTAAAATTAACAACACTGGCTGGCGTATCGACTACTGGCTCACATCAAACCGCATCGCAGGTAAAATCACAAAATCAGAAATGATTGACTCAGGCGCACGTCAAGACCACACACCAATCGTTTTAGAAATTGATTTATAAACACATAAAATCACCTAAATTTAACATTTAGGTGGTTTTATTATTTACTCTACTCCTTTTAGAGCTTCAACCATGTTAATAGTTTTAATTTTGTGACTTATAATAACTGTGGTAATAGCCGAAGTCAGCCACACTAAAATACTTGCAATTAAAAGAACTTGCCAAGTCACATAAGCTGTGTATTCAATACGGATTGTTGAAAATGTCGCAACATACCTTCTCAAGAACCAGATTCCCATTGGAATCCCAACTATCCAACCAATTGATGTTGTCATTAAATTTTCAATCATAGTAATGATTTGCAAATTTTGTTTTGAAAAACCTAAGACTTGCAAGGTAGCGTAATCACGCATACGTTCTACAAAATTTAGAGAACCTAGATTATAAAGGACGACAACAACAAGCAACAAAGCAAACCCAATAATCATCAAAAAGACACTCATTAAACTGTTAACAAAGTCATAAGCATTTTTTTCTTGTTCTGACTTATTAATGATCGATAAAATATTAGAATCATTTTTAATATCTGATTTTGTGACTTCTTGACCAACTAGCAATGTCTGTGGAGTGAATCGTCCACCTGATGCCTCAAAGGTTTCTGATCTGATATAAGCACCTTGATTTGTCTCACTTGTCACAATTCCTTCAACCTTAAATGAATACACTTTTCCATCTCGGTAAGGCTTTACCTTCAAAACATCACCTTTCTTGATGTGAGCTAATTCAGCAAAGCGATTGGTAACATAGATACCACCTTTTTTAATTGACTGATTATCTGCTGTTCTGGCATTGACACAATCACCATCACTGACAATAATCAAGAGACGATTATAGCCGTCATCTTTTGAAAAATGTGCTTGTGTAATTTGCACACCTTGACCACGATAGGCTTTAGCTGCTTGATTATAATTGGCAACAGTTAAACGCTTAGCGTATGAAAAGTCAGTATTATAAGCTTTATCTACCAAATGATTCATCGAAATAGGCATACCGATACCAGCAATTAGTAGCATCATACTTCCAGCTACTCCGACAATTCCCATAAGAACCCGTACCTTGTTAATGAAAGCATCACGTATCGCCCATTTTGTCTCATCAGAAAAGTGACTCCAAATAAGAGGAACTTTTTCAAGAAAAACATGGAATACTTTTTTAGTTTTTCCACGTAGAAATACAGCAGGTAATCCTTTAATTACTTGATGAGAAGCCAAATACGCTGACAAACTACAAATAAAAATAACAATAAAAATAACTGTTAAAGCCGACCAAGAATAAGCAATCTGCCAATAAGGTAAATTAAACATCGCCTTTTGCGTTTGAAGAACAAAAAGAGACATCAAAGGTGAAATAGCTGCTCCAGCAAAAGCTCCAAAACTTCCAACTAATAAACCAAATGAAATATAGTGCCATGTGATTTGTTTGTTTGAATAGCCTAAAGCTTTAATGACTGCAATCTCTTTTGTCTGACTTTCTATCAAACGACGAATTGTCGTAAACATTGCAAGAATCGCTAAAAGAATAAAAATAAATGAAAATAGGTACGATAAATTTCTGATTTGTCCAACCCTTCCAGTAGCCTCAGATATCTCTGTCAATGTTTTTTGATTATAGTAAGATAACAAATGTGCTCCTAAAATAGTTTCGACATCGCTTCTGATATCATCTTTTTTTGAATAAATCTCAAGGGCATTATAAGTCATGCGATTATGAGTAATTTTAGCTAAAGTCTTATCAGAAATATAACCATACGCATAGTTTTTGGAATTAGGCGCCATAAATTCAAGACTTCCAGTAAAGTAAATCTTATCTGCCGACTCAACTAAACCTTTAATCGGAAAACTGAACGTCTGATTGGAAATAACTAATTTTATCTTATCACCAAGTTTCAAATGATTTTTTTGAGCGAATTTACTATCTAGCCAAAGCCCTTCAGTCTTTCTTGATAGCTTATTTCCTTTATCAACTGTAATGACCTTTTGAGAAGAATCATCAAAAGAATCTAGACTAATATATTTTTCAGAATCACTCTTCAAGTCAACTTTTGCCACTAAATTAGTCTTAGCAACAACCTTCTTCACAGAAGATAATTTTTTCAATTCTTCAATTTGCTTATTGTTAATTGAATCTGCTTGAATCCATACATCGGGCAAAGATGATTTTGAAATAAAAGAATCTAAACTTTTTTCCAAACCATACCAAGCACCTTGCAACCCAACAAAAATTAACACACTTAACAAGGACATCAAAAACACTGAAAAGAATTGTTGCCAATGACGTCTGATATCCCTTCTGAGTTTTAAATTAAGATATTTCATCATTCTTCCAATCTATCCATTTATTTATCGACAATAGCATCAATCTTGCCATCTTTTAAATAAATGACCTTGTCTGCATATTTTTCAAATTCAGCATTGTGCGTTACCATAACAACAGCAACATCCTTACCAGCAGATGTTTCTTTTAATAATTCAATGATTTTCTGCCCAGTCTTTGAATCAAGGGCACCTGTTGGCTCATCGCAAAGCAAAAGTTTTGGTTTTTTAGCCAAAGCCCTAGCAATTGAGACGCGCTGCATTTCACCACCAGATAATTGATTTGGAAAATTATTTTTGCGATGAGAAAGTCCTACTTTTTCTAAAAATAGTTCTGCTTGTTTTTCGTTCTTGGTCAAATGAGCAGCAATGCTAATATTTTCCAGCGCCGTTAAACTAGGAACAAGGTTGTAAAATTGAAAAACAAAGCCAACGACATCTTTGCGATATTTTGATAACTCTTTATCGTTAAGACGAGTTACATCCGTATCTTCAAATAAAAAACTCCCACTTGTTGCCTGATCCATACCACCAAGTAAATTTAACATGGTACTTTTACCAGAGCCAGAAGGTCCCAAGATAATAGTAAATTTTCCCTTTTCAATAAAAAAAGAAACATCATCTAAAGCCTTAACCTCTTGATCTCCGACTTGATAAATCTTACTAATATTTTGAAATGTAATCATTTTTTCTCCTAAAATTCTGTCAAAAACTTCACTTTTTCTTTCAATGATGGTTCTTTGTACTGTTCAATAATGCGTTTTGACACTGCTTCACGGTTACTTGAGATAACTTTTTCTGCTTCTTTAATAGCATCTTTAATTGGAACAACAATCGGCAAATCATAAAGTTTAATAATCTTCTCTAAACGTTCTTCTTGATTGCCAGTCACCAACTCGGGCTTTTTTCCAACAGCAAGAAATCCTTCTTGAATTTCAATATCAGATAGTGTTCGATACTTTTCAGAAACTGGACGATGTCCATCGGGGTCCATGGCAAATTCTACTGGCAAATGAACAACATCGGTATACCACATTTTTGAGTGCATTTTAGCAACCTGACCATAAGCATCCATGTACTTTCGGTAAAAATTTTTTCCCAGTATTCCTAAAATCGCCTTTGAAAGTCTATGCATGAATTTTGCTCCCGGGTTTAGTCCAATTTTCAACCTTACCGTGCCATAAATCCATTCATTCAGTACGGAACCATCTGAAATAAAACTAGAATTTTCTTTATATAGAATTGCTTCTTCTCGTATTCTCTCTTCAAATCTCTTTAATCCTAAAGTCATAAGCTCAGTAGCATTCATGTCTTGAAATCTCCTACCTGGATAAATTTCAGTTAAAATCTCTCGAGCAGACAATGCATTAATCAACGGTATACCAGTTGCAATTGATAATGCTGTTGCTGTTGTCGTCTTTCCAGTTGAATAAGTTCCTGAAATAACCAGCCTTATTTCTTTTTTATACATTTTTTATTCTCCCAACTCTGGTAATTGATGAGCAATTTTACTTGAAATACAAATACGGTTCTTAGTATCTGCACCTGACATTTCAAAAATCTTCCAATTATGCCCTTTCATATCAATCAACTTATTTTTTCTAATTTTTCCTAATAGCTCAATTTCACCAACTGGAATTGGTTGAACTACCTCAGCAGTCACATTTTTCATCCATAAAGTTTTACTACAATCTCTATCAATATTATCAGCATGGTACGCTAACATTTCAGCCATTTGTGAAAATATAATCAACAATTCCAAGAGTGAATAACAATTAGAAAAATTAGCTGAAATTCCTTTATAGTCAACAGATTTCGTCTCCCTTCTATCTGCTTTACAAAAGATTGAACACTTATCAGCTGTATCAAGCGTATCTATAAAACTAATATCGTAAATATCATGTTGAATATTTTTTAAGTGATTATTAATAAATCCTTCAAGAATCTCTCCAGTAACAGCCACTTTTTCTGGAGATTCAATTTTTTTAAAAGTCACATTGACTTTCATATCTAAAATCAATGCATTAAAAGCAATATAATCATCTTCAGTAATTGTACTCTTTAGAACTAAGGGAATTTTATTTAGATTCTCAATCGGTTTCATACCCGATTTAATTTCAAATTTGGTCAAAAAATAAAGATTTGGAGATTCTCCAATCTCCTCTAAATATTTTTCCGCTAGTAAGCAAGCCAAAATAACACCATCTAGAGTACTCAAGTGTGGTTGCACTTCTTGCTGTGATTTACTTGACCAAATACCACTATGTGAAATTGAGCCAAATAGATTGTGATTGATCTCACTTACTCCATATAAAGTTCTCTTGTGACCATCTCCAAAATATCTTTGTCGATGATCACCTAATAACGCATCAACATTTGCCATCCATCGTCTCCTTTTCCATTTTTCTTACCTCTCAATCATACAAGAACATAAAAAAACAGACATCCGTAATTTACGAATATCTGTTTACCTTTTTGGTTCCATATTATACTAATTTTAATTTAACAGCTTCTCGCACTGCTCCAACTCGCCCCGTAACATTTAACTTTGTACAAATATTTGTCACATGTGTATCAACTGTTCGACGACTAATAAATAATTCTTTGGCAATCTGTGCATTAGAATACTCTTCAGCAATCAATTTCAAAATTTTTAGTTCAACTTCTGTTAATAAATGATTTTCCTGACCTTCCAATAGAGTATCTGGAATAACACAATTACCACTAGCAACATTGATAATCGTACTTATTAGTTCTGTAGAAGAAGTTTCTTTTGGAAGAAAAGCTTTAACTCCAAGTTCATTGGCTCGCTTATGTAACATTGGGTCATAAAAACCTGAAATCAGAATAATCTTTGGAAAACTTAAGTGCATTTGTTTTAATTGTTTAATTAATTCAAAACCATGAATATCTTTTAACATCAAATCCATAATTAAAATATCCACTTTTTTACATTTTAAGCAAAGTTTTAATTCTTCAACCTCTGTAAATGCTCCAATAATATCAAACTTCTCTTCTTTGGCAAGTTGTGCACAGATTCCATCTAAAACTAACTCATGATCATCTATCACTGCTATTTTTAACATTTTTATCTCCCTTCGGTAATATCATTCTTACAATAGTCGGCGATTTTTCAATCTGTAACTCTCCTCCAAGTAGAGACAGTTTTTCAGCAATCACATTAAGTCCAAAATGACTTTTATGATCATCAGGTCGTTCGATAAATTTTCCATCATCTCTTACTTGAACCACAACCTGATTAGTAGTTTCAAAAAGAGATAATTTAATCTGCTTAGCATTGCCATGTAAAACACTATTTGTAATTAATTCTTTGATTGAACGTAAAATAAAATTATTAATTCGACTTTCAAAAGCAGAACTATTAAAAGTTATTTCACATTCTATCAAAACAGGCTCTTCTTTCTGGAATTTATCCACTAACTCTAAAATTGCATTTTTCAATCCTAATTCTTTAATCATCAAAGGATAAATATTAGAGCACAATTCACGCAATTCAAAAATAACATCATCTAAAGTGTTTAAAATTTCATATTTATCAATGGTATCGGCAGATTCTATTTGTTTCTTGTGATAAATCACATCTTGAATAATCGTATCATGGATAGCAATTGAGATATCCTCACGTTCCATTTCAACAGCAGAAAAAATATTCTGTCCATCTAAATGATAATTCAACTTTTTTGCCATAAGCATAAAATCTTTAATAATTGGCAAAGAAAACCAAATATACAAAAAACAGTAGATTGCCACAAACCATATTGGCATATAATTCATCATAACTGAAAACGACATCATAACAAGAGTTGAAACCAAAGCCTCTAAAACATAAACTACTTGAAGGGGTAATTGAGCTCTCGCAACTGTCAAACGATTAACAATCAAATGATTGACAACAGCCATAATAGGAAGAAATAAAAGAGGAATAGTACATGAAAAAGGAAGTTCATATGGTAATGGAAAGACATAACCAATAAATAACGGCAGTAAACTAAACAATGTTAAAAGAACTAAATTTACCCTTTTCAAGGATAACTCTCTTTCCCTTACTAGCAAAGAAAAGGTTACCAAGATTAATAACAAAGCAAAGCTAACGTAAAAAATCCCTCTGGATAAATATCTAACAAAGAACAAAGGTAAATTGAAAAGTTGTACTCCAAAGAAAAGTAAGATTGTTAAAATAGAGTAAACAATAACTACTTTTGAAAACATAGATAACTTTGTTACTTCTTCATCACGGACACTAATTCGCCAAAAAATATCAACAAAAAACGGTAATAAAGTAATATATGTAACAATAAATAAACGTCCTAGACTATTTCCCATACTAGACGGTATAAGTGAACTAAGAAAAAAAGCCGTAGCGATCAGAAAAAAGCTATAATAGCTACTAATTTTAGTTATTTTTTTCCTATTTAAAGATGACATTGCCCAAACCAACAAAGAAAAAGCAATCACTTCAAAAAAGAAGAACGATGTATCTAGACCTTTTTTCGTCTCAAAAGAAATACTTTCTTGGCGCTTCCTGTGACTTACAAGTATGCGGTTGGACTGTTCAACAATCAACCACTTATTTAGCAAAAAATTATCCTGACTTCTTTGATTATCAATTTTTAAAATAGAGTCCCCCGTTGATAAAGAAGTAGATTTTGCTAAACCACCACTGTGAACATCTGTCACTATCCAATGTCCATTATAATAATCTGCAGTAATTCCTAAATAAGAATGTTGACTTGTAAATTTTCCATAATAAATTCCAATAAGAAAAAAGAAAATTAAGCAAAGCCATATCCATCCTTTTTTCATAAATCTTGACATTGTCCTCTCCCTCAAAAATTATACGAAATTATTATAACAAAAAAATGATTAAAATTATTCATTTTTCAGACTTTTTAATGTTTTGTCACTACAAAAAAGCAACCACCGCGAAGCGATGATTGCTACCTGTTTATTCCCCCAACAACTCTTCGTATGATTTACGGTGACCGAGTTGAAGAACTTTTCCATCTTTGACCAAAACTGGTCGTTTAATTAGCATTCCATCTGAGGCAAGGATAGTCGCTGCTTCATCAGCTGTCAAAGAATCAACTTTATCTTTCAGGCCAAGTGCTCGGTATGCTTGACCGCTTGTATTGAAAAAGTTTTTAATTGTAAAATCAGAATTCTCCATCCATGCCTTGATTTCTTCAACCTTTGGTGTATCAACTGTCAAATCAATCGCTTCAAAGTCAACTTTCATTCCTTGTAGCTCAGCCTTAGCACGACGGCAAGTCGTACATTTTGGATATTCATAAAACGTAAGCATCGTATACTCCTTCATAACAACTTAAAATTATCTTATTATACCAAATATCAGAAAAAAGAGCTGAGATTTAATCTCAACTCTTCTTTTTTATTTCTTTGCAATCAAGCGAACACGAACGATATTATCACTATTTTCAAAGTTTTCAACTAAGTGGTCAACCTTAGTTTTATCATTTTCATCAAGGTCAAGAAGCGTATAAGCATATTCACCTTTTGATCGGTTAATGATGTTATCGATATTAATTCCCAACTCTGAAACAGCTGTTGAAATTTTTGCCACAATATTTGGCACGTTTTTATTAATCAATGTGATACGATATGGCGCAGTCAATGCTTGATGAACATTAGGGAAATTGACAGAATTCGTAATTTCTCCTGTTTCCATAAAGCGACGAATAGTTTTACCTGCCATAATAGCACAATTCAATTCAGCCTCAGCTGTTGAGCCACCAACGTGTGGGAAAACTGTGATTTTTTCTTTATTAAGCAGTTCTTCAGTACCGAAATCTGTGATATAACGTTTCACGACACCAGCTTCAATCGCTTCAAAAAGCGCTGCATTGTCAACCAATTCACCACGCGCAAAGTTGATAACAACTGTTCCTTTTTGCATCAAACCAAAAGCTTCGCTGTCAAATGTGTGACGTGTTTCATCTGTCAAAGGCACATGAACAGTAATATAATCACAATTAGCAAAGATTTCTTTAACGTCATCCACGCGCTTAACATGGTGTGAAATATTCCAAGCAGTCTCAATAGACACATATGGGTCATATCCTAGAACGTTCATACCAAGGCGTTGTGCATAGTTAGCAATGCGACCACCGATAGCACCAAGTCCGATAACTCCAAGTGTTTTTCCAGAAATTTCACTACCAGCAAATTGTTTTTTACCAGCCTCAACTTGTTTTGGAACATCGTCACCAGAAAGTGTATTTACCCATGCATTTGCAGCGATGTAATCACGCGCTGACATCAAGATTGAAGCAAGAACTGCTTCTTTAACTGCATTGGCGTTAGCACCTGGTGTATTAAAAACCACAATCCCAGCTGCTGTCGCATCGGCAATCGGAATATTATTTGTCCCAGCACCAGCACGCGCAATCGCTTTTAGATTTTCTGGAAAATCGATTCCATGAAGATTTTGACTACGCAAAATGAAAGCATCTGGATTTTCAGCCAAATCACCATCAATCTGGAACTGATTTCCAAGTTCTCTAAGCCCTACTTGATTAATATTATTAAATGTTTTAACACTGTATACCATAATTTACCCCTATACCAAAAGTCTGGGATAAAATCTCAGACTTAAATGGCTTATATCACTCCAAAAGAAACAACAGACATCTTCGTCTGAAAAACTTATTTGTTTTCAGCTTCAAATTTTTTCATAAATTCGATTAAATCAAGAACACCTTGACGTGGGAATGCGTTATAAAGACTTGCACGCATACCACCTACAGAACGGTGACCTTTAATATTTTTGAAACCAAGCGGTGTCGCTTCAGCCACAAACTTAGCATCTAATTCCTTACTTGGCGTTACAAATGGAATATTAGCTACTGAACGTTCAGCTGGATTTTTAACAGGATTTGTATAGAAATCTGATTGGTCAATAAAATCATACAAAAGTCCTGATTTTTCACGATTGGCTGCTTCCATCTTGTCCACACCGCCAAAGGCTTTCACCCATTCGAAAACAAGTTTAGCAATGTAAATACTATAAGCTGGCGGAGTATTATAAAGTGAACCCGCTTCAGCTTGAATACGGTAATCAAGCATTGCTGAAAGTGTTGGTTCATCATTCAAGAAATCTTCACGAACAATAACAACAGTCACTCCAGCTGGGCCAATATTTTTTTGCGCACCAGCATAAATCAATGCAAAATCTTCAACATTATAGCGTACTGCTAAAATATTTGAAGACATATCAGCAACGATTGGTACACCATTTGTGTCAGGAAGGTCATAAATTGAAGTTCCTTCAATAGTGTTATTAGTTGTGATATGAACATAAGCAGCTTCTGGGTCAATATCTTTTGAATCAAATGTAGGAATGTGATCGTATACAGTGTCTTCAGACGAGGCTAGGAGCACGGGTTCAAAAGGAACGGATTTGGACAATTTAACAGCTTCTGCATAAGCTTTTTTACCCCATGATCCACCAACTAGATAATATGCCTTACGTCCCTTAGCTAGGTTTAAAGGAAGCATAGTAAACTGAGTAGATGCTCCTCCTTGAAGGAACATTACCTTATAATTATCGGGAATATTCATCAATTCACGCAATAATTTTTCAGCATCCTTAATAATATCATCAAACTCTTTGGAACGGTGGGACATTTCTAAAACACTCATGCCGCTACCTTGGTAGTCAAGCATTTCACGTTGTGCTTGTTCAAGCACTGGTTTTGGCAACACTGCAGGTCCTGCAGAGAAATTGTAAATTGTCATAAAAATACCTCCGTATAATGCTATAAATTATATCATAATTTTCTGAATTTTGTAAAGATTTTTTCGAATTTTTATAAATAATTTTTATAAAAAAATCATGTTATAATAGTAACTACTAAAAAACATTAAGGAGAAAAAATGATTATCAAAGAATTCTGCGCTGAAAACACAACACATCTCAGCCAACTTGACTCATCTGTTAAACGTGTTGAGCTTTGCGATAATTTGGCAGTTGGAGGAACAACGCCTTCTTACGGTGTCATCAAAGAAGCTGCGCGCTATTTGCATGAAAAAGACATTTCACTAGCAACAATGATTCGACCTCGTGGCGGAAACTTCGTCTACAACGACAGCGAACTTCGCATCATGGAAGATGACATTATCCGTGCAGTAGAGCTTGAAAGCGATAGCTTAGTTCTCGGATTATTAACTGAAGATAATCACATTGATGAAGACGGTATTGAACAACTTCTACCAGCGACTCAAGGACTTCCACTAGTCTTTCATATGGCTTTTGACCAAATTCCAAAAGCAGACCAAAAAGCTGCTATCGACCAACTCGTTGAACTTGGCTTCACACGTATTTTGACACACGGTTCTTCAGAAGCAAATGATATTTTTGAAAACATCGACCACTTAAAAGAACTTGTGGAATATGCTAACGACCGTATTGAAATCATGATTGGTGGCGGTGTTACAGCTGATAATTACCAAGAATTGATTGAAAAAACTGGCGCCAAAGCTGCACACGGAACAAAGATTTGTTAATCATTCACAACACCTTGTTATCAAGGTGTTTTTTTCACCCAAAAATCCGAATTCTTTCGAACTCGGATTTCCATCACATCACATTTTACGACTAAACTTTTGGATTTTATCTGCTAAACGGCATCCCCTCCTCTTTCGCCTGTACGAATACGGATGACTTCTTCGACGGGAAAAATGAAAATCTTGCCATCTCCAACTTCTCCTGTACGGACTGATTTACTAATAACATCAACAATTTCATCAATTGCAGCATCATGTGTTACGATTTCAACTTTTACTTTGGCAAGCAAGGTTGGCACAATTTTTTGACCACGAACATACTCTGCAAAACCACGTTGATTGCCATATCCTAAAACTTGGCTAACCGTCATTCCTTTTGCAAATCCTGCTTTTGCTAGAGCATCTTTCAAATCCTCCAAACGATCTGGTCGAATAATTGCTTCAATTTTTTTCATAATATATCCTCTCTCTAAAAACTATTTTCTATTATGAATCTAATCCCATAAAAGTTGGGTAAGCTGTTTCTTCATGTTCACTATCATCAAGACCAATAGCTTCCGCACGATCTTCAACACGAATGGCAGTAAAGATTGAGATTACCTTGACAATAATAAATGTAGCTACCGCTGACCAAATAATTGTAAAAACAATTGCGGCAATCGTCACCAAGAAAAGATGAACATCACCATAAATCAAACCGATATTGTGCTTATCAAGAGCAAGTTCTGGAGTTGTGAAAAGTCCTGTGACCAATCCCCCAAAAATACCACCAACACCATGACAACCAAAAGCATCTAAAGCATCATCATAGCCAAACTTACTCTTAAGAACTGAAATAGCAAAATAACAAATCGGACTAACAAAAAGACCAATTAAAAGTGAACTCCAAGTTGAAACAAAACCTGCACCAGGTGTGATAGCAACAAGCCCAGCAACTAAACCAGTTGAAGCACCAACAAGTGAGAATTTACCAGTCAGAAGTTTTTCAATCACTAACCATGAGAACATTGCGGCCGCTGCAGAAATATGAGTTGTTACAAAAGCATGCACAGCTAAACCGTCAGCAGCTAAAGCAGAACCTGCGTTAAATCCAAACCATCCAAACCAAAGAAGACCTGCACCTAAGAAAACAAAAGGAACATTGTGTGGACGATATTCTAAACGGTAATAATCACGACGCTTACCTAGAAGCAAAGCCAAAACTAAACCAGATACCCCTGACGTAATATGAACCACATCACCACCAGCAAAGTCAATTGTGCCCCATTTTGCAAGAAGCCCTTCATCCCAAACCATATGAGCAAATGGGAAATAAACCAAGAACAACCACAAAACAACAAAAACGACTAAAGGTGTGAATTTCATACGCCCTGCTGCCGCTCCTGTTAAAATGGCAACAGTGATAATTGGAAACATCATCTGAAAGACAGCAAATAGTGCATCTGGAATCACTAAACCACGTGTACTTGCAGTTTCACTCACACCATTAAAGAATAGATGTGAAAAATTACCAATGATGTTCCCATCACCGCCAAATGATAGAGAATAACCACATACCATCCACAAGACTGAAGCAAGAGCCATCGGAATCGCACACATCATCATAGTATTGATAACATTTTTGCGTCTTCCAAGACCACCGTAGAAGAATGCTAGACCTGGTGTCATCAAGAAAACCAGAGCAGCACAGATAATCATAAAAGCAATACTTCCTGCATCCATATCAAAAACTCCTTTATTTTCCAAGGTTTTAAAATCTAAAACCAATTTTTATGTTAGATAATATAACACTATTTTTAATCTGAGTAAAGGGTTTTTGTACGATTTTTCTGAATTTTTTAATTTTATAACAAGTAATGTCAGTAAGCAAAAACACCTTAAAACACCGCTATTTCACTGACATAACAACGTTTTTCATTTTTATAAAAAGACATGATTTGTCAGTTTTTTTGTGAAATACACCTCTAACTTCGTATGTTATATTTTCTAACATAGTGAGTTATAAAGACACAAAAAAAGCTGGTAAATACCAGCTTCTTATCCATTTATATACCGTGATAAGCATTATAAACTTCTTGACGGTTCAGACCATAAGTTTTTGCAACTTTTTTGATGGCTTGGTTTGGTTTTTCACCAGCTTCAACAAGATTAGCTACAAGTTCTGCTGGATTCAAGTCCTCTGCTGCTTCAGAAAGCTCAGCTTCATCTTGACCAGATACAATCAACAGACATTCACCTTTTAGTGGATTTTCGGCAATGTAATCTAGGATTTCTGAGATTTGTCCACGTTGATACTCTTCATAAAGCTTAGTCAATTCACGAACCAAAACAACTTTTCTATCTCCGTAAACCGAAAGCATATTTTCCAACGTATCTGCTACACGATATGGTGATTCATAGAAAATTTGTGTCTCTGGATAAGCTTTCTTGCTTTCGAAAAATTCTTTTTGCTGTCCTGATTTTCGTGGTAAAAAGCCATAGAAAATGTGAGGTTGCGGTGCTAATCCACTTGCAATCAAAGCTGTAATACCAGCCGAAGCACCTGGAAGTGCCACAACCGTAATATCCTCAGCAATCGCTGCTTTTACCAAGTCATGACCTGGGTCAGAAATCGATGGCATGCCTGCATCAGATACTTGAGCTAAATTTTTTCCATCTTTCAAAAGCTCGATTAACTCAGGAATTTTTTCGTAAGCATTGTGCTCGTGAAAGCTGATTTGCTTAACAGAAATCTCAAAATGCTTCAACAAAAGTCCAGTGTTTCGTGTATCTTCAGCACAGATAAAATCTGCATTTTTTAGAGTATCAACTGCACGAAATGTCATATCTTGCAAATTTCCAATCGGTGTTGGAACAAGATAGAGCGTTCCGTAATCAGTTTGACCTTTAAAACTTTTTTGTACTTGTATCATTAAAGTTGACTACTCCCTGTCTAAAACTTCCATACAGAACATACATTCTTCGTCATTTTCACGACGTTGTCCGTAATAGTCATTACAGATATGGAAACCATCGTGATAAATGCTTTCAATATATTTTTTACCTTGTTTAGAAGATTTAACAGGAGTTTCTTGTTCAAGTTGAGTAAGACGTGTGCGTAATTTATCATTCTCAAGTCGAAGAGCTGTGTTTTCTTCTAACAAAGACTGTACTTGTTTTTTCATGGCTTCAATTTCAGCCAAGGTAATCATTAAATTTTGTGAAAAGCCATCAAAGGCATCAAATAATTCTTTTTTATCCACGTACTTTGACCTCCTCTAAAGCATAAGTTAAAAGAGTGTGTCGTTCAGGTAATCGAACTTTGACAGTATCAGAAAAGACATCAATCCCAGCGACCACTCCTAATCCGTCGACTGTTTCAATTTCTGTTCCCAAATCAGGGAATTTCTCCTTAGAGGTTTTGTAAAATTCATCTTCAAAACTCAAGCAACACATCAAACGACCGCATATTCCTGCAGTTTTTCCAGTGCTAAGTGACATGCCTTGATTTTTAACCATCTTGATTGATACCGGTGGAAATTCTCCTAAAAAGCTAGAACAGCAAAGTGCACGACCACACGGACCTACACCACCGTAAACTTTAGCTTCTTCACGGCTATTGATTTGACGCAGTTCGATGCGCGTTTTGAAGTGCGATGCCAAATCTCGCAAAAGCTGACGAAAATCCACACGATCTTCTGCGCAGAAAGTAATCAAGACATAACTTCTTTCCAAAGGAAAGAGGATATCAATCACTTTCATTTTAAGATTGTTTGCTTCGATTAGCTCGTTAACTTTATCAAACGAATTCTTCGCTAACTCAAGATTTTCTTGATAAGCCTGCAAATCTTTCTCATTTGCTAAGCGCAAAACCTTATCCATCTCAGCAGGTAATTTTACCTCATCGATTTCTTCATTGGTAGTTACTGCTTGAGCTAAGCGACTTCCTTTTTTATTTTTTATGACAAGGCAGTCACCCACTTGATAGTTTTGATTTGGTAAAACATAGGTAACCTTGCCTGTTTCTTCGTATTTTACACTCAATACTTCTGTCATGAAATCACCATATATTCTAGCACATTTTGAAAGCTCACATTGCTCTTCCACATTTGCTGTGCTTTATAACTTTTCTCTAAATAATTCAGACTTTCTTTTTGATTAAATTGCTTTGCTAAAAACAAAGGCAACAGTTGAAAAACAAGTTCTTGTTCAGACTTTTCAAGTGCAGCTTGTACGAGGTGCCCTGTTTCCAAGTAAGCTAAGGCTTTGTCTTTAAACAAAATTCCAACAAAACGCTCACAAGCCTGTAACAAATCCAAAATCTTCTTGTCAGCCATCAGCTCTTCTAAGTGAGCTGGTGTTTTAGCCAATTCTGCAAGAATTTCAGCTTGTGTTTTTAAAATACCAGCTTGTTCAGCTTGTTGAACCAAGAGTCTTTTATTCTTTGGAAAGCGAAAAACTTGTGTTCGACTCTTGATAGTTGGAAGGACCTTGCTTTCATCACTAGTTAACAAAATCATGTAAGACGAACTCTGTGGCTCTTCAATAAATTTCAAGAGACTATTTGCTGCGTTAACATGCATTTTCTCACAATCTTGAATAATGAAAACTTGTGACTTTCCTTCAAAACCAGAGCGAGAAAAATCACGCATCATCTCACGAATCGTGTCTGTCTTGATGACTTGACCAGTTGGTCTGACAATCTTAACATCTGAAAAATCATTCGCATCAATCAGCAGGCATTCACGACATTTCCCGCAGGGTCTACCTTCTTGCAAATTCTCGCAAAAACGACTTTTAGCAAGATAGAGTGCAAAATCAAAACTGGCAAAATCCCCTGAAAAAAGATAGGCGTGATTCATCCTATCTGATTTTAAAATCTGATTAAAGTCTTTAAAAAGTTGGGGTTGCAAGCACTCTAAATCCATTTTAATTCCTTTACTAGTTTTTAGCCAAGCGTTCAAGAATCACTTGTGTTGCATCACCTACGACTTGCTCTAATTCACGCGAAGCATCAATCGTTACAATACGATCTTCTGTTTGAGCCAAATCCAAGTATCCTTGTCTAACACGCTTGTGCATATCCAATTTTTCTAAATCAAGACGATTAACTTCTCGGTCAGCATTTTTTGCGATTCGAGCCAAACCGACTTCTGATTCAACATCGAAATAAAGAGTCAACTCAGGTTCTCTGCCATCCGTTGAAAAATCATTTAATTTTGCAATAATGTCTTTATCAAGTCCACGTCCAGCACCTTGATAAGCAATTGAGCTATCAATAAAACGGTCAATCAAGACCACCTTACCTGCCTCTAAAGCAGGTAGAACCTTCTCAACATAATGCTGACGACGTGCTGCCATATACAAAAGCAATTCTGTCTTGCTATCCATAGCAACGTGCTTAACGTCCAAAATAACATCACGAATGCGTTCAGCGATTTCAACACCACCAGGTTCACGTGTCGTTACAATATCGTAGCCCTTTTCTTCAAGAACTGGAATAACTTTTTCTAAAACTGTTGTTTTTCCAGCGCCATCTGGACCTTCAAATGAAATGATTATACCGTTTTTCATGAAAATTCCTTAATACTTTTTCTCTACTCCTATTTTATCAAAAATCACACAAAAAAGCACTGCTAATCTTAGCAATGCTTTGAAATCATTAGTCAATTTCCTTTGCAGAAGTCAATTCAATAGCGTCTACTTGAATTCCTTGTGATACAAGTTTATCACGCAAATCAGCGACATCAGCCTTGCCATCAATCTGGATTTCAATGACAACTTTTCCAGACTTGCGTGTTGCAACTACCGTGCGCTTGATATTAAGATTATCAGCAGAAATCGTATCTACAATCTTAGCTAGAGTTCCGACAGTATCATCAGCAGTAATGATGACACGAACACCTTCTTGCCCATAACCAGACACTTCAAGAAACGCTTTAAAAACATCTTTTTCCGTAATAACACCATGAACTCGGCCGTGCTCAACCACTGGTAAAATACCAACTTGGTGTTTCATCATAGCATAAACGGCATCTTCAAGACTAGCATATGGCGAAACTGTAATCACATCTCGAACCATAATATCTCGAATCTTTGTCTTATTTAACAAATAATTCATTTCATAAATAGATAAGGACGTTGCTTTTGATGGGCTCGCTTCTGCCATCGTTCTTTCTGTCACAATCCCAACCAGTTGGTCGTTTTCGATAACTGGCATTCGGCATATTCCTTCTTCTCGCATCATATCAGCCGCATGTGCAACCTTTGTATCAGGTGACACATAGACAACTTTTCTTGTCATAAAATCCTTAACTGCCATAATTATTCTCCAGTTTTTTTCTTTTTCAATTATTATAACATCAATTAAAAGCGTTTACACAAAACAACAAAAGGCGGAATTTACCACCCTTTATTGCGAAGCTAACTTTTATCCACCAAGATAGGCTTTACGCACTTCTTCTGATTCTAATAGCTCTTTACCAGTTCCTGAAAGAACAACTTTTCCTGTTTCTAAAACATAGCCACGATCAGCAATCGCCAAAGCTTTATTGGCATTTTGCTCAATCAAAAGAACTGTTGTTCCTTGTTTTTGAATATCTTGAATGATATCAAAAATTTCTTGAATAAAGATTGGAGCAAGTCCCATTGACGGTTCATCAAGAAGAAGTAATTTTGGTTGGCTCATCAACGCACGACCCATGGCAAGCATTTGTTGTTCACCACCTGAAAGTGTTGCTGCATCTTGCATCTTACGTTCTTCAAGACGTGGAAAACGGTCAAAAACTTTCTTCAAATTCTTTTGATTTTCTTCACGGTCATTTCGTAAGAATGCACCAAGTTCTAGGTTTTCAAGGACAGTCAATCCTGGAAAAACGTGACGTCCCTCAGGAACCTGAGACAATCCACCTGCAACGATTTTACGAGCTGGTTCTTTTTGAATTTCTTGACCTAAAAATTCAATCTTACCAGCGCTTGGACGCACCAAACCAGAAATTGTTCGAAGAATTGAGGTTTTACCAGCACCGTTTGCACCGATAAGCGTCACCACTTCTCCTTCATTAACTTCAAATGAAACGTCTTTTACAGCTTGGATAACGCCGTAATGAACTGATAAATTATCAACTTTTAACATTGCCATTATCCTTCACCTCCAAGATAAGCTTCGATTACGCGTTGATCATTTTTAATTTCATCTGGAGTACCGTGAGCAATTAATCGTCCATATTCAAGAACATAAATGCGCTCAGTTACCTCCATAACAAGACTCATATCGTGCTCGATAAGCATGATTGTAATGTTAAATTCTTCCTTAATTTTTCGGATGAGTTGAGTTAACTCAGCAGTTTCTTGTGGGTTCATACCAGCAGCAGGTTCATCCAAGAAAAGAATCTTAGGCTGAGTCGCTAACGCACGTACGATTTCCAAGCGACGTTGTTGCCCGTAAGAAAGATTTTTAGCAAGTGTTTCAGCGTCTCCATCCAAATCAAAAATCGCTAATAATTCCATAGCTTTTTGGCGAAGCGCATCTTCGCTTTGGTAGAATTTTGGCAAACGAAGAAAACTTGATAGAAGATATGGTTTATTTTGATTTGCCATACCAACAAGTACATTTTCCAAAACTGTCATGTCCTTAAAGAGGCGGATATTTTGGAAAGTACGTGACAAACCAAGAGATGCAATTTTATATGGTTTCTTCCCATTAAGAAGAGTACCATCTAGAGTTACTGAACCTTCACTTGGTTCATAAACTCCTGTTAAAAGGTTGAAAAGAGTTGTTTTACCTGCGCCGTTTGGTCCGATTAATCCAACCAACTCACCTTCGTTCAGATGCATGGTAACATCACCAACAGCCGTCAACCCACCAAAGTTTTTAGTTAGATTTTTTACATCTAAAAGTGCCATTAGTGCTTACCTCCTTTGCCTTTATTGAAAAACTGAGACAGTGTAAATTCTTTTGTCCCTAAAAGTCCACCTGGACGGAAAATCATCACCAAAATCAAAGCAAGTGAATAGATAATCATACGCAAGTTTGAAACATTTTGTAAAAACATGTTCAAAATTCCTAAAACAATAGCTGCTAGAATTGTTCCTGTAATTGAACCAAGACCACCTAAAACAGCGATGATTAAGTAATCAATTGACTTCATGATAGTAAAGTCTTTTGGTACAACCGTTCCGATGTAGCCAACATAAAGTGATCCAGCGATAGCTGAGATAATTGCCCCCATCACAAAAATCATAACTTTCATTTTAGTGACGTTGACACCCATGGCTTCTGCTGCAATTTCATCTTCACGCACCGCAATAACTTGACGACCCGTAGAAGAACGCAAAAAGTTTAAAATCAAAACAGTAATTGCTGCCACGAAAATGAAGATAACATGCCATGACGTATATGGCAAAATCCCTGTTAAACCAGCGGCACCATTTGTCAACTCACCACCATTAACAATCACGATACGGATAATTTCAGCCATACCAAGAGTTGCAATGGCAAGATAGTCACCCTTTAAGCGAAGCGTTGGAATACCAAAGACTAGTGCTACAAGGATAGCAATCACAACACCAACTAGCATTGAAAAATAGAAACCACCGTAAGTTGGATTTTGTTGTGTGATAATGGCTGTTGAGTAAGCACCGATTGCCATGAAACCAGCTTGTCCAAGGGTGAATTGGCCTGAAAAACCAAGTACCAAGTTGGTACCAAGCCCCATCAAAATACTGATTCCAATCCCCATTAAAATTTGAATATAATAAAGATTCAGAATATTTGTTTTAGTTAAAAACTCTACAATTCCAAAAAGTACAACTACCAAGGCAAGCCAAGAAAGATTGATTTTTAGATTCTTTTTCATTTTCTACACCTTCTCTTTCACATTTTTACCAAGGATACCGGCAGGTCTTACCAATAGAATGATAATTAAAACACCGTAAACAATGGCATCTCGATAGCTTGAGAGGTTAAGCGAGATTGATAAAGTTTCCAAAATACCGATAACAAATCCACCAAGAGCAGCACCTGGAATGATGCCAATACCACCAAGAACGGCAGCTACGAAAGCTTTAATACCGGGCGTCATCCCCATAAGTGGCTCGATTGAATTGTAGTAAAGCCCAATCAAAACACCAGCGGCACCAGCAAGCGCTGAACCAAGGGCAAATGTAAAACTGATAGTTGAATTAACATTAATCCCCATCAATTCAGCCGCATCACTATCAACAGACACCGCACGCATAGCTTTACCCATTTTTGTTTTCTTGACAATCAATTGTAAGGCAACCATCAAGACAAGCGAAACCACTAGAATCAATAGTTGAATATTTGTCACAGTCACAGGTCCAAGCTTGTAGCTAACAATATCAATAGCCTGTGGGAATGAACGCGTATTGGCACCAACCAAGAAAACCATACCGTATTCAAGGAAGAATGACACACCAATCGCTGTAATCAAGGCTGCAATTCGTGTTGAGTGACGCAAGGGACGATAGGCTAAAAATTCAATAACCATTCCGATGAATGCTGTCACAATCATTGTCACAATTAGCGAAATCCAAAAATTCATGTGAAGAACGCTAATCGAATAATATCCGATAAATGCACCAAGCATATAAATATCGCCATGTGCAAAGTTAATTAACTTAATAATCCCATAAACCATGGTATATCCGAGAGCCAACAAGGCATAAATACTTCCAAGGATAATACCATTAACCAGTTGTTGGGGAAGTTGTTCTAAAAACATAAAGCACCAAACTTTCTAGTCATGTGATAAAAACTAATCAAAAATAAAATTAATTTTATTCCTCAATTTCAACAGCATCCGCAGAAGCTTCAACACCATCTTTCATCGCAACCATCAAGGCTGTTTTGATTGGATTGTGTTTTTTATCAATAGTCATCGTACCAGTCACACCGTCAAAATCTTTTATTTTTGCTAAATTATTAGCAATATCAATTGATGTTTTGGCACCTTCAGATGCTTTAGCAATCATATAAACTGAATCATAAGAAAGTGCAGCAAACATATTTGGCTCTGAACCATATTTTGCTTTATAAGCTTTAATGAAATCTGTTGCTTTGGCTGATAATGCCGTTTTAGTTGAATAACCAGACACATAATAAACACCGTTAGTATTTGCCTTACCTGCCAAGTCACCAAAACTTTCATCGTTAAATCCGTCAGGGCCCAAAATTGGAACACTAATTCCCATATCACGCGCTTGTTTTGTGATAATACCAGTTTCTGTGTAATACCCGGGCATGACAATGGCATCATAATCCATGTTTTTAATTTTTGTTAAAGCTGATTGGAAATCTTTATCTCCAGATGCAAAAGTCGCTGTTGAGACAATCTCACCTTGATATTTTTCCTTAAACTCTTCAGCAATCCCTTTAGCATAGTCACTTGAATTATCATAATAAAGAACAACTTTTTTGGCATTCAAGTTGCTAAAAGCATACTGAGCTAGGACTTGGCCTTGGAAACTATCTTGGAAAGTTGTACGGAATACGTACTTTTTAACACCGTCGACTTTATCAAGAGTCAAATCATCTTGTGTCCCACTCGGTGTCAACAAAGGCACACCAGTCTTTTGAGCATTTAAACTTGCAGCTGCAACCGCACCTGACGTAGCAGGACCAATCATAGCATTTACTTGACTTTGAATCGCCAAATTCGTAGCTGCTGTTGATGCTTCTGCATTTTCTGACTTATTATCCTTTGTAACAAGTTCAATTTTTTTACCTTTTACACCGCCAGCTTTGTTAATCTCTTGAACAGCAAGCTTAACACCGTTATTTTCGGCATTACCATAGGCAGCAACTGTACCAGTTAATTCTAGGTTAACACCAATTTTTAAAGTGTTACCAATTTTTGTACCAGTAGCATTCGCTGTCACGTCTGGGGACTTGCTACAAGCCATTAAGGCAATTGAGGCTAAAAAAGTTAGCGCTGCTAGCGCAATCTTTTTATGCATAAACTTTCTCCTCATCTTCTAATTTAAAATATTTTCAAAGAATACTGAATTATCTGAAAATTTATAATATTCTTTGGTTTTCAAATTCATATTATATCAAAAATGTTCCAAATTGCCTACAAAATCTTGATTAATATTATCAAATTCTGATAAAGTAACTGCTTTCACAAATTTTAAAGCTGAAATTTCTTCGACAACAGCTTCTGCTTCTTCTTTATTGACGTACAAAACTTGATAATGTAATTTGCGAGAATGGTAAAGAACATCTCCATATTTGCTAAGCTTTCTAGCATCACGATTATAATATAGATAAACGATAATTCCCTGACGTTCTTGTTTTTTAAACATCCCTCTTTTCCTTTCCTCCACAATGATGGTGCGCCTTGTGCGGTGCTAATGGCAAACCAGTATCTACAAAAATAGTTGGTGATATGGCAGATGATACTTTTTGTGACAATTCTGCTAAAATTTCTTGAACTTCTACTTCGCTCTGTCTTAAGCGACTAACTTTCTCATTCATATCAAGAGCTCTTTTTTCTTTTAACAACTGACGGCGAAGTTCTCGAACTTCTGGTCTAAAAGCAAGATAATCTTTATTTTCCTCGTAAGATTGTTTCAATTCTTGAAAGTGTGCAATCTTTTCTTGTAGCGCTGAATTAGCTAAAAATTCTTGCTTAATTTCTAAATATGATTTTACAGAATCTAAAGTAAAAAAAGTTTGGGCAACATCATCGATTGCCTCATCAATTTCCAATAATTGTTCATCTATTGCCAACATACTTTGATTATATCATATTTAGACATAAATGTATCCCTGTCCCGCTTAGAGCAAAAATCAAAAAAGCCCGCAAAATGCGAGCTTTTTACATTAATAAAATCTTATTAGTTCAATTCGTTGTTGACCATGATTTCATCGATGAAGCCATATTCAAGAGTTTCTTGAGCGCTCATCCAGTTATCACGTTCAGCATCTGCGTGAACTTTTTCCAATGTTTGACCTGAATTATCAGCCAAAATTTGTTCCAAGTTTTGACGTGTTTTCAAAAGATGTTCAGCAGCGATTGCCATATCAGTTTGTTGAGTACCGCCACCAGTACCACCCATTGGTTGGTGAATCATGTATTCAGCATTTGGCAACATGAATCGTTTACCTTTTGTACCTGATGATGCAATGATTGTACCCATTGATGCAGCCATACCCATAACGATTGTTTGAACGTCAGATTTGATGAAGTTCATTGTATCGACGATAGCAAGACCAGCTGAAACTGATCCTCCAGGTGTATTAACATAAAGATAGATGTCTTTTGTATTATCTTGTGCATCAAGGAACAATAGTTGAGCAATGATAGAATTTGCCATATTATCTTCAACTGGTCCAGTTAGCATAATGATACGATCTTTCAAAAGACGTGAATAAATATCATATGAGCGTTCACCGCGGCTTGTTTGTTCAATAACTACAGGAATCATATCTTTTCTCCTTTGTTTTAAATCTTAACCTGAGACTATTATAATCAAATGGTCAAAAAAGGTCAAATAAAAAATTTTAATATTCCACTTTTTCCTGTAGCAAAATGACATGGCTGTTCTTTTTCGGTTGATAAATCGTCAAAAGCACACCGACAAAAATCAAAACTGTCCCTAAAAAAGCTAAACCGCTCAGCCATTCTCCAAAGAAAATCAAAGCAAAAATAGCTGTGAAAATAGGTTCTAACGAAAACATCACACTGGTAAATTCAGCACTGACATAAGATTGAACAATCGTCTGCATCACCCATCCATAAGCTGAGCAAATCAGAGCTAGCCCTAAAACTGAAAACCAAACTAAGCTAGAATGCGGTAGAACTGGTGTTTCAAAACTAAATGTTCCTATTAAAGCGTACAAGCTAGCAAAACCTAATTGCCAAATTCCTAAACTCATCGCATCAACCTTCTCAACTAAATGCTTAGAAAGGATAATATATACAGCATATAAAGTTGCAGATGTTAAACACATCACAGCTCCAATATTGAATTGTGACAAATCAGCTCCTGTTAATAGGTAAAGCCCTGATAAAACAATAAGAATAGCTATGACTGTTTTTAAATCAGGCATTTTTCGTGTCAAAATAGCACGCAAAGTTGGAACAATCACCACTGTTGTAGAAGCTAAAAAACCTGCTGTCGAAGCTGAAGTATCAATGACACCTACAATAAGAAAATAAAAAACAGCAAATAGTATTATCCCCGCAAATGCGCTATAAGCCATCAATTTCCAAGAAAATGTTTCCTTTAAGTAACGATAAAAAATGAATACTAAAGCCAAAAAAGCTAAGCCACAGCGCAGAGCTACTAATTCAATGGCGGGAATTTCAGAAGCACCAAGCGCCATAAACAGATAGGACATTCCCCACGCAAGAGGAACACTCACTGAAAAAAGTTTAGCATGTTTTTGAACCATGATTCTCACCTCTCACTCCTAATATCTTGTTTTATTATAAGGTCATATTGGCCATAAGTAAAATTAAAGTATATAATAGAAGAATAAGTTTTACTTATCGAAAGGTATTATTATGATTTCAAAATATGCTATTTTCTGTTTGGTTATTGAATTGGGGTCATTCACAAAAGTAGCTCAGCAATTAAATTATTCACAGAGTGCAATTAGTCAGACAATCAAAAATCTTGAAAAGGAAATTGGAACTTGTCTGCTAACGCGAGGTCATGAAGGCCTCCATCTGACCAAAGATGGAGAAGCCCTTTACCCTTATTTTCAACAAATTGTTCAAAGTGAAAAACAGCTGACCAAAAAAATCGAGGAACTCCAAGGGCTAAATAAAGCTGAAATCCGCATTGGGATTTTTACATCAGCTAGTCGAAATTTCATTTTACCCTTTATTAAAGATTTTAAAGCCAAACACCCAACTGTGAATTTCGTTCTTAAACAAGGAGACTATACCAGCATTCATCAATGGCTTGATACTGGACAAGTTGACTTAGGATTTACGCACATCGATTATGTTGGAAAATTGCAATCACAAGTTCTTTACCAAGATTGCCTTTATGCAGTCTTGCCAAGTAAGCATCCTTTAGCTAAGCAAGATGAAGTATCCCTTGCTGACTTAGCTAAAACTGAATTAATTCTACTTGATGAAGGGGAAAATAGTTTAACACGCGCTGCATTTGAAACAGCCAACATCACTCCTACATTTGCCTACGAAATTTACGACGACTATACTATTTTAGAAATGATTCGACAAGATTTAGGAGTCAGTCTTCTTTATGAAAATTTTCTTGATGGCTTGACACTTCAGGATTTGACTATTCGTCACATTGCCGAAAAGCCATTTAGAACTATTGTGCTAGCTTGGAAGAACTGGCAGACTCTCCCTCTGGCGGCTCAAGAATTCGCTAAAACTATTTCTAGCAAAATTAAAAACTGACACAATCAAAAAAGGTTTGAGTTCATTAAACTCAAACCTTTTTATTAAGTAAGATAACTTAATCTTATTTTGTACCGAACAAACGGTCACCAGCGTCACCAAGACCTGGTACAATATATCCATTTTCGTTAAGTTTTTCATCAAGAGCTGCAGTGTAGATATCGATATCTGGATGTGCTTCTTGAAGAGCTTTAACACCTTCTGGAGCAGCAACAAGACAGATGAATTTGATGTTAGCTGCACCACGTTTTTTAAGAGAGTCAACCGCTAAAATTGCAGAACCACCTGTAGCAAGCATTGGGTCTACAATAAAGATTTGACGTTGGTCGATATCTTCTGGTAATTTCACAAGATATTCAACTGGTTGCAATGTTTCTTCATCACGATACATACCAATATGACCAACTTTTGCAGCTGGAATAAGACTCAAGAAACCATCAACCATACCGATACCAGCACGTAAAATAGGAACAATTGCAAGTTTTTTACCAGTCAATTGCTTTTGAGCTGTTTTTGTAATAGGTGTTTCAATTTCAACATCTTCTAGAGGAAGGTCGCGAGAAACTTCATAACCCATAAGCATAGCGATTTCGTTAGCCAATTCGCGGAAATCTTTAGTTGAAGTTGTTGCGCGACGTAAAATTGACAATTTGTGTTGGATAAGCGGGTGTGAGATAACTTGGAATTTTCCCATGATTGTACTCCTTTTATACTGAATTTTGTTTAACCTTATCAATTATAGCAGAAAATGGCAAAATATGCTAAAAATTTATGACGAATGTCATATTTTTTGACAAAATGCGAAATCACAAAAAAAGTGAACCTAAGTCCACTTTCAATTTCTATTTTCCAAAAACTTGAGCGATACGTTTGCTTGCTTCGACAATCGTTTCAAAAGGTGTTGCTGCATTTAAGCGTGCAAAATATTTTCCTTCTTTTCCAAAGTGAGCCCCATCATTTAGCACCACTTTAGCTTCTTTTTGCAACGTTTCATCCAGTTGTGGCTGTTCAATACCATAAGCTGAAAAATCAAGCCAAACGAGATAAGTTCCTTCTGGTTTCATCACCTTAATCTTGGTATTTTCTTCAAAGTAGTCTGATAGGTAGTTAATATTTTTTTCAACCACTTTTTTCAACTCTTCTAGCCAAGCCTTGCCGTGATTAAACGCCACTTCTGTCGTAATCATTCCAATTGTAGGGACTTCATGCTGGTTATTAGCAAGCTGCACACGCTGAAATTTTTTCTTGAGTTTTGGATTCTGAATAATGGCAAAACTATTTTTCGTACCAGCAATGTTAAATGTTTTAGTCGCTGAAGATAAAATGATTGTAAAATCTTTAAATCGATGATCAACAGTATTGAATGAATGGTGTTTATTTCTAAAGAGAGCCAAGTCTTGATGAATCTCATCAGATACCAGAATCACACCATGTTTTTGGCAAAGTTCACCAATCTTTTTCAATTCTACTTCTGTCCACACACGCCCTCCTGGATTATGCGGGCTACAAAAAATATATAACTTAACCTGATTGTCCACAATATCTTTTTCAAGTTGCTCAAAATCAATTTCAAAATGACCATTTTGAATGCTCAAAGAATTTTCCACCAACTTACGGTCATTAAGTCGGACTGTTCGAGCAAATGGATAATAAACTGGTGAGTTGATAAGAACAGCATCACCTTTTTCCGTGAAAGCTTGAATGGCAACAGAAATCGCGGGAACGACGCCATCAATAAATGAAATCTCTTCTTTTTTCACCTCATAGCCATGCTCACTTTTCTCCCAATCAATCACTGATTGATACAGAGATTCTTTAAAATAATTGTAGCCAAAAATATGCTCTTGACCATAAGCAACAATGGCTTCTTTGATTTCTGGAACAGGTAAAAAATCCATATCTGCCACCCATAGTTGCAATAAATCAGGATTATCTTCCGAGCTCTGCCATTTATAAGTAAATTGGTTTAAGCGATTTGGTCTGGTTGTAAAATCGTATTGTCCCATACTAGTCCTCCAAAGCATTTTTTAAATCATCAATTAAATCATCTACATCTTCGATACCAATCGAAAGGCGTAGCAAGTCGTTTGTCAAACCGTAAGAAAGGCGAACATCTTCTGGAATATCAGCATGAGTCTGGGTTCTCGGATATGTAATTAAACTTTCTACTCCACCTAAACTTTCAGCAAAAGTAATGACTTCAAGGCTATTGATAATATGAGGAATTTTTTCTTCGTCAACTACTTTGAAAGAAATCATCCCCCCTTTTCCTGTATAAAGAACTTCTTTAACAGCTGGTGATTTTTTCAAAAAAGCAACAATCTCTTGAGCATTTTCAGTTGCTTTTTCCATACGAAGTTTTAAAGTCTTAAGCCCACGCATCAGCATGTAAGAATCAAACGGCGATAGAGTTGGTCCCGTAGTGTTGAGGTTATAAAAGAGTTTATCATAAATAGCTTTATCACTTGTGATTACGACACCAGCTAAAACATCATTGTGACCAGCTAAATATTTTGTCGCTGAGTGAACGACAATATCTGCCCCGAGCGTAATCGGATTTTGGTAAATTGGACTATAAAAAGTGTTATCCACGACCAACTTTGCACCATGTTTATGAGCTACTTTAGCAACCTTTTCAATGTCAAATTCAATCATCAATGGGTTTGTTGGTGTTTCAAGATAGACAAGATCTGTTTCCTCTGAAATAGCAGTCAAAAGATCTGTTTCATTATTAGCATATGTAAAGTTGAAGCGTCCTTCTTTTTCTTTATCGTTAAACCATCTAAAAGAGCCACCGTATAAATCACGCGCAGCCACAACTTTTGCCCCTACAGGAAAAATATCTAGCGCTAAAACAATAGCACTCATTCCAGATGATGTCGCTAGCGCATAATCAGCATTTTCAATAGCCGCTAATGTTTTTTCAAGTGTCGCACGTGTTGGATTTTTCGTTCTTGTATAATCAAAGCCAGTTGATTGTCCAAATTCTGGGTGTTGGTAAGTCGTCGAGAAATGAATTGGCGCAGCCAAAGCACCAGTTGCTTCATCAGATTTAATCCCAGCATGCGCTAAAATCGTAGCCAATTTACAGTCACTTTTCATAAAAACTCCTCTCTTCTCACATAACTTAAATAGCATTCAAAAATTTTTATAGCATTTATTCTATCATTTATTTCTTTGAAAACAGCTCTTCTGGGCTATTCTATTTCTTGATAGTTAGCTATAACAAAAAACTATAACAAAAAAAAGCGAGTTAGTTTCACTGGACTTGACTCGCTTCTATATCCTATGCTCATGAAAAAACAGTCCACTGGACTTAACTCGCTTCCCAGTTTTCAGGCTCATGAAAAAACAGTCCACTGGACTTAACTCGCTCCCCTATTTTCAGGCTCATGAAAAAACAGTCCACTGGACTGTTTTTTTATTCCATATGTAATTTTTGACGGAGTACTTTTGCTTTATTGCCGATTAATTTGTCTAGTAAATGAGTAGCGAGTGCAAGGAATCCATACACAAGAACACCTAAAGCTCCCATCAAGACAAGGTATACGACACTTCCAAAGCGTGTTGTTGGACTAATAACAAAATGAAGTCCAAATGTCCCTAATGCCACAACAACTCCCATAATAGCTGTTAAAATGGTTACCAAAAGTACTCCACGCAACAAGGCTTTACGATTGAAATGTGTCACAGCATGAATCTGATTAAACATCAAGACAATCGGAATCAACAAACCAATAGCTGTTGATAGCAAAGGTCCATATGCTTTAAAAAGATAGATAAATGGTACTTGTAAGACTACTTTAACAACTAAGCCGTAAGCAAAATAGTTAATAGCTTTGCGGTTTTCAAACAAGGCTTGAAGCATCGGCGCAAGTAAACTATAAAGTGCTAAGAAAATAACCTGAACCAAAGCACCGACAAACAACCAAAGTGCTGCATCATTTGGTGCTCCGTAGAAAAGCGTATAAAGGGGCTGGGCTAAGATGATTGCTCCCATCATTGCTGGGAAAAGCACCATACATAGCATTTGCAGACTGTTAATTACCAAATGCGCTGCTGCTTTTTTATCTTTGTTAACAAAATTTTCTGTTAAAAGTGGAATACCTGCTCCACCAATCGCTGTCGCAAGCGAAATCAAAATCATTGTAACTTTGTTTGGATTACTTGATAAATAAGCATAGAGAATTTGCAATTCCTTAAGGCTGTGATTTGTGAATACCTTCATGGAATTGATGAAAGACCATTGGTCAACTAATTGGAAAAGTTGAATTGCTGCTCCAGTAATGATAAATGGAATAGCCTCTTTCACAGTTTCAATGATAATAGCTTTGGCATCAATATCGACATCATCATTTTCTTTAGAGAGAATGGCATGCAGTTTTCCTTCTTTCCAAAGGAAGAAAATAAGTACTGCAATACTTGCAATCATCCCGATAAAGGCAGCAAATGTTGATTGAACAACTGCTGAAACATAATCGCCTGAGCCAATTTTCATAATCATGAATGCTGTGAGCAACATCCAAATTACACGGATAACTTGCTCAGCAATCTGACTCATGGCGTAAGGTTTTAGATTATTAAATCCTTGGAAAAAGCCACGAAGAACACTCATAGATGGGAAAAGGAGAACCGCCCATGCTAGACTCTGCATGACACGAATCAAATCTTCTCCGCCACCACTCCATGCGGCTTGAATTGGTGCACCGACGTACATAATCGCTGCAAAAATAAAGCCAAGCACCAAGGTTAATTTTAAAATTTTTCGTAAGAGATAATAACTAGTCTCTTCTTGGCCAAGCGTGTTATACTTAGAAACTTGCTTTGCAATGGCAACTGGAATCCCTGCTGTTGAAATCAATAGAAAAACAGCATAGATATTGTAGCCCATTCCAAAAAGAGCATTGGCTTGCTCAGCATGTGTTCCCATCCAAGCATACCACGGAATAATGTAGAAAGCCCCCAAAAGGCGACTGATGAAGTTTGAAGCTGTCAACCATGCAGCTCCGCGCACCATCTGTTGTTGCTGTGTCATATTTGTTTTGTTTTCAGACATAGTTTTCTTCCTAATTAAAAAATAAGCGTTACATTTTATTATAAACTTTTGCTTGTGACTTGTAAAACAAAGACATAAAGTCTAAAATAGAGTGTATGATTACACTTGAAAAAACCCTCGATATCCTGAAAAAAGATCATAATTTCCGCGAAATTATCTTCCACAATCACTACAGCCTTGACTGGAAAGAAAAGTCTAGTTTTTCAAAAATTAGCTTTGATAGTCGCGATGTAGATAGTTCAACACTTTTCTTTGCAAAAGGGGCAACTTTTAAAAAAGAATATCTAGAACAAGCTGTCCAACTTGGCTTGCCTTTCTACGTCAGTCAAGTTGACTATGAACTTGATATTCCTGCTATCATCGTAACAGATATCAAAAAAGCGATGAGCTTGATTGCCATGGAATTCTATGGTCATCCAGAAGAAAAATTAAAGATCATTGCTTTCACTGGTACAAAAGGGAAAACAACTGCTGCTTACTTTACTTATAATATCTTGAAGCAAAGTCACAAACCAGCTATGTTTTCAACGATGAATACAACCCTCGATGGCAAAACATTCTTCAAGTCAAAATTAACAACACCTGAAAGTCTTGACCTTTTCAAAATGATGGCTACTGCTGTTGATAATGGTATGACTCATCTGATCATGGAAGTTTCAAGCCAAGCTTATCTTGTTGATCGTGTCTACGGATTGACATTTGATGTTGGTGCATTTCTCAATATCAGCCCAGACCACATTGGACCGATTGAACACCCAACTTTTGAAGATTACTTCTACCACAAACGTCTGTTAATGGCAAATAGCAAAGCTGTTGTGGTTAATGCTGGCATGGATCATTTCAAAGTCGTTGCTCAACAAGTCGCTGACAAACCACACGATTTTTATGGTAATGGTTCTGAAAATACAATTGAAAATGGTAGAGCTTTTGATTTTGACGTGACAGGCAAACTTGCTGGTCATTATGACATCCAACTCATCGGATCATTCAACCAAGAAAACGCGGTAGCTGCTGGACTTGCTTGTCTTCACCTAGGAACAAGCCTTGAAGACATCAAAAAAGGAATCTCAGAAACTAGCGTGCCAGGTCGTATGGAAGTTGTCACTCAAGCAAATGGTGCCAAAGTCTTTGTCGATTACGCTCATAACGGTGATAGCCTTGAAAAATTACTTTCTGTTGTTGAAGAACATCAAAAAGGTCAACTTTACTTAATTTTGGGTGCAACTGGAAATAAAGGTGAAAGTCGTCGTGCAGACTTTGCGCGTGTTATCAACGCTCATCAAAATCTCAATGTCATCTTAACAGCTGACGACCCTAACTACGAAGACCCTCAAGCTATTGCTGAAGAAATCGCAAGTCAAGTAACGCGCTCATTAGACATTCAAGTTGACCGTGAAAAAGCAATTGCCCAAGCTATGCTACTCACGAAAAATGAAAATGATGCAGTTATTATTGCGGGTAAAGGTGCAGACGCTTACCAAATCGTTAACGGTGAACGCACAGCTTATGCAGGCGACCTAAATATTGCTAAAAAATACCTTAATTAGAATGGTTATTGTTGATATTTAGAATGATTCTAATTAATTAAAAAAACATTATATTTTTGTAAAAATATTTCCAAAAAAGGCTTACAAAGGCCTTTTTTCTATGCTAAAATAAAAAGGCAATTCTTCGTTTAAAAGAATTGCTTTTTACTATTTTCTGATGAAAGGAGGTCTTTTATGTCAGAAATCAAAGCTGAAAAAATTTCAGTAGCTTATGATGACAAAGTGATTATTGAGAATTTATCCACTAAAATCGCTCATCAAAAAATCACAACAATCATTGGCGCTAACGGCTGTGGAAAATCGACACTTCTAAAATCTTTAACACGCATCCAAGCTGTCAAAGAAGGAAAAATCTTAATTGACGGTCAAGCAATCGCTACTTTGCCAACTAAGGAAGTGGCAAAAAAGATTGCTTTGCTGCCACAAGTCTTAGAAGCTACTGAAGGCATTTCAGTTTATGAACTTGTTTCGTATGGTCGCTTCCCGCATCAACATTATCTAGGAAGGCTAAACGAAAAAGACAAAGAGAAAATTGACTGGGCAATGCAAATGACTAAAGTCTACGAATTTGCCGATAAAAAAGTTGATTCTCTTTCTGGTGGTCAACGTCAACGTGTCTGGATTGCTATGGCTTTAGCACAAGATACAGATACTATCTTTTTAGATGAGCCCACAACTTATCTCGATATGAACCACCAACTGGAAATCTTGGAATTACTTAAAAAACTCAACCAAGATACCAAAAAAACAATTATTATGGTCTTACATGATTTGAACTTGTCAGCTCGATTTTCAGATGAATTGATTGCCATGAAAAATGGGCAAATTAAATACCACGACAATGTTCAAGGCATCATGACAGCAGATATTTTACGTGATATTTTTAGCATCGATGCCAAAATCATCCAAGACCCTATCCATAACTGTCCAATTTTGCTGACTTATCAGCTCGTATAGATTTATTAGCAGGAGACGCTTAACATGAAAAAATTTTTCATCACCTTAACAACTTTCCTTGCAACACTTATGTTAGTTGCTTGTCAAAATACATCGTCAACATCAAATAAGACTGAACTTTCTAGCATGCCAAAAATTACTGGCTTTTCTTATGAAGGTGACATTCCAAAAAATCCTAAAAAAGTCGTTAACTTTGCTTACTCATACACAGGTTACCTTTTAGAACTTGGTGTTGATGTTTCAAGTTATTCTCTTGATTTGGAAAAAAATAGCCCAGCTTTTGGTGATCAACTAGCTGACGCCGTTCAATTGACTTCTGACGACACAGAAGCCATCGCTGCGCAAGAACCAGATCTTATCATCGCTTTTTCAACAGATGAACACCTCAAAGAGTTAAAAGATATTGCCCCAGTTTTGGTTATCGAATTTGGTAAGAGTGATTACCTTGAAATGATGACAAACCTTGGTAAAGTCTTCGGAAAGGAAGATAAAGCTCAAAAATGGCTTGATAACTGGGAAGAAAAAACTGCCAAAGCTAAAGAAGAACTTGGTCAATACATCGCCCCTTCAACTACCTTTACCGTTATGGACTTTTACGACAAAGATATTTATCTTTATGGCGATAACTGGGGACGTTCTGGTGAGTTGATTTATGATTCACTTGGCTTTTCTGCGCCTCAAAAAGTGCAAGATGATGTCTTTTCTGCTGGTTGGTTTGGTGTTTCACAAGAAGTTCTTGGAGATTACGCAGGTGATTACCTTGTCGTAAACGTTAGCGATGATACTAAAAATGCTGCAGCATCCCTAAAAGAAAGTGATGTTTGGAAAAATATCCCAGCCGTTAAAAACAATCATGTCCTTGAAGTCGATGAAAATCTCTTCTACTTCTCAGATCCAATGTCACTTGATAAACAGCTAGATGCTTTTGTCGATACCATCAAAAAAGCTAATAGCTAAATTTTGAACACTTCTGAAAAGGAAATACAATGAAACAATCGTATCTTCTTCAGAAAAATAAGCCAGGTCAAGCTTGGCTTGTTTTTTTCGGCATTAGTATTTTATTCTTTCTTGGCTGGTATTTTGGGCTTCGCTTTGGAGCTGTTTCCTATTCAAACCAAGAATTATTAAGTGTTGCTAAAGCACCTTTGACTGACTCAAGCTTGCAGGACGTGATTTTCGACCTACGTTTGCCAAGAACAATTGCTGCCATTTTAGTTGGTGCTGCCATGGCTCAAGCTGGTAGTATTATCCAAGGTGTCACGCGCAATCCTATCGCTGACCCTGGGCTTCTTGGAATCAATGCTGGTGCAGGACTTGCTTTAATTGTTGGCTACGCTATTTTTGGTAGTATGCATTATAGCTTAACCCTACTTGTCTGCTTAATTGGTGCTATTCTTGCGGCATGCTTGATTTTTGGCATAGCCTATCATCCTAAAAAAGGTTATCAACAGATTCGTATTATTCTGGCGGGTGCCATGATTTCGACTCTCTTTTCATCTTTAGGTCAAGCTGTCACTTTGTATTTTGATTTGTCCAAGGCAGTCATTGGCTGGCAAGCTGGTGGTTTAGCGCAGGTCAATTGGAAAATGCTTGGCATTATTTCACCGGTTATTATTATTGGTTTGATTTTAGCGCAATTGTTAGCTCATCAGTTGACTATTTTAAGTCTTGATGAAACTGTCGCAAAATCTCTAGGACAGAAAACTTTTCTGATAACGATTAGTTTACTGGGCATTGTGGTTGCTTTGTCAGCTGCAGCTGTGGCGCTAGTTGGTAGCCTAGCTTTTGTGGGCTTGATTATTCCGCATTGCATTAAAATGTGTGTTGGAAAGGACTATCGTGTCCTTCTTCCTTTAACAGCATTTGCTGGTAGCACCTTTATGCTTTGGGTCGACTTGATTTCTCGTACTATTAATCCACCAGCTGAGACTCCACTGAGTGCAATTATCAGTATCGTTGGTCTTCCGTGCTTCTTGTGGCTAATGAGAAAGGGGGAAAATTTATGAGGCAAAAATTTCATTTTACAAAACGCTTCTTTTCTCTCTTAATTCTACTATTAGTCATCTTTCTAGCATCACTAGCTATCGGATACGCCAATTCATCAATCATTGAAGTGCTCAAAGTATTTCTTGGAAAATCAAATGCGACCATGTCTCTAATCGTCCTAAAAATCAGACTTCCTCGCATCTTAGCTTGCATGCTTGGCGGAGCTGCCTTAGCAGTATCAGGCGTTTTACTACAGACTCTCACAAAAAATCCGTTAGCTGACTCAGGCATTTTAGGGATAAATGCTGGTGCTGGATTTGTCATTGCCATAATGATTGGACTGCTAGATATATCAAATCCAAAAATTCTAGCATTTATGCCATTTTTAGCCATGATAGGTAGTATCATCACAATCTGTACAGTTTACGCTATCTCTCATCAAAAGAATCAGCCTATCTCTCCTTCACGACTAATCATCGCTGGTGTCGGCGTTTCAAGCCTACTCTCTGGCATAATGATTTCCATTATTGATAATCTTGATATTGGAAAAACAGATTATATCGTCTCATGGCTGAGCGGAAAGGTGACTGGGGGTAACTGGCAGACTCTCATGACACTTACACCTCTATTTCTTATAGCCTTAGGACTAACTTATTGGCACAGCTATATTTTAAACATGATGATGTTCAGTGAGGAGACGACAATTGCGCTTGGTGTTAACATCAAAAAAGAACGACTCGTGCTTCTCATCTTGTCGACAGCACTGGCAGCACTGAGTGTCATTCTAGTTGGCAATATTACTTTCATTGGTCTGCTGTCAGGTCATATCACAAAACAGCTATTTGGCAACGACCACCGCGTAACCTTGCCAGCTAGCATGATTGTGGGCATGATTTTAATGCTCGTTGCCGATACCATTGGACGAAGTCTTTTAGTTGGTACTGGCATTCCGACAGGCATTATCATCTCAGTTATCGGTGCTCCTTATTTTCTTTATCTCATGATTAAGACAAATTAAAAAGCTGAGACAAAAGTACTCAGCATCTTTGTTTATATAGTTATTATTTACAAGGCGCAGTAGTTGAGTGGGTTCTAATGCGCTGATAAATCAGCTTTGATAACCCTACTCAACTTTGCGGGGGTGAGACAACGAAATCGAATTTCTTCGAAATTACTGATTTCTGTCTCACTCCCTTTTATGCTTTGCTTGCAAAAACTAGTGATTCTTTATCGAAATCCATGTTCAATTCATATTTGCCATTATCGTTTTTCTTGATGTAGCCTAGCAAATCCAAAGCATCCACAAAAATATCAGGTCGTTTTTGAGCGACTTCGTCTTTATCAACAAATTTCAATAGAAAAGTTGTCATGTATTTCAAAGCGTAAGCCTGATTAACATCTCCTAGCAAATCATACAACGGTTGTTGCAGTTCAGACATTGGCAAGTTTTCAGCGAGTTTGAAAAAATAATTTGAAAGTGTCAATTCATCACGAACAATACTTGTCTTTTCAGCGAGTACCAAATCATTAGTCTCATTTTCCAAACGTGTCTCAAAAGTGATTGCCATCAAGTCAGTGTAGATTTGACTCTCATCATCCACAAAAATCTGACTATCTAAGTCAATATTTTCTAGAGATTCAAGCAAGTCAAAACCAATCGTATAGCGCTTATTGTCACGGATAATGTACCCTGCTTGGACATATTCTTCAATCAAACGGTCAATCTTTGAGACTTCTTGAAACTGTGCTTTGATTTGACGCAAAGTCACATCATCAGTTTGATAAAGGAAGTTAACCAAGTCCTTGAAAAATTCTTGTCGTGTTAATTTATCTGGATTAAAAATTTTAATCATGTAATTCTCCTAAATATTGTAAAAACGCTGAATTGGATAGCTGGCTGGGATTGGTGCCTGGTTGGTTCAAAGGCACAGCAAGACCAAGTTTGTCATAGTAGTCCTGCCAAAACTCAGAAATCTCCTGCTCATCATCTCCAAATTTCATGGGAACAGTTTCAAAAATCGGTAAGATTTCTGCAATATACTCAGAACAATAATAACAATTATTGCCAGGATAAAAGCTGTCATTATAATCTCTACCGAGAAGATTCTTTGCAGCTGCCAAAACTTGATCTGGATTTATTTTTGGATAACGGTAAATCGAAACAATCTGCTCATGTGTATCCAAAAATTCTCTCAAACTTTGTCTAACAACGCCTTGATTTTTCGTTGCATGATAAATCTTCTGCTCAAAAAAGATACCAACATGACTGTACTGCCCCGTCGAATCCTTTATAGCTTGTGACATTTTTGAGGCATCATACATAAAAAGTAAGTCTCCAGCCTGCAATTCGCGTAGTTTCATATGTTAATTGTAACAAAAAACATAAGCGACTGCTAGAAGAAGACAATCTTAAAATGCTAATCAATTGTAGCTAAGATTTATCGTATGCTATAATGCCAGTATGAAACTATTAATCCCTAACGCCAAAGAATTAAATACCAATCAAGATGCCTTTTCTTATCAGGAACTTTCTCAAAAGCCCCAAGCGATACTTGATATTTTGACGGATTTTTCTGTTAAAGATTTGACAAACTTTTATAAAATCAATTCTAGCAAAGCTGACCAAGAGTGGCTGCGCTGGCACCGCTTATCAGACAAAGAAGCAAAAAGCTACCCTGCTTGGCTCTTATATGATGGGCTGATGTATCGCTATATGAATCGTCAGCAAGTCAGCCAAGCTGAACAAGACTACCTCGATGAGCACCTTCGTATCGCAACAGCATTTTATGGACTTGTCAAACCAACTGACCTGATTGCCCCACACCGCCTTGATTTTCAAGGAAACCTTAAAATTGGAAAAACTTCTTTGAAGCAATTCTGGCGAGAAGACTATGACAAAGCTGTTCAAGATGATAACCTTATTATTTCACTACTTTCCTCAGAATTCGAGCAAGTCTTTTCACCAAGCATCCGTAAACGCATGATTAAAATCATCTTTATGGAAAATCGAGCTGGTAAATTTAAAATTCATTCAACCATTTCTAAAAAAGGACGAGGATGCCTAGTCTCACTCATGGCTGAAAAACAAATTGAGACACTTGAGGACATCAAGACTCTAACTTTCGATGGATTCTCATTTTCCAAAGACCATTCAGATGAACAAACCATTACATTTATCCGAGATGGAGAATAAAAAAAGCAAACAAGAGAACTTGTTTGCTTTTTTCTAAACCTATTTCATCACAAAATAGAAGATGATGGCTACTAGAGCTAATAATCCCAACAAACCTTTGATGATTTCTTTCACAGAATTTCTAGTGATAGTAAATTCCCAGTGTTGTCCTTTTTTATGATAAAGCACTTTTTCTTCCATAACTTTAACTTTCTCTTTCAAAAAAATTTATAACAAAAAGACGACTATCGTCGCCCTTTGTTGTTATCCTATCACTTTTGATTAAGCGTTGAAGCTTTCAGTCAATTGTGGGACAACTTGTTTTTTACGTGAAACAGCACCTGCAAGGAATGCGTGGTTGTTTTCAAGTTTGAAGTTGAATGCTGCTTCAACTTTATCCATGTTAGCACCAAGTGCCAAGATTTCTGAGTTTGAGTTAAGGATATCAGTAATCATAAGAACGAAATCAGAGTATCCGTTAGCTTGGCTAGCAGCTGTCATTGCAGCTTCGATTTCTGCTTGACGTTCAAGAACTTCGTTGATATCAACTGTGTTAACTTGAGCAACACGAACTTGGTTTCCGTTAAGTTCGAATGATTTTGCATCGATGTCAATCAATTCTTCAGCAGATTTTGTTGCCAAGTTTGTACCAGCTTTAAGCAATGCCAAACCGTATTCTTCAAGGTTAACACCTGCGATTTCTGCCAATTCAGCAGCTACAGCTGGGTCAGTTGCGTGAGTTGTTGGTGATTTAAGAAGAAGAGTATCTGAAATCAAACCAGACAATAGCAAACCAGCCATTTCTTTAGGAAGAGCTACACCATTTTCTTTGTAAAGACGGTAAACGATTGATGAAGCTGAACCAACTGGTTCCAAACGCATGTAAAGTGGGTTAGCAGTTTCAAAGTTAGAAACACGGTGATGGTCAATAACTTCGATAACTTCAACGTCACGAATATCAGAGATTGATTGTTGGAATTCGTTGTGGTCTGTCAAAATAACTTGGTCAGCACCTTCTGCTTTTGCTGATTCAACAACACGTGGTGCTTCAACACCAAAATAGTTCAATGCAAAAGTTGTTTCTTCATTTGGAGTTCCAAGAGCAACAGCTTCAGCATCCATACCAAGTTCACGTTTCAAGTGTGCGTATGCAATTGATGAACCAAGTGCATCAGAGTCTGGATTTTGGTGACCAAAAACTAAAATTTTAGACATGTTTTTTACCTCATAATAATTATTTACCTCTTATTTTAGCAAAATTTAAGATAGATAGCAAAGCTGGCAGCTGGTTTTAAGGTAATATCAAACAAAAAAGCATCTTCACCAGCCAATCGACTTACTCGCCAGTGAAAATGCTTTTGATATTTTTAATCTTGTTCAGAATGGTTGTCATCAGAGCTTGCTTTTTCTATCTCTGATTCATTTGTAGAAACTTCTTTGTGCGTAGCTTTTTCATGTTCTAATGCAAGGCGCAAGAGACGCTCTTCTTCCTCACGATTTTCCTGATTGCGGATAGCTTCTTGTTGCTTACGATAAGCCATAAATTTTCGACTGTTATCCACAATATGCAAACGTTTAATACCTTTTACAAGCAAACGCCAAATAAAAGTAATCAGTGATTCTAACAAGAGCAAAAGCTCAATAACAACTACACCAAGCAAACTCCACGCCATAAATAGCGTCACAAGCAACTGAGAAAATATCTTCTTAAGATTGCCTAAGTCGTTATTATGGATAGATAATGTTTCCAAGAAAAGGTTAAGAATGCCTTGCAATAGCCCTGATTTAACAGACTTATCACTAGATAAATCTACCTCACCCTGGCTTGGCATAACTAAAACAATATCACCATCTTGAATGTAGTCAACCTGATCACCCAGTGTAATGTCAAAATCAAATAACTCTCGCGCTAATTTCTTGATTTTTCCATCCTGTGTTAAGTACACAAATTTTTCATCAAATTTTAAAATTTTGTAACTGTTCATAGTGTCCACCTTGTGATAGAGCTTATCAAAGATTCAAGTCAATGTCAATAGTCACAAGGACTAATGATGAATACGTTTCATGTATTCTGTGTAAGACTCAGTATGCATAAGCTCTTTAGCATTTTGGACACGTTCTTTTGTCGGTGGTTTAACCCCTTCAAGACTGTAAGGAATTCCCAATTCATGCCATTTGAACTCACCTAAAGTGTGGTAAGGAAGAATTTCAAACTTATCAACATTTTCAAGTGTCTCTACAAATTTTCCAAGCTCAATCAAATCCTCATCAAAATCAGTTAAACCAGGAACCAAAACATGACGAATCCAAACTGGAATTTTCTTATCAGACAAATAACGAGCAAAAGCTAGAATATTTGTGTTTGGTTGACGTGTGACAACAATGTGTTGTTTAGGATTGATTTCTTTCAAATCCAAAAGCACCAAATCTGTAACAGCTAATAACTTGTCAACAATCTCGTGATATTCTGGTGTATCACGGAAAGTAAACCCACAAGTATCTAGCGTACAGTGAATGCCTAACTCCTTAGCTTTGGTAAAGAGAGCAGTCACAAAATCAATTTGTAACATGGCTTCACCACCTGAGACAGTGATACCACCATTTTCACCCCAGAAATGTTTGTAGCGAAGCGCTTCTGCTAAGACATCATCAACTGTTCTTACTCGTGATTTATTGCTTTCTAATGCCCAAGTATCAGGGTTGTGGCAGTATTGGCAACGCATTTTGCAGCCTTGCATAAAAATGACAAAGCGAACGCCTGGACCATCAACAGAACCAAAACTTTCTGTTGAATGAACCATTCCAGTCACTTTTCCGTAATCAATTTCAGCCATTTTCTATCATCCTTTGTAACCGTTTTTCTAATTTTCATTATACCATTTTCCAAAGAAAAAAGACTAAGCCAAACTTAGTCTTCTTCATTATTCTGTTCTATATCAGAAAAAACGACTTTTAGTTTTGTCACACGACCATCTTTGACTTTGTCATTTGTCAAAGCGATGTGCTTATCTTTTGATTCAACTTCAAACGTTTCACGACTATCTTGTCTCGGAATATTTCCGACACCTGTCAAATAAAATCCAGCAATTGTGTCAACATCGTCACTGTCCAAATCAAGGTCAAAGTAATCATTGAAATCATTCAAAGTCATCGTACCTAAAACGATATAAGTGTGTTCACCAATCTCTCGAACAAATTGTTCTGTTTTATCTGTTTCATCATCAATCTCACCGACAATTTCTTCAAGAAGGTCTTCAAGAGTTACAATCCCTGCAACACCTCCGTATTCGTCTAGCAAAATTGCCATCTGATTTTGAGTATTTCGCAACTGACGCAACAAATCATCCACAAAAATTGTTTCAGGAACAAACAAAGGTTCTTGTAAAATTTTGCGCAAGACAATATTGTCAAAGCCATCACGAAAACCAGCAGCAAGCAGACGTTTTGTGTGAAGAACACCGATGATTTTATCTTTGTCATCATCATAGACGGGAATACGTGAGAAATGATTTTTCAAAATGTCTTGAATATTTTCTTGCGTATCATCGTTAATGTCAATCATGAAGGCATCTGTACGAGGCACCATGACCTCACGCGCCATTAATTCATCAAGCGAGAAGACACCTTGTAGCATTTCAATTTCTTCTGCATCAAGTGTTTCTTCACTATTTGATAGCATGTATTCAATTTCATCACGTGTCATTTTTTCATCAGCATCGTCAAATGTCATTGGCGTAATGCGTGATAAAAAGTTCGTTGAAGCTGAAAGCAACCATACAAATGGACTAACAATTTTTCCAATAAAAATAATAATCGGAGCAGAAATAACGGCAAGATTTTCTTTGAGGTTCATCGCAATACGTTTTGGATAAAGCTCACCAAGAACAATCGAAATGTAAGTCAAAAAGACAAGAGAAATGATGCTTCCCGCAGTCTGTGCCCAAGCAAAATTACCAAACCATGAAGCAATAACACTGCCTAGTGAAGCTGACAAACTAGCCCCTTGCAATAGACTGATAAATGTAATCCCAACTTGGATGGTTGATAAAAAGTTATTAGGTTTTTCTAAAACAGAAAGAAGTCGAATAAACTTTTTGTCCCCTTCTTCTGCTTTTTGTTCAACACGTGAACGATTTAAAGAAACAAGTGCCATCTCAGATGCTGAGAAAAAGGCATTAAGCAAAGTCAAAATTAACAATAATACAAATTGAAAAACTAAATTCTGACTCGGGTCTTCCATATAAATCTTACTCCTCTTCTATAAAAAGTAGGTAAAAAGCCTACATACAATTCTTAATACAGTGACTTCATTATAGCACATTTTCTAATTAAAGTACTAAACAAATACAATCACTTTCTACTATTAAAAAAGCCCAGTTTAAAACTGAGCTTTGTTTTGAAACAATTTATTCTTAATGCAAAGTAAGCACATTGTCACCTGCTTTAACAGTTTCTCCAGCTTTTGCTTGCATGTTAAATGTTTCAAAAGCATGAGTGTTTGTAACGGTAATAATAACAGTATCATCAAGACCAGCTTTTTGAATAACTGGATCCCAGAATTCAATTAATTTATCACCTTTTTTAACACGTTCTCCTTCGACCACATATGAGACAAAGCCTGTACCTTTTAATTTGACAGTACCAAGACCAATGTGAATCAATAGAACAATACCATCTTCAGAAACCAAACCAACAGCGTGACGTGTCGTAAAGACTTGACGAACCATCGCATCAAACGGTGCGTAAACACAACCATCGCTTGGCTTAATGGCAAATCCTTTACCAAGACCTTCACTAGCAAATACTGGATCAGCTACTTGTGACAAGTCAAGAAGTTCACCAGCAATCGGTGCAGAAATAGTCAAGCCACCATCTGTTTCAACTTCGTCGTCAACAAATTCATGACCCCAAGTGCGTTCAAGTTCTTCGACGATTTCAGCGTGCTTTTCTTCAGTTAATTTAACACGGAAGAAAAAGACAACACTACTTAGAATAATCAAAGCAAATGGTAAAGCAAATACGTGAAGTTTGAATGACATGGCACCTGCTTTTGTGATTGAATCAGCTGTCGCACCTGTTGTCATACCAGCAGCAACCGCTGCAGCACCAATAACAAGGTTTGAAATAGCACCACCAAATTTATCAAGCAAAGGACGAACTGACAATGTCAAAGCTTCGTCACGGTGACCAAGTTTCCATTGACCGTATTCAACACAGTCTGTGATAATCATCAAAACAACTAGGAAGACAAGTGGTTGTGGAATAAAGAACAATTCAGCAGCGACCAAGACAAGAGCAAGTGAAGTTCCAGCTACTGAGAACAAACCAATACCACAAAGCATAACAGCGATACATGCAAAGAAAAGATTACGTCGGTTCAATTTTCCAGCTAATTTAGGGAAAAGTGATACTGACAACAAACCAACAACAGTGTTAATTGTACCAAGGATTGAGAATTGGGCAGCATGTCCCAAGATATAAGTGAAATAATACAATTCAGAAGCATTTAAAATGCTGATACCTGTAGTGTACAAGACATATGACAATGAAATTGCCATCAATTGATCGTTTTTAGTCAAAACTTTAAGAACATCTTTAAAACCAGTCTTTTCAGTATTTTTACGAAGATCTGACTCAATTTCGTGTGTTCCAAATGCAACGGCTAGAACAGTCAAAACACCGAGAAAAGCTACGATGAAAGCAAACCAGAACCAACCACGATTATCACCAGCACCGCCATTACGATTTAGTGAGAAGAAAAGTACAATCGGCATGATGACAACACCGACAATGTTAGCACCAATAGTTGATCCGATACGAGCAAAGGTTGCTGTTTTTTCACGTTCTTCTGAACTAAATGACAAAGCAGGAACCATTGACCAGAAACCAATATCTTTAAATGAATAGAAAATATCCATTGTAATGTAGATAAATGCAAAGATAATCAAGTAAAGAACTGGATTTGTCTTGTTAAGACCTCCCATGTCTGTAAACAAAATCAACAAAGCAATTGAACTGATTGTACCACCAGCAACTACCCAAGGTTTAAATTTACCCCAACGAGTTTTGGTATTATCAATCATATTTCCGATAAATGGGTCGATAATCAATTCGACAATACGCAAACCTGCAATAATCTGAGTGATGTATAAAACCATGCGATTATTTTGTGCCGCATCACCTGTGTTAAATAAATGTGAGGTAATAAAGGTGATGAAATATGTTGATAAGGTTGCATAGAAAATATCATGACCAAATGCCCCAAAAGCATATGAGATTCGTGATGTTGCAGCCTGTTTCTTTGAAACTGCATTTGATTGAGTATCCATAAAAAATCTCCTTCTAAAAGTAACTTGTTTTTCATTACAGTTTTATAGTAAACGTTTTCATAAAAGAAGTCAATAAGTTTTAGTAAAGTTTTACTAACTTTTAGTTTAATACTTCAAACCTTTTTGGCGAGTATTTGTCTGAATTTTCTAAAAATGATATAATAGCTATCAAACACATCTCGGAGGTCACTTATGGCTCAAATTGCTTTAGAAAATGTTACGCTATCACGACAAAATAAAACCCTTCTCAAAGACATTACTTGGAAGGTCAACAAAGGGGAACATTGGGCAATCTTAGGGCTCAACGGGTCTGGTAAAACATCACTTCTAAAACTTATCACAGCAGAATACTGGACAAGTCAAGGCAGTGTTGAGGTACTGGGAAATAAATTTGGTGAGACTGATATCAGCAATATGCGTACCAAAATCGGTATTGTCGGTTCATTTATCGCAGAACGTCTCTCTCCACACATGCTAGCTGAAAAAATTGTTCTGACTGGAAAATATAAATCAAGCATTCTATACACTGAGTATGGCGAAAAAGAGCTAAACGAGGCAAGACAAATGCTCATCTCAATTGGTGGTGAACATCTTCTTGGTCGTATTTATGCCAGCCTTTCACAGGGGGAAAAACAACTACTTCTCATTGCTCGCAGTCTTATGGAAGAACCTGAGATTTTGATTCTCGACGAAGCAACCAGCGGTCTTGATTTATTTGCTCGTGAAAAATTACTCCGCCAAATCGAACAAATCACAACTCTTCCAAAAGCACCAACCATCCTCTACGTCACTCACCACGCAGAAGAAATCACACGTTCTTTTACCCACGTTCTTCTCCTCAAAAAAGGGCAAATCATTGCCAAAGGTCCTAAAAATGAAGTTCTTACTGAAACTATTTTATCTGATTTTTATGACCAAAAAGTCTCAATCGTGCCGCTCGGTGATGACCGCATTTACATCAAACCTGAATTTTAATAACGAAAAACCTCTATGACCTTAATCATAGAGGTTTTATCATTAACGTAATTTTTCAATCATAACCAAAAATGGTGGTTGGTGAATTTGGTTAAGAGGTTTGTAAAGCATGGTTGCAAACTCTTTTTGGTCAAGAGCTGACACGTAATCAAGCACTGCATCTTTTTCCATGTTTCCACCTTCGTGACCATAATAAATCATGATAGCTAGACGACCACCGATTTCAAGACGCTCTAAGATTTTTTCAATAGCCACTAAAGTGGTATCGGGTTTTGTAATGACTGTCTTATCGGCACTTGGTAAATAGCCAAGGTTGAAAATAGCTGCGCGAATTGGCTCACTGACGTATTTATCAAGATTTTGATGCCCATCTAAAATCAACTGCGCATTTGAAATTGCTTGTTTTTCTAGGCGTTCTTGTGTACTTTTTAGTGCTTGTTCTTGCACATCAAAAGCGTAAACTTTTTTAGCATGCTGAGCGAGAAAAGCTGTGTCATTACCATTTCCCATGGTTGCATCAACAGCTACTGCACCATCATCTAGCACCTCAGCCAAAAAATCATGTGATAAGTGTAAGGGACGTTTTATCACGATTCGACCTCCTCTAATTTACATCCTTGATAAGAACCACGACGTTCCATTTCTTTGTCAATAGCGTTTAAAACTTCCCATTTCTTGAGGCTCCACATTGGTCCAATCAACATATCGCGCGGAGCATCTCCAGTAATGCGGTGAATAATAATATTTTTAGGAATGATTTCCAGCTGGTCGCAGATAATATTGACATATTCATCCATACTGAGCAATTTTAAACGACCTTCATGGTAGTCGCGTTGCATTTTGGTACTTGTCATCAAATGCAACAAATGAAGTTTAATACCGTCAATCTCATTATCGGTTACACAACGTCTAACATTTTCAACCATCATTTCATGAGTTTCACCAGGAAGGCCATTAATCAAGTGAGAAACAATTTCTACTTTTGGTGCTAGCTCGCGAAGACGTTTAACAGTTTTAACATACAAATCATAGTTGTGACCACGGTTGATGATTTCAGAAGTCTCATCATAAGTTGTCTGTAAACCAAGCTCAACCGTCACGTGCATGCGCTCTGACAATTCAGCAATATAAGCGATAGTCTCATCTGGCAAGCAGTCCGGACGTGTCCCAATATTAATACCGACTACACCAGGTTCATTGATAGCTTGCTCATAACGTTCACGAATGACATCTACTGTATCATGTGTGTTGGTAAAATTTTGGAAATACACCAAATATTTTTTGACCTCTGGCCATTTACGGTGCATAAAATCTATTTCTTTATAAAATTGATCACGAATTGGCGCATCTGGAGCTACGATAGCATCGCCAGAACCTGACACCGTACAGAAAGTACAGCCGCCATGCGCTACCGTTCCATCACGGTTTGGACAATCAAAGCCAGCATCAATAGGAACTTTGAAAATCTTTTCTCCAAAAAGCTCGCGATAATAATCATTTAGAGTGTTGTAACGTTTTTTCATAGCTTATATTATAACACTTTCTAGTTCTCAGACAAAATCTAGTCACCTTAAAAAAGACGACCTCTTGGTCGCCTTTTAGTGATTAATCTTGTTTTCCTTGGAAGCGCCATTCAAAACGCTTTTGGTCGTAAACAGGGTAAACTGCAGCAACGATGGCAACTGCTAACAACCAACCACCCAAAATATCTGTTGGGTAGTGCACACCAAGATAAATACGTGAAATAGCTGTTGTAATGGCAATCACTAATAATAAAACTTGCAAACAGCGTTTCACAAAAGTTTTATTAAGATGTTGCTCAACAATAATCATTAAGCTAAGCGCTACAATCATACTTGATGCTGAGTGCCAGCTTGGAAAAGATGGTCCCATCGGTTTCTCAACCAAATACTCTAGAAGTGGTCTTGGGCGACCATAAAGATATTTGAAGATAGTTGAGAAAATCCCCATCAAAAGTAAGTTTCCTGATAAAAAGATAGCTTCAGTTTTCCAGTGCTTTCCAAAATAAAGTACAGCAGCAATCACAAATGTATAAATAAAAACTAAAACTTCATGTCCAAAATTCGTCATCAATTTAAAGAAACTTGTCATATGCTTAGGCAATTCACCACGCACGCTTGTCTGAATTGCTGAATCGATACTTGAAACAACATCTGGATAGAATTTTACAACATAGCCCAACATCATAAAAATCACAAGAACAGTTGAAGCAATTGTAAAATAAATTTGTTTATGTTTCATGTTAATCCCTTTCAAAAAATTATCCTCACCTTATTATACCTTAGTTAAATTTTTTATCACAGCCAAAGCCTTCAAAATCAGTGAGAATTCTATGGCAACAAAAAAGCTAGAAAAAATTTCTAGCTTTTCTATCTATTTTTTAAAATTGGTTTTAAGCAGCTCCACAAAATAAAGAAAGCAACTGAGAAAATAATGCCTTCAATCAAGTTAAATGGGACAACCATTGCAAATAAATAATTTCCCAAACCTAAAATAGTTGAAATATCAAAATTAGCAAATTGCGCATAAAGTGGCACAGCGTAAATATAGTTCAAGACTAACATCGCAAGCGTCAATCCAACTGTCCCGACAATTGAAGCAAAAACGTAGGATTTAAGGCTTGGTTTACGTTTCCAGATAAAAGCAATCGCTAGTAGGAAAACGCCTAATGCTACTACGTTCATCGGCATACCAATCAAAGTCGTTACACCACCATTATTTAGCATAAGTTTTAACAATGTACGCAAAATCAAAATGCCAAGTGCACTCTGTAAATCAATCATGACAAGTCCAATCAGAACTGGCAAAATTGAAAAATCAAATTGCAAGAAGCTAGCTGATGGAATCAATGGAAATTGCAAATACATCAGCAAAAACGAAAGCGTCGACAAGATAGCAATGTGAGCCATTTTGCGCGTATTGGTCATAGTTCCAGGCATAAAAAAGTTCCTCCAATTTTCTCAAATTGAAAGAAGGCGTTCGAGTATATGAGTTCACTAAAAGTAATCACAACTCTTGGTCTTCTCCCATCCAGACTATACTGTCGGTTCTGGAATTTCACCAGATCAACTGCAAAGCAGCTCGCGGACTTTCAAATTGCTCACACTTCTTATCAAACTAAGATAGTTGATAAAAGAACATAAGGCAACACCGCCGGTCGGGAATTACACCCTGCCCTGAAGACACAATTAGAATATCAAAAAAAATCATCTACTGCAATAATTTCAGCTTAAAAAGCTTATCTAGGCGCAAAAAAACAGCCTTACGGCTGCTTTCTCTATTTTAATTTATCGTGTTCGTAAGTATGGCTTAGTTCCAAATTTGGGAATGCTTGCTGACGAAGCGCTTCGTAAACAATCATACAAACGGTATTTGATAAGTTCAAGCTACGAACGTGTTCATCATTCATCGGAATACGAAGGGCTTTTTCTGGATTTTCACGCATGAATGTTTCAGGTAAACCTTTATCCTCACGACCAAAAAGGAAATAATGGTGTTTACCATCGTTATAATTCTCATCTGAGTAAACTTTTTCTGCAAACTTACTAATCAAGTGAACTTGACCGTCACATTTTTCCATAAACTCTTCAATGCTATCATAAAACGTCACGTCAAGTTTATCCCAATAATCTAGACCTGCACGCTTCATTTTGCGGTCATCGATTGGAAATCCCATCGGACGAATAATATGCAATGGCGTATTTGTTGCTGCACAAGTTCTAGCGATGTTTCCTGTATTTTGTGGAATTTGTGGTTGAAAAAGAACAACATGATTGACAGCTTTTGTAGCTTCTTCTTGATAATCGAGTGCTTCGATATTCATAACTCTTCCCTTTCCGTTTTTTGACATAAAAATAAACCACACTGCCCGGAGTCAAGCTCAGCAAACAGCGTGGTTGGCGGCGATTCATTAACTTAAATCATAACAGGTTTGATTTAAACTAACGAATTCTTATTGATTATTATAACACTTTAACATGCAAAGTCAACGTATTTGACGTGAATTTGTCAGGTTTTTTAAGGCTTTTTTCAACTTTTTTTGAAACAACTTTTTTGTAAACCTTTTCTTTGATAACATTCAAAAAAGCCTTGAAAATCAAGGCTTTAAAAAATCTTTTATTTTTTCAAATGATAAGAATAAGTTGCAATAATAATATCTTCGTTCCAACGTAAACGTGCGCGAAGGCGTAAGCTCATTTGATTGTGAAGAGCATTTTGCCAGCTGTGCTTAGGAATGAATTTTGGAATAATAACCGTCATAGTGTGATTATTTTTCTTAGCTTCATGATTCATCTTTTGCACAAACATCATAGTTGGTTTGACGATGTCACGATAGTTTGACTCAACATTGACAAAGGTAACATCTGGAAAATAATGTTTGAACTCTCGCTCAACTTCCATATCTTTCTCACGTGTTTCTAGTGTTGAAACGTGCATAGCAACAACTGTTTGACCAATGCTTTTGGCATAATTGATGGCACGAATACTTGCTTGGGTCAAATTACCAACCAAAATCAAAACCGTATTACCATCATAATGAATATTTTTAACATCATCTGTCAAACGAAGCTGCATGGCAACGTTGTTGTAATGATTTTTGATTGAATGGAAAAGAAACATCAACACAAAGATAATTGGGAAGAATGGCCAGATTTCACCGATTCTAAAGACTAACAAAATCAAAATAATAAGATAACAAATGATTGCTCCTAAAATGTTAGCGATAGAATGTTTAAGGTAACCTTGTCCAAATTGACGTTTCCAGTGGATAACCATCCCTGTCTGTGATAGCGCAAATGGAATGAACACACCAATCGTATAAAGCGGGATAAGACGTTCTGTTGACCCATTGAAAATACAAAGCAAAGCAATGGCACCGACTGCTAAAGTAATAATACCATTTGAGTAGCCAAGTCGTGCTCCTTTTTCCATGAAAAGGTGTGGCATGTATTTATTCTTAGCCATGTTAAAGGACAACATTGGAAAGGCTGAAAAACCTGTGTTGGCAGCAACAGCTAAGATTAAAGCTGTTGATAATTGGAAAATGTAGAAAAGGGTATTTCCAATTGGTGAATTGCCAAAAATACGTTGTGCGATTTGAGCAAGGACTGTTACATGTTCAGACGGTAAAATACCTAACCAGTAGTTCAAGAATGTGATACCTGCAAACATTGTACCCAAAATAAGTGACATAATGGCAAGTGTCCCAGCTGCATTCTTTTCTTTAGGTTTCTTGAAAAATGGCACCGCATTTGAGATGGCTTCAACCCCAGTCAATGACGCTGAACCACTTGTAAATGCTCGAAGCAAAAGAATCAATGAAACACCTGGTACTACTTTACCAACATGTGCAGTCGCTGTGTAAGCTAGGTGTCCCGTCAAAATCTGAAAAGCACCATAAGCAATCAAGAACAAAATACTTACAATGAACAGATAAACTGGAATCATCAAGGACTTAGCCGATTCACGTAAACCACGCAAATTCATAAACATCAAAATCAATACCAGCACAATTGAAATCTCTAAATTAAAGTGTTTAATTGCTGGAAAAGCTGATGTAATAGCATCCGCACCTGATGATACCGAAACTGCTACCGTCAACATGTAATCAACCAATAAGCTACCACCGGCAATTAATCCCATACTTGGCGATAAATTTTCAGTAGAAACCATGTAGGCACCGCCACCTTTAGGGTAAGCGTGGATAACTTGTTGATAAGAAATTGTTAAACTTGCTAACAGTACCAAAACTAAAAGTCCGATAGGAAGTGACCACCAAATCGCTGCCGCTGAAATAGTCGTCAAAACCAGAATAACTTGCTCTGGACCGTAAGCAATTGAGGAAAGGGCATCGCTGGATAGCATGGCAAGAGCCTGAGATTTAGATAGCAAATGATCCTCATTAGCCTCGCCAGCTGATTCCAAGGGATTTCCAATAAAAACATTTCGTAACTTTTCAAGCATTGAAATTTCTCCCTAAAATTAGATAACGACTCATTATAGTTCTCTCATTTGCATTTCGCAAGCATTTTCCTAATTTGTAACCTAATTTTAACAATCTATGTCAGCTTTGATATAATAGGCAAAATCCTTTATTATCAGTTGATACGGCTAGTATTTTTAAGAAAAATAGAGTAATATAGATACGTTACATTTTGGAGGTTAAAATGAAAATAATTGTTGTCGGCGGAGGTAAGGTTGGTACCGCACTTTGTCGCTCACTTGTTGAAGAAAAACATGACGTTGTCTTAATCGAAGAAAAAGAAGCTGTTTTAAAAAATATTACTAAGCGCCATGATATCATGGGAATTGTTGGTAATGGAGCTAATTTCAAAATTCTTGAGCAAGCAGATGTTGCTAATTGTGATATCTTTATTGCCTTAACTGATAAAGACGAAGTCAATATGATTTCAGCCGTTCTAGCTAAACAAATGGGGGCTAAAGAAACGGTCGTTCGTGTTCGTAACCCAGAATACTCTAACTCTTACTTCAAGGACAAAAATTTCCTTGGATTTTCTTTGGTTGTCAACCCAGAGTTGCTTACAGCGCGTTATATCGCCAACTCAGTTGATTTTCCAAATGCCCTTTCTGTCGAACACTTTGTCAATGGTCGCGTGATGCTAATGGAATTTATGATTTCTGACGGCAGTAAGCTTTGCCACATGAGTCTTAGCCAATTCCGTAAGAAATTTGGAAATCTTGTTATCTGTGCGATTGAACGTCGTGGCAAATTAATCATTCCTGATGGCGATGCTACTTTGCAAACAGGTGATAAAATCTTTGTCACAGGAAATCGAATCGATATGATTCTTTTCCACAATTCTATGAAACCAAAATACATCAAAAATATGATGGTCATTGGTGCTGGACGTATTGCTTACTATCTGCTCAATATTCTTAAGAATACTAAAATTAATCTTAAGGTCATTGAAAATAATCCAGAACAAGCAGAAATGTTCAGTCAAGAATTTCCTAATGTTCACGTTGTGCAAGGAGATGGTACAGCTAAGAGCGTACTTTTGGAAGAATGTGTTGAGAACTTTGATGCCGTAGCCACTTTGACTGGTGTGGACGAAGAAAACATCATCACATCAATGTTCCTTGAAACGCTTGGTGTTCCTAAAAATATCACTAAAGTTAACCGCACAAGTTTGCTTGAAATTATCGACCCAAGTCAATTTTCAAGTATCATCACACCAAAAAGCATTGCTGTTGATAGCATGATGCATTTCATCCGTGGTCGTGTAAATGCCCAAGACTCAAACCTCGATGCCATGCACCACGTCGCAAATGGTCGTATCGAAACATTGCAATTTGAAATTCGTGAAAATAACAAAATGGCAGGTAAGAGCTTATCTTCTCTTAAATTTAAAGAAAATATTCTTATCGCTGCCATCATCCGTAACGGTAGAACCATTTATCCAACTGGTGAGGATGTCTTTGAAGTCGGTGATAAGATTGTCGTTGTGACTTTCTTGAAAAATATCACGCGCATCTACGATTTGTTAGCGAGGTAAGTTATGAATAAAAGTATGGTTCGTTACCTCCTTTCAAAACTACTCTTGATTGAAGCATCGTTGATGTTGGTTCCTGTGATTGTCGCTTTTATCTACAAAGAAGACTTTCACGTTATTATCAGTCTCGGAGCAACAATTGGTATTCTTGTTATTTTAGGACTTCTTGGCGCTGCCTTCAAACCTAAAAATTACCATGTCTACACCAAAGAAGGTCTCTTAATTGTTGCACTCTGTTGGATACTCTGGTCATTCTTTGGCGCTTTGCCATTTGTATTATCTGGACAAATCCCAAGTATCATCGATGCTTTCTTTGAAATGGTATCTGGATTTACCACAACTGGGGCAACGATTCTACCCGATGTTGCTGTGCTTTCACACTCTCTTCTCTTCTGGCGAAGTTTTGCCCACCTTATCGGTGGTATGGGAGTGCTGGTCTTTGCGCTAGCCATCATGGAAAACAGTAAAAACAGCCACTTAGAAGTCATGCGAGCTGAAGTACCTGGACCAGTTTTTGGTAAGGTGGTTTCAAAACTAAAAGAAACTGCTCAAATTCTCTATATTATCTATCTAAGCATGTTTGCCATTCTTATGGTTATCTTGATGTTAGCTGGCATGCCTGCATTTGATAGTGTTATCACAGCAATGGGTTGTGCTGGTACAGGTGGTTTTGGTGTTTATAATGACTCAATTGCTCACTACAATAGCTCACTCATTACAAACATCGTCTCAGTTGCAGTTCTTTTATTTGGGATTAACTTTAACTTGTACTACTTCTTGCTCCTTCGTAAATTTAAAGCATTCTTTAAAGACGAAGAATTGAGAACTTACATTGGAATTGTCGTTGCGGCAACTGCCTTGATTTGGCTAAATGTTAGTGGACTTTATCCAAGTGCTGGAAAAGCATTTGAAAATACATTATTTGAAGTTGCAAACGTCATCACTACAACAGGATTTGGTGTGACAGATTTAACTGTTTGGCCACTATTTTCTCAAGTGATTTTGCTATTTCTCATGTTTATCGGGGGGTCAGCTGGTTCAACTGCAGGTGGTATCAAGGTAATGCGTGCGCTTATCCTAGCAAAGATTTCAAGAAATCAAATTCTTTCAACGCTTTACCCAAATCGTATTATGACCATTCATATTAACAAACAACCACTTGATAAAGAGACTCAGCACGGGGTTCTTAAGTATCTAGCAATCTATGTTTTCTTACTTTTAGGATTGACTTTGCTGCTATCACTTGATAATAATAACTTCTTAGTTGCCATCAGTGCAGCTTCTTCTACCTTTAACAACATCGGACCAATGCTTGGAACTGGCGATACCTTTGCCATCTTCAGCCCATTTTCAAAAGTACTCATGTCATTTGCCATGATTGCTGGACGTTTGGAAATCTATCCAATGTTATTGCTATTCATTCCAAAAACTTGGTCAAAATATTAACATACAAAAAGAGGAAAGCTTTAGCTCTCCTCTTTTTTCTTACGAAAATCTTTATTGCGTCGAAGTGTAAAATAATCAGGCACCGGATCATCGCCACCTTCAACCAAGGGATGACAGCGTAAAATCCTTGCTATCCCCATAAGAACACCTTTTATGCCGTGCTTTTCAATCGCTTCAATCATATAATTTGAACACGTTGGATGATAACGACACGATGGTGGTGTCATTGGTGAGATTCGCTTTTGATACCATTTTACTAACGCAATAAGAATTTTCTTCATCATTTTTGTTTGTTCACAGCCAAGTTATGCAATTGGCTGATTTCTTTTTTACTTAGGCGACGTGATTCACCCGGACGTAGTCCTGATAAGTCTAATGTTCCGAAGTTTGTACGAGACAATTTGTCAACCAAAAGTCCAACTGATTCAAACATTTTCTTAACTTGGTGATTACGTCCTTCATGGATAGTCAATTCAACAACTGAACGATTTTTTTCAGGATCAACTTTGATAATGTTGTAACGCGCTGGTTTTGTTTTCTTGCCGTCAATTACAACACCACGTGTTAATGGACGAAGATTTTCTTTTGTCGCAATTCCTTTAACACGAGCCAAGTAGACTTTGTCGATTTCATTACGTGGGTGAATCATTTCATCTGTGAAGTCACCGTCGTTTGTCAAAATCAAAAGTCCTGTTGTATCCCAGTCCAAACGCCCTACAGGATAAATACGCTCAGTGACATTCGGCAACAAATCCACAACTGTCTTACGTCCTTTATCATCTGACACACTTGAAATAACACCACGAGGTTTATTAAGAAGATAGTAAACTTTTTCTTCGTTATAAATCGGTGTTCCCTCAACTTCAACAATATCGCCAGATTTAACAGTTGTAGCAAGTTCTGTCACTACCTTACCGTTGATAGTGACTAAACCTTTTTTAATCAACTCTTCTGCTTTTCGGCGACTGGCAATCCCTGCATGGGCAATGTATTTATTAATTCTCATTTTCTTTCCTTTAACTGCTTTTTAGCTATTTTACACCATTTCGTCATTTTTAGCGAGTTCTGTTGCTTCTTCAGAAAAATCAGCTTGATCAAAAAGTGTCATTTCTTCATCAACCAACTCAATATTTGAAACATCAATAAGCTCACTCAAGTCATTAATTCCCATGAAATCAAGGAAATAATCTGTAGTAGCATAAAGATTTGGTCGACCAATAACTTCTTTTTTACCAGCTTCACGAATCAATCCCAAAGCCATCAATTTGCTGATAGCACTACTTGAATTAACACCGCGAATATCATCAACTTCAATACGCGTGATAGGTTGTTTGTAAGCAATGATTGATAACACTTCTAAACTCGCACGTGACAAGCTTTGATTAACAGGAGCCTTGGCAAAATCGCGCAACAAATCCGCAAAAATCTCTTTGGTTACAATTTTGTAGCAACCCGCTGTCTCAATCAGACAAAGACTTGACGTTTCATCTGATTCATATTTTTTAGCTAGCTTTTCCAATTGTTGCTGGAGTGCTGTCGGCGTTAAATTAACCATACTAGCCAAATGTCTTAAGCTCAAGCCTTCCTCACCTGCAACAAAAAGAAGTGCTTCAATCTGAGCTAAATAGTTCATATAAGTTCCTTTCCTAAATGTCATTAGCTAAGCGCTGCAAGTGACTCTCTAGCTAACACTTCGCAAAACAATATCCCCAAAATTCTCTTCTTGTTCAACCTCAACTTCATGAACTTTAATCAATTCCAAAGTTGCCAAGAACATGGTAATCATCTCTGGAAGTGATTGACATTCTTTAAACACACGGTTCAAAACAAGCTTTTTAGACTGAGAGAGACGTTCTGTAATGACCGTCATCATATCTTCAATGCGATAATCATCGCGTTCAACAACCGTATGGCTATTTTTAAGTTCTCTTTGTTTTTCAGCCATGACATGTGAAAATGATAAGAACAAGTCCATGATTGTTTTATCATGGGCAAGCACTGCATCTTCAAAGATTAATTCTTGTTTTGGTTTTGAATAAAACTTAGCACGCTCATCGTGTTGAGCTGACATTTCTTCACTAATTGCCTTAAATCGACGATACTCTTCGATTTGAGTCAATAGTTCCTGTTCAGGGTCATTTTCTTCTGGCTCTGCTTCAACAATCTTTGGCAACAACTTACGACTTTTTATCAACATGAGCTGACTTGCCATAACCATATATTCACCAGCTACTTCAAGTTTCATAGCCTGCAAAGTTGAAATATAAGCCAAATACTGCTCAATGACTTCCACAATCGGAACATCATAAATATCCATTTGATATTTAGACACCAAGTGTAAAAGCAGATCCAGAGGCCCTTCAAAATCTTTTAATTTAATATCCATTAGTTATAAAATTTCTCTAAAGTCACTGGACTTTTAAGTCCTAAATTGCGACTAACTTCTAATAATGATTTTCCTGCTGCCTTTTGATGCAAGACATATTGATGGCGCATATCCTGCGCAGACAATTTTTCCAAACCTAACGAAGTCAAAAATGCTTTTAGTTGATTGAAAAACCACTGTCTTGAATAAGGTTTACCTTGCTTATCAAAAAGATAAACCTGATTTTCTGAAATCATAGCAGCAATGTACTCTAACAAGTTCTTAGGAATTTCAAGTACTCTGACCAAACCAGCCTTTTGCACACGCAAAACTGCAAATGTCATATCAACATCTGCAATCTTTAGCTGTTGAATATCATTTGACGATAGACCAAGTTCAATCATCAAAAGAGCAATTAACTGCCCAGTTACATAAGGACTTTCTTGATAAAAAACAGAGTAATCAAGCAAGTCTTTCTCAACAGGTTTTACAGACAGTTTCTCTTTATTGCGTAATTTGTAAAAATGATCCAAACGCTCAGTCTCGTACAAATAATATAAAAACTGATTTACCGCTGAAATTTTTCGTTTTTTAGCAGAGGTTTTTAAGACCGCCAGCGATTGTTCATAAAGCGCTAGCTTTTCCTTACTAACCTTGCCATCAACCGTTTCGACAAATTGCTGCAAATCATAAAAATAAGCATTTTTTGAATTCTCAGAAAGAGCCTTACTATCAATAAATTCTTGGATAAAATCAATCATCTTTTGGAGTAATCGTATAAAAATCAGTGAAATCGTGTAAAAGACTGTTAACAGCTTTTAAAATCGATTTTCGAGTAATAATGCCTAAGAATTGACCATCTTTATCTAAGACTGGTAAAAATGGGTAGTCAACCAAAAGGTGCATAACATCTGTGAGAGTTGAAGTATCACTAATTGTTGCCAATTTAGTATTGACCATTTTACCAATATCAGTTTGAGCCAATTCCCAATCTGTTAATTGATTCTCAGATTGATAAGACATGATATCAGCGATGCTAATAGTTCCCACATACTTTTTATCTTTAGTGATAACAGGAACACGTGAGTAACCGTTGTTAACTAGCAACAACATCGCATGATTTGGACTATGCGTATCAATAAAAATCGCTAACTCTTCTGCTGGAATCAAAAAATTATCCAAATGGCTAAGAAGAAAAGCTTCAAATTCTTTTGCTATCATCTATCAAATTCCTTTGAGAGTGCTGGGTAGAGTTTATGAGCTCGCGTATAAAAGTCAACCTTGATACTGTCATCTGTGATAGTCACTTTAGCATAAAGTTTTTCATTTACTTCGCCACGTGGTTGAAGAACACTACCAGGATTAATAAAAACAGTTTTACCATTTCGCCAAGCCGCTGCTCGGTGTAAATGACCATAAAGGCAGATATCAGCATCCTGCTCCTGAGCAAATAAATCTAGTCTATCCCATGTGAAATTAATATTATAAAGATGTCCGTGTGTTTGAGCAATGACAATATCATCAAGATAAGTTGTCAATTGATCAGGATACCCACTATCGTAATCACAATTGCCACGCACAACTTTGATACCATCCCAAATTGGATCTGAACTAGGCAACTCAGAATCACCATTGTGAAAAATAGCATCAACGTCACCTTGATAACGTTGTTTGATATCATTAATAATCTCACGATCTCCGTGAGAATCACTCATTACAATTATTGTTCTGCTTTCCATACTGGGAATGCCTCCATTAATTTCTTAACAGCCAACCCGCGATGTGAGATTTCATTTTTTTCATCTGCTGTCAATTCAGCAGCGTGACGACCAGTTTCACCAACTAAAAATAGTGGGTCATAACCAAAGCCATTGTCACCTTTTGCTTCCATGGCAATATAGCCAGGCCAATCAGCTTCAACAACCAAACTTTCTTTGTCTGGCGCAGCCACTACAAGTGTTGTATGAAATTGTGCTGAGCGGTCTTTCATATCAAATACCATTGCCAATTCGTGAAGCAATTTAGCGTTATTTGATTCGTCCGTCGCATCTGGGCCTGAAAAACGTGCTGACCAAACTCCTGGAAGACCACCGAGAACATCAACTTTCAAACCAGAATCATCAGCTAAAACCATTTTACCAGTTAATTTTGAAATAGTCTCAGCTTTCAAACGAGCATTTTCTTCAAATGTCATACCAGTTTCTTCAACTTCTGGCAATTCTGGGTGATTATTCAAATTTTCAACTTTGATGCCAAGTTGGTCAAACATTTTGCGGAATTCTTTTGTTTTGCCTTCGTTGCGAGTGGCAATCAAAATTGTATCACCAAAAGCATTGTCAGATGTTTTTCCGAAAAATGCTGTCGCATTAACACCATCTTCTGGTAGGTGTACAAAAAGCAACTGCTCACCTTCAGTAACAACAACTGCACCTGCACGTTGTTGCACTTCAAGTTTACGGTCAGTCTCTTCGTTAATCATGCCAACAACAAAGCGAATTAACTGAAAATCAGACGATTTTTTAACAACCGTAACATTGTAGCCGTTAAAATCATCTTTATGGCAGTCACCATGGCAATTGCCGCAACATTTTTTGGCAACCAATTTTGCAACTTTTTGACTCAATTCATAAAGGTCATCGCCACAAACATTTCCAAGACCTGAAATGGCATTAAAACCACCCCACTCGCCAAGGAACCAATTTTCTTTATCTTTATACTCGTAAATTTTACCAGTCATTTATTACCATCTCATTTCTATTTGCTCAAGTTTTCCAAATCAACATGTTGCACATCAATGTCAGTTTTTAGCCAATTAACAGCAATTTCTTTAAAACTTTGACTGCTTGCTGTAGTGTAAAAATGATGATTTGTCACATCTTCTGTACGATTGTGATTAATTTCAAAGTAATTTAACAACACTGATACATCGCGAATACATTCGGCACCACTATCGATTAATTTGACATCTGGTCCCATCACATTTTGAATGATTGGTCGAAGCAATGGATAGTGTGTACAACCAAGTACCAATGTATCGACTTTACCAACAAGCGGTGCTAAACTTTCGTAAACAACTTTTTTTGCAACACTTGAAGTCATTTCATTTGATTCAACAATTGGAACGAACTTAGGACAAGCTAGTCCACTAACTTCCATTTTCGGTGACAAAGATTTAATCTTTTCAGGATAAACTTCTGAATTGATTGTCATTGGTGTTCCAATGACACCAATCTTGCCATTACGTGTTGATTTTATGGCAGCACTAGAACCTGGTAAAATTACACCGAGAACTGGAATATCAAGCTTTTCTTTGACTTCTTTCCAAGCAACTGCTGTCGCTGTATTACAAGCAAAGACAATCATCTTAACATTTTTTGTCAACAAGAAATTAACAAGTTCCCAAGTGTATTCTCTGATTTGTTCAGCAGGTCTAGGACCATACGGAGCTCGTGCAGAGTCTCCAATATATACAATTTCTTCGTGTGGCAGCTGACGCATTAATTCGCGTACAACTGTTAACCCACCAACTCCAGAATCTAAAAAACCAATCGGTCTATTATCCAAATTTTATATCTTCTTTCTAAACAAGGACTTATAACAAACAAAAACTCAGTTGGTGAGCCAACTGAGTCATTCATTTCTGAGCTCTGTGCTCGAAAAAAATAGTTAAAGACTGACTTTTTTCTAACTTCAAAAAATCTTACCATATAAAAGTCACAAGCCTTTAGCGCTTTTCAAACCAAAGCAAAAAAGATTATTTTTTAGCTTTTGCTGCAGCTGCTTTAGATTGTTTGATGATGTTACGGTAAGTTTGTTGAATTTTAGCTTCACTAGGTTTTTGACCCATTTGGCTCATCATTTCACGGATCGCATCAGGCGTCAAACGTGGGTGTTCACCGATTTCCTTTTCAAACTGTTTACGCGCAATAAAAACGCCACCAACAAGGCCACCAAATAAAGCAACCAAAACTAACAAAATCCAAAGAAATGTTGTCATGAATATATATCTCCTAAGTTTTTTACACCATTCATTATAGCAGAAATGGTAAGAGTTTACAAATTCTTGAAAGCCTTTTTCTAAAATATAAAAAGCAGCTAGCTTAAGTCTTCAGAAAACACCTAGCCAACTACTTTTTCAATTATTAATCAAAATCAAATCCCTTAATTGTTGCAAAATAATCCTCTGGTGTCTCTGCACGACGAATCAACCTTACACTACCGTCTTCTTGGTAAAGAATCTCAGCTGAACGAAGACGACCATTATACTGGTACCCCATTGAAAATCCGTGTGCACCAGTGTCATGAATAACAAGCGTATCACCCACACGCGCCTGTGGCAATTCACGCTGCTTAGCAAATTTATCATTATTCTCGCAAAGCGAGCCGACAACATCAACCACTTCAAGTTCACCATTAGGATTTGTCATGTTAGTAATGTGATGATAAGCATCATACATTGCTGGACGCATCAAATTCACTGCTGATGCATCAACGCCAATATAAGTGCGGTAAGTTTCTTTACGATGACGAACTTTTGTCACAAGGAGGCCATGCGGAGCCAGCATAAAGCGACCAAGTTCGGTAAAGATTTTGACATCACCTAAACCAGCTGGTACCAGAACCTCATCAAATACTCGGTGAACACCTTCACCAATCACAGCAATATCATTTGCTTTTTGCTCAGGACGATAATTCACCCCAACACCACCAGAAAGGTTAATAAAGCTAACTGACACACCCGCTTTTTCTTTAACTTCTACTGCTAATTCAAATAACTGACGAGCAAGCTCTGGATAATAATCATTTGTTACCGTATTTGATGCAAGAAATGAATGAATTCCAAAATATTTCACACCTTCTGCTTTCAAATCTTTAAATCCTTGAATCAATTGGGCCTTTGTCATCCCAAATTTTGATTCTTCAGGATTATCCATAATATCAGTTCCAAGTGAGAAAACACCACCTGGATTATAACGAAGAGAAACTGTCTCAGGAAGACCTGCAACTTCTTTTAAGAAAGCAATATGCTCATAAGCATCAAGATTAATTGTCGCACCAATTTCTTTTGCATACTGGAATTCACGCGCAGGCGTGTCATTTGATGAGAACATGATATCAGTAAATCCAAGCTTATGACTCATCAATAGCTCTACTTCTGTCGCACAATCCACACCACAGTTTTCCTCTTGAAGAATCTTCAAAATTGCAGGAGTCGGCGTAGCCTTAACAGCAAAATATTCCTTGAAGCCCTTGTTCCAAGAAAATGCTTTATTCAAAGCACGAGCCTTTTCACGAATACCTTTTTCATCATAAAGGTGAAAAGGCGTTGGAAATTCAGTCGTAATTTTTTCAAGCTCTTTGGCTGAAATAAATGGTGTTTTCATAGCTAACTCCTTGAATTTTCAAAATATTAGGATTATTATAACACAAAGATAATAGTTCACCAATATACTTTCGTAAAAAGTACAAAAAACTAGCATAGCAATCGCTACGCTAGTCTTTTAGTCATCACTTCCAAACAAACGAAGTAAATTCAAGAATAAGTTGATAAAGTCAAGATACAAACTCAAAGCCATTGAGATTGCCCAACCATCACCAACATTTCCACCGGTATGTTGATAAACATGTTTAATCATCTGGTTGTCATAAGCAATCAAGCCAGAAAAGATTAAAACAGAAATAATGCTAATCACAAAACTCATCATGCCTGAACCAATAAACATGTTAACAAAACTTGCGATAATGATACCAATCAAAGCTGCTATAGCCGCTTTTGCAAAGCCAGACATGTCTTTTTTAATAATAAACCCAAGAACTGACATGACTCCAAAAACCAAAGCTGATGAAACAAAGGCTTGCAAAACTGTCGTTTGTGTATAAGCTACAATAACAAAACTAAGCGTAAAGCCATTCAAAGCTGAGTAAAATAAAAATAAAGGCAAAGCTGATGGCGTATTTTTACGAGCTGCATTACTAGCCAAGAAAACCAAAGCAAGCTCTAAAAAAATAGCTCCATAATAAACAAATGGTTGATTAGTAATGATGTTAATCATGTTGTCAGTAAACACATAAAGCATCAAAAATGATACAAAGGCTGACAACCCAATTCCCATACCAACTAAGCCATAGATTTTTGCAAAAAATCGATTAAGACCACTATCAGCCTGTGTATAAATCACATCATTTTGATTCACAAAAAATCCTCCTACATAACAATTCTATTAACGATGGTTACTTGGTAAAATCTTACGGCTGTACCGTTTTTTCTTACCAAAACGTTGACGAAGTGGAGTCATAGCTTCTTTAATAGCCCAATATTTATCCACCATCGTCACGATGTAACCTTCTTTATAACGCGGAGGCGCGATTGTCGCTCCCCACATATGTTTTAAAATAATGTCTTCTTCTCGTTTATTTAACTTTGTTAATTTTCTAGCATTACGAACGGCAATTCTTGGATGAACCCAAGCATGTCCTTTGTTAAACTTGGTTTCACGCCAATCGTAATAGAAAAAATCGTGCAAAAGACCACCACGTGCTGTAGCTTTTTCATCCCAGCCCAACTTTTTGGCAATCTTATAACTCGTATAAGCAACGTTAATCGAATGCTCCATACGGGTCGAGTAGTGATGCTGTGTTATATTATCTAACTTTTGAAAACGGGGGTGTTCAATCAAATGACCAACAAGTTCCATAAACTCTTTGTCTTTTTTATATGCTCCCATATACAGATCACCTTCTTTCACCCTAATTATAGCATATCAGCTTAAATTAGACTGAAAAATTGAACTAGAAAATATCAAAAAAAGAAAGCGCTAAACATTAAATTAAGCTGAACAAAACAATCCCTGTCGCAACGGCAACATTAAGGCTCTCAGCTTGCCCTGGCATAATAATGTGAGCAAGAACATCTGCTTGATTTGTCATTTTATCAGAAATGCCATTTCCTTCATTTCCCATAACGAGTGCAAAATTGCCATCATGTTTTACAGTTTTATAATCAACAGAATCTTTTGAAAGAGTCGTTGCAATAAGCGGCACGCCAAGATTTTGCAAATTCTCACAAGCTTCATAAACATTTGTTCGCCAAACTGGTAAATGGAAATGACTGCCTTGCATAGAGCGAAGTGTTTTTTGATTATAAATATCAGCTGACTTATCTGAAATCAAGACACCATCCAAGCCCGCCGCATCGGCTGTACGAATCATCGTTCCAACATTTCCAGGATCTTGAACATCTTCTAAAACCAAGTAACGTCCAGCTTTTAAATTTGCTAACGGCAAAATCGGCATCGCTACTTCAGCGATAATACCTTGAGGCGTTTTAGAATCTGTTAGCTCTTTTAAAACTTCTGGTGTCACAAAAGTCACATTTGACATGTGTTCAACACGGTCAGCAAAGTCTTCGAGAACAAAAATATTCAAAAATTCTACGTTAGCTTTTTCAGCTTCTTCAAAAAGATGCCAGCCTTCAATCAAATATGATTGCTCGCGATACTTTTTTTTCAACAATTTTTTAGTCTTTTTAATGAGATTATTTGATTTTGAGGTTATAATAGTCATAAGAAGATTATAGCACATAACACATAATAGGAGGAAATTGAGATGAAAAAAGTTCGTCTAATTGTCTCAGGTCGTGTTCAAGGCGTTGGTTTTCGTTATTCAACTTACGCACTTGCCCTTGAATTAGGTGATATATACGGTCGTGTTTGGAATAACGATGATGGCACAGTTGAAATCCTCGCTCAGTCTGATGATTCTGCTAAATTAGCTAAATTTATCCAAGAAATCCGAAAAGGTCCTTCAAAATGGGCAAAAGTAACATATGTCGACGTCAACATGGCAAACTTCGAAGATTATAAAGACTTCAAAATGGCCAATTAAAAATAAGACTGTAGACGTATTGAGAAAATACTGAAAAAACAGTAAAATAATAGGGTATTATAATAAAAGGAAAAAATCAATTGAAAAAGAAATTAAATCGCGTCCTCTTGTCAGGACTTAGCTTATCTTTATTGCTCTTACTAAGTGGTTGTGTTAGCCGAGATCCAAGTGGTAACCCAACAGGTACTATCTGGCATGTGCTTGGTGAACCAATGGCAAAACTCATCCAATACTTTGCTAACAACGTTGACCTTGGTTTTGGTCTAGCAATCATTTTGGTAACAATCATTGTTCGTTGTATCATTCTTCCACTTGGTCTTTACCAATCTTGGAAAGCAAGCTATCAATCAGAAAAGATGGCTTACCTTAAACCAATCTTTGCACCAATCAACGAACGCATGCGTAATGCAAAAACTCAAGAAGAAAAATTAGCTGCTCAAACAGAATTGATGGCAGCCCAAAAAGAAAATGGTATTAACATGCTTGGTGGTATGGGATGTCTTCCACTTCTTGTTCAAATGCCATTCTTCTCAGCTATGTATTTCGCTGCTCAATACACAAAAGGCGTTGCTGAAAGTACATTCTTAGGTATTGACCTTGGAACTCGTAGCTTACTACTTACAGCAGTTATCGCAATCCTATACTTCTTCCAATCATGGTTGTCAATGCAAGCTGTTGCTGAAGAACAACGTGCTGCTATGAGAGGCACAATGTATGTTATGCCACTTATGATGGTCTTCTTCGGTATGAGTATGCCAGCTAGTGTTCTTCTTTACTGGCTAGTCGGTGGTTTCTTCTCAATCATTCAACAATTGATTACAATGTTCATCATCAAACCAAAACTTCGTAAACAAATCGCTGAAGAGTTTGAAAAGAACCCTCCAAAAACTTACAAATCATCAAAACGCAAAGACGTTACACCAGCTGCAAATGCTGCTCAACTTAACAAACCTAAGAAAAGCAACCGCAACGCAGGAAAACAACGTCACCGTAAATAATTAATAAAAACCTCCAGAAATTTTCTGGAGGTTTTTTATTGCTCATATTCTTCTAAAAAGGTAAAACAAAAAAGGCTTAATAGCCTTTTTTATCATTAAGCAGTTTTTTCAACGCTGACGATTTCAACATCGTAGTTTCCAGCAGGTGATTCAATTGTTACGATGTCACCTGTTTTCTTACCAATCAAAGCTTGAGCAATTGGGCTTTCGTTAGAGATACGTCCAGAGAAGATATCAGCACCAGCAGCACCAACGATGTGGTATACGTCTTTATCAGTTGTTCCAACTTCTTGTACAGTAACAGTTTTACCGATAGCTACTTCATCTTTAGCTACAGCATCGCTATCGATGATTTCAGCGTAACGGATTTTAGTTTCAATGATTTGGATTTGACCTTCAACGAATGCTTGTTCGTCTTTTGCTGCATCGTACTCAGAGTTTTCTGAAAGGTCACCGTATGAACGCGCAATTTTAATACGTTCAACAACTTCTGGACGACGAACTAATTTTAATTCTTCTAATTCTTGTTCAAGTTGTTCTTTTTCAGCAAGGGTCATTGGATAAGTTTTTTCTGCCATTTTCAATCTCTTTTCTAAAAATTTATTTTTTTGGATAATCTACAAATACAAACATGGCGCATTTAACACCATGTTTGTAACAAATTATTCATTTATTTGACTATTAACATATTTTTCAACATTAGCTTGATGGTCGTCAAAGTTTTCAGAGTAGTAAACTTTTCCTGTCTTCACATCAGCAACAAAATAATAATAATCTGTTGAAGCAGGGTTAACAGTTGCCTCGATAGCTGCTAAACTTGGGCTATCTACCGGACCAGGCATCAAACCAGTGTTAGTATAAACATTATACGGTGAATCAATCGATGTGTCAATACTTGCATCAGCTGCTAAGCTTGTCTCTTCACCAAGTTTACCCATCGCATATAAGATAGCAATGTTACTTTGCAAAGGCATGTCATTGTTCATGCGATTGTAGAAGACACTTGCAATATTACGACGGTCATCATCAGTTGAGCCTTCTTTTTCAACCAATGAAGCAAGGGTTAAAACATCATTAACTGATTTTCCACTTGCAGCAATCGTATCATAATATTGTGACATGTAAGAATCCATTGTTGAAATCATTTGTTCAACAATATCTTCCATACTTGTCTCTTTATAATAGCTGTAAGTTGCTGGGAAGAGATAACCTTCTAAGCGATAGGTTACTTGGTCAGCACTTGGCAAGCTTGATAACAATTTAGGATATTTCGCAGCCATTTTTGAAATGAAGGCTTCATCTTGAACAACTTTCAAGAAATCCTCAGAAGTGTAAGGTGTAGATGCATTCTTTTTAGCAGAATTTTTTGTCACTGCTTCAGAAATTTGTTTGATTGTGTAACCTTCGGTTACCAAAATTTTACCTAAAGAAGGTTTCTCAGGTTGAGGTGTTCCTCCTTCTTTTAGATGTTTACAAATCTCATCTAAATCCATGCTTGCTTGTAAATTGTAGTAACCACTTTGAAAATTACTATAGTTTTTAAATTTTGTATAGTAATTAAAAACAGTCGCACTCTTAATCACACCAGATTTTTCAAGGATTTGTCCAATATACTTGTTACCAGAACCTTCTGGAATATCTACAGTAATATACTCTGTTGATGAGCTATCAAGTGGTTTGATAGAACTATCGACATAACGATAGACAAAGAAACCAGTTGCTAGCAAAGCGACGATAATAGCTGAAATTAAGCATAAAGCAATTTTTCCTGCTAGACTATTTGTTTTCTGACGTTTTTTTCTACGTTTTCCCACTTTATTCTCCAAGTCTGTCTCAGCTTTATCTGACTGTCCAGATTCATGCTCCAAATGAAGGTCATCTTTTGATTCAGACTCGCCTGAAGTTTTAGTTTTATCAGAAATATCTGGATTTCCATCAGCACCAATGCCATCAGTTGCTCGCACAAGATAGCTTTCAGGTTTCTCTTCTGGTGCATCTGATTTTGTTCCATCAGGATTAAAGGTCTGATCGATATTTCTCAATACATCCTCGATTTTTTGATTATCAATAGTTGTCTCAATCTGATTGTGAGCTAATGCCTCTTTAGCTTTTTCTTCAAGACGGCGTTTTTCTTCACGAATTCTAGCTTCCTCTCGCTCTCTGCGATCCTCAGCTTCGTACTCAGCCATTAATTGGGCTGTGCGTCGTGCGAACTCTTCTGCCTCTTTTTCTTTTTGACGAAGCTCAATCTCATGTTGCTTACGCAAACGATTTGCTTCTTCAAGTTCAGCTAAAATCTGCTCCTTGAAACTTTTTTCTTTTTGAGTTTTTGGCTTATCGTCGTTTAATTCGGTCAAAGCTTATCCTCCTACTCTTAATCAATCGCCATTATATCCTAAAATATAGTGAAAATCAACTCGTAGCAAACTTTGTTATCTATTCTTAACAATAAAATTGAGGTACTAATCTACAGACAAAGTTTCCCAAACCATGTTATACCAAAGAGTTCCACCATGTTGAGATTCTGACTCTCCTTCATCTAAAAATCCATTCATTTCATAATATGAAATAAGATTTTCTTGACAAGTAAGGCTAATTCCTAATCGTTTTTGAGCGATTGCCAAATCTTTCATGGTTGCAAGCAAAGCTGTTCCCACCCCTTGTCCTTGAAAACGCGGAGCTACAGAAAGGCTCGTAACTGCAATAAAGCCACCACCAGCGGGATTTTTTTTAACCCGATGAAATAAATCATCTGTCAAATAACGCTGAGATACAACAGGTCCCTCTATATAACCAGCAACTGCTCCATCAATCTCAGCAATTAAAAAAGTATCAGGAATGGTTAAAATACGCTCTTTCATCGTCTCTAAACTTGCAGCCATATCTGGAAAATTTTCTTGTTCGATCTCCACAATTGCTTGCAAGTCTTCAAGACGTACATTTCTTATTATCATAGGCTATCCTCCTAAAAGAAAAAGAGCTAACGCTCTTTTTCTGAAGATATCATTATTGTGTGTTGTTAGCAAGACTTGCTAGCAGCTCTTCAAATGAACGTTCATACATTTGAATATCACCTGCTCCCATGAAGACGTAAACACCGTTATCGTGGTCAAGAAGTGGTGATACATTATCAAGGCTAATCACTTTAGCTGATTTATTGATTTTAGCAGCTAAGTCTTCAACTTTAACGTCACCGTGGTCAACTTCACGTGCTGAACCATAAATTGGTGCAAGATAAACAGCATCTGCTTGGTTCAAAGCGTTAGCAAATTCATCCAAAAGCGCAATTGTACGTGTGAATGTGTGTGGTTGGAAGACAGCTACAATTTCTTTGTTTGGATATTTTTGACGAGCTGCATCAAGTGTTGCAATGATTTCAGTTGGATGGTGAGCAAAGTCGTCAATGATAGTTGTATTGTTAATTACTTTTTCAGTGAAACGACGTTTAACACCAGCAAATGTCTTCATGTGTTCTGCTACCAATTCCATATCGATACCAGCCACATAAAGGTTAGCAATGACAGCTGTCGCATTCAAAATGTTGTGACGTCCAAATGCTGGAAGGTGGAATGTTCCAAGTTCTTCATCACCATGTTTTACTTTGAAAGCAGAGCCATTTGTTGTACGAACAACGTCATACGCGATGAAATCATCTGTATCGTTAAATCCATAGTAGTAAATAGCTGCATCAGAAGTGATTTTACGAAGATATGGATCATCACCAAACAAGAACAAAGCTTTTTGAACTTGTTTTGCATAGTCGTTGAATGCATCAAAGACATCATCAATGCTCTCGAAGTAGTCAGGGTGATCAAAATCAATATTTGTAATGATTGAGTATTCTGGGTGGTATGGCATGAAGTGACGTTGATATTCGTCAGATTCAAATACAAAATAATTGCTGTTTGCTGAACCGCGTCCAGTACCATCACCAATCAAATATGAAGTATCTGTAATATTTTTAAGAACGTGTGCCATCAAACCTGTAGTTGATGTTTTTCCGTGCGCACCAGCTACACCAAAACTTGTGAATTGGCGCATGAAATCACCAAGAAATTCATGGTAACGTTTGAATTTGAAACCATTTTTTACAGCATAGGCAATTTCAACATTGTTATCTTCACGGAAAGCATTACCGGCAATTAATTCAACATCTGATGTGATATTGTCTTCAGAAAATGGAAGGATTTCAATCCCTGCTTGTTCTAAACCACGTTGTGTGAAATAGTATTTACTAACGTCACTTCCTTGAACCTTGTGTCCCATTTGGTGTAACATCAAGGCAAGAGCACTCATACCAGATCCTTTAATTCCGATAAAATGATAGGTTTTAGACATTTTTTCTCCTCTATATATGAACTGCAAATGCAGTTTATTTTACATCATCAAAGCGAGTCAAATTCAATTCTTGAGCAACCTTATGATCTCTTTGACTTTGCAATGCTTCCTTATTATAAATTTGACTACGTTTTAGAAAGTCATAATTGTTTTTCGTAGGTTTTACAGTCGATGAATTATCTGGCTTTTTATAGGTTACGGGAATCTCTGCCAAGATATAATCATCTTGATGCATCTTTTCAGCTAAATGACTCAAGTCATTTTTGGGTTTCACAGCTCGCTTAGGCAATGGCGTTTTGAGCTGCTGTTGCATAGCTGCTTTAGAAGGTTTTTTCACTTCTTTTGACAGATATGCTTGACGCTTTTTACGAATATCACGTCTAGCTTCTTCACGCGCCAACTCGGCATAAGTTTTGCCCTGATTTGCTGAAGCATCATTTCTATCTTTGTCACCAAAATTGTAATCTTTAGTCACATCATCATAGTTTTTATCTCGATAATCCCCATGGATGTTGGTAATCAAATCTTCATTTTCATATAAAGCCATTACTTTAGGTGGATTGCTTACTGGTTCTCCATCTGCAACAAGCGGAAAACGTCTTTGATTTCTAATCACAAAATCACATCCTTTCTTAAAGGGTTCTATTCATCACTAACTAAGAAATATGGGGATTTTATCCTCGATAATCCCAAGTCCTAGCAACTAAATAGCATTGCCAAATTGTCTAAGCTTAAACGCCTAAATCTTTTGACTTTGCTCCAACTTTGTAACATTTTTATTATAAACTAAATCAGGCTATTTTTCAAAGTTTTATAGAATAAAAGCCAGTTATCTCAAAAAGATAAACTAGCCTTTATTTTATTGTTTCAAGCCTAAGATTTCTTTGATTTCATCTATTGTCATGCTTGCACGTGTTTCATTACCATCAAGGACTGTAGTCACAAGATTTTTCTTACTTTCTTGCATCTCAAGAATCTTCTCTTCAATCGTACCTCGAGTAATCAAACGATAAACTTCGACATTTTCTTTTTGACCAATACGGTGTGCACGGCTGATTGCTTGCATTTCGACAGCTGGATTCCACCAAAGGTCAATCAAAATAACTGTATCGGCACCAGTCAGATTGAGTCCGACACCACCAGCTTTTAGAGAAATCAAGAAAGTATCTTTTGAGCCGTTATTGAACGCTCGAGTCATTTCTTGACGCGCATCAGCTGGGGTAGAACCAGTAATCTTGTATGATGTCAAGCCAAGGTCTTCGATTTCTTTTTCGGCAATATCAAGCATGCCACGAAATTGTGAAAAGATAAGAGCTCGGTGACCATTTTCTTTGATTTGAGTTAATAGGTCACGAAGGCTGTCAAGCTTACCACTTTCACCGTCATAATCCATGAACAAAGCAGGTGTATCACAGATTTGGCGCAAACGTGTAATTCCAGATAGAATTTCAATCTTACGACGATTAATATCCGCATCAGATGCACTAGCAATCGTTTCTTGCATTTGACGAAGCTGTGCTAGGTAAATCGCTTTTTGCTTGTGGTCAAGTTCATTTGGATAATTGATTTCAATCAAATCTGGCAGTTCTGGTAACACTTCTTCTTTACGACGGCGCATGATAAATGGTTTGATAAATCGTGCCACTTGCTTAGCATCCATTTTCAAGAAATGTTTTTTATCTGGCAATAATCCTGGCAAAACAATTTGGAAGATTGACCAGATTTCTAACAATTTATTTTCAATCGGTGTTCCAGAAAGAGCAAAGCAATTTTTGACTTCAAACTGGCGCAAATAATGCGCAATCTTAGTCTGTGTATTTTTCATCACTTGCGCTTCATCAAGAATTAAATAATCAAAATTAAGCTGATTATACTCAGCAAAATCTTGACGGAAAGATGAATAACTTGTAATGACAACTTGGTGGTCTTCTGCGATAATCTCATCACGCACAGCTTTAAGCCCGTACGACACCGCAACATCAATCTCCGGTGCGAAACGCGTAAATTCATCTTTCCAGTTGTAAATCAGACTTGATGGAGACAGAACCAAAATGCGAGTTTCCTGCTCCAAGTGTGACGCAAGAAAAGCAATAGTTTGGAGCGTTTTTCCAAGTCCCATATCATCGGCTAAAATACCACCAAAACCATAGTGATTTAGCATTGACATCCAACGAACACCAGTCATTTGATAATCACGAAGTTGGGTTTGTAAAGGTGCCAAAGTGACTTGGTAATCTTCTGGATGCGTCAAATCATGAGCCAGCTGTTCGAATTCTTTTGAGAACGAAATGCGGTCATTGCCTTTAAATAAATCAGAGATTTGAAAAGCTGAAATAGCATCTAACTGCAGATGACCATTGTCTAATTGCTTAGCTCGTAAATTTTGTAAAGCGCTGCTGACACGTTGTGTCTCTTCATCAAAGACAACTAACTTACCAGCGTCGTTAACAAAATACGGCTGATTTCTAAATAAAGCATCAAGCGCATCATCAATGTCATTTTCAAAAATAGTTGAAAAATCAAATGAAATATCAAGTAAACCACCAGTTGTATGAATTGATACCTGAGGTTCTTCAAATTGACGCATATCCTCTAGCTCATCTGCCAAAGTAACCTGACCTAAACGAGATAATTGCCCCAAAGTTTGTGTAAAGAAATCATACAAATCCTTATCTGCTAGCGGTGCATGATAAGACACAAACGCGGCTGAAAAGCCATTAGCTTCCAGCGTTCTAAATACTCTCTCCTCATGTTTGAAATGGCTAGCAAACGGCAACTCATCAAGTTCACGCTTGCTATTGACAACAACATCACCATAATCAAAAGTAACATGCAAAGCAACTTCACGATATTCGTTTAATTCTAAATAAAAGGCAGGTGTAAAATCACGAATGTCAAAACTTTTCGGTGCTTCAACTTTTCCAAGTTCCTTAAAATCAAGCAAGCTAGCAGCTAATTTTGCTTGGTCATCCAAGTCAAAGAACAAGTGTTTGGCTAAATCTGCTTCGATTGGCAAACTTCGAATCGCTGTTAAAATCTTTTGTTGTTTTAGATTTAAGCTATAAATAAATCCATTTGTAAATAAATAGGCATTGTTAAAGAGTGGTTGATAATCTTTTTCCGTAATAATCAACTCGATTGACTGACGATGAACAACCACTTTAAAAGAAATTAAGTCTTCTAAACCATCAAGTGGTTTAAAAATCAACTGCCCATAACTTTGATGATTATGTTCAAATGAAAAATCATAAAGGTCGTTAAAGAGATTAACACCTTCTTCAAACATTCCACTCGTTAAAGCTAAATTACGAGCGTGATTTGGCAAAATATAATCAATATCCAAATGATCGCCGTCTGGCAACACTCGCCACAAAAAACGAATCAACTCTTGACTGGCTTCATCAAATTGGATTAATGATAAAGGTTCAAAATAATTTTTCCCAATCTGATAATAGCCTTCATTTCTGACAACCGTTAGGAATGCTTTAATGTCTCGGACAACATAAGCACGCTCATCTGGCAAACGATTAATTTTTAGTGTCCACCAGTAGTCTGATGAATATGGGCTCTGACTCCCATAAGCTGCCAAACGATATTTTGTTGTGTCATCATCATTAATCACTAAGCCATCAAGAAAAACACTACCAAAAGACGTATTCTTCTTGGTTTCTTGCTGATCTTCCTGATGTGAGCTCAACTCATCTGAAAGCTCTTTTCCTTCTGTATTATTTTTTAGATAGTATTCTACTGCTGCTAGATGTTCACAGTATTTTTTCTTAGCAAAAAAATCACAATCGCATCGAACTTGTTCATCTTCTAAAGAGTATTGAAGATGATGTGTATCAACTTTTGCCTGAATTAAATCTTCTCTTGTACTGATAATGTCAACCAAACCTTGTTCGTAAAGTTCTATACCTTGATTGCGAATTCGACCTGGAATCATTCTACCCAATCTAAGCCACCACCTTTTTCCTTATCATTTAATTATATCAAATTCAGTCCTCTTTAGCTTAGAAAAATGGTCATTCGATTTTATTTTTTCAAAGATACCAAAAAAGCACCTTGAAGGTGCTTTCTTCTTATTTACGTTTGCGGGCAATCAAATTGATTGGTGTTCCTTCAAAACCGAAAGCAGCACGAATTTGATTTTCCAAGAAACGCATGTATGAGAAGTGCATAAGCTCTTCTTCGTTAACAAAGATAACAAACGTTGGTGGCTTAACGGCAACTTGTGTTCCGTAGAAGATTTTCAAACGTTTACCTTTATCAGTCGGTGTTGGGTTGATAGCAATTGCATCCATGATAACATCGTTAAGAACAGCCGATGGAATACGTTTGTTTTGGCTTTCGCTGATTTTCTTAATCATTTCAGGCAATTTGTTCAAACGTTGTTTTGTAGCAGCTGATACAAAGATAATCGGAGCGTATGACAAGAATTGGAATTGATCACGAATGTCTTCTTCCCATTTTGCAACAGTGTGATTATTTTTCTCGATAGTGTCCCATTTGTTGACAACAATGATGATACCTTTACCAGCTTCATGAGCAAATCCAGCAATACGTTTGTCGTATTCACGGATTCCTTCTTCGGCATTGATAACCATAAGAACAATATCAGAACGATCGATGGCACGCATTGAACGCATCACTGAGTATTTTTCAGTGTTTTCGTAAACTTTACCAGATTTACGCATACCAGCTGTGTCAATCATTGTGTATTCTTGACCTTCGCTGTCAGTAAAGTTTGTATCAATGGCATCACGTGTTGTACCAGCGATTGGGCTTGCGATAACACGTTCTTCACCAAGAATAGCATTAATCAAGCTTGATTTACCAACGTTTGGACGTCCAATCAAACTAAACTTGATGATATCTGGATTTTCGTCTTCTTCTTCAACTGGAAGATTTTCAACGATAGCATCCAAAACATCCCCTGTACCAATCCCGTGAACTGATGATACTGGATATGGATCACCTAGACCAAGAGAATAGAAATCGTAAATATCACTACGCATTTCAGGGTTATCAACTTTGTTGACAACTAAAATGACTGGTTTGTTTGTACGATACAAGATTTTTGAAACATATTCATCTGCGTCTGTCACACCTTCTTTACCAGAAACAACAAACACGATAACATCTGCTTCTGTCATAGCGATATCAGCTTGATGTTTGATTTGTTCCATAAATGGAGCATCAACATCATCAATACCACCAGTATCAATCAATGAAAACTTACGGTTAAGCCATTCACCTGTTGTATAGATACGGTCACGAGTAACACCCTCGACATCTTCAACAATTGAAATACGCTCACCTGCGATACGGTTAAACAAAGTCGATTTGCCGACGTTTGGACGTCCGACAATAGCAACTGTAGGTAAAGCCATAATTCTTAATACCTATTCGTTAAAATAGCTAGACTATTTTAAGTGGTTTGTCACCACACGAAAACACCATTAGATGCTTCGCCGATTCCTTTCACATTCTTTTATCTATTTATCACTTTTAATGATTACAAACAATTAACGTCGATTTTCACCTTGTAGATGAATTTCTCGCGCCAAATATCGAATACGTTCCATCACACGCTTAGCCTGCCAAGTTTCATCGCCTGAACGTGAGATAGCAAAATGTTCTTCCAAGCCTTTAAAGTCAAGGTTTGACGTGAAGAAGGTCAACAGATTTTCTTGCATACGATATTGCAAAATCACCTGAAGCACATCATCGCGAATCCATGAACTTTGTTGTTCAGCGCCGATATCATCCAAAACCAAGATTTCAGATTGCTTGATTTGGTCAATCTGCTCTTTCACCGTTCCTGTATTGATTGCATTTTTAATATCAACACAGAAAGTTGGAAAATGCAGCAATGTAGTCGACTTGCCATACTTAGCTGACAAACGATTTGCCAAATAAGCCATCAGATACGATTTTCCAACCCCAAAGGTTCCAAAAACATAAAGCCCTTTTTGCGGTTTATTCTCAAGATTTTTAATATAATCATTCAAATAATTATAAATCTCGATACGATTGGGATCCCCAAGGTCAATATCATCAGTCGAAATGTGCTTAAGACTTGTTGGCAAGCCAATCAAGGTCACACGATTTTTGATATCTTGACGTTTTTTAGCCTCAACCAATTCACGAGTTTCCAAATAAATGACATCAGCATAACCTTCGTTCATGCTAAGAGCAGGTTTGTAACCTTTTGCCACGTAAGAAGCATCTTGATTTTGAAACTTCTCACGCTCAACCATGAACTGATTGAATTTTGGAAGACTTCGGTTAATTTGCTCTTGAGTCAAGCCGTTTGACGTGATAAAATCAGCAATTTCCTTATCCGCTAAAATAGCTTGAGTCAATTTATTAAGATCCGTACGACTTTGGCGAAGCTGTTTAGCCAAGGTTTGTCCGATTTTTTCCATCACTCACTCCTTAATCTTCTAGCATGCTACGCTTAAGCTCTTCAAGTTTTGCCTTTTCTTCAGCTGTCGCAACATGTTTGTATTCTTTAGCTGTCCACTCAGGAACGTTAGTCTTAGCTACTTTTGGCTTAGCCTTGCGCTCTTTGTTACGTTGTGCAAAACTACGCATTTTTAGAACTGCAACTTCAGCTGATGCAACCTTTTGATATGCAAAATCATTTGCCACTTTCATGATGTAAGGCTTATTGAGATTAGCTGATTGCGTCTTATTCAACGTATAGAGCACCATGACATTGATGACTTCATCTAAGAAGTTCATATTAGCTAATTCTTCTAACAATTTTCGTTCACTTTCCGTAACCACAGCACGTTTTGGTGCTTTGATTTTTTCAAGAAACTCTCTAGCAGAAGTTTTCTTAGCTTCACGAATGATGACCTGTTCTTTAGCATCAAATTGTTCGTTGGTTTGATTAGTGCTAACTTTTTTCTGCTCAAGCTGTACAGTCATACGCTTAGGCGAAATCGTCCCATTGATTGCTGTACTTTTTGCCAAGTTGTAAGTATCAAACCAGTTCATCGTGTATTTATCAGCCAAACTGTAAATCATCACAACATCATTTTTCTCGTCTTTGAAGCGCAAGCCATCACGCAGCATCAAGCGTTCAAAACTATCTAAATCAAAATGATTTTTTGAAACCTGCTTAGGCACACTTGGATTTTCATCCACTGAAAAAATATCAGAGAATTTTTTAGAAAGGTCACGCGCCCCATCAGGCAAAACAATGTCTAATTCAGCAACCGCAACTTCACCAATTCTTTGCTCTAGCAAGCGACGATAAATCGGATTTGCCAGAAAAATTTCACGAGCAAGCGCAGGCTGAAGTTTCAAAACATATGCATCACGTGTTTGATATAAAACCAACAAATCAACTGCTGTCAAAATAGCAAAAGCTTCTTCAACTTCTTGCATGCTAAGTTGTAAGTGGTTAAGAATTTCACTAAACTTGTGACGCTTAACCCCATCATCAAAGAAAGCTAAAAGATAGTCATACAACAAAACCGCATGATTACCAATCACTGGATGATAAAGCTGAGTCAGACTATCAGAATCCAGCAAAACCTTATTATTTTTTACATAAGAAAATTCATCAATCGGTCTCATTTAGCTTACTTCTTTTCTTCTTGCTGCGAACACGACTAGTAATCTGCTGAAGAAGTTCTTCGATTTCATCAACATCTTTAAATGATTTGTAGACTGAGGCAAAGCGAACATAAGTAATTTCATCAAGCTCAGCCAACTCATCCATAACAAGATTACCAATCACAGTACTTGGAACTTCACTTTCGTATTCACTACGAATTTTTTGTTCGATACGTGACACAACTTGCTCAATATCGTCACTCGATACTGGACGTTTTTGCGCACTTTGAAAAATACCATTTAGGATTTTTTCTCGAGAAAACTGTTCACGCGTTCCATCTTTTTTTATCACTAGCAAGGGTAGTTCTTCAACGCGTTCAAAGGTTGTGAATCGCGCATGACAATTTTCACATTCTCGACGTCGTCTGATAGTATTTCCGTCTTCAGCTTGACGGCTATCAATAACGCTCGATTTATTATAATTACATTTTGGACAACGCATGCAAACACCCCATTCTACCAATTATTCTAATACTTTATTTTACCATAATATCAATCATTATGAAAGTCATACCAGCCTAAGCTGGCTAGCTGTTGTCATCCCTTTTCTAACAAAATATTTCTCATACTTCATTAGAAAAACGAACAGACCGAGAAAGCTCAGTCTGTCTTTTTAATTTTTTCTGTCGTAACAAGTGGAATGATTAAAGTAAACTCAGTTCCCTCATCAACAACACTGCTGACGCTAACTTTGAGTTCATAAGCATCCACTATTTGCTTAAGAATAGCTAAGCCAATTCCAAGCCCACCTTGTGTCGAAACACGGTTACGTGACTTATCAGTGCGATAGAATCGCTCAAAGATGTGATTAAGGTCATCTTGTGAAATTCCCTCACCTTCATCACGAACTTTTACAATCGCATTATCACCTAAAACATCCAAAGTCACATGAATGTTTTTGTTACCTGAAGAATATTTAACGCCATTATCAATCAAGATTAAAATAGCTTGTTCAAAATGATGTTTATAAATTTCAGCATAAATACAATCATCAACCGATGAAACTAATGAAAAACGGAAATCAGGATACAGAATACGGAAATTTCCTAAAACAACATCAATCGATTGTTTTAAATCTGTAACTTCTCCCTTATGAAGATCAAAACTTCCTTGGACACGAACCATATCTAGCATGTCATTTACCATAATCGACATACGATCTGCCTCATGATAAGCAGCATCAAGACTTTCACACAAAATCTCTGGATCATCTTTTCCCCAGCGTTGCAGCAAGCCTAAGTGCCCTTTAATGACAGCAATTGGTGTGCGTAATTCATGGCTAACATCACTTACAAAACGTGTTTGTCGTTTGGCAAATCCCTCAATTTGCTCTAAAACACTATCAAAAGTTTGTGATAATTCTTCAATTTCATCACCAGATTGAATATTCGAACGTAATGCTAAATCACTTGGATTTTCAGCAAGTCCATCAACAAATGTTTGAAATTCTCGTAGTGGTCTCAATGTTTTATGAGATACTGTAAAGACTAAATAGTAAATCAAGCAAGCTTCAACAAGTTCACATAACAACGTAACCACCACAAAAGCATGACGCGACATAAAATACGACGTGATACTTTGGTAGACCGTTACGTACCCGATAAGCTCTCGACTGTCTTTAGAATAAATTTTTTCACTCTGATAAAAACCATTAAAAGATGGTGAACGGTACATTGCCGTTTCACCAACTTTTCCAATTTTCATAGTCGATAATACTTTATCAGTTGTCAAAACTAATTGTTTGTCTTTATTAAAAACAGAAACTTCTTGATTATCAAAAATCAATTCATCAATGCCACCTTGCCTATCAAGGATATATTTATTATTACTATCTTCAATAAGCGAACCTGAAGCACCAAATTGTTTCAACAAATCTAATAACTTCTCTTGTGAAAGAGAAGTTTCTTTAGATAAAAATTCACGAACGACTTCTGTGGATTGTTCGGTGTTATAACGATCTCTTGAAAGAAAAATTCGTGTGACACCAAAATAAATAATCAAGTTGAAAGCTGATAGAATCAACAAAATCCACAGAAAAGTTTTTGCAGAAATTTTTTTAGATAATGACTTCTTAAAGCATTTTATCATTATTTTTCTCGAATAATATAACCCATTCCGCGAACAGTTTGGATATATGATTCTTTACCAGGAATATCAATTTTACCACGAAGGTAGCGGATGTAAACGTCCACTACGTTTGTTTCGATATCTGTGTCATAACGCCAAACACTTGCAAGCAATTCTTCACGTGTCATCACACGGTTAACGTTTGAAAGAAGAACGCTCAACAAATCATATTCGCGTTTTGTTAATGAAATTTCATCGTCTCCACGTACAGCAGAACGATTTTGTGGATTAAGACGAAGTCCTAACAGTCCCTCTTTTGCTTGGCCTTCTTTGTCATTTTTAGAATTAGCTTCTTGACGACGGAACACTGCACGAACACGCGCTAATAATTCTTCAATAGCAAATGGTTTTACGATGTAATCATCTGCACCACGATCAAGACCAGCAACGATATCCATGATTGAATCACGAGCTGTCATCATGATAATTGAAGTTTCTTTTTCTAAACGAAGACGACGTGTAATTTCGAATCCGTCCATATCAGGCAACATCAAATCCAATAGAATCAAATCAAAATCATCATCTAAAGCCGTTTGTAAACCTAAACGCCCATTTGTCTCAACAACTACTGAATACCCTTCGTGTTGTAGCTCTAAAGACACGAAGCGTGCAAGATTTTTTTCATCCTCAATAATTAAAATCTTTTTACTCATTGTCACCAACCTTTTATTTAATGTAAAGATTATAAAATCTAATTATTTGCCTAGTACACAGCCCTAATTATCGCTTTAATTTTTTGTTTCATTCATGAGAAAAATCCATCCATCACTCTATCCCTTTTTAATATCTTTCTCAGAAATGACTCTTCAGCCAAGTATACTATAGTGCCCTAAAAGTATATCAAAGTGTAAGCGATAATTCAAGAAAATTTTATCTATTTAATGTAAATTATATTAATCCTCAAAAAGGCCATTTAAAGCTGAAAATGGGTTATTTTCCTTTTTCTTTTCATTTTGCAATGCTTCGTATTGATCTTCTGTCATGACAGACCAATTTTGTCCTGAAGGCATGTCTTCTGATTGACGTTCTTCATCACTTAATACTTGCATTGGAATTGTCAAAAGGATGTTATCAATCGCACTTTCTTCCAAATCAATAAAATCATTTTCTAATACTAAAGCAAGATTTTCTTTGACTAAATCTTCTTTAGAATGAAGATCTGCAGCCTCAACAAAAACTTCTGTGACATCTTCAACTTGGTGCACATCAACAGGTTGCATTGAGCGGCTAGATGGCAATGTAATAGTGTAATCCAAGCGATAGTTTAACAAATACAACCCATCATCATATGAAACAATGCCGTCAACACGCACTTCTTTGACGTCTAAAACTTCGCTAGAACGTTGCATTAATGTTTCTTTAATGTTCAAAGATTCATTAAAAGCAATCCCTTCAGCATTTTTCTTTATTTCTGAAATAGCAATCATCAATAATTTACCTCTTTTAAAATTTCCTTACCATTATACCAGCTTTTTTAGCTCTTGTCTTTATGATATTGATGTCAAATCTATTACAAGAAAATTCTTTTTTGATTATCATAAAAAAGCTTACATCAAATGTAAGCTTTTAATATTTTTCTACATATGGCGAAGTCGGTCAATACGATCTGAGATTGAAGGATGCGTATTGAACAAAGAACTAAATCGTTCGCCTTTTTTCAAAGGATCATTAATATATAGCGCAGCACTTGCTTGATCTACTGTATGATGCATCGGTGATGACTGTTCAAGTTTTTGCAATGCCTTAATCATTCCTTCAGGATTTCGTGTCAATTCAACAGAACTTGCATCCGCTAAAAATTCACGCTGTCTCGAAATTGCCAACTGAACTAGTGTCGCAGCAAGCGGTGCTAGAATAAGAGAGATTAATGATAAAATCAAAATGATAATACCTAACGCACCCTCATCACGGTCATCAGAACGACGGCGGCTACCACCAAACCACATCATTCGATTTCCAAAACTTGCAATCAATGTAATAGCACTGGCAAGTGCAACAGCAATCGTTGAGATACGAATATCATAATTTCGAATGTGGCTCACTTCGTGCCCGATAACACCCTCTAACTCTTCACGATTCATAAGCTTAAGCAATCCTGTAGTTGCAGCTACTGCTGCATTTTCCGGACTTGAACCTGTTGCAAAGGCATTAAGCGAATCATCTTCAACAATGAAAACTCGCGGCATTGGAATCTGAGCAACCATAGCCATGTCTTCAACAATGTGGTAAAGTTGTGGTGCCTCAGCCTCACTGACTTCACGAGCATTATTCATTGACATGACGACATTTGTTGACTGAAAAATCATACTTCCAGCATAAATGCCACCAACAATCAGCGCAATAACAACGCCAAATCCCAGACTATCCAACCACAGATAGCCTACTGCTGCTCCAATAGCAGCTAGCAACATAAAAAATACAAATAGCAACACAACCGTCTTACGTTTATTGCTAGCAATTTGATCATATAGCATAATTCTCTGTATAACTGAAAGAGTCTCTTCCAGTTAAAAACGACCTAAAGAGACTCCCTTTCCTTTCTTTTAAGATAACTATCTTAAAAATTTTTTCTAAAATAGAATTGATTAAAAATCAAATGACACTTTTGGTACTTCTTTTTCTTCTTCTGGAGTTTCCAAAAATTGACTTGGTTTAAATCCGAAAAGACCTGCAACAATATTTGTTGGGAATGTTTCTAGTTTCACGTTGTAGTTTGCTGTAGTTGTATTGAACAATTGACGTGAATAAGAAATTTTATTTTCAGTGTTTGTTAATTCATCTTGTAATTTAACAAAGCTGTTATTTGCTTTAAGTTCAGGGTAATTTTCAGCAACTGCAATCAAGCTTGACAATTGTTTTGTAAGAGCATTTGAAGCATGCATTGCTTCTGCTGGTGTTTGAGCTTGTGCAACTTGGCTACGCAATTCAGTGATTTTAGCAAATGTTTTTTCTTCATAAGCTGCGTATCCTTTAACAGTTTCAATCAAGTTTGGAATAAGGTCGTTACGACGTTTCAATTGAACATCGATTTGACTCCAAGATTCTTTGGTTTGCATACGACTTTTAACAAGTCCATTGTAAGCAGCAACTACCCAAAGTACTAGAACAGCAACAATAGCAATAATAACAAAAATCATAAATTCCTCCTTGGGTATTTGATACCCTTCCTAAAAATCCAGCTTTCTAACTCCAATACTCTTGGTTAAAAGCCTCTTGCGAAAACAATCGATATCTTCTTGCTTTCATTATATCAATTTTCGAGTAATTCTAAAAGAAAATACCACAAATAAAGACAAAAACTCCTTTTTATCAAACAGTCAATGCATGTCACTCCTAGTTTTTTTATGGTAAAATAAGATGATATATATTGGATTGAAAGGATCATTAGAGAAAGTGATTTTAACTTAATCAGTTTCTTTAACTTAATAACATGACACCTGAAGAATTTTATGACAGACTTGCTAAGCAAGGATTTGACTTATCGGAAACTCAAAAAAAACAATTTGAGCGCTATTTTGAACTGTTAGTCGAATGGAATCAAAAAATCAACTTGACTGCCATCACTGATAAAGAAGGCGTCTACCTTAAACATTTCTACGATTCTATCGCACCAGTTCTCCAAGGCAAAATTACTAATCAAGAGATTCGTCTCTTAGATATCGGAGCTGGAGCTGGTTTTCCTAGTATTCCGATTAAAATCTTGTGCCCTGATATCGATGTAACAATCATCGATTCACTTAACAAACGCATCAACTTCCTTAACTTGTTGGCGGAAGAACTTGGTCTTGATGGCGTTCATTTTTACCATGGACGTGCTGAAGATTATGGACAAGACAAAGCTTTCCGCGCTAGCTATGACATCGTCACTGCACGTGCCGTTGCCCGCTTACAAGTTCTTACAGAATTGACAATTCCATTCTTAAAAGTTGGCGGACAATTGATTGCTCTTAAAGCATCTGCTGCTGAAGAAGAATTAGCTGACGCTAAAAATGCAATGTCAGTACTCTTTTCAAAACTTATTGAAAACTATCACTATGAATTACCAAACGGTGACAGTCGTCAAATTACAATTCTTGAAAAGAAAAAAGAAACTCCAAATAAATACCCACGTAAAGCTGGTATGCCAAATAAAAAACCTCTTTAATGGGCTAATAGTGACAATAAGTGGCTCTAGCAGCCACTTAATTGCTATAAGAAAGGGATGTTCATTTGACTAGATTTTTAAAACGGCTATCTGGTACCCAACGTTTAACCGTTAGCTTTCTAATTGTAATTTTAATAGGAAGTATCTTACTATCACTTCCGATAACTCATTACCAAAACGCACCAGCAACAAACTATCTTGACCACTTATTTACCGTGGTATCGATGGTCTGTGTGACTGGGCTCTCTGTCTTTCCTGTCGCTGATGTCTACAACGGTCTCGGGCAAGTGATTGCTATCATCTTGATGCAAGTTGGTGGTCTTGGACTTGTCACCTTGATCGCAGTTAGTACATATTTGCTCAGACGACGTATGAATCTATCGAGCCAAAATATCTTGCAATCAGCTCTAAGTTATGACAACAGTGGCCACTTAAAACGCTATCTATTCAATGTTTATAAAATAACGTTCATCATTGAATCCTTGATTGCGATTTTATTTCTCATTGACTTCATTCCAAGATTTGGGGTAAAACACGGTATTTTCAATGCTATCTTTTTAGCAGTTTCTGCTTTTTGTAATGCCGGTTTTGATAACCTTGGCGGAGACAGTCTAAAAGCATTTGTCTTAAATCCACTACTTAATCTCCTTTTTATGATTTTGATTGTCTCTGGAGGAATCGGATTTGCAGTCTGGGTTGACATCAAGCGTGCTATTAAAGCTTTCTTAGCAGATAGACCTTATCGCCTAAAAACATTCACTCGCAAATTAAGCAACCAAACACGCTTAGTACTTGACACAACAGCGGTGATTTTAATACTAGGAACGGCTATAACTTGGCTTTTGGAAGCTAACAATCCTAAAACAATTGGATTGTACAATCCTTTCCAACAATTTATGGTCAGCTTATTTCAAACAGTCACAATGAGAACAGCTGGTTTTGCAACGATTTCATATCTTGATACACATACAGCAACCAACATTCTCTACATGATTCAAATGATTATCGGTGGAGCTCCTGGTGGTACCGCTGGTGGGGTAAAAGTAACAACCGTTGCAATTACTTTCCTACTCTTCAAATCAGAACTAGCTGGTCAGAGTGAAGTTACTTACCGCCACCGCATCATTGCAAATAAGGTCATCAAACAGACTTTGACAGTGCTCATCTTCTTCTTTTCAATTTTAATTGTTGGTTATATCCTTCTTCTTCAATTTGAACCGCACCACGACCCAATTGCACTGCTTTTTGAAGCTGTGTCTGCTATCGCTACCGTTGGTGTTTCTATGGATTTAACACCGCAATTATCAACTTCAGGACGACTTGTCATCATGGCATTGATGTTCATCGGACGTGTCGGACCATTGACAGTTCTTCTTAGTCTTCTTCAAAAGAAAGAAAAAGAAATTCAATACGCACAAACAAATATCACAGTAGGTTAGAGGAAATAAAATGAGAAAAAAAATAATTGGTGTTCTTGGACTTGGTATCTTTGGACGAAACGTTGCCAAAGAACTCAGCAAATTTGACCAAGATGTCATTGCTATCGACATTAACGAAAATCTTGTACAAAATGTATCTGACGTTGTTAAAAAAGCTGCTGTCGGAGATATCACAGACATTGACTTTTTAAAAGCTATTGGTATCAGAGAATGTGATACCGTTGTTGTCGCAACTGGTAACAATCTTGAATCTTCTGTTCTTGCCGTTATGCACTGTAAAAAACTTGGCGTTAAAAATATTATCGCAAAAGCTAAAACCAAAACTTATGAAGAAGTGCTTTATGGTATCGGAGCAAGCAAAGTTATCATGCCAGAACGCGATTCTGGTAAACGCGTTGCTTCTAACATGCTTCGTCACCACATTGATAACATCGTTCACTTAGAAGAGAAGTTGGCAATGGTTGAATTCTCAATTCCACACTCTTGGATTGGGAAAAATCTGCTCCAACTCGATGTCCGAAATAAATTCGAAATCAACATCATCGGTATCCGCAAAAAAAATCCTGCAACCATCGATACACACATTGATCCAAATCAGCCTTTTGAAGCTGATACCGAAATCATTGCCATCGCAAGCGATGACACCTTCGAAAAATTCGATTACCTTGGTTATTTGAAATAAAAAAAGGCTCTTAATAAGGAGCCTTTTTTATTGCCATGGATTGTAAAAACGTCCATGATTCCATTCAAATAGTAAAAATGTGATAAGAATAATTACAACAGATACAGCGATTGTCAAAATATCTGTTGAGGTAAAATTTTTATAAGTGTACCAAGTACGCTTTTTATTTTTTCCAAAACGACGTAATTCCATCGCCGTTGAGACCGTATCAATTCTCTCTAAAGAGCTAAAAATCAATGGAATGATAATCTGAAGATTACCTTTGACACGTTTCATTAATTTTTCTTTTTGTGACAATTCAAGACCACGCGCTTCTTGTGACATACGAATCATGTAAAATTCTTCCTGAACATCTGGAATATAGCGCAATGTCAAACTTACCGCATAAGCAACCTTGTAAGGCACACCAATCTGGTTAAGACTTGAGGCGAATTGACTCGGATGCGTCGTCATGAGAAATAGCACAGCCAAAGGCACTGTACAAAAATATTTCAAAGCCAGATTAAACAAATAAAACAATTCTTGGCTTGTCAGATAAAAGCGACCATAGCCCTGCCATAAAACCGTTTTGGCGCCATAAATATGCTCGCCATAACTTGGTTCAAACACATAAACCATCAAAACATTCAAAAGCGCAAAAAAGCCAATGAATTTGATAACAAATGAAATTTGCTTCCAACGAATATCTGCAATTTTAAACAAGATAAGCGATGACAATCCAACAACAGCAATTAATCGTGTATCATAAGTCGTCATACAAGCCACAGATACTAAGATAAAGAAGATTAATTTGCTAGCGCCAGACAATTGATATAAGAAACCTCGACCACTTTGATAACCAATAAAATGATTAGCCACGGCATCCTCCTTGTTGTTTAATGTAATAATGCGTCAAATCAATTGGATTGATTCCTAATTTTTCAGCCAAATCAAATAAACTTGTCTTTTTCAGATTAGCTCGATCCAAAATATCAACCTGACTAAACAAATCAACTGGCGTGCAGTCTGCAATGATTTTTCCATCGCCAACAACAATACTGCGATCAGAATATTCTAGCATCAGCTGCATATCGTGCGTAATCATAATAATGGTGTGACCAGCCTTGTTTAACTGATTGAGGAAAGTCATGATTTCTGTATAATGTTTCTTATCCTGTCCTGCCGTCGGTTCGTCAAGCAAGATGATTTCAGGATTCATGACTAAAACTGAGGCAATCGTAACACGTTTTTTCTGACCAAAAGAAAGAGCTGAAATTGGCCAATTACGAAATTCGTACAAACCACACACTTTCAAAGTCTCTAAAACGCGCTGCTCGATTTCCTGCTCATTAACACCACGCAAGCGTAAACCAAGTGCAACTTCATCAAAAATCATCGTCTGACTAATCATTTGATTTGGATTTTGAAGAACGTAGCCAATCTTCTCAGCACGCTCTTTAATCGAATCACTCATAATAGATTTTCCTTGATAGAGAATATCTCCATCTGGCGTGATAAATTGACACAAAGCTTTTGCTAGAGTTGACTTTCCTGCACCATTTTTTCCGACAATAGCAATGCGTTCACCCTTATGGACAGCAAAACTAATGTCTTTTAAAATCTTCTTGCCGTCATCATATGAAAACTCGAGATGACTAGCTTCTAAGATATTTTCTTTTTGGAGAATAACACCAGACTGACTCAAGCCTTTTACTGTAATATCTGACAAATCCAGCTGATTAATGTCTGATAAATGCTCCGCTTTTGTCACATCAACATTTAAGTTTTTTAATGCTGTGATATAAAGTGGCTCGCGAATGCCATTTTCGACTAGCAGTTCACTCTTTAATAACTCATCAGGCTGACCATCAAATACAATACGACCATCATTGACTAAAACAACTTTATCTACGTGTCGATAAAGCACATCTTCCAAGCGGTGCTCAATAATAATCGTCGTTGTCTTGCCTTCTTGGTGGATGCGATCAATCAATTCAATCGTTTCTTGTCCTGACTTTGGATCAAGATTAGCAAGTGGCTCATCAAAAAGTAAGATTGGACTTTCATCAATCAAAACACCTGCCAAACTCACTCGTTGCTTTTGACCACCTGATAAATCCTGCGGACGATTATCCAAGAAAGTTGCCAAATCAAGTTTCTCAGCCCAATAATCGACTTTTTCTCGCATTTCCTTCAAAGGAAGGCAGTCATTTTCAAGTGCAAATGCCAAATCCTCTGCTACAGTTAAGCCGATAAACTGTCCATCTGGATCCTGCAAAACTGTAGAAACTAAATGTGATTTATCATAAATAGATAGATCAAAAGCATCCTTACCTGCAATGGTAAATTGTCCTGTTTTTTCACCGTGATGAATATTTGGAATGATACCGTTGAGACACTGCCCAATCGTTGACTTTCCAGAGCCCGATGGACCGACAATTAAGACTTTTTGCCCTCTCTCAATGGTTAAATTAAGATATTTTAGCGTCGGCTCTGCTTGAGCATCATATTTAAAAGTGAAATCCTTAAATTCAATAAGGGGTTTCATAATATTTCTCCTAAAAAATGATTAAGAGTAGGACAAGCTTGTCATCCTACTCCTTAAAAAACAGCTCGAAAACGAGCTGAAATAATACTAGAATGTTAATTATCGCAGTTAAGATTAAATCTTAATCTTTTGTCAAACTGCCAGATTTTGTGCGTGTTTTTGTATAAACCGCTAGAAGTAAAGAACCACCAATAGCAATCGTCAAGCTATTAATCACAGCTGATAAAATACCTTGTGTAAATACTTTACTTACTGGTTCACTATAAACTAAAATATCTCCATATGGCGCAATAACTGCCCATCCAATAATATTTGCAAGGATTTGTGTACCGTTAAACCAAGCGTAATCTTTTCCAGTCAATTGACCTTTTTCAATATTAATTTTTTTAGACACCAATCCGATAGCAAGTCCGATAAGTCCGCTCACTAGAACCCAAGTCCACCATGGTGAACCGTACTGAAGTGCATCTTTCAAGGCATGACCGATAAAGCCTGAAAAGAAACCAACAGTCGGACCATAAATTACAGCAAACAAAGCTAAAACAGCATATTGCAATTGAAGGTTTGTATTTGGAATAGGGGTTGGAATGTTAACCAATGTCCCAATAATGATAAACAGCGCAGCTCCAATACCTGTCGCTACAACAGTCTTGATAGAATTATTCTTCATAACTCGTTCTCCTTAAATAACTTTCTTATCTATTTCCTAAGTAAATTGCCTTAAAATGTTATCCTTATGCGGTTTTATTTTACCATAAATGAGACATATTTTAAAGATTATTATTCTTTGAACCAGCTATAAAAACGTTTTATAAGAACGAAAAACAGCTGAGCAATGCTCAGCTATTTTTTAGTTTTTAACGTTTTTCTTTTTACCCCAAACAGATTTTTCAGCAACTGCTGTAAAGAGAACATCTGTTGAAGAGTTAAGTGCTGTTTCACATGAATCTTGAACAACACCAACAATAAATCCAACGCCGACAACTTGCATTGCTAGGTCATTTGAAATACCAAACAAGCTACATGCCACAGGAACTAAAAGAAGTGATCCTCCAGTGACACCTGAAGCTCCGCAGGCTGAAACAGCTGATAGCACACTTAGCAAGAATGCTGTCGGGAAATCAACATGAATTCCTAATGTATTAACCGCGGCGAGAGTTAAAACGTTGATTGTAATAGCAGCACCACCCATATTGATAGTTGCACCAAGTGGAATTGACACTCTGTATGTATCCTCATCCAATCCTAAGTCTTCACAAAGTTTCATGTTAACTGGAATGTTAGCAGCTGAACTTCGTGTGAAGAAAGCTGTCAAACCAGAATCACGTAAGCAGCGGAAAACCAATGGATATGGATTTTTGCGCATGAAGATAAATGCAATAAATGGATTAACGACCAAGGCTACAAAAAACATTGTCCCAACAAGAGCTAAAATCAAGAAACCGTAGTTTGCTAAAATCTTAACCCCATTGTCTGAGATTGTTTTAAAGACAAGCCCTAAGATACCAAATGGCGCTAAATTAATAATCCAACGAACCACTTGTGAAGTAACTTCTGCCATTGTTTGTAACATGTCTTTAGTTGTTTTATTAGAATTTCTAAATGCAAGTCCAAAAATAACTGCCCAAGTTAAGACACCGATATAGTTAGCTGACCCCAATGCATTAATTGGGTTATCAACCATTTTTAACAATAGACTGTGGAAAACTTGCCCAACTCCTTCAGGAGATGACAATTTTGGTTGCGTGGCAGTATCCAAGGTGAGAGTAATTGGGAAAAGGTAGTTAACCACAACTGCAACTAAGGCAGCTGCTAAGGTCCCAACAAGATAAAGTCCAATAATCGTTGACATATTGGTCTTTTGTCCCTTTTCATTTTGTGACAATGCACTAGCAACCAAAACAAAGACAAGTAATGGCGCTACCGCTTTAAGCCCACCAACAAATAAATCACCTAAAATACCAATTCCTGATAATTTAGGAACTGTCATTCCTAAAATAAATCCAAGAACAACACCAATGATGATTCGTTTGATTAGGCTAGTTCTATTCCAAACACTAATAAATCGTTTCATGGTAGCTCCTTATAAATATAATTAACTGTTTAATCATAATATAAATCAGGCTCTTCGTCAAACCAACAAAGCCATTTTTGGCCATTTGGTAGCGCTTAAAACATGGAATTTCTCAATTTTTTGAAAATTTTGTGATTTTTTCTAACAACGCTAAGCCCCGTCATAGCAAGCTTAGTCAAGTTTTTCAAAAAAATCTGTATTTTTCTTCTATTGACGAGTGTTTTGGAGTTCGATATAATATTCTTCATGGAATTTTGTAAAATGAGAAAAATTGTCTCAGCAAAATGTTATATCGTATATTTATTAGGAGGACATTAATGAAACCCGTAAAAAACATTTATATTATCATAGGTTTCATGCTATTTGCTCTATTCTTTGGAGCTGGTAATCTCATCTATCCAGCCTTTTTAGGAATTTACTCTGGAAGTAACTTAGCTCTAGCCATTCTTGGTTTCTGTTTAACTGGTGTTACGCTTCCTCTGTTAGGGGTTGTAGCTGTTGCCTACTCAGGAGCTAGTGATATTGAAGATTTCGCACGTCCAGTTTCACGTCAATATGCTTTACTATTTTCAATCGCACTTTACTTATCAATTGGTCCATTCTTTGCCATTCCAAGAACTGGTGCGACATCATTTTCAATCGGTATTCAACCTATCTTTGGTGACAATGTTATTGCAAAAATCATTTACGGTTTAGTTTTCTTTGGAATTTCTTACATCTTGGCTATCAAACCAAATAAAATCGCTGACCGTATTGGTAAATACTTAACACCATCACTTTTGATTATCATTGCTATTTTAGTCATTGCATCATTTGTCAAACCTGCTGGTGATATCGGACCAGCTTACAACGCTGCTAATGATATCAGTAATGCATTCAAAGACGTTCCGTTCGTAGCAGGACTTATTCAAGGTTATGGTACAATGGATGCCCTTGCTTCACTTGCTTTTGCCATTATCGTTATTGATGCCAGCAAATCACACGGTGCAAAAGAACAATCTGAAATCGCTGCTTTAACATTCAAATCTGGATTAATTGCCACTGCACTTCTTGCTCTTATCTACATCTTCGTTGGTCGTATCGGAGCATCTTCACAAAATCTTTTTGATTTCACAAATGGACACTTCATGTTCAAAGGTGATCCAATCGATGGTGGTAATATTCTCGGCCAGGCTGCTCACTTCTATCTTGGAAGCATCGGTCAAATTATTCTCGCTGCAGCTATTTTCCTTGCATGTCTAACAACATCAACTGGATTGATCACTGCTTGTGCTGAATACTTCCACAAATTGCAACCAAAAGTTTCTCACGTTACTTGGGCAACTCTCTTCACTTTGATTGCTCTATTCTTCTACTTCGGTGGTCTAACTGACCTCATAAAATGGTCACTTCCAGTACTTTACTTGTTATATCCACTGACAGTTGTTATTATCCTACTTTCTTTACTAGCGAAATTCTTTGAAAAAGATCGTATCGTTTACCAACTGACAATTGCTTTTACAGCTGTTCCAGCACTTTACGATGCCATCTCAACGCTTGCTAAACAAACTGGTCTTTTCCACTTGCCAGCAGGTCTTGTAAACTTCTTTAGTAATATCGTTCCACTTGGTCAATTCTCAATGGAATGGATTAGCTTTGCAGTTGTAGGATTTATCGTGGGATTCATCTTACATAAAGTTAAAAAAGCTTAAACATAAAAAAACAAGTTTCAATCGAAACTTGTTTTTTTGTACTCTCAAAAATTATTTATGACTCAATTTCTTAGTCAAGAAGTCTCCGATAAATTGAATAATGAAGACTAAAATCAAAATACATAGTGTTGCAACAATTGTGACATCAGTTGCTGAACGGTTATAACCGTAATAAATAGCGATGTAACCAAGACCTCCAGCACCGATTGCACCAGCCATAGCTGTTTCACCAATAAGCGAAATCAATGTCACAGTTGACACACGAATAAGTTCTGGCAAACCTTCACTTAGGTAAATCTTGATAATATCCCATAGAGTTGCTCCAGAAGCCTGTGCTGCCTCAATAACACCCTTATCCATCTCAGAAAAGACAACTTGAACTTGACGGGCATAGAAGGCAAATGTCGCTGCTGACAAAGGAATCAAAGCAGCTGTTTTACCAAGGTTAGTCCCTACAATCGCGTATGTGAAGCCTTTTAAAATCGCAAGCAAGATGATAAATGGAATAGCACGAACAATTGAGGTAAAGATATCAAGAACTTTGAAACCAAATCGATTGCTTAGGACACCATTGGGACCAGTTAATACCAAGAACAAGCCCATAACAAGACCTAAAATTCCACCAATCACAAATGACCATCCTGTCATATAAATCGTTGCTGAAAAGGCATCTGACCAAGAATTTGTCCCTTCCCAGCCGATACGGTAAACATCAGGCAAATTTGTAGAAATCCATTCAATCATTTAGGCACCTCGTTTCAATACTGTTAATTCAATTCCAGCAGCAAGAATTGCTTCTTGTGCTCCAGCAAGTGCAGCAGCCTCACCAGACAAGACAACAATCATCTCACCAACAGGCGTGTCATCCAAAATCTCGATATTACCGTAAAGAATATTCGCTGTGACTTCGAATTGTTTGTAAATTTGGTTAAGAATTGGTTCATCTGTTGATGTTCCAGCGTATTTCAATTGGACAAGCAAGTCATCTTTTGGAAGATTTTGCACGATTGCTTGTTTTTCAATTTTAACCAAAGCATCTTCAATTCCTGTTGCAGTTTTGATAAATTCTTGCGTCAAAGGTTCTTTTGGATTTGAGAAAATATCTAAAACAGAACCTTCCTCAATCAAATGACCATTTTGCATAACAGCCACACGATGACAAATATCTTTAACAATTTGCATTTCGTGGGTAATCATAACCACTGTCAAACCAAGTTTTTGGTTTAATTCTTGCAACAAAGCCAAAATTTGCTTAGTTGTTTTAGGGTCAAGGGCTGATGTTGATTCATCAGAAATCAAAATTTCTGGGTCATTGGCAAGAGCACGCGCAATCGCCACACGTTGTTTTTGACCACCTGACAATTGTGATGGGTAGTTTTCAGCTCGGTCAGCCAGTCCTACCAATTCCAACAAATCAGCAACTTTCTTGTCTTTTTCTTCTTTGCTCAATTTTGAGTGGCGAAGGGCAAAGGCAACATTTTGGCGTGCTGTTCTTTGTGCCATCAAGTTAAAGTGTTGGAAAATCATTCCAATTTTTTGACGTTTTTGACGAAGTGCAGCACCTTTCAATTGCACTTTTCCATCCGCAAACGTCACATCTTCACCAATTGTGATTTTTCCTGCTGTTGGGGCTTGAAGCAAGTTAATCGTACGTACTAACGTTGATTTACCAGCACCAGAATACCCAACAATACCGTAAATATCACCTTTATTAATCGCAATCGAAACATCCTTTACAGCTTCGATGACGCGTTTTTTCTGGTGAAAAGTAATATCGATATGCTCTAAATTAATAATCGGTTTTGTCATAACTCTTACTCAACTCCTCAATCATTACTAATCTTTTTCCTAACGAACTATTCTTTTTAGCCAAAAAGATTTTTCAAAACTTTCCAACTTAATATTCTACCATATTGTGATGAATTTTAAAGCACTTTCAACACAATCTCCATTAATAGAAAATTGGCGTGCTTTAACACGCCAGATTCTCCTAATTAATCTTTATCACTTGATGAAACTTTTGCGCCATCCCAAGCTGGAATATCAACGCCGTCAGTTGCATCTTGGATAACTTTTCCAACTTCGTCAGTTTGATAAACTGAAATCAAAGTTTTGATTGCTTTAGCTTTTTTAGATTTTTTCCAATCTTTTTGAGCTGCAATAATGTTGACCCATTGGTCTGAGTTATCATCAACAGCTTCTTTGTAAAGTGTAGTGTCATAATCAACATCTGCTGATTGAGCATATGAGTTATTAACAACTGCAGCATCTACTGATGACAATGTTGAAGCAGTTTGAGCTGCATCAACTTCTTTGATATCCAAATCTTTAGGATTTGATGAAATGTTTTTAATTGTTGCCAATTCATCACCAGAAACATCAAGTTTAATCAAGCCAGCTGATTGAAGAAGGTAAAGCGCACGACTTTCATTTGAAGCATCATTTGGAATTGAGATAGTTGCTTTATCTGGTAGCTCTTTGACATCTTTGTACTTAGCGTCATCCCCTGTTGTGCCTGAGAATAGGCGGATTGGGCTAAGAAGTGTGTCAGCTGCTTCTACCAAAGTTCCTTTATTTTCTGAATTCCAGTTGTTCAAGAAATATTTGTGTTGGAAGGCATTGACGTCAACTTCACCATTTTGAAGAGCTTCATTTGGCTGGTTGTAATCAGTGAATTCAACCAACTCAATATCAACGCCCTTGTCTTTAGCCAATTCTTTAACCTTATCCCAAAGTGGTTCAGTTGCATCATCCAAAGTCATGATACCAACTTTAAGTGTTGAATCGTTAGAAGCTGATTTTGAACCGCCACATGCTGTTAACAAGACAGTCGATGCAATCGCTACACTAGCTACTCCAAGTAATTTTTTCAATTTCATATCTATGTTCCTCTTTTCATTTAACTCGTGATTTAATTCTATCCTATTTGGTTATAGGTTTCAAATTGTTAAAAACAGGGTTTAGTTATAGTTTTAAACTATAACAGAATTATTTTTCCGATGGAATTTTCAAATCTTCTGCTGCTGGGATGTAATCTCCACCTAGATATTTTTGAGCTAAATCTGACAAAGTGCCATCCTTTTGCAAAGCTTTCAAGCGTTTATTGACATAGGTTTGCAAAGCTTTTTGATCTTGTCCCAAAATGAAGTAAATGAATGGCTGTTCATCTGATTTCAATTCAATTGTTTTCAAATTATCCAAATTTTGATTTTTGATAATGGTATTAACCGTTGGGGCATCAAAAATCTTGAAATCAAATTTACCTTCGTTCAAGTTTGTCAAAACTTGAGTAATATTTTCATTGGTATAGTTGAGTTCAACTTGCTTGCTGTTTTCAGTATTATATTTTTCCAACTGAGCAGCCGTTGTTGTTCCTTGAACAACCTGAGTTGAATGTCCAGCAATGTCATCATAAGATGTGATGTCAGAGTCCTTTGAGACCACTAAAACAGACGGTGTTGAACCAATCGGATAAGAATAAAGGTATTTAGCTGAACGTTCTTTTGTGTAGCTGATGTTATTTCCGCCAAGCTGATATTTTCCAGAATCAAGACCTGTGAAAATAGATGACCACTCTGTCTTCTTGAAAGTCACTTTGTACTTGTCTGAATCTTTGAAAACAGCTTTTGCTACTTCGATATCATATCCTGTTAATTTTCCATCGTCCTCGTATGAAAATGGAGCTGTCGTTCCAACCGTCGCAAACGTAACCTCTTCCTTACTTGAAGATGTTTTTGATGAATTATCTGATGAACATGCTGCAAGAAGCGCTGTTGATGCAAGAATAAATCCTGTTATGCCGAGCATTTTCTTTAATGATGTCATGTTATTTCCTACCTTCTTTAAGAGTTGTTAACATCTTAACATCAGATAAGCCTCTTAACAAATACTTAAATTCTATCACCGCGATAAAGAAATCTTATCACCCAACTAGTCTTTATCTTTGGCAAAGTAATCAAGCAAGTAAATGGCATTTTCGACAAAATACTGCACGGCTGTTTCGAGTGCTTCGTCTTTGACCGTAAAAGTATCCTGATGGAGCCCTGCTGCATTCTCATCGCCATTACTTCCAATTAAAGCAAAAACACCTGGGATTTTCTCTTGATAAGCCGCAAAGTCCTCACCAATTGTCAGAGGTTCAACTTCTAAAACCTTGGCAAATCGCTCAGAATTTTTGGCAATTAAAGGTGTTAATTCTTCATCATTAAAAGTTAATGTCGGTGTTTTACCCCATTCAATCGATACTTGAGCTGCAAATTGGTTAGCTGTGTTTTCGATAATTTTAGTAAATGAATCACGCAAATGCTGTCTAGTCTCTGCTGAAAATGAGCGCATTGTCCCTTCAAAATAGCCTGATTCTGGCATGACATTCCACGCGCTGCCCACATCAATATGCGTCACTGACAAGACTGCAGGCTCAAAAGGCGATACCGTACGGCTGATAATCGCCTGAAGATTATTGACAATCGTTGTGATGGCTAAGACAGTATCTGTCCCAAAATCTGGACGCGCAGCGTGTCCGCTCACACCACTAACGGTAACTTTAAACTTATCGACCGCTGCCATGATTGCTTTTGAGCGAAGCCCGATTTCCCCAGGTTTCAAATGAGGATAATTGTGGTAGCCAATAATAGCAGAAACATCCTTAAGACCGCCATTTTCAATCACTTGATAGGCACCAACTGACACTTCTTCAGCTGGCTGAAAAATCAAGCGCACAGTTCCTTTTAGCTGCTCTTCTTTTGCCTTTAAAATCTCAGCAGCACCTAAGAGACTAGTCTGGTGAAAATCATGCCCACAAGCGTGCATAGCACCATTCTTGCTTGCATAATCAAAAGTATTTCGCTCCACAATCGGAAGAGCATCAATATCCGCTCGCAAAGCTACAATAGGCTTACCTTGACCAATCTCTGCGATAAAACCTGTTGGCAAAGCCGTCTCAAGAATCCGAATACCAAGTTTTGAAATATAGTCTTTCAAAAAAGCTGTTGTCTCGAATTCCTTTTCAGAAATTTCTGGGTGTGCGTGAATCTGATGACGAACTTTTGCTAATTTTTCATAAAAATCTCTTGTCATTTTGCTTCCTCTATTGCTTGCTTATCTGGTAAGTAACTACCACCTAAATATTTTTGACTTAACGTCTCTAAGACACCTTTATCATAAAGTTTTTTCACTGCTTTATCAAATTTTAACTTCAATTTCTTGCTGTCACTTGAGAAAATAATATAATTATTTGGATTGTCATCTGTTTTTAAATCAGTAACAGTCAAGTCGAGTTTCTTTTGCTTGATAATCGTCTCAACGGAAATTTTATCAAAGATTAAATAATCAAATTCGCCGCTGTCCAAATCAAGTAAACGTTTTGTGACATCTTCGCCAGAATATTCAATTTTTGACGGTGAATCGCTGTGCTTCTTATTCCAATCATCGACAAATTTCGCTGTCGATGTTCCTGTATCATCTTGAGTCACCTTACCAGCAATATCATCAAGTGATTTAATGTCAGAACCATCCTTAGTGACTAGCACCAGCGGATTTTTAGCAATTGGCACAGAATAAAGATATTTGCTTGCACGTTCTTTCGTGTAAGACAGATTATTGGCAGCCACTTGATAAATATCGCTATCTAAGCCAACAAAAATTGAGTCCCAAGCTGTCTTTTTAAAAGTAAACTCGTAACCATCAATGTATTTACTTGCTTGATTGATAACTTCGATGTCATAACCTGTTAAGTTACCTTTTTTATCTTGATAAGAAAACGGCTTAATATCTCCTGCTGTTGCCACAACAGCTTTGTGCTCAGCTGCTTCAACATTAACTGCCAGACCTGTACTCAATAGTAGTGCTAATCCTAATAAACTTTTCTTTATCATACTTCTAAACTCCTATAATCACTAAAGCTGCTCAACTAAATAGCTAAAAATCCTACGACTCTCTGCTTTTTCTAAAAGCAATTCTGGATGCCATTGAAAACCTAAAATCGGTGCACCATCTTTGCTCTCATAGGCTTCGATTGTCCCATCACGCGGGTCACGCGCTGTCGCAATCAAACTAGGCGCCAACTCTTTCACACTTTGCTGGTGGAACGAATTGACCAAAGAACCTGTCGAAAGGAATTTGCTGACACGGCTGTTGGGCAGGATTTCCACTTTTTGGGATGTTCCAGAAAAATCTTCTTGCCAGTGATGCTCGATTTTTTGATTCAAAGTACCACCCAAAGCGACATTTAGCAGCTGCATGCCGCGACAAACTGCAAAAATCGGTTTATTTTGCTTAAGAGCCTCATTTATCAAAGCCAGTTCAAACTCATCACGCTCCAAGCTATAATTATCACTATCAATGGTTTTTCTTTCACCATAAAATTTCGGAGTAACATTTTGACCACCTGATAGGACTAGCTTATCAATCATGCTAATGTAATCTTTAGCCAAATTTGGGCTCCCCACTGGAATGATGATTGGAAGACCACCAGCTTCTTTGACACCATCAGATAAACGCCGTGAAACCACATCATAAGGCAAACCAGACCGCGCCGGAAGTTCTTTGATATTTCCCGAAATGCCAACAACAACTTTCTCCATAGGAAGACCTCACTTTCAGTATAATTAAGCTATATTGTAAAACAATTGCGACTTGATTACCAATAGTTATTTTTTATCAAGGAGATAGGTTGAAACTATAACAAAAAGCACCCAGCCTTTCGACCGAGCGCTTCTTTATAATATCAGATTAGAAATCAGATACGTTGTGGTAAACTTTTTGAACGTCTTCGTCATCTTCAAGAACGTCAACAAGTTTTTCAAATGTTTCAAGGTCTTCACCTTCAAGAGTTACTTCTGATTGAGGAATCATTTCAAGTTCAGTAACTTTGAATTCTTCGATGCCGTTAGCACGCAAAGCTTCGATACCTTTGTGAAGGTCAGTTGGAGCTGTGTAGACAGTTACTACACCATCTTCTGCTTCAACATCTTCAACATCAACATCAGCTTCTAGCAATTGTTCAAAAATGCTGTCTGCATCGTCACCGTCAAAGACAATAACACCTTTTTTGTCGAACATGTAAGAAACTGAACCAGATGCTCCCATGTTACCACCGTTTTTACCAAATGCAGTACGCAAGTTAGCAGCAGTACGGTTAACGTTACTTGTCAAAGTATCAACAATAATCATTGAACCGTTTGGTCCAAATCCTTCGTAACGACCTTCAACGAAAGTTTCGTCTGTATTACCTTTTGCTTTATCGATAGCGCGGTCGATAACGTGTTTTGGTACTTGCGCTTGTTTTGCACGTTCAAGTACAAATTTCAAAGCTGAGTTTGATTCTGGATCTGGTTCACCTTTTTTAGCAGCAACATAGATTTCAACACCAAATTTAGCGTAAACTTTTGAGTTAGCACCATCTTTGGCAGTTTTTTTGGCAACAATATTGGCCCACTTACGTCCCATGGGTAGTCTCCTTTGTAAAGATTATTTTTTTATTTTAGCATGATTAATTGATTCGACTGAAAACAGCCTAATCATTAACTACTGAACTAGCAAAAGCTAAATTCGTAATCCTTTTTATTATAGCACTTTGACAAGGCTGTGTAAAATGGGGATGGAAAATTAGAAAAGAAAACTGAGCTCAACAAAAGCTCAGTTTTTTTATTTATTTTGTAAGCGCTTATTTCATGATTCTAATCGGCTGATTTTCTCAAAGCTTGGTTTTAAAATTATCTATTTTTGACATATTCTGCAATGGCAGAGCTGACAAAACTAGCTGTCCCTTGACCTGCCGCTTTATCGATAAAAGCTGTGAAACGATTATCCTCAATATACATTTGCCCCAGACCTGATAAAATCTCCATATCACATGGGTAAAAATGCTCACTAATATAGCTTTGTAAAGTTTCAACTTGTTTTTGAACCTTGCTATCAGAAAGAGAATGCTCTTTTAGCTTTGCAAAGTCTCTCATTATCGCTGCCATTTCTTCCGTAATGACCGAAAAATCAGTCTGTGGATTTTTTTCAAATGCTTGATAAGCTTCCGTTGTTCCCCAACGTTCTTTAGCTTCTCTTTGAAAAGCTTCCAACTCTGACTTGTCGTAAGCCGTAAATGTCATCATGTTTCCTCCATTTTCCTGCAAGGACTTGGCATGACAAATAACTTTTTCCAAATGCTCTTTTTTCAATTCGAGCCATTTTATCTGCTCGCATAAAGCTTCTTCTTTGTCATAGCTTGGGTCCGACAGGATTTCCTTTATTTTTTTAAGAGGAAATTCTAGCTCACGAAACAGAAGAATTTCTTGCAAACGTTCAAATGCGTCCATATCATAAAAGCGATAGCCATTTTCCCCAATAAAGGAGGGGCTTAAAAGACCAATCTGATCATAATAATGCAACGTTCGCACGCTAATGCCTGATATCTGACTCATCTCTTTTACTGTTTTCATGTACTAGCTCCTCTCGATGATAAGTATAGACTATAACGTTACGTTAGGGTCAAGAGAAAAATGAAGTTTTTTTACTTGTAACCGTTTACTTCTTTATTATCACTGGAACTTTTCCCCAAGTTTGTTCTTGAAGTTGTGAATTTCCAAGCTGATAGACCTGGTCAGCTTGTTGCGTCACTGCGTCCCACGGTTTTGCACCGATTCGAGCGACGATATCCACAGACTTTTTCACCGTTTTAAGGTGTTTTTGCCCTTTTTCGGTAAATCCAAGCACATGTACCGCTTCTGGCAAGGGCTTTTCCACAGCTCCGACCAAAATGTAAGTCAAAATGCGACGGATTCGAGCCTTCGTGTAGCGTTTTGTGGCGACTTTATCCACCAATTCGTCCACAGTCGCTACGCTCCTAATAGCAGAGCAGATACGGCTGGCTAACTCTTCATTTACCTGGAAAATCCCTGTCAAATCAGGGTTTGTCGCGATTTGGTACTTGAGCAATTGGAAATAATTCTCCCAAGTCACTTGAGGGGCGCCTAGGAAAAGGTCAGCTTGCGGCATGAATTTGTCCACAAAATCTTTGTCTTGTCTGTGGATACGCAGATTTGTCGCGGAAGCAAATGCGACATCAGTCTCAAGCGAGTGATAGCCAGCTCCCTGACGCATGATTGGGCTAAGCTTGATTGATTTTCCTGCGCAAGCTTTGGCATAAGAAAGCCCCAAAATATGATTTGGTGTGTTACCTGTGAAGTTGACACCAGCAAATGTCTCCCACATTTTCTGCGTTTTCTGTGGATAAGACAAATTATCAGGCAAATTTTGCAAGTAATCCACTATTTTCTGTTGATTATCCGCATAAATCTGTGAAAAGTGTTGATAATCCAGATTTTCTTCTGTCCCAAATGCCAAGTTATCCACACCAAGGCGCTCTAAAATGTCCACCGCTCCCTGTGCAAAGTAGTCCGCTGACTGAACAGCCACCAAAAATGGCAATTCAACTACCAAATCAGCACCACATTTCAGAGCCATTTCCGCGCGCGTCCACTTGTCCACAACCGCAGGCTCACCACGTTGCACAAAATTTCCAGACATAGCAACGATTTTGACACCGTCAGCTTGATTTAAAAGGTACTTGTGTCCATTATGAAAAGGATTAAATTCAGCAACGATACCAGTGATAGTCATGTTGTGCTCCTTAATAATTATATCTTAGAATTTTGATAAATGGAAGATAAACATTCGTATAGAAGATATTGATGTCATTAGATTAATCTTTCTCACATGTTTTTTGTTCATTGATGCAAATTTTATTCTTCACAGAGTGTTTTTCTTCCCAAAAAATGCCATCCCAACGGCAATAGTATTGTTCTCTGGGATTTTGAGTAAAATACTGCTTTTCTCCAACAAAATCCCAAATAATTGATAATTCATTTTCCTCTAAAAATTTATTTAGAAAATCTTTCCTGATAACCAAACCATCAATACTATTCGTAACATTTCCATCAAAAGCGACTAACTCTCCTGTTGGGCTATAAAAATAGCTGTCATAATCTTTTTGACTTAAATTCAATTCGCTAATTAATTCAGGGCAAGGAATATCAAATGAGATTGTATCATCTTTAGAAAAATCATATTCTTCTTCCCACAAAAATTGAATATGTGCAGGGAACAAGCTAGCAATTAATTTAGTTACATTAATATCAACATCTTCCTCTATCTCCTCAATCTTAAGTTTGCCATCTGAAAAATCAACATTTGTCTTTATTTGACGCTCGATTTTCTTTTCACCAGTTTCTACATAATAATCATATTTATTATTAGTTCCTTTTACACTCGAGGCCCAAGCAAATTCCCTATTAAAAAATTGATAATAGTAAGGCGCTCCCCCAGAAATATTATTTCTTAGGAACTTATTATCCTGAACATTTTTTATAAACTCATCAAATTCTGTATTCTTAATAAAATACGCTTCTACAATTCGCCATATCCTTTGTTCTCCTTCAATAAAGCCAAGAGAATCTTCAACATATTCCTCTGGTTTATATTTTAATTCTTTATTTTGATATAGTATCACCCACTCTATTCCATTGTTATCTTTATAAGATAAAGACTTACTAAATAATCTTGGCTTGTCACTAATCCAGTCATTGATTCCTTTATTATCCAATTTCTGTTCACAAAATTCCATTTCATATTCAATATTAAACTTAGGAAGTATGTCTAAAGGTTGCAATGTATGATAGTTTAAAGTAGGATCAAAATCTCTCACATAAGGTTCCCAAGGACCTTTAAAAACGTTGTCCTCAACATCGTCCCATTTGAGCTTATGATAATCAGAAATTCTAGCTAAAATATTATAAAATGCAATCCATTGATATTTTTTACCAATTCTTTCGACCAAGTGTCCTCTACTTCTATCTAAAGGATGGTGCCTTCTACAATCATAATCTGATAAGCATTTATTAGATGTATAGCCTAATTCATCTCGAATAAATTGCATGGCATAATGATACAAATTTTCAACATTCACATCTTTAAAATAGGTTAGTGCTGATTGAAAAACATATCTTCCAAAATCACCATACATACCAACTCCTTCTGGTCTCATAGAGCTATCAATTCGTGCAAAACCTTTAAATTTATCATCACTATCATAGGCTTCAGAATTTACTACTGGAATCGGATTTGAATTATAAGGAGGAAGAATCTTTGATTTCTCTATCTCAAGTTTAACGCTTGGAAACTCAAATAAGAATCTTTCAATGATTAATCTAGCATAATCTCTCAATAATATATCTGGATAAACAGTCTCTTTGTTGAATATACTTAAATAGACAAATTCAGCTAAAGATTGAAATTCTTCCTCAAAATTATCAACTCTCTTTACACTAGCCCCAAAAATAATAGCATATAATCGTTGTATAATATAGGGATCATTGACATTTTCAAATTTTCTCAAAAGATATTCACAAAGCTCAAAGTTCACTTTCAATACTTCAATCATAGCTTTCGAAGTTATATCTCTCAATTTTCTATTAGAGGAAGCTAGCAACCATGTAAATAAAACAAGAAGTAATTTAACGTTATCCACTGAAAAGAATCCAACTTGACCATCATTATCAAATAAGGTAATCAACTGAAAGATTCTTTGACTCTCATCCGCCAAACTATTAATAAATGGTAACCAAAATCCATCTCGGTCAGCCATTTTCTTAGGCCACAACACCTCGTGCAAAAAATTAGCATTAATTGGATTCTTTGCTCTGGTGCTATTTTCAACTAAAACTTGCAATACTGTAAGTTGGTCTATAGGATAATTATTTGCAATATCTCTAAATTGTTCTTTACTTAAAGTATGAGCAGGTCTCCAAGAAAAACTCTTTATATACCTAGTAGCTAATTCATAACAATCGTTTTGATCAGAAATTTTTTTAATTAATTCAATACAATCCTCATTGAATTTTTCATAATAAAAGTAACAAGCAAATAAAAATACGTCAATATTATTCCAGTTAATAATTTTTCCGTTTTCAATTTTTAATACAACATGCTCCAAATATTCCTTTGATTGTTTTTTCTCAGAAAATTCTTTTTGTATCACTTGAGCTTTGAGATAATCTTCTAGCAAATTATAACCAAATGAATAAACTTCCTCATCATTCTTAGAAGAATAGCTGATAATTAAACCAGATTTTAAAAGATTTGAAAGAAAATATGGCTTTTTTTGAATACCATAATCTGACCAAAACTCTAATCGAAAAAGTTCATTTCTATTTATAGAATTTTTGTTATGATTAAACTGCCATTTAGCTACTTCAAGTAAGAAATATTTTAGTATTTCTCCTGAATCAGGTATTTCCAGAACCCTTTGAATCTCTTCATCAGCACGAACTATACGACGTTCAAACATTTGAAAAAGATTTAACTCCTCATTATCGTACGTTTCACAAAAAAGCTTTAAATATAGAGGATTTGTCATCTCATAATTCAGCAAGTCTGATGGTGAAAATGGAATATTGTAGAAATCTAAAAATTCTTTCGTTGCTTTAACCGAGTCATCTTGAAAACCATAATGTTTAATCTGAAAGTTTTCCCTGTTTTGAATTCTTTCAATAGTTTTTTCTTCAAGAACAAGTTTCTCGTAACCTGTTCGTATAGACAATACAAGTTTTATATGCTTATGCTTATTTACTTCAGTAATTATTTTAGACAAACCATTTTTCCATACATCTTTGCATGAAGTCTCGTTTATAGCATCTATAAATATATAAATAGTTTCATTCTTAGTTTCTCCTAAAACATCTAAAATATCTAAAAATTCTAGAAATCCAAAACTAAAATCAAACCTTTCCATAATTTGAGCCATTATATCATTACTAGAGTTGTAGTGATGTCCCAATAATAAAAGCGCATAACCACCATTATCTACTATATCTCGTACAGTTGTTGCAAACAACTGTGACTTTCCTATTCCTGCTTCACCAGTAATAACAAGAATTTTATTTTCAATTAAAGCAGCATCATCTTCAGAACATCCAAAAAAATCTAACCAGTACAATAATCTATCTATATTGCTAATTTTATTAAAAATTTTGTTTGATTGCCCTCCTGATAATTCTGTAATTGTTTCAAGTTCAGCTTTTAATTCATCTTTCGTTGCAATAAGATTTTTAATTTCATCTTTGAATTCCGATTTTATTTTAGAATTCCATTTCAAACATGTTTCAACCTTTTCAACAGTAACATCTTCTAATGAGTTCACAAATGTTTTGATTTTGTGTATTAAATCATTACTTTCTAAAGGATATAATGAATCTAAATTTTTAATCAAATTTACTTTTTTTGTATTAATTCTATCAATGGCACTCTGTTTTTTAACAAAAAGCTGGATTTTTTCTTCTGTCCTAGTTGTCACATTAAATGTCGGATTATATCTATTCCCCAGTGAATCAAACGAAAGTTGATTATATTCTTTGAACCAGTCCTTCGTAATAGTATGATTTCCAAAAAAGAAAGATTGCAAATCATTATAATTTATAATTTCTGAAAGAATTTCATCATTGCTAATAATCTTAAAATCAATATTTGCATTCTTCAAATCAGATTCAATTTTCTGAACCGATTTACTGTTCAAAGATAGGTCTTTATTACAATAGAGATAAAAAATATCAAGTGAACCAGTATAATTATCAATTGTTGTTTGTACTGATTCTTGAATTTGTTTATAATCCACTTTATCCTGAAAAAATTTTGATTGAAAAGCAATATTCTTTCCTAATTCTCGGCTAAAAACAGGAGAAGCCTCTATTCCAGGATGATTGGGGCTTGAGGTCAAAACTGATGTCTCATTTAAAAATTTTCGTTTAAATAAGATTCTACACAATTGTTCAAAAGAATATCTTGGATCTTTTTGAACTGCTTTAAAATTATCCCAAGTAATATTTTTCATCTCTATAAATTACCTCCTCCACTTTTCTATTAAGTAATCACCAATCATTATCTTTGTCTATCAATACTTTTTAATTCTTTTTATATTAATTATTACAGTTAATTCGATTATTAATCATATTTTTCTCTACTTACAAGGCATATTCCATTATATCACAAAAGCCTATCACTATTTGATAGGCTAAAGTATATTTGCTATGATAATTAATCTACTTCTGGCACACAAAGAACCAGCGTTCTGATTTTTTGCGTGGTTTTTTGTCTTCGAAATCAGCGTAGAGTTTGAATGATTTGAAGCCTGCTTGTTCCAAGAGAATGTCGTAAGTCAAGACTTCGTAAGTGCGTTCTTCGTGGACTTCGTCGTAGCGTGTGAAGCGTCCGTCTTCGTCTTGCAAGAAGAATGTCAATTCGTGGACAACTGAGTGCGGTGCGTCATCAGCGTACGTGTCCCAGACCATGGCAAATTCTTCTGCATTTTCGTGGTAAGAATAGCCAGGAAAGACAGTATCAGTTTTGTAAGTTGAGTGCACGTCAAAGATAAAGACACCGCCGTCATTTAAGCTATCGTAGACTTGTTTGAAAACATCACCAACTTCGACTTCATCAGCCATGTAGCAAATAGAGTCTGAATAGCATGTCACCAAATCATATTTACCAGCTTGCGACAAATCAAGCATGTTGCCTTGTTTGAACTCAATAGCTTCACCCGCTGCTTCTGCGCGTTTTCTCGCGATTTCAAGCATGTCTTCACTCAAATCTAGCCCAGTCACGTCAAAACCAGCTTTAGCAAAACGTACTGACTGAATTCCAGTTCCGCAGGCTAATTCCAAGAGTTTTTTCTTGTCTTTTGGAAAATGGCGGAGCGAAAAGTCTGTCCACTTGTCATAAAGGCTGTCGTCCATGATGGCATCATAAACAGCCGCAAATTTTTCGTAGTTTTTGTTCATGTTCTTTTCTCTTCAAGTTTCAAAAACCTTGCCGATTGGCAAGGCAAATTATTCTTAAGCAAGATATTCTGATACGTCAACCATTGGTGCTTCATGCCAAAGTTTTTCAATGTTGTAGTGTTCACGTTCGTCTTCTGAGAAGATGTGAACAACAACATCGTTAAGGTCAAGAAGTACCCAACCAGTACGGCTGTCACCTTCAGCATGACTAGCATCGCCACCAGCTTCTTTGACTTTTTCACGAATATTTTCTGCAATAGCGTCCAATTGACGAGTGTTCATAGCGCTAACGACTACAAAGTAATCAGTCACACTAGTCAATCCGTAAAGATCTAAGACAACCATGTCTTCTGCACGTTTTTCATCAGCTGCTTTCACAACAACAGCTAAAAGTTCTTCTTTAGTCAATATAAATCCTCTTTCAATAATTCTTCTATCGTTTTTACTTTGGCAAAACGATTATGCCAAATATTTTCATAATGTACTTGCAATTGTTCGGCTGTCAATAACTTACTATCAAATGTTGTTGTCCCATATTTGGGAACGGTCACCTGATATCCTAACTCAAAAGCTACTTTAATAGTCGTATCTATACAGTAATCGGTCGCCATACCAATAGCAATCAAATGCTTAATATCATGTTTTTTCAAATAAGCCTGTAACTCTGTCTCTTTAAAAGCACTATTATAATACTTATCAAAGATTTTCTCGTCAACTTCTGGAGCAATAGCTTCGTAAATTTCCCAGCCATGACTTCCTGTTAGTAGTTCGTCGTCATTGTGACGGACGTAAATCACCTCAATGTTTTTCTCACGACAAGTGGCGATTGCTTTTTGCCAGACAGACAAGCAGTTATCAACTGCATACGGTTTAGCCTCTATCAAGGCTGTTTGAATATCAATCACTAACAGAGCTGTTTTCATTTGTCATCTTTCATAAACCCAACATACGCATTATAAGTTTCAATGGTTTGTGAGAAGATAGGAAAGGCTTGGTGAGCGAGGTGTTCTACGGTATGGACAGTCTCGTAGGCAACTGCCTTATCAAGCGACTCCTTCGCAATCACGCGCGCTTCTTCCACCAAGGGAAAACGGCGACCTGGCTCGATGTAATCAGCGACATAGATAATCTTATCAAGCAACGACATCTCACCAGAACCAACAGTATGTGTCTCAATGCTGCGCAAGATTTCCTTATCTGTCACGCCCAAATCTTCTTGAATCTTATAAATGCCGACCATGCCATGCCAAACATTGTTACCCCATTTTTTGAGCTCAGGGTCAAGGCTATACTTGTCAATCAAATCCAGAAATTCTTGGTCTGAAAGTTCTTTGGCATAATCGTGAATCAATCCAGCAAGTCCAGCTTTTTCAGTGTCATAGCCATAGCGCTCAGCTAACTCAATTGCTGATTTTTCCACGCCAAGCACATGCTTGAAGCGTTTCTCGCTCATGACTGCAGCAACTTTATCTAAAAGCTCAGCTCGCTCAATTCCTGCTGTATATGTCTCATAGGCCACGGTAAAGACCTTCTTTCTCAATGTAGTCGATAACTGCCTCAGGCATTAAGAAATTCGGACGGCAGCCATTTTCAAAATGATGACGAATCAAACTTGATGAAATGTCCATCATAGGCACATCGACCCAAATGACAGGATAAGATGTTCCTGCCTTGTATTTTGGACGTTGAACGCCGACAAATTGAACCATCTTGATAAGTTCATCAACCTTGTACCATTTTGGCAGATAATCCACCATATCAGCACCGATAATGAAATAATAATCAACATCAGGATTCTTTTCAATCAAGAGTTTCATGGTATCGTAAGTGTAACTTACACCTTTTCGCTCTAGCTCAATCGTCTCGATACCAAGACCATCAACACCCTCGATAGCTAGCTCTAACATTTTCAAGCGATGTTTTTCATCAATCGTGTCTTTTTTATCAAGATGTGGAGGTTCATACTCAGGCATGAGAAGAACTTTATCCAAACACAATTGTTGGCGAACCTGGTCAGCAACAACTAAGTGAGCATTGTGAACAGGATTGAAATTACCACCTAAAATCCCGATTTGTTTACGATTTTTATCTTTTGCTTTTTTCTCCAATTCCACTTTGGTAAATGGAGTCAATAATTCTAATGCCAATTCGACTACCTCCGAGCTTTGCACAATAAGTGCCAAACTCAACTAACTACATTGCCTGCAAAAACAGACTTTTATTTGTTCAAATCTTTAACTTTTGGTGAGATTTTACGGTTTTGTTTTTTAGATGATTCTTTGTAAAGAATGATGATACGTCCGATTTTAAGGACAGTATCACAACCAATCTCATCTTCTAAGATTTCAGCCACTTCATGGATGTCTTCATCAGTATTTTGAAGAAGAGTGACTTTGATTAATTCACGCGCATCCAATGCATTGCGGACGCTTGTTTTAATTTGGTCGTTAAGACCGTTTTTCCCAATTTGTACAATTGGTTTCATTGTGTGTGCTTGAGATTTCAAAAAAGCACGTTGTTTTGATGTTAACATATCTATAACTCTAAGGGCATTTCAAAATCAGATGTCGCTAAATAATCATCTGATTCTAGCCCTCGTCCGACTCAAAGAGAGCTTGAGCCAGACTTCCTTTCTTTTTATTTTTTAAATCAAAGCTTTACGAAGCACTACTGCCACACCTTCAGGTGCCCACGCAGCAATCTTCACTGGGTTTGCTTGTGATGCTTTAATGCGAATCCAACCAAGTCCTGAATAAACCACATCCATTTTATCTTTGATGGTAAATTCATGGCGGACAAGTTTTGGAAATTCAGCTAATTCTTTGTCACTTGGTGGTGTCAAAAGACTTCCAACGTGTTTGTCGTAAAATGCATCTGCACCAGCTAATTTTGTACGGTGAAGTTTCAAATTATTATCAAAATAAGCTGTGAAACCTTGTTTGTCACCTGAAATAAAATCAAATCGTCCCAAACCAGCTAAGAACAATGTTTGCTCAGGGTTAAGTTGGTAAGTTTTTGGCTTGATTTCTTTTTTCGGACTGATGTATTTTAGGTTCTTGTCGCCAAGGTAATGCGCCATTTGGTGGCGGTGAATGATACCTGGTGTGTCAAAAATGTAAGAACCGTCATCCAAAGGAATTTCAATCTTATCAAGTGTTGTTCCAGGGAAACGTGATGTTGTGATAATGTCTTTTTCACCTGTAATTTCTTTGATGATTGCATTGATAAGTGTTGATTTACCAACGTTTGTAACACCAACGACGTAAACATCACGACCTTTGCGCAATTTTTCAATCTTTTCAATCAAATCTTTGATGGCTTGATGATTTTGGGCACTTGTCAAGATAACATCAACTGGACGAAGTCCTTCTTCATGTGCACGTTCAGTCAACCATTGAGTGACTTTACCAGTTTTGACTGATTTAGGTAAAATGTCTTTTTTATTTCCGACAAGTAGGACGTCGTTTCCAGAGACAAAACGTGACAATCCAGGGATAACTGAACCGTTGAAATCAAAGATATCCACAACATTAACCACAAGGGCATCACTGTCACCAACTTCGTGAAGAAGTTTCAAGAATTCATCATCAGTGATATGCACATCAGTGATTTCGTTATAGTGACGTAATCTAAAACATCTTTGGCAATACAATTCACCAGTTTCAAGCCCTTTTTCAAGTGCTGCTTTTGGTGTGTATCCTGCTTGTTCTTTATCTTCAGTTTGAATTTTGGCACCACAGCCAATACATAATAATTCTTCCATTAAATTCCTTTTTGATATTGAATTTTTCCGTATTTTTCTTCAAGTTTGGCCCAAACACGGCGTTCACGCCAGCGATTAATTCTAGTATTCCAAGCATCAGATTTAACCAATGGTTTTACCAAAACAGACTGAATATCAGCACGGTGAGCCGCACGAATATCTGTCATCAATTGGTCACCAACCATGATAACTTCATCACGGTCAAATCCATAACGCTTGATTGCCATATTAATTCCTCGTGTGAAAGGTTTCATGGCGCGACTGACAAAGTCTACACCAAATCGTGACACGGCACGATCCACACGCGAATGGCTGTTATTTGATACGACAACCACCGAAATATCCGCCATAGTCATTTCATCCAACCACGCGCGAACTTCTGGTGTGCCATCTGGGTTATTCCATGCAATCAAAGTATTATCCAAATCTACTAAAACGGCATGAATCCCATGTCGCAACAAATCATCTGCTCTTAAATCATAAACTGCCTCAACCACGAAGGTCGGCCTATAATCGTCTATACTCAAATTACTCTCCAAAAAAATATATTTTACTATTTATTTTAACATATTTAGAACAATATGGCGAATGTGATAATGATATATCTATTGAATTTTCCATCAAAAAAAGAGTGACAAAGCACTCTAAAAAATTATTTTTCTTTACCATCAACAACTCTAAATAAGATAATCAATTCAATAACAGCTAAGACAAGCAAAATGATAAATGCATTACGTGAGCCTATAGCCGTTGCTTCTGAGTAACTGATACTTGTATTTGATTGACTGAGCGCAACAACCAAGGATGCAACGGTCGTTCCAACTGCGCCAGCAAATTGTTGCAAAGTATTAAAGATAGCATTGGCATCTGCTCGTTTGTCTGAAGTTACTTGTTTTTGACCATTTGTCATGATATTACCAAAGGCAATTCCAGTACCTGCCATTGATAGAATATAGATAACAGTCAACCAAGCATTCGGTAAATGCAAGGCCAAAATACTAAAGAGACAAAGAGCAAAGGCAAGTAAACTAACCCCAAAAATAATTGGCTTTTTAGCACCTAAACGGTCTAAAATTCTGCCGCTAAATGGTGCAAAGCAGGCACCAATAATTGCTCCTGGAAAGACTAAAAGACCTGCGACAGTTGAACTTGAATGATTTACTAACTGAATGTAATTCGGGATAATAAAAGACATTCCTAGATTGACAATTTGAAACAGGAAGAAAGCAATAACATGTCCAGCAAATTTACCATTTTTAAGAATAGATAAGTTAACAATTGGCTGTTCTAAATGTGAAGAACGTTTTACCAAGACAAGAAGACCAGCAATTCCAACTACCAATCCTCCTAAAACAGGCACACTAAAGAAATCATATTCAGCCAAATTATTAATTCCTAAAATCAACCCGACAAATAAGCAAAGAATAGCTACAACGCTAATTAAATCTAAACTTTCACGCGCTACTTTATTTTTTTGTTCAATAGATGTTACCCCTAATACTAAAGAGACTAACAAAAGCGGAATAAGCAAAACAAAGATAACACGCCATCCAAAATGCGATGAAACAAATCCACCAAATGTTGGACCAATCGCTGGTGCGACTGCAGTAATCAAAGTTCCAACACCCATCATTGTCCCGATTTTACTCATTGGGACTTGGTCCAAAATAATATTAAACATCAAAGGAAGCGCAATTCCGACTCCAATCCCTTGGATGACACGTCCAACCAAAAGCAAAGCAAAACTTGGGGCAACGCTATCGATCAACACGCCCAAAATAAACAGCAAGTTAGCTGCTAAAAAGACTGATTTTGTCTTAAATGAACGTTTCAAATACGCTGACAAAGGCACTACTGATGCCACTACTAAAAGGTAAATTGTCGTCATCCATTGAACCGTTGATGTATTAATATTAAATTCTTTCATCAAAGTCGGGAAAGTGATATTCATAGCAGTCTCAACTACGACACCGCAAAATGACAACATTCCTGCACCGACAATAGCCCTAATAACTTTTGCTGAAATTTTTTCTTCCGACATATTTCCTCCTTATTTTTCTTTGATGTAATAACGCAAAATTTTTTCAAAAATAGCGATTTCTTCTTCTGTAAATTGATTTTCTAGCTCAGCATTTTTACTCACAAAATAATCTTGGCAAGCATCAACTAAGGCTAAGGCTTTTTCAGTCAAGTGTACTGATTTTTTCCTAGCATCTTTTTTAGAAGATTGGCGATAAATCAATCCCTTTTTCTCCATTCGTTGCAAAAGTACTGTCGTTGTTGAACGCTGAATATTAAACTCTTTTTCAATATCTTGTTGAAAATATTCTTCTTTCCAATCATGACTCAAAAAATCAATAATTGACATTTGTGTACCCGTTAAGTCATAAGGTTTAGCAAACTTATCAAACTCACGACTCAACTGATTACTTGCTATTTTGACCATGCGTCCAATATTTTTTTCCATCGCAATCCTCCTTTGTTTTTTGTTAGCTACCTAACAGTTAGATAACTAGCGATATATATTATAAAAACATCCATCACCATTGTCAAGATTGAAAACAAAAAACACGGCAAATAACTATCGCCATGTTTTTAAGGATTATTGTAATCGGCTGCGTAATGCTATCAAATCTCGTATTGAGATAAGAAGCACAGCAACGATAATCAGTAGCATTCCAAGAAAATCCATTGGATAAAAGACATCATGCATCAGAATAACTGTGAACACAACAGATGAAATCGGCTCAACTGCCGCCATCAAACTTCCCTTAACAGAACCAATAATTGCTGTTCCCATAAAGAATAAACTGTAATTAAGAATTGTCCCGATACCAATGATACCAAAGAGTCCAATCAAGTTTCCTTGATTTAAAACAAGTGGGTATTGCCAAGCCTGCGTTGTAAAAAATGAAATTGTCCCACCCATGAGCATCCCAAGTCCAATAACTGGGAAGCTACCATATTCACGAACATATTTTGCCGGCAGAACAACACAAAAAGCTGCTGTGACAGCCGAAAGAAGACCAAAGACAAGCCCTTTAGGCGTAATCGCTAACCCATCTAGACGACCGTGCGTCACAATGATAAAAGTTCCTAGCACAGCAAAGAAAATGGCTAAAAGCTCATTGATTTCTGGGATTCGTCTTTCTTTTAATGCGACAAAAAATAAAACAATAATTGGTGACATATATTGTAAAACCGTCGCTGTCCCTGCATTGGTATAATCGATTGCCACCAAGTAAGAATACTGGTTCAGCAAGAATCCAAGTATGGCAAAAAGCAGAATTCCTACAAGCGCTCCTTTTGAACGCAAGACTTTCACTAAGTTATCTCTATATTTTGTAGCAGCAATGGCTGTCAACACAGTTCCTGATATCAGCAAACGCATGCTAATCAGCTGACTAACATTCATTCCACGAGACATCAAAAATTGCCCGCAGACTCCAGAAAGTCCCCAAGCAATCCCTGCGATGAATACCATGATGCTTCCTTTAAGATTTTTATTCATGTTATTAATCACCTTCTCCAATAATGTGCGAGTACCAGTATAACACATTTACCAAAAAGACGTCATGACTCTGACACCATGTTTTCATAAAATAATCTTTCTAAAAATTCTTTATTACCCGAAAACTAAAAAAGCTATGATTGCAACAAAGCAACCATAACTTCTAAATCATTATTGATGTAATTGTTTATTCACTACAACCAAATCACGTAGCGAAATCAAAATAACTGCTGCAATGATGAAAATCATTCCAAGAAAATCCATCGGGTAAAAAATTTCATGCATGACCGTTACTGAGAAAAAGACAGAAGATACTGGCTCAATAGCTGCAAGAAGACTTCCCTTGACTGGACCGATAATACAAGTTCCCATCAAGAACAAGCTATACGCAAAAACTGTACCAACAATGATAATCCCAAACAGACCTAGCAAATTCCCAGGATTTAGCACCAGCTTATATTGCCACGGATTTACCAAAATTGTAAAAGTAACACCACCCATAATCATCCCAATACCAATCACCGTGAAGCTACCAAACTCACGAATCAATTTTGCTGGCAAAATAATATAAAACGAGTAGGTCACCGCAGAAAATAATCCCCATGCAAAACCTTTTGGAGTGATTGCTAGCCCATCAAGATGACCGTGTGTCGCAATGACAAAAGTCCCCAAAATCGCCAAGATAATTGCTAAAATTTCGCTTCCTCTTGGTAACTGTTTTTTTCTCACAGACACATATGCCAAAACAAGAATCGGCGCCATGTACTGGATAACCGTTGCTGTACCTGCGTTTGTACTTTCAATCGCTCTTAGGTAGGCATATTGATTCATCACAAGACCAATCAAAGAAAAAATTGCGATACCGCCAAGTGCCTTCAAGGACGTTACAGCCTTAATAAAAGTCTCTCGCTGATTTAGCGCTGCAATTGCCGTCATTATCACCCCGGAGATAATCAAGCGCACACAAGATAATAAATCAACATTCATGCCATGAGCCATTAGATATTGCCCAGAAACACCAGAGATTCCCCATGCGGTGCCTGCGATAAGCACCATCAAACTTCCTTTTACATTTTTACTCATTCTTACATTGTTCACCTTATCAATAAAAAATCCAGAACCAAGTATATCACATTTAAAATCGATAAAAAATACCATCACAGCAACTTTTTTCAAAGTAATCTTTCTAAAAATTCTATTAATTTTTGACAGCAAAAAAATCACCCCGAAGGATGATTTTTAACGACTTATTCTATTTAGTCTTCTTTCAATTTTGCCAACTCTTGTGCCAACAATTTAAGGGCAACTTGTGGGTTAGCTTTACCTTTTGTAGCTTTCATCAAGAATCCAGTAAAGGCCTTGTCAGCGTTACGTTTACCAGACTTGAAGTCAGCAACAGCAGCTTCATTATCTTCAAAGACTTGGTGAATGATTGGAATAAGCACAGCAGGGTCAGAAATTTGAACTAAACCAGCTTTTTCAACATATTCACGCGCTGAACCACCATTTTTAGCCAAGTGAACAAATACTTTCTTGGCGATTTTTGATGAAATTGTACCATCAGCGATGATAGCAAGCATTTCAACAAGATTTTCTGGTGTCAATGAGATTTCTGAAAGTGTTTTGTTTGAACTGTTAAGGAATTGAGCAACTTCACCTTGCAACCAGTTAGAAACGTGTTTAGCATCTCCACCAAGAGCAACAGCACTTTCAAAAAAGTCAGATGTTTCTTTTGTCGCTGTCAATTGTGCAGCGTCATAAGCTGTCAAACCAAATTCATTAATGTATTTAGCACGACGTTCTTTTGGAAACTCTGGAAGAGTTTGACGCATTTCTTCAATCCATTCGTCAGACACTTCATAAAGTGGTAGGTCTGGTTCTGGGAAGTAACGGTAATCTGATGCACCTTCTTTAACACGCATCAAGATTGTTTCACCAGTTGACTCATCGTAACGACGTGTTTCTTGTTGAATTTGACCACCTGAACGAAGCACTTGTGCTTGACGTTTTTGCTCGTAGATAAGACCTTTACGAACGTTGTTAAATGAGTTCAAGTTTTTCAATTCAGCTTTTGTACCAAATTCTTCTTGACCATAAGGACGAAGAGAAATGTTGGCATCCACACGCATAGAACCTTCTTCCATCTTAACGTCAGAAATACCAGTGTATTGGATGACTTCTTTAAGAGCAGTTAGGTAAGCATAAGCTTCTTCTGGCGAACGCATATCAGCTTCAGATACGATTTCAATAAGTGGCACACCTTGACGGTTAAGGTCAACATATGAGTAACCATCAGTACCGTGAGTGTTTTTACCAGCATCTTCTTCCAAGTGAGCACGTTCGATACGAATTTTCTTAGTTGAACCATCTTCAAGTTCAATTTCAATCCAACCATTATATCCAATTGGTTCATCAAATTGTGAAATTTGGTAAGCTTTTGGATTATCAGGATAGAAATAGTTCTTGCGGTCAAAGTGCATGTTTTGGTGAATATCCATGTTAAGGGCTAGCGCTGCTTTAATACCAGCATCGATAACACCTTTGTTCATAACAGGAAGAACACCTGGGAATGACCAGTCGATAACGTTTGTGTTTGTATTTTGGTCGTTACCAAAATGTGTTGATGTCGGTGAAAAAATCTTTGAATTAGTATTCAACTCAACGTGGACTTCAAGCCCGATGACTGTTTCAAAGTTCATTATTTGTCACCTCCAAAAATAACGGGTTGTTGTTTGTGATAATCAGTTGTTGCTTCAAATGCTGCTGCAGCTTGATAGATTGTTTCTTCACTGTATTTTGGACCAATCAATTGCATACCAACTGGAAGACCTTGAGCAAATCCAGCAGGAATTGAGATACCTGGAAGACCAGCCAAGTTTACAGGAATTGTCAAAATATCAGCCAAGTACATAGAAACAGGATCGTGGTTAAGTGTATCTAAGCCAAATGCTACGCTTGGAGCTGTAGGACCTAAGATAAGGTCGTAATCAGCAAAGATTTTTTCAAAATCACGAATAATCAATGTACGAACTTGACCTGCTTTTTTGAAGTAAGCATCGTAGTAACCTGATGACAAGCTAAATGTACCAAGCATGATACGACGTTTAACTTCATCACCAAATCCTTCGCTACGTGTATTAACGTAGATATCTTCAAGGTTGCTGTAGTTTTCTGTACGATAACCGTAACGGATACCATCAAAACGTTGCAAGTTTGAAGATGCTTCTGATGATGCGATGATATAGTAAACAGCTACACCATATTTACTGTGTGGAAGACTAACTTCTTCAACAGTTGCACCAAGTTTTTCAAAGTGTTTAGCAGCTTTAAGAATTGTTTCTTTAACTTCTGGGTCGATACCTTCACCAAGATATTCTTTTGGAAGAGCAATCTTCATACCTTTAATATCTTGACCGATTTTACCAGTGAAATCAGGAACTTCACGGTCAGATGATGTAGCATCTTTAGCATCGTGACCAGCAATTACGTTCAACAATTGTGCATTTTCTTTAACTGTTTGGGCAAATGGACCGATTTGGTCAAGTGAACTACCAAACGCAATCAAACCAAAACGTGAAACACGTCCGTAAGTTGGTTTCAAACCAACAACACCATTGAAGGCTGCAGGTTGGCGAATTGAACCACCAGTATCAGAACCAAGTGACAAACGAACTTGACCAGAAGCTACTGCAGTTGCAGAACCACCAGATGATCCACCAGGAACTTTAGTTTGGTCCCAAGCGTTTTTAGTTTTCTTGAAGTATGATGTTTCAGTAGAACCACCCATAGCAAATTCGTCCATGTTTGTTTTACCGATAACAACCATATCTTTACCGTAAAGTTTTTCAACAGCTGTCGCATCAAAAATTGGTTCGTAATTATAAAGCATTTTAGATGCTGCAGTTGTCAAAATACCACGAGTTGAAATGTTATCTTTAACTGCCAAAGGAATACCTGACATCACATTATCAGCATCAATTCCTTTTTCATCGATTGCAGCTGCTTGTGCAAGCGCAGCTTCTTCAGAAACAGTGATGAAAGAATCAACAGCTGCTTCACGTTCTTTAATATCTTCAAGTGTTGCTTTTGTTAATTCAACTGCTGAGATTTCTTTATTGACAAGAAGATTGTGCAACTCATCAATTGATTTTGTATTAAATGACATTATGCATCTCCTCCGTCTTCTAAGATAGCAGGCACTTTAATATAGTAATTTTCAGATTGAGGCACGTTTTTAAAGAGCTCATCACGATCATCACCAGCTACTGCAACGTCTTCACGCATAACAGTCTTACGATCTGCCATTGTCGTTGTTACAGGGACTCCCTCTGTATCAACTTCATTCAAGAGTTCTACCATATCTACAATCTTAGACAAAGTTGTCGCAAATTCTGTTGTTTCTTCATCAGAAAATGACAATTTTGACAGATTTGCCACATGACGAACTTCTTCTTCAGAAATTTTCATCTCTATCTCTCCTTGATTATTTTAAATCGTAAACCAAATTTACAATATAGTCCCTAAAATTATACCACATTTTACTTTTCTTTAACACGTAAAAGAAAGTGAGAAAGCTCTTCCATGGAAAATTTCACACTTTTTTAAAAAGCAAAAAAGAAGCTAGGTCAACCTGCTTCTTTTTCTTAACAATCTTTACACTTAAAACCATATCGCGAATTAAATGTAAACTGATTTTTTCTACTGTACCATAATCTCAGTAGTTATCCCCTAGCACTAGTGCTTAGGATAATAATTAATTGTATTCTTTAAGTTTATCGAAGATACCTTCATTGATAACTTTAAGGTAAGTACCTTTCATACCCAATGAACGGCTTTCGATGATACCAGCTGATTCCAATTTACGTAGGGCATTAACGATAACAGAACGTGTAATACCAATACGGTCAGCGATAACAGATGCAGTCAAACGACCTTCTGTACCATCAAGTTCACCCAAAATAGCAGATACGGCTTTCATTTCTGAGTAAGATAGTGTGTTAATCGCCATGTTAACAGCTGTTTGTTTACGGATTGTTTCTTCAAGATTTTCAGTTTGAAGGTTAAGTAATTGGATACCAACTACTGTAGAGGCGATTTCGACAAGAATCAAATCGTCTTCTGAAAATTCTTTATCATTACGCCAAATGATAAGAGAACCAAGACGCATACCGCCACCGTAGATTGGAGCGATAGTTGTCAATCCATCTGGGTAAATATCTTTTGATTCAACTGGGAAGATTGTCAAATCATTATCTACAGACAAGTTAGCTTCAGTATCATAAACACGACTAGCCGCTTTTACGTATTCTTCAGGGAATTGTTTCGCTTGAAAGAATTCTTCAACACGGTCAGTATTTGTTTTATACTTCATTGCATAACCAAGAAGGTTTCCTCCTCCGTTGATGATGCAAGAGTTACAGTCAATGATGTCAGCAAGTTGAGCAGCCATTGTGTTATATGGTAATTCGGTATCAAGGCTATCAACTGAGCGTTGCAAAATTGACGTAATCTTTCTAGTTTTTTCTAATAAATTCGGCATTTTCTACTTCCTTTGCGTTATTTGCGTTACAATTATATCAAAGGAACCCTTATTTTGCAAACAATTATCTGAAAATTTCTTTATCTTCTGATAATTTTGTAAGCGCATACTTCTTAAACTGAATTTAATCAAAAAAAATCATTAGAACGTTCGTATTTAAAGCCTTATCAGGACAAAATACGATACCGTTCTAACGACTAGGTCTTAACGTTTATATTGACTAAGAACACGTGTTAATTTCTCTTGAACTTCTGCTAATTCTTCAACACGTGGCAAATATACGATTCGGAAGTGGTCAGGTTCAGTCCAGTTAAAGCCTTTACCTGGAACCAACATGACTTTTTCTTGTTTTAACAGTTCCAAACAGAACTGCTCATCATCATCAATCTGATACATGTCTCGATCAATTTTAGGAAAGATGTAAAGTCCTGCTTCTGGTTTTACAGCAGACAAACCAGGAACTTCATTAACAGCTTTATAAATGAAGTTACGTTGTTCGTAGATACGTCCTCCAGGAATCAACAGTTCATCAACTGATTGATAGCCACCAAGGGATGTTTGAACAACATTTTGTCCTAATACGTTTGCGCAAAGACGCATGTTGGCTAGCATGTTAAGTCCTTCAATATAACCTTTAACATTATGTTTAGGACCTGATAAAACCATCCAGCCAACACGGAAACCACAGATTCGGTGTGATTTTGATAAACCATTCATAGACACACAGAAAACATCTGGTGCCAAGCTAGCAATAGCTGTGTGTTTCTTACCATCCATTACTAATCGGTCATAGATTTCATCCGCAAAGATAATCAAGTCATTTTGACGGGCGATTTCGACAATCTCTTTTAGCAAATCATCTGGGTACAAAGCACCTGTTGGGTTATTAGGGTTAATAATAACAATAGCTTTGGTATTTGAGGTGATTTTTGATTTGATATCATCAATATCAGGATACCAGTTAGCCTGTTCATCACAAAGATAATGCACCGCATTACCACCTGCAAGGCTCACGCAAGCTGTCCACAATGGATAATCAGGCATTGGCACTAAAACTTCATCACCATCATCAAGGAGAGCTTGAAGTGACATTGAGATAAGCTCAGAAACACCATTTCCTAGATAAATATCATCGATATCCACATGTGGAAAACCTTTCAGCTGACAATATTGCATGATAGCTTTACGAGCAGAAAAAATCCCTTTACTATCAGAATAGCCCTCACTGCTACGAGCATGCGCAATCAAATCGCGGATAACCTCGTCTGGAGCTTGAAAACCAAAGGCAGCTGGGTTTCCTGTGTTAAGGCGAAGAATTTTTTCGCCGTTGGCAATCATACGATTAGCTTCATCAAGAATCGGCCCACGAATGTCGTACGCCACATGTTCTAGCTTTGAAGATTTATCAAATATTTTCATAGATTATACCTCGTTTCAAATATTATAAACTTTCCTTTATAAATTTTCAATCCACGAAAGATTCATAATTTGCAAAAAATAATCAAGATAACTAACATCCAATGTTAGGTCTTTTTGACCTTTTCTAACTGAACTTGTGTAGTCCGTAATAACACCATCAGCACTAGTCTTCAGGTACCTTTCAATATCATCTTTTGAATTGACTGTCCAAACAAAAATTTTCTTACCATTTTGATGAACTTTATGCGCTAAATATTCATTATATGAGAAGTCTTCAATCGCATAAAAATCCATTTTAGGACTCAAATAATCACCAACTTGAAATGAAATAGTGTGCCCGACTGTCATCTCTGGAGCAGTCTCTTTTACTTTTTCTGCAGCCTGTAAATCAGATGACATAACCAGATATGACTTATCAATTTTTAGTGACTTCATTTTATCAACGAAAAGTTGTGCATAGTTATCTGGCTCATTGCCAGTAGTTTTTAACTCAACCAAGAGTTTTATTCCTAATTGCTTAGCTTTGGCAACACAGTCATCAAAAGATGCAATCTGTGAATAGTGGCTTCCCTGCTTAGTTTTTAAGCCAACAACCTCTTTAGCCTTAGAGGTTGAAATAGTGACATCTTTACCAGTCAGACGTTTGAGATTATCATCGTGGCTAACAACAAACTGACCGTCTTTTGACAAGACGATATCCAACTCTGAATAATCTGCTCCAGCTCTTGCTGCCGCTTCAAGAGACTCAATAGAATTTTCTACACCTTTAGGTGACATCCCGCGGTGACCAACAACAGTCACATCGTGTGCTTGTTTTCCTGTAGCTTTCAAGGTATTATAGGCAAAACCAAGACCAAAAACGAGTAAACACAACCCAGCTAAAGCTAACATGCTATGTCCGTTTTGAGAATTTATCACACAGTCATCTTTTTCTATTGTTTTCAACAGATAAGAAAGAGAAAATAGTTTAAACAGTAATCGAGCCGCAAAAAATATCAGCCAGATGATTGTCAAAAAAACCGCTGTTCCCCAAAAACTTCTAGTACTACCACCAATTAAACTAGCAAAACCAATCGTCACACCACTAAGAAGTCCCACACAAAATAGGATAACTAAGCCTATAAAAACAATTCCAAAGGTTCTAAAAATCTTCTTGCCACGCGTCAAGTTCAATGATTCTTTCATACACCAGCCAAAATATTTGCTTTCATTTTTGACCGCAAGCGGAATGGTATAAATAAAACGGAGATTAAGATAACTAAAAATAAGATAGAAAGCACCGACAGATAGTTTAACAAAATCAGACGCCTGTGATGCCCACATCATAAAACTTGGAATGTCAAGATTTTCTAAAAAAGATGCTGCCACTAAAAAGCGTAAAAATGGAACCAATAAAGCTAAGTAGCTTAGAAACGCTAGACAATGCTTACCAGAAATTGTTTTTAAAAAGTTTTTACTTTTTTCTTTTAAGGAAGATTTTAAAAATTGCCAGTTCAATTCTTTATGACAAATAACCTCAACTAGCATTGCCAGTTCAAGATAAGTTAGGAATGCTAACAAGAAAAGATGAACCAAAAGCGCAACTAGTAAAAGCGGATTAGTCAAGAAAGAGTTAAGATAATCGATATTAATCGCCGGAACTCGAGAATGAATCACAAGCATTTTAAAAACCAAGGGGAGCATGTAAGCTCCAATGGTCGTGAAAAGTAATTGAAACAGACCTGCTCTTAAAATATAGGATGCTTTATTTTTTCTAAAATCTTTTAAAACTTTTCTCATACCTCTAACCATATTTCTCCTCGCTTTTTCTATTATAGCAAAAATATTCAGAAAAATTCCTTAAACGCTTTCATTTTTAGAACAAATAGGGTATAATAATTTTAGGGATATTTCTTTAGATAAATGTAAGCGGTTAACGCTAGTTTATCTTATCCCGCTTAGCTTATTAAAATTATTGATATGGGCAGGAAGTTTGGAATGCGAAATGTTGTTACATTTTAACAACAGACGGATAACTAACCTTAGTTCTCAATAAACCAAGATTTCTTACCAGTCCTATGTTTTCGCTTGATTTTACGCTCTTGCTAGCATAATTAAGGAGGCAGCTTATGTCACATCATTATGAAAAAATCCTAGTTGCTATTGATGGTTCTTACGAATCAGAATTGGCTTTTGAAAAAGGGGTAAACGTTGCACTACGTAACGACGCAGAGTTACTACTTACACACGTCATTGATACACGCGCACTTCAAAGTGTTGCAACTTTTGACACTTATGTTTATGAAAAACTTGAACAAGAAGCAAAAGAAGTGTTAGATGACTATGAAAAACAAGCTCGCGACAAAGGTTTAACTAAAGTCAAACAAGTCATTGAATTTGGTAATCCTAAGACTCTCTTAGCACGTGATATTCCTGACAAAGAAGGAGCAGATTTGATTATGGTTGGGGCTACTGGTCTTAACACATTTGAACGACTTCTCATCGGTTCTTCATCAGAATACATCATGCGCCATGCAAAAGTCGATTTGCTAGTTGTTCGCGATAGCGAAAAAACATTCTAAGTCTTGATTAATATCAATTCTCTTTAATAATAATTTTTAATCAACTATTCTATAACTAAACTACGAAAAAAACCAAGTTGGTCTAATGACTAGCTTGGTTTCTTTTTTTACGATTAAGCGATTTTTGAATTTGACGATCAAGTTCACGCTTAATAGCAGGTTCTGGAGCAAATTTTTCTTCCCAATCATCTGGTTTTAGAATTTTATGTGTGACTGGATCAAAATGCGCTTGACCATCAGGGAAGAGTTTTCCCATATTCGATTCGTGAACAATTTCAAAGAATGGTTTTGGATCGACACCCATTAAAACAAATGAACCATAAGTAAGGTATAAAAGATCTGTCAAAGCATCAACTTGACCAACAAGTGGTGTTTCTGGGTGTTCTTTACTTTCAACTTTTTGAACAGCCCTATCAACAGCCTCATGCAAATTAGAAATTGATTGTTTGAAAGCTTGTGGATTCCCTTTACTTGTCGCATATAAGAATTCAACGATTTCTTCCACTTTAAAATCAGAACGATGATCTGCTTCTTCAAGTCCATATAATCTTGGCACTTCGCAAGTCTCTCCATCCATTTGATGGTGGAAATCTTTGACCTTGTTAAAGTTGTCATCTTGACTATCAAATCTTTCTCCGACTTTAACATGAATCAAACCATAATGCGCTAACGCTTTTGAAATACCATTGTTATTGTTAGAGTCAGTCGTGTAAGTAGCAACTTCTTTAACAGCTTCTTCTGCATTTCCCATAGCAACACCGATACCAACTCCAGACAACATTTCCATGTCATTGTCAGAATCGCCAAATGCCATGACCTCATCTAAAGTAAAGCCAAATATGTCACCAAGTCGTTCAACACCCTTAATCTTTGATTGCCCTTTTGAAACTAAATCTGCTGAATAAGGGCTACTTCGTGTCACCTTGATATAAGGAAAGGCATTTTGAATGTCAGCTGTCTCACCCTCAGTCGCTACAAGTACTACTTGAAAAACAGGCTGGCGCATGATTGCTAGTAATGCATTTAGGTTTTGGGGCTTAAATCGTCGAATAAAATGTTTAAAACTTCGTTCTACTGCTTTTGCCCAGCGTTTCGGCACAATCGCACTCACAATTTGTCCAAAACGACTTGTCCCAATACCAATAATACGTGAACCGACCAAGCCAGATGCTGTTCCTAACGAAATTTCGCGACGATGATCATTGGCATAGCGAATCAAACGATAAACCGTTGAGACCGGCATCTGTTTATGGTAAAGCACCTGATCACGAGTAAAAATATATTGTCCGTTATAGGTAATGGCAAAGTCCAAACCAAGATTTTCAAGATAAGGTTGGACAAAACCAGGACCACGTCCCGTTGCCACTCCAACAAAAATCCCTTGTCTTTTCAGACTTTTAATAGCTTTTTGCGTTGATAGTTGGACATTTTTACGGTCGTTTAAAAGTGTTCCGTCAATATCAAAAAAAACTGCTTTTATTGACAAAGCGTTTCTCGCCTTCCTTCTTTATGTTAAAATAGATTATATCACAATTTTAAAAGGAAGTTTGATTGTCATGAAAAAAATCCTTGTTCTACATACTGGTGGAACTATTTCAATGCAGGCTGACGAAGCTGGTCATGTTCGTCCCGAAAATGATAATCCGATGAACCATGTCGGCGTCAACCTTGATAACATTCAAGTGACGGCACTTGATTTTTTTAATGTGCCAAGCCCGCACATTACACCAAGACATATGCTAAAACTTTACCAAAAAATTAAAGAAGAAGCTGATAATTTCGATGGTGTTGTTATCACTCATGGTACTGATACACTTGAAGAAACAGCTTATTTCCTTGATACAATGGAAGTTCCAAATATTCCAATCGTCCTTACAGGTGCCATGCGTTCCTCAAATGAACTAGGGAGTGACGGGGTCTACAATTACCTCAGTGCACTTCGTGTCGCAAGCCATGATAAAGCAGTTGGAAAAGGCGTTTTAGTGGTTATGAACGATGAAATTCACGCTGCAAAATACGTGACAAAAACACACACAACCAATGTGTCAACCTTTAAAACACCAATTCATGGACCACTAGGAATCATCATGAAACACGATATTCTATTTTTCAGAACTGCTGAACCACGTGTTCGCTTCGATTTACAAGATATTTCTGGTACCGTTCCAATCATCAGAGCATATGCTGGTATGGGTGGTGATGGCATCATCAGTTTCTTAAATCCAAGCAATGTTCAAGGTGTTGTCATTGAAGCACTCGGTGCTGGAAATATGCCACCACGCGCCGCTGACGAAATCTATGACCTTATCAAACAAGGCGTTCCAGTTGTCCTTGTCTCTCGCTGCTTTAACGGTATTGCAGAGCCTGTTTACGCATATGATGGCGGCGGTGTTCAACTGGCAAACGCTGGTGTTATGTTCGTCAAAGAACTTAACGCCCAAAAAGCCCGCTTAAAACTTCTTATCGCCTTAAACGCTGGCTTAAAAGGACAAGAACTAAAAGAATATATCGAAGGATAAAAATCCACACAAAAAAGCTGAAATCCAAATCTGGACGTCAGCTTTTTATTTTCTATCAAGAATATATCTTAAACTGTAAATTCATTTTCTTCAGCAATAATATTAGCTTCTTTTAAAATTATTGAAAAGACCCAAACAACAAACGCTGCTACTAGGTAAGCCCAATTCACAAAAGTTAAAACTCCTGAGCCTGAGCAAAGACTTTGAAACCAACTATCTAAAAACGCAAGAGAAATAAAGTTATACACAACATAGCGAGCTAGCCTAACATTTTCAGGTGTAAAAATATTGTTATCGATAATATTTTTAAAGAATATTTTTACAAAAACTAAGAGCGCAATCCAAAGACTTGAATTCATCGCAAACAAACTAAGAAATGAGGTTGAGTGCAACAATTTTTCTGGAATATTAATATCAAGCAAAAGACCATTTCCGGAAGGGTTCGTTAAATCCATGTGAGGATGACTCAATGAAAGAATAATTCCAACCATTGTCGATAGCGCGATAAGGGCAATTGCAATGCTGATGATAACATTAGCAACTTTTAAAATGCGATAATTTGTTCTTTTCATGATTCTCTCCTCAAAAATACCTTTCTCATTAAACTAACTGTCACTTACAAAGTCGTTAACTAATTACAAAAAACTAAAACGCCTCAAACTGAAAAGTCAATTGTCATATTACTTGTATTACCAGCATTTGTCAAGATACTTTGAAAAAATCATCAAACAAAAAGCTGAAGTTATATCTTTAAACCTCAGCTTCTTTTTTTATTCTTCATCAGGAATATACTCTAAAATATCACCAGGTTGACAATCCAACTCGCGACAAATAGCATCCAATGTCGTTAAACGAACTGCTTTTGCTTTTCCTGTTTTGAGGATTGATAGATTGGCATTGGTAATACCGACACGCTCTGCCAATTCTCCTGATTTCATTTTACGTTTTGCTAATTCAACATCAAGATTAATTTGAATCATCTAATTACCTCCTAGTCATCATTTTTTATTATTGTTTTAGAAAATGGTGTATGATGTGTTTGAATAAACTCTTCCAACGACTGCTTCTCTACCTTATCATGTTCATCATCAATATTAACATATCCACATGTAACAAACTCACTATTATTTACAATTGTAGAAGCTACTGTGACAAGAGCAAATACTGCTTTTTTCAATTTTTTACCCATCTCAAATCTCCTTCAACTAAATCGTAAATTCATTTTCTTCAGCGATAACAACAGCCTTTTCAAGAAGTTTTGCAAACACCCAAATAAGCAGTGCAGCAAAGATAAATGTTAAATTGATGAAACCAGATCCATTAACAGCAAGCACTGCTTCAGAACCACCATCAAATGAAGCCAAAAGCAAGAAGAAACTTGCACGTTTAGCTAGTGTGACATTTTCTGTAATAAAAATTTCATCTGCAATTAAGTTCTTCAAAAATTTACGGATTGTTCCTAGAAGCAAGAACATCATAACAGTACTATACAACATTGTCAGTAAAGATACATAATCAAATGTTCCACTCATTAGCGTAAAACTCCAACCGTTGCTAAATTCATGTTGGCCGACAAATGAACTGTTACTTAAAAAGAGTGAAAGAATCCCGCCTGCTAAAAGCGCAACTATTCCAAAAATATTTACGCCGTATAAGAAAGTTACAAAGTTTAAAATGTATTTAAATTTTTTAGTATCGTTTTTCATAATTTTTCTCCTCTGGTTTTTAATTGATAATTGGTAAGATGATAATGATATTAGGGCTAAGCCATGTGACGTGCGCGTAGGTATTTAACAAGTAGAAAAGCAAGGACAAAGTAACCGCAAATTGAAAAGTCAGCAATAACATGAGCTTGATGCATTGATGTTGATAAAGCATTTTGAAGAAATGAGACAACAAATGCAAAAATGCTAGCTTTTTTCAAGAAAAGGTATGTTTTATCAGCTAAAATATCTTTTAATGTAAAGTTTGCGATAAAGTGTTTTAGTTTTGTTAGACCGTAAATCATTGCTGAATTTGTCAAAATTGTCAAAGCTGTGACTAACCAAGTATTTGTATCTTTGCCAATCGCCCACTCAATCACACCGTAATGACCTGCATTTACAGTATCGTAACCATAGATATGTGAAATCAAGTCAGCAAGAATTGTTAATACTAAAACAACATTTGTGACGTTAATAGCAACTTTAGCAACAGTTTTTACAGTAGTTTCGATAGTTTTTGTGTTCATGATAAATCTCCTTATAGCTTGTGTCATACTGGATATTTCGAGCTCAATGATAATCCGTTTTGCAATATAAAATTATTCTTTTTCGAAAATCTTTTATCGTTTTTCGATATATTTAGTATAGCACAAGTTTTTCGTTTTGCAACACTTTTTTATCGAAAATCGATATTTTTTTATTTTTTTTGCGTGATTTTTAACAAAAATAGACTTTTCAGACAAAAAAACTCAGCCACATAGGCTGAGTTAATTTTTATGTTCTTACATGTCTTGTCGCAGGTAATTCTATTACCATAGCGAAATATCAAAAAAGAGTACTCATTCTAGCTTACTTACCGTAAGTTGATTCGTCAGCGCATTAAAACTCATTCAACTACTACGTCTTGCAAAAAAATTTCAATAACTTTAATCGAAATTTCCTTTATCCTTAAGATTTTGGCTAATGACTTGCCACTGTGGATTGGTTTTCCAATCTTTTTCTGAGACAATCTGACTTGCAACGCGTCTTGCCTCTTCAAGAATATTATAATCTTCAACGATATCAGCCACTTGAAATTCTGGGATTCCTGATTGGCGTGTTCCGAAGATTTCACCTGAGCCACGCATTTTAAGGTCAGCTTCTGCCAAGACAAAACCATCTGTGGTTTCTGTCATGATTTTCATACGTTCCTTACCTGTCTGAGTCTTAGGATTTGCGACCAAAACAGCATACGATTGTTTTTGCCCACGTCCGACACGCCCACGCAACTGATGCAGCTGACTAAGTCCAAAACGATCAGCGTCCATGATAATCATGATAGTTGCATTTGGCACATTGACACCAACTTCAATAACTGTCGTTGACACCAGAACCTGACTTTTTTGCGCCTTAAAGTCCTGCATGATGGCTTCTTTCTCATCATTTTTCATGCGACCATGCATCAAAGCAACTTCTGCTGTTCCATCAAAATAAGCCGAGAGTTCTTCATGCAAGGCAATGGCATTTTTCAAATCAAGCGATTCTGATTCTTCAATCAAGGGTGAAATCACATAAGCCTGAGCACCTTTTTGAAGCTCTTTTTTCACCCAATCCAGTACAACCTCCAATTGCTCATGCTTCACCCAACGTGTAATAATTGGTTTTCGACCTGCTGGCAATTCGTCAATGATTGAAACATCCATCTCACCAAAAGCAGTGATGGCGAGCGTACGAGGGATAGGTGTCGCAGTCATCATGAGCACATCAGGATTTTCCCCTTTTTCACGGAAAATACGACGCTGATTGACCCCAAAGCGGTGCTGCTCATCCGTAATAACCAGTCCGAGACGATGATAGCTAACCGCATCTTGAATAAGCGCATGCGTTCCTACAATCATGTCCACAGAACCATCAGCAATCGCCGTAAGCGCTGCCTTCTTAGCCGCCGCTTTCATTCCCGATGTCAAAATAGCAATGGATAAATCTGGAAAGAGCTGCGTTAAACTCTCAAAATGCTGTTCTGCTAGAATTTCTGTTGGCACCATCAAAGCAGACTGAAAGCCAGCCGTATACGCAGCATACATGGCAAGACTGGCAACAACAGTTTTACCTGAACCAACATCCCCTTGCAAAAGACGATTCATGTGCCCACCAGAACGCATATCAGACAAAATATCACTCAGACTTCGTTTTTGACCACCCGTTAGAGCAAATGGCAGAGCTGCAATCTTATCAGCTACCTTCTTCTCGTCAAAAGCAATCGCAAGACCGTTTGCTTCTGATTTATTATCAGCCTTTAAAGCTTGCAAATTCATTTGGAAATAAAAGAGTTCCTCAAACTTGATTCGTCGAAGAGCTTGCTTGTATTCAGCTAAATCTTTTGGAAAATGCATGGCAGCTGTTGCTTTCGCTCGACTCAACAAGCGGTATTTCTCCAAAAGCACCTGCGGTAAATTCTCAGGCAACCAGTTTTGGGCACCAATTTCAAAAGCTGACTTAATAGCCTTGACCAGTGCAGTCTGTGAAATGCCTTGTGCCACACGATAAACCGGCTGCATATCATCTTCTACCTGCGCTAATATCTTCATTCCTGTCACTGCAGATTTTAGGGCATCCCATTTTCCAAAAATCGCCACATCACTGCCAAGCTCTACCTTGTCAGAAAGATAAGGTTGGTTGAAAAATGATACCGCAATAACAGCCTCACCTTGTCGGATTTTAAACGACAAACGGTTACGCTTATAGCCATAATATTGTACATTAGCTGGTGTGACGACTGTACCAGTGATAACAGCCTTTTCACCATCAACTAAATCTAAAACACTTTTACTCTTAAAATCTTCATATCGAAAAGGATAGTAAAGTAGCAAATCTTCAATCGTATAAATATCTAGCTTATGAAACTTCTCTGCTGACTTCGGTCCTATTCCTTTTAATTCCACAATTGTTGATTGTAAATTCATAAAACCTCACTTTTCTATTATTATAACAAAAATAGATTCTAAATCGCTGTAAGACTTCTCACAACGATTATAGAATCTGCTTTTTATCTTTTATTTTGAATAGAAACGTGGAATTCGGTCACTCAATAGACATAGAACTTCGTAATTGATTGTGTCACGTTTTTTAGCCAAATCAGTCGCTGAAATGACTTGGTCACCTTCTTGACCAATCAAAGTGACTTTTGTTCCAATCGGGAATTTTTCAGGCAAGCGAATCGTAATTTGGTCCATTGACACGCGCCCAACGATTTCACAAAATTGACCATTCACAAGAACTGAGAAGCCTTGCAAATCACGTGTCCAACCATCCGCATAACCGATTGGCACTGTCGCAATGTATTCTTCTTTTTGAGCTGTGTAAGTAGCACCGTAACCAACCGTTGCACCAGCCGGAATTGTCTTCACATGAACAAGTGATGATTCCAAGCTAAGAGCTGGCTTAATCGGATAAGGAAGCTCAATATCAGTTCCACTTGGATTCAAGCCATACATGACAATACCAAGACGAACAATGTTAAAAATAGTTTCACTGTGCCAAATACTTGTTGCTGAGTTACTAGCATGAACAAGTGCTGGTTTATCACTCAAATTGTTAACAATATTTGTGAAGAATTCAAGTTGTTCATTAAATTTAGTATCATCAGCTTCATCAGCAGTAGCAAAGTGAGTGAAAATGCCCTCAACACTTGCGCCAGCTTTTTTCAAATTAGCAATCAAGTTTTCAGCTTCATCAAGACTACGCACACCGATACGCCCCATACCAGAGTCAACTTTCAAGTGGACCTTAACACCTTTTAGACTAATATCTTGCTCAATCGCCAAATCAAGCCATTCTTGGCTGGCAACTGTAAGCGTAATATCATAATCACGCGCTAAAGCAACTTCATTAGGCATAATAACACCTAAAATCAAGATAGTTTCTTCAATACCTGCTTCACGAAGTTCAAGAGCTTCATCAACGTTAGAAACACAGAAGCCATCCACCAAGTGATGCACAGCTTGTGCGACTTTTTTAGCACCATGTCCGTAAGCATTAGCTTTTACAACTGCAAAAGCTTTTTTTCCTTCTGGAATATTAGCCTTAACCGCCTCAATATTTTGACAAATAGCCCCCAAATCAATTAAGGCTCTTGTTGGTCGGTGTAAACTTGAAATCATTTTTTCTCCTCCAAAGCTAGTAAAAATTTATCGACTCATCCAACTTTTCATTTTTCAAACATTCAACAAACAATTATTTCTCTAAAATAACACTTGCTTGTACAAGGTTACCAGTGTGAGAAAGTGATACAAAGCAATTTCCCTCAAAAGGTGACTTAGTAATCACCGGTGCCCCAAGTTCGTTACTGAGAATCTCAATATCCTTAAATCCAACTGCACCAATACCAGTACCCAGTGCTTTTGAGAAAGCTTCTTTTGCTGCCCAGCGTCCTGCCAAAAATTCCATCTGACGTTTCTCAGCTTTAAATGCTGAAAAAATCTGAAATTCCTCGTCAGTCAAAATCCGCCTAGCAAATCTTTCATTTTTTTCATAAGCTCGCTTGATTGCATCTATTTCCTGCAAATCAATGCCATGACCAATAATCATACGTCTCCTTTGTGAAAAATGATTTAAACCAATTCAAAATCCTTATTAACTTAATTCTTAACGATTTCCAAAACTAAGGAGCTGAGAAAATTCCCCAGCCCCATATGTTATTCAATTATTAGAATAGCAATTCTTCATAAGAATCATGACTTAAGGTTGCATGGATTTCACGAATCAATTTTTCAGTTTTATCCCATCCTAGACATGGGTCTGTGATCGATTTTCCAAATACCTCTGGTGTATCTTGGCGACCATCTTCCAAGTAAGATTCAATCATGAATCCACGTACATACTTGTTAATTTTATCACTCCAGTCGCGATTAATCAATGTTTGACGTACAATACGGATTTGTTCAAGATATTTTTTACCAGAATTGTCATGATTTGTATCCACAACGATGAATGGATTTTTAAGTCCCATTTCTTCGTAGCGTTCAATTGCTTTCAACAAGTCATCATAATAGTAATTTGGCACGTTCTCACCGTGTTCATTATTTGAACCACGAAGAATGGCGTGTGCCAATGGATTACCATCTGTTTCAACCTCTGCACTACGGTAAATAAAGTTTTGTTTATTTTGTGCGGCGTAGATACCGTTAAACATAACGTTTAAATTACCAGATGTTGGATTTTTCATACCTGCTGGCGCATCAATTCCTGAAGCAACAAAACGATGTTCTTGGTCTTCTACAGAACGAGCACCAACCGCATGATATGATACCAAATCATCTACCAATGGCAGATTATCAGGATAAAGCATCTCATCAGCTGTTGTCAAACCAGTCTCTGTAATGACACGGTAATGCAAATGACGAACAGCAGCGATACCATTAATCAAGTCAGGCAATTTTGATGTGTCTGGCTGATGCATCAATCCTTTATACCCATCACCATTTGTACGAGGTTTTGCTGTGTAGACACGCATCACGATAAAAATCTTGTCTTTTACTTCTTCTTGAAGTTTTGCAAGACGATGAGCGTACTCTAATACAGCATCTTCATTATCAGATGAGCAAGGACCGATAACCAAAAGAATACGGTCATCCTCACCCTTGATGATTTTCGCTAATTCAACATCACGTGCTTTTTTCTTAGCAAGAAAATCACCTTCTAATTTTGAAAGTTCTTTAACTTGTGCAATATCAATTCTTGCACTTTTTTGATGTATTCCCATAATTATTTACCTAGAGTTTCGTAGATTTCGTGTACAAGTTTCTCAGTATTATCCCAACCAAGACATGGGTCTGTGATTGATTTACCAAATACCTCAGGTTTATCTTGACGACCATCTTCTAAGTAAGATTCAATCATGAAGCCACGAACGTATTTGTTAATTTTTTCATTCCAATCACGGTTAATCAATGTTTGGCGGACAATACGTACTTGCTCTAAATATTGTTTTCCTGAATTATCATGGTTTGTATCGATAACGATGAATGGATTTTCAAGACCCATTTTTTCATATTGTTCAATCGTATCGATGACATTGTCATAATAATAATTTGGAATATTTTTCCCATATTCATTAAGCGCACCACGCAAAATAACGTGTGCCAATGGGTTACCAGATGTTTCTACTTCTTCACCATTAAACAAGAATGATTGTTTATTTTGTGCAGCATAAACACCATTAAACATGACATTCAAATTTCCAGAAGTAGGATTTTTCATACCAGTTGGAACACTGATACCTGAAGCAACAAAGCGGTGTTGTTGGTCTTCAACTGAACGCGCACCGACAGCGATGTAAGATACCAAATCATCTACCAAAGGTAGGTTCTCTGGATAAAGCATCTCATCAGCCGTTGTCAAACCAGTCTCTGAAATCACACGATAGTGAAGGTGACGAACAGCTTTGATACCGTTAATCAAGCTTGGTGCCTCAGATGTATTTGGTTGGTGCACCAAACCTTTATAGCCATCACCATTCGTACGAGGTTTTGCTGTATAGACACGCATCACCATAAAGACACGATCTTTAACTTCTTCTTGAAGTTTTGCAAGACGATGAGCGTACTCTAGCACAGCATCTTCATTATCAGATGAACAAGGACCAATGACTAAAAGGACTCGGTTGTCTTCACCTTTAATGATAGCTTCTAATTCGCGATCACGTGCCTCTTTTTTAGCTAAAACATCACCAGTTAATTTTGATTCCTCTTTGAGAGCATCGAAATTAATCTTCTTACTTGTTGCTGTAAATGACATATATTCCCTCTCCTGAAATTAGTTAAGATTTCATCTATTATACCATTTTCAAGAGCTTTTTCAATAAATTGTCAGAATTTTCTGTTGTCTTTTTTAAAAATGTCTGCGACCGTGGCAATTTTTGAATTTTTTACCAGATCCACAAGGGCACAAGTCATTACGTTTAACGTTAGAATAATCAATATCAGATTGTGCTTGTACATCCTGAGCTGAGATATTCTTTTCAGCCATTGTTGTTGCACGCTCAGTAGTACGTTCACGTTCTTGTTGGTGAATTTGTGCTTTCATCATTGTACGAGTCACATCAAATTCAATCGCACCAATCATAGCTTGGAACATACGGAAACCTTCTGATTGGTATTCAACAACTGGATTGTTTTGAGCATAACCACGCAAACCAACTGATTGACGCAATTGATCAAGAGCATCAATGTGATCTGTCCACTTGTTATCCACAACCATCAAAATCAAAACTTTTTGGAATTCTTTAACGGCTTCTTCATTTTGAAGTTTAGCGATTTGCGCATCGTAAACTTTCAATGCACGATTGTAAAGATCTTCTTTGATTTCTTCGAAGTCTAAACCTTCAAGATCAGAAAGTTTGATAGAATCTTCAGCAACCAAGTTTGATTTTGCAAAGTTAAGGATTGCTTTGATACCTTCTTCACGATCAGCACGGCTGTGGGAATCAACAGCACGATTGATAGTACGTTTAATCATTGCTTTGATTTCAGGTGCCAAATCACGGTCTGCAGTGATGACATCGTGACGTTCAGCATAGATGATTTCACGTTGTTCACGCATAACATCATCATATTGAAGGACTTGTTTACGAGTATCGTAGTTGTTACCTTCAACACGTTTTTGAGCTGATTCTACTTGACGTGTTAACATTTTAGATTTGATGACTGCTTCTTCTTCATCAAGATTCATGCGATCAAGGAATGCTTTGATACGGTCTGAACCGAAACGACGCATCAAATCATCTTCAAGTGAAAGATAAAATTGTGATTCACCTGGGTCACCTTGACGACCAGCACGACCACGAAGCTGATTATCAATACGGCGGCTTTCGTGACGTTCTGTACCGATGACACAAAGTCCACCAAGTTCACGCACACCTTCACCAAGCTTGATATCTGTACCACGACCAGCCATGTTTGTTGCGATTGTAACAGCACCACGTTGACCAGCGTTCATGATAATTTGCGCTTCTTTAAAGTGGTTTTTCGCATTCAAGACTTCGTGTGGGATACCAGCTTCAACCAATTTTTTAGAAATAAGGTCTGATGTTTCAACGGCAACAGTACCAACCAAAACTGGTTGACCTTTAGCGTGACGACGTTTAACATCCTCAACAACTGCTCTAAATTTAGAAGCAAGTGTTGGGTACAACAAATCTGGGTGGTCAATACGTGCAACTGGTTTGTTAGTTGGAATTGGAATGATGCGCATGTTGTAAACTTCGCGGAATTCCTCTTCTTCAGTTTTGGCTGTACCAGTCATACCTGCCAATTTTTTGTACATGCGGAACATGTTTTGGTAAGTAATTGATGCACTTGTCTTAGATTCTTCTTGGATACGTACACCTTCTTTAGCTTCGATAGCTTGGTGCAAACCATCAGAGAAACGACGACCTTCCATTGTACGACCAGTAAATTGGTCAACAATCAAGATTTCACCATTTTCACTAACCACATAATCAATATCCAAAATCATAATGTAATTAGCACGAAGAGCGTTATCGATATAGTGTGTTAAGGCAACATTTTCCAAATCGTAAAGATTTTCCAAGTGGAAGTATTCTTCAGCTTTATCGATACCACTATCAGTTAGACCGATTGTTTTTGTTGGTACATCAATGACATAATCAACACTTTCAAGTGTTTTAACGAATTTATCTGCACGAATGTAAAGTTGACTTGTTTCTGAAGTGACTTGACCAGAGACAATCAAAGGTGTTCTTGCTTCATCAATCAAGACAGAGTCAACTTCATCGACCAAGGCAAAGTTCAATGGACGTTGAACCATATCTTCTTGGCGAACAACCATGTTATCACGAAGGTAGTCAAAACCGATTTCTGAGTTTGTTGAATAAGTGATATCACAGTTATAAGCTTCACGTTTTTCGTATGGAGATTTAGCAGAAAGGTTGATACCTACTGAAAGCCCCAACCAGCTATAAACTTCACCCATTTCAGTCGCGTCACGTGTTGCAAGGTATTCATTAACAGTGATAACGTGAACACCTTCACCTGCAAGTGCGTTAAGGTAAACTGGCATAGTCGCAGTCAATGTTTTACCTTCACCAGTACGCATTTCTGGCACGTCACCATTGTGCATAACAATACCACCCATGATTTGAACACGGTATGGATAAAGTCCAAGAACACGTTTTGCAGCTTCACGAACAACCGCAAAAGCTTCTGGCAATAATTGATCTAGTGTTTCACCATTTTGATAACGTTGTTTGAATTCTGGTGTTTTTGCCTTTAATTCTTCATCAGACAAAGCAGCCATCGCATCAGCGTATGACTCAACTTTCTTTGCAATTTTTTCTAATTTTCTTAGTTCGCCTTTATCGTTTTCGATAACAGTTCGTAGAATATTTGCCATCCCAATTCCTTTCGATAAACTTATCATCACATTTTATCATAAAAAGCGCTCCTATACAAGAATACGCTATCATGACAACTAAGCCATAAACTAGATAAAACGGCATGATTTTTTAGTATTTATTAATAACATTCTGAGTATTTTCTGAGCATTCACCTGTTTCGATTATACTCTTTTTTCACCTTAACAACAAGAAAGCACTGTATTTCACGGGAATTATCAGTGTAAAAAAAGATTGAAGAGCAGCCCTGCATGGACTTTTCCTCAATCTTACTTACATCTTGTCAATCAAAATAGATTAACGTTCTGAAACTTTTTTAGCCAAAGCAAAGTTTCCAAGTGTTGCAGAACCATTTTCAGCAACTCCTGGTGTTACGATATATTCAGTAACATCTGGAACTGGTACATAATCATTTAACAAGGCTTTAAATTTATCACGAACACGTTTTAGCATGTGTTCTTGTGCCATAACACCACCACCAAAGACGATGACTTCTGGACGGTAAAGAAGTGTTGCTTGAATAGCGGCTTGAGCGATGTAGTAAGCCTGAATATCCCACACGTCTGAGTTAAGTTCAATCAATTCACCACGAATACCTGTACGTGCTTCAAGTGATGGACCAGCTGCCATACCTTCAAGACATCCTTTGTGGAATGGGCAAACGCCGTTAAAGTTATTAGCAACATCATGTGGATGTGGAGCAACATAGACGTGACCTGCTTCTGTGTGACCAAGACCTCCGATGAATTGACCATTTTGGATAGCGCCAGCACCGATACCAGTACCGATTGTGTAGTAAACAAGGCTCTTAACACCTTTACGGACAATTGTTTCACCATAAGCTGAGCTGTTAACGTCAGTTGTGAAATAGAATGGCACTTTGAAGTGTTTTGAAATCAATCCAACCAAATCAACATTAGCCCAGTGTGGTTTTGGAGTTGATGTGATATAACCATAAGTTTCTGAGTTTTGGTCGATATCAATTGGACCAAAAGAACCAATGGCAACACCAGCCAAATCTTCTTCAAAACGTTTGAAGAAAGCTACTGTTTTATCAATTGTTTCATAAGGTGTAGTTGTTGGAAATTGAACTTTTTCAACAACTTGGAAATTTTCGTCACCTACAGCACAAACAAATTTTGTTCCACCTGCTTCGACACTACCGTATAATTTAGTCATGTTATCTCCCTTTTAAATGCTTTTTTATACACAATATTATACAAAATTTCAAAAGATATATCAAGCGCAAAAACGCTTAGATTGCCTTATTTTCAAGGTTTTTACCCCATTTAAAAAGAGGTGCCGAAACACCTCTTATTTTATACATATATACTTATTTAAGTTCAAGTAACGCAGCGCCTTCAGAAACTTTTCCTTGAGCAACTGGAGCTACTTCAGAGTAATTTGCAGTATTTGTAACAATAATCATTGTTGTGTCATCAAGACCTGCTTGTGCGATAGCTGAGCTATCAAATGTTCCAAGAACATCACCTTTTTTAACTTTTTGGTTAGCAGCAACTTTTTGTTCAAAACCTTTACCTGCCATTGATACAGTATCGATACCAATATGGATAAGGATTTCTGCACCGTTGTCAGATTTCAAGCCATAAGCATGACCAGTTTCAAATGCAAGTTGAACAGTACCATCAACTGGTGAGTAAACTGTGTTGCCTTCAGGCTTTACAGCGATACCTTTACCCATAGCTCCTGATGAGAAGACTGGGTCATTTACTGATGAAAGTTCTACAACTTGACCTGCAAGTGGGCTAACAACAGTTTCTTCAGAAACACCTGCTTGTGAAAGAGCTGATACTTCTTTAGCAACTTCTTTGCCATCTTTAACAGCGTGTTCGTTTGATTCTACTTGAGCTTTTGCAGCATCTGCTGCTTCAGCCGCAAAGACACCTGCTGCTTTTGTTTTTCCGTAGAAGTATGTAAGTGCAAATGCAACAGCGAAGCTGATCAATTCACATACAACGTAGAATGGGATTGAAGAAGCGTTGATTGAAAGGAATCCAAGGAAACCAGCTGAACCAAGTGAAACAGCAACTACTCTAACCAAACCGGCAACTGCTGCTGCAACCCCTGAACCAATCAAAGCGCAGAAGAATGGGAAGCGGTATTTCAAGTTAACACCGAACAAAGCTGGTTCTGTAATACCAAGAAGTGCTGAGACACCTGCTGAAGATGTAAGACTCTTAGTTTTAGCATTTTTAGTCAAGAACCAAATTGCAAATGTTGCTGCACCTTGTGCAACGTTAGCCATTGAAGCAACTACGAAGATGAAGTCACCATAACCAACACCTTTTGTCCATGCAGACAACAATTGTGTTTCAATAGCTGGGAATGATTGGTGAAGACCAGTCATAACGATAAGTGAGTAAGTACCACCAAAGATACCCATTCCGATAAAGCCAGTTGTGTTGTACAACCAAACAATAATATCAGTGATAGCGTTAGAAACGACCATCATTACTGGACCAACGACAGTGAATGTCAAGAATCCTGTAATCATTACTGACAACAATGGTGTAAATGTAAAGTCAACTGATGATGGAAGTTTTTTGTGGAAGAATTTTTCCAACACAGATAGCATCCAAACAGCTGCCAAAACTGGGATAACTTGGTAAGCGTAGTTTGTTTGAGCTACGTTGTAACCAAAGATATTCCAGAATTCAGAAGCACCACCAAGATCTGGCGTTGTCATAATCATACCAATTGCGGCACCCAAGAATTGGTTAGCGCCGAAACGTTTAGCAGCTGAGATACCTACTAAAATTGGCAAGAACATGAATGGTGCAGCTGACATCAATTGAATCATTGCAGAAATACCATCAATAGCTGGGTACATTTCTTCAATTGATTTTGGACCAAATAATCCTTCAGCTGTCAAGAAGTTACGCAATGCCATCAAAAGACCACCAGCAACAAGCGCTGGAATAATTGGTACAAAAATATCTGATAGCAATTTGATCAACGCCATGATTGGGTTGAATTTTTTACCACTACTTGCAATTTGTTTCAAGTCATCAGTGGAAACTTCTGAAAGTCCAGTTTCTTTGATTAATTCATCATAAACAAAGTTAACATCACCTGCACCGATGATTACTTGATATTGACCATCAATTTTAAAAGTACCTTTTACGTCTGGATTGTTATCCAAAGCTACTTGGTCAACTTTTGTGTCATCCTTAAGTACGAGACGAAGACGTGTCGCACAGTGTGCAGCTGCAACAAGATTGTCTTTTCCGACTGCCTTAACGACGTCAGATGCTACCTTACCATAATCCATTACAGTAACTCCTTTATATAAAAAATTTGTGAACTAAGTTTTGTAAGCGTTTCACTTAACTACATTTACATTTTATCATAAAAACGCTTTATGTCAAGCGTTTATCATATTTTTTTCTTTTTAGGCGAAAATAATTGATTTTTAGGGCGAAAACGTTTACTATATTACTATAGATAGTATTACAAAGGAGAAAAAATATGGATTTACCAAAAGAAGTGCGTTACCGTCCTTACGAGGATTGGAGCACCGAAGAATTGGCAAAAATTAACAACAATGTCAAAAAATCTCCTTGGCATGTTAGTTACCACATCGAACCAAAATCAGGGCTTTTAAACGACCCTAACGGTTTTTCATTCTTTAATGGAAAATACACATTGTTCTACCAAAACTGGCCATTTGCTGCTGCTCATGGTCTTAAACAATGGGTTCACACTGAATCTGAAGACTTAGTTCACTTCCATGAAACAAATGTAGAACTTCGTCCAGATACTAAAAACGATAGCCACGGTGCTTATTCTGGTTCAGCCTACGAAATCGATGGCAAACTCTTCCTATTCTATACAGGAAATGTCCGCGATGAAAATTGGGTACGTGACCCACTTCAAATCGGCGCATGGATGGACAAAGACCACAATATCACTAAGATTGAGGACGTTCTTATCCACCAACCAAAAGACGTCACAGAACACTTCCGTGACCCACAAATTTTCAATTATAAAGGTCAATTCTACGCAATCGTAGGTGCTCAAAACCTTGACGAATCAGGCTTTGTTAAACTTTACAAAGCTGTTGACAACAACGTCGAAAACTGGGAAGAAGTTGGAAATCTTGACTTTGATAACAGTGGTTCGGAGTACATGATTGAATGTCCAAACCTTGTTTTTGTCGATGATAAACCAGTTCTTATCTACTGCCCTCAAGGACTTGATAAAGCTGAACTTGATTATCGCAACATTTACCCAAATACCTACAAAGTATGTCAATCGTTTGACACAGAAAATGCAAAACTAGTCGGTGCTTCTGACATCCAAAATCTTGATTACGGTTTTGAAGCCTATGCGACTCAAGCATTCAACGCTCCTGACGGACGTGCGCTTGCCGTTAGTTGGATTGGACTTCCTGACATCGACTATCCAACCGATCAATATGATTACCAAGGTGCTCTTAGTCTTGTTAAAGAACTTTCTATTAAAGATGGAAAACTTTATCAATACCCAGTTGAAGCTATCACTTCTCTTCGTGATTCTTCTGAGGCATTCGCTAACAAAGCTCAAACAAACAATACTTATGAGTTAGAGTTAACATTCCCTGCAAATCAAAAATCAGAACTTCTTCTTTTTGCTGATGACAAAGGAAATGGGCTTAGCTTGACTGTAGATACTAAAGACGGTAAAATTATCCTTGACCGCAGTAAAGCCGGTGTTCAATACGCTACAAACTTTGGCACTACTCGAGAATGTACAATCGATACGAAAGAAACAACAGCCAATATTTTTGTAGATAATTCGATCATTGAAATCTTTATCAATAAAGGAGAAAAAGTATTTACTAGCCGTATTTTCCCAGAAGCTGGTCAAAACGGAATTACCCTTAAATCTGGAGACGTCACTGGTACATACTTTGATTTGAAATACTAATATGGTAGCAAAATTAACTGACGTTGCTGAACTTGCTGGGGTAAGCCCAACAACCGTTTCACGCGTTATCAACAACAAAGGTTATTTGTCAGAGAAGACAAAACAAAAAGTCCAAGAGGCCATGAGAACTTTGGGATACAAGCCAAACAACCTCGCCCGTGGACTTCAAGGAAAATCAGCCCAACTTATCGGCTTAATCTTCCCTAATATTAGCAATATCTTTTATTCTGAGCTAATTGAATATCTTGAAATCGAGTTATTCAAACATGGTTATAAAACGATTATCTGCAACAGCGAAAATGACCCAGCTAAGGAACGTGAATACATTGAAATGCTTGAAGCCAATCAAGTTGACGGCATCATTTCATCTAGTCACAACCTTGGCATCGATGATTACGAGCGCGTCAGTGCACCAATTATTGCTTTCGATAGGAATCTAGCACCAAACATTCCTATCGTTGCTTCAGACAACTTTGAAGGTGGAAAACTGGCTGCTCGCACGCTTCAAAAAAATGGTTGCGAAAACATCATCATGATTACAGGACACGATAATACTGACTCACCAACTGAATTACGTGCACTTGGATTTTCATTTCAAATTCCTCACGGAGAAGTTTTTAAAGTTCCTAACAACTTATCCACAATTCGACGTGAAATGGAAATCAAATCAATCATCGCAAGTAATCGTCCAGACGGCATCTTCGTTTCAGACGATTTGACAGCCATTTTGACAATGAAAATCGCTAAACAGCTAGATATGAACATCCCTGATGATTTGAAAATCATTGGTTATGATGGCACATCATTCATTGAAAGCTACTTCCCACAGTTGACTACTATCCGTCAACCAATCGATGAAATTGCAAGTCTACTGGTCGATATTCTCCTAAAACGCATCAAAGGTGAAAAGACAAATAAAGACTACATTTTACCTATCTCATTGATTCCTGGGGGAAGCATTTAAAAAGAACAGGCTTAGCCTGTTCTTTTATATTACACTTTTTACTTATCCACACAACAAAAAAGAGATGTGTGTAACATCTCTTTTTTATTATTCAGTAACAAACTGACTCAATAAACCATTGACGAATTTTGCTGATGTTTCGTCTGAATATTTCTTAGCGATTTCAATGATTTCATTGACCGCAACACGACCTGGTGTTTCTTCGAAATATTTTACTTCGTAAAGACCTAAGCGAAGTAAAGCTTTATCAGTCAACGTTAAACGTTCCAGTGACCAGCCTGCTTTTAAGTGAGCTTCAATTTGTTGGTCAAGCTCTGCTTGCATGTCGCAAACACCCTTAACAAGATTAAGAAGAAAGACTGGAACTTGAACATCTTCATCTTCTTCGATTGTCTTATCGTAAGTATATGCAAATTCAGCAGCCGCTAAATATTCTCCTCCAAATTCTAGGCTAAAGAGCGCTTGGAATGCACGCTCACGGAGGTCACGTCTTGAATTTGTAAAATTATTAGTCATCCAAGAAATCCTCGTCAAACAATGCTTTCAAATCAGGTTTTGGTGTTTTCTCAGGAACGATTCCTTCAACGTGGATATTTACAGATGAAATAGTCACTTCTGCCATATCGTAAACCGCAGTTTTAACAGCTTGTTGAATTGCGATTGAAACAGCAGGAACGTTGACACCGTATTGAAGATAAACATAGATATCAGCATTAACTGTTCCGTCTTCTTCAGTGTGAAGATATACACCTTTACCTAAAACTGTTTTGCTGAAGCTGTCTGCCATGGCTTTGTTACGAAGTGAATGAACGCCATCGACTTTTGCTGCAGCGATACCTGTGATAACTTCTAGTACTCGTGGTGAAATAACAATATCACCGATATTTTCAGTTGTCATAAGCATTTCCTTTCTAATTAATTTTAAGGATTAAAAGTAAAGAGAGCGGTGCCCTCTCTACCCGCTCTAAAGGCAAGCTTAGGCACGTGATACGTAAGTACCTTCTTGCGTATTGATTACCAATTTTTGACCGATTTCGATGAAGTCTGGTACGTTAACAACAAGACCTGTTTCAAGAGTTGCAGGTTTACCAGAACCAGTAACTGTAGCACCTTTGATTGATGGTTGAGTGTCAGTAACTGTCAATTCAACTGTTGTAGGAACAGTAACACCGATAACTTCAGTTCCGTAGAATTGGATTTTAACTTCTGAGTTTTCAAGGATGTAAAGCAATTCTTGTTCTACGTTAGCAACTGGGATTTCGTATTGTTCGTAGCTTTCAGTATCCATGAAGTATGCTGTGTCATCCATTTTGTAAAGGTATTGTGCAGCACGTGTTTCGATGATAGCTTGTTCGAATTTTTCTTCTGGACGGTAAGTTGTATCAAAAGTTGAACCAGAACGTACGTCACGGAGTTTCATACGCATAACTGTGTTACCTTTACCTGGTTTGTGGTGGCTTGCTTCGAGAACTTTGATGAGTTTTCCATCAGCTGTTACGAAAGTCATACCTGCTCTAAGCTTACTTGCTTCAATCATTTATTCATTACCTCTTATAAATTATTTATCACTTCATTTTACCATAAAATAAGCTTTGGCTCAAATCTTTTATGGTCTTATTATTGGATAAGACAGTGTTAGCGCTGTCTAAAACTTATTCTGCTTGGTCAGCCATACCAAGTCTTACTTCTGGAATATCATGCTGAACGTATTCGACACCTTTTTGTTCCATTAATTCAATCGCAAATGGATGCATGCGATAGGCAGTTTTATAAGTGATTTTCTTAATGCCTGCTTGAAGGAGAGCTTTCGTGCAGTTAATACATGGAAAATGTGTCACATAAATCTCTGTTCCTTTGGTTGAAATGCCTTCTTTAGCACACTGGATGAGGGCATTCATCTCGGCATGAACAGTGCGGATACAATGCCCGTCTTCCATTTTGTGTCCTGCTTCGCTACAGTTATCTGTTTCAGAAACACCACCATTGTAACCAGTCGCAATGATACGATTATCTTTGACCAAAACGGCGCCAACAAAGGCACGGTCACAAGTTGAACGTTTTGAAATCAACTCTGCATTTGCCATAAAATAATCTTCCCAAGAAAGTCTATCAATCATTGATTTTCTCCTTTTCTACACGATTTTTAAGATAAATTATAATCAGCCCAAGCACAGCAATTGCCATGCAGAAATACGAAACGATTTTGTATATGCCGCCTGTTGCTTCAATAAAAAATGTTACCCCAACAAGTCCTAGCGCAGCATAATGGACAATGCCATTAATGCCAAACTGACGTGATTGACTTAAGGCTGACAAGAAAATAACAAGAATGAATTCCAAAATAAAATAATTCTTACTGCTTCCCTGCATTAAATCAATAACAATTGTAAAAGAAAGCATCGCAGATAAAATCATCGCAAGGATAACTTGCAATTTATCTTTAATAGTCAGTGGTTTCATAACATTTCTCCTACAAAACAATTAATTCTTTGGGTGCTAAAGTCAAGACTTCACAGCCATTTTCTGTGACAACCAAGTCATCTTCGATACGGACACCGTATTTGCTATCAAGATAAATTCCTGGCTCATCAGTGATGGTCATGCCAACTTCGACCAACTCATCTGAATTACCAAAGAATGGGATTTCATGAATATCAAGACCAATACCGTGACCAATACCGTGTGTGAAGTGCTCACCATAACCAGCTTTTTCAATCACGTCACGCGCTAACTTGTCATAATCACGGCGTGTCATTCCCGCCTTAACTGAATCAATAACCGCTTGATTAGCACGCAAAACCACATCATAAATCTCACGCTCTTCATCAGTCGTATCGCCGATATGGATGGTACGCGTCATATCGCTGACGTAGTGATTGTAATAACATCCAAAATCAAGCGTCAAGGTTTCACCAGGTTGGATGACTTTCTCACTGGCTACGCCGTGAGGCATGGCAGAGCGGTATCCTGATGCTGCAATAGTCTCAAAAGATACCCCAGATGCACCGTATTCACGCATACGAAAATCAAGGAAATTCGCCACTTGTAATTCTGTTGTCTGACCAGGTTTGATGAAGTCTAGCATGTCCGCAAAAGCACGGTCAGAAATCGAGCAAGCCTTACGAATCGTTGCAATCTCAGAAGCATCTTTAATCATGCGCAATTCTTCCATGAAATTCGTCATAGGTGCTAAGTCGTACCCTGCAAATACACCTTGGAGCATTTGATAATAAGCAAAAGACACTTGGCTGTCAAAACCGATTTTATCCAAATTGTCAGATGCAATCACCTTAGCAATCTCAGAAAGAGCATCTCTGCTTTCGATGATATCAAACCCTCGAACCATTTGCTTAGCAATCAGGGTGTAACGAGCATCTGTCACAAACAAACGGCGTGTTTTGGAAATAAAAACAGTCGCTGATGTTCCCCAAAATCCTGTCAAATAATAAACATTATTTTGACCAGTCACCAAAAACGCATCTAATCCCTTTTCATCTAACTTTGCATCAAATCTTTTAAGTCTTGCAAGCATGTCCCTCTCCCTCTCACATTTTTAAGATAATTATACCAGAAAATCCTTGATATAATCGCTTTTTTCACGTATTTTCATAAAATATTTAACTGGTAAACCAATTTTATCGCAAAAAAAGAACCATTAGGTTCTTTTAAGTTATTGAATTTGCTTTTTTGATAAATAAAATACTCAAAATAACAAGACTTAAGCCGTAAACAAAGTAAAGGGTTTGGTAAGTTTGAAAACCTAAAACTTGAATCACCAATAAAATAGCAATGCTCATGATATTAACTAGAGCTGTTAAACTGACCACCCATTTTTCAGCATGGCTACTTTGTAAAAGCATTTTTGCACTTTCGTAAAGTGGTGTGGCTGCCATGACTAACATAGTGAATGCCGTAAACACAATGATATTTGTATTGATTTGACTTGATAAGAATTCAGCAAAGATATTAGCACAAAGCGTCACTATCACAGCAAATCCGAAACTCATCAGATAACTATTTCGATAAATCATGCGCATAAATGACTTACTTTCATGCTTTTGACTAGCCTGTGGCAAAAAGACAGAAACCGCACCAGCATACATATAAGCAGGCAAGCGAACTATTGAAAATAGCTGACTAATCACTGCATAGATAGAGAGAATTTCTAACCCCTGTCTTCCCATCAAAGCATCAAATGCCATGATAAAAAGAACACTCTCAAAAATTTCCTGAATGGTTAAAGGAATCCCAAAAAGAATTAACTCTTTTTTACAAGTTGACTGAGATTTCAAAGCCTCAAAAATCACATCATGAACTAAATAAAAATAAGCCAAAACCACTAAAAACAAAGAAGTTATAGCAGAAATCGCTGCGCCCTTCACTCCAAAAATCGGAACCAGATAGTAATTCATCACCACATCAAGCAGCGAGCTAGCAAGCCCAATCCAAAAAATCGGCTTGGTTTTCTTTTCAACTTTTAAAACATTTGTCAACAAAAATGTTAACAAGGTCAGAAGAATATACGGTGACATAATAACGAGATAAAGTGTTGATAAGTCAAGTAATTCTCCTGAAAATCCATAAAATAAACGTAAAAAAGATTTTCCAAAAATTACACAGAGGACTAAAAAACTAGCACCTATCACCACATCAAGTAAGAAAGAGGACTTAAACAAATCTTTAAAACGCTTTTTGTCATTTTCCGCAAAAGCTTGCGCCCCTTTGATATTAAAGGATAAGCTAAAAGCACCTAAAATCCCACCAAAGGCAAACAAGAAATTTTGAATCACCGATATACCAGAAAGTGCCACACTTGAGTCATTAACCGCAAAATGCAGTGACAATTGATTAATCAAAAGCTGTGCAATATTGGTCGCAATCAACGGAAAAACATACCGATTAACTTCTTTTGAATAAGACATAAATCCTCCAATAAATCTCGATAGCAGCAAAGTACTATTTCCCATAAATTGGCTTCATTATAGCACAAAAACCAGGCAAGATAACTTACCTGGGCTTTTTTACTTCAATTTATCTTTCAAATATTGTCCTGTGAAGGATTCTTTGACTTTGGCGACTTCTTCTGGTGTGCCTGTGGCAACGATTTGTCCGCCACCGACACCGCCTTCTGGTCCAAGGTCGATAATGTAGTCAGCTGTCTTAATCACATCAAGATTGTGTTCAATGACAAGCACGGTATTTCCGTCATCCACGAAACGTTGAAGGACTTTGAGCAGACGAGCAATGTCATCTGTGTGAAGACCTGTCGTTGGTTCATCAAGGATATAAAGGCTCTTACCAGTTGAGCGTTTGTGAAGTTCACTAGCCAATTTCATACGCTGTGCTTCACCACCAGAAAGGGTTGTGGCTGGTTGTCCAAGAGTAACATAACCAAGTCCAACGTCTTTGATAGTTTGCAATTTGCGTGCGATTTTAGGAATTGGTGCAAAGAATTCAACGGCATCGTTGACTGTCATATCAAGGATTTCAGCGATATTTTTGTCTTTGTAATGAACTTCAAGAGTTTCACTGTTATAACGTGTACCGTGGCAAACCTCGCAAGGCACGTAAACATCTGGCAAAAAGTGCATTTCAATCTTGATAATTCCATCACCAGAACAAGCCTCACAACGCCCACCTTTGACGTTAAATGAGAAGCGCCCTTTCTTGTAACCACGAATTTTAGCTTCATTAGTCTTAGCAAAAAGGTCACGAATATCATCAAAGACGCCTGTATAAGTTGCAGGATTTGAACGCGGTGTACGACCGATTGGGCTTTGGTCAATGTCAATCAAGCGTTCGATATTTTCCACACCTTCAAGTGCTTTATGTTTACCAGGTTTGGCAGAATTTCGGTTTAATTTTTGAGCGACAGCTTTTTTCAAAATACTGTTGACCAAGGTTGATTTTCCAGAACCAGAAACACCTGTGACTGCGATAAATTTACCAAGTGGGAAAGTCACGTCGATATTTTGCAAGTTATTTTCTGAAGCTCCTAGTACGCGAAGAAAACGTCCATTACCTTTGCGACGTTCTAGTGGCACAGGAATTTCTTTAGCACCAGACAAATATTGTCCAGTGATTGATTTTTTGTTTTTAGCCACTTCTTCTGGTGTTCCAGAGGCAACGATTTGCCCACCAAATTCACCTGCACCTGGTCCAACATCAATCAACCAGTCAGCTTGACGCATGGTGTCTTCATCGTGTTCAACAACAATCAAGGTATTACCAAGATCACGCATTTTCTTCAAACTATCAATCAAACGGTCATTATCACGTTGGTGAAGTCCGATTGACGGTTCATCAAGAATATAAAGGACACCTGATAGATTTGAACCAATTTGCGTTGCCAAACGAATACGTTGGCTTTCACCACCTGACAAAGTCCCCGCAGAACGTGACAAAGTCAAATAATTCAAGCCGACATTATTTAAGAAAGTCAAGCGGTCTTTGATTTCTTTGACAATCGGTGTAGCAATTGTTTTTTCATTTTCAGAGAGTTCTAGGTGATTTAGAAGTTCCAAATGGTCAGCCACTGACAAATCAGAAACTTGTCCAATGTTCATGCCATTTTCGCCGCCCACGCGCACACAAAGCGCTTGATTATTCAAACGATAACCGTGACATGTTGGACATGGCAACTCATTCATGTAACCGCGCATGACGTTACGAGTGAAGTCGCTGTTTGTCTCGTGGTAACGACGATTGATATTGTTAACAACACCTTCAAATGGTAGGTCAATGTTACGTTCGCCACCAAAATCATTGACATAATGGAAGTGGAATTCACGCTCACCTGAACCGTAAAGCACAAGATTTTGCTCTTCTTCGCTCAAGTCTTCAAAAGGTGTATCCATATCAACACCAAAAGCTTCCATAGCTTGCTCAAGCATAGCAGGATAATAGTTTGATGAGATCGGATTCCATGGTGCTAGCGCACCTTCACGAAGAGTCTTACTACGATCAGGAATCACCAAATCCAAGTCAACTTCCAGTTTATTTCCTAAACCATCACAGGTTGGACATGAACCAAATGGCGCATTAAATGAAAATAAACGTGGTTCCAATTCGGGAACAGTAAAGCCACAGACTGGGCATGAATAGTGTTCAGAGAAAAGTAATTCATTGCCATCCATAGTGTCGATAATGACATAACCATCAGCCAAACGAAGCGCAGCTTCCACAGAATCAAAGAGACGTGAACGAATGCCGTCTTTATTAATCAAACGGTCAACAACAATTTCGATGTTGTGCATTTTACTCTTAGAAAGCTCAGGCACCTCTGAAATATCATAAATCTCGCCGTCCACGCGCACACGTACATAACCGTCTTTTTGAATACGGTCAAAAATCGTCTTGTGTTGTCCTTTTTTACGACGAACTACAGGCGCCAAAATCTGCATACGCGTACGTTCTGGCAATTCCAAAACTTGGTCAACAATCTGTTCAACAGATGATGCCGTAATAGCACCGTGCCCATTGATACAGTAAGGCGTTCCCACTCGAGCGTACAAAAGGCGCAGATAATCATTGATTTCTGTCGTTGTCCCTACAGTAGAGCGCGGGTTTTTACTAGTTGTTTTTTGGTCAATGGAAATCGCTGGGCTAAGACCCTCAATCGAATCCACATCAGGTTTTTCCATATTTCCAAGAAACATGCGGGCATAAGCTGACAAGCTTTCAACATAGCGACGTTGCCCTTCTGCGTAAATCGTATCAAATGCCAAACTTGATTTTCCTGAACCAGACAAACCAGTCACAACGACCAACTTATCCCGAGGAATTTCAACATTGACATTTTTCAAATTGTGGGCTCGAGCCCCACGAATAATTAATTTATCTTGCATTTTTATGTCACGAACTTAGCTGCTAGTTGCTAAAAACTAAGTTCTATTCCTTTCTTAACATGTACAAAGTTCTACTTATTTTATTATAGCAAATTTTTCTACTTTTCCCTGTCCCCAAAAACTGCTAATTGTAGTATAATAGAGTAGTATGTAAAATTTTGTCGAACTTTCATTTTACTTACTAAAAAAATTGAACAAGAACTAGATACGGCACTATCGCTGGTGAACCTAACTATTTATAGTTTTATAGTTCTTGTATCTCATCGAAAAAGGAGGGGTTGTTTTTATGGAACAAATGTTTCTATCAACAGCGTTAGAGTTTAAAGAAATCAATACATTCGAGCCAGGAGCTTGGATTAATTTGGTCAACCCCTCCCAGGAAGAATCAGTCCAGCTAGCCGAACAATTTAACATTGACATTACTGACCTTCGTGCACCACTCGACCTTGAAGAAACATCTCGTATCTCTGTCGAAGATGATTACACATTGATTATCGTGGACGTGCCAACTTACGAAGAACGTAATAACAAAAGCTACTATGTGACTATTCCGCTAGGTATTATCGTTACGGAAAATGCCGTTATCACAACGTGTTTACAAGAGTTGGCACTGTTTGATAACTTTTTCAACCGTCGCGTTAAAAACTTCTACACATTTATGAAGACACGTTTCGTCTTCCAATTGCTTTATCGCAACGCTGAGCTTTTCCTAACAGCCCTTCGTTCTATCGACCGTCAAAGTGACCGAATCGAAGCTGAATTGGAAAACGCAACTCGTAACGAACAACTCATCGACATGATGGAGCTTGAAAAATCTATCGTCTACTTGAAAGCCTCATTGAAATTCAACGAACGTATCGTAAAAAAACTTTCGAGTAGTACCAGCTCTTTGAAAAAATATATCGAAGACGAAGATTTGCTTGAAGATACTTTGATTGAAACACAACAAGCGATTGAGATGGCTGGCATTTATGAAAATGTCTTGAATGCCATGACCGAAACAACTGCTTCAATCATCAACAACAACCAGAATACAATCATGAAAACCTTGGCACTCATGACCATGGCACTTGATATTCCAACCGTTGTCTTCTCAGCTTACGGGATGAACTTCCAAAATAACTGGTTGCCATTAAATGGTCTACCACATGCCTTTTGGTACATCGTCTTTATCGCAGCCGCTATGAGCTTATCAGTCGTTATTTATTTCTTCAGGAAGAAATGGTTTTAACAGAGTACGTTTTAAGGTAGCTAAAGCTACTCTTAAAACGACGGGAAGTCTTATATGACTTCCCTAACTCTCTTACTAGTTCGAAAAGTGATTAACATCGAATCACTTTTCTCTCGTCGTAACCTTATAGAAGACAACCTAAACCACTCACTAATTCGAATCAAACTTCGAACTAGTAACCTTTATTTAACACAGGTAACATAAACTAGAAACTTTTTATATTATTGAAATTTATAGGCATTTACTAGTTAGAAAAAGCAAGGGGGCTTGTTTTCTCTAACTAATAACTGGCTTTTATAGGAGAATATATTATGGATTTGACAAATCTTACTAAAAAGAACCAAGAATTTATCCACATCGCTACTAATCAATTGATCAAAGATGGTAAAACCGATGCAGAAGTCCAAGCGATTTTAGATGAAGTTATGCCAACAATCCTTGAAAATCAGAAAAAAGGTGTAACAGCTCGTACACTTCTTGGCGCACCAACTGTTTGGGCTGCTTCTTTCACTGAAAAAGCATCTGACAAAAACTCAGATCAAGAAAAGAAAAATGATAACCCTTGGTTAATGTGGCTAGATACTTCACTTCTTTTTGTCGGAGTCGTTGCCATCCTTAACGCTGTAATGGGATTCTTCAATTCTACAACAACAAGTTCTGGGCTTATCTCACTTATCGCTCTTGGTTTTGGTGGGGGTGCTGCAATGTACGCTACTTACTACTTCATCTACCGTCACATCGGAAAACCAAAAAGCGAACGTCCAGGTTGGGGCAAAACTATTTTAGTACTTGGTTTAGCAATGCTTGGATGGGTTCTCCTTTACACAGCTACAGCATTCTTGCCAGCTGCTCTTAACCCACAATTGCCAGCTATCGTTATGCTTATCATCGGTGTCGCATCACTTGTTGGACGTCACTTCTTAGAGAAAAAATACAACATCCTAAACACAATGACACCACAACAATAAAACATAAAAATACCGCTAAGAAAAACTTAGCGGTATTTTTTATTTTGAACGCAAGACAAGAACTACATCATCAGACCAATCTGATTCAATCTTGAATTTATCAATGCTTTTCACACTCATTTTATGAGCTGAAAAATAAGTTTTCTTATGATAGCGAACATTAAAGTCATCACGTCCATTTTCATCAATAGTTTTCATCTTGGCATCATTTAAATAAAAGTCAACTTTTAAAGCATCTTCTAAACTTTCCTTTGAAAACATGACATAAATCGTTCCTGAAAATTCATCAGGTAAATCAATTTCTTCGCCAATCTCAACTGGCATAGTTGCTTCTATATCCATCTGATTAGCTTCACTTTGATAAGTTTTACTTGTCTCAGTTTTAACATCGTAAAACGTTTCTGAAACAGCACTACATCCAGATAATGTCCCAATTAATAAAACAAGCAGCAAAAACTTAATCTTTTTCATCATAATCTCTCCTATATTCTAAAATATCCCCTGGCTGACAATCCAACTCTCTACAAATATTCATAAGCGTGTTAAATCTGACACCTTTAGCCTTACCAGTTTTTAAAATTGATAAATTAGCTTCAGTAATACCTATTTTTTCAGCCAATTCTTTAGATGTCATATTTCTAGACTTGATGATTTTGTCTAAATGAACTTTTATTTCTTCCATATCAAATAATCTCGTCGTAATCTTTTTGTACTTGATAACCTCGTTTTAAAACAAGAAGCCCAGCAGCATTAATCACTATAAAAGCAAAGTTTACCAAATAATCTTTAACTGACAAATCAAATAATCCACTTGTATTTTCAATACTAAAGAAATTAAAAATGATATTGATAAATAGTTCAATACCTGTGGATAAGAGTAAATATCGAAAAGTCTCAGAAAGGAATTTGACGTTTTCAAAAGTAAAGTAAATGTCATTTTGGAAATTTATCAACAACTTATCCAAAACAAACATCATTTTCGAAACGAAATACAGAATAACTCCCGCTGATACAAGAACTAATATCGGAAAAAAGATAGGAACCTGAAGACTATCTGCTCCATAATCCAAACTAAAATCCGTTCCATGACGTTGCCCAGCAAAAAATACACCAAAAATTCCTAATGTAACAAATCCAATTCCTAAAACTGATACATACCGAACAAATTTGAGAACTTTTCTCCCAATTTCTAAAATAATATTCTCCATATGTTACCTAAATTATTGTTTTACAATAATCTCCTTTCAAAAATTATTATAAAACAATAATCTTATCTTGTAAACCATAATAACTACTTTTCCACAATAAAAAAACGACTTCAAATGAAGTCGTTTTTTCTGTTCACCGCAACGAATTAGTCTTCGTTTACGAATGGCATAAGAGCCATAACGCGAGCGCGTTTGATAGCTGTTGTTACTTTACGTTGGTTTTTAGCTGAAGTTCCAGTTACGCGACGTGGAAGAATTTTACCACGTTCTGAAACGAAACGGCTAAGAAGCTCAGTATCTTTGTAATCAACATATTCAATTTTGTTAGCTGCGATATAATCAACTTTTTTACGGCGTTTGAATCCGCCACGACGTTGTTGAGCCATGTTTTATTCTCCTTTATATTATTGTTGTTTCAAGTTTGTACTTGAGTTGTCCATATCCATTAGAATGGAAGATCGTCATCTGAAATGTCCATTGGGTTTGAGTTACCAAATGGGCTTTCGTCACGACCGAAATTAGGTGTTTGTTGTGAAGGTTGTGATGAGAAACCACCGTTTGAAGATCCACCAAATGATGAATTGTTATTGAATCCACCATTGTAAGAACCACCAGATTGTCCTTCACGTGTAGCACGGCTTTCCAAGATTTGGAAGCTATCTGCAACAATCTCAGTTACGTAAACGCGCTGACCTTGTTGGTTTTCATAGTTACGAGTCTGAATACGACCTGTAACTCCAACCAAAGTACCTTTTTTAGCCCAGTTAGCCAAGTTTTCAGCTTGCTGACGCCAAATCACGCAGTTAATAAAATCAGCTTCGCGTTCACCATTTTGGTTCTTGAAGTTACGGTTTACAGCGAGTGTAAAAGTTGCAACTGCCTGATTAGATGGTGTGTAACGGAGTTCTGCATCGCGGGTCATACGACCAACAAGTACTACATTATTAATCATAAGACACCTTCTTACGCGTCGATTTTAACGATCATGTGACGAAGAATGTCACCGTTGATTTTTGAAAGACGGTCGAACTCGTTAAGAGCTGCAGCATCTTCTGCTTCAACGTTAACAACGTGGTAAAGTCCTTCACGGAAATCTTGGATTTCGTATGCAAGACGACGTTTTTCCCAGTCTTTTGATTCAACAACAGTTGCACCGTTGTCAGTCAAGATAGAGTCAAAGCGTGCTACCAAAGCGTTTTTAGCTTCTTCTTCAATGTTTGGACGAATAATGTAAAGAATTTCGTATTTAGCCATTGATATTTTTCCTCCTTTTGGTCTAATGACCCGTGAATCTAATCACGAGTAAGTGAGGTATACTCACAATAAAACATTATACTATACCTTGAGGTATTGTGCAAGAGATAAGCGGGAAAGAAAGTGCTTTTATCACAAAAACTTTAGAAATTTTTCTAATCTTTTTGTCAAAACAAAAAAGCAGTTTTTAATGCTGCTCTTTTAGGACTAGAATTCGCCTTTATTAGAAACCACTAGGTTAGTCTCATAAAGTTCAGTCGCAAAGTCTAATTCTTTTCTAAAAGCATTTGCTGCTTCACGATTTTCAAAAATCTTCTGTGCTTGGACATATTGTTGTCCACTACGCCAATACATTTTTCTTACGACCCACATGTCCTTACCTCGCTTTTAGCTAGTATAAGGTTGATTATACCACAAATTGTTAAACAATTCATAAAATTAAGTCATGTTTTTAATTTTTAATATAACCTTAAAATTAACTTAACAAGATTTTTGTGAAAGCGTAACAAAAAGAGTGGGTCACTCGACTCACCCTTTTATTTTTTAATCGTTGTTAAAATATTTTTTAAGCTGATTAATCGTATCTTGATAATTATTAGATGATGCTTGTGGTCTCTTAAGTCCTTTTTGACTCAAGTATGAACCAACTCGGTCACCATGTCGTTTGAGGTAAGCACTACTTGTCACCACAAAGATATAAATAACAATAGCAAGACAAATCGGAATACCGATAAATGGTGCAATATAAAGCGCATTGAGCTGCATGGCATCGGAAGTGGTCTTAGCTTCACCATCAGCATTTGGAATGCGGTGCCCGCGTACCAGTAGACGTTGGGTATTTATCCCGTAAGGTGTACATGTCACCAAAGTCAGATAATCTTGATTGGGATCAATCGTCAAATCTGAAAAGTCTGTTGGCTCAACCACGCGAATCTGATCAACTTCATAAGTCAATGTTTCATTCAAAACATGGATGGTAAAGGTATCTCCTTCACGCAATTTATCCAAATCAGAAAACAGTTTAGCCGAAGGCAAGCCACGGTGTCCTGATACGACACAGTGTGTTCCTTTACCACCAACGGGAAGCGAACTACCTGCTAAATGTCCGATTGAAGTTTGTAAAACCTTATCTGATGTGCCATGATAAATACTTAATTTAATGTTGATTTTTGGGATACTGATGTAACCCATCGCCCCATCATGATTGAAATTTAACTGTGATTCATAATCTTTTTTTTGCTCATCAGTCATATCCCAGTTCATGCTGGTTAGTCTCTTATTGTAATCCTCTGCTTGAGTGAGAATCTTGTCATACTCTTTCTCAGACATGTTTGAAACACTCTTAGCATAGGACATAATTCCTTTTGTCTGGTGAAATGAGTTCCAATAGTCACTCAAAGACGGGTAAGTTACCAAGCCCAGCCCGATGAGAAAGACGAGGGGCATTATCAAAGATTTCCAATGTTGCTTTAACCACGCCACTGCTTTTTCTCCTTTCTGCTGGCAAATTCTTTCTAAAAAGAATCATCTTCGAAAATAGACTCGTGCTACTTTCGAAGATGTTCTAACGATTAATCATTAAAGATTTTTAACACGACGTTTTGCAACCATGTAAACAGATGCTACCAAGATAGCAGCGGCACCAACTACATAAAGCATTTTTGTACCAAATGAACCAGTTGATGGTAATTCAGTACCTTTTTGGTTAACTACATCAGCTCTAGCTCCATCTGCTTCAACTGTGACAGATTTACGTTCAGTCAATTTATTATAACCTGCAGGGGCTTTAACTTCTTCAAGGTAATAAGTACCTTTGTCTAAACCATTAACAAATGCAGCACCAGCTGGGATAACATCAACAGCACTTGAAGTTTCATCACTTGTTGCTAGACGATAGTAACCTTCTGCAATTTTCACAAACTTGATTTCATTACCGCCAGTAGCAGCATCGTAAACTTTGAATTCAGCACCTGACAAAAGGGCATTACTTGAGTCAATCTTACGAATTGCAAATCCTAAGGTATCAACTTCTGCTTCGTTAGTAGTAATAGTATTTGAGTTGTCGCCATAGTTATAAGTGATATCAGCTTTATTGGTTGCTTTACCACTTAGAGAGTCAGTAGTAGCTGCTCCAGGTTTTACAGTAGCAGAGTAAGTAAGTACCACTTCTGCTGGAGTAGAATATAGTGAATCACCAGTAGTTGCATCTACCCAAGGAAGAACAACTGTCAATTTACCAGTGGCAGAATCTTTAGTGACAGTTTTTTGAGTAACAGCTGTACCATTTACTGTAACAGCTACATTTTCTGAATTGATATCCAAGTTAACTGGTGTATCGACGATAGTGTAACTTGTGATTTTTTTACCTACATTATTACTAACATAATAGTTAGTTGCGCTGAATGAAACAGTGTAATTAACTGTATCACCAATTGCAGCTGTTGATTTTTTTACATTTGTATCTAAAGCTGTTGTTACTGTTTTACCACCACCAGTTGGAGTACTTGGAGCAGATGTATTTTTATCAATAACATTTACATCTGGAGTTGTACTGTCAATGGTAAGAACAGTACCTAGAGAAGATTCAACAAAGTAATAACCATAAGTTAATCCAGTAAAACTTAATGTGTTTTCACTTGCAGTTGCTGAAGCTGTTGGAGTAGCTGAAGTACCTCCAACAAATGTCTTTGCCCAAGTTTTAAAATCATCACTTCCCACTACTGACTGAGTAGTAGTTGATTTTGCTGTAACATTTCCAGCAGTATCAACATCAAAATACTCAGACACATCACTTGCTGTTTTACCGCTTGGTAATGTATAAGCAATAGCATTATTTGCACCGACTGTGGCATCAAAAAGTTTGTAAAGCTTATATGTTTTCCCAACTTGAGCATTTTGGATTGTGATAGTGGCTGCTCCTCCCTGACCACTATCAACAGTTTGAGCAGATACTTGACCACCTGTAAAGACAAGTGCAACTGCTGCTACGAGGAATGCAATCACATTTCTAATCTTTTTCATAGTTAACCTTCTTTCTTTTTTATCCTAAAAAACTGTAAAACGACTAAATATATTATTTGATAATTACCTCCTAACCACTTTTATTAATAGCTTTTTTCCACCTATTAAAGATGGTAGCTAGGGTAGCAATAATCATTAAAATAATACCTGTAGCGACGATTTTCTTCGTACCAATGCCACCACTGCTTGGTAGTTCACTACCAGCTGGGTTAACCACTTGGAGACGATTGTTATAATTTGAAGAACCATTTACTAATCGTCTTACATTATCATTTTCTGCTTGGTTACCAGCTGCATCCGTAAGAATTACGGTGTAAGTAGAATTATCAAATTCGTCACGGTCTTCAACAACCCTGAAGTAAACAGTTTTATTGATAATCCTGTGTCCATCTGGAGCAGTATTTTGAGTGAGGCGATATCGTCCTGGAGTTAATCCACTGAGGTTAACACCAGATTCAGAATTAATCTGGATATCGTTCCAACTACTATCAGTTACCGTCCACACATCACCACTACGTTGTTCAAGCTTGAAGCTTCCGCCAGAAAGTGGATTCCAGCTAGCATCTGTAACTTGAAGATTAACTGTTGGATATACAAGTAAGTGACCATGTGTGATTGAGATATTGTAGTTAGTTGGGTTGGTATTAGGCATCAATGTGTAAGTAAAGTAGTTATAACTTGTACCAGGGAATGTTTGACTACCTGTGAAGTTATAAGATTGGACACCTTCACCTATGACAAAACCATCGGTATCAGTCATTTCACTTGGAGTGACAGTGTGTGCTGTCAATGGAGTACCATCGTAAGCTTTTGAGGCTTCCGCTGATGTCAAAACAACATTACGTTTGTAAATTGTTAACGTTGCATTTGACACTTGGAAGTGAACATCAAAGTTAGGGTCTGTATTAGTAAATTGGTTAGTCAAGTTCAAGACATATGATCCAGCATCTTTTGCAGTAAGACTTGAATCTGAACCATTAAATTGAACCTTATCTTCTGTGTAAAGACTCGTACTAATACGTGTAATATGATATCCAACTGTTGAATATGTACCGTCATAAACTTTTGCGATACTATCACCGTCAATCATGACAGATACATAAAGCGGAATAACCGTTAGCGTACCAGGTACGTAAACAATATTGTAATAATCAGTTCGGTCATCACCATCATCGTTAGTGATTGTAATGTCTGATGGTGTTGTGCTACTTGTTCCGACGTTAGTTTGAGAACCAGAATAAGTGATTGAACCAATCTTATCACCACTTTGTAGTGAAAGTCTGTAAGAATCATTTATATCTGATAAACCATTGCTCTTAAGAGCTGTACCATCATAAGCTTTTTCCTTATCACGCGCTACGATATTAAGATCTTTCTTATAGTAGAAATTAATATCAATATTTTCACCACCTCGGAAGGTGTAAATATCTTTCACGCTCGTAGGATTATTACTATCAGTCACATCTTTTCCTGTGTGATAAGTGTATCCTGGAATATTTATATGATGGTCAATTGTGTCACAAGTACCACCTTCACCGATTGTTTCTTCAACTGGTGCAATACCAGGGATTGGATTACCATCCATATCAAGGTAATGGAAAGTAATGTTACCATCTGTTTTCTTACTGTAATAGAATGTGATAACGTTGTTTGCTGAACTTGAAGTCAAGGTCAATGTCAAAACGTCATCTAGTGGATAGTAATCAGAACCAACATCAGCTGCGATTTCCTTAACACGAACCGTATCACCAGAAACGGTCTTAGTGACTTCTTGTTTAAGGACTTCGTTCGTACCTTGCAACAAGTAACGGACGGTGTAACTAACTTCTGATTGTTTTCTACTATAGTAGAATGTGATGACATTATTTTCATAATCTAGGCTAATAGATTTTTCATTATTACCAGGACGATAACCAGTGATTGCCAAGGCTTTTTCAGTAATATTATCACCGATTTGAAGCGCTGGGCTTGTTACGACCTTATCAGGTTCTAGTTTGCTGCCAGTGTCAGCATCAAGGTATTGAACAGTGTAAGTCAATGGATTTAATTTCCAATGAGCAGTCAATACAGTATCTGATGTGATTGGCTTAGTCCAGTCAAATCGTTTACCGCTCTGGTCGAACCAGCCATCAAAGGTGTAGTGTTCTCGAGTAGGGTCAGCTGGTGCTTGCGCACAAACATATTTTTCAACAGATTGTGTCGCAGGGGTAGCACCTTCACCGCCATTCAAATCAAATGAAACATTATAACGTGGAGGATTCCACTTAGCATACAAAATCACGTTGTGATTTGGCATTATGCTAAAGTTATAAGGCGTTGTCAACATCGAATCCTCATACCAACCACCCCAAGTATAGTCACTATCAACACCACTTGGTCGACTTGGAACGTAATTATAAGTTGATGATGAAATATCTGCTTCATATGGAATGTTAGAAATCGTATTTACTTCATCATTTTCATAGAAGTAATTGATTTTGAAACTATCACGGTCATAGTAGAAGCGATAAATTCTTTGATTTGTATTACTACCATAATATTGAACACCGTTTGCTACAAAGTTTTGGTCAGTGCGGTAAGTATAACCAAAGATTTCTTTTGCGGTAAATGTACCAGATGTAAAGATAAATGATTGGCTATATTTATCTGACTTGACATAAGAACCATCAGGTTGTTGCAACCAATATTCAGCTGTGTAGTTATTACCATTGTTTGTCCAATAAGCTTCAAACGTTCTTGTTGTTCCTGAATTTGGCAAAAGTTCTGGCACAACTTCTTGACGTTTAGTCTTGTATTCATTTTCCCAAGAGTCAAACAACGTATTGTTATCAACATTACCAAGCAGATTAGTATAATAAACTTCCATAGGGTTAGAAGTTGAACTTGGCCATACACTTGAAACATCTTGTCCTAAAACAATATCATGTAAGACATATTCTGAATCCTTGTAGACATGTCCGCCCATGTTAATACGTCCACGTGTATAGTTAGTAAACCAACCATCCCTGTGGTTCAAGTTAAATACAAACGTATAGCGAATCAAGCTATAGTAAACGTTCAAAACAGATGAACCATCGGCTGCTATGACAACTGATGATGTGCTGTTTGGTCCACCAGCCGCATTTTCACGTTGATAACCTTTTGGAACACTAGCAAGGTTCGGTGCACTTGAAGCAGTTATTGTCGTATCAACAGTTGCACTTCGTGTAATCGAACTATCGTAAACATAGTGGGTTGTGTTAGTCGTGTTATCATAAACTTCTTTGAAGTAAGCTATTGTATAACCGACTCTATCAGCTTTCCACTTAGCATATAGTGTTTTATTATCATTTAGAGTAACATTACCAGTAATCTTATTACCGGTTAGCTGTGGATTATCATACCAGCCATCAAAAGAGTAACCTTTTTTCTGTGGTACCACACTTGTTATAGGAACTGATTCTCCATATTTACCAATTGTTGGTTCAACATAATAACCACCGTTGGTGTTATATGAAAGTTCAAAATCCTTACGCGTGTAGTAAACGTACAAATCTTGTCCTTGAGCTTGAGTAAGCGTTACTGAATTTGTTCGTTCAAAATCAGCATAATTATAAGTCAAGACTTGTGGTCTGATTGTTGATCCGATAACACCATGAGCTTGAACAGCTTCGATTTGTGTATAACCACTACCAGTTAAATCTTTCAACATGTAATGGATGTTGTAAGTTGCATCCGCAGCGACATATGGCACTCGAATTGTGAATTTCTTATCGACAGTACCATCTGCAGCATCCCTAGCTGCTAAATCATTAGCATCAACTAACTCAATAGTAGATTGGCTTGGATAATAAACTTCACCATCAGGTACACTTGAATCATCTTCTGGTCTTACAGAAGGTGGTGGTGTTACACGATAAGGAGTATCTTTGACTTCAACGTGGTGAATATCATTACCAAATACAGTATCTTCACCCGAAGAATTGTTATGGTAATAATATTGAATAGTAACGTTGTAAATCTTGATTTCAGAATACTCAGCAACGATAGTCATATCACCTGTAATTGTGGTATCTTCAGTGACTGTTGAGCCGTCAGCTGCATTAACCCATCTACTGAAACGATAACCTTCACGATAAACTGGCGTTGGAAAGACTGAAATTGTTCCTCCATCGACAATTTGTGCGGTTGTCATTTCATGTTCGACACCATCATTATCAGTGTACTTGAACGTTACATTGTGAGTCGTTGTAGATCTTGTACCACCAACTTTATTAACACTTTCTTTTGACTCAGAAGGATTACTTGATGTCACCAAAGCATAAGCTGAAAATTGACTATGGTCAAAAGAAACTGAAGTGATTTTATGATCGATTTCTTTGACATCTTTTTGTGAAATATTTTCTTGTGAACCATCGTCAGGAAAATGCAAAACATCAAAATTATCTTTTGCATCCATCGCTTGACTTGGTGTGATTGTCACCTTAACGTCAGCTTTTGGTTCAACTTTTTCACCTTTTGATTCAAAAGTAATGTCATAGAAAAGGACATTATCAATCGTCTTTCCTGTTAAAGTATTTTGTACTTTTTCGTAATTTCCTTGATAAGCTTCATCATCAGTTTTGATTTCTTGAACAGTCAAACTTGTATCTTTAGGCAATTGCGCATCTGCATTAACATCAGCTGTAATCGTGTAATCTTGATTAGTAGCTGTCAATGTTGTTGCCTGTGTGATCAAGTCATCCTCGGTAGATTCTGGCTGAGATGTATCGGCTTCTTGTGAGCTTTCAGTGGTAGAACTTAGACTGCTATCTGATTCTCCCATGGCTGGAAGACTCGGCGGCGACTGACTACTTTGTTCTACTTCAACGCCAGGCTCTTCTCTAGCTCTTTCAATATCTAATGTGATAGCTGGCAAGATTAGAAGGTATGTCGTTACCAGAGCTACCATTACGGCAAGGAAAGTCGCAAGCTTTTTATGCTTTTTAATTAAATTACTTTTTCTAAAAAAATTTCCCATCGGCTCTCACTCTCCTCCCATCCTAAAACATAGTGAATAAGCATCGATAATACTTTTAATTTAGACTACCAATATCTGATAAAGGCCAGATTCGAAATACCAGTTTTCCAACCAGTTGTTCATCTGAAACCGCACCGACAGAGGTATTTCGTGAGTCAATAGAGACTTTACGGTTATCTCCTAAAACAAAGATACGATTTTCTGGAACTTGGTAAGGAAACTTGATGTTTGTCTCACCATAAGCCTTATTTTCAATATATGGTTCATTTATTTTTTTGTCATTGACATAAACTGTTCCATCTTTTGTGATGTTGACCCAGTCACCAGCTTCAGCAATGACACGTTTAACTAAGATATTGTTGTTGTAATAAAATGCAACGATGTCTCCCGTTTTAAAGCGATTGCTTTTAACAGCTAGTACAACATCGCCGCTTTCTAGCGTCCCTTTCATGGATTTCCCATAAATCCTAAGAGTAGGAAGATAAAGCATAGCTACCAAAATAGCAAAAGCTGCAACAACGACTAACATAAAAACCGTGCTTCTAATCTTTTCAGAAAATAGTTTACGGTATTTTGCTTTTTTATAGAGTTCCTCAATCTCACTCGTTGTTGGGAGTGTAATATTTTCATCCTTTTTCATGTTCTGCTTCTCCATTCATTAATTTGACATTTTTAAGATATAAGTCAGCTGCTTTTTGGCTTTCTTCAAAAACCTTTGTCAAACTAAGGGAAGCTTCTGCGATAGACCCAGCATTAGCTAAGCGGATTTCTTGGCTCTCTAATTTTTCATTAGCTTTTGCCAATTCGTCCCGCAGTCTATCAATCTCTTTACTTTGCGCTAGCATAATTTCATAAAGTTCTATTCGCTTTAACTTTCGAAATTTTCCTTTTCCCACATAAATCGCCTCGTTTCCTTCTTATTATAAAGCGTTTTCTGTTAATTGTATTGTAATACTTTTAATTGTTTTTTTCAATTATTTTCTGTAGATTTTCTAAGAATTTTTTCCGAGTTTTTGTACATTTTAATCTTTTTTGTCATTTAGTACCAAAAAAAGAGACGGGATTTTCATCTCGTCTCTAAAAATTTTTTCGTATGTTATCCAACATACCATTCTCATAAGGAGTTAGGCTGTTAGATTATTATCTCCGTTTTTATAGCGATTTAAATTCATTTTCAGCATTGTACACATACCTCCATGATATTTTTTATCTACTACAATTTACATTGGTATCACTCCTTTAGCTATTTTATGCAACTAGCTAAAGTATCACCATTTTTATATCTTGCTACATTCATAAGATACCTCCATTTAACTGAAAATACTCACTGAGCAATGATAATAATCATCCGATTGTTTGTTTTTTTCTCATGTAGCGATTTACTCGTCGCCACATGTGTTTTGAGTCTCCATTTTTGTAACGACCTACATTGATTGCTTTCATATCTATTACAACTTTCATTAAAAGCTTTTGAACATGGAAGCAATATGATTAGAAGCCCATTCGATTACTACTGTTACTAGCAACAAAATCAACCGGTAATATTTTTTGCGCTAGCTATTTCTAATCGTTCACTTCCAATTATAATTTTCATCTAAAATGTGACATCACTCCTTTATCGACTTAAATCCAACTAGTTGTTAGTCTCCATTTTTGTAACGACCTACATTTATCATCAACATAAGACGTTCCTCCGATGTGTCAAATTTTCAATGTTACAATGTTATGAGATTTTTTGAGGTATAAATCTTTATGGCTAAACAAAGTGCCTAATCACCATTTTTATAGCGACCTAAGTTTAATGTCAACATAAGCGCCACCTCCATTACGTAAAGTTAACTGTGCCTACTTAACTCCGACTAGAGACTTTATCACCATTTTTATACCGGGCGACATGTGGTTTCATCATAAGAACTATTACCTCCTTACTTCGTTTCTTTTGTCATCCTTCTTTACACTTTTATTATAATGTAACCGCTTACCTTTTGTCAAGAGATATGGGCTTTTTTATCAAATTTTTTTCTAAAAACTTTTATTACCTTTAAAAATCAATCTTTGCTACAATGGAAACATGACTAATTTGAAAGACTACGGTATCGACATGTGGGATGCTGAAAAGATTGCTTCTTTTCGACGCACCTTACTTAATTGGTATGATAATGAAAAGCGTGATTTGCCTTGGCGCAGGACAAAAAATCCTTACCACATCTGGATATCTGAAATTATGCTACAGCAAACTCAAGTAGTTACTGTTATTCCTTACTATGAGCGCTTTTTAGACTGGTTTCCAACCATCGAGTCACTGGCTAATGCCCCTGAAGAAAAATTACTCAAAGCTTGGGAAGGTCTTGGCTACTACTCTCGCGTGCGCAACATGCAAAAAGCTGCACAAGAAATCATGGAAAATTTTGGCGGGGTATTTCCTGACAATCACAAGGACATTCTTTCGCTGAAAGGTATCGGACCTTATACGGCTGGCGCGATTGCTAGTATCGCTTTTGGGCTTCCTGAACCTGCTGTTGATGGCAATGTTATGCGTGTTATGGCTAGGCTTTTCGAGGTCAATTACGATATTGGTGACCCTAAAAATCGAAAAATTTTCCAAGCTATTATGGAAGTGCTCATTGACCCAGAGCGTCCTGGTGATTTTAACCAAGCACTGATGGATCTTGGAACAGATATCGAATCAGCTAAGAACCCTCGTCCAGATGAATCACCGATTCGATTTTTCAGCGCAGCTTATCTACACGGAACTTACGATAAATATCCTATAAAACTTCCTAAGAAAAAACCAAAACCGATACAAATTCAAGCCTTTGTTATTCGTAACAGTGACGGCGATTTCTTAATGGAAAAAAATCTTGATGGACGATTGCTTGGAGGTTTCTGGTCATTTCCAATCATGGAAACTGATGTTATCGGACAGCAGCTTGATTTATTTGAAAAAAATGATGCTGCGCTTCAGACCATTTCACAAAAAGCAAAATTCGAAGAGAATTATCAGCTCAAGCCAAATTGGACAACTAAGACATTTCCAGCTGTCAAACACACCTTCAGCCACCAAAAATGGACTATTGAGCTCATCGAAGGAAACGTAACAACAACTGACTTCACGACTAACAAAGAACTCCACTGGGTTTCACAAGACCAACTCTCACACTACCCAATGGCAACACCGCAGAAGAAAATGCTTAAAGAGTATTTAGGAAAGGAGATTTAAACAGAATTGAAAATAAAAAATATTTTAGTAATCGGTAATGGTTTTGATCTTGCAATCAAACGTAAAACCAGTTATGAAGATTTTATTAAATTTGCTTGTCAAATAACAGGATTTCCCAACGAATCAATATCACATTCTTTGTGTGATAATTACACTTTATATGGTAAAGAGTCTTTTATTAATCAGTATAAAGAATTTCAGGTGAATATTGTTTCAGAATTTATTGATTTCCTAATAAAAAAAGATAGTGAGCAGACTAATTTGCGTAACCTTACCCAAAAAAAATTAAAGCATTTAGACAAGTATTACAAATATTTTCAATGTGAAGTTCCTTTTAGAGGAAAAGAAGCAACATTTAACAACTTTTATGATTCTTTTTACGGACGAGGTATTCAATATCCTACAGATGAAACGTTTATAGCAGCTATAGAGGAAAAACTTCAAGAAGAAATTGAAAAATGTAATCCTATTAACCTTAATTCCCTTTTAAATGTAGTGGAAACTAATAGTGAATTTAAAAAAATGTCCTCAGAATCTAATGATGAAATCAGTTTATCCTACTATGATTTCTTTTCTAAATTTAAAAATCCTATTTTAGACTTTATACTTCTTAATAAAGATTCTCTCGATAACTGGTCAAGCCTCGAACAACATATTTCTCATTTAATCAATGGCTTTGTAGAATTAAAAGAAAAAATTGAAGAGTTAGAAAAAGAATATACCAAACTATTTATCGACAATCTTCTTACCAATAACGAACTTGAGACACTTATCAAAGAAATTGGAAAGCGCTTTTCTTTTTTGCCAAATAGTACTCATATCAACTTTTTAATTAGAGACATTGGATATACATTCCATTCCAATTTAAAACCTAACAGCAGTTATCAATCATCACAATCTACGCCTAACAACTTAACTGCTGCTTTTGAAGAATATCATAAAAAACTAGTTGAAGCGCTAAATTCTTTCGCATTTCTACTTGAATTATATTTAACATACCTTGATAAAATTGAGGATAAAAGTAAATTTGAAGTTCCAAAAATCTTGTCATCTTTTGAACAAATCGATAATATACTAACGTTTAATTATACCGATACTGCTCAACAATTATATAATGTCTCAAATGATAACATTCATTATATTCATGGAAAACTAAATTTTGCCAAGGATACAATTGAAACCACAAATTTAGTACTTGGGATTGAAGATACCGACCACGATATCATTGATAACGATTTAATAGATTTTCAAAAAACATTTCAAAGAATTGTTAAAAAAACAGGTTCTAAGTATCGTTCTTTTTTTAATTTTAATATTTCAGATGAACTTGTACGTGTCATAATATATGGTCACTCATTAGATGTACTAGATCAAGAAATTTTCAAAGAAATATTTAAAGTATTAGATAACGTTTCAAATAATTCCAAAAATCAAGTACATATGGAAATAATTATTTTATACTTTGGTAAAACTGAATTACAAGCTACTATGGACTTAAAATCCAAAGTCCGTAATCTCTCCACTATTTTAGGAAAAGACAAATTAATAGAACTAACCGCTAATAATCTTGTCCATTTTATTGATTCCTCTAAAACGGAAGAATTTAAACAAATTGCACAAGAATCAAAAAATCGAGCCAAACACACCAATATTTTCATATACACATTTTTTAAAAACACTAAAATAATTTTTTCAAAACTGTTTAATCTTTGATTTATTTTTTCAAGACCAACTCTCACAATACCCCATGGCAACCCCGCAGAAGAAAATGCTGAAGGTTTATTTGGAGGGGAAATAGTTTAAAAGCCTGATTTTCATCGGGCTTTTTTCTTCTATTTTATGTTCATTTGAAAATTAATTTTCTACCTTTATAACAAAAACGTTTTCAATTATTCTAAAAAAAGAGTATGATGAAAGTAACAATTTGTAAAAAAGGAGTAGATTATATGAAATTAGTTGCTATTGTCGGAACGAATTCTGAGCGTTCTACTAACCGTAAGTTGTTAAAATTTATGGCAAAGCATTTTTCAGATAAGGCTGACATTGAACTTATTGAAATCAAAGATTTGCCAGCTTTCAACGAACCTGAAGACAAGCTAGCTCCTGCTAGTGTCGCAGAATTTTCTAAGAAAATTGCTAGCGCAGATGGTGTGATCATCGCAACGCCTGAGTATGACCATACTATCCCAGCGCCGTTGTCTTCTGCTCTCGAATGGATTGCCTACACTAGTCGCGCTCTTGTCAATAAACCAACTATGATTGTAGGTGCTTCTCTTGGTGCTCTTGGAACTTCACGCGCACAAGCACACCTCCGCCAAATTCTGGACGCTCCTGAGTTGAAAGCACGTATCATGCCAGGAATCGAGTTTCTTCTCGGTCACTCTGAACAAGTTTTAGACGATGATAATAATCTTAATAATCCTGAAAAGGTAGCTGAGCTTGAGGAGAATTTTAAAGAATTCCAAGCTTTCGTTGAGATTACCAATCAAGTTGTCAGCAAGGCTGATACTGACCGTAAAAAAGCTTTCGCTTGGGAAGTCAACTAGGAGGTGCATTTATGAAATTAGTTGCTATCGTCGGAACCAATGCTAAAAAATCATATAATCGACTTTTACTACAATATATGGCAAGACATTTTGCCAAACAAGCGGACATTGAACTTTTAGAAATCACCGATGTCCCAATGTTCAACGAAACAGATGACCAAACAGAATCTGCTGTTATCCAAAATTTCAACACTAAAATCACTGAAGCTGACGGTGTGATTATTGCTACACCTGAACATAATCACACTATTCCATCAAGCTTAAACAGCCTGATTGAGTGGCTATCTTTTAACATTCATCCATTGACTGGTAAGCCTGTCATGATTGTTGGAGCTTCTTATGGTATCCAAGGGTCTTCACGCGCACAGCTCCATCTTCGCCAAATTCTAGATGCTCCTGGTGTTAATGCTGTTGTCATGCCTGGTAGTGAATTTTTACTCGGTCTTGCTCATCAAGTTTTTGATGAAAATGGCGACCTCAAAGACCAAGGCACAATTGATTTCTTAGAATCTTGTTTCTTCCGCTTTGTTCGCTTTGCAACGATTGCTAATCAGCTCAACGAACCTGAAGACGTACGCTTTGAACCTGGTACTTACCAAGTCACAACGGTCGGACACAACGGTGACCTTCCAATGTCAGTAACCCTTTCAGAAGAACGCATCGAAGCCATCGATATTGATTCATCTGGTGAAACAGGAGGAATTGCTGACGTGGTCTTCACTCGCATTCCAAACGAAATCATCGAAGGTCAAACCCTTAATGTCGATGCCATTTCTGGTGCTTCAGTCACTTCAAAAGGTGTCCTAAATGGGGTCGCGCGTGCGGTGCGCCAAGCTGGTGCTAATCCTGACGCCCTTCGTTCACGTCCAAAAGCACCTTCTGCTCTTGATAAAGAAGACAAAACTTACGACACAGAACTTGTCATTGTTGGTGGGGGCGGTGCTGGGTTGACAGCCGCTGCTCGTGCCCTTCAAGCTGGTAAAAAAGTCATCCTCGTTGAAAAATTCCCAGCAGTCGGCGGAAACACTGTCCGTGCTGGTGGTCCAATGAACGCTCCTGATCCTGCTTGGCAAAATACATTTGCTGCTAACCCAGGTGAAGCCCACAATCTGCAAGAATTGCATGATATTGATGAGGCAACTATCGACCCTGAATTCTTACCAGATTTCCGTGCCCTTAAGTCTGAAATTGAAGAATACCTCAAAGACCCAACTTATCTTTTTGACTCAAAACTTCTCTACCGTATCCAAACTTATCTTGGCGGTAAACGTAAAGACCTCAAAGGGCATGAAATCCACGGCAATTATGAACTTATTCGTGTTCTAACAGAACATGCTCTTGAATCTGTTCGCTGGTTAGAAAATATCGGTGTCGAATTCCTACGTGACGAAGTAACCATGCCAGTTGGTGCTATTTGGCGTCGCGGTCACAAACCAAAAGTTCCAATGGGCGTTGCCTACATCGCTGTTTTGAAAGATTTCGTTTTGAAAAACGGAGGAGTCATTCTAACAGATACCCAAGTTAAAGAACTTATCGTTACAGATGGTGTCGTTACAGGTGTTAAAGGTAGAGGACGTAACGGTCAAACCATTACAGTCAACGGTAAAGCAGTCCTTTTGACAACAGGTGGTTTTGCTGCCAATACTAAAATGCTTCAACAATACAACACTTATTGGTCAGAAATTGATGATGACATTGCTACATCAAATACACCTGCTGCTACTGGTGACGGTATCCTACTTGGTCAATCTGTTGGAGCAGACCTTGTCGGTATGGGATTCAGCCAAATGATGCCAGTTTCTGACCCAGTGACAGGTGCTCTCTTCACAGGTTTGCAAGTTCCACCAGCAAACTTCATTATGGTCAATACCAAAGGTAAACGCTTCGTCGATGAATATGGTAGCCGTGACCAATTATCTCAAGCAGCTATCGATAACGGTGGCCTCTTCTATCTAATCGCAGATGAAAACATCAAAGAAACTGCCTACAACACTAGTCAAGAAAAAATCGATGCCCAAGTTGAAGCAGGTACCCTCTTTAAAGCTGATACCTTGGAAGAATTGGCAGAGCAAATCAACATTGACCCAGCTACTTTGGTAGAAACAATTACCAATTACAATTCGTACGTTGACGCTGGTCATGACCCTGAATTTGACAAAGGTGCCTTCGACCTCAAAGTCGAAAAAGCACCATTCTACGCAACACCACGTAAACCAGCCACACACCACACGATGGGTGGTCTAAAAATCGATACTCACGCACACGTCATCAACGAAGATGGCAAAATTATCAAAGGTCTCTTTGCTGCTGGTGAAGTTGCAGGTGGACTCCACGCAGGTAACCGACTCGGTGGTAACTCACTAACAGACATCTTCACATTCGGTCGCATCGCAACTGATACCGCAATCAAAGAATATCTTGATTAAATAGTCAACACCAAGGAGAATGTTTAGAAATTCTTCTAGGCATAAGAAAAAGCACCCTGCCCGCCAAAGCTAGGGTGCTTTTTTATCATCACCAACAAGTGACGTCTCAGAAAAGGACACATACAAAAAATTCCAGCTGTTAGGCTGGAATTTTTTAGGAGATTACAAGTAGCTCAGCTACCCATACTATGAAAAAGAAAGTTTATTTAGGATTGACTATAGTATAGCTAGACTAGCTTAAGCAAAACTGAATTTTTTCTTATAGAAAACTTAAACCACAAAAAATCCTGCTAGGTCAGCTGTTAGGACATTAGCTACTGCAAATTGGTATTTGCCACGGAAATGCGCCAAATGTGTCATGGTTCTGATATTGTATTTCTTGGCAAACTTTTTGTAAGCAACATAGTCAATATCTTTGGTATCAAGGCAATAGACCACTTGATCAACTTGGCTGAGCTTTTCTAAGGCATTTTGAGTATCGACATTATCAAGACGACCAGTTAATAAATAAAAATCTTCTTTAGCAGCCATTTTGGCTTTAACCTCATCAAGCGTTACAAAATAAATATTATCTGGCACTTCAGCCTTAGCATCCCCACAATGAAAGAAAAACGCAAGAATCACCAGCCCAAAAATCATTACATATCGCATTACTTTTCCTCCTACCTATTTATTCGAAAAAGGAAAAGAAAAATCACCAAAATTGGTGATTTTTTAATACTATTTTTCTGAATAGGGAACGAGATACAATTTTCTGTTCATGTATTCAGCTAAAAAGATGTCTCTTGGATTATCGATGTTTTGCTCTTTGAGTTTTTCTAGCAGCCAATCTTCGTCTTGATTGATTAACTCTAAAACATCATAGTTGATATTGCCATTACTGATGAGAGGAAATCTTGGATTTTCTGAATTTTTGTCCAAGACCGTTAACTTACCATTTGGCTCCATGATGGCACTCTTAACATCTCTGGTTGAGTTTAATCCTTCCATGCGAAGATGGAGCATAAGCTGATCTGCCGTGATTCCAAGTTTGGCACAATTTTCCACATTGACCTTACCATTTTTTATCAAAATCATAGGATTTCCAACAACAAGCGATTTAACAAATTTATTATTAATCAAAAGCTTGACGACGATGACAACCAAAGACCAAATCAGCAAAATAATAATAAACGTCAAAATGGAAATTGAGCTGTTATAAATCACACCACCGATGATACCACCAAGAACGAAGTTTTGAATTTGGTTAAGCGGCGTGTTAGCTGAAAATTCATATTTTCCGAGAACATTAATCTGTAGAATGGTCGCTAAAATCCCTAGAAAAAATTTAATGCTTATCAACACATACATATTCATCGGCTATTTTCCTCCATTAACGTAGACATTGTGGTCAATCACGTGCGTACGCTCAAGCGTGTAAGAATTATTGTCATCATTAAGGTGTACCATGTAGTCTTCCTTATTGTAGCGGACAATAATTCCATCCCTTAAAGTCGTTGAATTAACCAAGACATCGTCAGTTTTTAAGTCATTATCTGTAGCCACACTTTTTACAAATTGCACAAGTGCCTGAGATTGTGAAAAATCATGGTTATTTTGCATATAATCCTCAACCTGAATACCAAGCAAAATCAGCATCAACACTACAATACCAATACTGATATCACGAAGGCGCGTCTTAAGCCGATTATGCATGTAAAGAAGACTCGTCAGCATCACAATAACAAGTAAAATAATCAAAATAACAGACCTAATCACAAGATTAGAAGACTGGTGCTGAATAATGTAATCTAAAGTATAAAAATCCATAGCAAGCTCTCCTACAAACACTTTTTCGTCGCATCGTTTTCTTCTTATTATACTATTTCTAGCACCAAAAAACTCCCGAAAAATTTCGGGAGTTCATCGTCTATAAAAATTGATTAGCTTAATTCAGCAACGATTGCTTTGATTTGGTCTTTAGTGTGAACACCAGCAACTTGTTTCACAACTTCGCCATCTTTTTTGAAAAGCAATGTTGGAATTGACATGATACCAAATTTTTGAGCTGTTTCTGGGTTTTCGTCAACATCGATTTTAACGATTTTAAGTTCGTCTTCGTCCATTTCTTCTGACAATTGTTCCAAGATTGGAGCTTGCATCATGCATGGACCACACCAAGTTGCCCAAAAGTCAACAAGGACAAGACCTTCATTAGTTTCAGCTTCAAATGTAGCATCAGTAACATTAAGTGCCATTATAATTACCTAGAACTTCTAAATGGGCTGACTTGTTTTTTCATTAAAAAACGGATACGAATCAGCCTAGCATCCCAAAGTTCTTTTTCCTTTTCTATTAGTTTATGAGCCTATTTTACGGGAAATTTACCATTTTGACAACTAATTGCTACGGAATTTTCTTTTTTTGAAAAAATTCTCATTTTACCTCTCTGCTACCTCATGTGCTATAATAAAACTATCATTACTCAGAGGAATCCTATGAAAAATTACGCTGATTTTTATGCCAAAATAACTGACCCAATCCGAAAAAATCCACGTGCTGTCCACAATTTGAGACTTATCAACAGACTATTAACAGCAGTCATGTATCTGGTCTATCCGCTACTGCTTGTTTACCTTTTTTTCAAACAGCAAAGCCAACTTGTCCCAACCATCTTTATTCCTGGGGTGTCGTTTATCCTTGTATCCTTGATACGAAAAATGATTAATACACCACGTCCTTACGAGGCTTGGCAGATTAATCCCCTCATCAAAAAAGACACCAAGGGTCAATCCATGCCAAGTCGCCACGTCTTTTCAGCAACGATTATCAGCATGGCTGTTTTGCGACTAAATCCGATTTTAGGAATTCTTTTCCTTGTTTTATCGCTAGTCATCGCTATTTGCCGTGTCATTGGTGGAGTTCACTACCCGTATGATGTTGCGGCTGGTTATCTTATTGGCATTATCTGTGGATTATTACTTTTTCTTTTTTAGTTATCAACATCAAATCCCCAACTCAATCGAGCTGGGGATTTTTTTATCATTTCTTCAAAAGATTTTCCACTTAGTTTTCAACAGGATGCAAATTTTTAAGCGATAAATCCAGAATCTTCGCTGAATGCGTAATCGCTCCGCTTGACACGTATTGAACTGCCAAATCTGTGTAAGAAGCAAGATTTTCTCGAGTGACATTTCCTGAAATTTCGATTTCAGCTCTGCCATCAATCAAAGCTACTGCTTCTTTCATAACATCGTGTTCCATATTATCAAGCATAATGATATCAGCTCCAGCTTCGACCGCTTCTTTAACCATATCAAGTGTTTCCACTTCGATTTCGATTTTACGGACAGATGGTGCGTAAGCTTTAGCAGCAAGAACTGCCTCTTTAACACCACCCGCAGCACCGATGTGATTATCTTTTAGCAAAACACCGTCTGATAAGTTGTAACGGTGGTTTTTACCGCCACCAACTTTAACAGCGTATTTTTCGAAAATACGGTTGTTTGGCGTTGTTTTACGTGAATCAAGCAACGTAATCGGGCTATCTTTTAAAAGCTCTGCCATTTCATGCGTGTAAGTCGCAATCCCACTCATGCGTTGAAGATAGTTGAGTGCTGTGCGTTCTCCTGAAAGAAGGACACGAATATCACCACGAACAGTTCCCAATTTTTGACCTGCTTTTACAGCTTCACCGTCTTTGACCAAAACATCAAACTTCGTTTGTGGATCAAGTAAATAAAACACGCGCTCAAAAACTGGTAAACCACAGATAATCCCGTCTTCCTTACAAATCAAGTCAACTTGTCCAGCCACATTTTCAGGCATCACACTGTTTGTTGACACGTCTTCATTATTAATGTCTTCTGAAAGAGCGCTTAAAATAAGTGGATCAACGTTTAATTTTAGGGTAATTGGATCTAACATCATTATCCTTTCTCATCTCACAAAACTGCTAACCAATAACAGTTTCTAATTGATTTTGTTCTGTTAATTTTTCGACAACTAATTTCTTGTAATCATCTTCTAAGATATCTTCATCTCGGTATTCAAGCAAATCAATCTCAGCCAAACTGTCTGGAAGTGTTGAAATACTGTCATAATTTGCTACCAAATCTTTGGCTGCGCGTTTAGCAAAAACAAGACTTTCAAGAAGTGAATTACTTGCTAGACGATTTTGACCATGAACACCATTACAAGCTGTTTCACCAACTGCATAAAGAGCGTCCATAGTTGTCTTACTATGGTGATTAACCTTGATACCACCCATGAAATAATGCTGTGCTGGCACAACAGGAATGCATTCAGTAAATGGGTCATAACCAGCTTCACGACAGTGTGCCAAGATATTTGGAAAATGTTCTTCCAATTCTTTTTTAGGAATCGTGCGTAAATCTTCCCAGACGTGGTCTGTTCCATCTTTTTCCATTTGTTTTAAAATGGCTTGCGCAACAACATCACGTGGCTGTAATTCATCAACAAAACGGTTCATGTGTTTGTCATAGAGAAGGGCACCTTCACCACGAACAGACTCAGAAATCAAAAATGAACGTTCTTTTGGATTTTCTTGGTAGAGTGTTGTTGGGTGAATTTGCACGTAAGACATGTCCTTAAGTTCGATACCGTGTTTTAGTGAAATCGCTAGAGCATCACCAGTCAAGTGTTTGAAGTTTGTACTGTTTTTATACAAACCACCAACACCACCACTTGCAAGAACTGTCACATCAGCTGTAATCTTTTTAAGTTCACCATTTGAAAGACGCACAATACCACCGTAACAACGATTATCTTCTTCTAAGATATCAAGCAGACAAGTATCTTCCATTAAAGTTACATTTGGCAATTTTCTGACGGCTGCCAAAAGTCGGCTTGTAATTTCTTTACCAGTCGTATCTTGATAGAAAAGAATACGTTTATCAGAGTGTGCCCCCTCTCGTGTGAAGGCAAGATTACCATTTTCATCACGTTGGAAATCAACACCATAGCCGATTAAATCTTTGATGACATCAGGTGAAGATTTAATCATCAAATCAACAGAAACTTTATCATTTTTGTAGTGACCAGCTCGCAAGGTATCTTCAAAGAATGAGTCGTAGTCAGACTCATCTTTCAACATGCAAATACCACCTTGTGCCAAGAAAGAATCACTGTGTTCTAATTTATCTTTAGAAATAATGGTAATTTGAAATTCTTGTGGCAAGTTTAAAGCAGTGTAAAGTCCTGAACAGCCACTACCGACAATAAGTACATTTGTTTTCATAGAAACCTTCTTTTTAATTGTTTAACAACAATCATTTTCTGGGCAAAATAGCGTCATTTCAATGGGTACCCTAGCTATTTCACACTTTTTCTGAAATATATTTTCATCATACGATTCAGAACATATTTTACCACCAATCAAGACACCTGACAAGACACCTGAACGAATTTTATTTACAGGTGTCTTGACACCTTAAAAAAGAGATACTATAATATGTAACTAAGACAGTCCTAGGAGGATTTCATAAAATATAATGAATACACGAGAGATGCAAGACGAAATTTTACGTCTCAAAAAAGAAAAAGGGGTTTGTATTTTAGCACATGCCTACCAAAGTCAAGATATTTGGGAAGTTGCTGATTTTATCGGCGACTCATTTGCTTTGAGTAAATACGCTGCCAAAGCCCCACAAGATACAATCATGATGTGCGGAGTTCGTTTCATGGCAGAAACGGTAAAAGTTCTCTCACCTGAAAAAACTGCTCTTCTTGCCAACCCAATGGCTGGTTGCCCAATGGCTGCGCAAATTGATAAAAAAATCGTTACATGGCTAAAAGAAGCTCACCCAGATTACACAACTGTCGCTTACATTAATACCACATCTGAAGTGAAAACTTTGGTCGATGTCTGTGTAACATCATCTTCAGCTGTCAAAATTATCAACAACATTGACAATGACAAGATTCTTTTTGTTCCAGACCGTAACCTTGGTCAATGGGTCGCAGAACAATGTCCTGACAAGCAATTTGAATTTTTCAAAGGTGGTTGTCCGACACACATGCGCATGCGCAAACGTGATGTCCTAAAAGCGCGTGAAGCTCACCCAAATGCTAAAGTACTTGTTCACCCAGAATGTCTAGCTGAAGTTACTGAGTTAGCTGATTTTGCTGGAAGTACTACAGAAATCATGGCTTACGCTAAAAACAGTACAGACGAAGAATTTATCATCGGTACTGAAAGCAGCATTGTTGAACACTTACAATTTGAATGTCCTGATAAACGTTTCTATCTACTTTCAACTGAGTGTGTTTGTCACAACATGAAAATGACGACATTAGCTGATATTTACAACTGTTTACTTGGACGAGCAGGCGAAGAAATCATTCTTGACGAAGACACTATCAAAGGTGCTCGTCATGCGATTGACCAAATGATCCTGCTTGGTCAAAAATAAATTATTTGCATTTTCTACACACAAAAAAGCCCGCAATATGCGAGCTTTTTATTGTATTTTAGCTATTTTACCAGTGAAATAGATTTGATAGCCAAAAAGCTATTGATATTTGTCCTCTGTGCTTTGCAGGAGCATCCAAAAATGATTTTGAAAAATCAATGATTGCCTTAGGTGCTTTATAATGATGAGTCACCAAGTACCAAGAAATGGATTTACTTAATCTTGCTGCCACAAAACTAGCTGGCTCACCCTGATTCAGACGAGTTTTAGAATCCGATAGCATCTGTAAACACTCTGGCGTTCTCTTAACCTCATCATCTGCCATCGTTTGTTCTAATAATAGAATAAATTCATCTTCTTTCATCTGTTCTCCGCAATTCCCTCTAAATAAAATTCTGTTAAAAATGCCATACTAGAAAATTAATATTAGTCACAAGTTTCTCCCAAAACAAGCTAAAATACCATTTCAGTATACCAAAAAATCTTGCTTGTGAACGTCAATGTCGTAAACGGTTAAAATTCAGTCGCGAACCGCCAAGTTGAAAATAGTAGTTGTGTTATGTATAATAACAGAAGATTGAATTTTCTGATTTTTATAAAAATAGAGCCAACTAATCGGAGAGGATGCTTATCTTCCTTTAAGCTGAGTCCTATTTGACTTAGTAAAAAGCAGCAATAAACTCTCTAAACTAGTCAATAATTTTGAAAGGTTCATAAGATATGCTGAAAGAATTCATTTCTAAAAAAATTTTATTCATTTATCTAGTATGTGTTGTCATTACATGGCTCGAAGCAATCATTAATCCAAGTGTCGTTAGTATGGTTGTGAAAAGTTTTGAACATCAAAAATTAGAAACACTTTGGTATGCTCTTAGTCTTGGAATTGGTGGAAATATTATCCTTTTAATTGGTTTATCAGGGAAGAGATATTTCTATAGTAAATTAATTGCTTTTTTTAATTTTAAAATTAAGAAGAAGGTTTTTTACCAATTTTTACACAGCGATTCTATAGCAAACAACGATATACTGTCTGATTTAGAAAATGATATTCAGCAACTCGAAAATAACTGCATTGAACCTGCGGTTATTATCCTATCCTCTCTTGGCTTTACTCTTGTATCAGCTATCTATGCTTTATGTACCAATTTTTTACTAGGCTCAATTTTTATCCTATTTTACTCAGTGCCTGCTCTTTGTAGCGGTATAGGTTCAACAAAACTAGATCTCATTTCCATGCAAAAATCAGAAATGAACCAGTCTTATCTTTCAAAACTGACAAATATCATTGGTGGTTCAAGAGTCATAAAAAATTACCATGGTGAAAAATTCTTTTATGAAAAATACTCACAAGAATTACATAAAAATATCACCCAAAATATCGTCTATGAAAAGCAACGTACCATAAATAATAGTCTCGTTAATGGAATTGATGCTTTTTGTTCTATTTTCCCAATCATCATTGGTGGTTTTATGACCTATTATAGTAAATTATCAGGCGCAAGTTTTATTGCTATTTATTTAGTATCTTACAATATCAGTTATCAATTTCAGGAACTTTCCTATTACATTAACACATTTAAATCTAGCAAAAATTTACGTCAAAAATATCAACAGATTTTCAATGTCACCACAGTTGATAATATGAAAAGTCACACCAATTTATTTCCAATTCATCTTAAAAATATCAATCTTACATTTGATAACAGCGTTATCTTTTCTAATTTTTCTTATCACATCGAATCAAGACAAAAAATTGCCATTATTGGCCCTAGTGGTTGTGGAAAATCAACCTTACTTAATATCATTTATGGCGACATCGTCCCTGATTCTGGTCAGATTTTATTCAATGGAAAAGCTCTACAAAAACAGCAAATAATGCAAGCTACTGCATATATTCTTCAAGATAGTTATTGCTTTAATGAATTAACATTAGAAGAAAATATTGCTTTAAGTAAAACTTTCAATGTCGATAAAATGGATAGAATACTGAATTTGGTCAACCTTTCATATTTAAAAGGAAAAGTTATTAATCCTGATACAATATCTGGTGGAGAAAAGCAGAGAATAGAAATTGCACGAAGTTTGTATCATGATAGTACTTTGATTTTAGCTGATGAGGTTAAATCGAATTTAGATGCAGCTAACGCTAAACAAATTGAAGAGATTTTATTGACTATTCCACAAACCGTCATAGAAGTTATTCACCATTATAATGACGATACGTTAAAACATTATGACCACGTTATTGATTTATCACACCAAAGATTTTAATATCATACTCAAAAAAAGCCTAGGACAGTCCTAGACTTTTTACATTTAACCAAGATTTGCGATGGTGCAGCCACTGCCACCTGCATTTTGTGGGGCGTAGCCGAATGATTTGACGTGCTTGTTGCGGCGAAGGTATTTTGTGACCCCTTCACGGATAACACCTGTTCCGATACCGTGAATGATATCAACTTGAGCCATGTTATTAAGCAAGGCTTGGTCGATAAATTCATCCAATTCTTGCATGGCTTCTTCGTAACGTTTACCACGAAGGTCAAGTCGGGCACGTGGTCCAGCAGATTTCTTGCTTTTCTTAACCACATGGACTTGTTTTTTCTTAGGTTTTTGCGCTTCTTCTGGAACTTTGACAAGGCTAAATTCGTCTTCTTTAAGCGTCATCTTAATGAGACCAACTTGCGCTTCCCATTTACCGTTTTTCGTTTGGTTAATCAAGGTTCCGCGTTGACCATAAGCTGTGACGATAATATCATCACCCACGCGCGGTGCGCGCAATTTCTTAGCTTTCTTAAGAACTTTATTTTTCGACAAATCAACTTCAGGTGCCAATTTTTTCAACTGACTTTTAGCTTCAATGACTTCGTGTGGTTTAAGGCTTGCTTTGTGGTGGAGATTTTTAAGGATTTCTTCACTTTCAGCCATAGCTTTATCCACAATTTCTTGTGCCTTAGCAGAAGCTTTTTCAAGTTCTTTATCTTTTGCATGTGAGAATTCATTGTAAAGTTTCTTGACTGCACGGTTGAATTTAAGGTTATCTTGTTCAACTTCTTTGATATGGTCAAGACGTTTACGACTTTCATGCGTTTGTTCTTCCAAACGTTCGATGATGCGGTTAACGTCCGTATCAGAATCCGTCAAACGCTCTGCTTCGTTGACAATCACTTCTGCAAGACCTAAACGACGAGCGATTTCAAAGGCATTTGAGCGTCCTGGCACACCTTGCATGAAATGATAAGTCGGACTCAAAGTCTCTGTGTCAAATTCCATGCTGGCATTTTCAACAAACTCTGTCTCGATACCGTAAGCTTTTAGCTCAGGATAGTGAGTTGTTGCCATGGTTTTCACTTGTGTCAAACGCAAATGCTCCAAGATTGAAATGGCAAGGCTAGCTCCTTCTTGCGGGTCAGTACCTGCCCCCAATTCATCCACAAGTACCAAACTATCTTTGTCAGCTGCTGCCAAGATATCCACAATATTTGTCATGTGGCTTGAGAATGTTGACAAGCTTTGCTCGATAGATTGCTCATCACCGATATCAGCGAAAATCTCATTGAAAACAGCGACTTTACTACCTTTGTCAGCTAGGATTGGAAGTCCTGATTGTGCCATAAGCTGCGCTAATCCCAAAGTTTTCAACATAACTGTCTTACCACCAGTATTTGGACCAGTGATGACAATGACAGTCAATTCATCAAGGAAATGAAGGTCATTTGCGATAGGATTTGTCAACAGCGGGTGACGAGCTTGTAAGAGCTGAACGGTCTTATCTGTGGATAATTGTGGAACGACTGCTTTGTTTTCTTGCATGAAAAGGAATTTCGCACGCACAAAATCCAAGTGTCCTAAAACCCAAGCATTGTTTCGAATAATATTAGTATGCGGGCGAAGCATATTTGACAACTCTCGCAAAATACGTGCCATTTCATGGCGTTCATCTGCGCGCAATTGTGTGATTTCTTCGTTTAATTGGACAACGGCACGTGGTTCAATATAAACAGTGCTTCCTGATGCAGAAATATCATGCACAACCCCTGAAATACGATTGCGGTAGCTATTTTTCACAGGTAAAACTGCACGACCATTACGGCTTGCAATCAAAGTCTCTGTCAAATGGTCAGCTTGCTTTTTCAAAATATCTTGCAAGACTTGACGCACACGGCTTTCATCGTGATTGATTTGACGACGAATACGGTCAAGTTCATGACTTGCAAAATTTTCAATAAAACCACCATCGTTGATGGCTTGAAGACTACCTTGCAGACTTGGTAAAAGTTCGATTTTTTCAAAAAGATTATTGAGCGCATGCAGCTCGACATTTTCTAAATCATTGTAAAAATGCTTAACTTCTGCAGAAACTTGCAAGATTTTTTTAATGTCGATAATCTCTGAAACGTTAACATCAGCATCCAATTCTAAACGACGCATACTTTCAGAAATATCACGTAAACTGCCAAGACCAAATCCATGTTGCTCGATGAAAATCTGCTCCATATCAGACATTTCATCAAATGAACGTGAGATACGATCAGGTTCAGTCATTGGAGAAAGTTTACGTAATTCCTCCTGCCCCTGCTCAGTTTGTAAATAGCCAGCAAAAAGTTGCTTAACCTTATCAAATTCTAACTGTTCTAAAATTCTGTTATTCATATCACTATTATACCAAAACTCATCTTATCAAGCGCCTTTTGACACTTGTGTTTTCCTTTAACTATAAACTGAACAAGTCTGAGATAAACTACCCCAGACTCTTTTACATTATCCTAAAATTGCTGTCACCCATAGTGACTTAATGATTCCTGCTAATGGTTGAAAATCATTAATAATCAAACGTGCCAACCAACTACTTGATAGCAAATTCTGTACCATCGGCATTGGAACCGTTGCGAGTAATGTCAACAAGAGATTACATGAAACCAGTGTTACTAAAATCGCCAAAACGCCACTGACACAATTAACCTTGACATTATCAAAATGATGAAGCGGCAATAAATGCACAACAATCCCTAATAAACGAAATAGCACATATACAACCACATAAATAGCCGTAAAAGCTACCCCTGCATAAAAAACTTTATCTAAATCAAAAATATTAACATCGGTGAAAAAATTTACCACGGCTCCTTGACTCGGATTTGAATAAGGAATCCACAGAGTCAAATTTTCCGACAACGCTTGGTAAAAACGGCTAGCTACAACTAATGACACAATGCTCGCTACAAGATAATAAGCTTGCAAAATAATGCCACGTGAATAGCCAATATAAAAATGCCAAGCCAAAATCAGCAAAATAAGAACTGATAACATATATTATTCCTCTTCAGAATCAGCCTTGCTGGCTTTCTCCTTAATATCGTCAATTGTCTCAGAACGGAGCGCCATCAATTCTTTTTCCATTTTTTCAACTTCAATCTCACGACTAAGCTGAGTAGATAGGGAATTGATAGCCATCAAAATAGCCACAGTTTCATTGTCAGCTTGTGGTAATTTTTCTTTGATTGTATTGTATTTTTCTTTGGCTACACGCTCAACTTCTTCCATAAAGAGGTTATCTTTATCTGTTGTTAATGTGAGCGACTTCTCTCCAAAGACGAATTTATAACGATTTTTACTTTCCATATAGTCACCTCTTTGACATTATACCTTAAAATGGGCATTTCGTAAAATGTAAGCGTGAAAATAGCAGTTTTCAACGGCTATTTTGCCACTTTGTCTACCTTTTTATGTTACAATTAAAGCATGAATACAATTGTTATAAAACTAGGGAAAAATGACTTGCAAAACTTAGTCAAAACACTTGCTAGTAAGCAAATCACTAACAACAACCCTTACGTCACTTTCGCCGCAAAAATCAATGGCGTCACAGTTCTTGCCTACACCTCTGGTAAAGTTGTCTTTCAAGGCAGTTCTGCTGAAAAGGTTGCTAGCCAATTTGGTTATAAAGCTTCTGAGTCATCTGAGAAAAGCAGCCAAGCTGGGCAAAACATGCCACTTATCGGTTCAGACGAAGTTGGAAACGGGTCTTATTTTGGTGGCTTAGCTGTTGTTGCTAGTTTTGTAACACCTGATGACCATGCTCTGCTTAAAAAACTCGGCGTTGATGATTCAAAAAATCTAACCGATAGCAAGATTCGACAAATTGCTCCAATCTTAGAAAAAAACATCAAGCACAAAGCTCTGCTATTGTCCCCGAAAAAGTATAATCAAGTTGTCGGGAAAGGCAAAATGCACAATGCCGTCTCAGTTAAGGTGGCTCTCCACAATCAAGCTATCTTTTTGCTTCTACAAGATGGTGTGAAACCTGAAAAAATTGTTATCGATGCTTTTACAAGCCGCCAAAATTATGAAAAATACCTCAAAAATGAAGCTAATCATTTTGACAATCCGCTAACGCTTGAAGAAAAAGCTGAAGGTAAATACCTTGCTGTCGCAGTCAGCTCAATCATCGCTCGCAATCTTTTCTTGGAAAACTTGGATAAACTCAGCCAAGAAGTCCAATATAAATTGCCGAGCGGCGCTGGTAGCCAGTCTGATAAAGTTGCTAGTCAAATCCTAGCAGCATATGGCATGCCTGGTTTAGAGCACACCGCGAAACTTCACTTTGCAAACACTCAAAAAGCACAAAAATTATTAAAATAAAGTTGAGGAAGATTTATGAAACATTTTATTAAAGAATGGGGGCCCTTCATCCTCTTTATCCTACTACTTGCTGTCCTTCGTATTTTTATCATTGAACCTGTCAGAGTCGATGGACATTCTATGGATCCGACACTTGCTGACGGCGAACGCTTAATCGTTTTAAAAACGGCATCGATTGATCGATTTGACATTGTAGTCGCAAAAGAAAAAGAAGGCAAGAAGACAAAAGAAATCGTAAAACGTGTTATCGGACTTCCAGGTGATACTATTACCTACAAAGACGATGTTCTTTATGTCAATGGCAAGAAAACAAGTGAACCTTACTTAGTCAAATACAAAAAAGCTTTTGACAATGGTGACTTGGAAGATATTTACTCTTACAACACTTTATTCCAACAGTTAGCTGATAATTCAGATGCCTTTACAACTGATAGAGACGGTAACACTGAATTTACAGTCAAAGTTCCAAAAGGTCGCTATTTATTGCTAGGTGATGACCGTATCGTCTCAAAAGATAGCCGCGAAGTTGGTACCTTTAAAAAATCAGCTCTCGTTGGTGAAGTCAAATTCCGCTTCTGGCCACTTTCAAAAATTGGAGGCGTCAACTAAAAATTAATGGAGGCTTAGCTCACTTGAGTTAAGTCCTTTTTATGCGGTGTTTGTCTATCAGATTTTCGAATGTTATAATAAAGCCACTATAGTAATCAAGTAAGGACAAGTTATGGAATACTTCTTTTCTGGCATTGTTGAGCGCATTATTTTTGAAAATGCCAGTAACTTTTTTAAAATCGTACTACTCGAAATCGAAGATACTGATTCTGATTTTGATGATTTTGAAATCATTGTCACAGGGACAATGGCTGAAATCATTGAAGGAGAAAATTATACTTTCTGTGGTGAATTGACCCAACATCCAAAATACGGTGAGCAGCTTAAACTCACGCGCTATGAGCGTTCAAAACCAAGCTCATCTGGATTAATTAAATATTTTTCAAGCGAGCACTTTAAAGGTATTGGTAAAAAAACTGCTGAAAAAATCGTGCAGCTCTACGGCGAAGACACCATCGATAAAATCCTAGAAGACCCAAGCAAACTCGAAAGTATTTCAGGACTTTCTAAGGAAAACCGTGATAATTTCGTTACTAAATTAAAACTCAATTATGGTACCGAACAAATTCTCGCCAAACTTGCTGAGTATGGATTAACTAACCGCGTAGCCTTTGAGATTTTTAACCAGTACAAGGAAGAAAGTCTTGATATTATCCAAGAAAATCCTTACCAACTCGTTGAAGACATCCAAGGGATTGGTTTTAAAATCGCTGACCAACTGGCTGAGCAATTGGGCATCGAAGCAGATTCTCCACAGCGTTTTCGTGCAGCAATTGTCCACACATTATTCGAACTTTCTGTGGAAAACGGCGATACTTATGTCGAGGCGCGTGATTTACTAGAAAATGCCATCACTATTCTTGAAGAAGCCCGTCAAATCGAACTTGACCCCGCAGCTGTTGCTAAAGAATTATCCACACTTATTGCTGAAGACAAGGTGCAGAATATCGGTACTAAGATTTTTGACAATACACTCTTTTATGCTGAATCAGGTATTAAAAAACATTTGACACGCATCCTTGATACGCCACTTTCTAAACAATTTTCAGACGACGAGCTCGAAGAAGAAATCGCTGAAGTCGAAGAAAATTTTGGAATTTCTTATGACCAAGTGCAAAAAGATGCCATCAAAAATGCCCTGCAAAGCAAAGTCTTTATTCTAACTGGTGGACCGGGAACAGGAAAAACGACCGTTATCAACGGTTTAATCGAGACCTATGCTGCTCTTCACCGCATTGACCTTGAGAAAAAAGATATCCCAATCATTCTAGCAGCACCGACTGGTCGTGCAGCCCGTCGTATGAACGAATTGACTGGCTTACCAAGTGCCACGATTCACCGCCATCTTGGTTTAAATGGCGATAATGACTACCAAGCTATGGATGATTATCTTGATTGTGACTTGATTATCATCGATGAGTTTTCAATGGTCGATACATGGCTTGCTAACCAACTGTTTAGCTCTATTTCATCAAATACTCAAGTTATCATCGTCGGAGATAGCGACCAATTGCCTTCGGTAGGACCTGGACAAGTTTTGGCAGATTTATTGAAAATCAAAGAATTACCGCAGTTAGCACTGACAAAAATCTTTAGACAGTCCGAAGATTCAACCATCGTTACTTTAGCCAATCAAATGAGACAAGGCATCTTGCCAGCTGATTTCACACAGAAAAAAGCTGACCGCTCTTATTTTGAAGCTAGCGCCCAATACATTCCTGAAATGATTCCCAAAATTGTCAGCGCAGCTATTAAAAGTGGTATCAGCCCACAAGAAATCCAAATTCTTGCCCCAATGTACCGCGGAGCAGCTGGGATTAATCGACTTAATACGATTATCCAAGATTTGTTAAATCCACTTGGCGACCAATTATCATTTGCCTTTGGTGAGATGAATTTCCGTAAAGGAGACAAGGTTCTCCACCTCATCAACGACGCCGAACTCAATGTCTTTAACGGTGATATTGGCTATATTACTGACCTTATTCCTGCCAAATACACAGAATCTAAACAAGACGAACTGTTTATGTCTTTTGATGGTACTGAAGTGAGCTATCCTCGTAACGAATGGCATAAAATCACACTGGCTTACGCCATGTCTATCCACAAATCTCAAGGTAGCGAATTTCAGGTTGTCATCCTGCCAATCACACGTCAGAGTCATCGTCTCTTGCAGCGTAACCTTATCTATACTGCTATTACACGTTCAAAAAGTAAGCTAGTCATGCTAGGAGAAATTGCTGCCTTTGACTACGCGATTAAAAACGAAGGTGCTAAACGCAATACTTACCTCGTCGAGCGTTTCACAGGAGACGAAGAACTCCCTGAAACAAACTCAACTGAGAGTCTCACAGACACTGAAATTCAAGAAGAAGCAACAGCAGAAAACACTTCTTCAAACTCCGAAGAAAAAAATTCGTCTAAAAAAGCTGAACAACTCAGCTTGGATATCGAGGAAGAACTTGAAACTGAAGAGCCAAAAATTTATCGCCTAACAGAAGAAAATATGGCATTTATCGATCCAATGATTGGTATTACCCAAGAAGATATCGAACAATTTTTTAAACGTTCATAACTCAAAATAGGATTTCAAACCACTGAAATCCTATTTTTTTATCACTTAAAAAGTAAAATGAAACCCTGAAAGTTTTGCTTTCATAACTAAAATATTTAGAAGTATAAAACGATTTAATCCTTGAAACTAAAGGTTTTCATAAGCTTACATCTTTTGATATAAAAGTGTTTACATAAAAAAATATTATGATATAATAGCCGTACTATCATATTAGTTAACCATTATTTTAGGAGGTTTAAAATGGTTTCATATGAAAAAATTCGTCAATCTTTGCGTTCTTGGACGCTTTTCATCGCTTGGGTAAATGTTCTCGGCGCCGTTGCTAAAGTAGTTTCTATTATTAGTCACTTTATTTTAGTCAACAACCTTGATCAATTAAAAGCACAATTAGATGCTGAAAGCTATCAAGCCATCGAAATCTCAGCTCATTTTGGAAATGTTATTCTTTATGTTGCTGCGCTTATCGTAAATGTTCTTGTAGCTGTTTTAGCATTTAAAAACTTATCAAAAATCAAAGACGATGCACCAAGTTTATCACCTTACCGCATTGCCTTGATTTATACTGTTGTTTACAACCTTGTATCTTTTGCTTTTGCAATTTACCTTGGTGCGACACTTTCACCATTTAGTATTGTTCTCCCACTTGTCTTCTTAGCACTTTATGGCTATGTATACAATAAGGCTGCACAACTTTTAGACAAAGACGATGCTGATGATTCTGAAAGTGATAAATAACTAGGTCTTTTAGAAACAATACCGTCTCAGCGCTTACTAAGACGGTATTTTAATTTTTGAAAAGATTTAAAGGACGAATATTATCTTCTAATCCCGTGATAGTAACCCCCAGAAGACGCACACCAACTTTTGGTTCTTCTAAGCTGTCAAAAATCTCATAAGCAGCTTGTTCAATGATATCAAAATCATTAGTGGCATCATCTAACGTTTTACGTTTGGTCAATGTTGAAAAGTCAGCATAACGAACTTTCAAAACAACTATTCGACCAATTTTGTTATTGCGTGCCAAGCTATCAACAACACGACGTGTATTTTTAGAAATCTCTGATTTAATATCCGCGTCATCATATAATAGCTTGCCATACGTCCGCTCACTCCCAATTGATTTTCGAATACGATTGGGTTTGACAGGAGAATTAGAAATACCACGCGCTTTGCGATACAAATCATAGCCAAAACGCCCAAAATGATCAATCAAAGTCATCTCAGGAATTTCTAATAAATCTGCTCCTGTATAAACACCAAGTTGGTGTAATTTTTCAACAGATTTCTTACCCACCCCATGAAATTTTTCAATGGGCAATTCTTTCAAGAAATCCTCAGCATCTTCTGGCATTACCAATGTCAAACCTTTTGGTTTATCAAAATCTGAAGCTAATTTTGCTAAGAATTTGTTATAAGAGACACCTGCCGAACAAGTCAGGTGAACTTCTTGCCAAATATCATATTGAATCATTTTAGCGATTTTAATAGCAGATTTAATGCCTAATTTATTCTCAGTGACATCCAAGTAAGCTTCATCAATGGACATGGGTTCAACCAAGTCTGTGTAACGTTTGAAAATTTCACGAATTTGCATTCCAATCTCTCGGTATTTTTGGTAGTTACCAGAAATGAAAATAGCTTGTGGGCATCGCTCATAAGCTTCCATCGATGACATAGCAGAATGCACACCAAATTTTCTTGCTTCATAGTTACAAGTCGATACGACACCGCGTCCACCAGTCTTACGTGGGTCAGAGCCAATAATAACTGGCTTTCCTTTGAGTTCTGGATTATCCCTTTCTTCCACTGACGCAAAAAAGGCATCCATATCAATGTGAATAATTTTTCGAGAAGTATCATTAATTAATGGAAAAATAAGCATCATCCAGTCCTTTCTGATTCTATTATAACAATTTTCATTACTTTCAAGCAAAATTTACAAATTTCTAGTACAGTTGACCAGCTTTCTGAAACTGTTCTAGAAAAGATTCTAGTTTTTTCCAATTTTTTTGCTTGGGAAAACGCTTCCTTTGTGATAGACTTATAATTGTAAATGTAACAGATGACTTGTTACAGCTACTAGAATTTAAGGAGAAATCTCATTATGGCGACTGTTAAAACAAATGCAGATGTTTTTGAAAAAGCCTGGGAAGGCTTTAAAGGTACTGACTGGAAAGAAAAAGCCAGCGTTTCTCGTTTCGTACAAGCTAACTACACACCTTATGATGGTGATGAAAGCTTCTTAGCTCCAGCTACTGAACGCTCTCTTAAAATCAAAAAAATCATTGAAGATACAAAAGCTAAATACGAAGCTACTCGTTTCCCAATGGACACTCGTCCAACATCAATCGCAGATATTCCTGCCGGCTACATTTCAAAAGACGATGAATTAATCTACGGTATTCAAAATGATGAGTTGTTCAAATTGAATTTCATGCCAAAAGGTGGTATCCGTATGGCAGAAACAGCACTTAAAGAACATGGTTATGAACCAGACCCTGCTGTTCATGAAATTTTCACAAAATACACTACTACAGTAAATGACGGAATTTTCCGCGCTTATACATCTAATATCCGCCGTGCACGTCACGCACACACTGTAACTGGTCTTCCAGATGCTTACTCTCGTGGACGTATCATCGGTGTTTACGCACGTCTAGCTCTTTATGGTGCTGACTACTTGATGCAAGAAAAAGTTAACGACTGGAACGCTATCACTGAAATCGACGAAGAATCTATCCGTCTTCGTGAAGAAGTAAACATGCAATACCAAGCTCTTGGTGAAGTTGTTAAACTTGGTGACCTTTATGGACTCGATGTTCGTAAACCAGCCATGAACGTTAAAGAAGCTATCCAATGGGTAAACATTGCTTTCATGGCAGTTTGTCGTGTTGTCAATGGTGCTGCTACTTCTCTTGGACGTGTCCCAATCGTTCTTGATATCTTTGCAGAACGTGACCTTGCTCGTGGTACATTTACAGAATCAGAAATTCAAGAATTCGTTGATGACTTTGTCTTGAAACTTCGTACTGTTAAATTCGCACGTACAAAAGCTTACGATGAACTTTACTCAGGTGACCCAACATTCATCACAACTTCTATGGCTGGTATGGGTGCTGACGGACGTCACCGTGTAACTAAAATGGACTACCGTTTCTTGCACACACTTGATAACATCGGTAACGCTCCAGAACCAAACTTGACAGTTCTTTGGACTGATAAATTGCCATACTCATTCCGTCGTTATTGCATGAAGATGTCACACAAACACTCTTCAATCCAATACGAAGGTGTGACAACAATGGCTAAAGATGGCTACGGTGAAATGTCATGTATCTCATGCTGTGTATCACCACTTGACCCAGAAAACGAAGAACAACGTCACAACATCCAATACTTCGGTGCTCGTGTAAACGTCCTTAAAGCTCTTCTTACTGGTTTGAACGGTGGTTACGATGATGTCCACAAAGACTACAAAGTATTTGATATTGAACCAGTTCGTGACGAAGTCCTTGATTTCGAAACAGTTAAAGCTAACTTCGAAAAATCACTTGACTGGTTGACTTCAACTTACGTAGATGCACTTAACATCATCCACTACATGACTGATAAATACAACTACGAAGCTGTTCAAATGGCATTCTTGCCAACTAAACAACGTGCTAACATGGGATTCGGTATCTGTGGATTCGCAAACACTGTTGATACATTGTCAGCAATCAAATACGCTACTGTAAAACCAATCCGTGACGAAGATGGTTACATCTACGATTACGAAACAACTGGTGACTTCCCTCGTTGGGGTGAAGATGACCCACGTTCTAACGAACTTGCTGAATGGTTGATTGAAGCATACACTACTCGTCTTCGTAGCCACAAACTTTACAAGAACGCTGAAGCTACTGTATCACTTCTTACAATCACTTCAAACGTTGCTTACTCTAAACAAACTGGTAACTCTCCAGTTCACAAAGGGGTTTACCTCAACGAAGATGGTACTGTAAACCTTTCTAAACTTGAATTCTTCTCACCAGGTGCTAACCCATCTAACAAAGCTCGTGGTGGTTGGTTGCAAAACTTGAACTCTCTTGCTAGCCTTGACTTCTCATATGCTGCAGATGGTATCTCACTTACAACTCAAGTTTCTCCACGTGCTCTTGGTAAGACATTCGATGAACAAGTTGATAACTTGGTAACTATCCTTGATGGTTACTTCGAAAACGGTGGACAACACGTTAACTTGAACGTCATGGACCTTAAAGATGTCTATGATAAGATTATGAATGGTGAAGATGTTATCGTTCGTATCTCAGGTTACTGTGTAAATACTAAATACCTTACAAAAGAACAAAAGACAGAATTGACTCAACGTGTCTTCCACGAAGTTCTTTCAATGGATGACGCTGCTGAAACCGTTGCTGCCAAATAATAAATATCAAAAAAGGCTTTGTCAGTTGACAGAGTCTTTTTTTGTCCTTAAAATAGAGCTATGAAAATTAAACAAACACGAAATACACTCTCAGATACATACCTTGATGCCATGAAAATTCGTCAAGAAGTTTTTGTTAAAGGACAAGGTGTCCCATTATCGCTTGAAATCGACGAAAACGAAGCCCACTGTCTTCATTTTGTCCTTTATCATAATAATGAACAAGCTGTCGCAACTTGCCGTATTTTACCTAACCATGACCTTAGCCAAGTAACTTTGCAACGCATGGCTGTTCTTAAAGAATACCAAGGTCAACACTTAGGACAATACTTGCTAGAAGATGTCATTAACTTTTGTAAAGCTCAAGAGTTTAAATGTATCATCCTTCACGCACAGCTATCTGCCAAAGGTTTTTACGATAAACTTGGTTTTACATGTTTTGGTGATGAATTTGAAGAAGCTGGCATTCAGCATATCAGCATGGAAAAAATTCTCTAAAATTTTAGATATTAAAAGCTCTCTTATACAAGAGAGCTTCTTTTTATAACACTGTGGAGAGTTTAAATAGTTTGACTGCTTTTTCTACTTACTCTTTTTCTTTTAAGTGATGGAATTTTTCTTTGATTGCTTCTGCAATATCACTTCCTTGCTCTTTAAGATGATTGATGCGACGTTCGTTCATATCTTCTTGGAACTTATCGAACAATTCATCTTGAACCTGACCTGCAAGTTCAACTTCACGAGCAAGTGCTACGGCATCCCATCGCATAATTTTAGTCTTATAAGGAGCAAAGACATGGTTTAGTACACTTTCATCTTCTTCGTGAACCAAAGCAACCACTGCAACATCACCGTCAAGTAATTTCGTTGTCACTTCTTCAATCAAGCTATCATCACTAGCATCGTTCATGCTACCGCTCGCAGCACCAGCAAGACTTCCGATACCATATCCAATAATAACTCCAATTGGTCCGCTCAAGATACCAATCAAACCACCGACGATACCACCAATTGTGGCATATTCATGACTAGAATCATCAAAATCAATGGAATCTTTGATAGTGATTTTACCATTTTCATTTTTTACCAAAGCAATCTGAGCAATCTGTGTTTTTTGATCTTGCTTAAAAGCTTTTAATTCTGAAAATGCTTGATACGCTTCACTTTCAACATTGAAAACAACAGTAAGTACATCTGCCATAACTTATCCTCCTTTTCTCTGACTAACTTCATTATAGCACTTTCATGCAAAAAAAGCCGAGAAAAAGTTAAGCGTTTTCATATTTTTATTAATCTTACAAATTTTCCTGAATCCAATCAGAAATTTTCTTTCGCTCCTTAATCCAAAGAGGACGATCATCATAAGCATAGGTGCGATTCGTCAAGAAAATGGCTGCCTTTTGTTCTTTGCGGTTTATCGCAACATAAGTCCCAGTGTAGCCAGTATGGTCAAGCCAATCGCCTTCTTTATTCCAAGCAAGTGAACGCTCTTTATTAGCACGGCTATAATTTTGCCAAATATCACGCGCAAAATCATCAGTCAGATAATGCTGACACATTTTTTCCAAATCACTCACTGTTGAAAACAAGCCTGCTGAGCCAGAATGGCAACCAAGAACTTTCGCCTTTGGATCATGGACAACACCATCTGAAATTCCTGCAACGGTCGGGACAGCATTTTTTACAGGTCCAAAACTGGTGTCTGACATAGCAAAAGGATTAAAGACCTCTTCTTGAAAAATAGCTTGTAAAGATTTATCGAAGATTTTTTCCAGCATAAAGCCTAGCAGCAAAAAATTGATGTCAGTATAAAGGAAATCTTTTTTGTCTTCTACCGTGATATGATTGATTGCTTCTTTTAGCTGCTCAGCATTAAGAGAATCACGATTTGGAATAAAAGGATTAATACCACTGCTATGCGTTAAGAGCTGACGAAGCGTAAGCTTATTCTCATGAAACTCAGGATAGTAGTGCTTCAAAGGCATATCAATATCCAACTTACCCTCACGAACAAGCGAGATGACTACAGTGCCCACTCCAACAACCTTAGATACCGACGCCAAATCATAAATCATCCCAGGCTGGACAGGATTGTCACCATCAATTGTTCCAACATAGGATTCTGACCATTTACCGTCTTTAAAAAGAGCTATAGAAGCTCCGTGATAAATATTACGATCAATCTGATCATTCACAACATCAAGTAAATCGATCATTTGATGAACCAAATTTCAACTTGACTAGGATCTGAAAGAACAAGAACACTTTCTTTTTTATCCAAATAAATGGATTGTTTTTTTGATTCCAAATAATCTGCTAAAGCTCTCAAATCATAATCTTTAGGAACTTTGAATTCAAGGATTTCCAAATCCCAAGTTTTAAGTGGATCAATCGTCAAATCTGAACCATTACCTTCTTTGAACTGAAGATTTAATGGCAAGTTCGCACCAAAGATGTCTTTATAAAAAGCTTGTGAGCTTGCTTTATCAGCAACATTTAATGTCAATCCTTCAAAATGGAAAGCTGAAACTTCTTCTAATTTATCATTTTCAGGGAAAGGTCGGTTGTCAATTTCTTCAAGGGTTTGAATGTCATCTTCTGAGTGCAAAAGGAAAAGGTCACCTTCTGGAGAAACTGTCTCAAAAGCATAACCTCGGTCACCTTTAAAGAGACGTTCTACGTCAACACCATTACCTAAAATTGCTTCGATTTCGTCAGCTTTAGGAATTTTAACAACGATTTTATTAATTTTTTTATCGCCTTTAACGGCTCGAGTCCATGGTGCCGGTGATTCTTCAATAACAAAACGTGCGTTTCGTTGTTTTGTTGAAAAAACGGCGATTGCATTTTCTTCGTGAACTAATTTAAAGCCTAATCGTTGATAAAAATCAACGTTTTGATCTCGGTTATTGATTCGTAAAACAGGGTGCCTAAACGTGACTCCGTTAAATAAAGTCATAAAAATCTCCTCACAGTGTTATGTATTATTAGATTATATTATGCAAGTTCTTATAAAAATAAGGACCGGGTCTTTTCTATTTTAGAAAAAATTAGTCAGTTTGACAAGAAATTATGCTTTCTCAACAAAACAAAAAAGAACCCGAAGGTTCTTTTTTCTGTTTTATTATCTTATAGATACAATAGTTTGAACAAGGCAATTGCAGCAATACCAGCAAGGATTGGAGCTACAACTGGTACCCATGAATACCACCATTTAGAATCGCCTTTGTGTTCACCAAGAACTGATTTTGGAAGCAATGCATGGACGATACGTGGACCAAGGTCACGTGCAGGGTTAAGTGCTGGACCTGTAGGACCACCAAGTGATGCAACAAGTGTCATAACTAGGAATCCTAAACCAAGGTGAGCTACTTCAAGTGAACCAGTTGTGTAAGGTGCAACTGTAGTTGCTGCTGTGTTAGCATCGTAACCTGCAGCTGTCAATTGTGATACCAATTGTGCACCGAAGTAGTTTTTAGTAAGAGCCATAGCACCCAAGAAAAGAACAAATGATCCAAGGAATTCGTTCAAGAAACCGTTAATCATTGATACTTTGTGGCTAGCTTTAGTTCCATCATCAGCAGCTGAAATTGTTGAGAATGAACCAAGGATAGCATTTGGGTTTTCAGTTTTAAGGTAGTAAGGTTGGTGAACCAAAACTACAAGCAATTGACCTGCCATAGCACCCAAGAATTGAGCGATAAGGTATTGTGGAACGTGTGCCCATGGGAAAAGTCCTGATACAGCAAGACCAAGTGTAAATGCTGGGTTGATGTGGTTACCAGAAACGTTACCAAACATAAGAGCTGGCATCATAACGGCGCAACCATAACCGATAGCGATGATAACCCAACCAGAGTTGTGTCCTTTTGTACCTTTAAGATCGACGTTGGCAACAGCACCATTCCCAAGAATGAGCATCATAGCTGTCCCAATAAATTCTGTGATATATTTCACAGTCCATGTAACATCCATGTTTTTTTATTTCCTCCAAAAAAATATAGTTTAGACAACTAACATTTTATCAAGTATAATAGACAATGTAAAGGTTATCTGTAAAATTAAAACGTTTACTTTTAGAAGGAGAAATTTTCATGAAATATAATCAATTCTCTTACATACCAAGGCCTGCAGAGGTTTGCGAACAAGAATTGCAAGCTCTTGGATTTGATATTAGCAAACAAGCTTCTGAGAAATTATTACTAGAGCGCTTCTGCCGTAAGATTTTCTTTAATTATAAAGATACGGACTATCCGCTTAGCAATCTTATTGCTGATTTTGAAACTGATTTACTAACATTTTTCCAATCCGATTGTTCTTTAACGGCAGATATTTTTTATACTGTTGCTCTTCAATTGCTTGGATTTACACCTCATGTTGATTTTACAGATACAGCCGACTTTTTAGAAAAAATTGCATTTCCAATCAATTACCAAAAAGGTCACATCATCGAGGCACTTTATCAGCTTCTTCTTAGTCGTCAAAAAAATGGGATGACTTTACTTGATGACTTGATTAGTAAAGGACTTATCCCAGTTGATAATGATTATCATTTTTTCAATGGTAAATCTTTAGCAACCTTTGATACAAACAATTTAATTCGTGAAGTTGTTTACGTGCAGTCACCTCTTGATACTGACCAAGATGGTCAGCTAGATTTGATTAAGGTAAATATCATCCGACCAAATACCAAACATCAAATTCCAACTATGATGACTGCCAGCCCTTATCACGAAGGGACAAATATCGTTGCTAACGATAAAAAACTTTACAAAATGAAAGGCGATTTAGCCATCAAACCAGCCGGAAAAATCGATGTTACAACACGTCAATTTGAACCACTAGAAACAGCTGATATCGACGTGCCTGTTGGAGAAAGTGAAGAAACCTTCAGTTTTATTGATCCGTACACACTAAACGACTACTTCCTAGCTCGTGGATTTGCAAATATTTATGTTTCTGGAGTAGGAACTGCTGGTTCAAATGGCTTTATGACAAGCGGGGACTACGCTCAAGTTGAAAGTTTTAAAGCTGTTATTGACTGGTTAAATGGTAGAACTATTGCCTTTTCTAGTCATCGTCGTGACCAAAAAGTTCTTGCTGATTGGGCAAGTGGTCTCGTCTGCACAACTGGTAAATCTTATCTCGGTACTATGTCGACAGCCCTTGCTACAACAGGTGTCGAAGGACTCAAAGTTATCATCGCTGAATCAGCTATTTCATCTTGGTACGACTATTACCGCGAAAACGGTCTGGTCTGCAGCCCTGGCGGCTATCCTGGTGAAGACCTTGATGTTCTTACCGAATTGACTTACTCACGAAACTTACTAGCTGGCGATTATCTCCACAATAATGACCATTACCAAAAATTACTCGATGAACAATCAGCTAACTTAGACCGAGAAACTGGCGATTATAACCAATTTTGGCATGACCGCAATTACCTTCCTCATGCTGATAAGGTAACAGCGACATGCGTTTACACACACGGTCTTCAAGATTGGAATGTTAAACCTCGCCACGTCTTCAATATTTTCAATGCTCTGCCTAAAAATGTTGAAAAACATGCTTTCCTTCACAACGGTGAACATGTCTACATGCATAACTGGCAATCAATCGATTTCCGCGAAAGTATGAATACACTGCTTTCTGAAAAAATGCTCGGACAAGATAGCCACTATGATTTACCAACACTTATTTGGCAAGATAACAGTCAAGAGCAAACTTGGTCAAGTCAATTAACAAAATTCGGTAGCAATGATAACGAAACATTCTCTCTTGGCTCTAATCGCCGAATTATTGACAACCACTACGGTAAAGATGACTTTGAACGTTACAGCAAAAATTTCCGCACTTTCAAGAGTGATTTATTTGCCGGAAAAGCAAACAGCATCTGCATTGATATTCCAATCAATAAAGACTATCACATCAACGGACAAATCACTTTACATTTAACACTTAAATCAAGTGAAAATAAAGGACTCTTATCTGCCCAAGTGCTCGATTACGGTCAGAAAAAACGTTTCAAAGATGTTCCTACTAATCGTGCCTTACATGCTATCGACAACGGGCGCAATTTCTCACGCGAAGCACTTAAAGAATTACCTTTTGTTAATACGCAAGAACGTGTCATCACAAAAGGTGTGCTTAACCTTCAAAACCGTAACGATTTGCTGACTGTTGAAGATATCAAACCAAACGATTGGATGACTATTGACTTTACACTTCAACCAAGCATCTACAAACTTGAAAAAGACGACACTCTTCGAGTTCTACTTTACACAACCGACTTCGAACACACCATCCGAGATAATGGAAATTATGTTTTGACAGTTGATTTAGAAAAATCTACCCTTGAAATGCCAGTAGACAAATAAATCAAGAGCCTTACTCAAACAAAGTTTCTGATAGCTAAAAGCGATTTATTCATGATATAATAAAAAATGAAAAACTAAGGTAAGCACCTTGTTACGAAAGGAATCTTAAAAATATTATGATGAACATGCAAAATATGATGCGTCAAGCTCAAAAACTTCAAAAACAAATGGAGAAAAAACAAGCTGAGCTTGCTAGCACAACTTTCACTGGAAAATCAGCTCAAGAACTTGTCGTTGCTGAATTCACAGGTGACAAAAAATTGGTAAACATCTCATTCAAAGACGCTATCGTTGACCCAGATGATATCGAAACACTTCAAGATATGACAACTCAAGCTATCAACGATGCTCTTGCTCAAGTTGATGCTGCCACACAAAAAACTCTTGGCGCATTTGCAGGAAAATTGCCATTCTAATTTTAAAACAAGAAGCTCGAACCAATTGGTTCGAGCTTCTTTACACTTCTTTTGCTGTTTCAATACAATATGATTTTTCATGACAATGTGGACAAGTTAATTTTCGTGTTTTTGGCGTATGAGGCGCAAAGAAAAACGTTTTAAAATTTGGTTGAAACACATGATGGCAGTTTGGACAAATATAAACAACTTTGCGTGAAAAATGATAAGACAGCGTCAATAATGTGAAAATATATATCAAACAAATGCCAAAACCAATACCTTGCAAAAGAACAGATTGTGGTCGACTTACAAGCCAAGCAATACAAAGAAGAAAAATAAGAATTGTTGCTAGGTTGCTAATCCACATCCGTTTTTGCAAACGACGCCAAGTTAATTGATTTTTCATGGTAAGAGAAATGTCTGATAAAAATTCTAGTGACTGACTTGACTCAGTTTTAACTCTGTCAAGAAGATTTACAGCTGTGTCAAGTTTAGCTTTTTTCTCTGCGAGCTGTTGCTTAGTAGCTTTGATATGCTCAACTAAGAGCAATTCTAAAACCTGCTTTGCATTTTCTTCAGCATACAAGCGTTTAATCTGCTCTATTGAAAAGTCAAGATCACGCAAAAAACAAATCAAGCGCAACTTCTCCAAATCAGATTCGCTATAAATACGACGACCACCTTCAGATAACTGAGATGGCACTAAAATGCCTCGTTTATCATAGTACTGAACCGTGCGAACAGAAACACCTGCTAGCTTAGCCAAATCACCAGTTGTATAAGTCTGAGACATTTCCTTCACCTCCTTTCTGCCCTCAATTATAGGACATGACCTAAGGTCATAAGCAAGAGGTTACCTTAGATGATTTTTTTCTTTTTTAAAAAATTGCAGGCCTTAGCCGAAAAAGCCACCCAAAGCAGCAAATGGATTATCACCATGCTCTTCTTCTTGCTGATTTAAATATGATTTATTTTCATCAAATTCCATGAATTTTTCATAAACAAGAGCTGTCATACGAGCATCTTCTAGTGAATTATGACCGTGACCAGAAATACCCAAAAAATCAGCTACGCTTGTTAACTTAAGATTAGCAATACCATTTAAATCTGAACTACGACGTTCATAAGCTTCATCATAAAGATCAACCTTGTAAAGCTCTGTCAAGTCCAGATTATTTTCAGCTAGTAAAGGTAAATCTGATTTCAAAGCATTGTATCCAACCAAAGCAGTCTCGCCAACAAAAGCTTTAAAATCTGCTAACACCTTGTCAAGCTTTGGAGCAGTTGCTATTTTTTCTGATGTAATACCTGTTAGACCATTAATAAAAGATTGCAAAGGCACATCTGTGTAAACATAGGTGTCAAAGCTGTCAACCTCTTCACCATCTTTAAATTTTACTGCTGAAACTTGGATAATATGACTAACTTCAGCAACTGTGTTGAATTCCAAGTCAAAAGCAATGTACTCAGATAGCTTTTCCATAATTCCTCCTTAATCACATAACTAGTTTGCTTTTACAAAATAAGCTGGAACTTTCGTCCCAGCCACCGACTTCCTTATTTTTTACCAAAAAGGCGTGAGAACAAACCTTTTTTCTTAGTTTCTTCTACTTCTTCTTGTTCTTGAGTTTCTTCTTCAGTTTTTGTTTGAATTTCTTCAAATTCAGCTTTAGCTTCGTTTAGTTCAAGTTGAAGACGTTTGCTATCTTCCATTGCAGCAAGTGTCAACTGTTGTTGTTGATCCAACTGTTTATCTTTCTCACCGATTTGAACATCTTTAACACGAAGTTGTTCATCTTTTGAAGCCAATTGTTTATCTTTAGCTTTTAGTTGTTCATACAAACGAGTAATTTCTGTATTTTTCTCGTCAACTAGAATCTCTAAAAGCTCACGTTGTTTTGTTTCTTCATCAATTGGTTCATCTTCAAAGATTGTTTTTTTGTAGATTTCTTCTAGCTTGATAAGTCCGCTACGATTAACAACCGTAACACCTTTTTCATTTTTATCAACATCTTCTTCTGGGAGATTCTTAACACGATTATTAACCGCTTGACGGCTAACTCCTAGAATCTCAGCAATTTCACTAACTGTTTTCTCGATTGCCATAATATCCTCTTTACATTGAAATACTTATGACAAGAATAACACATGAACCCTTGATTGTCAATTTAAAGTCGGTTCCTTGACTGCTTCAAGCCTGAATTGATGGGCTTTTTTTAAAATCGTGTCAACTTTCTGTCATTTTTTGTAAACTTGGTCATTTCACTACGGGACTGAGATATTTTATGCTACAATGTTTAGTATGAAACAATACGATACTATTATCATCGGCGGTGGTCCTGCCGGAATGATGGCTGCAATATCAAGTAGCTTTTATGGCAATAAAACTCTACTCATCGAGAAAAATAAGAGACTCGGAAAAAAACTAGCAGGTACCGGAGGCGGACGTTGCAACGTCACAAATAACGGTACCATTGATGACCTCATGGAAGGTATTCCTGGAAATGGTCGCTTTTTATACAGTGTCTTCTCTCAATTTGACAATCATGACATCATTAATTTCTTTGAAGAAAATGGCGTTGCTCTAAAAGTTGAAGACCATGGTCGTGTCTTTCCAAAAACTGACAAATCAAGAACAATCATCGATGCCCTTGCTCACAAAATCCAAGAACTTGGTGGCACTGTTCTGACAAATACTGAAGTTGTTTCTGTGAAAAAAATCGACAATCTTTTCCACATCAAATCAGCCACAGAGGAATTTACCTCTGAAAAACTCATTGTGACAACGGGTGGTAAAGCCTATCCTTCCACAGGTTCAACAGGTTTTGGGTATGAAATTGCTCGCCACTTCAAATTAAAACTGACTGAGCTTGAGGCTGCAGAAAGTCCGTTATTAACAGATTTTCCACACAAGGAACTTCAGGGAATTTCGCTCGACGATGTGAGCCTATCTTATGGAAAACACCACATCACACACGATTTGCTCTTTACCCATTTTGGTTTGTCTGGGCCTGCTGCCCTTCGTATGTCTAGTTTTATCAAAGGTGGTGAAACTATCACACTTGATTTTATCCCCAAAATATCCACAGATGATGTGACTATTTTCTTAAAAGAGCACCGTGAAAAATCACTCAAAAATGCTCTCAAGGGACTTGTCCCAGAACGACTAGCTAGCTTTTTAGCTCAGCCATTTCCCGAAAAAGTCAAACAGCTGACTCCACAAGAAGAAAAAGGGCTTGTGGATAACCTCAAAGCAATGCCAATTAAAGTCACTGGCAAAATGTCACTAGCAAAATCTTTTGTCACAAAAGGTGGCGTTGACTTAAAAGAAATCAACCCTAAAACCCTTGAAAGTAAGCAAGTTCCTGGGCTCCACTTTGCTGGTGAAGTGCTGGATATTAACGCCCACACAGGTGGCTTCAACATCACTGTAGCACTCTGCACAGGCTGGGTTGCTGGAAGTTTACATTATTAGTTCACAAAAGAAATCCAAAAATGGGTTTCTTTTTTCAAAAAATATTTAACTAGTTAAGCTTTTTACTTGATAATATCTATCAAAATGATATGATAAACATTGTTAACCAGTTAACTAAAAAGGAGGTTGTCATGGCAAAAAAATCTAAAATCGCTAGATACAACAAACAATTAAAACTCATCGAACAATACGCTGACTTGCGTCATGAATTAAAAGCTAAAGGTGACTATGAAGCCCTTCGAAAACTACCACGCGATTCAAATCCAAATCGTCTGAAAAATCGTGACCGCATTGATGGACGCCCACATGCTTATATGCGAAAATTTGGTATGAGCCGAATCAATTTCCGCAATCTTGCACACGAAGGAAAAATCCCAGGCATCACAAAAGCCAGCTGGTAATCAAATTTAGAAAGAAAAAAGTTTTAATCAAAATAAAAAACTCCTGACATCACTGTTCAGGAGTTTTCTTATGTATTTTAATCCAAAGTATCAAAAGCCAAGCTTGGTTTTGCATTCAAATCAAGCCCTGCAAAGTGACCTTTATCGTATTCGATGGCTGCGGCAAGTGAAACCATTCCAGCATTGTCACCACATAGACGAAGTGGTGGAATAACGACCTCTGCTTCTGTGATTTCATCAGCTAAGCGTTCACGCAAGCCTTGGTTTGCAGCAACACCACCAGCAACAACTAATGTTTTTACTGGAAATTTTTCCAAAGCTTTTTTAGTTTTAGCCATCAAAACATCCAAAACAGCTGCTTGGAATGAAGCTGACAAGTCTTCGTTTGACAATGTTTCACCTTTTTGAGTGGCATTGTGATGCAAATTGATAAAGGCAGATTTCAAACCTGAGAATGAAAATTCTAGATTATCTTCTTTAATCATAGCACGTGGAAAATCGTAAATATCTTTTCCTTTGTGGGCTAACTGGTCAATTTCACGTCCTGCAGGATATGTAAGTCCCATAACACGACCAACTTTATCATAAGCTTCACCAACGGCATCGTCACGTGTTTCACCGACAATTTTATAGTTACCAGGTTCAGACACATAAACAAGTTCTGTGTGACCGCCAGAAACTAGAAGCGCCATCAATGGGTATTGAAGTTCTTGCACCTCACGCGCAGCCATCAAATGCCCTGACATGTGGTTAACTGGAATAAGTGGCAAATTATTAGCCCAAGCAAATGCTTTCGCAGCAGCCATTCCAACCAAAATTGCACCAACCAAACCAGGCCCGTAAGTTACAGCAACAGCATCAAGGTCACTGACCTCAATCTCTGCGGCAGCTAAGGCATCCTTAAAACAAGTTGTAATAACTTCCACATGGTGACGACTCGCAACTTCTGGTACTACACCACCAAAACGTTTATGACTTTCGATTTGGCTTGCGATAACGTTACTTAAAATCTCACTTTCATTTTTTAAAACCGCGATACTTGTCTCATCACAAGAACTCTCCACGGCCAAAATATATCTATCTTTCATCTGATTTTTCCTCTTATTTACCTTCGCGCTTCATAATAATCGCATCTTCCACAGGTTCATGATAATATTGCTTGCGCCTACCGATAATGTCAAAACCAAACTTCTTATATAAAGCTTGAGCTGGAGCATTCGATGCCCTGACTTCTAAGAAAACAGGATAGTCCATCTGGTCTAGGTTAGCTAGCAATTGACTTCCAAGACCGTGTCCTTGATAAGCTTTTTTAATAGCAATATTTGTGATTTCTAATTCCCCTGCCAGCTGCTGAATTGCTAAAAATCCAGCGATATCACCATTCTTTTCAATAAAAAAGTAATCAACATTTTCCTGCTGCATGTCCGATAAAATCTGCTTTTCAGACCAGGGAGAAACGGGATAAACATCCGACAGAATCTCATAAACAGCAGTGACATTTTTTTGTAAATCTTTCATATTAGATGCGGTTAATGTAGTGAGCACTTGGATCTTCTTTGTGTGTCTTAAGCCAGTTTTCTTCTGCTTCTACACGTTTTAGATAACTTGGAACAAAACTATCCACATCAACTGGTTGTAATTCTTGTCCACGTTTACCAATGGCATAAGCTGATGGCAAGACGGGCATTGTTTTGGCAGTTGGCATCGCTTCTTCGATTTGTTGACAGAAATTAGCCACTTCACCGACAAACATGACCTCATTTTCATCTTTAACGGCTTCTAAAACATCCGCAAAATTCATGTGTTGGTCTTCTTTGATAGCTTGACTATTTTTGTAAAATCCAGCATAGACATTGTTACGACGAGCATCGATAAGTGGGACAACTACTCCCTCAAAATCAGCTGCCGCGGCAAGAGCATACAGACTAGAAACACCGACTAAATCAATATTTAGTGTATAAGCTAGCGTTTTAGCTGTCGCAACTGCCACACGAAGACCAGTATATGACCCTGGACCTTGAGCAACAGCAATTCTATCCAAATCAGTTGGTTTTAAGTCCACAGCTTTCATCAAAAAATCAATCGCCGGCATCAAATTAATGCTGTGATTTTTCTTAATATTGACCGTAACATCGGCTAGTAAATTCTCACCATCTAGGATGGCAACAGACAAAGCCTTACTTGAAGTATCAAAGGCTAAAACTTTCATCATTTAAATTCCCTCACTTGATTATACTTCTTATTTTATGATATAATTTTAATAATTGCAACGAATCAAGGTTAAATCAATTACTCGGAAAAAATTTAATAATAACTGGTCAAGTAGCTACAAGCTAGTTGATGTGTTTTGTGTATTTTGATTAGCCACAGGTACATTAAGAAAGGAAAAAACTATGATTTATAAAGTTTTTTATCAAGAAACAAAAGAACGTAACCCACGCCGCGAACAAACTAAAGCACTTTACTTAGAAATCGATGCGGCTAACGAACTTGAAGGACGTATCAAAACACGTAAACTCGTTGAAGAAAAAACACCTTACAACGTAGAATACATCGAACTTCTTTCAGACAAACACCTAGCTTACGAAAAAGAATCAGGTGCCTTTAAATTAACGGAGTTATAACATGTCTCAAATCAATTTAAAACCCGAAGAAGTTGGGGTTTATGCGATTGGTGGTCTTGGAGAAATAGGGAAAAACACTTACGGTATCGAATATCAAGATGAAATTATCATCGTCGATGCTGGTATCAAATTCCCAGAAGATGATTTGCTCGGTATTGACTATGTCATTCCAGACTATTCATACATTGTTGACAATATCGATCGTATCAAAGGGCTTGTGATTACTCACGGGCACGAAGACCACATCGGGGGAATTCCATTCCTTTTAAAGCAAGCTAATATTCCTGTTTACGCTGGACCTTTAGCGCTTGCTCTTATCAAAGGAAAATTGGAAGAACACGGACTCTTGCGTGATGCTAAACTCTACGAAATCAATGCTAATACAGAATTGACTTTCAAAAATCTTAGCGTTACATTCTTCCGTACTACCCACTCAATTCCAGAACCTCTAGGTATTGTCGTTCACACACCTCAAGGTAAAATTGTCTGCACAGGGGATTTCAAGTTTGACTGGACACCAGTTGGTGAACCTGCTGACATCCACCGTATGGCTGCCCTTGGGGAAGACGGTGTCCTATGTCTGCTATCTGATTCTACTAACGCAGAAATTCCAACTTTTACAAACTCAGAAAAAGTTGTTGGACAATCTATCATGAAGATTATCGAAGGCATTCATGGTCGTATTATCTTCGCATCATTTGCCTCAAATATCTTCCGTCTCCAACAAGCTGCCGAAGCAGCTGTCAAAACAGGACGTAAAATCGTCGTCTTTGGACGTTCAATGGAAAAAGCCATTGTTAACGGTATTGAACTTGGTTACATCAAAGTTCCAAAAGGAACATTCATTGAACCAAGCGAAATCAAAGATTACCATGCTAGCGAAATCTTAATCATGTGTACTGGTAGCCAAGGTGAATCAATGGCTGCACTAGCACGTATTGCCAACGGTACACACCGCCAAGTTTCACTACAACCTGGTGATACTGTTATCTTCTCATCTAGCCCAATTCCTGGTAACACAACAAGTGTTAACAAACTTATCAACACCATCCAAGAAGCTGGTGTAGAAGTTATCCACGGTAAAGTTAACAACATCCACACATCTGGTCACGGTGGACAACAAGAACAAAAATTGATGCTCCGCTTGATGAAACCAAAATACTTCATGCCTGTTCACGGTGAATACCGTATGCTTAAGATTCACGCAGGTTTAGGTATGGATACTGGTATTCCAAAAGAAAATATCTTTATCATGGAAAACGGTGATGTGCTAGCTCTTACAGCTAACTCAGCTCGTCGCGCTGGGCACTTCAACGCTCAAGATATCTATGTTGACGGTAATGGTATCGGTGATATTGGCGCTGCCGTACTTCGTGATCGTCGTGATCTTTCTGAAGACGGTGTCGTACTTGCTGTTGCTACAGTTGACTTTGATAGTCAAATGATTCTTGCTGGACCAGACATTCTTAGTCGTGGGTTCATCTACATGCGTGAATCAGGTGACCTTATCCGTGAAAGCCAACGTGTTCTTTTCAATGCTATCCGTATTGCATTGAAGAACAAAGACGCAAGTATCCAATCTGTTAACGGTGCAATTGTTAACGCATTGCGTCCATTCTTATACGAAAAAACAGAACGTGAACCAATCATTATCCCAATGATTCTCACACCTGATGATAAATAAAGCAAAAAAGCAAGTTGATATCAACTTGCTTTTTTAATTTATCCACATTTTGTCCACAGGTTGTTAACAATTTATCCACAGCTGTTCAAAAAAACCTAGAACATCTAGGTCTTTTCCATTTATCATAATTTTTTTGGATAGATATAGCTAACTTCTCCAGCTGTTTTACTATTTGTCGGATCAAACCACCCACGGTAGTTATCTATCCACTGTTTATTTCCATAATTTGATTCTAGCACTTGAATTTGGCCAGAAACATTGACAGCAGTCACGTAAGCAACATGTCCATAGCTATTTGGATCTGTCCAGCAAACAATCGCTCCCACTTCTGCTTGGCTGCTGACAACAAATCCTTGACTGGCTGCATTAGCTGCCCAATCACCAGCATTTCCCCACCAATTACTTGCCCAGGTTGCTAGTTGCTTAACACCCCAAGTGCATTGACCAACAGGGTAAGTGTTGTCTGTTTGGGCTGAATTTGATACCGATTGGTTAGCCTCACTAGATTCACTATTGACGCTTGATGTTAACAAGTTCGTCACAAATGGATCAATCGGCGTTTTATCAGGAATCTGCAAAATCTGGCCAGGAAAAATAGTGTCATAAATTGACATGCCATTTAATGCTGCTAAGTCATAAACACTCAAGCCGTACATCTGCGCTACACTATAAAATGAATCGCCATTTTGAATCGTATAAGTGTCTGCTTTGATATCTGCTTGAGAAAGTAATACTGCGCCTGCTAATGCAGCTGTCGCTAGTGTCAATGTTTTTTTGTAGTTCATAAAAATCCCCCTTTATGCTTACCAGTATAGCAGGCAAATATTACAAAAAATATAAAGATATGTAATCGCTATATTTCATCAAATGCTATCTTTGAAACATAAAAAAACTGCCTGAAGGCAGTTTTTTTAATTTATTGAGCAACCATGATACGAAGACCTTGGTCGATTTTTTCTGCGGCTTTACGTCCTTCACGAATTCCCCAAATCACAAGACTTGGACCACGACGCGCATCACCTGCAACAAAGACTCGATCATTATTGGTTGAATAATCATCATAAACACTTTGAACGCCAAATTGGTCAAAGAGTGATTTTTCAGCACCAGTGAATCCCATCGCCAATAAAACAAGGTCAGCTTTAATGATTTCTTCAGTACCTTCAATTGGTTTGAAACCAGGCCCAACTTTAATTGTCTTCGCAGCAATGACTTGACCACGATCTGCACCAATCAATTCTGTTGTTGATGTCGCATAAGTCGTCAACTCAGTATCTTGAACAAAGTTTGCTTCTTCTTGCCCATAACCAACACGTTTAATCATTGGATATTGTGGCCAAGGATTTGTTGGAAGACGTTTTTCTGGTGGTTCTGGAGTAATTTCAAGTTGTTTAACACTTGCTGCTCCAAGACGAATAGCTGTACCGATACAGTCGTTACCTGTATCACCGCCACCGATAACAAGAACGTGTTTTCCTTCAAGCGTTGGACCAAGTTTTTTATTATCAGAAGCAAGAACATTCTTAGTAGTTTCTGTTAGGAAATCAACCGCAAAACGGACACCAGTCAAATGACGACCCGGAACATTCAAATCACGTGGAACACTTGCACCTGTTGCAAGAACAACACGATCAAATTTTTTCAACAAATCATCAGCAGTCACATCACGTCCAACTTCTGTGTTAGCCACAAAATTGATGCCTAGTTTTTCCATAAGATCAATACGGCGTTGAACAACTTCTTTATCCAACTTCATATTTGGAATACCGTACATCAAAAGGCCTCCAAAACGGTCACTGCGTTCATATACAGTCACACTATGACCAAGTTTATTGAGGCGCCATGCAGCTGACAAACCTGCAGGACCTGAACCGATAACAGCTACTTTAAAGCCAGTACGAGCAGCTGGTTTTCCGGATTCTTCAACCCAACCATTTTCAAACGCCGTGTCAATGATGAAACGTTCGTTATCATGGATAGTCACTCCAGAGCCATTGAGGCCTTCTGTACAGCCTTTTTCACATGGAGCTGGACAAACACGTCCAGTCATCTCTGGAAACGGATTAGTGCGCGATAAACGCTCAAATGCACGCTTATAATCTCCTTTGTAGAGAAGATCGTTCCATTCAGGAATCAAATTATCATTTGGGCAGCCTGAAACCGCGCGACCACCGCCATAGAACTGTCCCGAATGGCAGAACGGAATCCCACAAGACATGCAACGTGCAGCTTGTTTTTGACGTTCTTCTTCTGTCAGTGGTACTTGTAGTTCTTCAAAGTCCAAGATGCGTTCAGCAACAGGACGAAACGGATTATCTTTTCGATCATATTTCATAAAACCAAATGGATTAGCCATTTTATTTACCTCCTGTTACTTTTGCGAGAAGCTCTTCTTTTTCAGCAGCTGTTTCTGCACCACCTGTAGCAATTTCAAAGGTACGCAACTCAAGTTCATCACCTTCTAAACCTGTATTGGCAAGTGCGTACTCAATGTTATTGATTTCGTGGAATTCAGTTGGGTAAACTTTAATGAATTTATCAACTTCTTGTGCCCAGTTGTCAAGCAAACGTTTCGCCTTAGCACTACCAGTATATTCATAATGTTTTTGAATCATATCTACCAAGATATCATCACCACGAGTTTCACCTACTTTATAAAGATCAACCATTTGTCGGTTTACTTTTTCAGCAAAATCGCCATCAACATCATAAACATAAGCAACACCACCACTCATACCAGCGGCAAAGTTGCGTCCTGTTGTACCAAGGATGACAGCAACACCACCAGTCATGTACTCACAACCGTGTGCTCCAACACCTTCGACTACGACATTTGCACCTGAGTTACGAACACAGAAACGTTCACCAGCACGTCCAGCGAAGTAAGCTTCACCTTTAACCGCACCAAAGAGAGCAACATTACCAACAATTGGTGAATTTTCAATATCATAAGCTGCATCATGCGGCGGTTTCACAATCAAGCGACCACCTGACATTGATTTAGCAATATAGTCATTAGCTTCACCAACCAAAGTCAATTCCATACCTTGTGTAATAAAGCTTGCAAATGATTGTCCAGCAATTCCTGTGTATTCGTATTTAATCAAACCAGGTTCAACTGAGTAGTTACCATAACGTTCAGCCATCCAACCTGCCATACGAGCACCAACTGCACGTTGAACGTTGTTAATTGATTCTTTAACTGTTACACTTGTTCCACTATCAACAGCAGCTTTGGCAAAACCATCCAATTCTTTCCATTGACGTGCATCTGCAAATGGGTCTTCTGTCTTACGTTCGATAGGATAAGCTGTTCCAAGCATACGAGAGAAATCAAGTGATTTAGCTTTACCTTTTGGAATGAACTTAGCTTTCAAGATCTCTGAATGACCGACCATTTCATCGACAGAACGGAATCCAAGCTCAGCCATGTATTCGCGCAATTCTTCCGCCATAAACATCATCATGTTAATTACATGTTCAGGTTTACCAGCAAAATGTTTACGAAGTTCAGGATTTTGAGTAGCTACCCCAACTGGACAAGTATTAAGTGAGCAAACACGCATCATAACACATCCAATTGAAACCAAAGTAAGACTTGCAAATGAATATTCTTCTGCTCCAAGAAGTGTTGCAATAGCCACATCACGTCCTGTCATCAATTTACCATCTGTTTCAAGCGTCATGCGTTGACGTAGGCGGTTAAGTGACAATGTTTGGTGTGCTTCAGCCAATCCCATTTCCCATGGAAGACCAGCATCACGAACAGAGTTACGTGGAGAAGCTCCAGTACCACCGTCATAACCAGAGATGACAACTTTATCAGCACCAGCTTTAACACAACCTGTAGCGATTGTACCAACGCCAGTACTTGAAACCAATTTAACATTGATTTTAGCATATGGGTTAATTGCTTTAAGGTCATAAATCAATTGTGCCAAATCTTCAATTGAATAAATATCGTGGTGAGGTGGTGGTGAAATCAAGCGAACACCAGGCGTTGCACCACGGATTTCAGCAACCCAAGGGAAGACTTTTTGGCCAGGCAATTGACCACCTTCACCAGGTTTCGCACCTTGTGCTAACTTGATTTGGATTTCTTCAGCAGACATAAGATATTCAGCATTGACACCGAAACGTCCTGAAGCGACTTGTTTAATCTTAGAATTCAAATTACGACCATCTGGCTGAACTTTGAAACGATTACGATTTTCGCCACCTTCACCAGAGTTTGATTTCGCTCCGATTGAGTTCATAGCTTCTGCGATTGTTTCGTGCGCTTCTTTTGAAAGTGAACCAAAACTCATGGCACCTACTTTGAAACGTTTAACGATACTTTGGGCAGGTTCAACTTCTGAAAGGGCAACTTTTGGTCGATTTGAATTAAATTCCCAAATTGAACGAAGAGTTGTTGGTGTTTCCAAAGCTTCTTTATCTAATTCAGCTGTGTATTCTTTAAAGAGCTTGTAATCACCTTTTCGAACAGCTTGTTGGAAATTATAAATAGTATGCGGATTGAAGAGGTGGTATTCACCATCTGCTTTAAACTGATAGATACCGCCACTTTGCAAATAGTCACCCTTACGAGGGCCAAAAGCATCTTCCATACGTTGAAGATATTCTTTTTCGATTTGGTCAAGTGACAAACCACCAATACGTGTCACAGTACCTGTAAAGTACTTGTTAACAACTTCATCAGAAAGTCCTACTGCTTCAAACAGTTGAGCACCTTTGTAACCAAGAATTGTAGAAATCCCCATACGACTCATGACTTTGACAATACCTTTTTCAGCTGCTTTACGGTATTTTTCAAATGCAAGTTCGTCTTTACCGTATTCTTTTAGTGTCGCATAAGCACCATAAGGATGAACAGCCGCTGCACCATAACCTACTAAAGTAGCAAAATGATGAACTTCAATAGCTTCCGCAGTATCAACTACAATTGAAAATTGGCTAGCTTTACCTTTTCCAACCATGTAGTTATTCAAACCAGAAACTGCTAACAACATTGGAATAGTTGTCTGGTTTTCTTTGACATTTCGGTCTGAAAGAATAATAATCTTGCTGCCTTTATCAACAGCTTTCTCAGCAGATTTGAACAGATTTTCCAAAGCACGTTGCAAACGATTTTGTGATGGTTTTACCAAATCATAGATAGTAGACAAAGTTGTTGCACGATAGCGATCATCTGTCAAATTAGAGATTTTCGCAAAATCTTGGGTTGAAAGGACAGGACTATCGATTTTCACTTTAACACAATTGTCTGCACCATCTTCCTTGAAATTACCATCCCCACCAAGATAAACACTTGTTGATACGACGATTTGTTCACGAATGGCATCAATCGGTGGATTTGTAACCTGCGCAAATTGTTGTTTGAAGAAAGTGAAAAGAGACTGACTCTTATTAGAAAGCACAGCTAACGGGCTATCGAATCCCATTGAAATAACCGGTTCTTCGCCTCTTTCAGACATTGGGAGAATAACCGTACGAATGACTTCTTCGTTGTATCCGTAAGCTTTCCACATTGTTTCAATGTCATTTGTTTCTTGATTTAGCTCAGCTGCTTCAAAATCATTAAGATGTGCAATGTTTTCTTCAACCCATTCTTTATATGGATGTTGTGCAGCATAATAAGCTTTGACTTCTTCATTACGCATCAATTTACCAGAAGTAGTATCAATCAACATCATATTACCAGGGCCAAGCACACCTTTTTCGATAACACGACTTGGCTCAAGATCAACTACACCAGATTCACTAGAACAAATCAAAAAATTGTCTTTAGTAAGTGAATATCGGCTAGGACGCAAACCATTACGGTCCAAGCGAGCTCCGACCATATCACCATCTGTAAAGACAAGCGCAGCTGGTCCATCCCATGGAGCAACAAAACTTGACGCATACTCGTAAAAGGCCTTAAGATCGTCTGAAAGCCCAGATTCATCACCCCAAGCCTCAGGTACCATCATCAAAAGACTTTGTGGAATATCACGACCATTACGATAAAGATATTCTAAACAGTTTTCCAACTTAGCAGAATCAGAATTTTCTTCATTGTAAACTTCAATCTGGTGGCTGTGCATCCAGTTTTCAGCACCACGAAGTGTATTAATTTCACCATTATGCGCCAAAAAGCGGAAAGGCTGTGCGCGATCCCAAGATGGGAAAGTATTCGTTGAAAAACGTGAGTGTGTCAAAGCAATATGAGATTTAAAAAGCTCATCTTGTAAATCAGGATAGAAAAGCCCAACTTGAAAGGCATGAAGCATCCCTTTGTACACAATTGTCTTACTTGAAAGTGAGCAAATGAAAAATTCATCTGCTGAAAAACTCTTTTCAAGCTGACGACGTAAACGGAATAATTTGTCCTCAAAATCACGACCAGCTTTAGTATCAGCAGGCTTTTTAACAAAAACTTGAACAAAACTTGGCATGATTTCCTGTGCTGCAGGTCCACAATTATCATAATTAAACGGCACATCACGCGTCATCAAAACATGAAAACCAGCTGACTTGATTTCTGCTTTAACAGCCTCCAAAAGGCTATTTTTAGCCTCAGCTTCCTGAGGTAAAAATAACTGCGCTACTGCATAATCACCCTTTTTAGGCAACTCATAACCTGCTTCTTTTGCCTTTTCTTGGAAAAATTCATCAGGTAAAGCAAGTAACATTCCGGCACCGTCACCAGTATCAGGTTCAGCTCCTGTACCACCACGGTGATTCATACGTGTCAACATCGTCAAAGCATAATCAATCAACGTATGACTTGCTTTTCCATCAAGTTGTGCAACAAACCCCATACCACAGGCATCTGACTCAAAAGATGGATCCCAAAGCGTTGTCTGTTGCGCCCTCAAAGCACTTTCATTCATAGCTCTTACTCCTATCATTAATACAAACAGCCCAAAATAGTCTAACTATTCTGAATATTTATCTTATATTATACCACATTCCTGCTGTTTAGAATAGTTCTTATTAAAACTTTCTAAATTAAGAATGTGGTTTTTGGTAAAAAAAAGACAGCTAGAAGCTGTCCTTTTACTACTTCTTAGTAAAGATCTAGATAGTTGTCAATTTCCCATTGTGAAACAAAGGCCGCATAGCTTGACCATTCAATTTTCTTAGCTTCAACAAAGTTTGTGAAAATGTGGTTTCCAAGAGCAGCTTTAACTACTTCATCTTCTTGCAAAGCTTTAACAGCGTTGTGCAATGTTGATGGAAGATCACGGATTCCTGCTTCTTTACGTTCTTCTTGAGTCATGATGTAGATGTTTGATTCAACTGGAGCTGGAGCTTCAATTTTGTTTTCAATACCATCAAGACCTGCTTCAAGAAGTACAGCAAGGGCAAGATATGGGTTAGCAGTTGGGTCAACAGAACGAAGTTCCAAACGAGTACCCATACCACGTGATGCAGGAACGCGGATAAGTGGTGAACGGTTACGTCCAGCCCATGCGATGTAAACAGGTGCTTCATAACCAGGAACCAAACGTTTGTATGAGTTTACAGTTGGGTTCATGATTGCTGTGTAGTTATAAGCATGTTTCATCAAACCGCCAAGGAAGTAGTAAGCTGTTTCTGACAATTGCATACCCTTTGGATCTTCTGGATCAAAGAATACGTTGTGTCCTTCATAGTCAAATAGTGACATGTTACAGTGCATACCTGAACCATTGATACCGAATTTAGGTTTAGCCATGAATGTAGCATATAGACCATGTTTACGAGCAATTGTTTTAACAACAAGTTTGAAAATTTGAATGTTATCACAAGCTTTCAAAACATCAGCATATTTAAAGTCAATTTCGTGTTGTCCAATAGCAACTTCGTGGTGACTTGCTTCAACTTCAAATCCCATTTCAGTCAAAACATTAACGATTTCACGTCGAGTATTATCTGCAAGGTCAGTTGGTGCAAGGTCAAAGTATCCACCACGGTCGTTTACTTCAAGAGTTGGTTCACCTTTTTCATCCAATTTGAACAAGAAGAATTCTGGTTCTGGACCAAGGTTAAATGATTTAAATCCAACTTTTTCCATGTGACGAAGAGCACGTTTCAAGTTACCACGTGGGTCACCTGCAAATGGTTCACCTTCAGCAGTGTAGATGTCACAAATCAAACCTGCTACTGCACCATTTTCTCCACCCCATGGGAAGACAGTCCAAGTATCAAGATCTGGATGCAAAAACATATCAGATTCATTGATACGTACAAAACCTTCGATTGATGATCCATCGAACATTGCTTTGTTTGACAATACTTTATCAAGTTGTTCATCAGTTGCTGGAATTTCTACGTTTTTCAATGTTCCTGCGATATCTGAGAACATCAAGCGTAAAAATGTAACATTTTTTTCTTTGACTTCGCGACGGATGTCAGCTGCTGTAATAGTCATGAATTTAGGTCTCCTTTTAAAACCGAAATAAACGAACGACGCTTATTAGATGCGCCAATTGCTAATGTACTGTGATGGGGCCGAAAAGCGGCCTTGGTTTCGGAGTTCATCTTGTAAGATTCGACGAACATCAGCATCAGTTAAAGATTTTTGTTTTTTAAGAGCCTTATCTTGTCTATCAGCATACTCTCGCTTGATAGCAGCAATATTTAGCCCTTCATCAAGGAAATCTTTAATTTCAAGCAATCGATCCATGTCATTTAGTGAAAACATACGGCGATTACCCGATGTACGTTCTGGGGTTATTAATCCCTGATCTTCGTAATAACGAATCTGACGTGCAGTTAAATCGGTCAATTTCATTACTGTTCCAATAGGAAAAACCGCCATGGAACGTCTGAGTTCTTTTTCTTTCATGATGACCTCCTTCCGAGTATTATTATAGTCTGAAAATTCTAAACTGTCAACCCCATATGTCAGAAAATATGACATTAATCACTATTTTTTTATGACTATTTTTTCAGCATCTTGCGAACCAAATCCACATCTGAATTAACAAGAATTGCAACGAAAACACCACAAAAAGTTTCAAACACCCTAGCAAAGACATACAAAATAGTGTCACCCGCAGGAATCGACAATGTAATAATTAAAAGCGCAGCTGTTCCACCAATTATTCCCGACTTATTATTGATTGAGACATTGATCATAATCCCAAGCATGGTAAAAATTGGGACAAAAACCAAAGTTACCCAAAATTGGTTATGAAAACATTGATTAATCAAGAAAAAGAGCAAAGACAGAAAACCACCGACACTATTTCCAATGATGCGCGAAAAACCAAAATGAACACTTCTATCAAAACTCTCACGCAAACTAAAAACAGCTGTCAGCGTTCCAATCTGCAGCCCTTCCCAACCAAACAAATGAAATATCAACAAGACTAAAAAGACCGATAAACCAGTCTTAAGCGTTCGCATACCAAGCTTGAACTTACTTGGATCAAATTTATAATTTGCTAAAAGATTTTTTAAGTACTCCATGGCCCACACTCAAGTTTATTTTCTTTATTTTATCACATTTGAACTTTATCATGCTACACTTGTATACGTTTTACTAAAGTTTTTAGCCAGCAAAAAAAGAGCCTATAAATAGGCTCTTTTATTCTCTTAAAAACGAGAATTATTTGTCTGTCAATGCAGCAAGACCTGGAAGAACTTTACCTTCAAGAAGTTCCATAGAAGCTCCACCACCAGTAGAGATCCATGAGAATTTGTCAGCGCGACCAAGGTTGATAGCTGCGGCAGCTGAGTCACCACCACCGATGATTGATTTAACGCCTGGTTGTTTAACGATAGCGTCCATTACACCGATTGTACCAGCTTGGAAATCAGGGTTTTCGAACACACCCATAGGTCCGTTCCAAACAACTGTTTTAGCACCAGTCAATTCTTCGTCGAATTTAGCGATAGATTTAGGACCGATATCAAGACCAAGGAATCCAGCGTCTACAGCTGCACCTTCAGTATCTTTAACTTCAGTGTAGTCAGCAAAAGCGTTAGCTTCTTTTGAGTCAACTGGCAAGATCAATTTACCGTTAGCTTTAGCCAAAAGTTCTTTAGCAACTTCAAGTTTGTCTTCTTCAACAAGTGAGTTACCGATTTCGATACCTTGTGCTTTAAGGAATGTGTAAGTCATACCACCACCGATAAGAACTTTATCAGCTTTTTTCAACAAGTTTTCGATAACACCGATTTTATCTGAAACTTTTGAACCACCAAGGATCGCGATAAATGGACGAACTGGGTTTTCAACAGCTTCTTGGATGTATGCAATTTCGTTTTCAAGAAGGAAACCTGCAACAGCTTTTTCAACGTTTGCAGAGATACCTACGTTAGATGCGTGTGAACGGTGTGCAGTACCGAATGCATCGTTAACGAAGATTCCGTCACCAAGTGAAGCCCAGTATTTACCAAGTTCTGGATCGTTTTTAGATTCTTTTTTACCGTCAACGTCTTCGAAACGAGTGTTTTCAACAAGAAGAACTTCACCATCTTTAAGGTTGTTGATAGCTTCTTCAAGTTCAGCACCACGAGTAACACCTGGGAAGACAACATCTTGACCAAGTTTTGCAGCCAAATCAGCAGCTACTGGAGCAAGAGATTTACCTTCTTTGTCAGCTTCTTCTTTAACACGTCCAAGGTGAGAGAAAAGAATTGCACGACCACCTTGTTCGATGATGTACTTGATTGTTGGAAGAGCCGCAGAAATACGGTTGTCATTAGTGATAACGCCATCTTTCAAAGGTACGTTAAAGTCAACACGGACAAGGACTTTTTTACCTTTCAAATCAACGTCTTTAACAGTCAATTTAGCCATTGATAGGACTCCTTATATTTTTTTATACATGCTAATTATATCACAAAACCTCTAAAAGAGATAGTTAAATCAATAGAATTTGTCCCTATCACCCTTTTTAAAGGCCTAAAAATCAAGATTTTTGACAAACAAAAAAGAGAGGAATAAATCCTCTCTTTCACTGATCAACTCAATGATTATTTAGCAATTTTTGCGAAGTATTCAAGAGTACGAACAAGTTGTGAAGTGTATGACATTTCGTTGTCGTACCATGAAACAGTTTTAACCAATTGAGTACCGTCAGCAGCTTCAGTTACTTCAGTTTGAGTTGCGTCAAACAATGAACCGAATGAGATACCTACGATATCGCTTGAAACTACTTGGTCAGTGTTGTAACCGAATGATTCAGTTGCAGCAGCTTGCATAGCAGCGTTAACTTCTTCAGCAGTTACTTTTTTGTCAAGAACTGATACAAGTTCAGTAAGTGATCCAGTTGGAACTGGTACACGTTGTGCATGACCTTGAAGTTTACCGTTCAATTCAGGGATAACAAGACCGATAGCTTTAGCAGCACCAGTTGAGTTAGGAACGATGTTTTCAGCAGCAGCACGTGCGCGACGGAAGTCACCTTTACGGTGTGGTCCATCAAGAGTCATTTGGTCACCAGTGTAACCGTGAACTGTAGTCATTGTACCAACTTTAAGACCGAAGTTTTTGTTCAAAGCGTCAGCCATTGGTGCAAGACAGTTAGTTGTACATGAACCAGCTGAGATAACTGTTTCAGTACCATCTAGGATTTCGTGGTTAGTGTTAAATACGATTGTTTTAACATCTGATCCACCAGGAGCAGTGATAACAACTTTTTTAGCTCCACCTTCGTGCAAGTGTTTTTCAGCAGCAGCTTTAGTTGCAAAGAAACCAGTTGCTTCAAGAACGATTTCTACACCGTCGTTAGCCCAGTCGATTTGTTCTGGGTCACGTTCAGCAGAAACTTTAACGAATTGACCGTTAACTTCAAAACCACCATCTTTAACAACAACATCACCGTTGAAACGACCTTGAGTTGTATCGTATTTCAACAAGTGAGCAAGCATAGCTGGGTCAGTAAGGTCGTTAATACGAGCTACTTCAACACCTTCAACGTTTTGGATACGACGGAATGCAAGACGACCGATACGACCGAAACCGTTAATACCAACTTTAACTACCATTAGTGATTTCCTCCTTATGAAAATCAAAAAAAAATTTTTTATTTTAAAAGGTTTCCCTTTTAGACAATTGTGAAAAGATTAACTTACGTAGGCACAAATCAACCTTTCAACGCTTTTTATTATATAACTATTTCGCTAAAATTGCAAATATTATTACCGTTTTCATTGCAAAAAAGGACGCTCAATTGAGCATCCTTTTTATTAATTATTATTCACCAGAGTTTTTCTTGATGATTTCTTCTTGAACTGATTTAGGAACGTCTTCGTAGTGGTCAAATACCATCATGAATGTACCACGTCCTTGAGTTGCAGAACGAAGAACTGTTGCGTAACCGAACATTTCAGCAAGTGGAACGAAGGCACGAACGATTTGGCTGTTACCGTGAGCTTCCATACCATCAACACGTCCACGACGAGCTGTAACGTGACCCATAACGTCACCAAGGTTTTCTTCTGGAGCTGTGATTGTAACAAGCATCATTGGTTCAAGGATAACTGGTTGTGCAGTCTTAGCAGCTTCTTTAAGTGCAAGAGATGCAGCGATCTTGAAGGCAGTTTCAGATGAGTCGACATCGTGGTATGAACCATCGTAAAGTTTAGCTTTAACGTCAACCATTGGGTAACCAGCAAGAACACCGTTAGCCATAGATTCTTGAAGACCTTTTTCTACTGCAGGGATGAATTCACGAGGAACGACACCACCGACGATAGCATTTTCGAATTCGAATCCTTTACCTTCTTCATTTGGAGTAAATTCAATCCAAACATCACCGAATTGACCTTTACCACCAGATTGGCGTTTGAAGAATCCACGTGCTTGTGTAGCTTTACGGAATGTTTCACGGTATGATACTTGTGGAGCACCTACGTTTGCTTCAACTTTGAATTCACGTTTCATACGGTCAACAAGGACGTCAAGGTGAAGTTCACCCATACCAGAGATAACTGTTTCACCAGTTTCAACGTTAGTTTCAACGCGGAATGTTGGATCTTCTTCAGCAAGTTTTTGAAGAGCAATACCCATTTTATCTTGGTCAGCTTTAGATTTAGGCTCAACCATCAATTGGATAACTGGTTCTGGAACTTCGATTGATTCAAGGATTACTTTAGCTTTTTCATCTGTCAATGAGTCACCAGTTGTAGTATCTTTCAAACCAACAGCAGCAGCGATGTCACCAGCGTAAACTGTTTCGATTTCGTTACGGTGGTTAGCGTGCATTTGAAGGATACGTCCGATACGTTCACGTTTACCTTTAGAAGTGTTAAGAACGTAAGAACCGCTGTTCAATACACCTGAGTAAACACGGAAGAATGTCAAACGACCTACGAATGGGTCAGTCATGATCTTGAACGCAAGTGCTGCAAATGGTTCGTCATCTGAAGCTGGACGTTCTTCTTCTTCATCTGTATCTGGGTTAACACCTTTGATTGCAGGGATATCAAGTGGGCTTGGAAGGTAGTCGATAACCGCATCAAGCATCATTTGAACACCTTTGTTTTTGAAGGCAGAACCACAAAGAACTGGGAAGAATTCAACGTTAATAGTTGCTTTACGGATAGCAGCTTTCAATTCAGCTTCAGTGATTTCTTCACCTTCAAGGTATTTCATCATCAATTCTTCATCAGTTTCCGCAACTGCTTCGATCAATTTTTCACGGTATTCGTTAGCTTGATCTACGTATTCAGCTGGGATGTCTTCTTCAAGAATATCTGTACCAAGGTCGTTAGTGTAGATTTCAGCTTTCATGCGAACCAAGTCAATGATACCGCTGAAGCTATCTTCAGAACCGATTGGCAATTGAATTGGGTGAGCGTTAGCTTGAAGACGATCGTGAAGTGTGCTTACTGAGTAAAGGAAGTCAGCACCGATTTTGTCCATTTTGTTTGAGAATACGATACGAGGAACACCGTATTCAGTAGCTTGACGCCAAACTGTTTCAGTTTGAGGTTCTACACCTGATTGTGAGTCAAGAACTGTTACCGCACCGTCAAGAACACGAAGAGAACGTTGTACTTCGATTGTGAAGTCCACGTGCCCTGGTGTGTCGATAATGTTTACACGGTAGTCTTTCCATTGCGCTGTAGTAGCGGCAGAAGTGATTGTGATACCACGTTCTTGCTCTTGTTCCATCCAGTCCATTTGTGAAGCACCTTCGTGTGTTTCACCGATTTTATGGATTTTACCAGTATAGTAAAGAATACGCTCAGTTGTTGTTGTTTTACCAGCATCGACGTGAGCCATGATACCGATGTTACGAGTTTTTTCAAGTGAAAATTCGCGAGCCATTTTTTTCTCCTATTTTATATTTAGTTTACTACTTTATTATAACATACTTTTAGAACGGATAGGCAGGACCTACCCGTTCTAAAGATGTTTTATTAAATTTGATACTGTTTTATCAAAAAAGTTTGACTAAACACTGCTCGAATACCAGTAGTAAAACAAGTTAAATGTATTCGAAGCTTCGTATCATTATTTTGCTGATTACCAGCGGAAGTGTGCGAATGCACGGTTTGCTTCTGCCATACGGTGTGTATCTTCGCGTTTTTTAACTGAAGCACCAGTGTTGTTAGCAGCATCAAGAATTTCTTTTGCAAGACGATCTTTCATAGTGTGTTCACCACGATCACGTGATGCATTTACCAACCAACGAAGTCCAAGAGTTGTACGACGTTCTGGACGAACTTCAACTGGGACTTGGTAGTTAGAACCACCGACACGACGTGCACGTACTTCAAGAACAGGCATGATGTTTTCCATAGCTGTTTCGAATACTTCAAGTGCATCGTTTCCAGTAGCTTCTTTAATTTGTTCAAATGCATCATATACGATTGATGCAGCTGTACCACGTTTACCATCAAGCATAACACGGTTGATAAGACGTGTTACAAGTTGTGAATTGTATAATGGATCTGGCAATACTTCGCGTTTTGGCGCTCTATTTTTACGACTCATTCTTTCTTATCTCCCTTCTTATTATCCTTTAGGACGTTTAGCACCGTATTTAGAACGGCTTTGTTTACGGTCAGCAACACCTGCAGTATCAAGTGCACCACGAACGATGTGGTAACGTACCCCTGGAAGGTCTTTTACACGTCCACCACGGATAAGAACAACACTGTGTTCTTGAAGGTTGTGTCCGATACCTGGGATGTATGCAGTAACTTCGATAAGGTTGCTCAAACGTACACGAGCGAATTTACGAAGGGCTGAGTTAGGTTTTTTAGGTGTCATTGTTCCAACACGTGTTGCAACACCACGTTTTTGTGGTGAAGATACGTTAGTTTGAACTTTTTTGTGGCTGTTGTAACCAACGTTAAGAGCTGGTGATTTAGATTTTTCAACTTTAGATTTACGTGGTTTACGTACCAACTGGTTGATTGTAGGCATCTACTTTTCTCCTGTAAGATTTTTATTTTGGTTGATAAGGCGCTTGGTGACAGTCCTTATCTAAAATGTGTACTTTGCAACATTTGTCAGCACGTCTCTGTACACTCTGGAGAGACCAAAAGTAAAAAGTACCGTTTTTAATAATACCATATAACAAGTCATTCGTCAAATGATTTTGCTTATTTTTAACATTTTTAAGAAATAAATTAATAAGATTTTTTTTGCAGCAAAAAAAGAGGCTCTCACCTCTAAAAATTATTTGTCAAAAATGTTACCAAGTTCAACTTTAACATGATTGTTTTTTACGTCAATCTCTGAAACTTTCAACAATGATTTGTAGTTCATGCGGTCACGTTTTTCTTGTGCATTTTCAGCAAAGACCGCAACACCAACAAGAGTACTATCAAACTCAGTCAAAAGGCTGACCATACCAGAAATTGTACCCCCACCTTTAAGGAAGTCATCGACAATCAAGACACGGCTATTTGGTTTCAAGCTACGTTTAGACAAGAACATTTTTTCAATGCGATCGCTTGATCCACTTGCGTAATTGACTGAAACAGTTGAACCTTCAGTAATCTTAAGGTCTCGACGAACGATAACAAAAGGTACGTTCAAAATGTTCGCTACTGCATTTGCAAGCGGAACACCTTTTGTCGCAACTGTCATAACAGCATCAATCTTGTGTCCTTTAAAAGCATTTGCGATAATACGTCCCACACTTTGTAAAATGCGAGGAGTACTAAGCAAATCTGAAAGATAAATATAACCACCTGGAAGGATACGATTGCTCTCTGACATACTGTCTCGCAAGCCTTCGATAACCGATCTTGCTTCTTCTTCAGAGATTCCTGGTGTAAAAATGACACCTCCACTTGCCCCTGTTACTGTTTCAATTTCGCCGATACCTGATTCTTCAAAAGCTTTTTTGATAATGGCGATATCTTCTGAAATAGAAGATTTTGCTGCCTCGTATTTTTCGGCAAAAGTATTCAAACTTGTCAATTGATAAGGGTTGTTAATCAAATAGTTGGAGATGACAACCATGCGTTCACTACGTCGTAATTTCATAATTTCTCCATCTTTTAAGTATCTGTTTTTGTCATTATAACATAAGAAAGCGAAAAAAACGAACATTTTTATAAAAAAATGTTCATTTTATATATTTTTCCCTAATGTAAAGGCATTCTAGAAAGCAAAACATTAAAATATACAGTTTTTTAACCTATTTTAATTTTGGTTTGTAGAATGAGCGATTGTCCATAGCAAAAATGCGATTTGTCATTTCACCTTCGTCGACTCGGCTTAGAGCTGTTGTCATCATCATCATTTCAGCGTCAATGTTATCAATCATATGAATAATTTCAGCTTCCATGACACGAGGGCGAACAGGACTTCCGTATTCGAGCAATCCGTGGTGACTTAAGACAACGTGACGAAGAATAATCACATCTTCTTTTGTATCGTCAATATTTAGTTCAGTAAGAACTTTCGTGATTTCCTCATCAATCAAGGCAATGTGTCCAATCAGGTTACCACGAACGGTATATTCTGTATTATCTGGACCCGTTAACTCAATGACTTTAGCCAAATCGTGTAGCATAATTCCCGCATAAAGCAAGCTTTTATTAAGTTGAGGATAAACATCACCAATTGAATCAGCTAAACGCACCATTGTTGCTGTGTGATAAGCCAAGCCAGACTCAAAAGCGTGGTGATTTGTCTTGGCAGCTGGATATGTAAAGAATTCTTTATCATATTTACGATAAAGTGCTCGGACAACACGTTGCCAAACAGCATTTTCAATTCTGAACATCATTTGTTCAAGGTATTCTTTGACATCTAGAACATCCACAGGTGATTTTTCTTTAAAATCACGTGGATTATTTGGCTCACCTTCTCGCGTGTTACGCAAAGAAATTTGGTTCACCTGAGGTGTGCCATTATAAACCTCACGACGTCCTTTCATATAAACAACTTTTCCAGCAGTAAATTCTTCGACGTTGTATGGCTGTGCATCCCAAAGATTACCAGAAATTTCACCACTATCATCTTGGAAAGTAAATGCAATATAATCTTTTCCAGCTCTTGTTTTACGAAGCTCAGCAGATTTTATCAAGTAGAACCCTTCAAAAAGTTCATCCTTTTTCATTTGATTAATTTTCATGATTGTCCTCTTCTTCTAATGGCGGGAGGTTGAGTAAGCTTGTTGTCGCTTGATCCTGATATGACTCAACTGTATTTAAAGCACGGATAATAGCATTCGTACGAGTTGAAATCAAGCTGTCTAGAGTGTTATTGGCGGTATTGATTTGTTTTTGTGCTTTTGCAAGCATACTACCAAATTTTCCAAATTCCACTTTGACATTGCCCAAAATTTTGCTAATGTCATTAGCATTTTTCTGAATATTAAGAGTTTTGAATCCGACAGCAAGCGAATTTAACAAAGCTGATAAGGTCGATGGACCAGCAACAACAATGTTTTCATCACGTCGCAAACTGTCAAAGAAACTTGCATTGCGAACCACTTCTGAATACAAACCTTCTGTTGGCAAGAACATAATTCCAAAATTCGTTGTCTCAGGTGGATTAAGGTATTTCTTATTAATGTCTTTAGCGAAACGTTTAATACTATTTAAAAGCGATTTGCGATAAAGTTCAATCTGCTCTTTATCGCCACTTTCATAAGCATCTTCCAAACGATAATAGTCTTCCAAAGGGAATTTCGAATCGATTGGCAAATAAACATGCCCGTCATCTTCAACACCTGGCAATTTAATCGCGTATTCGACACGCTCACTTGAACCAGAAACCGTTGGAACTTCACGGTCATATTGACTTGGCGTCATGATATCTTCAATGATTTGACCAAGTTGCAATTCACCAAGAATACCACGAGTTTTGGTATTTGAAAGAACCTTGTTTAAAGTTCCCACGTCTTGAGCAACAGTTTTCATTTCACCCAAGCCTTGGTTTACAGATTCTAGCTGTTTTGAGACGGTTTCAAAAGAAGCCTGCAAGCGATTCTGCAGAGTTTGTTCAAGTTTTTCTTCAACAGTCTGACGCATTTCTTCGAGGCGCTTTTCGTTAGAGGCTTGCATCTCTTTGACCGAATTTGTCAAATTACGATTAATAATCTCTAGACGTTGGTCAGAACGATCACGATTATCACTCAAGCTCTTATGAAGAACATCACGAATGTCATTCAATTGTGTATATAAATCATTTTGCAGACGATTCAGTTGGCTATTTAAAGCCAAAACTTGATCTTTTTGTGCTAAATCAAGTTGATACGATATTTGATCGGAGAGATTATCTGCATTGTCATCTAATTTTTGTGACATCTCATCAGTCAGTTTAGCAACCTTCATTAAAAGATAAGCGATTAAAATAAGACTAACAATTGCCACTAATAAAGTTATTACTAACATTTTTACCTATCCTTACTTTGAATAACGATGAGATAACCTGAGTCTAAGGTAACTGTGATAGGCTGCTGGTCAAGAAATTCATTGCTTGAATAAATTTTTTTCTTGAAAAAATTGCTCGCATCTAAATTGTATTTTGCTCCTGAAATGGCTAAATCAGCATCACCATCAGCCATAAACGAAACATAAGTCATTCCATCCTCTGGCATAACATGACAAGTTCCAGCTGGATAAAATTGAACACTATTTTGCTTATCTCGCAAAATTATTTGTCGCATAAATGGCGCTATGTCAACATCTCCTGGTAAAAATAAATTTGACATCATGTGGTCAATTCGCCCGCCAAAGGCTCCAAAAATCGTGACTTGAGCTTTTGGATATTGCTCAAATACTTTTTTTAAAGCGAGTTCGGTGTCCGTATCATCTTTTTCAGGACGTGCCTGAACGAAAGCTTTTGCCGCCTTCTTAATCAACTGCAATTCATCCTGACTGACAGAATCAAAATCACCGACAGCTAAATCAAGCGGAAGCTGATTTTCTATCAAAAATAAACTACCTCTATCAACACCAACATAAACATCAAAACCAGTGGAAAAATCTGCTAACTGACCACCAGCAAACACAGCTACTTTAATCATCTAAGGCCACACGTAATGTTTCTACTTGTGCGGCTAAATCTGTTGCTTTGAAAAGATATGAGCCTGCAACAAAGACATTTGCTCCTGCTTGGTAACAAGCTTTAATTGTCTTGTTATCCACACCACCGTCAACTTCAATGTCAAAATCATAACCTTTTTCGTCACGGATTTTAGCAACTTTTTCTACTTTTTCAAGCATTTCTGGAATAAAGGCTTGACCACCAAATCCAGGGTTAACTGTCATGATAAGCACTTGATCAACCAAACTCAAAACAGGCTCAATAGCTGAAACAGGTGTTCCTGGATTGATTACAACACCAGCTTTCATGCCGGCTTTTTTAATTTTTTGAAGAGCACCGTGAATGTGTAGAGTTGATTCTGCATGAATTGTCATGATATCTGCACCTGCTTGAGCAAAAGCATCAACAAAGCGTTCTGGATTAACAACCATTAGGTGGCAATCAAAAACAAGTTTGCTGTGTTTACGCATGCTAGCCACAACGTCTGCACCAAAAGTAATGTTAGGTACAAACTGACCATCCATGATATCAATGTGAACATATTCAGCACTTGTTTCTTCAATACGTTTTAGTTCTGAAGCGAAGTTAGCATAATCAGCAGCTAAAATTGATGGAGCGATTTTATTATTTGACATGTGTACCTACTTTCTTTTTATAACTTTTTTATATGTTTCGCGACGATTTTCAATTTCACTAAGAAATTGAAGATAGTTATCATAACGTGATTTCCAAAGTTCACCAGCTTCTAGGGCATCTTTGACCGCACAAGACGGCTCATGAGTATGTGTACATGAGCGGAATTTACAAGAACGGCTTAAATGACGTAACTCTGGAAAAGCTTTATTAAGGTCTTCTACATTAGTAATTTCGTAATCCAATGAAGAAAATCCAGGTGTATCAGCGATTTTCCCGCCATTCACGTTGTAAAAGCTAACTGCTCGAGTTGTATGGCGACCGCGTCCAAGACTATCTGAAATTTCACCTGTTTCCAATTTCAATTCGGGAGCAATTTTATTTAATAATGTTGATTTTCCAACACCTGTTTGCCCCATAAAAACTGTGACTTTGTTAGTTAAGAGCGGAAGCAATTCTTCTAAAGATGTACAGAAATGATATCCGATTTCTTGATATTGTTTTTGAATTGCCGCAATGTCATCAGGATTTGTCAGTAAATCCATTTTTGAAATATAAACAATTGGCTCGATATTCTTGTGCTCAAGCAAAACCAAGAAACGGTCTAATAAGTTTGCATTGAAATCTGGTTCTTTAGCAGACATGATAACCACCGCTTGGTCAATATTAACAATTGGTGGACGAACAAGACTGTTTTTTCTGTCATGAATCGCTAAAATATAACCTTCTGAATGGTCTTCAGCTGAAAAATCAACAAAATCACCAACATATGGTGTCTGACCTTTTTTTCTAAAATTTCCACGCGCACGCGTTTGATAAACTACTCCATCAGATTCTACATAATAAAAACCTGCTAGAGACTTGATAATTCTACCTTTCAAATGTATTTCCTTTTTTTCGATTGATAGTCCCATTATAGCAAAAAATAGGCTTTTATTCAGTAATCAAGCCAAAAGATTTCACTTGATTGTCTTTTTGGGATAAAAGGCGTATAATGACCTTGTCTTTTATGAAAGTGCTACAAATTATTATGATTCATACGGAAAGGTGGCTCAGCTTGGTACGGCACCAGACTCGAAATCTGGCAAGTGGATTCCTTTCACACGCGGGTTCAAATCCCGTCCTTTCCTTTTTAAAGCACAAAACGCCAACTAACAAGCTGGCGTTTTTTCTATTTCAGATTTTCCATTTTTGACCTTAAGTCTTTGATATATTTTCTAGAAACATAACATGCTTTACCATCGTCAAAATAAACCAAACCTTCTTTTTTATCTAACCTAACAATATTATTTAAGTTAATCAGATATGATTTATGACATCTAAATAATTTCTGATTAGCTTGCATCACTTCTTTGATCGAACCATAAAAGTGGCGTTGCCCAGTCTTTGTAATCAACTTTAGACGATGGCTTTCTGCGGTTTCAAAATAAAGGATATCTTCCAAGGGAATGCGGATTTTCGTTTTGTTATTTTCAAGAACAAATATTTCCTTAGGAATGTTAAGGCCTTGGTCCTCAAAGACCTTTTGCAAGCATTTTTTTAAATTATCTTTTATCGCATCATCTTTATCTGTTTTATCAATAAAATCAAGTGCACTAACTTGAGCTCGATAAGTCAATAACATGAATTCAGAATGAGTCGTCACAAAAACAATTGTCGCTGTGCGTGATTTTTCCCTTATCGCCTTAGCCACTTCAATTCCTTTGGTATTATCCCCATGGATATCAATATCCAGGAAAAAAATTTGAGGAAAAGACTCCTCAACTAGGTTAGTTAAACAATCAGGTTCACTAAATAAATCAAAATGACGAGTTTCCCACTGATTTATCTCAAGTAAGTCTCCAATCATTTTTTCAATACGGAACTGCTGATTTACATTATCTTCTAATACATAGATATCAATCATTGTTTTCTCCCTTAAACAATAACATCATTAATCATCTATTATTGTAACATATAAAAAATCCCTATCGACCGACAGGGACTAAAAAACTATTAGTTGCAAGCAAAAACGTCTTATCTTCTAAAATCAACACTCATGACTCGATGTGTAGAAAGGGTTGGTGTACGGTCGATGAAGGATACTAGTGTTCCGCTCGTCTTGCTCTCTACAATCTCATCAAACTATTTCCTTTTAATATCAAGTAGTTCTTTTTATGGATGGATTTTTCTCCCAGAAAAACACTAATACTAGCGCATAAATCACCTTTATCTTCCCCAGAAATGATTTTAAAAGTATTGTAAGTATTCTCTGAAAAACAGATGTCAAAAGTTAAACTAATACTTGACAATAATGTTAGCTATTATTTCCCCCTAATCTCCAATAATAACTAACCTGAAATAGCAGGGTGATTGATCAATAAAACTCTTAAGATTTCTAAACTCATTTGCCACTAACCCAAAAAGCAAAAGTGAGAAAAAATCTAATCCGTCAATGCTCCAACTAAGAAGTTATCCTCTGATAACCATGTCTATCATACCTTTTTTTCGTGCCAATTTGACGCCCAATTCCTAAAAGGACAAAAAACATTCCTAAGAGGACAAAAATTAGCTTTTTAGGAATAATTATGCCTCAAAAATTCGGACAACTTGTGTAAATTTGTAATCGAGACTGCTGGTTTCAACTGACAAATTCTCGTAATCATCCTGAAAATCAACCAATGTCGCAAGACCCAGACCGCGATTCTCACCTTTTGTAGAGTAACCGCGCTGGAAAATATTGGATAAATCTACAGATTTTTCCCTAGTCGAATTTTCAATGATAAACACAAAATCTCCGTCTTGGTAAAAATTCGCTACTGCGATTTTGGGATTTTCCGACTCCAAAGCACCCTCGATAGCATTGTCAAACAGAATCGACAAGATTCGAATATAAGAAATCAACGGAATAGCTGGTTTTTTCATTGGCTCTGCCACTTCTAGACTAATTTCAATGCCACGATTTTCAGCCTCCAAAAATTTAGCCGACATGAGACTTTTGACGGCACTGTCTGAAATATTTGCTAATCGCGTCAAATCAAACTTATTGTTTTTGACCAGCTTTGCTGAGTCAGCTGTGATCTCTTCGTAAATTTTCTTGATATTATCAAGATCACCTTGATCAATGCCGACCTTTAAACTCATCAAAACGTTGCCATAATCATGGCGAAAACTGCGCACTTCTTGGTACAGACTCTCTACGTGCTTGCTGTAATTTTCTAAAGCCGCAAGCTCCATTTCCTGATTGCGAAGCAATTCTTCTTTCTGCTCCTGCCCATGACGGAAATTAAGATAGAAGAGAAAAGCAAAAAGGAGAACGAAGTAAACAAGAATGATCAACCTATAAATATTTCTATTCGTTGACATTTTTTCAAACGGTGCTATCGCCGCAAAACACTCCATTCCTGGATAAAAAAGCAACATTAAAACATTTACAACCCTCAGTGTTTTTGAACTAATATAATGCTTAATACTCTTTCTAATATTGGAAATATCAATATTTAACCATTTTGAAAGCAGGTAATAAAAAATCGGCGGAGCAAAAATACTTGTAATAGTGATTAACCAAACTCCCCATGATTTTGATTGACCTACCATTGGAGTTATTTTTATCGAAAAAATCCCCATCATTGTATATCCATATACCCCTTGCAAAATCATATAAAGATTATTTGGATACAAGGCATAAAAAACATGATATCTGATTTCTAGTTCTGGATTATGTCTGTATGATATTAGCATCAAACTTAAAATAACAACAATATCTTTTATAACCAATAAACCTATTTTTAAAGTATTACCAGTTAGAGCACCAAAGGCAATAGAACCAACTTGAACTAACATAGTTATTGCAAACCATTCTAAGAGAGTAATTTTAATTTTAGTTATTTGCTGAAATAAAAGACCTAGTATAATAAATCCTATAAAATTGAAAAACATTGTAACAATAAATCTAATAATTTCAATCATCTATTCTCCCCCTCATAAACTCTCACAACTTGCGTAAATTTGTAATCGAAACTGCTGGTTTCAACTGACAAATTTTCATAATCATCCTGAAAATCAATCAATGTCGCAAGACCAAGTCCGCGATTCTCACCTTTTGTTGAGTACCCACGCTGGAAAATTTTACCCAAGTCCACAGATTTTTCCTTAGTTGAATTTTCAATGATAAACACAAAATCCCCGTCTTGATAAAAATTCGCTACTGCGATTTTTGGATTTTCTGACTCCAGCGCTCCCTCGATAGCATTGTCAAACAAAATCGACAGAATTCGGATGTAAGAAATCAGTGGAATAGCTGGATTTTGCATTGGCTCTGTCACTTCTAAGCTGATTTCAATGCCACGATTTTCAGCTTCTAAAAATTTAGCCGACATAAGACTTTTCACCGCGCTGTCTGAAATATTTGCTAGTCGCGTCAAGTCAAACTTATTGTTTTTGACCAGCTTCGCTGAGTCAGCTGTGATCTCTTCGTAAATTTTCTTGATATTATCAAGATCACCTTGGTCTATTCCAACCTTCAAGCTCATCAAAACGTTGGCATAATCGTGACGAAAACTGCGTACTTCTTGATACAAACTCTCCACATGTTTACTATAATTTTCCAAAGCCGCAAGCTCCATTTCCTGATTGCGGAGCAATTCTTCTTTTTGCTCCTGACCATGACGGAAGTTAAGGTAGAAGAGGAAGGCAAATAGAAGAATGAAGTAAACAAGGATGGTCAACCTATAAATATTTTTATTCGTTGACATTTTTTCAAAAGGTGCTATCGCCGCAAAGCACTCCATTCCTGGATAAAAAAGTAATAATAAAACATTGACGAATCTAAGCACTTTCGCACTAAGATAATGTTTCAGTGTTTTTCGAACATTTGAAATATCAATATTTAACCATTTGGATATCAAGTGATAAAAAATTGGTGGAATAATAACCATAGTTATTGTACCGATTATAATTTCTAACGATGGTGAATTCATTGTAAGCGAGGTCAATTTTATTGAAAAAATCGCCAATATAATATAACAATAAACTCCTTGTAAAATCATATACAGGTTAATCGGATACAAAGCATAAAAAATATGATATCTTATCTCTATTTTAGGATTATGGCGAAATGAAAGTGCTATTAAACAAAAAATCACTGAAATATCTTTTATTAGCACTAAAATAATCATTGGATATTTCTGAGGATCCATTAAAAATGAACCAGTTTGAACAAATATTATTATCAATATCCATTCTAAAAGTGTTATTTTAACTTTTGTTATTTGTTGAAACAAAATCCCTAATATAACAATCCCTATAAAATTAGAAAGTAATAAAACTATATATTGTAAAATCAAAAGCACTTAATTTTCTCCCTCATAAACTCTCACGACTTGTGTAAATTTATAGTCGAGACTGCTGGTTTCAACTGACAAATTCTCATAATCATCCTGAAAATCAACCAATGTCGCAAGACCAAGTCCGCGATTCTCACCTTTTGTAGAGTAACCGCGCTGGAAAATTTTACTCAAATCCACAGCTTTTTCCTTGGTCGAATTTTCAATGATCAACACAAAATCTCCGTCTTGATAAAAATTCGCTACTGCGATTTTTGGCTCATCTGACTCTAAGGCTCCTTCGATAGCGTTATCAAACAAAATCGATAAAATTCGAATATAAGAAATCAACGAAATAGCTGGATTTTTCATTGGCTCTGCCACTTCTAGACTAATTTCAATGCCACGATTTTCAGCCTCTAAAAATTTAGCTGACATGAGGCTCTTGACGGCACTGTCTGAAATATTTGCTAGTCGCGTCAAGTCAAACTTATTGTTTTTGACCAGCTTTGCTGAGTCAGCCGTGATTTCCTCGTAAATTTTTTTGATATTATCAAGGTCGCCTTGGTCTATCCCAACCTTCAAACTCATCAAAACGTTGGCATAGTCATGACGAAAACTGCGCACTTCTTGGTACAGACTCTCTACGTGCTTGCTATAATTTTCTAAAGCCGCAAGCTCCATTTCCTGATTGCGGAGCAATTCTTCTTTTTGCTCCTGACCATGACGAAAGTTAAGATAGAAGAGGAAAGCAAAAAGGAGAATGAAATATATGAATGAACCGTATTCATGAATTTTTTTAGCAACTATACTATCAAAAGGCATTATTAGAGGTAAAAAGTCGAAACCAAAATAATAGAATGCCATTAGACAATTAATAACTATTACGGTCTTAACTTTTAAATAACTCTCCAGAGTCCTTCTAACATTTGAAATATCAATATTCAGCCATTTTGAAATCAAATAATAAAGCGTCGGTGGAACAAGCAGCACTGAAAACATAATTGCAGACATCGACTCAAACGGCGATACCCTAATATCTAAAAATTCATACAAGAAATAACCATAGTTTCTTTGAAGAATGGTAAAAACAGTAATCGGATATAGCGCATAAAACAGATGGTACCTAAATTTCAGACTTGGCTTATGACGATAAGATAAATACATCAAACTAAGAAGCAATGCTAAATCTTTTCCAAAAATCATTAACATCTTCGAAAAATGAAGCGTCAACACGTTGAAAAAACTTAGACATACGTGAAAACCAACACCATAAATCACCCATTCGGTGATGCTTAGTTTGTTCTTGGTGATTTCTTGAAATAGAATTCCAAATATTATTAGACTTAGCAAGTTTCCTAAAAAGGCTAAGCACTCAGGTAAAATACTCACTTAAATCTTCCTTTTCTCATTTATTATTTACTATCTAAAGATTTTAATCTAAAAAAGTGACTTTTTTTATTGTATCATGTTGATAAAAAATTGGGTATACTTATTTTTAGCAACAAAAAAAAGGGCTCACAGCCCTTGGTATATCTCATTTTTAAGCAACTTCTAAAATATTCTAATTTCCATTAATTTTCTAAGTTCCTTAAATTTTTCACCTTGTTCCTTAGTGAGGTGAACTTTGCTTCTTAAAACGACATCCGTTAATTCTATACTCATACGATTCATAAGAAAAGGAAATGATGTCCCGCTAGTTTTAAATTCATTAAGATAATATGTCAATGAATTTCTCAAAGCTTCCGCAGAATCATTAGTCTGTAAATCCGAAATTAGCTCTTCAATAATGGAAATAGCCTCTTCTCTTCTTTCTTTTCCACCTGAAAACCATTTTAATTTTGCCATTAAAAATTTCCCTATCTTCTTGCCTAATGTTAATGGAAAATAACTCCTGTCGCAGCTAAACCACGCGCAAGATTTTCTTCAAATAAACCATAGCTTGAAATTTTCTTATAAAAATCATTCACATTTGGGCTCATCTTTGTCTTTTTAGAAATGTTTTTAACACCAATCTTACGTAAATCAGAAGCAAGATTCACAACAGATTTGTCAAAATCTTTTCCAGCTTCTACTGCGTTTTTAAAAACAAGCAAGACTTGGCGTTCTTCTTCCTTAGTTTCAGCAGAGAGCACAAGATCATAAACGTCATTTAACAAGTCTTCTTTTACCAATTTTCCCATAAAGTCCTCCTTCGGCAACTTATTCATAAAAAGATAAATAATCCACTGTAAATTCAAGTTTCTCAAACTCATCATCAGTCAAGCCGCACTGCTTAGCAAATTCCCTTTTGAATTCGCTGTATGGCATACGCGTTCGACATAACCAACGATTGCCCGTAGTGATATACCATTTTCCCAGATGCTGAACTTTCTTTGAAAATACCAATCTTCTTGACAATCGGAATTGATTAATCCCGTAAACTCTTACGGGGTAGCTCGTTGGAGAAAGAATTCCCCTAATAAAATTTTTTATACCAACAGTCATCATATCTCCCATTTTCCCTTCACACTGTTAGCTATATTATAATCCTTTTTTATCAAAAAAACCGTCAAAGTCGCAAACGGTCGTTTTTTCGTCGTAAACGGTAAAAATCATCGTTTCAGAAATTTACTCATCATAAAACAAAAAGATCGAATCCTGTAAGATTCAGTCTTCTCATTATTACAATCTCTAGTTTAGCGTATTTTTAATACGTATCGTCTGACAGAAATGATAAGCCACACTATCCGTTTCAACCGTGAGATTTGGATATTTTCGCATCATCTGATGAATCGTTGTAAGACCAATACCTCGACCATGTCCTTTACTTGAATAATCTTTTTGATAAATCAAATCAACAGGAACCTGCTCCTCTTTAGTCGTATTATCCACAATTAACACATAATCATCATCTTGATAAAAACAAGCAATCGTAATGGCTGGATTTTCTGCCTCAAGCGCAGCTTCAATCGCATTATCACATAAAATAGCAAGTATACGAATATAATCCAAAAGTGGCATTGCAGGTGCGCCAATCTCATCTTTTACTTCAAGATTGACCTCAATATGATTAGCCTCAGCTTCCAAAAATTTGGCAGACAATAAACTTTTTATCGCATCGTCATCGATATTAGCTAAACGCCCAATGTTAAACTTACTATTTTGAATAAAATCAGCTGAATCCGTCAACACAGAATCATAAATATGTCGAACAATCCCCATATCATTCTGCTCAATGCCCTCTTTCAAACTGGCTAAAATATTGGCATAATCATGTCTAAAAGCTCGTAATTCTTCATACAAGCCCTCAATCTGTTTACTATAAGCAGACAGCGAACGCAGCTCTTGCTCACGCGCTGAAGCAATCTCCTTTTCAAGCTTATTTTGGTAAGAGCGATTCATGTAAAATAGCATACTAATGAAAAATATAAAATATAAAAAAACTAACCATTGTCGATAGATTAAAGTTGGCACTTTCTCTTCAAAATCTACTGTAGTCAAATATTCAATCACAACATAATAAAAAATCATTGTAATATCTGTAAAAACTAATTTTTTACGTAATAATTTTGTTTCACTGATATCAATAAAAGTTTTAAAATCGATTTTTGATATTTTGATGCTTAAGAAGTAAAACAATAACACAGACAATTGTACAACGATAAACAATATATCATTTTTACTCAGACCAATATAATCTAATCCGAATATTGGAAGAACAAAAAGACTAATAGTCCTAATAATAATGCTATCAATAACCCATGGAAAGCTACCATTGAACATATGTAAAGATAACGGTAAGTCTTTTCTATTGAGATATGATAATAAAAATAATATTAATATTCTTCCCACGATAGTAGGAAATGATGTAATATCAATAACGAAAAATGACAATGATATCGTTACAATTTCCCGTAATTTTAGCTTTTCTCCTCTTACATTCGCAAAAATTGTCATGATAACAGGATAATAAACAAGCTGTGAAGCAAAATAAATCAAAAGCGCTTTTATCATCCACTCACCTCATTTCGCTCAAAATCATTTCCAATTGATGTTCTACACGAAATCCTTGTGTGGTATTCTTCTCAAGAATAAATATACCTACCATAAATCTCTTCCTACCTAAACTATTCTCTTGATTATCTAAAAATCAACAATCTCTATTATAAAAGAAATTGTATAAAAAAACACCTTAATCATAAACTGATATTTTTCAATATAAACAAAAAATAGACATTTTAGGAATGTTTTTTAACCTCTTAGGACATCAAGAAGCTATTAAAGCATTTTTCTGATAAAATAATCTTCGACTGGAGGTAAAACAGTTATGACAGAATGGAAAATGTCAGAGTTAGAATCAGTCAAAGAGTTGACTGATTCTGATTTGGAGAAGACAGTTGGAGGAGATAATATTCCTCTACTTACTGGTGTTGGTGATTGGTTTAATTTCTTTAAAGGAAAAACTAAAGACCGTACGTAACCAAAAAACATTCGACTAATTAGTCGAATGTTTTTTAATACGTATGGTTTGACAAAAATGGTAATTTTTACTATTTGTTTGAACAGAAAGATTGGAATATTTTCGCATCATCTGATGAATCGTGGTTAGCCCAATACCCCGACCATGTCCTTTGCTTGAATAATCTTTTTGATAAATCAAATTAACTGGGACACTTTCTTCCTTAGTCGTATTATCTACAATTAGCACATAGTCATCATCTTGATAAAAACAAGCAATCGTAATAGCTGGATTTTCTGCTTCAAGCGCTGCTTCGATGGCATTATCACACAAAATAGCCAACAAGCGAATGTAATCTAGTAGTGGAATATCCGGTACTCCAATCTTGTCTTTAACCTCTAAATTAACCTCAATATGATTGGCTTCTGCTTCTAAAAATTTAGCTGATAAAAGACTCTTTATAGCATCATCTTTGATATTAGCCAAGCGACCAATGTTAAATTTGCTATTTCGAATAAAATCTGCCGAATCCTCTAGAACAGAATCATAGATTTTTCGAACCAGCCCCATATCATCTTGATCAATTCCCTCTTTTAAGCTGACCAAGATATTCGCATAATCATGACGAAAGGCACGTAATTCCTCGTATAACCCCTCAACTTTCTTGCTGTAAGCTGATAAATATCTTAATTCTTGCTCACGGTCATTAGCAATCTCTTTTTCAAGTCTATTTTGATAAGAACGGTTCATGTAAACCAACATAAGAATAAAAAATATAAAATATAGAAAAACCAACCATTGTCGGTAAATTAATGTTGGAATTATCCCTCCAAACTCAATCTCTGCTGATGTCAAGAACTCAATCGCAATATAATAAAAAATCATTGTCACATTTGTAAAGACTAACTTTTTACGCAGTGATTTTATTTCACTAATCTCAATAAAAGTTTGAAAATCAATTTTTGATATTTTGATACTCAAAAGATAAACCAATAATACAGAAAATTGTACAATAACAAATAAAATTTTATTTTTACTTAGATCAATATAGTCTAGCTCTAATATTGGTAGAACAAAAAAGCTAATCATCCTAATAATAATGCTATCAATAACCCATGGAAAACAACCATTAAACATATGCAAAGATAGTGGCAAGTCTTTTCTATTAAAATAGGATAAGATATAAAATAATAATATCCTTACCATTGCGGTAGGGCACCAAATAATATCAATAACAAAAAATGACAATGATATCGTTATAATTTCTCGTAAGTTTAGTTTTTCTCCTCTTACATTCGCAAAAATTGTCATGATAACAGGATAATAAATAAACTGCGGAATATAATGAACAAAATAATCCAACATCCCATCACCTCATTTCTGCCATCAGTTTTTTAAGTTTGTCTCTTGAGACTTGGCAGTAAGAGCCGTTTTCGAAATAAGCTGTTCGGGTGCTTTTATCAAATTCAGTGACATTATTAACATTAATCACGAATGAGCGGTGACATTTGAACAGACGTTCATCTGATTTGGCAACCTCCGCAATCGTTCCGTAAAATTCAGTTTGACCAGTTTTTGTGTGTAAAATCACTCGGTGGACGGTTGGCGATGTTTCAAAATATAAAATATCATCGTAAGCTACACGAATTCTCGCTTTGGCAGTTTCAAAAAGGTAAGAATTCTCACCTAAATTTCCTTTTTGATGCTTAAGAGCTTCCTTCAAGCATAACTCTAGACGTTGTTCAAAAGCTGCATCATTTAAATTTTTATCAATGAAATCAATCGCACCAACCAACGAATGATAAGTTAAAAGCATAAACTCAGAATGAGTCGTTACAAAAGCAATAATAGCTGTCGAATCCTTCTCACGGATGGCTCTTGCCACGTCAATTCCTTGCTTTTCATCCCCTTTAATTTCTAAATCAAGAAAGAAAATCTGATGGCTCTTCTTTTCAGATGCTTTTGCAATAATATCCTCAGATGCCGCAAAAGCTTCCAAGTGCTGATAAGCCCAATTATTCTTTTCCATAATCGTCTCTATCTGTCGCTCAATACGAAATTGTTGCGTGATATTATCCTCAAGGATAAAAATATCTAACATAAATCTCTCCCTAAACAATTTTCTTAATCTGTAAAAGACTAACATTTCTATTATAAAGGAAACCTGTAAAAAAAGACAAGCCTGTCACAATTGACATTTTCCAAAAATAAAATCTGATAGACTCCTATCAGATTGATTTAAAGTGCTGAAAAACAGACGATTAAAGTAACTAAAAAAGTCACTACAGCAAGCCTACGATACATCTGACGATGACTTCTATCAATAAAATACAATGCACCGTAAACTAGCAACTCTATCAAAATCGCTACAAATAATTTTTGCATCATTAGTTCAAAATTCCTTTCTACAATCCCAATATCTCACAAAACGGCAAATAATCAATCGAGAACTCGACAGCTTGCGCATCATTATCTTTCAGTTTGGACATACTTAAAAAATTAGCTTGAAAGTCTTCAAAGGATAATTCCGAATGGCAAATCCAATGTTTCCCATTTGTAATGTACCATTTTCCTAATGACTTCAACTCTTTGGAAAACAAGACTTCTTTTTGTACATTGTCCAGCTTAATAACAAACACCTCTTCATGAGTGTTTTCAGGAAAGATAATTTTCTTTACAAAATTTTTAGCTCCAGATATAGCCATAGCTTTACCACCCTTCACTTAAAAAGTACTTTAATAGATATATTGTAAGCCTTTTCTTTTAATTCGTAAAGCAACTTAAAATAGCAAATCATCTTGATACACTAAACTATCCAAACTAACTTCAAATAGCTGTGCTAAACTAATCAAACTCATAAAATCTGGGGAATTTTCACCAATCTCCCATTTTGAAATGGCTTGATGACTTACTCCGATTCTAAGGTCTAATTCATTTTGTGACATATCTTTCATTAAGCGATGTTTCTTTATATTCTTAGATAATTGAATCTTATTATTCTTCATTAATTTTTCCTTTGCTAAACTTCATCAAGATTATCCCCAATAGAGAAATTAGTAGTCCGTATACTGAGAAATTATTTGTCTTAATACCTAGTTTAGGCAAAGTATTGCTGTTATTAGTTTTTATCTCTTTTTTAGAGAAGTCTTGTGAGCTTTCTGGAACACTAGAGGATTTTTCAGCAGTTTTAACATCATCTTGCGATGAAAAAATCACATTCTGAATATTAGAATCAGTTTTTGTTTCTTCAACTTCAAAAGCTGTCATTTCTGTATCATCTTCACTTGACTGTTCAGGCATTACTGTCATAACCGCTGGAATTTTTCCATAAAAGAGATAGTCATAAAGTTCTTGACCAGAAATACCGCCACCAATCCAAGCACTCAGGATTTGACCATTTTGTAAGCGAATAATAGTCGGCGTTCCCGGAATACCAATTGTTCCAAAGACAAATTCTACTGCTGCCTCATCAAAATCCTGACTATCAGTATTGTAATATTCTAAACGATTATTCATAAGAGTGTTGAAGTCTTTTAACTCTTGTGAAAACTGGCGACAATAATAGCAAGTTGGTCTACCAAAATAAATCACGTGCTCTTTGCCATCTTCTGTAAACATAGAATAAACATCAGTCATTGGAACTTGATTAAAGTCAGCAATATTTTCTTCATATTGAGGAATAGTGACTTCAGCTTCCTCTGCCTCATCTGATGTAGCTGCTGTAGTTTTCATTACTTCGATAGATTCCGTTGTAACCTCTGAATTCTCAATCACTTCAGAGGACAATATCTCGTCAGCTTTTTCAGATTGACTTTCTGAAATATCATTTGATGGCTCAATTATATCCGTCACAACATTTTCCACAGTATTATCCACAACTTCTGTCATATCAGTTGTAGATACAACCTCCTCATCAGCAAAGACCGGAGCGGTAGCCATTGATAAAACCGCTGCTGATAATAAAATTGTTGTTTTCAAAACATTCTTTTTCATAAAATCTCCCTTCAACTAAGATTGTTACCGCAATTAGCCGTTTCATTTTAACAAATTCTCTTGGAAATAAACGTTCAACTCTTAATTTGTTGTTTTTAAGCCATCCACGATAAAATTTGATTAAAACAAAAGCTGATAGGAAAGCTATCAGCTTGATATTTTAAAACATAAAGCCGCTTACTGCTAGTCCACGACCAAAGTTTTTCTTCAATTGACCATATGATGAAATACTTTTATAAAATTCTCTCACACCTATGCTCATTGTTGTTTTCTCAGAAATATTTTTTACGCTAATTTCCCGTAAACTTTCTGCCAACTTCATTAAATTTCTTTCAAATTCTTTCCCTGCTTCAATCTCATTTTTAAAATTGATAAGAGCTTTACGCTCATTTTCCTTAGTTTCAATATTTAAAATAAGATTATAAACTTGGTCCATAATTTGTTCTTTAGTTATTTGAGACATAAAAAACTCCTCTACGGTTTTCCAAAATATCCTCCACCAAGAGATGATACCCAACCATTTGCGATTACATCTGTTGTTGCTTGAAAAGCACCTTTAGTAACAACATAACCCCACTCACCATTACTATATCGACATGAGTATCCGTTTGCTGCGTAATAAACAGGCTTACAGTATCCTTTTCCTCCACCTTCAACAGTTGAAAGCTCTGCCTCTGTCATTGCGTCAAATTGTTCAAAAGTTTTTGTATTCATTTGAATACCTCCCAAAAATAATTTTGTCGTTGCAACTGACAGTTCTTAGTTTAGCATAAAATTTTGCTTATAAACGTAAATGTCGTAAACGGTTATTTTTTCGTCGTAAACGGTAATTCTTCAAAAAAATTTTACCGTTCGCGACTGAATTTTAACCGTTTACGACATTTGTGTTCACGATAACTCATTTTGTGGCATAATATCTTTTGACTCTGTTTTAGAAGGAATGGTTTTATGTGGAGATATAAATACGTTAGTCAGATTGATATGAGAGATTGTGGGGCGGCTGCTCTTGCTTCGGTCGCTAAACACTATGGCTCGCACTTTTCGCTTGCTCACTTGAGAGAATTGGCTAAGACTAGTAAAGAAGGCACAACTGCTCTTGGAATCGTCGAAGCGGCAAAGAAAATTGGTTTTGAAACACGCGCCATTCAGGCAAATATGGAACTTTTTGAAATGCCAGATATTCCTTATCCCTGTATCGTCCATGTCAATAAGCAAGGCAAGTTACAACATTACTATATCGTCTACAAAGCCAAAAAAGATTCTCTAATCATCGGTGACCCCGACCCAAGCGTCGGTGTGATAAAAATGGCTAAAGCTGATTTTGCCAAGGAATGGACTGGTGTTGCCATCTTTCTAGCGCCAGCTCCTACATATAAACCGCACAAAGATAAGAAAAATGGTTTGAGTAGTTTTTTGCCGATTATCTTCAAGCAAAAAGCCCTCTTAACATACATCGTTCTTGCTAGCTTACTAGTAACGATTATCAATATTGTTGGTTCTTACTACCTGCAAGGCATTTTAGATGAGTACATTCCAAACCAGCTGCAATCTACCCTCAGCATTGTTTCCATTGGTCTGGTTGTCACTTATATCATGCAACAAATCATGAGCTTTTCACAACAATACTTACTGGTTGTTCTTAGTCAACGCTTGACTATCGATGTGATTTTATCTTATATCCGTCATATTTTTGAACTGCCCATGTCGTTTTTTGCGACAAGACGAACTGGGGAGGTTATTTCACGATTTACCGACGCCAATTCTATTATCGACGCGCTTGCTTCAACTATTCTTTCTATCTTTTTAGATGTCAGTATTTTAATTATCGTTGGAAGTGTTTTGATTCTGCAGAATACTAAATTATTCTTTCTCACTCTAGTTGCTCTTCCAATCTATGCCATTATCATCTTCGCTTTTATGAAGCCGTTTGAGCGTATGAACCATGACGTCATGCAAGCAAATTCCATGGTCAGCTCTGCTATTATTGAAGATATCAACGGAATTGAAACCATCAAGTCACTCACTAGTGAAGAAACTCGCTATCGCAATATCGATAGTGAATTTGTTGGTTATTTGGACAAAAGTTTCACTCTTAGTAAATATGAAGCACTCCAAACGTCATTAAAACAGGGAGCACAGCTGATTTTAAACGTTGCTATTCTTTGGTACGGTTCACATCTAGTTATGACAGGGAAAATTTCTGTTGGGCAGTTGATTACTTACAACACTCTCTTATCTTACTTCACAAATCCGATGGAAAATATTATTAATTTACAGACTAAATTGCAGTCAGCTAAAGTTGCCAATAATCGACTTAACGAAGTCTATCTCGTCTCTTCTGAATTTGACAATAAAGAAGTCTTTAACAACAAAGACTTTCTCAAAGGTGACCTTGTCTTTGATGATGTTTCTTATAAATACGGCTTTGGACGTGATACGCTGAGCCATATTAATCTCTCTATTACAGAAGGTGAAAAAGTTAGCCTAGTCGGTGTTAGCGGCTCAGGTAAAACCACCCTTGCAAAAATGATGGTTAATTTTTACAGCCCAAACCAAGGAAACATCACCCTAGGTGGTTATGATTATAAAACCATTGATAAAAAAATTCTTCGACAACATATCAACTATTTGCCTCAGCAATCTTATGTCTTCTCAGGAAGCATTTTAGAAAATCTAACCTTGGGAGCTTCTGACAATATCACACAGGAAGATATTATCAAAGCTTGTGAAATTGCAGAAATTCGATCAGACATCGAAGCGATGCCGATGGCTTATCACACTGAACTTTCAGACGGAGCTGGTTTATCAGGTGGTCAGAAGCAACGTCTTGCTATTGCACGCGCTCTACTCACCAAAGCTCCTGTTTTGATTTTGGATGAAGCAACAAGTGGACTTGATGTGCTAACTGAAAAACGAGTTATCCACAATTTACTATCTCTGTCCGACAAAACTATTATCTTCGTAGCCCATCGTTTGAGCATCGCAGAACAATCAGACCGTGTATTGGTACTTGATAAGGGGAAAATCGTTGAAGAAGGACATCACAAGCAACTTATGAAAAATCAAGGCTTTTATGCTCAGCTATTTCAACATTAAGGAGGAATCATGAACCCTAAATTATTTCAATCGGCTGAATTTTATCACAGACGTTATCATAATTTCGCAACACTTCTGGTTCTTCCAATGACAATTTTCTTGATTTTTTTAATATTGTTCTCTTTAATAGGAAGAAAAGAAATCACCGTGACCTCTGTTGGCAGTCTTCGACCTACAAAAATCATCGACGTCGTCCAATCGACAAGTAACAACACCGTAATTGATAATCAACTTTTAGAAAATAAAATGGTCAAAAAAGGAGATTTGCTCGTTAAATACTCCGACAAAATGGAAGACAATCAATTAAAAGCTATCCAGACTCAAATCGAGCGTGATGAGCGTAAACAAAATGATTTGAATACCTTGAAAGAAAGTCTTAACCAAGGAAAAAATCTTTTCACAGGTGAGGATGAATTTGGTTGCGCTGCAACTATTGATTGTTTTCTTAGTCAAAGTAAAACCATCACAGCCCAGGTTGCCCAAACTAACAACTCTGTTGCCAAACAAGAAGCTGGTGTTAGCCGAGCAAATGCTGCAGTGAACAAACAAATCGGTGAACTTCAAACGCAAGCCATCCAATATCAAGAAGTTAAAGATGCCATTCAGAGCAATCAGACAAGTATTTCTGGTGCTAATCCTTACACAACAACTCTCAATAGCTATTTAAGTCAAAGTCAAGCTCTTACTGGTAATGATGCCAGCAGCAAAGAAAATATTAAAAATCAGTTTTTAGCAGACCTTCAAGGGCAAATTGATAACATTAATTCCTCTATTTCAAGTTTACAGACTCAAGCAGCTTCAAACTTTTCAACAGGAAGTTATGATACTAGCGCCAGCAGCCAAATTGAGAGTCTTCGTCAGCAAGAATTAACCCAAACTGAAACACAATTAGCTCAGGTAACACAAGAAAAAGAAAGCCTACAAGCTCAACTTGACCAAACAAACCTTTCAAAATCTGATACTATCTTAAAAGCTAAAGAAGATGGAATTTTACATGTTTCTAGTGAATTTGAAGGGAAGACTCTTCTTCCACAAGGAAGTCAAATTGCAGAAATCTATCCTGATATTAGTAAAACTCAACAAATTGCTATTCGATATTACGTTGACTCCACTCATGTAAGCCAACTCAAAAAAGGACAGACTGTACGTCTGACTCTTGAAAAGATTAGCAACCAGACCATTAATATCGAAGGAAAAATCAATAAAATCGCAAACTCTGCTACCCAGACTAAAGACGGGAATTTCTTTGAAATCACTGCAAGAGCAGACGTCGATAAAAAAGATAGTACTCATTTAAAATATGGTTTACAAGGCAAGACCATCAGTGTTATCGGCAAAAAAACATTCTTTAACTACTACAAAGACAAGCTCTTAAAAGATTTTCAATAAGAAAAGCCAGCTAAATTAGCTGGTTTTTTATAAAATATTCTTAGTTATTTTCCTTTAAATTTAGCAAACTTCAAAATTAACAGAATAACATATCTTTCCCATATAGCTGTAACTGCAATAATAGATAGAATCCAACCGTATTTTTCCAAAAATATTTTCACTGTTACAACCTAAGCGTACGCATCAATAAAAAAAGTAAGCTTTATAGCCTACTTTCTCTTTGTATCATCTTATAGATGATGAATTTTCAAAGATAGGTTTCTCCCATATATCGCAAGTAGCTAAGGTTTCCCTTTCATTGCAACGACTTTCTTAGCAACACTGCGATTAAAGTCCTTTTGTCATTTAAATCTCCTGGAAATGACGTGTCATGTGACTGACATATTTTATTGTATCAGAAATTTTGCCAAATAAACGTAAATGTCGCAAACGGTCGTTTTTTCGTCGTAAACGGTAAGTTTTTCATGATTTTTACTACCTTTCAAAGAAAATAAATGTAATCAGATGCCAGCTAAGATAAATATTCCACGCCATGTGAACAAGAATTGATGGATAGATTGACCGTGTTTTTCTAAAAAGAATCGCTAAAATTAAACCAAGAAAAGCATAGTTTTTAAATACCTCTAAACTCAAACCATAAGAAGATAGATGAGCTACTGAGAACATTACAGCAGATAGTAAGCAATCTAAGTAAAACTTTGATTTCTCAAAAAAGCTAGTCATCAAAACACCACGATAAACTAACTCTTCTAGGATTGGTCCGATAATAAAGGGTTGTAATGCGACCAAAAACGCCAATGGGGAATCACGGAAAAATAATAAATCATTTTTTATATCTCCACCAACAAATAAAAGATTACTGAAGTAAGCGTATATCACCCCAAAAGCAAGCAAAGTTACTAAATAATCTAAAGGTTTTAGTGGTCTTATTTGAAATATTTCTGGTCTTCTTCGTCTTAGGTATATCACCAGTACAATAATAAATAGGATGGTAAAAATATTAAGAAGAGGGTAATGATATTCCGTTAATGGTAAATCAAATCGCTCTAAAATAGTAAACATTACAAACTTTAATCCAAATAGATGATAATAGATAAAAAATATTGCCAACAGTTTTGGAGCAAGTAAGTTCTTTACTTTTTCTATCATAAATACTCCTTTTTAGAAATCAAATTTTATATTTAATTTAGTAAAACCAAAATAATTCTTGGAAGATAATTTACCAAAGCATGCAGTAATATTGGATAATAAATTGATTTTGTCCACCTAAAAGTCACACCTAAAGAAAGTCCCGCAGGAATATATTGAACAAAATCTAACCACGACCACGCTGACCAGATAACATGGATAGACGCAAAACAAACAGTAGATACTAAAATATCTAGGTAGTAACGTGAATTATTAAAATAAGTTGTCATCAAAATACCGCGATAAAATAGTTCTTCATTTATAAGAGTAATCACGCCTCCCCACAAAAGCTTCACAAGTAGACTACTCTCTGATGCACCTAACCTGCTATTATTCAGTAATTGCTGGTTCATTGGCAACGGCAAATAATAAGCAAGAACAACAGAAAGAACAATGTTTCCCAAAGACAATAAAATAATTATCCCAATATAATGATACTTGAAACTCACTTTAAAAAACTTTTTCCCCTCTTGCTTAAGCAAATAGGACACCATCAACAAAAATACAAAAGTAAAATAACTGCACAAAAAAATCAGTTTGTGAAAATCATCGGTAGCATATTTTATAAATACTTGTCTTAATAATCCTGGCAAAAGGTAAAAAAAGATAACATAAAAAATAAGAGGAAAAGTCAGGAAAAAAACTCGCTTTCCTCTATCATCATCTAAAAAAAGATGATTCAACAAACAATCATTCCTCCATTAACGCCACTTGCGATTGAACACCAATCAACTTTCGTCCACCAAGGTTGATCAGGTTTTAATTTACCGCCTCCTCCAGCAAATACCTGATTTCCACCTTCAATACGCACAAGGGCTTCAGTTGTCATTGTGTCAAATTGTTGAAACGCTTTTGTATTCATGTAAATATCTCCCAAGTTATTTTTGTCATCGCGATTGACAAGATTCATTTTATCAGAATTTTCGCAAAATAACGTCAATGTCGCAAACGGTCGTTTTTTCGTCGTAAACGGTAAGTTTTTTTGAATTTTTTACCATTCGCGACTAAATTTTGACCGTTTATGACTTTTGCGTTTATAAACAAGATTTTATGGCATAATAGAAATGTTAATTATTAACAAGGGAGTTTAGGAGAAAATGTATTTCACATTGATTTATCACTTTATGACATTGCAACAATGGCACGATATTGCTTCAACGGTAATGAATTTCATTAATCATATTTAAACTAAAAAACCAGCTCTATGAGCTGGTTTTTGATTTATAATCCGACTTCTTTTAAAGCGTCAGCTAATTTTGCAAAGTCTGCAATTGAAAGAGCTTCGCCTCGAATAGATGGCTTGATTTCTGCAATTTCAAGTGCTTTTTCAAGTTTGGCTTTTGTTTCCTCTGCTTTTCCGAAGTGACTTGTCAAATTGTTCCAAAGTGTTTTACGACGGTGAACAAAACTGATTTTCGCAACGCGGAAGAAGAAGTCTTCGTCTTTGACTTTAACAAGTGGTTCTTCACGGCGAGTCATTTTCAAAATCGCTGAGTCAACATTTGGTGCTGGCACAAACACTGTACGTGGCACGATGAAAGCAACTTTTGCTGTCATGTAATATTGCACAGCAATTGATAGCGAACCGTAAGCTTTAGTGTTTGGCTCTGCTGAAATGCGGTCTGCCACTTCTTTTTGCATCATCACGACAAATTCCGCAAATGGGATTTTTGATTCAATCAAGTGCATCAAGATTGGTGTTGTGATGTAGTAAGGAAGATTTGCTACGACCTTGATTGGAAGGTCTGGGTTAGCAAATTCTTTGATACGGCTTTGTAGGTCTGATTTCAAGATATCTTCGTTAATCACTTTGACATTATCAAAATCGCGGAGCGTATCAGCCAAAATCGGAATCAAACGGTCGTCAATTTCAAACGCCATAACTTCAGCAGCATTTTCAGCCAAAAATTCTGTCAATGCACCGATACCAGGACCAATTTCAATAACATTGACGTTTTTGTCAATTTCAGCAGTATCTACAATCTTTTGAAGAATGTTAGTGTCTGTCAAAAAGTTCTGTCCAAATGATTTTTTAAAAGTAAATCCATGACGCTCAAGGACAGCACGCGTCACGCTGTAATCTGCAATTCTCATAGTATTCTTCCTTATCCACAGGTTATCCCCAGAATAAAGATTTCTTTCCTTTCGTTTCTATCAATCTAGGTTCTTATTGTATCACATTTGGCTCAATCGCAAAATACTGCGACGCTTTCGCATAGTTGCTGTGATATGTAACTGTTTTTCAAGGTAATTGGTATTCAGTCGCTTTTTCTTTGCTTCTCTTGGTAAATAGAGATACAGGCACTCACTACCAGCTTTCAAGATTTCAGCACCAAAATCCGTCTCTAGTAGTTCATTTAATATCTCTTGGTCAAGCTGGTCATTGGTAAATACCAAGTGAACACGTGAGTCATCGTAGTTTTGATCAAATGGACTTTCAGCAAGAGCCGTCGTAAACTGGTCTTGCGTTTTGAGGATAACCGATAAATCAGCACCGATTTTTGCCTGAATCGTATCATGAATCAATGCACAAACGTCATCGTCAGACAAGCTTGTCTCAAAAACGATATTGCCACTCTGAATATAAGTCTTAACATTTTCAAGACCTGCTTCTGTTAAAATCTCTACCAGATAAGTCATTTTAGGGATTCGATTTTGACCAACTGGCGTAACTCCTCTTAAAAGAGCGACTTTTTTCATATTAGTATTTCTCCATCGCTTCTTCTACTTCGGCTAGAGTGATGCCAAAGAGTTCTAGGCGTTTGAGGAGTTGTTTGCCGTTGCTGTAGCCGATGCGGAGTTCTTCGCCAAGGTATTCACGGCGTTTACGACTGTCGCCTCCCATCAAAAGTCCTAAGCGCATCAAATCAGCTCTTGTGATATCGAATTGATTGTCATCATCAAAGTTTCCTAAAACACCTTTGAGCGCTTTTTGCAAGTCTTCGAAGTTTGCGTGTTCTACTCCAAGTGAGCGACCTTTGCTTTTTGATTTTGGAACGGCTTCGCCACGATTTAGAAAAGCGTGCTTCACATTTGGAATAGCATTCATGATGATTTTACGAATGCGTTCGCCATTATAATCAGGGTCTGTAAAGACAATAACACCACGAAGGTCATTTAGTTTTTCAATGCGTTCAAGGTCATCATCATTGATAGCAGAGCCTCGTGTTTCGTAAGTGTCCACGTCGTAAAAGCGGCGCAAATTTGCAGTATCGTCTTTTCCCTCAACGACTAGGACTTCTTGAATTTTAATTTTTTCAGTCACAGTTAAATAACCTCTTTGCATTGTCTGATGTTGCTTTTGCTACTTCCTCGCTTGTTAATCCACGAAGTTCAGCAATTTTATCCACTACATAGCGTGTGTAAGCTGTGCGATTTTCACGACCTCGTTTTGGAACTGGGGCAAGATAAGGCGCATCTGTCTCAACCAAAATCTTATCCAGTGGTAATTTTTGCGCAGCTTCTTGAACATCAAGAGCTTTTTTAAATGTGACAACACCTGAAAATGAGATCATCATGCCAAGCTCGACAAAGCGCTCTGCCATTTCCAAAGAACCAGAAAATGAGTGAATAATCCCACCACGTGGTCCAACACCGACCTCTTTGATAACTTTGTAAGTATCTTCCATAGCATCACGAGTGTGCACGATAAAAGGCATATTATGCTCTTTAGAAAGTTGAATCTGACGTTTGAAAACCTCAATTTGAACGTCTTTTGGGTCTTCCATCCAATAATAATCAAGTCCAATCTCACCAAGACCAATCACTTTTGGGTGTGAGAGATTTGAGACAATCATGTCCTCAATTTCTTGATTATAAGAACCTGCTTCAGTTGGGTGCCAACCGATTGTAGCATAAATTTCAGGGTATTCTTCAGCTAACTCAATAGCTCGTTTAATAGTTGGTGCATCAAATCCAACAACATTGTGTCGAGTGACGCCCATTTCTTTTGCAAGAGCCAATTCTTCTGCTTCACGACCAGCAAAATCATCAGCATTTAAATGCGTGTGTGTATCGAAAATTTCCATGGTTTTATTATAACACAGACCGCAAGAGAGACCAAAGTATGTGAGAGGAAAACATTATTTTTTACCCAATTGTTGAATATTCTGTGGATAAAGTAGGATTATTTTCCCCCTGTGGATAACTTTGGTGAAAGGTAACTACTTATCGTATTAAAAAACAGCTAAGTTTACTTAGCTGTTTTTAGTTTTATAGCATTGTAATGTACCAGTTTGTTTCACCGATTTTTTCAATCAGGTCAAGTTGTTGTTCGCCCCAGTACATGTCTTCTTCTTCGTCTTTGTAATAATCTTTTAAAAGATCATATGTTGTTAAGTCGTCTTTAGCGAGTTCAACGATGCCTTTCAAATAAGCTAAACCATCAACAGAGACTTGTAAGTCATACTTAACCCACTCAATTGCATCTGTGTAGACAGGAGTTTCTTCCTTAGCACCATTTTTAACTGCTCCGCCTAAATCCAAGATTCGATCAATGCACTTACCGACGTAGTCACGTTCTTCGTTAGCATGTTCAGCGTATTTGTCAGCTAATTTTGTAAAGCCTTGTGATGCAAAAATTTTTGACTGAATGGCGTGCCCATCTGCTTGTTGAGAGAGAGCTGTTACAATTGTTTGAAGTGCTTCAAGTAATTTTTCATTTGCCATAATCTGCCTCCTGATTCTTTTTCACCTTGATTCTATCACAAGCGTTTTCAAAATACCAAAGTTAGCTTCTGTCTTCTCATAACATCTAAAACTCGCACAATATAACCCCTTAACTTGTGGTGAGCAAGCTAAGGGGTTCAGGGTAATAATATATTCTATTTTTTCAGAGTAAACACAATCTAAAAGGTTGTTTTACACATTTTTAAGGAGTCAAAATTGTTGAATTAATGTAAAAATTGAATAAGGATTCCTCCTAGAATGAGGACAATTGCACCGCCAAGTCGATTAGCCATTTGGGCAAAGGCAATCATTTCCATGCGGTCTGCTGCTGATAGTACAGCGATATTTCCTGTACCACCCATAGAGTTGTTAATCATACCAGCTCCAATAGCTGTTTCCACTGGATACATGCCAAGAACTTGGCCTAAAATCCAGCTTGCAAGTCCCATTGAAACAACTGATGTCAAGCTGATAAGGACAAATTGCCATGTCATAGCTTGCGCAAGAGAGGTTAAATCAATCATGGCAAGACCAATACCAGCAAGAACGGCATGCGTCAGATTTGTCATGATAACTCGGTTAAACATGACAACAGTTTCTTCCAACTCTTTTGGCACAATATCAAGTGCTTTGAGGACAAACACAATGATAATCATAAAGGCATAACTGTGCACTTTTGGAACAAAGGCATTAAGGATAACACCGACAAGGAAAAGGGCAAAGGCAATCATCATCCCAACACCAATTTTGGTAGGATCGAGGGTTATGGTTGATTTTTTCAAATCATCTTTATCCACAGGAATAAGCACACCGTGTCCATTAAATTTTGTATTGGCAAAGCCACGCGCAAGCACAATAGCACCGATAATCGCAAAAATATTACCAAGTGTTGTTGCTGGCGCTAATTGTGACAAGATGCTTGAAGCATTTGCGTGAAGTCCTGCTGCATAGATTTTTGATAAAGGAACAATACCTGCTCCCATTCCACCTGCCATTTGTGCAAAGGAGATATACATGACAGAGTGACCAAAGCCCTGACCAAGAAGGGCACCTACAGCACCTGTTGCAAAGAATCCGACAACCATAGATAAAAGAGCAACAGGAATAAATTTAGCAGAAGCTTTCACCAAAAGTTTGCGGTTCATTCCCAAAATAGAACCACAGATTAAAGCAGCAATGTAAAAATCTAAGAATCCCCAGTCACTCATAAAGCTTGATGTTGCTTCAACAACAGATTTTGGCACAAGACCTGTTGCAGCAAGCACCGCTGCTACGAGTAGGGTAAATACTGAGCCACCACCAAGGTAAGTATTCCAAAACGGTAATCTCTCACCAAGGAAATAAAAGAGGTGACCTAAAACAACTAACATAAAGGTAATTCCCACCATGTTCAGTGGCAATTTTCCCATAGCAATAACAACAGCTAAAATGATAACCAGAGCCGTATAAAGCGGTAGAGAAAGACCTGCAATTTTAGTATCTTTTAATTTTTTCATACGAATGGTTATCCTCCTAAATTAATATTTTGGATACCATTTAAGGTCGCGAACAGCTTTAGCCATATCTTTTTCTTCAGCTTGAGCCAAACCTTGTTCTTGAGCTTTTTTAGCAACTGCTTCTGCAACTTTGATAGACACTTCAGCAACGTATTGGAATGGTGGAAGAACAGGTGCACCTGGTTGACCTGGATCTACAAGACCGCTAAGTGAGTGAGCAGCCGCACCAATCATTTCATCTGTAAGAAGTGAAGCTTCAGATGCCAACATACCAAGACCAAGACCTGGGTAGATCAAAGCATTATTTGCTTGACCGATTTGGTAATCAACACCTTTGTAGCTTACTGTACCTGAAGGTACACCAGTCGCAACGAATGCTTTACCGTCTGACCATTCAATAACTTGCTCTGCTGTAGCTTCTAATTTCTTAGTTGGGTTAGAAATTGGGAAGATAACTGGGCGTTCAGTGTTTTCACACATTGCTTCAACCACTTCTTTAGTGAAGGCACCAGCATCAGTTGATGTACCAACCAAGATTGTTGGTTTAACTGTTTTAATAACATTAAGAAGGCTAGTCATGTCACCGCAGTCAGCGAAGTCTTCACGTTTTTTAGCAAATGGTTTTTGAGCAGGTGTCAAATCTTCCATGTCATCAAAAAGAAGACCTTGTTTGTCAATCATGAAGAAGTGTTTGTAAGCTTCTTCTGGAGTCAAACCTTCTGAAACCATTTCAGCGTGAACACGGTCAGCAATACCAGCACCAGCAGAACCACCACCGTAGCAAAGGTAAACTTGGTCAGTTAGTTTTTCACCAGTGATGTCCATAGCACCGAAGATACCACCAAGAACAACAATACCAGTACCTTGGATGTCATCGTTAAATGTTGGAATTTCTTTTTTGTATTTGTTAAGAATGTTAGCAGCATTTGAACGACCGAAATCTTCCCAGTGAAGGTACAATTTAGGGAACATGTTTTCTGCTGTTTGAACAAATTTGTCGATAAATTCGTAGTATTGGTCACCAGTGACACGTTCGTGGCGGTTACCAAGATACATTGGATTTTCCAAAAGTTCTTTACGGTTTGTACCAGCATCGATAACAAGTGGCATAACTGAAGCAGGGTCAATACCAGCTGCAGCTGTGTAGATCATCAATTTACCAACAGAGATATCTACACCTTGGACACCCCAGTCACCAATACCAAGGATACCTTCAGCATCTGTTACAACAATCAAACGGATGTCACGGTCACCAGCAGCATTGCGCAAAGTTTCTTCAATATTTTCTGGGTGGTTAATATCAAGGTATGCAGCGTATTGTGGGTCAACGTACAATTCACTGTATTCTTCGATTGTTTCAGCGATAACTGGATCGTACACAATTGGGTTAAATTCAACAATGTGTTGGTTGAATAGGTAGTAGAAAAGTGTACGGTTAGTGTTGAAGATTTCCATCAAGAAATGACGTTTTTCAAGATTTGATGGTTTACGCAAGAAATGTTGGTAAGCTTGTTCAGCTTGTTCTTCAATTGTTTGAACGTAAGGTGGCAAAATACCTAGCAAGCCAAGTTCTTTACGTTCTTCCATAGTAAAGGCAGTCCCTTTATTTAAAAATGGGTTATTTAAAATTTCATGTCCACGCATGACTTTTCCTCCTAATAGGCTATTTAAATATGTAGAAAGATCTTATGCGGGTCATTATAAACTGCCAAACTTCTTATAGTCAAACACGTTACTTTTGATAAAAAATATTTATAAGTAGATTGAAAAAGATTATGGTAAAATAAGGCAAGGAGGTAAGCATGAATTTACGTGATTTAGAATATTTTTACCAGCTTGGAAAATTAAAATCTTATACTGGTGCTGCACAATATTTCAAAGTCAGTCAACCAACGATTTCTTACGCTATCAAGCGCTTGGAAAAAGAATTAGGCTGTGATTTAATCATCAAAGACCCGTCACATCGCACAGCTGAATTAACCTTGCAAGGAGATATTTTTCAAAGTCACGTTGAAGATGTCTTACTACAAATCAAAACGGCTGTTAATGAGGTGCACCAGTCACTCAAACCTATGATGACCGTCGGTTTTCCACCGATTATCGGAAATTATGTTTTGACCGAACTTTTACAAAAAAATGAAGAGCTCACACCATTTTCTAAAGTTAAAGCCATTCGTGGTGGTTCAAATAGTCTCATGATGAAACTACTTGATGGACAAATCGATTTTAGTTTGTTGGGCTCACTTGCGCCAATCAAAAACGATTTACTGGTCATCAAACAACTTTTCAAAAAAGAATTTTACGTAGTGCTTTCTAAAAATCACCCACTAGCAGACCGAAAAGAACTTGCATTTCAGGATATTCTCTCTGAAAACTTTATTCTACTCGATGAGCACAATATGCATCTGACAGCATTCAATCAGCTTAATCACCGTTATCATGATCAAGCAAACATCCTTTTTAAAATCGATGATGTCTCAGTCATCAAACAAATGGTCGCTGAAAACATGGGCATTTCACTGCTATCTGATATCGCTCTTAGCAGCGACTCTGACCAACTGGTCAAGATTCCTCTTGCCAAAGAAGATAGAATTTCATTTTATGTCAGCTATGCCCACTCTAAACACGCAGGCTTATCAAAAGAAATCAAACAACTCATCACTTTGATTGAAAAAGTCTCATAACAATAAACCTCAACCCAAAAGGGTTGAGGTTTTAGTTTAATTCTTAATAAAATGAATCGGGGCTTTTAGTGTATTTAGCCCATTTTTTGCTTAGAAATCGGTTGTTAATCTGATAAGTTGGCGCTGTACTTTCTTTATCTAGGAATGGTTCGACGGCTTTATCCATAGCAACCCAACCATTCCACCCCATGTGGATAGTGTCTTGCATGAAGTAGGCTTTGTCACCGTCTTTTGAAAAATCAGCAATGTGTTCAAATCCTTGACTTTTCAGCTGGTATTTAATCTTTTCAACTGATTTTTGATACATGTCTTGATTAAGACCAGTATAGTCAGACCATTTGCTATTAACTGGTGGGATAATAAAAAGTACGTCCGTATTATTTTGGGCAAATTGATTTAGTACAAGCTGCAAATCGTTATATTCTGGTGATTTTAGATAGTTAAATCTCGTTTGAGAATTTTTTAAACGTTTAAATTGCGGCTTGATACGCATATTATAAAAAGTATTATCAATGCCAAAACTATTGCCGCGGCTTGAGTTTTTTCCATCTGCAGTTGCAATTTTTTCAAGCTGTGGATAAGTCGAATTTTCTGGTAACAGTTTAGCTTGTGGTTTGACGGTTCCATCATAGTTATCAACAATTGACAGCTGGCTGAACAGGACGTCTTCCTTTTGGAAAAACATATCTTTATAACTGAGTTTTTTCAGCTCTGCTTTGGTTAACGATTTACCTGCTGCAACTTTTTCCATCAAATCTTGATAAGATGACTCAGGATAAAGTTTCAAAAATCGTTTAGCAGCGTAGCGGTCGCAGGCTGAACCTGTTTGATTTTTCAAGAAATCAATTGCTTGTCCACTGCTGAAAAATTCTTGAAAAGCTGCTGCATTTGCCCCTTTAGCCGTGAACCATTGCGGTGAAATAAAGTATACGACTTGTTTATTTTTTAACTCTTTATCAATCTGCTGAATGCCAAAATAGTGTGTCAAAGAGGCAGAACCTCTTTGTCCAAGCAAATATGGTGTGTAGCTTCTATGATAGGCTTCAGCGAGCACTGACGGGTGCATTTTATCAAGACGCAACCATTCACTAGAGCCGAAAAAAGGAACAAAACGATGTTTTGAATCACTCAAGGCACGCACTTTCTTGTACTTACTTTTAAAACCTGTCTTGGTTAAAGAAACAGCATCTTTTTTCTCAGCTGTTAAAGAATGTGAATGTGTTGACGATGGGACGCAAGCTAACAGCATGACAACCATCAACATTGCGCAGATAACTGGTCCTAGGATTTGCCATAGGCGTTTAAGCATTACGAAGCTCCTCTACTCCAGCGATAATTTTATTAGCAGTATTCCAATCGTCGCGACCAAATTCTGAAACCGGAATATTGATGTCAAAATGACTTTCCAACTCAACGATTAGTTCAACAGTTCCCATACTATCAAGGACTCCTGCATCAAACAAATCTTCATCCATCATGTCAGACACATCTTCCATAAAAAGATCATCAATAATTGCTAGCACTTCTGATTTAATATCCATTTTTTAACTCCTTTTTAGTAATAAAATATCTCATTTCACAGGTGGTTTTGGAAACCATAATTGATCCAAGAACCCTGAAAATAGTAAGAATGACAACATCACAACATTAAATGTGATGAAAATTCCCAAGCCTTGTGTCCACTTGTTATCTGGAAGAGGAGACAAGCCTTGTTTTTTACGGTCACGGTTGATTTTTTTCTTCTTACGAACCCAAGCATCATTAATCACAAGACCAACTCCGTGGAACAAGCCGTAAGCAATGTAATACCAAGTCAAACCGTGCCAGAATCCCATGATTAGCATGTTGATAATATAAGCAACACTTGAGGTTACGTTACGATTTTTAAAGACTTTGTGTTTAACGAGCACTTTAACTAAACGCATAAAGACAAAATCACGGAACCAGAAAGAAAGGCTCATGTGCCAACGATTCCAAAATTCTTTCAAATCACGAGATTTAAAGGGGTGATTAAAGTTGACTGGGCTTTTAATTCCCATAAGATTTGAAATAGCAAGAGCAAACATGCTATAGCCTGCAAAATCAAAGAACAAATCAAGTCCATAAGTGTACATAACACCAAGCGTCGCAATATTGAAGATACCACCCATTTGCAAAGCCATTTCTTTCAACGGTATCAACAACAAAGTGCCAAAGATATATGCCAAAATAAACTTGTAAAGAAAACCTAACATCAAATAATGCACGCTTTCTTCAAGCATATCTAAGAGTTCATCTCTTTCAGGAATGTTCTCATAATCATCATTGAAACGATTGAAACGGTCAATCGGCCCACTTGAAAAGGTCGGCATAAAGAGCATAAATCGCAAGAATTGCCATGGGCTAAATTCTTTCAGGACACCGTCACGTACTTCCATGATCGTCCCAACCGCACGGAATGTTAAATAGGAAATTCCTAAAAATCCGAAAAGTGATTGATGATTATCAATAGTCATTAAAGGTGTGACTTTTGTCCAAGCTAAAGGCAAAATAGCCAAAAAGACACTGATGTAAAAGACCCAGTTGTTATCATATTTTTTACGATAAAGCTGGTAAGCAAAGACCAAAACAACTTGCCAAACAACATAAGCTAACAAGGAAATAATCTGATTCAAATCTTTTCCCGTAAGCATCAAAATGATAAACGCAAGACTTACTACAGCTTCATAAATTGGAAAACGACGTTTGAAAAATAGTCCGATAAAAATAGGTAAAACTGCCAAAATCAGATAAAAGAAATACTGTGGGTTACCATACGCTTCCAAATGTGGCAATTGATGAACAATAGTAATCATCGATTATTTACCTCGTTCATCAATCCTTTAATATCAATTTTCCCATTTGGTGTTAGAGGCAAACTTTCACAATAAATAAATTTTGATGGCATCATGTAGTCCATCATGATATTTTTCAAGTCTTCTTTGATGGCTTTTGTGATATCTAGCTGACGTTCGAATTGTTCAGCAACACCTTCTTTTAGCACAACGTAGGCTAAAAGATTTTGAACCTTGTGGTCTTTATTGTAACGAGGAACAGCAACAGCTGACTTGATGTAATCTGATTTGTTAAGATTTTGTGAGACTTCCTCAAGTTCAATACGGTAGCCGTTGAATTTAATTTGGAAATCCATGCGTCCGCCATAAAGTAGCAAACCTTGGTCAGTCATCACACCCAAATCTCCTGTATGATAAGCTGGCAAACCTTCAAATTCAAAGAATGCTGCTTTAGTGCGTTCAGGGTTATTGAGATAACCTTTAGATACCGCTGGTCCAGATACAATGATTTCACCTTGCGTACCATTTGGCACAGCTTTGCCATTTTCATCGATAACAAAAGTCGGTGAGTCAGCTTTTGTGTAGCCAATTGGCAGACGTTTACAAGTCTCTAACATCTCATCTGTAATCGCAACGGCAGAAAGTGCAACAGTGGCTTCTGTTGGACCATAAGCATTAACAATGCGTGCTTTCGGGAAACGACTGCGCAATTTTTGAGCTGTCTTAACCGTTAATTCTTCCCCATCAAAGTAAAAATGCGTCAAGTTTGGCAAGGTTTCTTGGTTGAAATCATTTGACAACATAGCCATATCTGCAAATGATGGTGTCGACGTCCACACACCAATCGGCAATTGATTGATTGTTTCAAACAGACGTTTAAAATCAGTTGTTAAATCTTTTGGCAAAGCATAAAGTGTCCCACCAAGTGCAAGAGTCGGTGCCCAGTACATCACTGACAAGTCAAATGAATACGGCGGTTGCGCTAGCATTTGTGGACGTTGTGGAACTGAGAATTCCTTGTCAGAAATCATCCAATTCGTAAAACTTAGCAAATTATCATGAGAAATTTGCACACCTTTTGGCTTGCCTGTTGTTCCAGACGTGAAGATGATGTAGTAATTATCGTCACCTTTAACTGAGTGTGTCAACTCGTAGTCTGATTTTTGTGCAAAGATATCTTTTAACTGCTCCAACTTAATCACTGGAACTGAAACTTCTATCGGAAAATCATCAATAGCAACAATCAAACTTGGCTTTGCAACTTCTAAAATAGCTTCAATACGTTCAAGAGCTGAGTGTTGGTCAACTGGAATATAAGCGTGACCAGATTTTGTCAAAGCCACAAAAGTTGCTAACATTTCATATTCTTGCCCACCGAAAACAAGAACTGGAGATTTTTCTTCCAGCTTCAACAAATCAATATAGGCTGCTAGTGAATCTGAATTTTCCTTTAAATCACGGTAAGTATGAACATCTCCCAAAATGTTATAAACAGGAAAATCAGCCTGTGTTTGAGCAAAATGCTCAATGCTTTCAATCATATCGCGTAACATGAATCGTTTACCTTTCTAGAACTCGTTATAGATGAAATTACCTTGACCACGCCCAAGATAACCAAAAAAATAAATCAAAATCATAAAAATCAAAAAATAAAACAAGGTTTTTAATATAAATCGACCAGTTTCTTTCATGTAATCTCCCCACTAAATTAATACTGTTAATAGCCGATGCTCTTTTGTATTATTACATTCAATTTAAAAAGAGCCATGTTATTTATTATAGGTAAGCGCTTAGTAAAATGTCCGTGTAAATTGTTGAAAAACTAAGGCAAAACTGTGGCAATTTTCTATACTTCTAGTTTATACCGATTTAAAAAAAATGTCCTTACAGAGCTGTAAGATAGGCAAAAAAATCTGAGACTAACGCCTCAGATGTTTATTTTTTATTGAATAAAACTTACATTGCCTTAGTGGCTGATGTGCTTTTGTCGCTTTCAGGCCAGATTTTCTCATTCCACTTCACATTGTGGTGAGTGTCACGATATTTTTTAGGTGTCATTCCGACAACTTCCTTAAATTGTTGAATAAAATGACTTTGAGATGAAAATGATAAATGGTTTGCAATCTCAATCATCGAATAATCACTGAACTTCAATAAATCTTTCGCAACTTCTGCCTTTTTATTTTTGACATAATTGCTGACAGAAACGCCAACTTCTTTTTTGAACAGACGTGATAGATAACTTGCCGAAATACCAAATTCATTAGCCAGCTGTTCGACTGTAATGCGTTCTTTAATGTGGCAATAAATGTAGTCTTTACAATCTGACACGTGTTTTGAAATGACATCTTTTTGAATCTCACGTCGCATGCGCTCAGTATAGTCAATGACCATTTCGTCGTGCAAATTTTGCACCTCTTGAACGGTGTGAATGTCATCTAATTTTTGAATGTAAAAATCACTGAGTCTAAATGCCTGCTCTAATTCCATGCCATTTTGCCCACACATGCGGGTAATCATGGCTGTCGTAATCACAAAATGGTATTTTAGATTTGTAACAGGATTGCGTGATAAGGTTCCCACACCATCTTCAGAAACAAAGCGCTCTTGTTCACAATTTTTACGAACAGCTTCAACATCACCTGTTGCAACTGCTTGATAAAATAAAAACTCTTCTGTCATGGGACGGTGTTCAACGTCATCCATATTATCGCTTATCGCTAAAAGTCTCCACTCATCCTTGAAATTCATTTCAATCTCCTTTTGTAAACGATTACTGTCTATTTACCATTTTACCACATAAAAATGTGTTTGATAAAAAATCTCCATGATTAGTGGAGATTTTTTAATATACAATCATTTATCATAACGAATCCAGTCATAATAACCATACAAAGGTGTTTTTCCATCATATGGATCTAGCCAATCATCAACACCAATTCCTGGCCAAACATTCATCATGATTTTTCCTGGTGTTACTGGGAGATTTTCAGTCACCGTATGAACAGCTTTGCCATCAACATACCATGTGATGTGGTCTGCTTGCCAGTCAAAACCGTAAGTATGCCATTCTTCTGATGCATCAAAACCTAGGTCATAAAGATATTCATGGTTACCAACGCCATCAGTAAAATAATTGAATTGAACTTTTGTCGTATCTTTTCCAAGAAACTCAATATCGATTTCATCCCATTTTGTACCATCTGTCGGGCCAGTATAGGTAAAAAATGAAGTGACAACACCAGTGTTTTTAATAGCCTTCATCCGAACTTGATAGCGCCCATAATGGAAATACTCTCTCATGCGCCATTCACCACCAGTATAGCCATCTTGATCTTTATCAATCTTCAAGGTTAGACCATTATCAGTAAAGCTAACATTATCAGGTTGCCAAGTGCAATCAAACATATCACCATTGGCACCCGTCCTTAGCTCCATATAACTTGGGTCATATGCTCTAAAAGAAGTCTTAAATTGCGTTTGTTCGTTGATTTTCATACGTATTACTCTAACTTTCTAAAAATGATTATTTTTCTTTTTAAAAGGCGAGATTAAGAAGCTAAGAATTGCTACTAAAACTCCAGCAACTGTTAATAATTGACTTGGGCCTTCACCAGTTTTTGGTAAAGCAACAAAAGAACTTTTAACAGGGCTGTTTTTGGAAGTGACGGTGCTGAAACACTAGCAACAGATACAGAAGAAGGAGTTACTACTTCTTGAGCAGTATTTTCAATTGTTGTTTGAGGAGAAGTTTCAACAATTTCTCCTTCTACTTACCTGATTAGAATTGTAAGTAACCCAGTCATCAATATACTAAATTATCTTTCTTTTTTCTCGTAAATTATTCCTTAACACCACCGAGTGTAACGCCGGCAATAATGTATTTTGAAAGGAAAAGGTAAACGATAATGATTGGCACGATTGCTACCAAAATCATGGTGTAAATTTTACCCATATCAAAGTTCATGTAATCTGCGCCACGCAATGTTGCAATCAAAATTGGCACAGTCATCTTGCTCTTAGTTTGGATAACCAAGGCTGGAATGAAGTAATTATTCCAAGAACCAACAAAGGTAAAGATTGCTTGAACCGCGATGGCTGGTTTCATGATTGGAAGAACAATCGTATTAAATGTTCTAAATTCATTTGAGCCGTCAATACGCGCAGCTTCTACCAATGATAGTGGCAAAGATGATTCCAAGTAACTATACATGAAATAGAAGACTGCAGGTGAAGCTACTGATGGAATAATCAATGGAAGCCAGCTGTCGTACATGCCCATATTAGTGATTAAGCGCAAGAAACCCATTGAAGTAACTTGTGTTGGCATAACCAAAATCGCCAAAATAAATGTAAAAGCAACTTTTTTCAACTTAAAGTCATAAACATATAAACCATAAGCAGTTAACGCAGAAAAATAAGTACAGATAGCAGCTGTCAAACCTGAGATAATCAAGCTGTTTAAAATCCCATGAAACATTGGGAAGCTACCATCATTTGCAACCTTGCTCAGATTATCAAATAATGAACCACCAGGTAGTGCTGAGAAACCTTTTTGCAACTCTGCATGCGAGTGAGTCGCATTGATAATCAGGATATAAAAGAAGAACAGGCACATAAATGATAAGGTAATTAATACAAAATGTGCCACAATAACACGTAATCTATTTTTCGCTTGTGTTGACATTATTTCGCCTTTCTACCTTTGTGTTTCAATTGATGTTTAGTCATTTTAATTTCATTGTTAGTCATACGATAAACAAACCAGCAAAGAATCGCACTAACCACAAAGAGATAAACTGATAGTGCACCTGCCATACCGTAGTTCTTGCTCTTCAAGTGATTATTCAAGAACATAATCAAAGTTGTTGAAGTACGGTCTGGAGAACCTTGACCATTTGTCAAAATTTGTGGAACGTCGAACATTTGCAAACCACCAATAATTGACGTAATCAAAGTATAAGCTAAAATAGGTCGAATCATTGGTAAAGTGATATAGAAGAAACGTTGGCGACTGTTACAACCATCGATTTCAGCTGCTTCAAAAATATCAGGACTAATTCCCATGATAGCAGCCATCAACATGATTGTTGTATTACCAAACCACATCAAGAAGTTCATCACACCAACCAATGAACGTGTTCCAAAAGTTGAGCCCATGAAATCAATCGGCTCTTTAATCCAACCAAATGATTCTAGGATTGAATTAATTGGACCATTTGTTGAAAAGAGTGTGAAGAATAACATGGCAAAGGCTGACGCCATAATTAGGTTTGGCAAATAAATAACAACCTTGAAAAATTGTCGACCACGAATTTTCAGTCTAGCATCCACAAACCAGTTAGCAAGCACCAAAGCAACTACAATCTGTGGAATAAATCCGATTAGCCACAAAATCATGGTGTTTGCTGCATATTTCAGCATATCTGAATGCAATAAGCTGACATAATTTTCTAGACCGACAAAATTTGGTCCGATTTCTCTCATCCCTGAACGATAATATTCAAAGAAACTATAACGAATAGTGTCCACTAATGGGATAAAAGAGAAAATAAAGAATATCAAGAAGAATGGCAGGATAAAAATATATCCCCATTTTCCATAATCTATACGCTTACGTCTTTTTTTCATCTCTATCACTCCTCTAAAATACAGGGAGCAAGCTAGAAAATTTTTCACTCGGAAAAGATTTTCTAACTCACCCCCGCAAGGTCTACCTAAATTCCCAAAAACTTTATGAAATAACGTAACAATCTAAAACGGTTGTGAGCCAAATGTTAAATCGTTTTTAGTCTGGCCATTTAACATCTGTAATTTCTGGATAACGTTCTTTAATGGCTGTTTCAAAGTTTGTTTTGGCTTTGTTGAAGCTTACTTTTCCTTGAAGGTAGTCATTAAATGAGTTTTGAATCAACTCAACACAACCTTGGTCATATGATGACAATGGTGCAATTTTAATTTTTTCTGCAACTGGTGCGTAGTATGAATAAGCATTTTCACCACCAAGGAAATCAGACTTGAAGCTGTCATCGTTAGCAGCTGCTTCCATACCAGATTTAGTATTTGTAAAGTCTTGGTATTCTTTAGAAATCTTCAAGAGGTTATCTTTATCAGCTGTCAAAGCTTTAATGATGGCTTTAACGTGTTTAGGATTGTCTGTACCCTCAGCACCGTGAATGTATGAACCACCCCAGTTGTATTCTTGTGGTGGATTTGTAACAGCCCAATCGCCGTCTGCACCATCCCAATTTGATTTCAAAGTAAAGTCAATACCCCAAGCTGGGAACAAGAATGAGAAGACTTTAGATTGTGAACCCATTGCTTTATTCCAGTCATCTGTCCATTGACCTTTAACTGTTTTATTGAAGTAACCAGCATCAAGCCATTCTTTAGAATCTTTAACCCAATTCATAATTTGTGGGTCAACACGAACTGTTGTTGAACCATCTTCAACCCATGGTTTAGAAATGCTATTACCATACAAGCGGAATGTATCAGCGTATGATGCAAATGTGTAGTAGCCTTTATCGAGAAGTTCTTGTGCTGTTGCTTTCATTGTATCCCAGTCTTTAACTTTTTCACCAACTGCTGTCGGGTCATCTGTACCAAAGACTGCCTTTGCAATATCACGGCGATAGATTAGAACACCTGGACAAGTTTGCCATGTTGAACCACGTTGAACACCAGATTCATCTGAAGCTGTTTTCTTAGTGAAATCATATTGGTCTGCCAAATCTTTCTTAGGATTAATACCCAAGTCTTTCAAAGGCATTGCAACATTTGCTTCTTTAGAAGTGTATTTTGAAACGTAGTCAGTTTCTGATAGGAAAATATCGACTTTGTCATCCGCAGATGCTGAGTCTTGTTTTTCAAGAGCTTCATCCAATTTTTGTTGGTAAACACCATCTTGGTTTGGATTAATAATCCAGTGAATTTCACTACCATCTTTTAGTTTAGTAACGCTTCCGTCTTTAGAAGTTTCTTTAACTTCTGGATAAACGGCTTCAACACGTTGGCGGAATTCATCATTCCAAGAATAAACATTGATGACTTTTCCTTCTTCACCTGAAGCTGATGAACTTGATTTAGAAGAGCATCCAACCATTGTCCCTGCTGCAAGAGCAATCGCTATAAAAGCGCTTACTTTTTTGTTCATAATCCTTCTCCTTTTTTGAGGTTTCCCCTCTTGTTTTTGTAACTGCATTATACCCCGATTACGAGAAGGGTTATATTATAATATTTTTAAAAATATCATTTTTATGACCTTGTTTGAAAAAATTTTTATGGTAAATAATCATTTTTTAATCTTTTTGACACGTAAACCCTTACATAAATTCATGTGTTTTTGCTATTATATCAACATTTCTGGCTATTTCTCTAACTTTACTCTTCCTATTATACTAATAAAAACACTTGTGTAAGAATTTTGACATCAATCAACTTAATATCATAAATATGATATTTTTCTCTTCTTTTTTATTTTCTCTAAATTCAATTTCGTCTAGAATATGGGCAGAAGATAAAGGAGATAACTATGAAGCCATTAACATTTACTAACAACAAAGGGGATTTTAGACTTTCCCAAGCAGAAAATATCAGTTCTTTGTACTTCCCACTTGCTTCAGAAATTGGACTAAAAAGCGCAGTCACTCCAAATCTAGGAGGTGATGCCAAAATCAATCAAGATACTTTCTTATTAGAACCTGTCAGCGTGGACAATCTCCATAATAATCGTTCAACACGCAATTTTTGGGTTCGTGATAATGATGGAAATGTCTTTTCTGCAACAGGTGCATCAGCACAGCAAGAAACCCTCAGATTTTCCGATAAGGAAGAAGAAAACTCCGTTGAAGCTGGCTTTATGTGGCACAAAATTAAGCGCACAGCAGCAAACATGCCATTAAAATCAACAATCACATCTTTTGTACCACGAGATGAAAATGTCGAAATCATGCTCGTTACATTAGAAAACTTATCAGATACCGACCAAGAATTAACTGCTTACGGGGCGGTTCCAATTTTCGGACGTAGCGCTGACAATATCCGTGACCACCGAAACGTCACGTCTATGCTTCACCGAATCAAAACTACAGCCGAAGGTGTCCTAGTTTGCCCGACGATGTCATTTGACGAACGCGGTCACCAACTCAATCACCAAATTTATTATGTTCTTGGATTTGATGATAAAGAAAAAACACCAAAAACATTCTACCCAACTATAGAAATGTTTATCGGAGAAGGCGGAACATTTACTCACCCAGCTACTGTTTATAAAGACATAGAAGGCGTGACTGCAGATACGCACATCGATGGTCGCGAAGCCATGGGAGCTTTCAAATTTGAAACCTTCACCCTAGCTGCTAGTCAAAGCAAGACATTTATCCTATTAATGGGAATCAATGACAAAGAAAAAACGATTCAAACTATTGCTGAAAAATACAAAAATCTTGCTACCGTTGAAAAAACACTGCAAGAAACAAAAGATTACTGGCAAGAAAAAGTTGGTGTTGATTTTAAAACTGGAGACAGCGACTTTGATAGCTACATGAAATGGGTTTGCTTCCAACCATTCTTACGTCGATTATTTGGTTGTTCATTCTTGCCACATCACGATTATGGACGTGGCGGACGTGGTTGGCGCGACCTTTGGCAGGATTGCCTCTCACTTCTGCTCATGGAACCAAAAACTGTTGGCGGTATGATTATCAACAACTACAAGGGAGTTCGGCTTGATGGTACAAATGCGACAATCATCGGTGATGGTGACGGCAATTTCATTGCTGACCGTAATGGCATTACTCGTGTTTGGATGGACCACGCGCTTTGGCCATTAATGACCACAAAACTCTACATCGACCAAACTGGTGACGTCGATATTTTGACAAAAGAAGTTTCATACTTTAAAGACCCTCACGTCAAACGTGGCACTGAAATCGATCAAGATTGGAATGATAACTATGGCAATGAACAACGCACTTCTGACAACAGCGTCTACACTGGTAGCATCCTCGAACACTTACTTATCCAACATTTGACTGGATTTTACGAAGTTGGTGACCATAATATCTACCGCCTACGCGGAGCTGATTGGAACGATGCGCTCGATATGGCTAATGACAACGGAGAAAGTGTTGCCTTTACTGCTGCTTATTCTGGAAATCTGATGGAACTTGCAAGCCTCATTCGTCTACTAGAAAGTCAAACTGGCACAGATTCTGTTGAAATCCTCGAAGAAATCGGTCTTTTGCTCAAAAATGACTCAGATATTTTCGATAATATTGGACGTAAACACCAAATCCTCGAAGCCTACACTAACCAATGCCGCCACAACGTTACTGGACGTAAAATCAGAATCCCACTTTCTGAGCTAGCACTAAATCTCATCCAAAAAGCTGCTTGGCTTCGCCAACACCTACAAAAACAAGAATGGCTTGATTTTGATGAATACGAAGGATGCTACAACAGCTACTACGACAACAGCGGTAAACCAACTGACGGCTACTACAACGACCGTATACACATGATGTTGACTGGACAAGTCTTTCCTATCATGAATTTTGTTGCTACAGATGAACAAATCCGCAAAATCACAGCGAGCGCTGACCACTACCTCTACCGTCAAGAAATCGGTGGCTATCGCCTAAATACCGACTTCAAAGAAATCAAAACTGACCTTGGTCGCATGTTTGGATTTGCTTATGGTGAAAAAGAAAACGGCGCAGTCTTTTCTCACATGACAGTTATGTACGCCAATGCCCTTTATCGTCGTGGCTTTGCAAAAGAAGGCTGGAAAGCTCTTAAAACTCTAGCAAACACAGCTCTCAATTTTGAAACCAGTCGTATCTATCCAGGTATTCCTGAATACTTCCGTGCTGACGGTCGTGGTGTTTACCACTACCTAACTGGAGCTGCTAGCTGGTACATGCTAACAATGGTGACAGAAGCTTTCGGTGTTCACGGAAAAGCTGGTGACCTTGTCCTTTATCCAAAACTTCTTGCAGAACAATTCGATGACAAAGGACGCGCAAGCATCACCGTACAATTTGCCGATAAGACATTCCACATCCACTACGATAATCCAAACCAAAAAGATTTTGGAAAATATATCATCAAAAAAGCTACCTGTGATAACCAAGAAATCGACGTTACTGATGACGCATTTGCTTTTATTACAAAAGATAAACTCACAGAACTCTCTGACGATCCCCACGAAATTATCATTACACTAGCTTAAAAAACAGAAAGGACTCTCTCATGAAATATGGCTACTTTGACGATGCCAATCGCGAATATGTTATCACTCACCCAAATACCCCAAAACCTTGGGTCAACTATCTTGGCTCACCTGAATACGGCGCCATCATTTCAAATAACGCTGGCGGATACAGTTTTGCAAAATCTGGTGCTAACGGACGTATTTTGCGCTATGTTTTCAATAATTTTGACCAACCAGGTCGCTATATTTACCTACGTGACGATGACAACAAAGACTTCTGGTCTGCATCATGGCAACCTGTTGGTAAAGATTTAAACGGCTATCATAGCGAATGTCACCACGGGATGGGCTACACTAAGATGATTGCTGATTACTCTGACATTCATTCAAAAGCTACCTACTACGTTCCAAAAGATAAAAGCTATGAAGTTTGGGCAATTACCGTTACTAACCGTTCTGAACAAACTCGACATTTAACACTAACTGGTTACGCTGAATTTACCAACCACAGCAACTACGAGCAAGACCAAGTCAACCTTCAATACTCCCTTTTCATCACGCGTACCCTTTTCCAAGACAACCGTATCGTCCAGCAAATTCACGGAAATCTTGACACTCTCGATGACAGCGAACAAGTTGACGAAAAAAATGTCACTGAACGTTTCTTCGGACTTGGTGGTGCAAAGGTTAGCTCATATTGTGGAGACAAAAAAGGCTTCTTAGGTGACTACAATGGCTACGACAAACCTGAAGGAGTCACATCTGGAAATCTTGGTGACCAGACAAGCTACAACGAAAATGCTTGTGGTGCTCTTTCAAGTAAAGTTACACTTGAACCACAAGAAAGTAAAACACTTGTCTTTCTCCTTGGTGAAAAACCATCCCAAGAAGCTGCTGATATTATCTCTCATTATGCTAATCCAGCAAAAACTGCTGAAGCTGAAATCCAAGAACTTCGAGATGAATGGGAAGACCGCTTGACTAACCTTCAAGTCCAAACACCAAGCCCAGAATTCAACACCATGCTCAATACTTGGAATGCCTACAACTGCTACATGACCTTCATCTGGTCACGTGCCGCCTCATTTATCTACTGCGGACTTCGTAACGGCTACGGCTACCGCGATACTGTTCAAGATATCCAAGGTATCATTCACTTAAAACCTGAAATGGCAGCTGAAAAGATTCGTTTCATGCTATCAGCCCAAGTTGACAACGGTGGCGGACTTCCTCTTGTAAAATTCACCCACAACCCAGGTCACGAAGACACGCCAGATGACGCATCCTATGTTCAAGAAACTGGTCACCCAGCCTACCGAGCAGACGATGCCCTCTGGCTCTTCCCAACAGTCTACAAATACATCTCTGAAACAGGAAACCTTGCATTCCTTGATGAAGTGATTCCATTTGCCAATAAAGGAGAAGCAAGTGTCTACGAACATTTGAAAGCTGCTGCTCAGTTCTCACTTGACCACCTCGGACCTCACGGCATGCCTGCTGGACTTTACGCAGACTGGAATGACTGTCTTCGCCTCGGTGCAAATGGCGAATCATCGTTTGTCGCTTTGCAATTCTACTACGCCCTAAGTGTCCTCAAAGAATTTGCAAAAACTAAAGAAGATGCCGATTACCTTGCTTTCCTTGATTATGAACAAGAGAAAATGGGACAAAAAATCCAAAAACTCTGCTGGGACAACGACCGCTTTATTCGTGGTTTCACCGAAGCAGGTGAGCGTATCGACGCAGCTGATGACCCAGAAGCTAACATGTGGCTAAACCCACAAAGCTGGGCTGTCATCAGTGGTTTTGCTGACAAAGAACAAGCAGACCTCGCCATGAATAACGTTTACGACCAACTTAACACAGATTATGGTGCCATTCTCATGAACCCACCATATCACGCTCACGCTTTCGACGGCGCTCTTGCTGTTATCTATAACCAAGGCACCAAAGAAAACTCTGGTATCTTCTCTCAATCACAAGGCTGGCTAATCCTAGCTGAAGCCCTACGCGGGCAAGGGCAACGTGCCTTTACTTACTTTATGGAGAATGCTCCTGCTGCTCAAAACGACCGCGCAGACATCCGTCAACTAGAACCTTACTGCTACGGTCAATTTACAGAAGGTCCTGCTAGCCCACACTTTGGACGTTCACACGTTCACTGGCTAACTGGTACAGCTTCAACTGTTATGGTTGGCTGCGTAGAAGGAATCTTGGGACTTCGACCTGACTTAAGTGGTCTAAAACTCTCACCAGCCATTCCAAAAGAATGGGATACCTTTAGCATGACCAAAGTCTTCCGTGGCAAAGAACTTCACATCACTGTGGAAAATCCAAACCATAAGGAAACAGGCTTTACAAAACTCATCCTCAATGGCCAAGAACTTGACCAAGCCTACCTTCCTGAAGAACTCCTAAAAGAAACCAACCAAATCACTCTTACACTATAAAAACAGAAGCTGAGACTAAGGTCTCAGCTTTTTTTATGTATCAAAAAAAGGACTGAAATCATTCAGTTCTTTCTTCTTTTAACGTTTTAGTAAGAGTGATTTTAAAGAGTTATTTTTGGGGGAGTTAACCGATTTGTTTGGGGAGTGTAGTTTCAATCAGTTAAGTAAAAACAAACTGTTATATCGCTAACCATAGCTTAATTAAAATTTATCATAACTAATCCAGTCATAATAAGCATATAAAGGAGTCCAACCGTTATAAGCACCTAACCAAGAATCTACTTCATGAGTTCCTGGCCAAGCATTCATCATAATCTTACCTGGTGTGCTAGGAATATTGTTATAAGCTGTGTAAACAGCTCTTCCATCAACATACCAAGTAATATGGTCTGCTTGCCAATCAAAACCATAAGTATGGAATCCTTGAGAAGCATCAAATCCTAAATTATAAAGGTATTCGTGATTTCCTTGACCACTAGTGTAGTAGTTAAATTGAACTTTAGTTGTATCTTTACCTAAAAATTCAATGTCAATTTCATCCCACTTTGTTCCATCACTTGGACCAGTGTAAGTAAAGAATGAAGAAACAACACCTGGATTTTTAATAGGTTTCATATTCACTTGGAAAAGTCCATATCCAAAGCGCTCTCTACTACGCCATTCACCACCGGTGTAGCCTCCGCGGCCATCACTTCCAATTTTAAGGTTCATAAGACCATTGTTAAAACCAACGTTTGCGGGATCCCAACGGCAATTAAACATACCGCCATTCGTTCCGCTACGAAGTTCCATGGTACCACCGTTATAGCCATTTAGTTCTTGACTATAGTGATATTTACTTTGCGCAGAAACGCTTTGCGAAATCCCAAAGAAAGCTAATAAGAGAACAATTAAAGTACTAACTTTTTTCCACATAATCATACCTCAATTTAAACATTTTCAAAAAGTAAAGTTTTGGCAGAAAAAGGAACTAATCTCCTCTACCAGATTTGCAAAGCATTGACAAATCTAGTCAAATTCACTTTTTCTAACCGACAACGATTTTTAAAAATGGGGCAAATTCTTTTTCATAATCCTGAAAAGATGCTAGTCACACAAATTTTTTGTTTCTCTTTAAAATCCTCCGTTTTTCCGTTATGTCAATAGTATAGCGCTTTCATTCATCCTGTTATATTACTTTCTCTAAAAAAATATCAGATTTATGACATCAAGAGTAAAAAGAAAAAGTCTTCTTGGAACCATTTTAAGTAAAATAGCTCTAAGAAGACCTTTTATAAAAGGTTAAGAAAATCAAGACTGATGACTTAATTTTACTCGCTTATAAGACAAAATCCCCTGCAGTAAAGCTGATAAGAATAAAATGACTGCTGCTAAAATAAGAACACTTTTAACACCACTATCTAAAAACGCCAAAACCAGCAAAATCAAATTAATAATTCTGATATAAAGGCTAACTTCTTTCATCAACTCACCCTCCCAAATTCTATATTGTGCGTTTTTCATAAAACGCTTACATTTATATTATACTACATTTTCCGCCAAATTTTTACACTTTTTTCAAAAAATATGAAAAAATTTTATAAAAAACCACAATTTCATTCATGAAACTGTGGTAAGTTATATTATTTCTTTTTATCTAATGATTTCTTGATAGTATCAATTGCTCCTTCTGAGCCTTCTTTGAGGTCATCAACCAACTCTTTTCCCTTAGCAATTGTTTTTTCAACAAAACCTTCAGCTTCTAGCTTTTTATTGCCAGTTACTTTTCCCAAGCCTTGTTTGAGACCGCCCTTAACTTGATCTAATTTTGCTTTATATTTTTCGTCAGACATACGTGTGTCCTCCAATCTTTAAGTTACTTAAAGTCTAGCACTTTCGATTAAATAAGTAAAGTATCCGCTTTCAAAATCTTCCAAAATAAAAGCCGCCAGACTCGAGCACTGGCGGATGGTTTATCATTATGCAGATAAAACTTTACGTCCTTTACGACGACGAGCAGCAAGCACGCGACGTCCGTTTTTAGTTGACATACGGTGACGGAATCCGTGTTTACGTTGACGACGGATTTTACTTGGTTGATAAGTACGTTTCACGATGAATACCTCCTCATAGATTTTCGTATTCGTTTAGCCGGCTATATTTGATCAGTTACTAAACATACCCTACTATTTTATAATAAGTATGGCTAACTGTCAAGCACTACTTATTTTTTTCCTGTAGTTTCTGATTAATATTTTTTACACGATGATTAAAATTAATATAAATCACAAGCCAAATCACTAGATAAATCAAGGTAAATTCTGCCGAAAATTCCCATGACCAAAAGAAACTTGTCGTAATGCCATTCATTAAATTTAACCAGCTATTAATGCTGTAGACAAGGCAAAAATGAATAATGAGTTTCCAAGTCATAGCAAAAGCTTCTGCCTCAAAAATCATACTGACTAACCCAATCAAACCACTTGTAAAAACAACATTAGCAATCTGCTGAACCGTCTGTGTCTTTGCACCACTTTGCCACAAAAAGAAAAGATAACAAAGACCACCAAAACCTATTCCAATTAGAATATAAACAATCGCACGTTTAATAAATTTCATCAGGAACACCTCACAATCCCAAAGCTTTTTCTAAATCTGACAAATAACGACGACTAACATCTGTCTTAACATCATTTGTCAAAAGAGCCAGCATATTCCCCGAGAAACTACTCTCTAAAGCCTTTAAATGATTGATATTAAGCACAGCGTGCTTTGATACTTGTACAAAATCAGGGTTGTTCAAGCGAGCACGAAACTTGTACAGGCGATCGTTGGTCACAAGCCTTCCGTGTCTTGTCTCTAAAATCAAAGAACTGCCATTAACGTCAATCAAAATCAAGTCTGACACGCGCAATAACTCTGTACGCGTAGCCGTTTTTACCGGTAAAACTTCCGTTTTTTCCTGATTAAATCTCGCTAAATAATCTAAAACATCTTGGACAGCTTGATCGTATTTTCCACTTCGGACCAAAACTTCAATAGCCTCTTTTGGCAAACTGCTATCCTCTTCAAACTGGTAGTGCACCCTTTAACTCCTCTTATTATTTTTAGTCAATGAGAATCGCTCAAGATATAAACTTAGCGCCAAAAGAACGATTATCCCACAAATGACAAGGCTCACTAGGAGCATTTCTTGATTCAAGGTCGTTAAGTTTTTTAATTTCAAACCAATTCCTAAAAATTCCTTGGCATCTGCGTTTACAGCGTCTTTTGCAATCAAAAGCTGACGATAAGCAGCTGATACGTAGGCTGCAGGTGTTAATTTGACCACTTTTTGTGCAAAATCAGGCAAAGCACCAATCGGCATATAAACCCCAACAAGAAAACCTGAAACTGTTCCTACAATAGTTGAGAGAGCTTCTTCTGTCGTTAAAGTTCTGACAAATTGCAAAACAAGTAAAGCAAAACCTGCTCCCATGATTGAACTCAAAAGCATGATTAAAAGCATTTGAGGCAAGTGTTCAAACCCAAAACTAATGCCATCTTGCCAGTAAAAATAAAGTTTCATGATAGCTAACATGACTAGCTGCATGATAAAACCAATCAAGCTAGATGAAATGAGATAGCCAAGATAAAGTTTTAATTGTGAAATATCTGTCAGCAAGAAATCTTCCAACTTATGACTTACCTTGTCTTGCACCAAGCGAGAAATTCCTGTCCACGTTGTTGTCATGCTGGTCACTGCAAGTGTACCGCCCAAGACCCAATTATCAAGCAGCTCTTCCAGATTTGGTGTTCCAGCAAAAGAATCCTGCATATTTTTCTGCAAAAAAATCACATAAAGAATAAAAGCAATCAAAGCTCCCAAAAGTGAGAAAAAGACACTTGCTTTATTTGAAAAATAGAGCTGTAAATTACGTTTTGTCATCGCCCACATATTAAGCCATCTCCCTTCCCGTAATACTCAAAAAGACATCATTGATATTTGCTTTAACATAATCAAAATCGTTAATTGCTGCGCGCTTATCAGATAGAATTTGCAAAGCCTCTTTTGAATCATTGACAACAATCTTCAATTGACCATTTTCCAACAGCTGATATGCTACGTCCGAAAATGCTGATGCATCACTCGCATCAACGAGCAAGTATGGTTTAGAATAAGCTTCTTTCAGCTCCTTAGCAGAGCCTTTAGCCAAAACCTTACCACGGTCAATAATATAAGCCATATCGGCATTTTCAGCCTCTTCAAGATAATGAGTAGTCAAAAAGATTGTCAACTTTTCTTCACGCTGCAAGCGACGTAACAACTCCCAAATCGCCTTACGTGTCTGAATATCAAGACCAGTCGTCGGCTCATCCAAGAAAAGAAGATTAGGTTTGTTCAAGAGGGCTCGCACAATATCAACTCGACGACGTTGGCCACCTGATAGCGTTCCATAAGCTTGATTGAGAAAATCCTCAATGCCAGTCAGATGAATCAGCTTTTCCATCCAATTCTTATCACGATTGCGATAAAGCGATTGGCGGCTCTTTAAATTGTCCAAAACACTAAGTTCAGCATCAAGCACACTGTCTTGGAAAACCATTCCGATTTTCAGATTTGGAGACAATTCAATCTCACCAGATGTTGGTTTTAATAAGCCTGTCAACATCTTCATCGTTGTTGATTTTCCGGCACCGTTTGTTCCGATATAAGCCAGTAATTTTCCTTCTTCCACTTCTAAGTTCAAGTGGTCAATAACCGTTTTATTTCCGAAAGTTTTAACCAGATTCTTTGTCCTAATTAACATAGCTCTGTCCTCCCTTTTGACATTATTTTATCAAAAAAAGTCTTGAAATAAAGTCTTTTTCGGTAAGCGGTTAAAAATAATTGCTAAGCGGCAAAATAAAAAGCCCTTAAAGGGCTTTTTTTATCTCACAGCTGTCACAACAACGTAGCGATTTGGGTCATTTCCTTCTGAATAGCTGTCTACGCCTTCGATACCCGTAATGGTTTTGTGAACAATTTTGCGTTCGCTATTGCTCATCGGGTCCATGACATAATCTTTACCTGTTTCAAGCACACGGCTTGCTGCTTTACGAGTAAATTCAATCAATGTTTCTGTGCGGTGTTCAACGTAATCATGAACATTTAAAATCACAGAGAAATTCTTTGAGTAACGGTCATGTAGGAAATTTTGTGAAAGCAATTGAAGAGATTTCAAAACTTTACCGTGATAGCCAATCACACGACCAGCTTCTGGTGTTTCGATTTGCAAATTGATTTGGCGACGATTGTGGCTAGTCTCAACAGTTGCCTCAATGTCCATTTCGTAAATGATTTTTTTAACATATTCAGCAACTTCTTCAGTCGCTTTTTCAATGTCTTTACTCAATTCACGTTGAGCTGGAAACTCACTCGCAACAAATTCTTCAAAGCTTTGTTCAGAACGAACAGGTTTCGGAACATCTGAAACTTCGACAACTTCAGGTGTTTTTTCGCCCTCCGCTTCATTTACTTTTTCAAGAGCTTCTAAAACTTCTGTGTGACCAGCTTCCTCAAGAATGGTTTGTGTTTTTTTCTTGTGCATAACAATGTCTTCTTTGACAGAATCATCGATGACTTCGCCACGCTCTTCCATTTTCTTGATAATACCAGTTACTTTTCGAAGTTCCATTGTGTCTTCGAATTTTGATGAAACAGGTTCATTTTTTTGATTAACTTCTTCAGGCACACCTTTGACCGCTTTTTGGTTAGCACGGTGCGCAGTCACTTCGTTAATGCCTTCAATATCTACTTGAGCAGGTTTCTTTCCAAAACCAAAGAAACCTTTTTTCTCACGAGAAACAACTTTAATATGAGCTTTGAGACGTGAAAGGTTTAATTCCTTCAAACCTTTTTCAATAGCATCTTCAACAGTTCGACCTGTGAATATTACCATATTTTTATCCTCTTACTTTCTTCTCTTTTGCGCTTTCTTCTTAGCACGACGAATTTTAGCGGCACGTTCTTTTTCAGCTTCTTCTTCTGCTTTACGCTTAGCAATAATTTTAAACGGATTATTCAATAGAAGAATTTGGAAAACTTGGAAAGCATTTGATACTGCCCAATAAAGCACAACCCCTGATGCCAAACGGAAACCAAAGAAGAAAATCATGATTGGCATCACGTAAGTCATCATCGTCATTGCCATGTTTTTCTCACGCACAGCTTTATTACTCAACCAAGTTGAAAGGAAAGTAAAGAAAGCAGCCAAGACAGGCAAGATATAGTATGGGTCTGGTTGTGATAATTCAATCCACAAAAAAGTTCCAGTTTTTAGGAAAGCAACACGAGTCAATGCTTGGTACAAAGCCATCAAAATTGGCAATTGAATAAGTAATGGAAGCATTGTCGCATATGGATTGACACCATATTCTTTATAAAGAGCTTGACTTTCCTCAGTCAACTTCATGCGGCTGTCAGTATCACGACCAGGATATTTTTCTTGTAATTTTTTAAGCTCTGGCTGCAAATCTTGCATCTTTTGACTAGATTTGATTTGCATATTAAATAATGGCATCAAGATTGCTCGAATGATGATTGTAAAGAGAATAATCCCCACACCAATACGACCATTAATTGAAAGCCATTGAATAGCTTTGGCAAAGAAGTAAACGATTTGTTCCCAACCATTTGTTGAGGAAGCGGTTACTTCGCTGCGCCCACAAGCAGCCAAAAGACCTAAAGTAAGACTACTTAATCCTAATAATTTAATCTTTCTTTTCACTATTGAGACCTTCCTGATATAAATTAGCAAGTTTTAAAACGTGCAGTAAATTTTTTTTCACTTCATGGTAATCAAGTTCCTCGACACCTTTACGCGCAATGATGACAAAGTCCTGATTAATCAAGTTTGGTGACAATTCCATGATAACGTGTCGAATTTTTCGTTTAATGCTATTACGAGTGACAGCGTTACCAAGTTTCTTGCTCACAGAAAGCCCTACTCGATAGTGGCTCTGATTTTTTTCTAAATGATAAAGGACAAATTTTCGGTTAGCAACACTTGATCCTTTGCTAAAAATCGCCTGAAAATCTTTGTCACTTTTGACACGATAGGTTTTCTTCAACGTACGACTCCATTCTAAATTATTTTTATTATACCATAAAAATCGAAAAAAGCCCTAACCTCTAAGAAGTTTGGGCCTATTATCTTTAAAATATTTTTATTGGAATCTATGCTCAACGTTTTTTAAGTCAAAATGACAGTTAATTGATTTTTTATAAAGCATTTTTTGCTAATTCAATTTGCCATTTCACTTGGTCAAAACCAGTTCCGCCAAGAGAGTGACGGCGCTCAACTGCTGTATGAGATTTGAGAGTTTCATAGATATCTTCCTCAATCAAAGCAGAAATTTCTTGGTAACGTTCAAACGGCACATCTTGCAAATAATAACCTGCCTTTGTGCATTCAAGAACTAATTTACCAACAATTTCATGCGCTTGACGGAAAGGAAGCCCTTTGCTAGCAAGATAGTCAGCCAATTCTGTCGCATTTGAGAAATCTTTTTCAGTCGATTCAGCCATGTGTTCTTTATTGACAGTCATGGTTTTTAGCATACCAGCCAATATATCAATAGCCACCGTAATGGTTTCAACCGTATCAAACATGCCTTCTTTATCTTCTTGAAGGTCTTTATTATAAGCTAATGGCAAAGATTTCATAACTGTCAAAAGCCCAAAGAGATTGCCATAAACACGACCTGATTTTCCACGAATTAATTCTGCCATATCAGGATTTTTCTTTTGTGGCATGATAGATGAACCCGTTGAGAAAGCATCTGAAAGAGTCACAAATTTGAATTCATTTGAGCACCAACTGATGATTTCTTCACAGATACGACTCATATGCATCATCAAAATCGAACTATTTGCCAAAAATTCCAAGATAAAATCACGGTCAGACACGGCATCAAGCGAGTTGCTATAGGGTTTGGCAAAGCCCATAAGCTGCGCTGTCATTTCACGGTCAATCGGGAAAGTTGTCCCAGCAAGAGCAGCCGCACCAAGCGGTGACAAATCAGCATGTTTCACGTTAAACTCAAAGCGCTCGCTATCACGGGTAAACATATTGTAGTACGCCATCAAGTGATGCCCAAATGAAATCGGCTGTGCATGTTGTAGGTGCGTGTAACCTGGCATGATTGTGTAAACGTGCTCTTCAGCCAAATCAACTAAAGTCTTACGTAAATTGCCAAGTTTTCCAATCACTTCATCAAGCTTAGCTTTCAAGTACAAGTGCATATCTGTTGCTACTTGGTCATTACGCGAACGTGCTGTGTGCAATTTTCCAGCCACAGGACCGATTTTTGCTGTCAAAAGACTTTCCATATTCATATGAATGTCTTCGTTTGACACGTCAAATTCAATTTTTCCAGCCTTGTATTCTTCAAGAAGTTCTTCAAGACCTGCTTTGATTTGAGCTGATTCATCTTTTGTGATAATGCCTGTTTCACCAAGCATAGTCACGTGTGCAATAGAACCTTTCAAATCAAATTCTGCCATTTTTTGGTCAAAAGAAATCGATGCACCAAATTCCTCAACCCATTTTTCAAGACCTGCTTCAAAACGCCCGCCCCATAATTTATGATTTTCTGTTGTCATATCACTGATACAATGAACCACCAAAGCTGGCGTTCAAAGCCTTTCTCTTTTCTTATTTCAATTAATAAATAAGTCCTAGGAGCTACCAAGGACTTATGATATGTTGCCTCACTGGGCGAATGTCTTAAATGAATCTCACAGGATATCATTATTTAAGCTCGATGCCACTCTCTGTTGACACTAACGAGTGTTTGGTAAGTTATAAGAAAAGAGTCTCAGATGGAGCTCCCTGTCCCCTTTTATCTGATATTTTCTTTTCTTTTTCATTAGTTCCTGCTTGCGCAGATATATTATTTGTTGTTAACTTGTGAGTTAACTTGGGTTGGTAGTCCCCAAAGTTTGATGAAGCCTACGGCTGCGTCTTGATCAAAGCTATCAGCTGATGTGTAAGTTGCCAAGTTTTCGTCGTAAAGTGAATTTGGTGATTTACGAGCGACAACTTTTGCTGAACCTTTGTACAATTTGACTTTTGCAGTACCGTTGACAACTTTTTGTGTTTCTTTGATATATGCAATGATAGCTTTTGTCGCTGGGCTGAACCACAAAGCATTGTAGATAAGATTTGACAATTCATTTTCAAGAATTGGTTTGAAATGAGAAACTTCACGAACAAGTGTGATATCTTCGATTTCTTTGTGAGCTGTCAAAAGAGTGATGGCACCTGGACACTCATAAATTTCACGTGATTTGATACCGACCAAACGATTTTCAACGTGGTCGATACGACCAATACCGTGTTTGCCAGCGATAGCATTTACTTCTTGGATAAGGTCAGCAAGTTTCATTTCTTTGCCATTAAGAGCGACTGGCTTACCTTCTTTGAATTCGATGTCGATAAATTCTGGTGTGTCAGGAGCTTCTTCTGGTGAAGTAGTGATACCAAAAGCATCTTCTGGAGCTTGGTTCCATGGATTTTCAAGAACACCACATTCGTTAGCACGACCCCAAAGGTTTTGGTCAACTGAATAAGGATTGTCAAGGTCAGCAGGAACTGGAACACCATTTGCTTTAGCGTATTCAATCTCTTCTTCACGAGACCATTTCCATTCACGAACTGGAGCAATGACTTTCAATTCAGGGTCAAGCGCAGCGATTGCTACTTCGAAACGAACTTGGTCGTTACCTTTACCAGTACAACCGTGAGCGATTGTTGTCGCACCAGTTTTATGAGCGATTTCTACCAATTTTTTAGAAATCACTGGACGGCTAAGAGCTGATACTAATGGGTATTTTTGTTCGTAGTAAGCATGAGCTTGAAGTGCTGGAAGAACATACTCTTCAGCGAATTCATCTTTAACATCAAGAACATAAGATTCAACCGCACCAACTTTAAGAGCTTTATCATGAATAAAATCAAGGTCTTTACCTTCGCCGACGTCCATACAAACCGCAACGACATCATAATCTTTCATGAGCCAAGTAATAGCAACTGAAGTATCAAGACCACCTGAGTAAGCAAGGATAACTTTTTCTTTTGACATAGGAATACTCTCTTTTCTTGTTTTGTGTTTTTATCAACTTTATGTGTATAATTATACACACGCTCAATATTCTTGTCAAGAATTTTTTGAATATTTTTTCAAAAAAACTTGCTATTTTTATTATTTTATAACAAATATACAGTATATATACAAATATTCGGTAGTTTTATGCAAAAATAATAAACCTATGAATAGGTTTATTATTTATTTAATCGTTTTTGGTAGTCAGATAACTCAGCCTTGTTTGCCCAAACAAAATGATTAGGGCGAATCTCCACCATTTCTGGTTTATCTGTTGAGTAGTCGTGTTGATCTGGATCATACACTATTAATTCTTTTTGACGTTCAAGAATAGGATCTGGAATTGGAACTGCTGAAAGTAATGAACGTGTATATGGATGAATTGGATTCTTAAATAGCTCTTCTGTCTCCGCTACTTCAACAATAACCCCCTTGTGGATAACTGCAATACGATCTGAAATGAAACGAACCACAGACAGATCATGAGCGATAAATAGATAAGTCAAACCTTTTTCTCTTTGGATACGTTTCAAAAGATTCAAAACTTGAGCTCGCACTGAGACATCTAAAGCTGAAATTGGCTCATCTGCAATGATAAATTCAGGATCCATGACTAGGGCACGCGCAATCCCAATACGCTGACGTTGTCCCCCTGAAAATTCATGTGGATAACGTGTCAAATGCTCAGGCAATAATCCTACCTCAGTCATCATCTCTGCTACTTTGCGTTTTCGATCAGCATCATCTTCAAAATGATGAAAATTATACAAGCCCTCTGAAATAATATAATCAACGGTTGCTCGCTCATTCAAACTAGCTGCTGGATCTTGGAAAATCATTTGAATTTTTGAAATCAAATCACTGCGTTCAGCAGAAGTTTTCTTACCGTTAATACGTTTACCAGCATATAAAATATCGCCATTACTTGTCTCATTCAATCCGATGATAGCACGACCGATGGTTGTTTTCCCAGAACCTGATTCACCAACTAGTGAGAAAGTCTCACCCTTATTGATGAAAAAATTTGCATTTTTAACCGCAACAAATTTCTTTTTTCCTTCACCAAAGGAAATTTCTAAATTTTTTACTTCAACTAATTTTTCAGTCATTTCCTTCCTCCAAGTTAATCATTTTTCGAGAAATCTTTTGATGTAAATCTTGAATGACCTCTGGTTTTTCAACCTTTGGTGCGTCTGGATGAAGTAGCCATGTTTTTGCCCAATGAGTTTCTGATACAGGAAACTTCGGAACATCCTCTTCAAAATCAATTCTCATTGCATAGCTAGAACGAGGTGCAAAGGCATCACCTTTGATAGGTGTATACAATGAAGGCGGTGTCCCTGGAATCGAAAAGAGAACACCATTGTCATCAGCCAATTGAGGAAGGCTTGATAATAAACTCCAAGTATAGGGATGTTTTGGATCATAAAAAATCTCTTCAACCGTTCCGTATTCAACAATATCACCCGCATACATGACAGCTACTTTATCAGCAATACTTGCAACCACACCCAAATCGTGTGTGATAAAAATAGTTGTGAAATTATACTCTCTTTGCAATGCTTTTAAAAGATTAATAATTTGAGCCTGAATTGTCACGTCAAGGGCTGTCGTAGGTTCGTCACAAATCAAGATATCTGGCTTACAAGCTAAAGCAATCGCAATGACAATACGTTGACGCATCCCACCAGAATACTGAAATGGATATTCGTTAAATCGTTTCTCTGCTTCAGGAATACCTACTTTTTTCATGTAATCAATCGCTAATTCCTTAGCTTCACTCTTACTTGCTCCTTGATGTTTGATAATAGCTTCTGTAATTTGGCTACCAATCGTTTGAATTGGATCAAGACTCGTCATTGGATCTTGGAAAATTGTCGCAATCTTACCACCACGAATTTTTCCCCATTCTGAATTTGACTTAATTTTTGTTAAATCTTGACCGCGATAATTAATAGAGCCCTTAGCAATACGTCCATTTGATTCCAACATTCCTGTGAATGTTTTCGTTAGGACTGATTTTCCACTACCAGACTCACCTACAACAGCAAGAACTTCACCTTCATAAAGATCAATTGAAATATTGCGAATAGCTGTCAAAATACGATCACGAACTTCAAATTCAACAACCATATCTCGAACACTTAAAACTATATTTTTATCAGTCATACTTACTCCTATCTATGTGTACGTGGATCGCTAGCATCAGCAAGATTTTGCCCAACAATATAGAGAGGAAGCGATACTAAAATGAGCGTTGCCAATGGAATCCAGAAAAGATAAGCATTTGTTGTCAAATTAGAAGAATAATTTGAAATCAAACGGCCTAGACTTGGTTCAGTGACTGGAAGTCCAATACCAAAAGCAGATAGGAAGGCTTCATATGAAATGTATGATGGCAACATCTGAGAAACCATAGTAACAATAACAGAGACTAATTGGGGTAAAAGGTTTTTGGTCGCAATTTTTATAGTTGGTGTTCCTAAAGTACGACTAGCAAGATTGTATTCCAAATCACGATAGCGCATCACTTGAACACGAATAGAGTAAGCAATACCAACCCAACCAGTAATACAAAATGCCAAAATCAAATTCCAAAAACCTGAACCTAGAGAATACGTTAAAATCATGACGATTAAGATAAATGGAAGATTTGAAATAACATTATAAATTTCAATCATGATTTTATCAACTGCTTTAGAAATACCCCAAAGTAGTCCTACAACAAGTCCAATCACCATATTAATAACAGTAGCGATAACCGAAATCAAGATAGAATTTCTGGCACCATACCAAACACCGTCAAATAGCGATTGACCATTTTTATCCGTACCGAACCAGTACTGACTATTTGGCCAAACATAGCGTTTTGAAAAATCGTTAATATCACTGACATCATTGAAGTCAAAATTTGAAAACATAGGATAGATAAAACTCATCAGAAGAATGGCAATTAGCAAAATAAGCATTGCTATTGTCGACTTTTTAGAAAAGAATTGTCTAAAAACTGATTTCCAATATGAATAAGTCGGCGTATCAATAACTTCAGAGGCACTACTATCTAACTCAACAAATTCAAATTTACTTTTGTCTATATTAGTCATCATTTACCTCCTTTTGATGATAGTTTTATACGTGGGTCAAGAACAGTCATCAAAATATCTCCCACAAGAAGTGCAAAAATTGCTAAGACCGCAAAAATAAATACTAAGCCGATAACCATCGTATTATTAGCAGAAGCAATAGCATCAATCAACATTTTCCCCATACCTGGAAAAGCAAAAATTTTCTCAGTCAGAGTTGCCCCTGCAATAGTTCCCACGATTGCTCCAGGAATACCGTTCACAATTGGAACCATAGCATGTTTAAACAAATGATCTTGACAGATTTCTGTTTCAGACAAACCTTTTGCACGCGCAAATCGAACAAAATCACTACCTTGCAAATCCACCAAATAGCGACGGAACCAAACTACAATACCTGGTGTACTCAAAATTCCCAAAATGATAGCAGGCATTACGTAAGAACGTATATCTCCAGCACCTAATAATGGAAATGTATCTGGTAGGCCAAACACATTAGCACCAATAAAACGAATCACGTAAATAGTAGCAATACTTGGCATAGCCAGCATGAAAGTGACAGTTGCTGTTGAAAAGCGGTCAAAGATACCATCTTTATAACGTGCCATTAAAAGACCAATTGGCAAACCAAGAGCATATGCAATTAAAATTCCGACAATACCTGCTTTCAATGAATTTGAAATCATTGAAGGTTCGGTGTAATTATTTTGAGTGGCAGTGTAAGCATCTCCCTTACCATAATTTGCAATATCACGAGCATCAGCCTTACTTGGTGATTTATATGAACGCGTATAAATATCAACTGATGATACTTTAGTTACTCCTGTTGGGAATGTCACTTCTTGTGCTAAAGTTTTCCCTTGGCCCTGAGTGATAACCTGTAATACAGGAATATTAGCAAAGCTTGGATATGAAATACCTAAATTGAAAGTAATAATATTTTGATGAATAAATGGGAACTTGCTATTAAAATAAATGAGATATTTGTGCTGTGTTCCTGATCCAACAAGCGCTGGTCCAACGGCGGGATCATTTTCAAAACGTACATAGCGCTCTAATTTTGGATTTTCTGGATCATTAATTTTCCACGGATGATCAATCACAATCAAATTAGAATAAAATTTCCAAAGACGTTCATAAATTGGAATTTCACGTGTTGCAAAATATTTTCCAGAATCAAATTTCTCTAACTTCCACTTTCCAGAAATAGAATCAAGATAGCTTTGATATGATTTCTTATCAGCTGCTGTTCCTTTATCAGTCACTGATTTATCGCTTTTTTTACTTTCCTCAACAAGCTCTTTAGTATTAAGGTAGTCGATATAACCCATGCGCTCATAAACAGTGTTCTCATAGTCAACTTTTTTATCATGTGTGACAGCGATTTTGGTGTAATTAGGGTCTTGATTGAAAATTAGTTTTCGGGGAACAAGCGAAAACACAATCGCATATGATAATGTTGTCACCAAGAATATAGAAACTAAGGATCTTAATATTCGATTAAAAACATATTTTTTCATACTTTTCCTCAAGAGTTCAAAAGAACTCCCCCTAAAGAGAAAGTCCTTTTGGAACATTCATTATTTTTCCACGTGTTTAGCTAATTCTTTTGTAGCTTTTTCATTGGCTTTTTCTTTATCTTTAAGCCATTTATTGCGAGCTTTTGCGTATTCTTTAGCTGTTACAGGTTTATCTTGGAGTTTTCGATATTTATATTGATAAGCTCCACCTTTAATACCAACATATGACCAAGCTCTTGAAAATGGTTTTTCTCTTGTCACTTGTGGACGAGCACCATTAGTAACTGTTGGAATAGCTAATGCACTGTCTGTCAACCATGCTTGAGCTTTTGCGTATGTTTCATAACGTTGATCAACCTGATCTGAATCTTTAAGAGCATTTGCTTCATCAAGCAAGCTTTGATATTGATCAAGACCAGTAGATTTAATCAAGGCGTCATTATCTGAAGAAATACCAAGACGATATGTCATTGCCGCTGTCTTACCTGTACCAAAGATATCAAGATATGAAGATGGATCAGAATAGTCTGGTGTCCATCCTGAGAATCCTAGGTCATAGTCATTTTGCTCAGGACTTTCTGCTTGATAAGTTGCTGATAAGTACTCATCTTCTGTAACTTGTTTAAGGTTAATCACTACATTTTCTTTACCGAGATTAGATTCAACTGACTGTTTTAATGATTGTGCACGTTGTACAGAATCGTTGTCAGTTTGAGCAACTGGGAAATCAAGTTGGATTGGGAAGCTGACGCCTTCTGATTCAAGAGCTGATTTGGCTTTAGCAAATTCTGTTTTTGCTTTATCTGGGTTATACAAACCATCTTGAGCATCAGTAAGATCAACATCTTTCCACTCATCACCATATGATACTAGGTCACTTTTAACCACATCACCAAATTCTTTGCCATCCACTTGAACAAATGCTGGTGGTACCAAGCTGTTACGCAAAGCTTTATTTTTAGCTTCTTCACCTGCAGTTTGAGCATTCCATGAAGCACGGTCAAATGCAAATGTCACTGCTTGACGGAAGTCTTTATTGTTCATAGCCTTATTAGAATCAGATAATTGCGCATCTGTTTTATCTGATAAATTATGCAATGTACGATTCAAGTTGAAATAAATCATAAATGTTGAAGCGTCTTGTTGAGCATAAATGATATTGTCTTTGTACTTCTTCTCCGCAGTTTTATAACTTGGAGATGATGGATACAAGGCTGCAGATGTATATGAACCTTCATCAAAGTTATTAAAGAGTGAGTCCTGGTCTGAACCGTCAAAATATGTCAACTTAACATCATCGATATGGACGTTGTCAGCATCCCAATAATTCGGGTTCTTTTCAAATTCCATTGAAGATTTGGCTGTAATTGATTTTAGTAAGTATGGACCGTTGTAAAGTAATGATTCTGGGTCAGTTTGTTTACCAAAATCATCACCTTTTGATTTCAAGAAGTCCGCATTTACTGGACACATAATACCGTAAGTTAATTTAGAATTCCAATATGATTCAGGGGCGTTCAGCGTATATTGGACAGTATGGTCATCAACTGCTTTAACACCAACTGTTGAGAAGTCTTTTGTCTTGCCATCAATATAATCCTGCAAACCTTTAATTGAATCTTGCACAACATAAAGAGCTTCTGATTCAACATCTGCAGCGTGTTTAAGACCTGTAACAAAATCTTCCGCTTTTACATCTGCATATTCTTCACCGTCAGCAGTATACCATTTAGCGTCATCACGAATTGTATAAGTGTAAGTCAAGCCATCAGCTGACACTTTCCAATCTTTTGCAAGTGATGGAATCAAGTCACCATACTGGTCATTTTCCATCAAACCATCAATAAGATTTGCTGTAATGTTACTTGTACCAGTTTGATTCATCTTAATGTAATCAAGCGAAACTGGCTCAGAATTGTAGACATAGTTGTAAGTTGATGTTGCAGAGCTTGAGGATTTACCATTACCACAAGCAGCAAGCACTGATGCAGATAGTAGCACAACACCAGCACTTAAAATCCATTTTCCTCTTTTATTCATAACGCACCCCTTTTTGGAATATTTAAATTTTTCACACAATTTAATGTGAGATTATGACTGATATTATATCACTTGCTTCTTCTGAAATAAACAAAAAATATCAGAAAATTCTATTTTTTTGTTTTAAAATTCTAAAATCATTGATATATCAACATTTGTAGCTATCATATTTTGTTATAAAAAAACATTATGACTCGTTATATTCAAAAATTAGAACAATTTTATGCAAAAAAATCTCCCCAGCTGAGCTAGGGAGATATGTATTATCTTAATTATAGAATTTTTTCAAATCGTTCTGTGTAGAACAGTGCTGCTGTCATCACAACTGTACAGATGAATAGACAAAGTGCCGCTACTGTCCATGAACCAAAGAGGTCAAAGCTATAACCAAAGAGTGTTGGTCCAAAGGCTGCGAGCAAGTATCCACCTGATTGTACCATACCTGATAATTGTGCTGTTTGGCTTGGTGTATGTGATTTCATTGAGAAAGCCACAAGCATGTATGGGAAAAGGGCGCTAACTGCGATACCGATAAGAATATTCACAATCAACCAGTAAGTAAAGCTGCTAGTTTGGAACAAGAGCATACCTGTACCTGCAATACCACAAATTGATACGATAGCAAGCATGATTTTACGATTTTTACTTGAAAGACTAGTTGTCAATGTTGGAATAGTCAATGAGAATGGCAAGCTCATCAATGAGTAAATTGAAGCTAAAATTCCCGCTGCTTCACTTGAAACGCCTGCTTGACTAGCCATTGTTGGCAACCATGTCATCCCTGTGTAGAAAAGAAGTGATTGCAATCCACCAAAGATAAGAAGGGCAATTGCCGCTTTGTTTTTCCAAAGAGATGCAGAATGTGTGTGTTCATCTTTTTCTGTCATATGATTGTGGAAAGTATTTGGGAACCAAACAGCTAACGCAATCAAAATCAAAAGACTAAGGATAACGATTAGCCCTTTCCAAGAAGTCATTTTAACAATCGGCACAGCGACTGATGAGGCAACTGATGAGGCAATCCCCATAGCTGTTGTATAAACCGTTGTTAACAACCCAATACGAAACGGTTGGTTTGCTAAAATGATACTTGGGAACAAAACGTTCATCATGGCAATGCTGATACCGATAATCATCGTACCAATGTACAGACTTGGAAGGTTAAATACACGCATGATTGACCCTGCGAAGAGTGCAACCAAAACCATAGTGAATAATTTTTCAAGTCCAAACTTGTCTGCTAGACGCGGTGCCAAAGATGAGCAAAACGCAAACATAATCAATGGAATACTAGTTAAAATCCCTAATGAATTCACAGAGACACCCAAACCATCTGCCACATCACTTAGGACAGTTGGGATAGTGGTAAAAGGAATACGCATTACAGCACCCACTAAGATAATCCCTGGAACAAAAAAGATTGAATTGTCTTTTTTCATGTAACCCCTCTTAACTTATAAATAACAATTTTTTAAAGCCTATTATAACAGGAACTGAGGTACTTTAGAATAGGAAAAATCAAAGAAAACGTTTTTCACAAGCAATTAAAATCTTTCTAAAAATTCATAAAATATAGATAAATATACAACTCAATATCTTCGACTAAATTCACTGCGGAGAGTATCAAAAAAGCCTGAGAAAAACTCAGGCTTTTTATCTATTATTTCAAGCTGTTAAGCATGTTTTCAATGTGTTCAATTGATTTTTCACGACCAAGAAGGTAGATAGTATCTGGAAGTTCTGGACCGTGCATTTCACCTGAAACGGCGATACGAATTGGCATGAAGAGGTTTTTACCTTTGATACCAGTTTCTTTTTGAACAGCTTTGATTTGTGGGAAGATGTTTTCAGATTTGAAATCTTCATCACTCATAGCTTCAAGTTTAGCTTTGAAAGCTTCAAGAACTGTAGGAACTGTTTCACCAGCCATGAATTCTTTTTCAGCATCTGTCAATTCTGGGAATTCTTCAAAGAACAAGTCAGTCAATGGAATGATTTCATCAACTGATTTCATTTGTGGTTTGTAAAGTTCAACTAATTTTTCAGCTTTGTCAGTCAAGCGACCAGCTTCTTCCAAGAATGGTTTAGCCATTGCAAAGACTGTATCGAAATCTGCGTTCTTGATGTATTCGTTGCTCATCCAGTCCATTTTCTTTTGGTCAAATGCAGCTGGGGATTTGCTCAAACGGTGTTCATCAAAGAGTTTGATCAATTCTTCACGTGAGAAGATTTCATCTTCACCACCTGGGTTCCAACCAAGAAGAGCGATGAAGTTGAATACTGCTTCTGGCATGTAACCTTTTTTACGGTAGTCTTCGATGAATTGAAGAGTGTTTGTGTCACGTTTTGACAATTTTTTACCAGTTTCAGAGTTGATAATCAATGTCATGTGACCAAATTCTGGTGCTTCCCAACCAAGTGCTTCGTAAACCATCAATTGTTTTGGTGTGTTTGCGATGTGGTCATCACCACGGATAACGTGAGAGATTTCCATCAAGTGGTCATCGATAACAACGGCAAAGTTGTATGTTGGGTAACCATCTTTTTTCTGGATAACCCAGTCACCACCGACGTTTCCACCTTCAAATTCGATGTCGCCTTTAACGATATCATGCCATTTGTAGATACCTGATTCGTTAACAGCCAAACGAACTGTAGGAATGATTCCTTTTGCTTCACGTTCTGCAATGTAAGCTGCTTTTTCTTCTTCAGACATACCAAGGAATTCGTTGATGTAACGAGGTGTTTCACCAGCAGCTTCTTGGCGTTCACGTTCTGCAGCTAACTCTTCTTCAGTAACGTATGATTTGTAAGCTTTACCTTCAGCCAACAATTGGTCGATGTATTTTTGGTAGATGTCCAAACGTTCTGATTGGCGGTATTTTTCGTGAGTTTGTGGGCTTTCGTCCCAATCCATTCCCAACCATTTAAGGTTTTCCAATTGTGAACGTTCTCCGTCTTCGACATGACGTTTACGGTCAGTATCTTCGATACGGATAACAAAATCACCACCGTGGTGACGAGCGTAAAGATAATTAAAGAGCGCAGTACGCGCATTTCCGATGTGTAAAAGTCCTGTTGGACTTGGTGCATAACGCACGCGAATTTTCTTAGGCATTTTCGTCTCCTGTTAAAATTTCAATCGTTTCTATTATAGCACAATCTTTAGTCTTAGAACAAAAAATCAGCTGAAAACAGCTGATTTCTAACATATCTTTCTATAAATTGTCACTGCCTAAAGGCTGTAAAATACTTAAAGCACTTTCACACTTTGCCAGTTTATCATCACAAACATCCTATGGCAAATCATTACCTGCAGCCAAATAGATTTCGTACCATTCTTTTCGTGTTAGGACAATGTCTGCTGCTTTAGCTGCTTGGGCGATGCGCTCAGATTTTGTTGTTCCGATGACAGCTTGCATCTGCGCTGGGTAGCGAAGTACCCAAGCAATAGCAATCGCTGACGGCGTCACTTGATATTTTTCTGCCAAACGTTCCAAAACGCGGTTCAATTCAGGATATTTTTCTGAACCCAAGAACACACCGCCAAAATAGTCAAACTGAAGCACTGACCAAGCTTGAATCACCACATCATTTAAACGGCAATATTCAAAAATACTGCTGTCGCGGACAATTCCTGCATCTTGCTTCATATTGACATGAAATCCTGCATCAAAACTTGGCGTAAATGCTGCGCTCAACTGCAATTGATTAGCTACCAAAGGTTGCTTGACATCTTTTTTAATCAACTCCATCATCATCGGATTTTGATTTGAGACACCAAAATCAATCACTTTACCTTGAGCTTTCAAAATATCAAAAGCTTCTGCGATTTCTTCTGGTTCCATGAGGGCATCAGGTCGATGTAGCAAAAGTGAGTCAATGTAATCCACGCCAAGACGTTCTAAAATACCATCAACTGCTTCTAGGATATGCTCTTTTGAAAAATCAAAATACGTGAACTCTTCGCTACGAATACCACATTTTGATTGAATCCACATCTTTTCACGCAAATCGGGACGACGCTTCAATACCTCACCCAAAATACGTTCACACTCTCCGTGACCGTAACAATCCGCAATATCAAAAGCATTGATCCCAACAGCTAAAGCTGACTCAATCAATTCTTCAACCTGATCAACAGTCATCTCTGAAATACGCATCAAGCCCAAAACAACTTCTGAAATTTCTACCTGACGTTCACCAAATTTAATATATCTCATCTTTCTCCTCTTTCAAAAAATCTACCTTCTAAACAAGGACTTCACTAATACGACCAGTATCGACATCATAGATAGCGCCTGAAATCTCAATATCATCAGGAATCAAAGGAGACTTGCGCAGTTTCATAACATCCTCGCGAACACTTTCTTCTACATCAGAAAATGGCAAGAAGTCTTTCCCATGAACATCAACACCTAAATCACGTTCAAGCTGCTTGGCAAAACCTTCATTGCTGAGTCCTTGCATGCCACAATCTGTATGGTGTAAGACAACAATCTCACGTGTCCCAAGTTGCTGCTCTGAAATAACCAACGAACGAATAGTATCATCTGTCACGCGCCCGCCTGCGTTCCGCAAAATATGAGCGTCACCAAGTGCCAAACCAAGCGCGTGCGCGACGTGCAGACGTGAGTCCATACAAGTCACGATGGCGACATGCGTTTTTGGCTTTTGTGGCAAATGCGCCGTGCCATGCAAATCCGCATAAGCTTGATTGGTCTTTAAAAATTTTTCAAAATAAGACATAAAAGTCCTCCTAACACGCATCTATGATAGCGTTTTTTTCATCTTAACATTTTTAGGACAACTTATCACTTAAAACGTCTTGCCACAAAAAAACAGAGAAGCAATCTCCTCTGCATTTCTATTTAAAAACTTTCTTAAGAACTTCACCAACAGTTGTCACACCTACAACTTCAATAGATGATGGCATATCGATACCAACTAAAGAATTTTTCGGTGCGTAAACTTTTGTAAAGCCAAGCTTAGCTGCTTCATTGATACGTTGTTCAATACGAGTGACGCGACGGATTTCACCTGTCAAACCAATTTCACCGATGAAAGCTTCTTGTGGATTTGTTGGCTTTTCTTTGTAGCTTGACGCAATAGCTACCGCTACTGCCAAGTCAATCGCTGGCTCATCAAGTTTGACACCACCAGCAGATTTGAGATAAGCATCTTGATTTTGCAATAAAAGTCCACAACGTTTTTCAAGCACCGCCATAATCAGACTAACGCGATTGAAATCAAGCCCCGTCGTTGTACGTTTGGCATTTCCAAAAACAGTCGGTGTCACCAAAGCTTGAACCTCCGCCAAAATCGGACGACTACCTTCCATAGTTACCACGATAGCTGAGCCAGTCGCGCCATCCAAACGTTCTTCTAAGAAAACTTGACTCGGGTTGAGCACTTCAACCAGTCCACCCGATTGCATTTCAAAAATACCAATTTCGTTGGTTGAACCAAAACGGTTTTTCACCGCACGCAAGATACGGAAAGTATGGTGACGTTCACCCTCAAAATAAAGCACCGTATCCACCATATGCTCAAGCATACGTGGACCAGCAAGCTGCCCTTCCTTAGTCACGTGACCAACGATAAAGGTTGCGATGTTATTAGTCTTAGCCAACTGCATGAGCTCTGCCGTCACTTCACGCACTTGAGATACCGAACCTTGGACTCCTGAAATATCAGGACTCATAATCGTTTGAATCGAGTCAATAATCAAGAAATCAGGCTGGATTTGCTCAATCTGCGCACGGATAGCTTGCATATTTGTCTCAGCATAAAGGTAAAATTCATTATCAATGTCACCGAGGCGTTCACTGCGAAGTTTAATTTGCTCTGCTGATTCTTCACCAGAAACGTAAAGAACCGTTCCTTTCTCTGCCAGCTGAATCGAAACCTGCAAAAGAAGCGTTGATTTCCCGATACCTGGGTCACCCCCGATAAGCACCAAACTACCTGGCACCACACCACCACCGAGCACGCGGTTAAATTCATCCATGCCAGTCTTTGTGCGTGAGTAATTAATCGAGCTAACATCCTTCAACTTAGTTGGCTTGCTCTTTTCACCTGTCAAACTGACACGCGCATTTTTAACCTCTTGCACTTCGACTTCTTCGACAAAAGATGTCCAAGATGAACAGTTTGGACAACGCCCTAAATATTTCGGAGAATGATAGCCACACTCCTGACAAATAAACGTTGTTTTCTTCTTAGCGATAGCTCATTACCTCCTTAATATTCTTACCTTATCTTATTTCCCTGTTGAACCAAAGCCGCCTGTACGAACGCCGTCTGCTTCGTCACCGTCGGCAACCAAGAAAGGCATGAAAACACCTTGAACAATGCGTTCGCCAGCTTCGACCACAACAGGCTCATTAGTGATATTTTTCATTTGTGCAAAGATATGACCTTCATTGGCTGTATTGCCGTAGTAGTCACCATCAATGACGCCAACAGAATTAATCAACACCAGACCTTTTTTACGTGGGTTTGATGAACGGTCAAAGAGATAAAGCACTTCGCCAGCTTGCATGTAAGCTTTAACCCCAGTTGGCACCAATTTGATTTCGCCAGGTGCGATTTCTGTCGTTTCCGCAGCTTTCAAATCATAACCAGCCGCATGCGCTGTTTCACGTTTTGGTAGCAATGCTTCATCTGTGAATTGTGAAACCAATTCAAACCCTCTAATTTTACTCATTTTGTCTCCTTTTTTCTGTATTAAATCATCTTCATATTATAACATAAAAGCTATTCATCAAAAAAACTTTCCTTGCTTGGAAACAAAGAAAGTTTACTTATTACTATTTTTCCTTACACTATTTAATTCCGTAAATGGTGGAGGTGGGAGGTATATGAAGAAAAAATTCTAGCTCTGTAACTATTATAGTCAGGTATAGTATTAAAAAAGCAGGACTAGCTTGAAACTAATTCTGCTTTTCTTGTATTAAATTTCTTTGCCTTCAAATGTAAAGCGGATGTGTGGAAATTCTTTTTCGCCGTCTTTTCCGACCATAAATTCTTTGGCTTCTTTTTTGATTTGATTCAAATCAACGCCTTGAATTTTTGCTGCAAAAACACAGCCACAGTAGCATTGACGATAGATGTCATATTCCTCACACATTTCAACTGAACGACGGTAACCGTTATTTTTCTTGAAATCGCTTGGTAAATACTTAGTCGCATAAACCTTTTGAACTTCGATTCCCACGCTGTTGATGACTTGGGAATTTTTGTGCGGGCTGATTGTCAAAGCACTGGCAAAATAATCATATCCAAGCTCAACCGCCATTTTTGCCGCTTTATCCAAACGATAATCAAAACAAACCGTACAACGTTCTCCACCCTCAGGTTCGTCTTCTAGACCGTGAACCTTTTGAAAATATTCTGATGGGTCATAAGGTGCCTCAATGAAGTCAACATTATTTCCTGTTTTTTCATTAAAATCCGAGATGAATTTTTGCACCACATAAGCACGACGAAGGTACTCGTCTTTTGGATGAATATTTGAATTGGCAAAATAAACTGTCAAGTCAGCATACTGCGTCAAATATTCCAAAGTATATGTAGAGCACGGTGCGCAGCAAACGTGGACAAGAATTTTTGGTCTTACCTCTTCTTGCGCCCAACGTTTAGCCATTTGTTGCATGACTCGGTCATAGTTGATTTTTTGATTGGGATTCATCTTAGATAGAATCTCTTCTAAATCAATCACCAGATAAGTCTTCCTTTCCTATTCCTGTTAAGTCATTTCATTATACCACAAGTTATTTTACAAAAACATATCGACGTTTTTTCTATTATAATAGCTTAACTAAAATATGACAAAACTCACCTTTTCTAATAAACAAAGACAAACAGATAGCTCTTATGATATAATGGAGAATGTAATCTTGCTCGTTTAAGAGAGGAGTAAAAATGACAAGACAAAAAGTTGCTGTCTTAGGGCCTGGTTCATGGGGAACCGCTCTTGCACAAGTATTAAACGACAATGGACATGAAGTTTGTCTATGGGGAAATATCCCAGAACAAATTGAAGAATTAAATACGAAACACACAAATACTCGCTACTTCAAAGATATCGTTATCTCTGAAGATATCAAAGCGACACTTGATTTAAAAGAAGCTCTTACAGACGTTGATGCTATCTTGTTTGTTGTTCCAACAAAAGTTACACGTTTGGTTGCAAAACAAGTTGCTGAGACACTTGATCACAAAGCAGTTATCATGCACGCTTCTAAAGGTCTTGAACCTGGAACACACGAACGTCTTTCAACTATTCTTGAGGAAGAAATTCCTGCTGAACTACGTTCAGACATCGTTGTTGTTTCTGGGCCAAGTCACGCTGAAGAAACAATCGTTCGTGATATCACTTTGATCACTGCCGCTTCTAAAGATCACGAAGCTGCTAAATACGTTCAAAAACTATTTAGTAACAACTACTTCCGTCTCTACACTAATACTGATGTTATCGGTGTGGAAACAGCTGGTGCTCTTAAAAATATCATCGCTGTCGGAGCTGGTGCACTTCACGGTCTTGGTTTCGGTGACAACGCTAAAGCTGCTGTCATCACACGTGGACTTGCTGAAATCACACGCCTTGGAGTTAAATTGGGAGCTAACCCACTCACTTACAGCGGACTTTCTGGTGTCGGAGACCTTATCGTAACAGGAACATCAGTTCACTCACGTAACTGGCGTGCTGGTGACGCTCTTGGTCGCGGTGAAAAACTCGAAGACATCGAGAAAAACATGGGAATGGTTATCGAAGGGATTTCAACAACTAAAGTTGCTTATGAATTAGCAAAAGAATTAGACGTTTATATGCCAATCACAACTGCTATTTACAAAGTTATCTATGAAGGTGCTGACGTTCGCGAAAGCATTCTTGGCATGATGTCTAATGACTTCCGTTCTGAAAACGAATGGCACTAAAATTAAAATTGTAGTATAATTTAATTCAGCATAGTTAATTTATGAAAAGGAGTTCTCTATGAACACAAGAAAAGTTAGAAAAGCCGTTATTCCCGCAGCTGGTCTCGGAACTCGCTTCTTGCCAGCTACAAAAGCACTCGCTAAAGAGATGCTTCCAATTGTTGATAAACCAACAATCCAATTTATCGTTGAAGAAGCCTTGAAATCAGGCATTGAAGATATCTTGGTTGTTACTGGTAAATCAAAACGTTCTATCGAAGATCACTTTGACTCAAACTTCGAACTAGAATACAATTTGGAACATAAAGGAAAAACAGATCTTCTTAAACTCGTTAACGATACAACAGCTATCAATCTTCACTTTATCCGTCAAAGTCACCCACGTGGTCTTGGGGATGCTGTTCTTCAAGCCAAAGCCTTTGTAGGCAACGAACCTTTCGTTGTTATGCTTGGTGATGACCTTATGGATATCAACAACGACAAAGCTGTTCCACTTACAAAACAATTGATTAACGACTACGAAAACACACACGCATCAACAATCGCTGTTATGCCTGTGCCACACGAAGAAGTTTCATCATACGGTGTTATCGCCCCTCAAGGCGAAGGTAAAGATGGTCTTTACAGTGTTGATACTTTCGTTGAAAAACCAGCACCTGAAGATGCACCAAGTGACCTTGCTATCATTGGTCGTTACCTTCTTACACCAGAAATCTTCAATATTCTTGAAACTCAAGAACCTGGAGCTGGTAACGAAATCCAATTGACAGACGCCATCGATACATTGAACAAAACTCAACGCGTCTTTGCTCGTCAATTTAACGGTGACCGTTATGATGTCGGTGATAAATTCGGCTTCATGAAAACATCAATTGACTATGCCCTTCAACACCCACAAATCAAAGATAACATGAAACAATATCTTATCGATTTAGGTAAAAAATTAGAAGGTCAATCAGACAAAAAAGATTCTAAATAATATACTATAAATTAAAAAAATTCCTCTAGATAATATCTAGAGGAATTTTTTTAATGCAATGAAATCATAGTCAAAAGCACACTTAGCACAACATAAGCTGCCAACGCTAGCCAACGTTGCCATGGTTTAAACATATGTTTCTCCACAAGAGTTGGTAAAAAGATGGCACACAAAACACCACCAACAAGTCCACCAATGTGCCCTGCAATCCCGACACTTGGCGTGAATAAATTAAACAGCAAGTTAATCAAGATGAGTGCTTGATAATTGCGACCCAATTCTTTCAAATAAGGATTTCTACCAAAATATCCAGCAACCATAATTGCCGCAAAGACACCAAATAAGGATGTTGAAGCTCCGGCAGCAACAACGTTTGGCGTGAAAAATAGAGTAAAGATATTACCTACTACGCCTGAGAGAACATACAAAGCCAAAAATTTATGATGTCCCCAGATTTGCTCTGCCATTTGTCCGACAAAATAAAGCGTTAAAGCATTAAAGAAAAAATGCTCCCAACCGATATGAACAAAAATCGGTGTCACCAAACGCCATAATTGACTATGGTCGTACATGACATAAGCGCCGTACATACCACCAGAATTAAAAATCGCTTGGGTAGATGTTGCATTGCCAAAATAAATCAATTGCATGGCTACAAAAACAAGTGTCGTCAATGCCAGCAAAAAAATCGTCACAGGACTTTCCTTGATAACTTTTTTCATCGACTCAATACCTCCTTAACAGCTACGTCATGACCATCTGGCTGAAAGTCAGCCTTTTGAAAGTCATAAATCGTACTAATCGTATTTCCTTTATAATCTTTTAAATATCTATCGTAAAAACCGCCGCCATATCCAATACGGTAACCATCGTGATTAAAGCCCACACCTGGCACATGAATCAAATCAATTTCAGATTTATCCACAGGTTTTCCACAAGCAGGCTCCCATAAGCCAAACTTAGTTTTAACCAGATGTTCGGGGTCATAAGCACAAAAAATCATTTTCCCTTTAGGATAAGTTTTAGGAATAAGAATTTTTTTGCCGTCTTTTTGTGCTTGATTAATCAAAAGTTGGGTGTCATATTCAAAATCAAAAGCCAAATATGTCGCAATTGTCTTTGCCTCTTTGTAAGCTTTTGTCTGTATAAAATCATCTAACAAAGCCTTATCTATCAAGGCTTTATCCTGTTTATCTTGTCCTTTCAAATTGGCAAGAATATTCTTTCGTAAGGCTTCTTTTTCCATGCTATTATGATAACACAAAACCGCGGTTTTACTCTGGAAAAACCTTAAAATTTACTTTAAGGTTTCTTTAAGGTTTCTCCGCTATACTATACCTATCCTAAATAGCGGTTCTCCCAAACCGCTGGGAATTGGCTCTTTTGGAGTTATTCCCTTTTCATAAATCTCCTGGACATGGTTGAAAAATCATGTCCTTCCCTTTTTAAGCCGCTAGCTCCCAATAGCGGCTTTTTTGTATTTTCTATTAAAAAATGAGTTTGAGAGATTCTCAAACTCATTTATTTTATGATAAATTTACTTTTTTCTTTAAAAAAGCTGATACTTCAGCAACTGCAAAGGAAAGAGCGTCCTCATTCGGGCTCATTTTAGGGTGGTGCAGAGCATATGGCGTGTCCACGCCTAGCCAGAACATGACACCAGGAATTTGGTGCAACAAATACCCGAAATCCTCTCCAGTCATGGCTGGTAGGCAGTCAATCAAGTTCACATTTTCCCTATTTCTAAAGAAATCCATAGCCTCCCGCGCTAATTCAGGATTGTTTTCAACAGGTAAATAGCCACCTTGTTTAAGATTGATATCAACTTCCATTCCAAAACTTGCTGCAACTCCCTTAGCTATCTCAGTAACACGTTTTTGGATGAGAAGACTCATATCTTGGGTCAAAGTGCGAATGGTACCATGCAGCTGCGCTGTTTCTGCAATGACATTATTCGTTGTCCCCGAATGAAATGACCCAAAAGTGACGACGCCACCTTGAATCGGGTCGACATTTCGACTGACAATTGTCTGCACTTGCGTGACAAAATAAGCTGCAGCAACCAAGGCGTCGTTTGCTTCATGTGGAAAAGCCGCATGACCACCTTTTCCTTTGAAAGTTATCAACACCTCACAAGTGCCTGCAAAAAGAGTCGAGGTATTTGTCGCGATATCCCCAACCTTAAAATCAGGTCGGACGTGTAGCCCGTAAAATTCATCTGGTTTCCACTCGCCAAATGCATTTTCTTGATACATGAGCATGCCACCCGCCTCATTTTCCTCAGCTGGTTGAAAAAGAAAGAGTAGATTGTTCTTTGGTTGTGTTTGCACCAATTCATCTAACAAGCCAAGTGCAACGGTCATGTGCATATCATGTCCACAGGCATGCATGCGCCCTTCGTGCTGACTAGAAAATGGTAAGCCAGTCTCTTCAACCACAGGAAGAGCATCGATATCAGTGCGCCAACCAATTGTTTTCTCAGGTGCATAACCCTCCAAAAAAACAAGAATACCAGTACGCCAAGTGCGCTGCTCCACAAAATCTCTTCCAGCTGTTATGTCTGCTATGCATTCTAAAAGGTAAGCTTGCGTTTTAAATTCTTCCAAGCCAATTTCTGGAATCTGGTGTAAATGACGACGAATGTTAATTAAATCTAAAGTCATATGTTTTCCTTTATTTGTGAAAAGCTTGAGAAAATTCTCAAGCCTTTGAATCTATTATTACAAATTGCGCAAAGCGTCTTCGAGTGCTGTTTTTTGTTGTGTTTTAGCATCAATTTCTTTGATGATACGAGCGGGAACGCCAGCCACAACAACATTTTCTGGAACATCTTTGGTAACAATAGCTCCCGCTGCTACGACAGAACCATTACCAACTTGGACACCTTCGATGACAACAGCATTGGCACCAACAAGGACATTATCCCCAATGCGCACTGGCTCTGCTGAAGCTGGTTCAATCACACCAGCAAGGACAGCTCCTGCACCGATATGGCTGTTTTTACCAACAATAGCACGCCCACCGAGAACAGCACCCATATCAATCATCGTACCTGCACCAATTTCAGCACCGATGTTAATAACTGCACCCATCATGACAACCGCATTATCATCAATAGTCACTTGATCACGAATAATGGCACCTGGTTCGATACGAGCGTTAATATGGCGTTTATCAAGCAATGGCACAGCTGAATTGCGACCGTCTTGTTCAACAACATAATCTTTATTTTCAATCAAGTTTGCCAAAAGCGGCTCAATATCTTTCCAGTCACCAAAAAGCACGTGGCCAAGCTTAATGACACTTTCTGGAACAGCTGCAGCAAGTTCACCTTCAAACGTTACTTTAACATTTGTCTTCTTCTCAGCATTCCCAATAAAAGCAATAATCTCTTGAGCCGTCATTTTTTGTGCAGTCATATTTAAGATACCAAGAGCGTTTCAAAGGCCTAGGAAAATCCTGATACAAAGACTTTCCAAGCCAAACACCCTACTCCTTCCAATTCAAAATTAGTTAATTGTATATTATTATAACAAATATTCAGAAAATTTGGAAAGAAATTTTATTAAAAAATCACTCAGCAAAAAACCGAGTGATTAGGTATTATTAAAATACAAAATAACTTTTATTCACCAGCTAATTCTGTAAATTCTCCATCAATATCTTCTACGTCTTTAGCCATCTTTTGTCTAAAGTCTCCTCTGTACTCATTAATTCCCGAAAAATCTTCTGAAATTTTTCCGTCCAATAAATCTACAAATGTATCGGCTAATTTATTTCCCATTGGTTTAAATGTCATATAAGTTAGACCACCAGAAATCACTCCACCAAGTACTGGAACTACTTTAGTAATTGATTTTCCAACACTTTGTTTCGTAATTTTAACTCCTATGGTACTGCCTATTTTCTTAACAAGCGGATACCACGCGGTTTTGGTTAAAGCTTGTTGTGTTACCTTCTTCCCAAGAGTTTTCCCAGCTGTTTTAGATATATTAGCAATTAGAGCAGATGAACCACTTGCCCCAAGCATAATACCTAGATAAGCGACAATACGAATTTGAGCTTCTTCTGGTAATTGATTATAATCTCCGCCAAATAAATCATCTTCACCAAATAAATAAGCTATTTGTTGTGATAGATTTAAAGCAAAACCAAAATATTGAATAATATCTGCTCCTCCGGATGCCAAAGCAGTAACTGGATTAGATGGAAGCCCAGTTACAAAAGAAGCTACTGAAGTTTTATTAGTAGCGTTATTTATGACTTTTTTAGCTCTTTTTCGTAAAGCTTGACTAGTAAAAACACTTTGAGGACCATCTTTTATAATATTCTCTAAGTACTTATCACCAGCAAATTCCTTTCTTAAAAACTCTTCTCGATTCACTTTTACAAAAGGTAACTGACTAGCTGCAGTAATTGTTTGAATCATTACCTCATACATTTGATTTTGGTCATTACTTGTCATGCCTAATCTCCATTTTCCTTAAAATTTCCACAACCATTATATATATAATTTTTGTCAATTAGTTTTTGGGAATTTTTTTCAAAAATTTGGGGGAAATTTTCGCACACAAAAAAGCCTCCTTTCGGAAGCTTTTTTATCTGTGTAGTGATGAATTAAAGACGTGCGTTCAATTCAGCTGACAAGTCTTCAAATCCTGGTTTACCAAGAAGAGCAAACATGTTTTTCTTGTATGCTTCTACACCTGGTTGGTTGAATGGGTTAACGGCGTTAAGGTAACCTGAAAGACCGATAGCCAATTCGAAGAAGTAGATTGTGTAACCAAGAGTGAATTCATCTTGTTGAGGAAGTGTCAAGAACATGTTAGGTACTCCACCGTCAGTGTGAGCAAGAAGTACACCATCAGTTGCTTTTTTGTTTACGAAGTCAACGTCTTTACCTTGAAGGTATCCAAGACCATCAAGATCTTCTGACAATTCAGGGATAACAACGTTTTTACGTGGTTTATCAACACGAACAACTGTTTCGAAGATGTTACGGTAACCTTCTTGGATGAATTGTCCAAGTGAGTGAAGGTCTGTTGAGAAGTTAGCAGATGTTGGGTAGATACCTTTTTGGTGTTTACCTTCTGATTCACCAGCTAATTGTTTCCACCATTCACCGAAGTATTGAAGTGATGGTTCGTAGTTAGCCAAGATTTCAGTGATGTAACCTTTACGGTAAAGTACGTTACGAACTGCAGCGTATTGGTAAGCGATGTTTTCTGAGATTTCAGCAGAAGTCAATTCTTTACGAGCAGCGTTAGCACCGTTCATAAGAGCTTCGATATCGATACCAGCAGCAGCGATTGGAAGAAGACCTACAGCAGTCAATACTGAGAAACGTCCACCAACGTTATCTGGAACAACAAATGTTTCCCAATCGTTAGCAACAGCTTCAACTTTAACAGCACCTTTAGCTTTATCTGTTGTAGCGTAGATACGTTTGTTAGCTTCTTCTTGACCGTATTTTTCAACTAGAAGTTCTTTGAAGACACGGAAAGCGATAGCTGGTTCAGTTGTAGTACCTGATTTAGAAATGATGTTAACAGAGAAATCTTTATCTTTAACATATTCAACAAGGTCTGCAAGGTAAGTTGAAGAAATTGAGTTACCAGCGTAAAGGATTTGAGGACCTTTACGATCTGCAGATGCTTGAAGGTTATAGAAGTGGTTGCTCAAGAAATCGATAGCAGCACGTGCTCCAAGGTATGAACCACCGATACCGATAACAACAAGAACTTCACTGTCTGATTGGATTTTAGCAGCAGCTTTTTGGATACGAGCAAATTCTTCTTTGTCGTAGTTTTCTGGAAGGTCTACCCAACCAAGGAAATCAGAACCAGGACCAGTACCTTTACGCAAATATTCGTCAGCAACGTTGACTTGTGTTTGCATGAAGTCGATTTCTTCTTGTTCGACGAATTGACCCAACAATTTTGAATAATCAAATTTAATATGTGTCATTACAAATACTCCTCAAAAAAAATTAAATTTCTCTTCTATATTACTCTTTTATGCGTTTTTTTTCAATCATTTTTGCTAAATAATCCCATATAATAAAGCGTTTCACAAGGGTTCGCCATCTTACTGAAAACTTTCATGAAATAATCATTTTTACATAGAAAATCACAACATTTTTGCATAAAATAGCATGTCTTAAGAACAAAAAAGAGCACACACCTACAATCGCTTAGGGCTGCTGGATTCCTCCCCTGACCCGCTTCACGCGCAGATGTTGCTCCGAAGAATATTATATCATAAAAATTGAATTATGCAAATCAGCAATTTTCCTTGGCAGCACGTTTAGCTGCTTTTTTCTTTTCACGATTTTTGCGGAAAAAATCTTGCATGATACCTGCACATTCAGCCTCGAGAATACCCGTCTCAACCTCCACACGGTGATTAAGACGAACATCAGTCAAAATGTCGTAAAGACTTCCAGCACCGCCAAATTTCTGATTGGCTGCTCCGTAAATCACTTGCGGAATGCGGGCAAGCCCAATCGCTCCGCTGCACATCACACATGGCTCGATAGTCACAAAAAGCGTGCTGTCTAGCAAACGCCAGTTGCCTTCGTTTTCATTGGCTTCGTTGATTGCCATGATTTCAGCGTGTAAAATAGCCTTCTGCTGCTCTTCACGTGCATTGTGACCACGTCCAATAATCTCACCATCTTTGACAATAACACAGCCAATTGGAATTTCTTTTTTTTCTAGCGATTTTTGCGCTTCCTTGAGCGCTTCTTGCATGAAAAACTCTTTTTCTTCCTGTGTAAATTCAGCCATTAGAGCTCCCCAATTTGCCATGATTTGTGAGGCTCTGCCAAATCAACAGGAATATCTGCAGCAAAACCTTGTGCTTCTTCTTTGAGCACTTGAAGATGATTTTCAGCAGAGATACCTTGTGGTGGAACTGGTGGTGTGTGTGTCAAAACAAGTGATTTCACACCTGCAGCTTTGGCAATTTGCCCTGCTTCTTTGGTTGTCAAATGCGCTGGGTGATTTTCATTTCCTGCATAAAGGTAAACATCTGCCAAGAAAAGGTCAGCACCTGCGGCGAATTTTTCCAAGCCATCAAAATAACCTGTATCACCAGTAAAGACAAGGGTTTGACCAGTAGCACGTTCTACGATACGAAAAGCGTAGCAAGGCACTGGGTGAACAGTTTTGATAAATGTAATATCAAATGGACCAATGTGTTCAACACCGTTGACATCATAAGCTCTACCTTCAGATACACCAGGCAAAGTCAACTTAGCAAATTCAGATTCATCTTCTTTATGCCCATAAATCGGCAAAACTTTCGGTGTCCAAAGGTGTTTTGGATAAAGTTGGAAATAATGGCGGAGCACGCCAAGATCCGCAATATGATCAGGATGATAGTGTGAAATAATCACCGCATCCAAATCCAGTGGACTGATTTCTTTTTCTAGTTCTGTAACAGCGCGGCTTCCACAATCCATAAGCAATTGAAAACCATCTTCACTTGTAACAAGATATGAAGTTGTTCCGCCGTCTTTGTAAGGGTATGCGCCCCAGCAACCAAGTGTTGTGAGTTTCATAGTAGACTCCTTCTCTAGTATTACTTACTCACATTATAACAAAAAATGAAATCTTTTTTCAAAAAGGTAAATCACTTAACACGCTACTTGAGACGGGATTAATTTATCTTTGAATTTATAGGCAATCGTTGCTGCGACAACTGATTTAATCGTATCTCCTGGAATAAAAGCTAGATTTGATAAAAGCGAAGCTACTAACGGTGTATGTGTGTAAACTGACAAATAAACCGCACCAACAACATCCACAAAAATCATGCCGCCAAGTAAAATGGCAATAAGATTTGCCACAAAGCTTGCCTTTTTAAAAATGGCTAAAATTCCTGAAATAACCATCGGTACAAACAACCAAGCAATAACATAACCAAGCGTTGGTCCAGCAAAAACAGCAAACAAAGTGCTACCTGAAAATGCTGGAATGAACATCCCTAAAAGATAAAATAAAAGAATCGACAAGGTTCCCTTTTTCCAACCCAATAAAATTCCAGCCAGCATAACTCCCAAATTTTGCAACACAATAGGAACTGGAATAAAGCCCAAAGGTATAGCAGGAATGAATCCCAAAATCACTAAAATCGTTGACATCATCGCAATGTAGAGCAAATCTCTCACGTTTTTCATAAACTACTCCTTAAAATAAATGGTCTCGTGCACCTGGCACTTCGGATTAAAGGCATGGCGACAATACGGACAAGCTCCCTTTTTATACTCAGCAAAAGTTAAAAATTGACGACAGCTCCCACAAATGACAGGCGCTTCATCTTCTTTTGACACTGGTTCAAAAGGGTGATTTTGCAACTGATTGTGACACCGATAGCAAGCAAAATATTCCTTACATTTATTGCATTTTAAGGCAACGACATCACACTTTGTATGATAATGCAGGCATCTTCCCTCACTATCAAGTCCAATTCCATAAATCATAATCATCACCAACCTTTTAACAAAGTTTACTACTTCATTCGTTTTTAGTCAACTTATTTTTATAATTAGGTTAACACTTTTTAAAAACTAACATCACTAAAACTAAAAAAGCCTAGAACATAACTGTTCTAGACTCTGTAGTTATTAGAAATTACGGTCGCTACGGTTGTAACCATAACGTTCGAAGAAATCTTCACGGAATTCCAAAAGATTGTCATCCATGATTGCCTGACGAACTTTTTTCATCAAGTTTACAAGGAAGTAAAGATTGTGGTAACTTGTCAAACGAAGACCAAATGTTTCATCAGCTTTAAGCAAGTGACGAATGTAAGCACGTGTGTAATTACGGCAAGTGTAGCAATCACAATCGTGATCAAGTGGTGTAAAGTCTTCAGCGTAAGCAGCATTTTTAACAACCAAACGACCTTCACTAGTCATACATGTTCCGTTACGAGCGATACGTGTTGGAAGGACGCAGTCAAACATATCGACACCACGGATAACACCATCAATCAAGCTATCTGGTGCACCAACTCCCATAAGGTAACGAGGTTTATTTTCTGGCAACATTGGCACTGTGAAATCAAGTACCGCATTCATTTCTTTGTGTGATTCACCAACAGCAAGACCACCAATTGAGTATCCTGGGAAGTCCATACTTACCAAATCATTTGCTGATTGACGACGAAGATCTTTGAAACCAGCACCTTGAACGATACCAAATAGACCTTGGTCATGTGGACGACGGTGTGCTTTCAAACCACGTTCAGCCCAGCGGCTAGTACGTTCAATTGATTTTTTAACGTAATCATATGGTTGATAAAATTGTGGACATTCATCAAAGCTCATCATGATATCTGAACCCAAATTATTTTGGATTGAGATGGCTTTTTCTGGAGACAAGAACATTTTTTGACCGTTAAGGTGGTTTTTAAATGTTACCCCTTCTTCAGTGATATTACGTGACTCAGCCAATGAGTAAACTTGGAAACCACCGCTATCTGTTAAAATAGCTTGGTCCCAGTTCATGAATTTGTGAAGACCGCCAGCGCGAGCGATTAATTCATCACCAGGACGCAACCATAGGTGGTAAGTATTTGACAAAATGATACCTGAACCCATTTCTTTGAGTTCTTCTGGTGATTGTGTCTTAACTGTGGCTTGTGTTCCAACAGGCATGAACATTGGTGTTGGAAATGTGCCGTGTGGTGTGATAATTTCACCCAGACGAGCACCTGTGTGTTTTTCTTTCTTAATTAAACGATATTTAATCGGATAATCTGTCATCTTTTTTCTCCTTGCTATCACAAAAAACAGTTGTGGGCATTTTTATTATCGTCATGATTAAACAGTAATCAGACTGAGAAAATCTGAAAAAACTTCCAGATTTTTACAATGCATTGCTTAAATAGCGCAACCTTTACGATTTTACCAAAAATCACATTTTTTGTCATGTTTACCTCTTATCGTGTGACTTCTCTAATACAAGGTGATATAATGAAAGCGTGGAAGTAATACATTTTACGGAATTTTTAAGGAGGTTCATATTATGAAAGCTTCAGAAACTCGTCAAAAAGCTAGAGAATTTTTGAAAACTCTCTCTGGTAAGTACCAATTGTTTCTTGTTTCTATCATTTTAGCTATTTTAACAATTTCAATTAGCTATACAGAAACATATCATATTAATGGTACTACAGTTAATGCTACTGTATCTGTTCCAGGTATTGTTTCAATTCTATCAGCATTATTCCTTGCTTCAGCAAGTTACGCCGTGCTTGATGTTATTCGCCACAAACGCGACCATGTTGAAGTAGGAGATAACATGCGTGTTTTCTCAAATGAAATATTTGGAAAATATGTAGTAACTGCTATTGTCAAATGGGTATTCCTATTCCTATGGTCTTTAATCGGTATTGTAGGTTCTATCATTTTTGTTGCAGGAGTTGCAGCAACTACTTCAAATAATTCTAACGGTGGCATCTTGGTCACTATCATTGGATTTGTTCTTATGATTGCAGGTTTTGCTCTTTCAATCATCAAACAATACTCATATAGCATGACAACATACGTCCTTTATGACGCTGTTCAAAATGGCACTTATGAAGGTCCACGTAGTGTTATCAACAAGAGTACAGAATTAATGGCTGGCAACAAATGGCGCCTATTCTGTCTACAATTTAGTTTCATCGGTTGGTACATTTTAACTGCACTAACTTGTGGATTGCTTTACTTCTACACATTACCATATACAACTACAGCAGAACTCTTCTTCTACGAAGATTTAATTGCTAAAACTGAATAAATGAAATAAACCCCAGCTTAGCTGGGGTTTTTTGTGTACAAAAAAGAAGATGTTAAGACACCTTCTTTTTATTTCTCTTCACGATAAGCCATGAATGGTTCGCCAGCTGCTCTGAGCTTTTCTTGGCAATTTGGGCAAATACCGTAAGCAGTCAACTGAACCTTGGTAATCATGTAACCAGTTTGTTCATAGGCTTCTTTACCGATGTCAATAGCGTCCACATCCATAAAGTCTGCAATATCACCACAACATTTACAAACAATATTAATATGCTGATGTCCCATAAAGTCATAGTAAGTTGTTGTGTCGTTAGTCACTTTCAACTCAGCAACAAAGCCTTCTTCGACAAGGACTTTCATGTTGTTGTAAACCGTCGCTAAACTCATATTTGGATGTTTTGGCAACAAGTCTTTATATATCTTTTCAGCACTTGGGTGCTCATGACTATTTATGATATAAGCAATAATGGCTTTACGAGTCTCCGTAATACGAATGTGCTTTTTCCTGAGATGCTCAATGACATTTTCATAGGCATCCAAAGGACGGTGATGGGTATGAATGTCCATTATGGCTCTCCTGTTCTATTTATTTAAAATCATTATAACATAGTTTAATTTTTGCATGTCTTGACACGCTCATTCATTTTATTATAAAAATCTGACGATTTCAAGTTTTCATAGCAAATCTTCACTTTTTTAACAGGGAAAGCCACAATTTCAGTATTTTCATGACAACAAAAATGAGAAAATCCATTTTGAAAGGATCTTCTCATTTTCAATATTATTTACAAATTTTGATATTCAATCTTGATGCACTTGTTCATGACAATTTTGTCACGTCCTGCGGCTTGTAAGATGTCAGCCGCTTCTTGGCTTTCTAGACCTAGCTGAGCCCAAAAAATATCAGCATCCGTTTCGATAAAATCTTTGGCAACTTCTGGGAGAAACTCACTTCGTCTGAAAACATCAACGATATCAACGTGAACGGGAATGTCTTGGAGTCTAGCATAAGCCGTCTCACCAAGCACCTTCTCACCCGCTAAACGTGGGTTAACTGGGATAATGGTGTAACCAGCTTCTTGCATGATTTTTGAAACACCGTAAGCTGGACTATTTTCACGCTTGGAAAGTCCCACAACAGCGATTGTTTTGGCACTTTTTAAATAATCAGCAATCACATCTTGGCTAGGATTTTGAAAAGTCGTCATTATGGCAACCTCCTTTTATAAGGTTTTTCTTAAGTATATCATACTTGATATTAAAACGAGGCGATAAAGCTTATCACCTCGTTTTGCTATTATTTTGCTTCGTACCATGTTTGTCCAGCACTTTCGTCTGCCACTAGTGGGACTGAAAGTTCAATGGCTGATTCCATGGTTTCTTTGACTAATTTTTCAATAGCTTCTAGCTCGTCTTTTGGCACTTCAAGGATGATTTCATCGTGCACTTGTAGAAGCATTTTTGTCTTGAATTTCCCTTCAACTAAAGCTTTATCAAGGTTAATCATAGCAATTTTGAGAATGTCGGCTGCGCTACCTTGAATTGGCGAGTTAATGGCTGTACGCTCAGCAAATTGACGCACATTGAAGTTACGAGCATTGATATCTGGCAATTCACGACGACGGTGGAAGAGCGTTTCAACATAACCTTTATCTTTAGCATCACGCACCACGCGCTCCATGTAGTCTTTAATACCTGGATAGCGTTCGAAGTAAGTCTCGATGTATTGTTTAGCTACTTTACGTGGAATACCCAAGTTATTAGCAAGACCATAGTCTGAAATACCGTAAACAATACCGAAGTTTACTGCTTTTGCGTTACGACGGTCATTTGGTGTGACGTCTTCTGGTTTTTCAATGCCAAAGACACGCATGGCTGTTGATGTATGAATGTCTGCTCCTTCACGGAAAGCTGCAATCAAATGTTCATCATTTGAAATGTGAGCAAGCACGCGCAACTCGATTTGTGAGTAGTCGGAACTTAGGAGAACTTCGTCTGCTGTTTCTGGGACAAATGCCTTACGAATCAAGCGACCTTGTTCCAAACGCACTGGAATATTTTGCAAGTTAGGGTCAACACTAGACAAACGTCCTGTTTGCGTCAAATCTTGCAAATAGCGAGTATGAATCTTGCCATCTTTCAAGATGAAATCTTGCAAACCAACGATATAAGTTGATTGGAGTTTTGCGATTTGGCGGTATTCCAAAATCTTAGATACGATTGGTGAGATTGGCGCCAAGCGTTCCAAAACATCAACTGCTGTTGAGTAACCAGTCTTGGTTTTCTTAGTGTAGCTCGTTGGCAATTGCATCTTTTCAAAGAGCAACTCACCCAATTGTTTTGGCGAGTTAATGTTAAATTCCATACCAGCAAGGTCATAGATTTCTTGTGTCAAGTTGTCAATGACTGCTTGGTTGGCTTTTTCCATTTCTTGGAGCGTTTCTTTTTTAACTGAAATACCTGCAATTTCCATCTTAGCAAGAACATTTGCTAACGGTTGTTCCATGTCAAAAAGAAGGCTTGCTTGTTGATGCTCTGTCAACTTATCTAGCATGACTTTTTCAGAATGGTTCAAAACCACAATCTTACGCGCTAAATGGCTGAGCAGCACAGCTTTTTCTGGAACAGCACGCTTAACACCCTTACCATAAACAGCTTCATCGCTATCAAGAACATACTCTGTATACAAACGAGCAATGGTTGATAGTTCATTATCATCAACGGTTGATAAGAGGTATTTTGCTAAGCGACTGTCGAATGCTGGCGCTGGCAAATCAATACCTAAATGGCTAAGAAGTACTTTGCTACGTTTGAAATCGTAAGTTTTGATTGGTTTAGCTAGCGCTGCTTTAAACAAATCATCTTTCAGAAGTTCAAGATTTGTTGAGGCATAGATAGCCTTATCATTTCCCCAAGCAAACCCGATGATACTTTCAACGTGATAATTATCACCCAAGATTTCAAAATAGAAAAATTGGTCATCAGTGAACATGTCTGCACTCAAACTGTCCACTTCAGTGTAGGTCACATCAAATTTTTCTTGTTTCTTCGCAGCACCGAGATTATCTTTGAACTGTTTGAAGCCCATTTCATCATAAAATGGCACAAGTTTTTCCAAGTCAGGTCCAGTGTAGTCGATATCATCTAAACCAATCGCAATTGGAGCAGTGATATTGATTGTCGCCAAAGTCTTAGACAAGAAAGCTTGTTCTTTATCGTTAATCAAGTTTTCTTTCATCTTAGATTTCTTCATGCCGTCGATGTTTTCATAAACACCTTCAAGACTGCCATACTCTAAGAGAAGTTTAAGACCTGTCTTTTCACCGACCTTAGTAACACCTGGAATGTTATCAGATTTATCACCCATGAGGGCTTTTAGGTCAATAAATTGTTTTGGCGTGATGCCCATTTTTTCCATGAGATAAGCTGGAGTGAATTCTTCAAACTCAGCGACACCTTTTTTAGAAATCTCAACGGTTGTGTTGTTATCCGCAAGTTGGATAAGGTCTTTATCTCCGCTGACGATAGTTACATCATATTCATCTTCGTTCTCTGCTAATTTATCCAAAGTTCCGATGATGTCATCAGCTTCATAGTTTTCCAACTCATACCAGTTAATTCCGAGTGCTGTCAGCATTTCACGGATATATGGTAACTGCTCACGGAATTCATCTGGTGTTTTGGCACGACCAGCTTTGTAATCTTTGTACATTTCTGTACGGAAAGTTGTCTTACCAGCATCAAAAGCAACCAAAACATGCGTTGGCTGAATTCTTTCTAATAAGTGATTGAGCATAAGGTGAAAGCCGTAAATGGCATTTGTATGAAGACCTGCTCGGTTTTTAAAGCGATCAATCTGATTATACAGTGCAAAAAAGGCACGATACGCTACGGATGACCCGTCGATTAATAATAATTTTTTCTTGTTTTCCATGGCTTTATTATAACATATATTGACCACATCTGATTTTTAAGAGATTAATTCTTTTACTTAAGATTCATTTAAGCAAGTCTCCTTATACTATACTCATTCCTAAAAACTTTCACAGCTAGCATTGCTAGCTTGCATTCACCCGAAACCTCCCAAAACAACTGGGTGGATGCATCCTTTTTCATAATCTCCTTAAAGTCTAGCCACCTCGGCTAGGCTTTTTGAAATGGAAAAAACTCAATTATAAAAAACATGTTAGTATCGCAGTCATACTAACATGTTTTTTTAGTTTTTATAAATAGCTAAGAATTGTGTCAAAATACGCTTGGCAGCAACCTCAAGACCACTTGCTTGATTCGATAAACACCAATCAAATACACACCCTTTAATGATAATGCAAATATCTGAGCTCAATTGAAAACTATCAACATTTTTGAGGAACTCATTTTGTTTTTTTAAATTATCTATTAATGACTGGCATTCTGCCATAACAGTACCTTCGATAAATTTTCCGTCAGTTTCTCCTAAATATTTAGACAGAGCTTGATTTGTACCAGAATAAAACTCTCTCATTACGCCTTTCCCTAATCTTTCATACTGCTCAAGTAATGGAAGATATAGAAGAAATACCGCTTGGCTTAGGTCTTTCACACTAGCATAATTATCAGTCTTAGGCAATGATTGTGTCAAATAAAATCCTAATAAATCATCCTTATCTTTAAAGTGATAATAAAAAGTTCCTGTCGACAATTCCGCGAATTGGCACACTCCGCGTACTGTTACTTTTTTTCCCTGACTTATTAAATTTTCTGTTGCTTGTAATAGCTGAAAACGGCTATGTTCTGCTTTTTCAGCTTCAGATTTTAATGGACGTCCTCTTCTCATAAATTTTCCTCCAAATTTTTTAGGCTTTTATACTTGACATTATATCGAACACGTTCTATAATATCAAATATATTTTATAGAACATGTTCTATTTTAAAAAAGGAGGAAAACTTTGAATACAACTTTAAACATTACCTATTGGTCTGATTTTTCATGCCCTTACTGCTACATTGGGGAAACTCGACTAAAAAAAGCCATTTCAAACTTAGGCCTTACTGATTCAGTTACCCTTACTCCAAAAGCATTTCGACTTGATCCAGATGCTCCCCTAAAATCAATTGGTCCTACTCAAGAACGTTTTGCTAAAAAATATCGCATTTCTTACGAACAAGCTGGCCAACAAATCGAACACATTGCAGAACTCGGTCGTAAAGAAGGTCTTGATTTCAATTATGCTAGTACTTTATTTACTAATAACATGGATGCACACCGCCTTATTAAAATGGCACAAGCTACAAATCCTAGCTTAGTTGACACATTGCAAGAAACTCTATTTGCTGCTTATTTCTCAGAAAATAAAGAACTTGCAGATCGCAAAGTTCTCCTAGATATCGCAAATAAAGTTGGTCTTGATAGCGATGAAGTAAATGCTATGCTTGATAGCGATGATTACAAAGAACTTGTCCGCAAAGAAGAACACGCTGCTTACCAATTAGGTGTTCGCGGAGTACCATTCTTCCTTATTGGTGATGAAATTGTAGTGGCTGGTGCTCAAACACAAGAAGGTTTTGAACGTGCTTTGCAACAAATGGTTCTTAAAAATTCTTCTAACGAAACTGGATTTTGTGGTCCCGAAGGTTGCCGCATTTAAGAAATAACATTATGATACGTATACTCCCTGTAACTGACTATTTTCAAGTAAATACTTATTTTATCATTGATGAAACGACCCGCTCAGGATTTTTAATAGATCCTGGTGCTCAAGCTGACCTTATTTTAAAAATTATTAAAGAAAACAAGTGGAACATTGAGAAAATCTTATTAACTCATGGTCATTTTGATCACACAGGTGCAGTCGAAAAAATTCAAAACGCCCTAAATATCCCAGCTTATGCCAGTAAAAAGGCTGACAACTATTTATTAAACCCTATGCTCAATCTGTCAAAGCTCTGTGTTGGTGACCGAATTCTAGAAAATATTAATAAAATTGACACTCCTATTATTACGTTAAATACATCCGATATACATTGTAAAATACTAGAAACTCCCGGGCACTCACAAGACTCTCTCAGTTATTATTTTCCACAAGAAAATGCTGTTATCGTAGGTGATCTTTTTTACCAACACGGTCTAGGTTTAACTCATTTCCCAGGCAGCGACATTAACCAATTAAAAGAAAGTATAAAAATGCTGCTGTCTAAACTCCCAGATGAAACGATTATCTACTCTGGTCACTCAACACCTATTACTATATTTCAACAAAAGCAAAAATTAGCTTTAAAAGGCTACGATTTCTTTCATAATGTTTAAACCAAAAAGCTACTGAACTTAAAATTCAGTAGCTTTTTTAGTTATAATCCATTCAACAGAAGCATTAAAATTGGAATAACAACCATGGTTAAAATGGTTGATTCGGTTACCATGATTGCTGCATAATCACTGTCTGCACCGTAAAGTTTTGCAACAACTGGGGCATTTGTCATGACTGGCATAGCTGACTGAATGATGAAGACTTCTTTCATCAGCTGGGGCATTTGAGCATTTTTAACGATTAATATCATCAAAAGCGGAGCGACTACAAAACGTCCAACAAGTACTAAGACATTGTCTTGTGTGAAACGCAAGCGTGATAGTCCTGCATTTGCTACCGAAATCCCGATAAAAATCATCGACAAAGGAATCGTCAGATTTCCCAGATATTGAAAATCACTGAGCAAGAAAGCTGGTAATTTGATGTTCAGAAGGACTAAAATCACGCCAATAATAAATCCCATAAGTGGCGGAGAAAAGATTTTCTTTAATGTGCCTCGAAAATCAAGCACAACTTCTTTGCGTCCATCTTTTTGAATCAAATACGTTCCAATCGTCCAAAAGAATGTGGTGTTGCACATGTAGTAAACCAAGACATACGGAATGCTTTTATCCCCAAAAAGCGCTTGGTTAATTGGCAAACCAACAAAAATCGTATTGGAATTAAAAAACATGGAAACAAATAATCCTCTGTGCTTTTCATCAATCAAAAACAATTGAGCAACTGCCATAGCAATAGCAAGTAAAATCACCATTGAAATTGCTGGAAAACGCAGCTGGGGCAACATTTCAAGCATTTCTTTTGCCGTGAAACGTCCGACAATCGTTGATATCATGTAACAAGGAAGAGCTACTTGCGTCACTAACTTAGCTATCAAATTTGGTGCTTTGTCGTCAAACCATCCTTTTTTGGTCAAAACATAACCGACCATAACCATGACTAAAATAATTAAAACACCCGAAAAACTGCTCACAAACCGTGTCATTGCTCACTTTCCTTTTCACCTTTTTGTTTCAGTATAGCATATTTTTAACGCTTTCTTAAACACTTTTAGTAATATTATTTATTCTAGCAAAAAAGCCTGAGAACTTTCATCTCAGGCTCTTCATCTATTCAATATTATTCATCATTTTCTGAATCGAAAACTTGCTCTACGTGGTCATGAATATCTTCTTTGATTTCTTTTGTTTCAACAACTGACTCTTCACCTAATTGTTGATATTCTACTTTATCTTTCTTAGTAAATTTCTTATCATCGTCATATTTTTTAGAAATCAAGGAAATCATGCGGCGACGCAGATGTTTTTCATCTTGGACATTACTCTTTTCACGAATCCAAGCTTGTAAAAGGACAAGTAGCATAACCATGCCGATATAACCAAGTACTGGATACATGATAGATACCAGTTGTTTAAATCCAAGAAATGACAAACCAAATCCAGTTACAACAAAGATAATCATATAACGTCTAAACTGTTTTTCACCTTTATTTTCTGAGAAACGTTTGGCAAGAGCGTAGTAAAGACTAAATGCTGTGTTAAAAATCAAGGCAAAGACGACAAGGGCATAAGCCAAAGCAAACCATGGGTGAATATCATTGGCAAGAACCAACATTGGAATATCTGCAGAAGCGATTTTTCCAACGCTAACGAATAAAACAAGTGATGTCACTGCTATAATCAAACCAACAATAGCTCCACCAAGCGTTCCACCTTTTTCAGCAACACCAATTCGAATGATTGAACCTCCAAGTACAAATGCCATCGACACACCTGTCATAACACAAAGAGCAAAGTAGTTAATCACTGACAGCCAGATGTTTGGCATATTTGTCGGCAAGGTTTTAGCTACTGCATTTAACTGTGAAAAATCAAATGATTGTCCCCAAAATGTATGCACTGCTATAATCAAAACCATGACAATAACAATCGGTGTAAAAATCCCAATAATCTGAGTAATTTTTTCAAAATCAAGAAAACTAACAAAAATTACAAGGAGGGCACAGATTAAAGCACCTAACCAAGTTGGCAATCCAAATTGCTGATTGAGGTTTGAACCTGCCCCTGCTATCATGACAAATCCAATCACATAACAAGAAACTATTAAGGCAATATCCAAAATCCAATTGGTTATAGGGTGCGCTATTTTAGATAGAACTTCTGAGTGGTCATTTGAGCGATAATAACTTCCGAAAGTAACGATAATGCGTCCAAAAACAGCATTTAATATGCCCAGAACGACAACTCCAATCATTCCCCAAGTACCGAATCCGACAAAATATTGCATCAAATCCTGACCTGAAGAAAGTCCTGCACCAACGATAACACCAACATAAGCCAGTGCAATTGATAAAATTCGTTTAATCATTTTTCCTCCTCTATTAATTATCCAACATTAAATAGATTAACAAAAACAAATTAACACAACGTTACTTTTGTAACATGGCTATAACAAGCATTATTTTTATATGAATTATTTCACAGTTACATTTTAACACAAAACCCCGCTAGAACGGTAATTCTAGCGAGGCTTTTTAGTATTGTATATTGAATATTTTTGAGCTTAGATATTTGCCCAAACTGATTCAAGAATGTTAGTTTGGTCGCGGTCTGGTCCAACTGAGAATGTTGAAATGCGGACACCAACGAGTTCACCAACACGACGAACATAGTTACGAGCATTTTCTGGAAGCTCATCTAGGCTACGGCAGCCTGTGATGTCTTCTGACCAACCTGGCAATTCTTCGTAGATTGGTTTACAACGTTTCAATTGTTCAAGACTTGCTGGGTAGTGGTCGATACGTTGACCATCAAGGTCGTAAGCCACACAGATTTTAACAGTATCAAGTCCTGAAAGAACGTCGATTGAGTTAAGTGACAAGTTTGTGATACCTGATACACGGCGGCTGTGGCGCATTACAACTGAGTCAAACCATCCAACACGACGTGGACGTCCAGTTGTTGTACCATATTCGTGACCGATTTCACGGATACGATCTCCAACTTCATCCAAAAGTTCTGTTGGGAATGGTCCGTCACCTACGCGGCTTGTGTAGGCTTTACATACACCAACAACTTTATTAATTTTACTTGGACCAACACCTGATCCGATTGTAACACCACCAGCAACAGGGTTTGAAGATGTAACAAATGGATATGTACCTTGGTCGATATCAAGCATAACACCTTGTGCACCTTCGAAAAGAACGCGTTTACCAGCGTCAAGAGCATCGTTCAAGATAACTGATGTATCTGTAACGTAATCTTTAATTTGTTGACCATATTCATAGTACTCTTCAAAAATATCTTCGAACTTAATAGGTTCGCTGTCATACATTTTTTCAAAGAGACGATTCTTTTCTTCCAAGTTCACGCGCAAGCGTTCAGCAAAGATTTCTTTGTCCAAAAGGTCAGCAATTCGGATACCAACACGTGCTGCTTTATCCATGTAAGCAGGGCCGATACCTTTGTTTGTTGTCCCAATTTTGTTATCACCTTTAGAAGATTCTTGCAAACGGTCAAGTTTGATGTGATATGGCAAAATAACGTGAGCACGGTCTGAAATACGAAGACTATCTGTCTTAACACCTTCATCGTGCAAGTATTTCAATTCAGTTACCAATGATTTTGGATTGACAACCACACCATTTCCGATTACAGAGATTTTCTCTGGGAAGAAAATACCTGATGGAATCAAATGCAATTTGAATTTTTTACCATCGATAACGATAGTGTGTCCTGCATTATCTCCACCTTGATAACGTGCAATCACTTCGGCATCTTGTGACAAGAAGTCAGTGATTTTACCTTTACCTTCATCACCCCATTGGGTACCAACAACTACTACTGATGTCATATTCTGTTTGATATTGATACAAAACTATAGCGAACAAATAAAAACGAGACCAACTTATCAAGCCTGTCGTTTCTATCTCCAAGCCATAAAATTGTATCTTCATCCTTTCTATACAACTTGGCAGGAATCTCACCTGCGAGTTTGTCTTACAATTCATTATATGACTTTTCTGCTTTTTTTTCAATATTTCGATGCAAAATATTGATATTTCCGAACTTTTTTCAAAAAAATATCGTAAAATCACATTTTTTCTAACAAAGTCATAAAATTCTGAAAACTTTTTCATGATAGTTTTCAAGCTCTGTAGCAATTCTTTGCAATTTCACAAAGTTTTCCATAGAATGAGATTACGACACTAATGATAGCATTATCATTAAATAAAATCACTATGAGGAAATAAAATGACCGTCAATGGTTTATTACAAAATACATCAAAATATTCGCCGATTTTGCAAGCAACATTCGGGCTAGAAAGAGAAAGTTTGCGCGTCAACAAAGCAAATAAAGTCGCACAAACTAATCACCCCGATAATCTTGGCAATCGCTCTTTCCATCCTTATATCCAAACAGACTACAGCGAAGCCCAGATAGAGCTTATCACTCCTATCGCAAAAACAACCCAAGATGCCCTTCGTACCTTGGGAGCTATCACAGACGTCGCTGGACGCTCCATTGACACCGATGAATATCTCTGGCCGTTATCAATGCCACCAAAACTTATTGAAGATGATATTCACATCGCCAAGTTAGACGACGCTTGGGAACGCCAGTACCGCGAGCATTTGGCTGAAAGCTATGGCAAAATTCTCCAATCTATGTCTGGCATTCATTATAATGTCGAACTTGGTAAGGACTTGGTTGCAACCTTGTTTGAAGAAAGTGACTACGACTCTTTTGTTCACTTCAGAAATGACCTCTATCTTAAATTAGCACAGAACTTCTTACGCTATCGTTGGCTGCTGACTTACCTCTATGGTGCTTCGCCAATTGCTGAGAAAGGTTTCTTGAAACAGTCACTAAATCAACCCGTGCGCTCAATTCGCAACAGCCACCTTGGTTACGTTAACCACAAAGATATTCAAGTATCCTACCAAAGCCTTGAACGCTATATTTCTGACATTGAAAGTTACGTCAATTCTGGAAAAATTACTGCCGAAAAAGAATTTTACTCTGCTGTTCGCTTGCGCGGCAGCAAACATGTCCGTGATTATCTGACAAAGGGTGTTACTTACCTCGAATTGCGTACTTTTGACCTTAATCCTTTTGACAACCGTGGGATTACTCAAGAGACACTTGATACCGTACACCTTTTTGTCCTAGCTCTTCTTTGGTTAGACAATAGCGTCTCTATTGACCAAGACATCATCAAAGCTACCGTTCTTAATGACCGTATCGCACTTAGCCACCCTCTTGAAAAATTGCCTGAAGAGGCTCCGATTACAGAAATTATCTCTGCCATGCAATCAGTCGTTGCACACTTTGAGTTACCTGAATACTATGCTGGGTTGGTAGAAAAAATCAAAAAAGCTGTCAAACATCCTGAATTGACTATCGCTGGACGCTTGCTAGAAGAGATTGACAATCTATCATTAGAATCTTTTGGGCAAAGACAAGGTCAAGCCTTTCACGATTATGCTTGGCAAGCACCTTACGCACTCAAAGGCTACGAAAACATGGAATTATCAACACAATTATTGATGTTTGATGCTATCCAAAAAGGTGTTCACTTAGAAATCCTCGACGAAAACGACCAATTCATCAAACTTTGGCACGGTGACCACGTTGAATACGTTAAAAATGCCAACATGACCAGCAAAGACAGCTACATCACTCCACTTATCATGGAAAATAAAGTTGTCACTAAAAAACTATTGTCAAAAGCTGGTTTCCCAGTTCCAAAAGGCGAAGAATTCGCTGATAAAGCAGCTGCGCTCCGCTATTTCTCACAAATCAAAGACAAAGCTATCGTCGTCAAACCAAAATCAACTAACTTTGGACTTGGTATTTCTATTTTCAAGGAATCTGCCGACCTGACAGCCTATCAAAAAGCCTTGGATATCGCCTTTGCTGAAGATGATACTATCTTGGTCGAAGAGTTTATTTCAGGTACGGAATACCGCTTTTTCATCCTAGATGGCAAATGTGAAGCAGTGCTTCTTCGTGTTCCAGCCAATGTTGTCGGAGACGGCAAGCACACCATCGCTCAATTAGTAGAGATGAAAAATCAAGACCCACTGCGTGGACGTGACCACCGTTCTCCACTTGAAATCATTGACCTTGGCGATGTTGAAAAGCTCATGCTCCAACAACAAGGTTACACGCCTGATGATATTCCAGCTGACAGAGTCCGTGTTGATTTGCGACGTAACTCTAACATTTCAACAGGTGGAGATTCCATCGATGTCACTGACATCATGCCAGACGGCTATAAAACATTAGCTGCACAAATGGCTAGCGCTGTCGGTGCTTGGGTGTGCGGAGTAGATTTGATTATCCCAGATAAGACACTCCCAGCTAGCAAAGAAGAGCCAAACTGTGCTTGTATCGAACTTAACTTCAACCCTGCTATGTACCTGCACACTTATTGCCACGAAGGTCCAGGACAAGCACTCACTCCAAAAATCCTAGCCAAACTCTTCCCTGAACTTTAGCCCATAAAATCTTTGCCTCAAATACAGTCATCGCTTGTCATTCTTGCCCGTTTTGCGATAAAATAAAATCAATCTTAGATAGAAATGGATTGAATATATGTCTCGACCTAGAAATAACGGAGGAGGTCTTATTACCGCTATTATTGGTGTAATCCTCCTTATTGCTTTACTTGAAAGCTTGTTAGAAATCATTATTCCACTTGCTATCATTGGTGGTATTGGATATGGTATTTATTATTTTGCGACCAAGCAATCACGTCTTGAAAAGGTCAATACCAAAGAACGCCTACAAGATTTAAAAGACAACATTCGTATCGCTGACCGCCAAGTCAAACTTTTGGATAATTATCTCGACGAAAAAGATTACACCCAATACGTTGTCAATGCGCGCCAGCTATTGCCACAAATACGTCACATCAAGTCTGAAGTTAGTGAGCTCAAAGCAAAAATGGATTTAAACATCTACAAACGTGTTCTCAAAAAAGCTGAAACCGTTGAAAAAGATATCGAATTCCAACTAGACCGACTGGACGTCTCACCTGCAAATCCTGACATTTCTGAAGAAGAAGCTGATTTACTAAAACTCGCTCCGGAGTTAGCTCATCTTTACAATAACATCCAGCAAGACCATTTGACTATCTTGAAGAAGATTGAAAATGCTGATAATAAAGAAGAGCTCACTGCTCTTCACGAGGCTGATATGGACCGCTTCCGCGATATTTTGGATGGCTATCTAAAAATCAAAAAAGCCCCGAAAAATTATTACAATGCTGATGAGCGTTTAGCAAAAGCGAAAGCCGCAATGGAAAAATTTGATTTGGCTCTCGATGAAACACTTAGAAAGCTAAATGAAAGTGACTTAAAAGACTTCGATATCAGTCTTCGCATGATGGCTGACGACGATACAAACTTATAAGTTTAATGGGAGGGTATTATGGCTGATACTTTTAACTTTGACATTGATAAAATCGCAGACAATGCAATCACAAAAACAGACAAAACAACCGAAATCATCGTAGCAACTGATACTTCAGCAACTGGTCAAGTCTCTTTTTACGACAAATTGACTCCTGAACAACAATCAGCAATCACAGCAAAAGCGCCTGCTTTAGTTGATAATTTTGTTGCTGACCAAAATGCTCTGCTGGATTTTGGAACATCTGCTGTTGAAGAAGTTAACACGACTGTCAACCGTATTTTGGCTGAGCAAAAGAAACTTGAAATTCCACAAGTTGAGGACCTGCTCAAAAACGCTAACCGCGAGTTAAACGGCTTTATCGCCAAATACAAAGACGCTAAACCTGCTGAGCTCGAAAAGAAGCCAAATTTCCTACAAAAGCTCTTTAAGCAAAGCAAAAATAGCCTGCAAGAATTCTATTTTGATTCACAAAATATCGAGCAAAAAATGGATGGCATGGCTGCCGCTGTTGTCAAACAAGAAGAAACCTTGGCTCGCAACATCGTCTCAGCAGAAATGCTGATTGAGGACAATAACAAATCTATTGAAAACTTGGTTGGCGTTATTGCCTTTATCGAAGCTTCTCAGACAGAAAGTGCCAACCGTGCGCAAGCTCTTCAAAATGAACTTGCAACACTTGATAGCGCAACACCTGATTACCAAGTAAAATCTGATGAATTAGCTCGCATGACTGAAGTCATCAATACGCTTGAACAACAGCACACTGAATACCTCAGTCGCCTTTACGTTGCTTGGACAACCACACCGCAAATGCGCAACATGGTCAAAGTCTCATCAGACATGCGCCAAAAACTTGGCATGCTCCGTCGCAACACCATTCCGACAATGAAATTGTCAATTGCCCAGCTCGGCATTTTGCAGCAATCCGTCAAATCTGGCGTGACTGCTGATGCTATTGTCAATGCTAATAACGCTGCGCTTCAAATGCTTGCTGAAACAAGCAAAGAAGCCATCCCTATGCTCGAACGCACTGCACAAAGCCCAACCGTTTCTATCCAATCTGTCACAGCTCTTGCTGAGAGCCTCGTCGAACAAAACAACGGCATTATCGCAGCTATCGACAACGGTCGCAAACAGCGCGCCCAACTCGAAGCAGCCGTTGTAAAATCCGCAGAAACCATTAACGACTCTGTTAAAATTCGTGACCAAAAAATCGTCGAAGCCCTTCTTAACGAAGGCAAAGAAAGCCAAGAAGAAGTCGAAAAAACAGACGTCACAGAAGAAAAATAAACTAAAAAGCGAGGAGAACCTCGCTTTTTTTGCTTCTCATTTTTCACTGCATGATTACGCTTTACAGCTCACAATACTAGCCCATCAATTTTGCTTTGTGTTATAATATTCTTATGGATAAACTTATAAAATCAATTTCAAAATCTGGTTCTTTCCGTGCTTATGTGCTTGATAGCACTGAGACTGTTAGAACTGCTCAAGAAAAACACCAAACACTCTCTAGCTCTACAGTTGCTCTTGGTCGAACACTTATTGCCAACCAAATTTTAGCTGCTAACCAAAAAGGAGATAGCAAAGTAACTGTCAAAGTTATTGGTGATAGCTCACTTGGTCACATCATTTCTGTGGCTGATACAAAAGGACACGTTAAAGGTTACATTCAAAATACTGGCGTTGACGTTAAGAAAACAGCTACTGGCGAAGTTATCGTCGGTCCATTTATGGGAGCTGGTCAATTCGTTGTCATTACAGACTATGGCATCGGAAATCCTTACACTTCTTCAACCCCACTTGTCTCAGGTGAAATCGGTGAAGATTTAGCCTTTTATTTGACTGAATCTGAGCAAACACCTTCTGCCGTTGGACTTAACGTTCTTCTTGACGACGAAGACAAAGTCGAAGTTGCTGGAGGATTCATGTTGCAAGTTCTGCCAGGTGCTTCTGAAGAAGAAATCAATCGCTACGAAAAACGTATCCAAGAAATGCCTGCCATTTCAAAACTCTTGGAATCTGACGACCACATCGAAGCTCTTTTAAATGCTATCTACGGCGAAGACGAATACAAAGTTCTCTCTGAAGAAGAAATCGGCTTTGACTGTGACTGTTCACGTGAACGTTTTGAAAATGCCCTTATCACACTTGGTAAAGACGAACTCACAGCCATGAAAGACGAAGACCACGGCGCTGAAATTACTTGCCAATTCTGTGGTAAAACTTACAACTTCACTGAAGAAGATTTGGAGGGGTTAATCAATGACTAAACTCAGCTCATCATTTATGATTGGTGATGTTGAAATCCCTCACCGTACGGTTCTAGCACCCATGGCAGGGGTGACAAACTCTGCTTTTCGTACTATTGCCAAAGAATTTGGAGCTGGCTTAGTCGTAATGGAGATGATTTCTGAAAAAGGTCTCCTTTACAATAACGAAAAAACTCTTCACATGCTTCATATTGATGAAACAGAACATCCAATGTCAATCCAACTTTTTGGTGGCGACGCAGATGGTCTAAAACGCGCAGCTGAATACATCCAAGAAAATACAAAAGCTGACATCGTTGACATCAATATGGGCTGTCCTGTCAATAAAGTTGTCAAAAACGAAGCAGGAGCAAAATGGCTCAAAGACCCTGATAAGATTTATCACATCATCGATGAAGTCACTTCTGTTCTTGATATTCCACTTACCGTAAAAATGCGTACAGGCTGGTCAGATAACTCTCTAGCTGTTGAAAATGCCCTTGCTGCTGAATCAGCTGGTGTCTCTGCCCTTGCTATGCATGGACGCACACGTGAACAAATGTACACAGGTAAATGTGACCTTGAAACACTTGCTCGCGTTTCAAAAGCCATCACTAAAATTCCATTTATCGGGAATGGTGACGTGCGCAGCGTTCACGATGCGAAATACATGATTGAAGAAATCGGTGTTGATGCTGTTATGGTTGGGCGCGCTGCCATGAACAATCCTTACATCTTCACTCAAATCAATCACTACTTTGAAACTGGCGAAGAATTGCCAGATCTTCCATTTGTCAAAAAATTGGACATTGCAGAAGATCACCTCAAACGCTTGATTGACCTCAAAGGTGAAAAAATCGCTGTCCGTGAATTCCGCGGCTTAGCCCCACACTACCTCCGTGGTACTGCTGGCGCTGCCAAAATCCGTGGAGCCGTCTCACGCGCAGAAACCATCGACGAAGTTAAAGAAATCTTTAATAGCTTACGATGAGATAAAAAATCCCTGATAACAAAAGTTATCGGGGATTTTTTATGTTAAAATTCAACAGATTTAAATTTCTTAAATCCAAAATAAGATAGCACTACAACATAAATGAAAGTCACAATTACAATACCGACGACAGCCTCCACAAGCTTACCTTCGTAAATCATTTGATTATAGCAAGTTGGGTAAGCTAGAGCAACTGGACCACCGATAAGTGCAATAATTTCAGTTGCTGTTCCAATAATCACACCAGCCAATAATGTGACACCGCCACTAAAATATAGTGAGAAGAAAGCAGCAAGAAAAATTGAAATATAAAAATCGATGAAAGAAACGCCGATACTCAATAAAGTTTCTAACATTTCCTTAGCTGTTGCAGGAAATATTGCATGGCTACCTAAAGGAAGTTTTACAACAGCACCATAGTGCGCTACAAGTGTAAAACCTAAAAATAGCACTCCAAAAATCGTGACAATTAAGCACAAACTAAGAATCTTAGCTATAAAGATTTTCTTTCTATCAATATCTTTATACAAAAACAGTAAAGAATTATCAATTTCTCGTCTAAAAACAGTGTGAGTCAAATAATAAAGTGCGAGAACTGGCAAAGTAATTGAATTAACTGTACCAAATAGCAAATTAAAGAACTCAATAAAACTAAATGTAGTTCCTGGATCTGCACTAAGTTTCATAAACTCTGAATCCGGGAAAAATGAAGATAGGTAAAATACTAACGGATACAAACTAAAGGCAAGAAAAATCTTTGTTTCTTTGCGTTTCCAGACAGAATCAAATACTGCTAAAAAAACATATTTCATCGTATCTCACCCTTTCATAAAAACATCTTTCAGATGGTTTTCCTTAACAGAAATGCCAGCAATTAATTCGTGACTAGCCAGAACTTCAAAGAGGCGGTTAAGCTCTTTCGCTGCTGTCACTGTTGAAATATCAAGTGAGTGCCCTTCTAGAACAATCGTTTCACTCAAGAATGGATTTAAAACAGTCAAATCTTTAGTTGTATCCAAGTCAACCACAAGACTTGGATTTTCTTTTCCTTCAAAAGCATCCGCTAATTTTCCTGCTTCAATGTAGACGTAACGATTACACAAAGCTTCCAATTCTCCAAGTTGGTGACTTGAAATCAACATAGAAATTTGACGTTCACTTGACCATGTTTTCAAAATGGTAATTAACTTTTGCACACCAATCGGGTCAAGTCCTACAAAAGGCTCGTCCAAAATCAAGAAATCTGGCTCAGCAACCAAGGCAATCGCTAAGGCTGTACGCTGTTTCATCCCGAAAGAGAAACCTTTTGGCTTACGATTGCGAGCATCCCAAAGCTCAACCAATTTCAAAGTACTTTCAATATTAGAATAAAGTTCCTCTTTGCCATGTAGTTTCAAATAAAATTTCAAATTATCAATAACAGACATCTCAGGATAAAAGACTGGGTCAATCATAATTCCAAAATCATCTAAGACATTGTCACGACTATTGATATCAGTTCCATTGTAAGTGATTGTTCCACTAGTCGGTTTTTGAGATTTGGCAATCATTTTCATCAAAGTTGATTTACCAGCACCATTTTTCCCAATCAAACCAACAATCTCGCCCTTTTCAATCTCCATTGAAACATCAGAAAGCGAGTAGAAATCATTTCCCGCAAATTTTTTTGACAAGTGTTCAATTTTAAGCATATTTTCTCCTGATTCTTCCTTTAATCCTAGAATTCAATTTTTTTAAATTTATTTTTAGCCAATAAATACGTAATTTCCAAATACACGATTGATAAAATAGCTGCTATAAAAAATGCCTTACCAAAAGATAATTCCTTGATTAGTTCAGCATAGCTATTTGGATAAACATAACGAAACGTCTTCAACATTGGAGCTACCATAGAAAGAAGCGTAAATAGCACTCCATACAAGGCAGCAACTAATGTTTTTTTGCAAATGGCAATCCAAGCAATCAGAGATATTGTTATTAAGTTTAAGGCAATCGTTGTTAATAAAACGATTAAATTCTTCTCAAAATCAAGCATGCTACTTGGCATTATTCTGATTTGTAAACCATATTTTGGAATAAGAACAGCGTAATAAGTAATTATCCCAACAAATGATGATAAAGCCAAATAAATGACATACAGCAAAAACAAACCATTCATTTTTGCTTTAAAAATACGATTTCTATTGATGTCTTTGTATAAAAACATAATGCCGTTATCAATTTCATCACGAAAAACTGAACTAACAATAAATGCTATTATCAAAGTCGGAATAATTAACTTATATTGAGTATCCAAGGCTCCAACAATAAATGAAAATAGACTCGAGGTGAATCCGTCAGTAGACATTGTATCAATATTTTGATTTGCCATAAAAAACGGGGTAACCAAAGGCAAAAGTGAGAACGCCAGCAAAATACTGACATCACGTCGTTTAAAAATCGATTTAAAAATAGCTGAAAACATATATTTTTCTCCTAACTATTATTTACAGGTTATTATAGATTAAATGCATCTCAACAGCTTAAAAATGTAATGAATGGTAGCTATATTGTCATGAATGGTTTTTTGACAAATAAAAAAAACATTCCTCGAACCGTTTACCCCACTTTCATCTCCTGCCTAAACTGATAATCAGCGCTTGTCGTATTCAAGATAACATTATCATACTTATCTAAAATCTCTTTAACATTGGCTAGACCGATGCCTCGATTATCGCCTTTTGATGAAAAGCCTCGCTTAAAGATGGTTTTGGTGTTGATTTTGGAAATCTTTGTACTATTTTCGATAACTAATAATTGTTGTCCTCTGTCTTCAAAATAAGCTAAGGTTAAACTTGGTTTCTTTGCCAAAACACTAGCTTCGATAGCATTATCCAAAAAAATCGACAATATAGTAATAAAATCTAAAATTTCTATATTAGGTGAACTAATGACTTCTGGGATTTCAACAGAAATATCTACCCCCATATTGTTGGCCTTAAGCAATTTTGTAGATACAATACTCTTGATTGCATCATTTTGAAGGTTTGAGAGGTTAGCAATATCATATTTACCTTGATAAAATTTCTTATCAGTATTTTCAAGTACAGAATGATAAACCTTTTCTACAGAGTCAATATCCTTTGCCTTAATCGATTCATTCAAGCTCACCAAAACATTAGTATAATCATGACGAAAACTTCGAATTTCTTGATAAAGTGATTCAATATGATGGCTGTATTCAGATAAAGACTTAAGTTGCTGATCTTTTTGTGAGCTTAACTCTTGCGCTTGATAACGTCTAAAATTGTAATTTAAATATAGTAAGATCCCTAATAAAAATAATAAGTATAGTGATACTAACTGAATCCTACAGTAGATATAATTAATATTAAGTTTAACCCATCCCTCTGACTCAAGACCAGGAAGACTTGAAAGGACATGCATCATAAAAATATACAGTATTAATGATATATTTAAAACGTTGGTAATAATTTCAATCTTTTTATATTTTTTTCTCTTAGTAATTTCATAAACATCAAGATTTATCAACTTAACAAATCCCCAATAAAAAGGAACAACTAAAAGAACTAAAATTAAATCCGACCACGCAAAATTTCTCCACTCTTCAATTGTTAAATTTAGTGAAAATCTAAGGTATATATCTGCAATTCTTGTAAAAACATCATCAATGGCATACGGAAATAAACTATAAAAAAGATATTGACTCCAATTCCAATTTGTCTTGAAATGCTTTACCAAAAGTAAAATAAGAGGTAAAAAAAGTGGCTCAGCAAAAAATACAATATTATAGTCAAAGTATTCAATTAAAGTAAAAAATAAGGGAATTGCTAAAAATAATTTCCAACCCAGTTTATAGTGACTAATTTGTTGAAAGATAAATAATTTTATGAGCCAACTAACAAAGTACATTCCTTCATATTCGACTGTCATCCTCTATTTCTCCACTCTTTCGATTAATCCTTTTAGTTTCAGACGTGACACAAAGCACGATTCATCATCTTCAAAATAGACAATATGGTTAGTACGATCAATTTTAGTGACATTTTCTGGATTAACGACATAGGCACGATGACTTTGATAAAGTCGTTCATCTGCCTTTGCAATATCTGAAACTTTACCATAAAATTCCATGTGACCTGTTTTTGTGGTTAAAACGACTTTGTGGATAGTCGAAGACGTTTCAAAATATAGAATATCTGAAAATGGGACTTGAACGTGAGAGTGCTCATTTCTAAAAACAAAAGCATCGCTGGCTACAGTTGTATCAACATTTTCAAAAGCATATACCAAAACAGAAGATACCGCATCGTAAAAATCACTATCGGCTAGCCCCTTATCAATAAAATCAAGAGCAGCTACACGGTATTTATAAGTCACTGGCATAAACTCAGAATGAGTTGTCACAAAAACAATCACTGCATTAGGGTCTTTTGCACGAATCTCACGCGCTATCTCCATTCCTTTTTTCTCTTCACCTTTTATTTCAATATCCAAAAAGAAAAATTGATGATTTCCTTGTTCCTTAATAGCATCTAAAAGCTGCTGAGGCTTGCCAAAAATCTCCAACTGACGGTATTTCAGTTGATTTTCTTTCATACAACGATTAATAGCTTGTTCCAAACGTGATTGTTGGAAAAAATCATCCTCTAACACAAAGATATTTAGCATTTAAAACTCCTATAAATTCTTCCAAGTTTGCATAACAGTTTTTAAACAGCGTCTTGAGCACTTAATACTGTCAACACTAGTAGTTATAAAAATAATCTGTTGATTTCCCTTATTAATTCCTTTGACGTTAAAAAGATTGACCAAATATTGCCTATGACAACGCATAAGTACTCGAGGAGCAATTGCTTGAATATCTTTTAATTTCCCATAAATTTCATAACAATTATTCTTAGTCACAATTTTAAGCATGTGCGGTTTATCTACAACCGTACTAATATAATAAATATCTTTCAGTTTAATTTTTTGTGTTACCTTGCCCTGTGTTACCATAATATAATCCATATAAAAAACCTCCCGGTAAAACTATCATAACAAAGGCAAAACACAACTTTTACAATATGTAACGAACGGCTATTAAAATGTCATGAACGGTAAAAACTTGCTATTCATGACAAATAAACGACTATTCATTAGATAATCTAAAATATTATGTTTGCATTTGCTAGAATAATTTTGAAAGGAGGTTCTATGATTTATGTCATGCAACCAGTTTGGTACAATAAAAATTTCTACCGCACAATCAAAGAAATCTTAGCTGAACACTATCCCAATAGAGCAATTAAACATATGTCCTTTTATCGACTTATCCCAAATCATAAAACTCCTAACACATATTTTATCATAAATGACGTACATTTAAAGTCTTGGAATGGCATTAAAATCGCTAAAAAGATACGATTAAAAGAGCCCCATTCTAATCTTATTTTGATTTCTAATGACCTTGACTATCAAAAAATGTATCGGACTCATCTTTGTTTTTTGGGAATTTTAAACCTATCTAAAATCAATAAAACTGAACTCAAAAGTTACATCCAAGATATTGTGTGATACTCTTTGTACCAAAACTAAAACCCTTGCTAGCTTTAAACTCTAGCAAGGGCTTTTTTTTATGCAATATCAAATTTGAGTTGTCCTTTAGAAACACCAATTTTAAGGGTATCTCCACTTGCTAGGTCGCCTGCTAGGATAAGCTCTGATAATTTATCTTCGACTTTATCTTGAAGAGTACGGCGAAGTGGACGAGCCCCCATTTCTGGGTCATATCCAGCTTCAGCAAGGTATTTAAGCGCTGATGGTTGGAATTTAAGTGTGATATCTTTTTCAGCCAAAGTTGCAATCAATGGTTTAACCATAATTTTAACAACATCGCGCATATTTTCTTGTGTTAAATGGTGGAAGACAACTTTTTCATCAATACGGTTGATAAACTCAGGACGGTAAGTTTTCTTAAGTTCTTCCATGATACGTTTTTGCATAGCATCGTAGTCATGAGCCATATCACGCGCACCAAATCCGACAGTCTTATCATCACGAAGAGCTGTCGCACCAAGGTTTGACGTCATGATAATAATAGTGTTTGAGAAGTCAACTTTACGACCACGACTGTCTGTCAACACACCATCATCCAAGACTTGAAGAAGCACATTGAAAATGTCTGGGTGAGCTTTTTCAACCTCATCAAATAGAAGGACTGAATAAGGTTTGTTACGAACTTTTTCTGTAAGTTCTCCACCTTCTTCATAGCCAACATATCCTGGAGGCGCTCCGTTAAGACGACTCGCCGCGAATTTTTCCATGTACTCAGACATGTCAAAACGAATAAGCGCAGATTCATCATCAAAAAGAAGTTCTGCCAAAGCTTTAGCAAGCTCTGTTTTACCAACCCCAGTTGGTCCTAAAAACATGAAAGAACCAATTGGACGTTTACCTGTGCGAATACCTGCTTGATTACGGCGAATCGCACGGCTGATAGCAGAAATCGCAGCATCTTGACCGATAACACGTTTGTGAAGTTCTTTTTCAAGCGTCAAATATTTCTTGCTATCAGCTTGTGTCATTTTCTCAACAGGAATACCTGACAGACGGCTAAGAGTCGCCATAATGTCATCTTCAGTGACAACTGCTGGCTTACGTGTCACAGCCTTATGAGATTTTTTAAGTAATTTCGTTGCTTTTTTGAAATCACCTTCCAAGATAGCTTTATCAATATCAGTCAAAGCTTCAGGAGCTTTTTTCTTAACAAGACCTTGAACCGTTGCACTCGTTTCATCTAACAAATCAATAGCTGAGTCTGGAAGATTTTTGCTTGTCAAATAGCGGTGCGCAGCTTTAACAGCAGTCATCACAGCTTCATCAGAAATGATAACATTGTGGAATGTTTCATAAGATTTCTTAAGTCCAAGAAGAATCTGATAAGCATCTTCAACGCTTGGCTCTTCAATCGTAATTTTAGCAAAACGACGAGAAAGCGCAGCATCTTTTTCAATATGTTTTTGATATTCTTCTTGTGTTGTCGCACCAACCATGTGAAGTGTACCACGCGCAAGAGCTGGTTTTAAGATATTAGCAGCATCCAAAGTACTATCAATACCTGAACCAGAACCCATGATAGTGTGGACTTCATCGATAAACAAAATGATATGTCCATCAGCTTCAATGTCTGAGATGATTTGGTTCATACGTTCTTCAAAATCACCACGGAAACGAGTCCCCGCAACAACACTCATCATATCAAGCTCTAAGACACGCATGTCTTGGAGTTCATAAGGGATTTCACCATTGACAATACGTTGTGCCAAGCCATAAGCAAGAGCTGTTTTTCCGACACCAGCTTCACCAACTAAGACAGGATTATTTTTAGTCTTACGGCTAAGTACTTGAACCATACGAGAAACTTCTTTTTCGCGTCCAATAACTGGCTCAAGTTTTCCTTGACGAGCTAATTCAGTCAAATCACGAGTAAAATCTGACAATTCTCCCGCAGTTGACTGAGGTTTCATCATTTCTGAGAAAGCTCCGCCCATTGTAGCTTTTTTAGGCTTACGAAGATCATGGATAGCTTTGATTTTTTCTTTGGTAAATCCAGCATTACGTGACAATGATTTACGTAAATCAATCAAACGAGCTGAGTCACCATCTTCTTTATTTTTGAATCCAGCAACTTCAAGCAGACGAGTTGCAAACAAATCAAGATTCAAGAGCATCGCATAAAGCACGTGCTCAGTTCCAATTTCTGTACCGTCAGTTACTTTGCAAATAGACTCTGCAAACGCCAAAACGTCTTTTAAAGCCTTTGATTGTTCTAAGAATTGAACATTTTTCACATCTGACAATGGTGATTTACCAAGAGCCAAAACAGCTGCTGCTTCATACTCTTCATAGGCAATCTTATTTTGATATTCAGCAAACGTCAAGCCAGCCACTGAATCATGGACAGCTACCATGGCTAAAAGCACATGCCAACTTTCTAAATATGGGCTTTCAAATCGCGCAGCCTGAAACTGGGCAATGCTGAAAACCTCCTGCATTTTCATTGAATATTCACTCATAAATGGAATCCTTTTCTATCTAATCTTTGTAAAATTTTTCGCAACATACGTGCTCGAATCTGAGGCGCATCTTTTCCAAGAACTTCATCAGAAGCTGTTGCTAAAATCAGATTTCCCTCACGTTCACTGATAATTTTTTCATCAAAAAGCAATTGAATCAAATCTGTAAAAACTTGCTCACTGATGCACTCGCCAATACTTCCCATCAAATTATCAAACATTTGGTGTTGATCTGAAAAACTCACTCGCGCAATGCGGATATAGCCTCCGCCACCTCGCTTGCTTTCGACTATATAGCCACGACTCTCTGTAAAACGTGTTTTTATCACATAATTAATTTGGCTAGGAACAACTTGAAAGGCATCTGCCAAGTTTGACCGTTTAATCTCAGCAATACCAGATTGAGCTAGTAGTTGCTTGATATACTCTTCAATACTATCAGATGTATTTTTTGCCATTAGCTTCCTCCTTTTCAAGATTAAAGACCATTTTTAGATGGACTCTCTTTGACTATAACTGACTAATATTATAACAAAAATATCATGTTTTATAAACGAAAATACACTAAATGACCGAATCTACTGGGCTTTATCAAAAATTGCCACCTTAACAAGAAAATTCCTGAAAATAATATTTTCTATTCCTACAGATTTTAGTTGTTTTTGCCCAAAAGATAAGATACAATTGTCTTTGTAACAAATGAAAGGTTTCAAGTAAATGAACTATATTATTACATTTTTGATTGCCATGGTGCCACTTGTTGAACTTCGTGGTGCCGTTCCATACGCCATTGCGACAGGAATTCCAATGTGGCAAGCACTAATTATTGGTGTTATTGCAAATATGATTCCCGTACCGATTATTTTCTTCTTTGCACGCCGTGTCTTGGAGTGGGGAGCTGATAAACCAGTCATTGGTGGTTTCTTTACTTGGTGCTTGAAAAAAGGACATAAAGGCGGTAAAAAACTCGAAGATGCAGCAGGAGACAAAGGTGTCTTCATCGCCCTTCTTCTCTTTGTTGGTATTCCAATTCCTGGTACAGGAGCTTGGACAGGTACCCTTGCCGCTTCAATCCTCGACTGGGACTTCAAACGTAGTGTTACAGCCGTCATGCTTGGCGTCATCCTAGCAGGCTTAATCATGGGTACACTAACTGTTCTTGGTCTTGGTGCTCTATCTTAAGAATTTGAAAAAGAGTTTGGAAAAACTTCCAAACTCTTATAACGTCAATAAACTTACTTTAAATTTAAAATAATACATAAGTAATCTTTTCCTATGTTCAAATTCATAATTATGGCGAGCTTTGCTCGCAACAAAAAGATACTGAACGACGTGGTGAAAGTGGCTGAAACAAAAATAATTTCAGCCACCCGGAAGTTTTGAGACCTTAGGCTCAAAACTTAAGCATGGAATTCCGTAGGAAGTCGCTGCCGACGGCACCACCTAAGGAAAGTATCAAAAAATTTTTAAATAAAGAGTTTGGAACAACTTCCAAACTCTTTATTTATTAACAAAACAAAAAAGAAGATCAACAAGTGATCTTCTTTTTATTTAGCAAACAATTCTTATTTGTTAAGAGCTGCTGCCATTGTAGCTGCAACTTCTGATTCGAAATCGTTAGCTGCTTTTTCGATACCTTCACCAACTTCAAAACGAGCAAAAGTAACAACTTTAGCGTTTACTGAATCAAGGTATTGTTCAACAGTTTTGCTGTCGTCCATGATGTAAACTTGTGCAAGAAGTGTGTATTGTTGGTCAACTTTAGTGTTGTCAAGCATGAAGCGAGCCATTTTACCAGGGATGATTTTATCCCAGATTTTTTCTGGTTTACCTTCAGCTTTAAGTTCAGCTTTGATATCTTCTTCAGCTTGAGCAATGATTTCATCAGTCAATTGTGATTTAGAGCCAAATTTCAAGTGTGGAAGAGCTGGTTTGTTAACCATTGCACGTGATTCGTTATCAAGGTCGATTTTGTGGTTCATTTGAGCCAATTCATCATGGATGAATTGTGGGTCAAGTTCTTCGTATGAAAGAACTGTTGGTTTCATAGCTGCAACGTGCATTGAAACTTGTTTAGCAAGAGCTTCGTCGCCACCTTCAAGAACTGTGATAACACCGATACGTCCACCGTTGTGTTGGTAAGCACCGAAGTGTTGTTCATCAGTTTTTTCGATAAGTGCGAAACGACGGAATGAGATTTTTTCACCGATTGTAGCAGTTGCATTAACAAAAGCTGCTTCCAAAGTGTCGCCTGAAGCCAATGTTACTTTAAGAGCTTCTTCGTTGTTAGCTGGTTTTTGTTCAGCGATAGCTTTAGCTGTTTCTTTAACCAATTCAACGAATTGTGCGTTTTGAGCAACGAAGTCAGTTTCAGCGTTAACTTCAACAACTGCTGCAACGTTACCGTCAACGTAAGTACCAGTCAAACCTTCAGCAGCAACGCGGTCAGCTTTTTTAGCTGCTTTAGCCATACCTTTTTCACGAAGCAATTCAATTGCTTTTTCCATGTCACCGTCAGTTTCAACAAGTGCTTTTTTGGCGTCCATAACACCAGCACCTGATTTTTCACGCAATTCTTTTACTTGAGCTGCAGTAATTGCCATTTTTATGTCCTCCAGGTTTTTTGTTTACTAAATAATAAAAACGAGACAGAGCGGTTTGCTTTCTGCCCCGTTTAAAGCATATCTAAGACTGTTAAGCCTCGAAATATTATTCGTTGTCGCCTTCTACAACTTCAACGATTTCTTCGATTGAATCAGCTTTTGCTTCTGCTGCGAAGTCAGCATCTGCATCTTCACCTTGGCGTCCTTCGATAACAGCGTCAGCCAATTTAGAAGTGATCAATTTAACGGCGCGGATAGCGTCATCGTTAGCTGGGATGATAACATCGATATCATCTGGATCAGCGTTAGTATCAACCATAGCTACTACAGGGATACCAAGTTTTTTAGCTTCTTTAACAGCGATTTGTTCTTTGTGTGGGTCAACAATGTACATAACGTCTGGAATACGAGGCATATCTTCGATACCACCCAAGAATTTTTCAAGACGAGCACGTTGTTTGTTAAGAAGAGCAACTTCTTTCTTAGGAAGAACTTCAAAAGTTCCATCTTCTTCCATACGTTTGATTTCTTTCAAACGAGCGATACGTTTTTGGATAGTATCCCAGTTTGTAAGAGTTCCACCCAACCAACGGTGGTTGATGTAGTATTGACCTGCGCGTTCTGCTTCTTCTTTAACAGCGTCAGCAGCTTGTTTTTTAGTACCAACAAACAAGATTACAGCGTCGTTTGCAGCTGCATCACGAACGAATTCGTAAGCTGCGTCAGCCATTTTTACAGTTTGTTGAAGGTCGATAACGTGGATACCGTTACGTTCTGTGAAGATGTATTTAGCCATCTTAGGGTTCCAGCGACGAGTTTGGTGACCGAAGTGAACACCAGCTTCAAGAAGTTGTTTCATTGAAATTACTGCCATGAGTAGTTTCTCCTTTATATAATGTTTTTTTCCTCTTCCAGACTTCATCTTGCAAGCCCACCCATAAAGAGCAACAGGTTCACAATACATCCAGAATGAGTATTTTGTTGCATAATACAACTATCATAGTTTATCACAAAATCAAGGCTTTGACAAGCCATATGCTGCTTGAAACAGTTTTTATTTTCGCCGTTTGATAGTTACTTTTACCAATCATTTTAGAAACGAAAAAAGCCCGACAATGTCGAGCTTTTTTATGTCATGAAGGCGGTAGACGGATTTGAACCGACGATCAAGCTTTTGCAGAGCCGTGCCTTACCACTTGGCTATACCGCCATAACAGGTAATATTTTACCTTAAATTCAAAAGCACGTCAAGCCTTATTCGCGAAATTCTGCCAGACAATCCTAAAATCCTGCAAATAATCACTTTTTAACCACAAAAAAAGTCACCCAACTAGAGTGACTTCCGCATTATCATCAAAATTGGCACCAATCATCAAAACTCTTACCTCGCTAATTGCAACGACAAAGGGAACGTAAAATTTGTCTTATGTGGAGATAAAAGTTTTGACACCATTGCTAACAGCTTCAAAATAGCATCGTATCGGCTTTACTGTGGATTGCTCCACGGACAGGTTGGAAAGCCAGAAAAATACAAAACATATTTTTTAACTAATGCCAATTAACTGACTTTTTAGCCGTAACGCTTCATTATCCAGCACATCTCAAGCACCACTATCGCACGCCATCTGTTACAAATGGTAAGAGGTTAAACAGATTTTTCTAAACAAGTTACCTTCAAAAAGGATGTAGTAGTTAAGATGGATTTGATGCCAAGAAATGTCCGGCTCCCTGGAAAATACAGCTGGCACCGCTATCTAATATAAAGTGACAGATGGATGGTGGAAAGAAAAAGCAATTCAACAGTACACAAGTAACACCATTAAAGCATTCTTTGTACTCTAATCCGCAGGAGATTATACTGACGTCAAAACACTCTTGTCCTCTCACCTTGTGAAAGTAATAATACCTTACATCAATAACGTTGGTAAGGCTGCCAGAACTAGTATTAATCAATGATAGCCAACACTTCTGCAGCTATCACCAGAAAACATAAAGCACAACTTTCAAAATCAGACAGTTCAAATTAGCCTAAATTCCCTAGAATCAACTCATGAATGGAAATGGAGAAGAAGCTAATGTAATCCTAGGGTACACCAAAATGAGCAAAACAAATTTTGAGTTTGCTAAAAAATCCAACCTTAAAGATAAAATCTCTAAAGTGATGATAATAAAACACGTTTCGGTATTCTTTTTCGAAAAATAATAACCAATAAGTAAACTATTCAAATAGGTTACACCAATATCTTACCACTCATGCGTAGAATTTTCTGAAAATTGTATATTTGCTCAATAAAAAAAGTTTATTTGCGGATTTGCAAATAAACCGATTTCGCACTTTTCGCTGTTAAAATGAAGACATACTTACTAAGGAGGATACTACTAATGCTTAAACTAACCCTTAAACAATTACTAAAAACTGTCGTTCTAATACTTCCATTTTTTGTATATTACCCATAACCCTAACACTTGTTAAAACCAATCAAATCAACCAGAGTAACAACATTTATCCCTTCCCTGCCCTAATGATGTTGTTACAAAACCTATGAATATACGTAATATATAAAATTTGGAGGATACTTATTATGTTTACACAAACATTAAAACAATTATTGAAAATTAGTTTTTTTGTATATATTTTTCTTGTCTTGATCGCCTAACTATTGTTAAAAACATTTGATAGTGTAGATTTTAAAAGATTAACTGTTACTGGACTTCCTATTTCTTCTACGCAAGAAATAAAATGTTCTAAGTCAGACAAGTCACTTGATTCTTCCTCTAGGTGGCTAATTATTCTTTTAATAAAATTCAACCATGTCATAGCAAACATATCTTGATAAGTTAAAATTTTTTCTAGAGCCTCGATAAAATAGTTAGCTTGATAAATTTTACGATAATTAATCAAACTTAATATCAAATTTAAAAAAACAAGTTCAGCATTTTTTTTATGGCTTGTTAACGATAAATACAATTTATCACGATCCACAAATGCTTTCCCTAAAAAAATTAAATCAGATTCCGATAAAATAGTCATAGTATTACCAAAAACATATAATTCAAACTCTGTCCACTCTTCTATTTCGTAGAGATAAGATGTCAAAAATGTCTTTTCCTCCTCAGTAATAACATAAGATGGATTAAGTGTGTGAATTGCTATTTTAATCATGAGCTCATTCAAACGATTATATACATCAAAGGCTTCAGACTCCTTTTCTGACCCAAGCAACCTGTAAAGTCCCTCAATGTCTTGCTTGTTATATAATTCAGATATTTTATTCGATAACTGAAAATATTTAGTCTCTTGATAGTTATTAATCGCGTGTCCGAATTCTGAGAAGGTCATGTGGATACCTGAGATGGCGATTAAGAGTTTATCGGCAGCGAGCATTGATTGTCCGTTTTCGAAACGTGAAAGTTGTGACACAGAGAGGTTTTCTCGTGCGACATCTTTTAGTTTCAATCCACGCGCAATTCGTAGTTCGCGATAAAGTTCACCCAGTTGCATTGATTTTTCAAGTTTCATACAGTCTCCTTTTTTGACAAAATTCCAATAATTTTGGATTTATAGAAACTACGTTTTCTAAATTCTCCCAACAAGAAAGGTCATGTCTGTTATCCTAAACAGCTTAGAAAATCATAGCTCTATATTTCTATTTTAAAAAACTAGTTATATTATCTAGGTATACTAACTAATGTTTATTGTATCATATTTTAAAAAAAGAGATAGAAAAAAACAAGAACTTGCCTAATACAAGTTCTTGTTTGGCTCATTATCTTGAGTGATTACCAAATAATGACACGGTCTTCTGGTGCACGCCACATTGGGTCGCCAGCTTTGATATCAAATTCTTCATGGAATTCATCAAAGTTTGTCAGTGTCACATTAGTACGAAGTTTACCTGGTGCGTGAACATCGATACTTGCTAGCATTTGCATGTACTCATCGCGAGCTTTCATACGCCAAATAGTAGCAAAGTTGATAAAGAAATCACGAGCTGAAAAATCGTCGTCTTGCTTAGCAGCTTCAAGTGCACAAGCAACACCGCCAAGGTCTGCGACATTTTCTGAAACAGTTAATTTACCATTTACTTTTGCCCCGTATGAATCAAGACCGTCAAATTGGTCAACGATTTTATCGGTGCGTTTTGTGAATGCTTCGTAATCCGCATCAGTCCACCAGTTATTCAAGCTACCATTTTCATCAAATGATGCTCCGTTAGTATCAAAGGCATGTGAAATTTCGTGAGCAATAACTGCTCCGATACCACCGTAGTTAGCTGATGAACTTTGTTCCAAGCTGTAAAATGGTGCTTGTAAAATAGCTGCTGGGAAAACAATTTGGTTTTGTTGTGGGTCGTAATAAGCATTGACCATGTGAGCCGGCATGTGCCATTCGCTACGGTCAACGGGCTTGTTCCACTTGCTCCAGCTGTGTGCGATAGAAATTTTAGCAAGGTTTCGTGCATTTTCAACAAGTGATAGAGACTCATTGATAATCTTCTTCGCATAAGTTTCTGGCAATTTTTCCGGATAACCAATATGAGGAGTGATGACATTTAATTTCACAATAGCTTTATCACGAGTTTCTTGTGCTAACCAATCTGCGCCAGCTAAACGTTTCTTGTAAACGTCAATCATCGTTGCCACTTTGTGTTCAACATCAGCTTTTGCTTCTGGTGAGAATTTTTGACCAGCGTACCAAAGCCCAAGAGCTTGGCTGTAAGCACCAGATGCTAGATAGTAAGCTGCTTTCTTTTTGTCCATTGCTTGTGGTGTTCCAGAAAGAGCACGACTGTAGGTCCCAGAAAGAACACGAATCTCATCTGTCAAATAGCTATTGTAACTTGTTGCTGCAGAAAGGATAAGGTCTGCTTTAAGCAATTCCCAATTCTTTTCAGAATAATATTCAGCAGCAAATTCTGTCCAAAAACGTTCTTCAGGAACGATAACTTTATCAGGAATTTCTCCCAAGATTTCTGTGAAAATCGCATCCAAAGGAAGTTCTGGTGCTAATTTTGTAAAGTCAGCCCAGTCATATGGGTGATAAAGTTTAACGTACTCTGAAGATTCTTCGCGTGAAAGGACGTACTTAGCAAGTTTGGCATCAAGTTCGATTGTTTTGTCCAACAAATCTTTGATTTCTTCTGCTGAAAAATCAAACTTCGCTAGCAATTCTTCTTGCATTTTACGCCAAGTGGCTAGTAATTCTTTACCTTTTTCGTGGTCATCAGCATAGTAAGTTGTATCTGGCAAGATTGTGCCAGGGGCTTCTGCCCACAACACATTAAGCTGAGCATTCATGAAATCTGGTGCCGCACCAAATGGAAAAACATTTGGTTTACCAGCCATTTCAAATTCTGCAATACGTTTTGCAAAATCCGCAAATGAAACTAAGCTTTTATATTCTTTAATCAATGGTAAAACAGGTGCTACACCAACTGCTTCGCGTTTTTCATAATCAGATGTCATGCGATGAAATTTAACAAAGTTTTGTAGGATACTATCTTCTGGAACATTTTTTCCAGCCAACCAATCATCGGTTGTATCCAACATCAAATCTTCGATTTCATCAGCCAAATCTGAAAAACCACCTGTACGAGGTTTATCAGCTGGAATTACAGCTGTTTTTTCCCACTCACCATTGACAGCATCATAAAAATCGTCTTGATATCGAGTCATAAAAAATCTCCTTTATTCTGTTATCAACATTCTATCAAAAAATTCAGATAATAACAGTTTTAAAAACTAAAAAAGCTAGCTGAGTAAGCTAACTTTTTAAATAATTATTTCCGTAGTCTGCGATAAACAGCACTCACCAATAGCAAGATGATGAAAAGTAAAACAGCAATTACCGGTGCAACAATCATTGCGTCAACACGGCTCGCTTCAGAGACCACACGCGCATCTTTGACTTTATTTGGAATGCGGTGACCGCGTACCAAAAGTCTGTGACTGTTAACACCATAAGGCGTACATGTTACCAAGGTTACATAATCCTTATCTGGGTCAATGGCTAGCGCTGAGACATCATCTGGCAAGACCGTTAAAATCTGGTCAACTTCATAAGTCAGTGTTTCATCTAAAACCTGAATCATGAACGTATCACCTTCACGCAAACGGTCGATGTCTGTAAACAATTTAGCCGAAGGCAACCCACGGTGACCTGAAATCACAGCGTGCGTTCCCTTACCACCAACTGGCAGAGACGTTCCAGGAATATGACCAACAGCCACCTGCAAAATACTATCATCAGTACCGTGATAAATTGGCAAAGTCGTATTAACCTTTGGAATATCGACATATGCCATGATACCAGTACCTGTGACATCGAGCGTACTATCATAACGTTTTCTCTCAGCCTTTGACAGATTCAAATCAGGCATCACACCTTTTGCTAAAGACTGATTGTAGGCTTTGGCTGCTGCCAACATGTCATCTTTCTTTTGCTGACCCATGTCCTGAACATTTTGGACATAACCAGCTACCGCTTCTGATTGGTGAAATGAGTTCCAATAATCGCTAACTGTCGGATACAACAAAAGGGACAGCCCGATTATTAATATAAAGACGAGTGCGTTCGTCAAAAAATTATCTTTTGATTTTTTTTGCATATTAAAGAGCTCTCCCGACAGTTGCAAGAGTAAAGGGAGTAGAAAGTGAGCTCGTGCTCCTTGCCACTCCCTTTATCGGATGATTAATTAAACAAAGTTAATATTATTATAACAAATTCTTATTTAGCTGCATCCATACGTTTTTTAGTGATAAGAAGAACAGCTGCTACAAGAACAAGGATTGAACCGACAACGTAAAGGATTGTTGTACCAACACCACCAGTTGATGGAAGAAGTGAACCTTTACGGTTGACGATATTAGCAGTCAATGTACCGTTAGCTTTGTCAGCATCAAATTTAGCTTCACCTGAATTGATATCACCTGAAAGTGATTCTAGTTGAGGGTCAGCTGATTCAACATCAGTTTTAGCGTTGATTGTAAATTCAACATCTTTAGCTGTGTTGTAACCATCTGGTGTAGTTGATTCTACAAGTTTGTAGTTACCAGCATCAAGACCATCGAATTCGAATGTTGTTGCATCACTAGCAGAGATTTCTTTGATTTTTTCTTCTTTTTTACCTTCTTTGTAAAGTGTGAATCCAGCACCTTCCAAAGCTTTACCGTCTTGGTCAACTTTGTTAATAACTGCTTTGTAAGAGAAAACTTTTACAGTATCTTTTGGAGTTTTACCAGTGCTTGTTGGTTTAGATTGTCCATCACCAGTATCGTTAGGGTTGTTTGAGTAAGTCAATTCAACACTGTTTGGGTTACCTGCTGAACCAAGAACAGCTTTATCATTAAGAGTTGCATTGTATTCTACGATAACTAGGTCATCTTTATTAATTTTTTTGTTAACTGCTTTAACATCAGTGATGACAACAGAAAGTGTTGTTGTACCGTCTTCGTTTGTTGTTGTAGTCACTTGGTATTCACCTTCTGACAAAGTTTTACCGTCAGCTTTAACCAAAGTGATATTGTTAAATGTCAAACCTGCAGACAAAGTATCTGTAAATTCAACATAGTAGTGTTCATAGTCAGCGATGTGTTTTGGAAGTGTTGCTTTCAATTGGAAAGGAACAACATCACCTTTATCATAGTCGGCTGAGTCTTGCCAATCAGTTGTTTCACCAGTTGAATCGTTAGTTTCTTTTACTTTCTTTTCAACAGATGGTTTGTCGTTTTTAATTGTGGCGTTGACATCACCAACAACTTCCATCATAAAACGAGTGTAAGCTGCATCGTTACCATCTTGTGAACCATCTTTATCTTTTACCAAGTAGTAACCAGGTTCAGAAACTGTTAGAACTGCTGTTCCGTTTGCACTTAGTTCACTAGTAGCTGCTGGAGTTGTAAGATTTGCACCAGCTGCTTTTGAGAATTTTTTAGCAAGGTCTGAGTCATCGTTTTGATTTTCGATTGCTTCAGCAATTGCGCGAGCTTCTGAATTATTTTCGAATGTAAATGGTGTTACACCAGAACCCCATTTAATGTTTGAAAGAGTTTTACCATCTGAAGCAAGCGTACCAGAAAATACTTGGTAAGCTTCATAAGTGTGACCGTCTGCGACATGGTCAATTGTAATAGTATAAGCGAATGCATTCCCACCAACGAATGCGAAGAGTGTAGCAACAAAAGCTGCTAGGAGCAATTTAAACTTCTTCATTATAAAATCCTTTTCCTTCTTTCTTTTTTTGAAAACTAAAATGTGTAAACTCCTAAAGCGAAGTTATAACCTAAATCTTTACAGTAGTGAATCAGGCACCACCACCTTTACCATAATCTCTTATCATCAGGAGTCACCTCCTGCTTGATATGTTTTGTAAGCTTTCAGGATTATCAATCCTGTAGTAAGTAGGACGAGAGCCGCACCAAGTACATAGTGCATCTTCACGCCACTACCGCCAGTCTCAGGCAAATTATATTGCTTTTGCTTCTGAACTTTATTTTTAATGGTAATCTGACCATCTTCAGAATCCGTCGCCATTATAGAAGGTTTATGATTATCAGGTGTCGTTTCACCATTTGAATAACTAGTATCATAACCAGAAACAGGCGTTTCACGAACATAGTATTTATAATCTACTTCATTGCCCGCAGCATTTTTACCAGAAACAGGCAATCCCTTGTACGTTCGAGTCCAATCATCATCGTGAGTCAATGTCTCACCTGATTTATAGACTGTCTCAGTAGAATCGCCTTGACTATCAGTCGCAACTTGAATCAAGTCATAAGTGATTGAGCCATCAGAATGCTCAGTTTTGCTACCGTCAGCTCTTAGCCATTCTTTTTTAACGGTTAAGTTCGCTTGTTTGATTTTTTTATTTTCAACAAAAGCCGTACCGTTTGTTTTAGCTAAGTTAACAGCACCATAAATCTTCTTGTAATACTCATCATAAGTATCACATAAATCCGGAGCGTAGTAGAAATAATATCTATCTGGATTTTCTGGCAATTCATAACCTGCTGGTGCAGATGTTTCTTTGAAGTAATACATTTGATTATCTTCAAAATTTTCTCTCGCATCTGACCAACCTACTGTAACCCATCCCCAGAATGGAACGTAAACTTGATAACAAGTTCCTGACTCCAAAAGTGTCTTAGAAATGGAGATATGTCCATTCTCATCACTGACGTATCTACCAACTACTTCATCATTGGAATCGTCGCAATCTCCGTCATATTTGTAAACTGTGAAGACTGCTCCAGCTAAACCTTTACCGTAGTTATCAGAATCAACTTTATTAATCGTATATGCCTTTTCAGTATCAATACCAGCATCGGTACCAATTTTTGCCCAGGCTACAGAAGTTGTAATATTTGTTGAACTACCGCTCACTCCTGATAAAGTTGCTGAGTTTTTAGGCCAATACGCTCCGTCGCTATTTGGATTTTGTTTTGTTACAACATAATCGTACTTAAGCGTATAAGCTGTTGAATCCTTTAAACCAATCGTTAAAGTACTTGTCAAATTACCCCAACCATTATCAGTTGACGAAACCTTCCAAGACCACTCACTTGTCGGAACCTCTTTGCCACTGTCAGCATAATAAAGTTTAACAGAACCGTGGTTTAAAGCAAGTGATATGTCAGTACCATAAATATTTAAAACATCGGTCAATGTTAGTTTATCCGCTCCGTCAACCAAATCATCAGCGTTAGGATTAATAGATAAACTGTAATGTAAATTACGGTTCGTGTTATCCCAACTACCTGTTTTTGTAATTGGTTTAACCGAAGGTGTATTTTTGTCTTTGCCAAAAGTAACAATTTGAGTTTGACTATCTGAACCGTAATCTTTACCATCCACAACAGCAGAAACGGTATTTGTCAAAGTCGCTGTCACCTTTTTACCTGCTTCAGGTAAATTATCATAGGCTGTAGTAAAGGTTAGCCAAAAATCATTGTTACCACCAATACTTTCTTTTAACGTTCTGCCATCAGTCGGTGAAAAGTTTAAAGTAACAACATTATTAGATGAGATTTTACCACTAACTTTCATATTAGTAGCCCCCCACTCATACTGACCTGTAGTAGCAGAAATACTTTTGTCAGAAATCGTTGCTTTAGTTTGACTCCAGTGACGACCGAAGACTAATTCTTTCAAGTGAACACCCGAAGGTAATCTATCGGTTACTTTCAGATTTTTTGCATTATCACTCAGATTAACCTTAATTTTCCAAACAACAGTACCATCATTACTTGTTTTTTGGGTTGTTGCTTGGTTTTCATCACCATCCATTTTAACAACATTTGGATTATCAGTATGATGAGCTTTTGCTTGGCTAGAATGATTTTCTGAAGTCACTTTATTCCAAAAATCAAGATTAGCTCCACCATTTAGTTTTGCAGTTGATTGATACTGGATAGTAACATCTTTATCTGATTTAAAATCAGCAGTTAAAATAATTTGATACTCTGTATACTGAGTGTTAGCATCTAAATCTTCGTAATTAACATAACCTCCCCAGTTCTTCTGACGAGCTTCTAGGGTAAACTTCCCTTCTCCGAAGATTTTAACAAGATTTTTATACAAATCTTGTAATTGTGCCTTTGTGTACCAATGAACTTCTGAATTTTGATTATAAGGATCTGTCAAGAAATCTCTGAAGTTCGTGTCTTTTTTGAGAACACCGCTGCTTGGCATTTTAATTTTTGTTAGCCAACTAAGTGTCTTGACGTCTATATCGTTAGTATCTTCTTCCCCGAGGAATGATTTTTCTAAATCTCCCTCACCAGGAACTGATTCTGTTTCAGAGTCAGAAGTTTGGTCATCTTTCGTATCAGTATTCCCATCATCGTCTAAAATAACCGTATTAGTTATATCTTTTTTATCCCAACTTGAATTTTTAGCATCCGTTGTATAAGTGATAGTATAAGACTTTCGATTAGGATTACCAGTAAATTTGATATAATCAACGTTTCCGTTTTTATCATAATAAATGCGATAACCCTTATTGTCTGGTGAAATCGTCAAATCTTGCGTTTTTTTTAAGAAATCATCTTTCAAAATCGCACCGTAGAGATTATTTCCATTTGAGTTTACGGTAATTGTCCACTTAATCTTACCGTCTTTATATTCACCAGTTTTCTTAACATCATTTAATTTTAGAGTAACACTAGTAGAACTGTTTGCTTCTCGTTTATCTTGATTATCTTTTGAAGTAGCATTAACAGTATTATCTACTTTCACCTGATTCTTATCACCTGCTGATAGGCCTGACATTTTATAACGATAACTAATCGTATAAAAATGGCCAATCAGTTTTCCATTAGAATCCGTTCCGCCACTAGTTAGTTGCGGAAGTGTTAAAGTCCATTTTTTACTAGACTTATCAAATTTTGGACTAGCAGACACAGTTTCTGTTCCAGTCACGTTACTTGAATCACCAGTATACGTTGACTTAGTAATCGATACATTATCAACAGCTGCAATTGAAATACCTGCAGCAGTTAAAGTATCTGCTAAATCAATTTTTCCTGGTGTACCATATTTAGAATCTACCGTAACTGTATAATCGATGTATGGCGTATCACCATCATAAGAAACTTTTCCAGTTTTTGACGTTGATAAATCATAATTTTTTGTGATTTTATCCGCTGGAATTTCAATTGTTATACCATCAGAAAACTTAACAGTATAACCCGATTGACTTGTCTCATGTGTCAAACCAAAAACAGCTTCATAATTAATGTATCCATTTGATTGAACACCATTTCCCATATTAGCCACGTAACTATCAAGGAAAGTGATTAACAAATAGTACTTATTATTATCTTTTTTGAATTGATATTTGAAGGCATCAACATTATTTTTATCTCGCCCTGTGTATTCTGTTTCTAATTTGATATCTTTACCAATTGAAGTATCATCTGGCAGAGCTAGATAATAACGTTTCTCCTTAGCAAGATTTGCTTGATTAATATTAAATGTTAATTTTAATGAAACTGTCAACTCTTCAGTGGATAAATCCTTTTGAACAGTTTTTTCATCATATGTATACCCCGTCAAATACCCTGAAAAGTCAGCGTACGTTACTCCTGCTAGGGTATAGGTTGAAAATGTATTTGATTTGAAATCAATACTTTCAACAGCGCCATCGCCAGTTTCTTTGATGTCTGTATCTGTCGATTCAGTCAAATCTTGAACTTGATTGACATCGTTGTCCACGAAGTGGTACAACTTCCAACCAGCTTGTTTGTCATCGCTGGTAGATAGGTCATTCTTGAAATTCATTGAAACCTTCACATCTTTGCTTGGTTCAACTTCTCTGCCATCATCTGTGACAAATGAAATATCATAAGAATGAGCTTGTGACAACTCTTGCTTGCTTTCGCTAAGAAGTGTTGTCAATTTATTATCAATGGCACTTGTGTCTTCAACAGGCTTTACTTTTAATTGAACTGGCTCCGAAAACGTATTGTCTTCGTAAGAGACGTTTACGGTAACATCAGAGGTTTCAGCACTCAAAGTACCTGCCTGTGACATGTACTTTTTTTCTTGACTTGACTCAGTCGATGTGGTTTGTGAGGAATTTTCAGCTTGATTATTTTCTTGGGAACTTGTCGTCGTTGATTCAACCTGCGAAGAACTACTGTCTTGCGATTGAAAAACAGCTGCACTGTTTCCCGTGCTAATCGTTAGGGCTGGTAATATCAGCAAATAAGTTGTACAAAAAACAATGACAACAGATAGCGCCAGAGCAATCTTTGCAATGATGCTATCTTGGACACGCTTTTTTATTAAAATCGCTAACTTTGCCCAAAGCTTTACCATAAAACTCCTTTCTAAACATAATTTCTTGCTTGATCAATTGCCACATACAAAATTGTGGCTAAATTCTAAGCGTTAGTTTCCCAACTAACTGTCCATTGTCTAATCAATTGCCCCCATGCGAGATAGAGGCCAAATTCTAAACGTTAGTTTCCCAACTAACTGTTCACTGTCTACCGGACCGACAGTTTTATTACGTGAGTCGATTGAAATTTTTCGGTGATCTCCCATCACGAAATATTTCCCATCAGGCACCTGATACGGAAGTTTGATGTTCGTCTCTCCGTAATCTTTCTCGCCTTTTTGTAGGTAGGACTCATTTAACTTTTTACCGTCAACAAAAACATTCCCCTTTTTATCAACGTTAACCCATTGACCTGATGTCGCAATAACACGCTTAACAAGAACTTTGTTATTGTAATAAAATGCAACGACATCGCCCTGCTTTAAATTTTTCTTACTAACAGAAACTACCATGTCCCCAGCTTTCAAAGTCGGAGTCATTGAATTTCCATAAATCTGCAAAACAGGAAGCCAAATAGTCGCAATCAGTACAGCCAAGGCTGCTACCGTCACTAGCGTAAAAACCGTGCTGCGAAGAGTACGAACGTAACGTTCACGATATTTAATCTTTCCTAATTCTTTTGAAAGGTCGTCAGCTTTCGGTAAATCAGTTAAATTGATTTTCTGTGATTTTTTTTCAAATAATGGTTTCATTTTAAAAATCTCAGCTTCTTACGCTTCATCACCTATATTATTTTTGGCATCCGCCATACGTTTAACATTATAAAGATACGTATCCGCTGCTGCCTGTGCTTCCTCAAAAACTTTACTAATCGCTAATGCTGCTTCAGCAATTGATCCCGCATCAGTAACCTCCAGCTCGCGACGTTCAAGTTTTCCTTCAAGTTCTTTGACTTGACCTTGCAATTCTTCGATCTCTTTTGCCTGCTCAACAAGCAATTCAAAAAGGTCTGAACGACGAAGTTTTCTTAACTGTTTAGCATCAAGCATCCTAATACCTCCTTTCCAAAACTACTTTTTCACATAAAATTCACATAATTTTTAAAGTATATTTATTCTTGTTTTGTAAAAATAAACATTCTTTCATTTTGCTGTTTTATGTATCTAGACGTTTTGCTGTTTATTATAATATTTTTTTGCTAATTTGAAAAGCGATTTCCCCTAAGTGATACAATTTTTAAAAATTTGTTTCCTGCCTCTAATCTTTCTAATAAAACCTATCCATTCCATGTCAAAATAGCTAACAATAACAATTTTATGAAGTAAAACGTTAACAATATCGTATGATTGATGTAGCCTAACTTTTAGGTTTATGTTACAATGTTAAAGTGATTAGGTATAATTTTTTGTCTTTTCAGAATTATTACATCGTTCAAGTTGAGGATTGTTTATGACAAATTTATCAAAAAAACAACACCAAGTCTCAGAAACAAAACACCGTTTATCAAAAGCACTTTATTTACTGATTACTGAACGACATTATGACGAAATCACTATCTATCACATTCTTGATAAAGCTGATATCTCACGACGAACATTTTATCGTTACTTTAACAGCAAAGACGATTTAATGGATTTCTGTCTAGAAAACTTTGTCGATGGATACTATCACCAACGTGATAATTTTATATTAGCAGAAAGTGCCGAAGATGTATTTTTAGTCACTTTGAACTTTATGTATTCAAACCGATTATTCATCGCATCGCTTGTCAAAAGTGGCCATTTTTCATTGCTATCAGAAAAATTAAATAAAAATTCCGCTAAAATCTACAAGAAAATCAACCTACCATGGTGTATCGATGACTCTGTAGATGGCAATATCGACTATATCTCAAAAGGGTTATATGGCGCTTATCTTAATATTTTACAATTTTGGCTAACCAAAGATAAACCCGAAAAACCTGAATTTATCGCTAAAAACTTATCCCTTCTTTTTAATTCTATTCCTGGTTATTTCAATGCTCCTTCACAAGAACATACCCCGTTAAGAAATGAAAAGTAAGAGATATTTTTTTATAATGATTTTCTCGTTTTAATCCATCTTGACACACTTTTTGCATGATATTGACAGAAAAAACGTTAACATTGACAGAATTATCGCTTACATTGTACTAGAAGTTGACACAAAAATGATTTAGTTGACAGTTTTTGACATGCTTTTTAAAAGAAAAAGTTATCCACAAACTATCAACAATACTATTAAAAATTAATCGTTCAGTTAAGTATAATTGCTTTTGATAAACCCGATTCATACCTGTGCCCCCGAATAAACAGACTCAAATGGTCTCAAATAGATAAAAGTCAGTAACATTTTAATGTTATTGACTTTTTTTATGAAACTTTCAAACGATTCCTGAATGTTTTCTAAAAAAAACTAAAATAGCTTGAAAATTCACCTTTTTTTACACAATTTGTCAACAGTTATTCACAACTTGTGGATAAATATGGTTATATACTGGGGATAACTTGTGCATAAACTACCCAAAAACCCTTATATATCAATGGTTTTGAGCTATTCACAATTTCAACGAACAGCCTGTGTATAACTTCTAAATTTGGGGAATTTCCCCACAAAAAGGAAGCCGATCAAACTCATCAGCTTCCTTTTTCACAACCAATAAAATCATTTTAGATTAAATCATCGCGGCTAACTTGTTCAAATGATTGATTACCATCATTTAGTTTATCCCAAATGACAACTTTTCCAGCTTTTAGTGATTTTTGAACATCAATGATACGTTGATTTTCTGAGCCACGGAACTGCAGCATCAAGTTTTTCTTGGTAATATCAAAGCGTCCATCAACCAGAATATCAATCAAACTCAACATTTCAAGCTTGTCTGGTGTTTCTTGCATCATTTCTTCCCAAGTATAACCAGTCCATGACCAGATATCCTTTTCAGGAAGTTCGCGGCGAACACGTTTTACCAGTGGTAAAAGAATTCCAGTATTCAAAAATGGTTCTCCACCAAGAAGCGTCAACCCTTGAACATAGGGTTGAGCCAAATCTTCCATGATTTGTTCTTCAAGTTCTTTTGTATAAGGCATACCTGCTTTAAATGACCAAGTCGCAGTATTATAGCAGCCTTTGCAGTGGAACATACAGCCTGACACATAAAGAGAATTACGAACACCTTCTCCGTCAACAAAGTTGAAGGCCTTGTAGTCCATGATTCTACCTTGACTTAAATTTTCTGAAGTCCATTCACCAGGTTTAGGAGTATTCCAGTTTTTTTCTTCCATACTAGTCTTCTTTCTATTAATTTTCTATCCAATAACGTTCTACAGAATCTTGAACATCTTCCAACACACCACCGTTAGCTAATATAACTTTGCGGCTGCCTGGATTATCGTCATGACAAGTCACCAAAGCTTTTCTAATATTTTTCTTCTTAGCTTCTAGTAACCCCAAGCGCAACTGTTCTTTAGCATATCCTTTGCGGCGTTCTGATGGACGAATAGAATATCCGATGTGCCCACCTTGTTTTAAAAGATTGTCATTAAGACGTAAACGCAAATGCAAAAATCCCAAAGCCCTGCCATCATCAGAAAACGAGACAAATTGGACCGATGGAACAAACGTATCTGGGATATTAATTCCCATTTCACTCAAACGATTATCCTCAAGCCATTTTTCATAATCGAAGTTATCCACAGACCAGAAACCACCATCGTGGGCCGACTGGCTCGCTTCAAATTCTTTCATCATTTCAATAACTGCTTCTTTATCCGATAATTCAGGTCTTCGTAATTGCATAAGCTCACCTCTTATTTACTTTTCTTTTTAGCTTTTTCTAAAAATTGTGCTTTCAACTGGTTAACACGCGCTTTTTTGTCAGCTTTCACATTTGAATTTTTCTCGTGAAAACGTTCGACTTGCTGCATGCCTTTATAGTCTAATTGGTATTTTCCCACGTTATTGCTCCTTTCATCTTAATTATTTATCAATATAACAAAGAAGCTGGGACAACTGTCTCCAGCTTCAATTATTTTATGAAACTGTCTAACAAGAATCTATGCTTTGTGCATGTGAGGATCACCTGGGTTTTTAATAGTTGATCCGTTCATGTTTTTAACACGCGCAGAAATTTCTTTGTGACGGCCATTAACCATTGGACGAGCTTGAGGGTTTCCAAGATATCCACAAGTACGTTTAACAACGTCTACAGATTTTGGATCACTGTTTCCGCAGTTTGGACAAACGAATCCACGTTCTGTTGGAGTGAAGTCCCCTTCAAAACCACATTTGTAGCAACGGTCAATTGGTGTGTTAGTTCCAAGGTAACCAACACGAGTATAAGCGTAATCCCAAACGGCTTCTAGAGCTTTTGGATTTTGTTGAAGAACTGGGTATTCACAGTAGTGAATGAATCCACCTGTCGCACCAGCTTCTGGATAAACTTTTTCAAAGTCTAATTTTTCAAATGGTGTTGGGTTTTTACGCACATCATAGTGGAATGAGTTTGTGTAGTATTCTTTATCTGTAATATCTTTGACAATACCAAATTTCTTAGTATCAAGACGGCAGAAGCGGTCTGTCAAACTTTCAGATGGTGTTGAATAGATTGAGAAGTGATAATCATATTCATCTGACCATTCTACACAGTATTCTTTCATCTTGCGGATGATATCCACTGTAAATTCTTTAGCTTCAGCATTTGTTTCCCAGTTTGGTCCGAAGAAAACTGTTCCGACTTCGTAAAGTCCGATGTAACCAAGAGAAACTGTTGCACGACGGTGACGGAAAAGTTCATCAACGTTGTCGTATTTGCCAAGACGTTTTCCAAACGCACCGTATTGGTAAAGAATTGGTGCATTTGCTGGTGTAGCTTCTTTAACACGTTCAACACGGTAAACAAGAGCATCCTTAGCAATTCCCATGCGTTCGTTAAAGATTTCCCAGAATTTATCCATATCACCATTTGATTCCATAGCAATACGAGGAAGGTTAACAGTAACAACTCCAAGGTTCATACGACCTGAGTTAACTTCAACACCATTTTCATCTTTCCAACCTTGAAGGAATGAACGACATCCCATAGGTGCTTTGAATGAACCAGTTAATTCAACGATTTTATCGTATGAAAGAACATCTGGATACATACGTTTTGTAGCACATTCCAAAGCCAATTGTTTGATATCGTAGTTTGGAGTACCTTCTTCAAGGTTAAGACCACTCTTCAATGTGAAGATTAGTTTAGGGAAGATAGCTGTGCGGTGTTCACTACCAAGACCTTTGATACGAATAGTAAGAATAGCTTTTTGAATTTCACGTTCAAACCAGTTTGTACCAAGACCAAAACCTAGAGAAGTAAATGGTGTTTGACCATTTGATGTAAACAAAGTATTGATTTCATATTCAAGACTTTGCATAGCATCGTAGATATCTTTTTTCGTTTTTGTACGTGCGTAATCTTCGCGACGATCTTCAGCAACCCATTCTTGGGCATCTTTCATATGTTTTTTGTAGTTAAGTTCAGCATATGGTGCCAAAAATTCATCGATACGGTCTGCTGTACATCCACCATATTGGCTTGAAGCAACGTTTGCGATGATTTGAGAAATTTGAGCTGTCGCTGTTTGAATAGATTTTGGACTTTCAACTTCAGCATTACCAATCTTAAAGCCATTTCCCAACATTCCTTTAAAATCGATCAAACAGCAGTTTGTCATTGGAGTGTATGGGCTGTAATCAAGATCGTGGAAGTGAATATCACCTTTTTGGTGAGCATTAGCAACGTGAGCTGGCAACATTTTAAGTCCAATTGACTTACCAACGATACCCGCAGTCAAATCTCGTTGAGTATTGAAGACTTCACTATCTTTGTTTGCATTTTCATTTACAACCGTTTGGTCTTTGTTCAACAGTTTATCAATAGAAAAATTGATGTCTGTCGCTTGAGAGCGCGCAAAATCACGCTTTGTACGATAATTAATATATTCTTGAGCAATTGCGTATTCATTAGCTTCTAAAAGTTCATGCTCAACGATATTTTGAATTTCATAAATTTTAACGTTATCTTTGAAGCGGTCAAAAATTTCAGCAACGATATTATCTGAAATATTTTCTAATTTTGCTTCGATAACTGGAGACATTTTTGTCACATTATTGCTAGCTTTTAGCAAAGCATTATAAATTTTATCTGCATCAAAGTTTACAGAACGTCCATCGCGTTTGATAACTTTTACAGTAGGCTGAGTAGCAATTTTTTCTTTTTCTAATGTAATCATATGAACACTCCTTCTTACTCGTCTATTATAACACGGGACAAAAAAAAATCAATATCTTGTGGTCACTTTTTTTGGAGACCACAAGATATTGCGTTTTTCTTTATTTTTTATGATAGACGGTAAAGCCTGTAATACCGCCGATTTTGACCTCTTCGTAGTTAGAAGAAAAATTATTTTTAAGTGAATCAGAAATTTTTTGGTCCTTATTGACCACAATATATGCCCCTAGATTTTGTAGTAGTTCATCTTCTAAAACTTTTTTATTAGCAGATTTAGCAGTATTAACTACTGGAGAAGTAAACTGTGAACTACTTGGTAATTGACCTTCAATACCAATCTTAGATGAATCGTCCCAAACGTAAACAGTATCGTCTTTAGACACTTCTTTTGCAAGATATTTTGCAATAGTTGTACGTTCGCTATTAGCATTGACTGACAAGCAAGCATGTAAAAGAGGTTGTCCAATACCAACGACTAACACCAAAAGTGGCAAATAGAAGTGACGTTTAAGATAAAAACCAAAACTTCCAGCATTATCTGAAGCCTTTTTACGACGGTGTGACGTTTTAACCAGACTACGTTGATATTGATCACCTAACACCATAGCGGTCAATAGCACACCAAAAGGCATAGCTGCTAGCAAATTATAGAATTGATAACTTTGCGTGAACAAATCCATAACAAAGAAGCAAATAAATACTAAAAGAATAAGCCATTTGACGACCTTATCATTAGATTTTGTGATAACTCGACCAAATGAAAACGCACCGAGCAAAAGCCCTGAACCTAAAGCGATGAAAGCTTGGAACAACAATGTCAAAATCACATTGCCATTACTTGTTGCAAAACTGCTAAACTGATAATTAATCGCTTGGTTAATATATGGTAACAAGACTTGCAAGTTCAAAATAAAGTAACCAGCAGTGTAAAATACCAAAATAGTACCAAAAATGATACACAATAATTGGTAGAAACCACGCGCAAAGTGCCCTTTTCTCAAGTTAAACACAATGATAGTCAAGAACGAAAGTACCCAGAACACCAAGGTACGAGGCTCTAAAAGCATGGCTGCTGCGCCAGCAAATCCGTACAAGATAAAAGCCTCATCTTTGATAATATCAGCGAAATACTTAGTCAAGAACCATAATGAAACCATTACAAAAGGCATGGCAAACTGAATAGGATACAAGCCACCAAAGCCTAGTGCAACATTTAAAAAGTAAAATACCCCAGTAAATGTAACAGTAATACGATGACTATCAGTAAAGTAGTTAACTAATTTGTAGAGATAAATTCCTGACAAATAAAATGCTACCATTTGAATTGGAACTAACCACAAAGTAGAACCAAGAACATACGCCAATGCAATCACAGCATAATAAAGGAAGCCACCTGTCGCAAACATATCAGCAAATGGAAGATGTCCTTTAGAAAACATTAATCCAATATAAAGATTTTGTGACTGTAGGCTATTTGCCATATCAGTAAATAGAGGCACTGCTACTGATAAGCAGCTCACCACAACACTCAATAGTAAAATGTACAATTTATGAGGTTGAGGAACCTTTGTTCTTTTAGAAGGCTCAAGATGACTTCTAACTTCACCGACTTTACGAGATGAACGGCTGTATGATGATACAGCATTCTGATCTACATTTACTTGTTCTGATGTATTCACTTATTCTCTCCTTGAATTGTCATACAATAAGTATAACAAAAACTAATCATTAGTCAATTTGTTAAGGATAGCACAATAGGCTAAAAGTTCTCTAAAACCGTGGCGTGGCTTGCTTTGATAGCGTTTCAAGAAATCCTTTTCCTCTTGGCTTAAAACAGTCATTTTTTTCATCATCATTTCCTCCTTCATTTACCTATTCGTAAAATAAAAAGAGTCATTTTTGACAAAAAAATAAAGGCTAGGAATACTCCTAACCTTTACAGCGAATTAGTCTTCGTCTAAGAAGCTATTGAAAACTTCTTCAATCATATCCCATTCAGCATCTGAATCTTCAGGAATTGGTTGAAGGTCACCTTCAGTACCATCTTCATTTTCAGTGAATGAGTAAGCTTGAATTTCGATTTGACCTTGTTCATCTTCTTCAGCACCTGCTGGTACCAAAAGAACATAGTTTTTACCAAATTCTTCGCGACCATCGATTGTCAAAAGAATTTCAAAAAGTGTTTCATTACCTTGTTCATCTACAAGTGTAATAACTTCGTGCTCGTGATCATGGTTATGATCGTGGTTATGGTTATGTGCCATAATAGTCTCCTTTAAATGAATTAATGATTAGATTAAAACATTCTATCTAAATAATTTTGCAAAATAAGCTGTGCTGCTAACTTATCGATAACTTTTTTACGTTTACCACGACTAACATCAGCTTGCTCTACCAACATACGTTCTGCTTGAACAGTTGTTAAACGTTCATCTTGATAATCAACTGGAATATTGAAAAGTTCTTTAATTTGGTCACCGTAAGCTTTACTTGCTTCGACACGAGGACCTTCGGTATTATTCATATTTTTTGGTAAACCGACAACGAACTTATCAACGTTATACTGCTTAACTAACTCTCCAAGTCTTTCAAAACCAAATTCGCCAGCTTCTTCGTCAATTTGGATAATTTCTACACCTTGCGCTGTAAAACCAAGTGGGTCACTAATCGCAACACCAACAGTCTTAGAGCCGACATCTAGTCCCATAATTCTCATTTCAAATTAATTCCATTTCCTTTGAGATAATAGCGGACAAGCTCTTCAACAATTTCATCACGTTCGTATTTACGAATTTGATTTCTGGCATCATTGTAACGAGGCACATAAGCAGGGTCACCACTTAGGACATAACCTACAATCTGATTGATTGGATTATAGCCTTTTTCATCAAGAGAGCGATAAACCGTTGTTAAAGTCTCACTAATTTCTTTCTTGTTGCTATCGTCTAAATTAAAGCGTACAGTTTCGTCAGTAAATCCCATACTTACACCTTCTTTCTAAATAGCTGTCACCAATTATTATAGCTTATTCACAAAGATTTCACAACAATCTGACTTTATTTAACCAAAGTTTATTTCACAATAGCAATAGTTATAACAAAAAATGTCACAAAACTTGACATAAACACAATGTAACCTTTTTCAAAATTTAATAAAATTACTCTTTTTTACAATAAAAAAAGCCTCTAAAAAGAGACTTTTCTACTATATATTATAATGCTATAATGCTGCGCGAAGACGAGCTTCTGCATTTTCAACATTACGAATTGATCGTGGCAAAAAGGCACGAATATCATCTTCTTTGTAACCCACTTGAAGACGTTTGTCATCAATCAAAATTGGGCTTTTCAAAATACGTGGATTAGCCTGAATGAGATCGATAACCTCACTTAAACTTAATTCCTCGATATCGCAGTCAAGTGCTTTTGCGTAACGGTTTTTAGATGAAACAATACTTTCAATACCGTTTTCTGTTTTAGTTAATATAGCTAAAATTTCTTCGCGTGATAGTGGTTCTTTTCCTAAATTCTGTTCTTTATAAGGGAGCTGATGAGCGTTGAGCCATGTTTTGGCTTTCTTACAGCTTGTACAACTTGAAATTGTGTAAATTTTAATCATGTGCACTCTCACTTTCTATCCCATGATAGTTGTATTATAGCACACACACATTGAGGAGCACATGGGACCTAAGACCTATTTTTCTAAAAAGTCAATTAAAAAGATTTATTTTTTTCTTGAAAATGTACTCATTTTTATCAAAAATTTATTAAAAAAAGCCTGAAACGCATCGTTTCAAGCTTTAAAGCAATTTAAATTATTCTTCGATTTCAATCGCGTCATCCAAATCAAGAACAACTTCATCTGCTTTTTCAGAAGTTGCAGCTGATTCATCAGCAGCGTTTGCTGCTTTTTCATCTTCAGTTTCTTCAACAAGTCCATAATGAACACGAACTTTGTGATCAATTTCATCAAAGACATCTGGGTGATCTGCCAAATATTTCTTAGCATTTTCAGAACCTTGACCAATTTTCTCACCATTGTAAGAGAACCATGCACCAGCTTTGTTAATGATATCCAAATCACTAGCGATTTTAATCAACTCACCTGTACGTGAAATTCCTTCACCGTACATGATTTCCACTTCAGCAGTTTTAAACGGTGGGGCAACTTTATTTTTAACAACTTTGATTTTAGTTTCTTTACCAATGTTGCTATCTTTTTGGTCACCAGTACCTTTGATTTGTGTATTTCCACGAACATCAAGACGAACTGATGAATAGAATTTAAGAGCACGTCCACCAGGTGTTGTTTCTGGGTTACCAAACATGACACCAACTTTTTCACGCAATTGGTTGATGAAGATAGCGATTGTTTTTGTTTTATTGATAGATGCTGAGAGTTTACGCATAGCTTGACTCATCATACGAGCTTGCAAACCAACGTGGTTATCACCAATGTCACCATCAATTTCTGCACGAGGTACAAGAGCGGCAACAGAGTCGACAACCACAAGGTCAACAGCACCAGAATCAATCAATTTACCTGCAATTTCAAGACCTTGTTCACCTGAGTCAGGTTGTGACAAAAGAAGTTCATCGATATTAACACCAAGAGCTGCTGCATAAGCTGGGTCAAGAGCATGTTCGGCATCGATAAAGGCTGCAATACCACCTTCTTTTTGTGCTTGTGCTACGGCATGAAGAGCTACTGTTGTTTTACCAGAACTTTCAGGACCATAGATTTCAATGATACGTCCTTTAGGGTACCCACCAGCACCTAGGGCAATATCAAGCGCCAAACTACCAGTACTCATGACTTGAACTTTTTGTTCAGCACGCTCACCAAGGCGCATGACCGCTCCTTTACCAAAATCTTTTTCGATTAGTTTCAAAGCATCATCAAGTGCTTTTTTACGCTCATCACCAAATTTCTTCGTGATAGCTTCTGTTTTCTTTGTCTTTTTAGCCAAATTTTTCCCTTTCTGTTTGTTCGAGATACTAGCCCTATTATATCAGAATTTAGTCTTGTAATAAAGCTTGACGTACTAAGTTAAAAGCATACAAACATGCAATATGACGCACATCTGAACGGCTTCGTCCACCTATAACAACACGGATAGAATGAACTTTTTCTTTTGTAGCAATACCTATGAAAACTGTTCCCGCTGGATGACCTTCTAGACCATCTGGACCAGCAACTCCTGTTAAGCCAATTCCAAAATCAGCATCTGTCAGCAATCGTGACTGCTCAGCCATTTTTTCAGCTGTAAAATGACTCACAACCCCATGTTCTTGTAAATCTTTTAAAGGGATTTGAAGCATTTTTGCCTTTTCTTCAATACTATAAGTCACAAAACCACCATTAAAAACTGCTGAAGAGCCTGGAAAATCAGCAATACTTGATTGAAACAAACCAGCTGTCAAACTTTCTGCAGCCGTAATAGTCTTATGTTTTTGCTTAAGTAAGTCAAAAGCAACACGTGCCATACTATTATCATCACCGTATCCATAAAGCAAATTTTCAAGCGGAATACTATTTAAAGTCTTCTTAGCCAGAATCTTATGCTCAAGCTCATCCAACTTAGCCTTAGCTGTTTCAAGGTCATCAGCTTTCGTTGACAATCTAAGTGTCACTTCGCCTGTTTTGGCATACGGAGCGATTGTCGGGTCCGTTTGATTTTCAATCAAATCTGACAAAACAGTTACCAACTGACTTTCCCCGATACCAAAGAAACGTAAGACACGTGAATACAACTGCTTGTGGTCACTAGATAGCAACGGCACTAAATAGTCCCAAACCATAGGCTTCAATTCACTTGGTGGTCCAGGAAGAACGACATAAGTAACACCATCAACTTCCAGAACACCACCTACAGCAAGTCCCGTACTATTTTGAAGAGGTGTTGAGCCTTCAATCAATTGAGCCTGACGTTCATTATTAGCTGTTCTTGTAAATTGCGGACGCGTCGCAAAGAATTCATCCAAACGTTTACTTGCCTGTTCGTCAAAAACCAAGTTACGTCCTAGATATTTTGCTAAAGTTTGTTTTGTCAAATCATCTTCAGTTGGTCCTAAACCACCGCAAAGAACAACTAAATCACTGCGTTTACTTGCCAAATCAATGATAGACAGCAGACGTTCTTCATTGTCTCCAACTGCTGTTTGGAAAAAGACATCAATCCCTAACTTAGCAAATTCCTCTGATAGAAATTGTGCATTCGTATTTGTGATTTGTCCTGTTAAAATCTCTGTTCCAACAGCAATGATTTCAGCTTTCATAATTGCCACCTACTTATCTATTCGTAATTTAATTTTATTCTACCAAAAAAAGTAGAAAATTAACGTTTTTTGTAATGAGTTTCGTGTAAACAAGTGTAAAAATGTTGTAAACCTACTTTACATCACTGTCAACAGCAGCTTTTTTCATAATTATCACAGACAAAACCGCAAGCAAAACCAAAGATAGCATAAAGTTAATTGCCATGACTGCTGAGACAGACATTTGCTTCACCATAAAACTTAATATGCATAGTAGTAAAACACTTCCTATACGACTTACTGTTGACTTAAATGAAATCAAAGAAGAAATATTCTCAACAGAAACCATTTTGTTGAATTGATAATTTAAAATAAATTCAATCACATAAAAAACAAAAACAAATAGGAAATAAGCTGTCAAGAAAATCTCAATCTTCCCTAGAAAGAATGTCAACGGTAGAAGAATAATCAACGGACTGAACTTAAGCACACCAGCATACTTTTTAATACCATCAATATTGATAGAATATGAAAAAAGCGTGATAACTTGGAAAGCAATGTAAAAGAATGGAAAATACTGACTATCAATCCCCTTGCTTAAGAAAAATGATTGCCAGAGTTGAAAATGCGTCTGAAAGAAAATCTGAGTCAGAAAATCAAAAATCAGAATCAAACTCAAACGTGGCTGCTTGTGAAGTTCTTTAAAACTATCAGCAATTTGCTTTTTCAAAACCGCTACATGACTATCTTGCAGCGAATCCGAATTTGCAGTTTCTTTAAAAAAGAAAAAACTGATAAGGGTTGAAGCCACAAGAAAAACTGTCCCTAAGACATAAATGTTAATCCCGATAAAATGATAAAGAATCCCACCTAGACTACTTCCTAGTAAGAGTCCAACGATTTCTAGACGGTTACTCAAGGCCAGAAATTTTCGAAGTTCTGCTTCACGGTGCGCTAATTTAAGCTGATTAATAATGTAAGCATCAAGCGTCCCACTATCTAAAGCAGCGGCAATTCCGTAACAAAACCAAGCCGCAAAAATCAAGTAAAACTGATTGCTAAATAGCACAATCAAAAACATGATGATTAAAAATAGCTTTGACAGGCTGTAAAGATTTTTTCTGGAATAATTATCTGCTAATAGCCCACTTGGAAATTCAAATAAAACGATAGCAATACTATAAGCTGACTGAATGATTAGAATCTGTGATAAGCTTAAACCTTTTGCTAATAAAATTACCGTCAAAATAGAATGCGGCAGCGAATAAGCCACACTAACCAGAAAATTTGATAGTAAAAAAACTAATGTGTTCCTTTTTATGCTTAAACTTTCCATATCTCCCACCAACCCTTCACAGAATTTTCTTTACAGAATACCCTATTTCACTAGTGCTGTCAAGATGTTTTACAGATAATTGACAAGAGTGTCAAAAAAGCCACCTGACACTATCAGATGACTAAATTGATTTAAAATCACAATCTACTCCATGGTCATTTACCAAACCTGCTGCCTGAAGAAAAGAATAAACACAAACAGGACCTACAAATTTAAAGCCACGTTTTTTTAAATCCTTAGAAAGATTTTCAGATAAAGGCGTGCTAGCTGGAAAACTCGCGTAATCCTCCACCTCATTTACGATAGGAGCGTAATCAACCCAACGCCAAAGATACTCATCAAAAGAGCCAAATTCTTTCTGAATCTTGATAAAAGCTTTAGCATTTGTACGTGTCGCAAAAATCTTACGACGATTCCGGATAATTGCTGGATTGTGAAGAAGTATTTCAAGTTCTTCATCAGTCATTTGCGCCACTTTTGTCACATCATAGTCATAAAAAGATTGCTTAAATGCTGCGCGTTTATTAAGAATAGTCTCCCAAGAAAGTCCTGCTTGATAAGTTTCAAGACATAAAAGCTCAAAAAGCGCTTGGTCATCATGCAGTGGTTGTCCCCACTCAGTATCATGGTAAGCAACATACAAAGGATTATTTTCCCTTACCCAACTACAACGTTTCATGTGAAACATCTCCCGTAATTCCTTGATAACTAACCCTTCATCAACATCTTAAGGCTTGATTAGCTAATCTTATTTTATCAAAGAATAGCTTTTTAACCAATCCTTATAGTACGTCTGCATCGTTCTGCAACAACTTTATCATGTGTAACTATTACAACTGTCTTCCCCATGTGATTCAAGGATTCAATAATATCTAAAACTTTGTCACGATTATCCGAATCAAGTGAACCTGTTGGCTCATCAGCAAGTATTAGCTCACTGGGTTTTAGAATGACACGCGCTAGTGCAATACGTTGCTGTTCGCCACCTGATAGTTCAGCTACTTTTTGATTAATTACATGACTAAGTTCTAATTTTGTTAACACTTCATTAATACGTGCTAGTTTTTCCTTCTTACTTCCTTTAACATACTTAAGTGCCAACATTAAATTATATCGAACTGTCTCTTCCTCAATAAGTGCAAAATTCTGAAATAGATAACTAATTTTATTACGAATAATTTTCTGTGAACGTCGAGTATTGACTTTAATATTCTTCATTCCATCAAAGAAATATTCTCCTTCAAAATCGCCTTCTAATAGTCCTAAAATGTTAAGTAAAGTAGTCTTTCCACAACCACTTGGCCCTGTAATAGCCACATAATCTCCTTGATTTATATTTAGAGATAAATCATCAAAAATTACTTTATCTCCTAAATTTTTACTAATATGTTTAAGTTTTATCATAATTTTCCTCTTTTCAACTGTTGTGAAATACTTCGTTTTTCATTGACAACACCAAATATCATCACTAAAGTAACATCGATTAAAAGGTATATCATATAAGCTAAAATGACACAGGGCTGCCTTACCATAACTATTAATAAAAATAAAGCTAATATATGGCAGATAGACACTACAGTCAATATTGATTTGTAACGATCAATTAGCTTCCACCCTAAAAACTTTGTAGTGGTTAAATACCGCTTATGACAAGTAAATAATATTGCTACAGTAAAATAAGTAATGACAAAACTAATCAATAAAAGTAAAAAAATTAAGAAAAAAATGTTATTCATACCATCTTCTAATGACTCAACCATGCTTTGTTGAATATCATGAAGCGATGAGAACTTCACCTCAGTACCATCACCTTGTTGTCTGATAATTTGTCTTGCTATAACTAAATTTTCCTGTCCAATCGGAATTTTTATAGGATTGCTAACACCGGTAGTTGACAAATAAGCAGCTTCTTCAAAAAGTAGATTATCTGATAATACGGCAAATATAGGATTAGTAAAATTACTTTGCTCAGTTTCGCTATAAGGAAAAACTGAGATATCTTCATCGTAAAAAACAATTTGTACAGATAAATCTCCTACCTCAGTCCTCTCTTGTTCTTCATAACTAAGTTGGCTATGATAAAATTGCTGTAAAAACTCTTTTATCTGAGGCTTGTTTCCTAATTCCCGTGGAACTAAAAAAACCTTACCTGATACATCCGTCTTAGTATCAAGCTTAATATGTGATAAAAAATTACGATTTACCGTCATAATAGGAATACTTTGTAATTTTGTTAAACCAAAACGCTTAGATGGATTTATCAGCTCACTTTTAATATAAAGAGCATCAGTTCGTTGCTCTAATTTATGAAAGACTATTTCAAAATATTTATTAGCATTAACGGCATCCGTTTGAAAATTTTCCCATAAATAATCACTTGGTTTAAAATTCTCTACCGTTAAATAAGAATTACCAGCATTATCCCACTCCCTCTGGTACTTAATCTGTTGTTGAATGTCTCTCAAAGTTTGAGAAATCACGATTAAGCCAGAAGCAATTAACATTGTCATCACAAACTTTAAAACATAATTAAACCAAAGTCCCAATTTGAAATTTGAAAAGCCCTTGAGCATCTTAGAAACAGTGATATTTTGTATAATAGTATAAGTAAATATACTTATTAAACCATAAAATAATAAAAGACTAAACTGTCCCCAAACTAGTCCCATAAAAAAATACTTTGGAAAAGTATCTAAAAATATCAAACAGGACAAATCAAAAATCAATGACACAGCAATAATAGTAACGCATACTGGGGCTAAAAATTCTAAAAAAATATCACTATTCGCATAGCCGACAAGTTTTTTTACACCAATAATACGCATTTGAAATAACGGATAATATATACCTCCTAAAACTAACAGTAAAAAGGAAAAACAAAGTATAACCCCCATTATAATAAGCTCTTGGTTAACATAACCAACTGCAAATACAGTTTTAGCTTGAATCAGATTCGAAACACTTACTCCAAAAAAATCACTCAAATCCGATAACAAAGCCTTTTTATTATACTCATAGGTTGAAACAATTGTATAACTTCCATTAACTGAATGACTTTCATCTGAAAAATAAGAGACCATATTAATTAGTTTTATCTTCTTGGCTTTCATAAAAGTCTTAATTGTCCCTAACTGGTTATTAACAGATGTGTTAGCATAACTCCCCTTTAAGTTAGATGAAAAATTCACCTTTTTTACTCCAAAGTTATCACTTGGAAAAGTTTTTGGGTACAAAACAACGGACTTAATAACCGTATCTCCGTCACTACTTGACTTAACAAAAGATACTTTATACTGTCTAGAAAGTCGGGAAAATTCCTCTAACACTTCTTCATGACTTTTTGTGCTATTTGGCACATAAAACTTTTGGGAGTATATACCTTCTTCTATATTGTTAATACGTATTATTTCATTCGTTCGAAAAAGATTAACAATCATTAAGCTCAAGCATATTGTAACAACTGTACTACATATTACAACCACTCTTTTCATCTCAACCTCCTATTAGAAAAAAGGGAGGATGAGATATTCCCAAACTCCCGTTCTTTATTGTTAATATATTATTAGTTTAAAAACCATAATAGTATTCTAATCCTGTAGGTGGAATTTTAGTAACTGATGCCCTCGCCCAGTTTCCTGCTGCTGCTCGTTGGCTATTTGTAACACCAGTTTGTCCATTTCTAACGCTAGCAGTATGAGAACGACTAGGATGATGATAGTTAGAATAACCGTAAGTACCTGTGTACCCAACACCATAATTCCATGTACCACCTGCAACAGAAACGGCTAAAGCAGTACTTGTACCAATAAAGCTTACACAAAGAGTAAAAATAGTTAACAGTTTAATAGTTTTTGCCGTCATAATACTCTTATATCTAAATAAAAAAAGTACATCATTATCATGAGTCATTTTTCACCATGACCATGGCCAACCTTCATTACGTAGCACAACAAGTGCTATCACTAATATAATGCAAAAAAAATGTTTCTTTCTCATCTCCTTTTTCCTTTCTTCATTCTTGTTTTATGATATACTAAATATACATTTTCCATCAATTTTGTCGCATATTTTCACATCATATTTTAGGAGGACATGATGCGTTGGGATTTTGGACAAATTTATAAGACAATACGAACATCAAAAGGATTAACTCAAAAACAAATTTGCGGAGATAGAATTTCACGCTCAACGTTAGCTCGTATCGAAAAAGGAGAGATTATCCCAAGTTTTGAAAATATGATTTTTTTACTAGATCAAATCAATATGAGCTTAGAAGAATTTCGCTACGTTTGCCATTATTACCAAACTAGTGAAAGACAAACAATTTTAGCTCTTTCTGAAGAGCATACGTCCATCATTGATAACACTGAACTCATAAAGCTTAAAGAACTTTGCGTCTCTTATCTAAAAAATCATCATGATATTCCGATAGAACAACTACTCGACCGATTAAATATCGTGATACATGTTCGAAAATTCGGCGGGTATTCTCAAGATGAAAAATTCCAAAAATTAACTCAAAAAATCTGGGAAAATTTAGAAAAACAAGATACTTGGTATGAAAGTGATTTAAAGCTACTGTCAAATATACTTTTTCATTTCCCTCTAGATTCTGTTAAAGCAATTACCCCACAAATTTTAGATAGCTTAGAAAAATATAAAAACTACCATAATATTAAACCTCTGCAATATCAATTATTAACTAATCTTGCTACCATATATCTTTATAATAATCTAATTGAGGAATGTCTAAATATTACACTTATTACACTTGAACTATCTCAAGAAATTAAGCGTTATGACTATTTAGGATTCTCCCAAATTAGGCTTGGTATTTGTCGTAAAGATGATAACTTAATCAATAAAGGAATAGAGATTTTAAGTTTAACAAATGAAACTACTTTATTAAAAATTATGAAAGAAGAAGTAAAAAAATTCCGTTGAGAGTCAACGGAATTTTTTTACTGTCAATCAACCATTCATCAACATCTTAAGGCTTGATTTGATGTATTGTTCTGCAGTTTCATTTGTTCCTTCAAAGAACTTGCGAATTTTCTTAAGTTCTGTGGCTTTGTAGCCAAGTGCCAAAAGAGCTTCCATGGCTTCTTCAAGCTGTTCGTTTGCTACTGCTTTTGCCTGAGAAGCTAAGCCATTTTCCATAGAAACATCAGCAAACTTACCAGCTAAATCAAGCACCATTTGTTGAGCTGTTTTTTTACCGATTTTTGGAAATTTCATCAGATAGCGAATATCACTATTGTCAATAGCAGTTACAAGACCTTCATTATCATCCACTGCGATAATCGCTAGCGCTGTTGTCGGACCAATTCCAGAAACTGAAATAAGGTTAAGAAAGACTGCTTTTTCATCTTCTGTATGAAAGCCAAACAAAAGCTGTGCGTCTTCTCTAACAACTTGATGAAGGTAGATTTGAACATCTTGATTCATCAAATCAGAAAAACTGTATGGATTAGCAACGTTGATAATGTAGCCTAATCCTCCAGCTTCAACGACAATGTATTTTGCAGTAATTTTAGTTAATTTTCCTTTGATATAATCGTACATTTAGTATTTTCCTAACTCTCTTAAACTTGTATGATTTTCTTGAATACGACGGAACATCTTTTCCATGTCTGATTTAGTAAAGTTGACCAGGACAGGACGACCGTGTGGACAGTTATATGGGTTCTTACATTGTGATAATTGCACTAGAAGTTGACGTGCTGAATAATCATCAAGAGTGTGATTAGCCTTGATTGAACGTTTACATGACATCATAATTGCTAACTCTGCACGGTATTTTTTGACAGATACCTCATTTGTCAAAAGCAACATATCACACATTTCATAAACAGCCGATTCAATCTCCTCTTCTTTCATCCAAATAGGATGCTCACGAAGAATAAATGTATTGTTCCCATATGGTTCTAGATTGATACCAACTTGATTTAAAAGCTCCATTTTTTCTTGAAGCTTGATAAAATCTGCTCCAGAAAATTCAAATAAATATGGCATGAGCAATTGTTGAAGTGAGGCATCAACGTCACCAATTTTGTCACGATAATATTCATATTTAACACGTTCCTGCGCCGCATGTTGGTCAATAATATAAAGGCCACCGTTTCCCTGCGCAAAAAGATATGTCCCATGCATCTGACCAAAATAATCAAGTTCAGGGAAAGTTGATGATTCTTCACCATCAAGATTTTCGAGCAACTTATTAATTTTAGATTTATTCTTGAAATCAAGGTCATCATGCTCGCCGTCTGCAAGGTTTCCCTGAGTAGAACGCTGTGCGTATTTGACTGAAGACTGCTTGTCAACTTCCTTGACAGGTGTGTCAACCTCATTAAACAGCTGAACAGGCTGCTCTTCAACAGTATCTGATTTCACAAAGAAATCGTGTCGCTCTTTGTCATAATAAAGATTTGATTGTTTTAAGGGCAGGCTCGTTTGCTCTGGTTTAGGCAAGCCACGAGTGCTTGACTTAGCTAGATTTTCAAGAGCATCTGGAATCAAATCCTGAGCACGTAAACTCTCTGCAATAGCTGAGCTGATGAGAGTCATCAGTTCTTTTTCTTTTGAGATACGAACTTCTTGCTTTGTTGGGTGAACATTGACATCAGCAAGATACGGGTCAATCTGGATATCAATGACAGCAATCGGGAAACGACCAACCATCAATTTTGAACCATAGCCGTCCAAGATGGCACGGTTCAGTAAGAAATTTTTGATGTAACGTCCGTTAATCAAAATCGTAATATAATTGCGATTCGCACGCGTCAATTCAGGTAAACTAATGTAACCTGATACCTCAAAATCAAGATCCGCATTTGAAATCTCAATCATCTTCTTGGCTGTGTTTAAGCCATAAATCCCAGCAATCGCTTGACGCAAATCTCCAGTACCTGATGTCGTTGTCATCTGACGTCCATCATTAATCAAAGTGAAGGCAATTTCAGGATGTGCTAAACTCAAACGATTGACCACATCAACAATATGTGCCAACTCTGACTGTAGACTCTTCATATACTTAAGACGAGCTGGTGTGTTGTAAAACAGATTTTCAACTGTAATTTTTGTTCCAACGGGCGTTGAAATTGGCTCTTGTTTTTCAATTTCGCCACCCTTAGCAATCAAAAGTGTCCCATAATTTTCATCAGCCGTTGCTGTTTTAACCGTAAAATGACTGATTGAAGCGATGGAAGGAATGGCTTCGCCACGAAATCCAAGCGTTCTGATTCGAAAAAGATCGGCTTGACTTTTAATTTTACTAGTTGCATGACGGTGCAAGCTAAGAACAACATCCTCTTGAGCAATTCCCTCACCGTTATCAGTAACTTGGATTTTTTTCAAACCAGACTCTTCGATTTCAATAGTAATCTGACTGCTTCCAGCATCAATCGAATTTTCTACTAATTCCTTGACCACGCTAGCCGGGCGTTCAATAACCTCACCAGCAGCAATTTGGTTGGCTAGAACCTCTGGTAACTCGATAATTTTACTCATAATTTATCTGATAGAAGCGCTCAAAGGCTGCCTCTCTTCCTTTCATTCACGATTGTTTACCTCTAATTATAACACAAAGTAAAAAGGCAATCCTTTTTTGATTGCCTCCTTATTTATAACATATTTTTCAATTCATAGATGACATTCATAGCCTGCATAGGTGTCAAATTCATCAAATCAACTTTCTTAAGTGCTTTAATCACTTCTTGATTAGAAGAATCTTCCGCAAAAAGGCTCAATTGCTCCGCTACAGGTTCTGAAACTTCTGACTCAGTTGCCACTGGTTCACTTTCAATTTCTGGTGTCAAATGAAGCTGCGCAGCACCTGATTCAAGATTGGTTAAAATGCTGTCTGCACGTTGCAATAAATCTTCTGGTAAGCCTGCAATTTTTGCGACATGAATACCATAGGATTTATCAGCTGGTCCTTCTGCAATCTTGTGAAGGAAAGTCACATCACCATTACGTTCAAGGGTTGCAACATGGACGTTGACAAGGTGTGTCAATGTTGTTGACAGAGCTGTCAATTCATGATAGTGTGTTGCAAACATCGTTTTGGCACCAATATGGTCATGAATATACTCAATAATAGATTGTGCCAAAGCCATACCATCGTAGGTTGCCGTACCACGTCCCAATTCATCAAAGAGAATCAAAGACTTATCACTAGCACGTTTAATAGCTTGGTTAGCTTCCATCATTTCTACCATAAAGGTTGACTGACCTGAAATCAAGTCATCTGCTGCACCAATACGTGTGAAAATAGCATCGAAGACTGGTAGGCTGACACTTTCAGCAGCGACATAAGACCCCATTTGTGCCATGATAACAGTCAATGCTAGCTGACGCATATACGTTGACTTACCACTCATATTAGGACCAGTAATCAGCTGAATATTAGTATTTCTACCAAATGTAATCGTATTTGGAATATATTCCTGAGTGCCCATGACTTTTTCAACGACTGCGTGACGACCTTTTTCAATCTTAATCTCATGGCTATCGTTGAAAGTTGGACGCACATAATGATTATTTTCAGCGACCACAGCTAAACTTTGCAAAACATCGACCGTCGAAATAGCTTTTGCTAAGTCTTGCAAACGTGAAATATAGCGTTCAACCTGCGCACGAACACGCATGAAAATATCGTACTCTAGATTCGCTGATTGTTCACGCGCTTCCAGCATTTCACCTTCAATTTTAGCCAATTCTGCCGTACCAAAACGTTCTGAGTTCTTCAAAGTTGCTTTACGGAAGAAATAATCTGGCACCAAAGAAAGGTTAGAATTTGTGACATGGAAATAATAGCCATCTTTTTTATTGTAATCAATTTTCAGATTCGTAATACCACTTGCTGCACGTTCTTTAGCTTCAATCTCAGCAATCCAGCTTGTGCCTTCACGCATGACTTTGCGGTATTTATCCAAAGTCTCATCAAAGCCAGTTTTAATGATGCTACCTTCTGTGATAACGGCTTGAGCATCTGGGTCAATAGCAGAGCTAATCAATGATTCCAACTCAGGAAGAGTGTCAATGCTGTTGACAAGTTTGTCAAGGTATGGACTTTCAAAGGATTCCAAAATAGCCTTGATAGTAGGCACTTGCCCCAAAGTATGACCAAGTTGAAGAAGGTCTTTTGGATTAGCCTTACCAAATGACACACGACTCGCCAAGCGTTCAATATCATAAACGCCCTTAAGACTATCCGTCAAATCACTACGCTCAAAGAAATTGTCTAAGAAAACTTGAATGATATTTTGACGTTCTTCGATTTGTTCTCGATTAACCAAAGGACGGTCAATCCAATTACGCAAAAGACGCATCCCCATAGCTGTCTTTGTCTCATCAAGCAGCCAATAAAGACTACCGTGTTTCTTGCTTGTACGTGCATTTTCTAACAAATCAAGACTTGATTTTGTCGTATAAGACATTTGAAGATAATCTTTGATTTCATAGTGAACCAATTTTTGCAAATGGCTGAGCTCACGTTTTTGAGTGGTATGAACGTACTGTAGTAATTTCTCAGCAGCAGAAATCTCCAAAGATGCCAAATTAGAATCAATCAAGTGCACATCTTCAAAACACTCTTGCTCAAACGATAAAAGCAAATTGAGTTGTTTAACAAGACTGTGTTTTTCTTCTTCTGAGAGTTCGTAACCAACAACAATCTCGCGTGCTTTAAGGTTTAGGATTTCACTTTTAAGACTGGCAAAATCTGATAGACTTGTCGCATAAAATTCACCTGTCGACACATCCATGTAGGCTAAACCAAAAGTCTTGCCATCAGAATCAATAGCCACCAAGAAATTATTGGCATTGTCAGGTTTTGTCGAATCGACTGCCGTACCTGGCGTAATGACTTGAACAACTTCACGTTTTACAACACCGACTGCTTTCTTGGGATCTTCCATTTGTTCGGCAATCGCAACTTTGTAGCCCATTTCAACAAGAACATCAATATATTGCTGAGCTGAGTGATAAGGTACCCCTGCCATTGGAATAGGATTTTCAGCGTTTTTATTTCGACTAGTCAAACTAATCTCTAAAATCTGTGCAGCCTTAACTGCATCATCGTAAAATAATTCGTAAAAATCTCCCATGCGGAAAAGTAAAAAAGCATCTGGATAGTCTTTTTTAACATCCAAATACTGTTGCATGCCTGGAGAAATTTTATCTTTTGCCATCACTTAACTCCTCGTTAATTTTCATTTCCAAGCTGTTTGTAATATATTGAATCAGATCACTCGCATCTTGCATTTTATCACGATAATCTTTAACAATTGGAAGTTCTGATAATTCCTCTTGCAGCTGGTCAGCATGCATACCAGCAGTTTTCTCAGCAACTGTTTTATCAATCTTTTGAAATAAAACAGCTTCTTGTTGGTATGCCTTCATCTCTTTGACCAAACTGTCTAGTTCTGGAAATTCTTTAATCTTTTTTTCTGCCTTTTGAAATTCGACTACGCTATCATGCTTTTGGATAGCTTCAACCAAATGTTCAACGGCTTGGTCGTAGTCAATCATAGCCCTGTTGCTAAATCACGCTCAAATGCTTGAGCAGTTTCTTCATCCTTGCAAATAACCAATAGCGTATCAGCACCTGCTACAGTTCCAAGGACTTCTGAAATATCGCTACTGTCAATCAAGTTTGCCAAAACATCAGCTTCCCCAAGATTAGTATGAAGCACAAGCATGAAACCAGCACGAGCCACTTTCAAAATATATGAGCGAATGTTAGCTCCAAAAGTTGTCTCTGACGTTTCAGACAAACTGTAATAAAGTTTTCCAGAAGCATCACGCAATTTTAAGAGCCCAATCTCACGAAGGTCACGTGATAGGGTTGCTTGTGTGACGTTAATACCTTCTTCTTGCAAATGTCGCTTGATTTCTTCTTGGGTTCCAATATGCCCAGATTGAATCAATCGTTTGATTCGATTTTGACGTTCTATTTTATTCATCTAAGTTTCCCTTTGTGTATATTTATCCTTAGAATTATACCAAAAAAATAAAATATTTTCACCCTTTCACAGCCCATCTTTCCTTTAATAGCTTAATTTTTCTTACTTCAAACGTTTTCTTGACAGGAACCTCGTTTATTTCTTATTTTTATGTTAAAATAATATGACTAACTATTTAGGAGAAAATTATGGATACTAAACGTACAATTGCAGAACGCATTCAAACTATTGTTCCAGAATTAGACCAAGAACAAATTGTTAATCTGCTTGAAATCCCAAAAAATTCTGATATGGGTGACCTTGCTTTCCCTGCATTCTCATTGGCTCGAATCCTCCGTAAAGCACCACAAATGATTGCAGCTGATATTGCTGAAAAATTGGATAAAACAGGTTTTGAAAAAATTGAAGCTGTTGGTCCATACATCAACTTCTTCCTTGACAAAAAAAGCATCTCTGCTGATGTTCTAGGAAAAGTTGTCGCAAACGGAAGCGACTATGCTAGCCAAGATTTAGGACAAGGTCGCAATGTTGCTATCGATATGTCTAGCCCAAACATCGCTAAACCATTCTCAATTGGACACCTTCGTTCAACTGTTATCGGTGATAGCTTGGCTAACATTTTTGAAAAACTTGGCTATAAAGCTGTTAAAATTAACCACCTTGGTGACTGGGGTAAACAATTCGGTATGTTGATTGTTGCCTACAAAAAATGGGGTGACGAAGAAGCTGTTAAAGCTCATCCAATCGACGAACTCTTGAAACTTTACGTTCGTATCAACGCTGAAGCTGAAACTAAACCAGAACTTGATGAAGAAGCTCGCGAATGGTTCCGTAAATTGGAAGCAGGCGACGAAGAAGCTATCTCACTATGGCAATGGTTCCGTGACGAAAGTCTTGTAGAATTCAACCGCCTTTACAATGAACTTGGTGTTTCATTTGATAGCTTTAATGGTGAAGCTTTCTACAATGACAAAATGGATGAAGTTGTCGATATCTTGACTGAAAAAGGTCTTCTTGAAGAATCTCAAGGTGCTCAAGTTGTTAACCTTGAAAAATATGGTATCGAACACCCAGCACTTATCAAAAAATCTGACGGTGCAACACTTTACATCACACGTGACTTGGCTGCCGCTCTTTACCGCAAACGTACTTATGACTTTGCCAAAGCCATCTACGTCGTTGGTAACGAACAATCAGCTCACTTCAAACAATTAAAAGCCGTTCTTAACGAAATGGACTTCGAATGGAATGAAGATATCACTCACGTGCCATTTGGTCTTGTTACAAAAGAAGGTAAAAAACTATCAACTCGTAAAGGTAATGTTATCCTTCTTGAACCAACAATCGCTGAAGCTGTTAAACGCGCTGAAGACCAAATCAACGCTAAAAATCCTAACCTTGCTAACAAAGAAGCTGTCGCTCACGCCGTTGGTGTTGGAGCAATCAAATTCTACGATTTGAAAACAGACCGCTTGAATGGTTATGACTTTGACCTTGATGCTATGGTATCATTTGAAGGTGAAACTGGACCTTACGTTCAATACGCTCACGCTCGTATCCAATCAATCCTTCGCAAAGCTGAGTTTACACCATCTATAAACGATGTTTACAGCCTTGATGACGCTGAAAGTTGGGAAATTATCAAACTTATCCAAGACTTCCCACGTATTATCAAACGTGCAGCTGACAATTTTGAACCATCAATCATTGCAAAATTCGCTATCAGCCTTGCACAAAGCTTCAACAAATACTACGCACACACACGTATCCTTGACGAAAATACAGAACGTGACAGCCGTCTAGCCCTCAGCTACGCAACTGCTACAGTTCTTAAAGAAGCACTTCGTCTTCTTGGCGTTGAAGCACCAAACGAAATGTAATTTCAATTAAAAAAAGATGTTGCTAGATAGCGACATCTTTTTTAATCATTCTGGAAAATATGATATAAAGTCGAGCATAATTACTATCACAGCAACAAGAAAAGCCGCTTATTGCGGCTTTTCTTATTCCCTTTTTAAACCAATTATTTTTCATAAAGTTTTGGGATTTTTGTAAATTGTGTCAAAACAAATCCCAAGATAAATGAGATAAAGATTGAAGCGATGAAGTACCAAACGTTATTAACATCACCAGTCATACCTGCTGGTAAGATATATGATGGAATGGCAAATAGCCCCATACCTCCCATTGTATAACCAGTTACATTAAAGAATCCTAGGAATGCACCTTGGATGGCACCAGCAACACAAGTCATGATAAATGGCATGCGCATTGGAAGTGTAATACCATAAATAGCAGGCTCTGTTACCCCAAATAGAGCTGAAATAAAAGCTGGAATTGTCAATTGTTTCACTTTATCTTCTTTAGTTCTAAAGAAAATGTTAAGAAGTGAACCAGCTTGAGCGAAACAGATTGAAACAGAAGCTACAAGGAGATTACTGTAACCTTTTGTCGCGAAATCCAAAATCGCAATCGGTACAAGACCCCAGTGAAGTCCAAACATAACAAGTACTTGCCACAAAGCTCCCAAAATAATACCAAAAATAACTGGGTTGAAATCGTAAATTGCTTGGAAGACAACACCAACTAGGTCAGATGCCCAAGTCATCAAAGGTCCAATAACGATAAAAGCAAGTGGAACTGTGATTAGCATTACAAAGAATGGAACTACGAAAACTTTCACAACATCTGGAATTACTTTATTAAAGAATTTTTCTAATTTTGCTCCTACAAAAATGGCAAGTAAAATTGGAAGAACAGTTTGAAGGTAACTTGATGCTGGGAAAATAATTGGCAAGCCAAGGAATGTCGCATAAATGTCTGATTCAATGACAGTTCCTTTAAATAGCGTATAAAGAGGAGCATCACCAGTAAAGCTTTGAGCAATATCAGGATAAACTAGGGCAAAAGCGATGGCCATTGCTGTAAATTTGTTCATCTTGAAACGATTAGCAGCGTTATAAGCTAAGATAATTGGCAAGAATTGGAAAAATCCATCACCAACTGCATTTAGGACAATGTAGGCTCCATCAGTTGCTGGTACGCCACAAGCTGCCATCAAGGCAACAACACCTTTTAACATACCAGCTGCTGACAAAGCACCAAGCATTGGTTGGAATAGACTTGATACCAAAGCAACGAATTGATCAAAAAGATTGCCTTTAGCCTTTGTATCTCCTTCATCAATGTCTAAACTACCACCAGCTGCTAAGCCCCCAACTTTCACAACTTCATCGTATACATCTGGAACGTGATTTCCGATAACAACTTGGTATTGTCCGCCTGCTTTTACGACAGTTACAATACCATCACGTTGTTTGAGATAATCATCGTCTGCTTTTGACTCATCTTTCAAATCAAAACGAAGACGTGTAACGCAGTGTTTTAGACTATTGATGTTTTCTCTACCACCAACATGTGCAATAATGTCTTTTGCTAATTCAGTATATTTTGCCATACGAATAAGCTCCTCCCATTTTTCTTTTCTGACCATAAAGAAAAACCTAAATAAACACCAAATAAACTTGTAAGCAGCGGAGTCTTACAATTATTTCAGTATCTATTTAGGTTTTGCCTGCTTGACCAGTAACAATCCTTACACTAATCATGATAGCACAAAGAATTTAATTAGCAAGCGCTTACATATATTTTAGTGATATACTATCACTTTTTCAGATAATAATATAAAAAAATAAAGATGGGTGATTTTTCACCTCATCTTTATTTTTATTTATCATAATTTTTTCGTCTGATTTTAAAGTCTGAAGACACGACTTCATCAACATCAATAATGGAAATGAAAGCATCAGGATCCAGATTTGCCATAATACCTTTGACATCACGAACTTCACCTGGATTCAAGACAACGTATAAAATATTCTTTTCGTTTCCTGAATAAGCACCTTTACCATTAAGAAAAGTAACACCACGATTGATTTCATTGAGAATAGCTTGCGCAGCTTCTTCAGATTTTTGTGTAATGATAATCATACCACGTACCGTATAACCACCATTTTGCACAATCGTCAAAACTTGGCTATAAACAAAACTTGCAACTAAAGTATAAAGCATATGCTGCAAATCAACATAAACTAGAGATGCCAAAAGTACCAAAGCATCTACAAAAAGAAGTGTTTGCCCGAGTTTAAAGCCTAATTTTTCTTCAACGACTCTTCCAATAATATCTGTCCCACCAGTTGTTGCACCATAACGAAAAACAAGTCCACTACCTGCTCCTGCAAATAGACCAGCAACAACACCGACCAACATCATATCATTTTCAAGAACAATCTGTACTGGAACTTTTTGCCAAAACCAAATAAAAACTGACATCATTACAGTTCCATAAATAGTCAAGGCAAGGGATTTTCTCCCAAAAATTCGCGCTCCTAATATGAACAGAGGAATGTTTAAAACAAAGGATGTGTACGCTGGGTTTATACCATATAAAGCGTGAATAATCAATGTTACCCCCGCAATGCCACCTTCTGCTAGGGCATTTGCCATGTTAAATTTAACAAAACCAAAGGTATAGATAGCAACACCCAAGGTAATTAATAACAAATTTCGAAGCTGTTTAAGCTTTTGAACCATATTCACACCCTCCTAAAACATTCATAGGAAATCTGATTTCAAAAGGCTAGTCATCAACAAAACGTCCAATAATATGAACATTCTCAGCAACCGACACAAATGCCTTAGGATCAGCTTTCTTCATCAAATATCTAAAATCACTATATTCTTCTCGTGTAATAATAGCTAGCAAAACTGCCTTTTTCTCGTGATTGTAAGTTCCTTCGGCATTGTTAATCTGAGTCACACCTCGATGAAGTTTAGTGTGAATCATTGCAATGACCTTCTCAGGGCAGCCTGTTACAATCATTGCTTGCATTTTCTTTTGTTTGGTGAAAATCGCATTCGTCACACGACTTGAAACAAAGATAGTCACCATTGAATAAAGTGCATATTGCCAACCAAATAAGATACCAGCAAAAATCATGATAACACCATTTACCATGAGAGAAATGCTTCCAACATCACGACCTGTTTTCTTCCGAATGGTCAAGCTGACAATATCAGTACCACCACTAGAAATACGAGATTTCAGACTAAATCCAACACCCGTTCCCATAACCAGACCACCAAATATAGCATTAACCAAAGGGTCTGGGGTTAGAGTTATTTCAGGGACAACTTGGATAAAGAACGAACTCATTGAAACCGTGATCAGCGTAAAAACAGTGAACTTATGACCGATTTTATACCATGCCAAAATCAAAAGTGGGACATTAATCGCATAAAAAACGATGGAAATTGGTAACTTAAACCCAATCAAACGCTCACTAATAGCAGATAAAACCTGTGCCAAACCAGTCGCTCCACTAGAATAAACGTGACCGGGTTGGAAGAAGAAATTCACAGCAATAGCAGAAAGCAAGCCATAAAAAAGAGAAGCGGAAATTTTTTCCGCATACTTCTCTCTTGAAATGCTTTGCATCGTTTTTAAAAGACCATATTTTTTAGCCCATCGGCTTACAATATATTTTGTTTTCTTTTTGAGAGATGCTTTCTTTTTCATTAGTTTTTAGTTGATAAAGCCAATTCATCTAATTGTTTGTCTGATACAAGACTTGGTGCTTGTGTCATTGGGTCAGTTGCTTTGTTATTTTTAGGGAAAGCAATAACTTCACGAATGTTATCTTCACCAGCAAGAAGCATAACAAAGCGGTCAAGACCGATAGCAAGTCCACCGTGTGGTGGGAAACCATAGTTCATAGCTTCTAGCAAGAAACCAAATTGGTCATTTGCTTCTTCAGCTGTAAAGCCAAGAGCTTTGAACATACGTTCTTGCAATTCGCGTTGGTTGATACGAAGACTACCACCACCAAGTTCATAACCATTAAGAACGATATCGTATGCAACGGCACGAACTTTAGCAAGGTCACCTTCTAATTCGTGAGCTGATTCTTCAGTTGGCAATGTGAATGGGTGGTGAGCAGACATGTAACGTCCTTCTTCTTCAGACCATTCAAACATTGGCCAATCAACAACCCAAAGGAAGTTGAATTTAGAGTTATCAACCATATCAAGTTCTTTAGCAATACGAGTACGAAGAGCACCAAGTGTATTGTTAGCAACTTCAAGTGTATCAGCTACAAAGAGAACCAAATCATTATCTTCAAGTTGTAAACTTGCTGTCAACTCATCTTCAATAGTTGTCAAGAATTTGGCAACAGGTCCGTTTAGAGAACCGTCTGTGAATTTAACCCAAGCAAGACCTTTAGCACCAAATTGTTTTGCGAATTCAGTTAATTTATCAATGTTTTTACGTGAGTATTTATCAGCGTTACCTTTAACAACAATTGCTTTTACGACTGGTGCTTGTGAGAAGACTTTGAAGTCAACATCCTTGACAAGATCTGTCAAGTCTTGTAAAAGCATTTCAAAACGTGTATCAGGTTTATCTGAACCGTAATTGTTCATCGCATCATCATAAGACATACGTGGGAATGGCAATGTAACGTCGATTCCTTTAGTATCTTTCATGACTTTTGCAATCATTCCTTCAGTGATATCTTGGATATCTTTATCTGACAAGAATGATGTTTCCATATCGACCTGTGTAAATTCAGGTTGACGGTCACCACGCAAGTCTTCGTCACGGAAACATTTAACAATTTGATAGTAGCGGTCAAAACCAGCATTCATCAACAATTGTTTTGTGATTTGTGGACTTTGTGGCAAAGCATAGAAATGACCTTGGTTAACACGACTTGGTACCAAGTAGTCACGTGCACCTTCTGGAGTTGATTTTGTCAACATTGGTGTTTCAACATCGATAAATTCAAGACCATCCAAGTAGTTACGGATTGAGTGAGTAACTTTTGCACGCAATTTAAAGTTGTTAAGCATTTTTGGACGACGAAGATCCAAGTAACGGTAACGAAGACGGTTATCATCACTGACTTCAACATCATCTTTGATTTCAAATGGTGTTGTTTTAGCTGTATTCAAGATTGTCAAAGCAGATACTTTCAACTCAACTTCACCAGTTGGCAAGTTTTTGTTTGCTTGTTCACGTTGTGCAACTTCACCAGTAACTTCGATAACGAATTCGTTACGAAGTTTTTCTGCTGTCGCCATAACATCACTTGAAACTTTTTCTGGATTAATGACTAATTGCATAATTCCTTCACGGTCACGAAGATCGATGAAGATAAGTCCACCTAGGTCACGACGACGTCCGACCCAACCTTTTAGGGTAATTTCTTGACCAATGTGTTCGCTGCGAACACGACCAGCATACATTGTACGTTTCATTTGATACGATTCTCCGTTTAAAATTTATTCATTCTTATCTATTATAGCAAAAAGCAAAGAAAAACCCCACCCATGTGGCGGAGTTTTTCAAATTCTTTTCTCATTAAGCCTTTTCATTAGCATGGCATTCATGACGCCATGAATTTTAGCTATTCTTAGCTTAATTTTGCCAAGATTTCACCGAAGTTTGACTCGATTTCGGCAAAGCTTGCTGAAACTTCTTCACGAGTTTTGTTATTTTTCACAGTTACTTGACCAGCTTCAATTTCACTTTCACCTAATGTGATAATTGTTTTAGCGTTGAAAGCATCGGCTGATTTGAATTGAGCTTTGATTTTACGTCCAAGGTAATCGCGTTCAGCTGAGAAACCTTGGTTACGGATTGCTTGAACAAGTTCAAGGGCTTTAATATTAGCACCTTGACCCAAAACAGCAATGTATGTGTCCATTTCTTTTTCAACTGGCAACTCGATACCTTGTTTTTCCAAGATAAGAAGTAAACGTTCAAGACCAAGTCCAAAACCAAATCCTGGTGTTTCTGGCCCGTCAAAGTATTCAACAAGACTGTCGTAGCGACCACCTGCACAGATTGTCAAATCTGATTTATCAACTGTTGTGATGAATTCAAAGATTGTGTGATTGTAGTAATCAAGTCCACGAACCATGTTTGTATCGATAACATATGGAATGTTAAGCGTATCAAGCATTTCACGCACAGCATCAAAATGAGCTTGACTTTCTTCATCGAGGTAATCAAGAATTGAAGGTGCATTTTCAACAGCTACTTTATCTTCTTTTTCTTTTGAATCAAGAACACGAAGTGGGTTTTCATCCAAACGACGTTGGCTATCTGCTGACAATTTGTCACGCATTGGTGTCAAATAATCAATCAAAGCTTGACGGTAAGCCGCGCGACTAGCAGCACTTCCTAGAGTGTTCAAGTGAAGTGTCACATCTTTGATTCCCAATGTTTGGAACAATTGGTAAGCCATAGCGATTGTTTCAACGTCTGTCGCTGGATTTGCTGAACCAAAGCACTCAACACCAACTTGGTGGAATTCACGTAAACGACCAGCTTGTGGACGTTCGTAACGGAACATTGAGCCAATGTAGTACATTTTGACTGGTTTTTGAACTTCTGGTGCAAATAATTTATTTTCCACAAAAGAACGAACTACTGGCGCTGTTCCTTCCGGACGCAAAGTGATATGACGGTCACCTTTATCATGGAAATCATACATTTCTTTTGTCACGATATCAGTTGTGTCACCAACAGAACGGCTGATAACTTCGTAATGTTCGAACATTGGTGTACGAATTTCGCTGTAGTTATATTTTTTAAAAGTTTCACGCGCAACAGCTTCGACATATTGCCATTTAGCACTTTCGCTAGGTAAAATATCTTGTGTTCCTTTAGGTTTTTGTAATTTCATAAATAAGATATACCGGCACCAAATTTTTGCAAATTCAGCCCATTTATTCCTTTCTACTATTGTAGCTATTCAATCTCTTCTATTTTATCACAAAAAGAGACTGTAAAGAAGAAGAGACACCTCATTTTTAGATATTATTTAACTTGAAAACGTTAAATAGCCAACTTTTTCAATTTTTTTGTCAAGTAACTTTACTTTACAAAAAAGATATGTTATTATGTTAAAGTTGATTCAAAATCAAGAACAAATTAAAAAATATTATCGGAGGAAATAAAACATGGCAGTACCTGCACGTCACACTTCAAAAGCGAAGAAAAACAAACGTCGTACACACTACAAATTGACTGCTCCATCAGTTAAATTTGACGAAACTACTGGAGATTACTCACGTTCTCACCGTGTATCACTTAAAGGATACTACAAAGGACGTAAAATCGCTAAAGCAGCTAAATAATTAGAAGGGAGATACCATGCGCGTAAATATTACACTTGAACACAAAGAATCTGGTGAACGCTTGTACCTTACTTCAAAAAACAAACGTAACACTCCAGACCGTCTTCAATTGAAAAAATACTCACCAAAATTGCGTAAACACGTAATCTTTACTGAAGTAAAATAATTGAATATAAAAACCACTTTAGCAATATTGCTAAAGTGGTTTTTTACTGTCTAAACTAAAAAGTGCTATAATCAAGGAAAAAGTTAGTTAGGATGTGATGTTATGGATAAGCATCAAGTGAAAAAAGTTTATCTATTTATGTTTCTAGCGCTTCTTATCTTTTTTCTCTTAATGGCATTAGTATTTAGCAAAATCTTATCCAGATTTGGACTAAAATTAATCTTATGTGGTTTGATTTTAGCCCTTCTTGGACTTATTATCACTGGGTATCGGTATGAGTGTGAAAAATTTTCCAACACAGATGACATCACGCGCTTAAGAACACTTGGTACATCCATCAATCCTAAAAGTGTAGTCGGTAAATTTTTTATCGCTCTAGCTATTATCATCATTATCGCTAGTTTACTGACAATTATCTTTGCTATCTGATTTTTCTTGATAAATCGCAAGGGTTTGATAAGGTTTTAGAGTGATTTTTGATGAGAGATTTTGTGCTGGATAATTGCTTAGCAGAATTTTTCCAGATTGATAGTATTTTGGCAAATCAATCTCAACTTCTGTAGCAAAAAAGTTATTTAACACCAACAAGCTGTCGCCATCTAGGTGACGTTCAAAAGCGTAAATTTTAGGATTATCCTGATAAGCAGACTGATAATTTCCTTCAGCAATGATTGGCATGTCTTTTCGGAGACGAATCAATTCTTGATAGAAGGAGAAAATCGGTCCGTTTTTTTCATTTTCAACGTTAATGTCACAATAAGTTTTACCAACTTTCAACCATGGTGTACCTGTTGAAAAACCAGCATTTTTAGAAGTATCCCATTGCATGGGAATACGGCTATTGTCACGTGATTTTGCACGAATAATAGCAAAAGCTTCTGCTTCGCTCTTGCCAGATTTCAACAAAGTTTGATAAGCGTTCAAACTTTCCACATCAACATAATCTGCCATACCATCATAATCTGGGTCAAGCATGCCGATTTCCTCACCCATATAAATGTAAGGTGTCCCACGTGATAAATGAATAGCTGCCGCAAGCATCGTCGCTCCCTCGTTACGGAAATTTTTAACATCTACAAAACGATTAAGGGCACGCGGTTGATCGTGGTTGTTCCAAAAGAGAGCTGACCAGCCGCCACCTTGACTCATTTCTTCACCCCAAGTGTGAAACAGTGATTTCAATTCTTCAAAATCAAATGACTTTAAAGTCCATTTTTGGCCATTTTCATAATCAACTTTGAGATGATGAAAATTAAAGACCATATCAAGCTCATGACTCGCAGGACTGCTGTATTGGATACAATTTTCAGTGTTTGTAAAACTCATTTCCCCGACAGTCATGCTATCATCATCTTGGCCAAATGTTGCTTGATTTAGCATTTTTAGGTAGTCATGCGCAATTGGTCGGTCAGTGTATTCTGGCTTGCCATCAAAAGCATCATTATCTTTCAGCTCTTCATCTTTACCAATCAAGTTAATCACATCAAATCGGAATCCTTTGACACCCTTGTCTCGCCAAAAATTAACCACTTTAAACAACTCTTCACGGACATGTGGATTACGCCAATTCAAATCTGCTTGTGTCACATCAAATAAATGCAGGTAATATTTTCCAGTATCCCCAAAAGGCGCCCAGGCGTTACCTCCAAATTTTGATGCCCAATTCGTTGGTTTATCGCGCAAAATGAAGAAATCTTGATAGTATTTGTCCCCAGCTAAAGCTTTTTGAAACCATTCATGCTCGGTTGAACAATGATTTAACACCATATCAAGCATCAATTCAATGCCATAACTCTTAGCTTTTTGGACCAACTCTTCAAAATCAACCATAGTCCCAAATAAAGGATTAACAGCTTTGTAATCTGAAATATCATATCCGTTGTCACGTTGCGGACTTGGATAGAAAGGGTTGAGCCAGATGACATCGACACCTAACTCTTTCAAATAAGGTAATTTTTCAATAATTCCTTGCAAATCTCCGACACCATTTCCCGTGGTGTCTTTAAAAGATTTGGGATAAATCTGATAAACGACTTTTCTCTTATCAAATGTCACTCTATTCTCCTTTATGACAATTTGCTAACTGTAAAAATAGCTTCTCCGTGAGTAACATCGCACGGCATTTTTCTTGTCACATCTGTCTGAAAATCATTTTGGTTAGTAATAATAACAGGTGTGTCAACTGGATAACCTGCTGCTTTAATCATTTCTATATCAAAACTAATCAGAGCATCTCCCACAGCTACTCTATCACCTTGTTTCACATGAGCGGTGAAACCTCGACCATTAAGGTTTACAGTATCCATACCAATATGCATCAAAAGTTCCACACCCTCGTCAGAAATCAAGCCAATTGCATGTTTTGTTGGGAAAATAGCTGAAACAACACCATTAATCGGAGCAAGTAGTTCACCTTCAGTAGGTTCAATGACAATTCCTTGTCCCATGACACCTTGCGCAAAGACAGGGTCTTGTGCTTGGCTTAGATTTTTTGCGTGCCCTACAAGTGGACTTTGGATAGAAATAATTGTTCCAGCAGGCACTTCTGCCTCTTTTTTCGCAGCTACTACTGCTTGAACTTGTGATTGTTCACCATTTTTCAAATCATCTTCAGCTTTTGTTAAAATACTTCCTTTACGGAAAACGTAGGTCAACATAAATGGAACTGCTACTGCAATTAACATATTAATCGCAAATAATCCCATGTATTTAGCTTGAATAGAGAGGATTCCTGGAAGTCCACCAATACCAATCGCATTCGCTGTAATATTAAAACTTGTACAGAATAGACCTGCTAAACCTGAACCAATCATCCCAGCCACAAATGGGTAAACATATTTCAAGTTAACCCCAAAAAGTGCTGGTTCTGTAACACCAAGGTAGGCTGAAATTGCAGCTGGCAACGAGATTTGCGCCTCACGCTCGTCATGACGATTCATGAAATAAAATGCCAAAACAGCAGAACCTTGCGCGATATTTGACAAAGCAATCATCGGCCAAAGTCCTGTACCACCAGCATCTGCAATCAATTGGGTATCAATCGCATTTGTCATGTGATGTAAACCAGTAATAACAAGTGGCGCATAAAGTGCTCCAAAAATCGCTCCAAAGAGCCATTTCACAGGACCTGTCAACCCAGCAAGAACAACGGCTGAAATACCTTTACCAATTGTCCAACCAATAGGACCAAGTACAGTATGTGCCAAAATAAGAGCTGGAATCAATGATAAAAATGGCACAAAAATCATTGAAACAACTTCTGGAATGTGTTTACGCCAGAAGCGTTCTAGATAAGCCAGAGATAAACCTGCTAAAAGTGCTGGAATAACTTGAGCTTGGTAACCAATCTTTTCTATCGTAAAGAAACCAAAATCCCATGACCAATTTGCTGCAATCTCCGCAGCTGGTGTACTTGCCACACTGTAAGCATTAAGAAGCTGATTTGGTGACACCAAACAAATTCCAAGGACAATCCCTAAAATCTGGCTAGTCCCCATTTTACGTGTGACAGACCAAACGATACCTACTGGCAAATAATGGAAAATCGCTTCACCTGGCAACCAAAGAAAGGCATTAACACCAGACCAAAATTGAGAAACTTCAACAATTGTCTTGCCACCTAGTGCTGACCACTCAACACCTTCTAAAACATTACGAAAACCTAAAATCAAACCACCTACGATAATAGCTGGAATGATTGGCGTAAAGATTTCAGCTAGCATTGATAAAGCACGTTGAAACCAATTTTGATTTTTCTGCGCAGCTGATTTTGCGGCTTCTTTTGACACGCCTTCAATGCCAGAAATCGCAGTAAATTCATTGTAAAATGTTGGAACATCATTGCCGATAATCGCTTGAAACTGTCCTGCATTTGTAAATGTTCCTTTAACTGCTGGAATTTTCTCCAAGCGTTTAACATCAGCTTTGCTGTTATCATTTAAGACGAAGCGCATGCGCGTTGCACAGTGTGTTACGGCTGCAATGTTTTCTTTCCCACCGATTGCTTCAAGCATCTCGCGGGCATCTTTTTCAAATTTTCCCATAATTTCTCGGTAAAACCGACTCCTTCGTTAGTCTATAAATAGTCGCTAGCTGTATTTACAAGAGATATTGTAATCGTTTTCTATTTTGTAGGCAAGTTGTTTGGCAAAATTTCATTGCTTTTTTCTTGAAATCTGTCTTGTTGTATGGTATTTTACAGACAAATCGAGAAAAGTTAAGGAATTTTAAAAACATCATGAAGAAATACGAGCACATTTACCAAATTTTAGAAAAAGACATCACATCAGGAGTCTATTCAGCTGGTGATTATCTTCCTACTGAAAATGAACTCTGCGCACAATATCACGTCAGTCGTGACACCGTCCGCAAAGCATTGAGTTTGCTTGCTGAAGCAAGACTAATCAAGAAAATTCACGGATCTGGTTCACAAGTTATCAAACGTGAAACGATTAACTTTCCTGTTTCAAAATTAACGAGCTATAAAGAACTTGTCGATAACTTCGGTATTAATTCTAAAACCAACGTCATCACCATCGATAAGCTGATTGTCGATGAGAAATTAGCTGCGCTGACAGGATTCTCAAAAAACAACTTAGTATGGCGTGTGATTCGCCAACGTGTGGTTGATGGCACAGCTTCTGTCATTGATATTGATTATTTAGATAAAAAAATCGTGCCAAATATGACCCGAGAAATTGCAGAGAAATCTATTTACGATTATCTTGAAAATCAACTCCATTTGAGCATCGCTTACGCTCAAAAAGAAATTACCATCGATCAGCTTAACGACCGCGACAAACTACTTCTTGATATTGGCGCTGAGCACCATGTCGTTTCAATCAAATCAAAGGTTTACCTTGCCAATAATCAACAGTTTCAGTTCACCGAAAGTAGACACAAACTTGAAAAATTTCGTTTTGTAGATTTTGCAACACGAAAAAACTTGCTCCCGACAAATCATTAAACAAGCCAAAGCAATCAAAAAAGAAGCTGAGTACTTAGCTCAGCTTCTAGCTTTTAAAAGAAGGAAAAGAAAAATCAGAAGATGAGCATTACGCTACCTCGAAAAATTTCCTTTCCTAACTAAAGATGGTTAGTGTATTTTGGACATAACCAAAATACGAAAAGATTTTGCACGTCCAAAGTTATTATGTATATTAAGAAAGTGGTTCTTCAAAAATATTGGGGATTAATAACTTTGGATTAATTATATTTTACTATAATTTACTTTCCTAAACACCTTTTTAAACCTTCTAAATATTGTCATTTTGACAACTTTAGATAGCCCAAAAACTGGAATACTCGGTATATCAAGTACTCTAGTTTTTTAATACCTTACCGATATATTTTCCGATAAGAAGCAACAAAAAGATCGTTATTGCGATAAAAAGAGCAACAAATAAAACCACTACTTGACTAGCTTCTGAGACGACACGTACTTCTTTATCTACATTTACAACACGATGCCCTCTCACTAAAAGACGGTGTGTATTAACACCATAAGGCGTACAAGTCACCAAAGTGACATAATCTTCATTAGAATCAATTCGCAAAGCTGAAACTTCTTGAGGCAAGACGGTTAAGATTTGATCAACTTCGTAAACCAATGTTTCATCCAAGACTTGAATCATAAACGTATCACCCACAACCAATTGATCAATATCTGTAAATAATTTTGCAGTTGCTAAGCCACGATGCCCTGAAATAACTGCGTGCGTTCCTTTACCACCAATCGGCAGCGAAGTCCCAGGAATATGTCCGATAGCAACCCGCAGAACACTATCGTCTGTTCCATGATAAATAGGCAAGGTCACATTTAACTTAGGAATTTCCACATAAGCCATAATCCCTGATTTTGTAACTTTAAGTGTCTCATCATAAGTCGTCTGATTTAAGCCGCTCAAGTTCAAGCTGGGAGTCATATTCTGAGAAAGGCTCTGATTGTAAACACGCGCCTCTTCCACCAACCTTTCTTTTTCACTATTCTCCAAATCCTCTACATCTTGCAGATAACTGGCTACTGCTTTTGATTGATGAAATGAATTCCAATAATCGCTAACTGTCGGATACAAGACCAAAGAAAGACCGACGAATATTGCTAAGGCTAATAAAATTGTTAAAGAATTCTCTTTAATCTTTTTGAACATAAACAAGTGGACTCCTTTGATATTTAGGTATAGGAAAAGGAGTGAGAAAGTGTATTACTCTCTTCACTCCCAATATCAAGTTGACAAGGTTGTAAACAAGAGCTTTACAGTAATAGTTCTTGTTGTAAAGTGTTAACGCTGATAAATAACCTTGTTTTATTGATTTCCTAACAATTTTTATACAACTTATTTAGTTTTAGAATCCACTCGTTTTTTAGTCACTAAAAGGATACCTGCAACCAAAATAAGACCTGTACCAAGCACATAGAGAAGAGTTGTTCCTTTACCACCTGTTGAAGGAAGGACTGCTCCTTTTTTATTTTGAACATCAGTTATCAACGAACCCTCACTTTGATTAGCGGTAAATGTCAATTCTCCACTAGCTGCATCACCAGACAATGATGTTAACGCTGGGTTGTCTGATTCAATATCATGAGTTGCCGTCACTGTAAACGTGACATCATCAATAGAATTATACCCATCTGGTGTAGTGGTTTCTGATAGTTTATAATCTCCATCATCAAGACCTAAGAAGGTAAATGTTGTTGCTACTGTGGCTGAAATAGTTTTAACTTCTTTCCAATCTCCATTTACTTTTTTGTAAAGAGTAAATCCAGCACCTGCCAAAGCATTATTATTTTGATCAACTTTATTAACCTCTACTTTGTACGTGAAAACAATAACTGTGTCTTCTGGAGTTTCAGTGGTATCTTCTGGTTTAGTTGTACCATTACCAGTATTATTTGGATTATTTGAATAGATTAATTTTGCGGTATTTGGGTTACCTTTTGAACCAATAACCGCTTGTTCATTAAGTGTTGCTGTGTACTCAACAACGATTTGTGAACCATCTGTAGCACCAGAAATTTTACGTAAGTCATTAATAGCATAGCTTGAACCGTCTGCAGCCACTGTAAATGATGAGGTCACATCAGTTTTTGAATCGCCATTAACAAGGTAAACTTTAGCATCACTATTATAGGTTAACCCAGCTGAAAAACTATCAGTGATTGCAAGGTAATAGTGATTATATGTCGTAAAGTTTGATGGCAATGTTGCTGTTAATTGGAATGGAACGGAATCGTTAATATCGTAGTCAGCTGAGTCTTGCCAATCAGTTGTTTCACCAGTTGTATCATTAGTGTCTTTAACTTTTTTCTCAAAAGTTGGCGTGTCAGCTTTTGGCTCTACTTCTACGTCTTTTACAACTTCTAAAATAAAGTTTGTGTACGTTTCGTTAGCACTAACAGATTTATTTTGAATAAGGTAGTAACCAGCGGCAAGATTTGTCAATCCACCTGGATTTTGAAGGTATTGACCAGCAGCTTTGGCAAATTGTTTGGCTTGCTCTGCGGTAAAATTCGAAGCTCCTAACACCTCAGCAAGTTCAGCTGCAGAGCCCACACCGTATTTTTCTTGAAGAGCTGTTTGGCCAGTCTCCGTGATACCATTGCCCCATTTAATATTTGAAAGAGTTTCTTTATCTTCTGATAAAATCCCTGTAAAGATTTGATAAGTTTCATACTCACCATTGCCGCCATTAACAGTAATATCATGCGCCATTACTTTTACGCCTGAGAAAGCAAAAATAACAGCTATCAATGTTGCAAAAAATAATTTAAGCTTTTTCATCATAATTCCTTTTCTTTAATTTTAAATATAAGTTATTAGCATTTGACAGTATTTATTAAGCACCACTGCTTTTGCCAAATACAATCACCAAGATTCCCACAGAGATAAGTAAGATAACTAGTCCTAAAATATAATAAAACAACTGACCCCTACCTCCTGTTTCAGGTAAAGCGTATTGTTTTTGAGCTGTATTTTTAATAGTGATAACAGCAGATTCTGAAGCAAGAGCAATTGCTGAAGGTGTTTTTGAAGTCACAGTACCATTATCATAAGTCGTGTCATAGCCTGCCACTGCCTGCTCACGAACATAATACGTATAAGTTGCTGTCTTATCTGAATTAGTTAACGGTAACTCCTTATAAGTCCTTGTCCAATTGTCTGAATGGCTCATAATTTCACCAGATTTGTAAACCAACTCACTTGTCTTACCATCTTCTGCTGTAGCAACTTGCACCACATCATAAGTGATTAAACCATCAGCGCTTCCGACATCATTTCCATTAGCATCAAGCCACTGCTTGTTAACTGTTAGATTAACCGTATCAATTTTGGCATTTGGTACGTATTCTACACCAACATGCTCACTTAAATCAGTCACCTGACCTTTTAAGGCAATTGGTGTCATCACATTTACATTCAAATCTTTCGTGTAGGTGAAATAATACTTCAATGCTTCTTTTGGCAACTCGTATCCAGAAGCCGCAGCTGTTTCAACCACATAGTAAATCGTGTTGTAGTCAAACATCTGATTCGTACTTGGATTAGAAATATGAATCTCACCATAACTGTCTGTTATATAGCTTGTGATTGCCTCATCATTTGAATCGTCATCATCACCATCATATTTATAAACAGTAAATGTCGCTCCAGGAAGAGAATGCCCATAATTTGTAGCATCTACTTTGTTTAAAGTGTACGTTCCAGAAATATAAACACTACCTCCACCTGATTGATTCACATACTGATAAGTTGTGACATCAGAATCGACTCCATTATGAACACCTTCAAGTTGTGAGGTATTCATCACCGTATGATAACTTCCTTCTGTTGCATCACTAATTTGGTAATTGTATTTCAAAACATAGTGTCCTGAATCAGGTAAAGTCACAGTAATAATACTTCGACGATATTGAGTTGGATAAGAAGGACTATTTGGCACATCTTCATACGTCCATGCCCAATCTCTATCTGGCACTTTATCGCCGTCTTCGTCATACAAAATTACCGAACCATGAATCAAAGAATAAGTAACATGTTCTTTGTAGTATTGCAGCGTATCAGTCAACGTTAACATATCCGAACCACTTGCTAAATCTTCAGCTTCTGGGTTAATATCAATCGAATAGTTAAGCACATGCGTATAACCAACAGAATTCGTATTAATGCTGCCCTTACCTGAATTATCATAAATCATCGGAGAAGTTGAACCTGTCTGTATTTTATTAATAACATCTCTATCATCACCCGGTGACGTTGTTTTTCCAATAGTAACTTCTTGAGTCTGACTATCAGAACCCAGATTTTCATTAGCACTACTTACGACAACATTATTAGTCAATAATAGCGTTGCTGTTTTACCAGCTTCAACTTTAGACATGTCATATTGAGCTGCGACAGTAACGTAGAAAATTGATTCGTTATTAATGGCAGTATTAATCGTTCCGTTAGCTGGCGCAGTGAAATTCAAAATGACATTATTGCCCGAAATATCACCAGATAAACCAATATCCTTGGTACTATAGGTATTTTGACCTGCTGAAATCGTATTGCCGTCAATTACTGCGGTTGCTGGTCCATAGCGCGTGCCATAGGTGATAGAAGATATTGAAACATCATCTGGAAGAGTATCTGTAACTGTTAGATTTGTTGTATCCTTATTTAAAATAACTTTGATAATCCATGTCAAAGAACCATCTGCGCTCGTTACTACAGAAGTTCCTTCATTACCATTTCCATCGGTTTTAGTAACCACCTTAGCAGGGTAATTTGCAGTACTGCTCACATCACCGATTATTACCACATTACGAAATTCAGTTTGACTTGATAGCGATGATAAATCTAATGTCGATTGGTAGTTATAAATCAAATCACTAGACATAGCGTAATCTCTCATCAGTGTTATCGTATAGCGCGTATAAGCCTCAGAAGAATCAATAGCTTCATAATTAATCTGCCTACCATAATTTTTTGACACTGTCATCGTAAAGCCATCTGCCCCAAAAAGCTTAACCATTTTGCTATAAATATCAGCTAATTGTGAAGCTGTGTACCAGTGTTTGGTATTATCTTCGTTATATTCAGCTGTTAATCTGTCTGTTAAAATTGTTCCGCTAGGCAGTATGCCCTCGTCTGACATAGAAATTTTTGTTGACCACGTAGCTACTTTAACGTTAGCGTCTGAAGTAGCTTCAGAAGCGACAAAATTTTTCAACACTCTACCAGTCCCAGGAAGCGTCACACCGTAGGAAGCTGTATTTCTGTCATAGGTGGTCGAAGTATTTCCATCTTTATCAATAGTTGCTGTGTTGGTTATTTTTTGATTACTGAAACTGTTGTCAGTTGCTTTGGTCATGTACGTTATCGTATAAATTTGCTTATTAGTACCATCTACGGTCTTACTAAATTTAATCCCTGAAAGTTTTCCATTTGAATATTGCAAAACATAATCTGTATTTGGTGAAACACTGACGTCACCAGTAATCTCAGAAAAATGGTCATCTGTTAACAAAGAATCAGCAATATCATTTTGATTTTTATTAATTGTAATCTCCCACTTAATTAAATCTGTACTACTGTCATATGAACCTGTTTTTTGAATGTCTGGAATCAAGGAAATAACATTTGTAGTACTATCTTCATCTTTAACATCGTCTTTACCCGCATTAGATGAATTAACTGTCACCTTATTATTGACAGAAACCTCACCATCTCTCACCGTCAAGCCTGAAAATCGATAACGATAAGTAATCGCATAAAAATGTCCAATACGATTGCTACTGGCATCCAGTCCGCCAGAAGTTAATTGTGGTAGTGTCAGTGACCAACTACCATTTGAAGTATTAAACGTTGGGCGCGCCGAAATATTTTCTGCACTCGTCACCTGACTTCTCGAACCAACATAAGTTGATTTGGTAACGGCGATATTATCTACAGACTCAATGGAAACTCTTGAAGCTGTCAAAACATCAGAAATTGTAATTTCATCTGGCGTACCGTTTAGAGAATTCACCAAAACCGTATAGGTAATATAAGCATTGTTGCCATCATATGAAATAACGCCTGCTTCTTTTTCAGTATCTAAATCATAGTTCTTCTCAATAACATCATCTGTTATCGTGACGGTTATCTTATCTGAAAAATCTGCTACATAAGCACCTTTGTCATTTCGAAGCTCCTCACCCATTTCCATATCATAATAGAAACTTGCCTCAACATCCGTTGTGGGAGCTAAAGTACCGACATAGCTATCCAAGAAATGAATCAGCATATAGGTGTTGCTACCGTCTTTAACAAATTCAAACGTAGCTGCCTTATTCCCGTTTCTATCTAAAATATTGAATTCACTACCGGTTTGAACAGTAACACCATCTGGAATTCTTAAATAATAGTCAGCATTGTCTGCTAAAGTTGCCCCTGTTAAATTAGAAAAGCTTAACACTAGATGAGTTGTTAACACTCCCGTAGCAATATCCACCGTTGATGATGAGACAGAATAATCATCTAAATAGCCTGAAAAATCTGCATAGGTAACCTCCGCAATGGTATAAGTTGAAAAACTATCTGACTTAAAATTCAAACTCTTAACATTTGATGACTCATCTTGATTAATCGTTGTTTCTATCTGTTCTGTCAGATTTTCCACATTGTCAAAATCATCGTTCACAAAATGATACAATTTCCAACTGCTTTGTACGTCAGCAGTTTTAATTGCATCAGCAAACGACATTGAAACTGCTACATCTTTTTTAGGCTCAACCTCTTGCTCAGCAGCATTTACAAAAGAAATGTCATAAGAATAAGCTTGCGATAAATTTTGCTTAGTTTCCCTTAAAAGTCCAGATATTTTTTGGTTAATTTCAGATGTGTTTTGGATTGGAGTCACTCTCAGCGTCACATTATCATCAAATGTCCCAACTTCATAATCGACGGTAACCATTACATTGTCAGATGTTGCACGTAGCTGCCCAGCTTGGCTTGAATAAATTTTGTTAAGACTCAGCTCGGTCTCACTGTTCTCAAATGTAGAGGATTGTTCTGATGAAACTTGGCTTTCAGTCTGGGACTCATTAGTCTCTATCTTATCATTCTCAGAAATACTTTCTGTTGACTGAACAACCGATGAACTATTGCCTACGCTAACTGTTAAGGCAGGTAAAATCAAGGCATAGGTCGTGCAAAACACAACAATAATTGATAAAGCTAAAGCTACTTTCACAACAATATTTTCACGGAATCTCTGTTCAAATACAGCCTTCAGTCTTACCAATAGCTTTTTCATGGCAATTCCTTTCTGTTACTAAAATTTTATTGAACCTCTCCTAACCGTATTAGAGGCTATAATCTAAATGTTAGTTTTCCTACTAGCTGCTCATCACTGATAATACCGATAGATTTATTTCAAGAAGCAATAGATACTGTTGCAACTTGAATGAAAACGAAAATTGTACTGCGTAAAATGTATAAAAATCGATTATGATACTTCCCTTTTCCAACCCATCCGATAAGATTTTTGAGCCAAGGAGACGTTTTTTTACATTGAAGTCCCAATTATCCAATCACTTCATTTTTCTCTAAATATTATGTTTTAAAAACACAATATCCCCTTTTTTTAAATACGATTTTAGCACGGTTATCATCAAAAAGTTATCATTTTTTATTTACACATCGTAAACTACTTTGTCATTATATTAGAAAATTTTAATCTTATTTCCCCATTTAAAAGCGTTTAAACGTTTCAAAACCAGTTAACACATGAATTGTCTTTCTTTTTTAATAATTATAAAAATTGTTACTTTTTATGCTAGAATATCTATTAATATTAGAGGAGAAGACTATGGCAAAATACACACGTGAAAAAATACTCGGTGCTTTCTTCGAGTTAGTTACAGAGAATCCACAAAAAACAAACTTTACTATCTCTGAAATTGCATTAAAAGCCGGTGTTTCCAGACAAGCAATTTATCAGAAACACTTTAAAAATTTTAATGAAATTATCACATATGTTGATGACTACATTATTATTCAAGTTCGTCAATGGTGCAGCCAATACAACATTGAAAAAGATGGTAATCCTATGGATTATATTGCTAATAAGTTGTTGCCATTTGTCTATGAAAACCGAGAGTACTTAAAAACACTGCATACCGCTACTGTAGCAAAAAGTTTTGAAGATACAATTGTTGTAAGCTTTACTGATTGGGCAACTGATATTATCCAACCTAAAGATAAAAATTTCAATTTGTCTCGAGAAGTCTTAACAAAAATTATTGTTGAACAAACAGTAGTAATTATCAAAACATGGCTACTTCAAGAAGCTCCTATCCCCCCAAAAGAGTTCAAGGAAGACTTTTTACAAATCACCAAATCTTCTTTATACTCCTCTTACACAGTAAACAGCACAAAAGTCTGAGAAAATCTCAGACTTTTTATTATCGACTCTTCTTACAAAAATAATATATAAAAATTTTACATATTATACTTGACTTTCTTTTTCCTTTGATTTATATTCTATATGTAAAATAATTATATATAGAAATTTTATATATGAAAAGAAAGGAGTTAGCAATGTATTTTCCGACTTCTGCGACTGTTATTGAATTCCTTATTTTATCAATTGTCGACAGAGAAGATTCTTATGGTTACGCCATCAGTCAAACCATCAAGGAAGTGGCAAATATCAAAGAATCTACACTTTATCCAATTTTAAAAAAACTAGAAAAGGCTGGTTACTTAGACACCTATCAAGAAGCTTTTCAAGGTCGTAAACGTAAGTACTATACGATTACTTCAAGTGGTAAGGAGCAACTTACATTTCTAAAAAATGAATGGCAATTATATACTAACAAAATCGAAGAAATTGTCGAAGGGAGATTAGAGGATGACGAAAAGTGAATACTTGGCAAAATTAGATAAATATCTAAAGAAGTTGCCAAAAGAGGATTACCAAGAAGCCATGGACTATTTCAGAGAGTACTTTGATGAGGCAGGTCCTGAAAACGAGGAAGAAGTTATTGATGAACTAGGCACTCCTAAAGAGGCCGCGCATGACATTATTAGTCGATTACTCGATGAGAAAATCGTTGAAGATGAAAAGACACCTAAAAATCGAGCTGTTATTTTCTGGATTGCTATCTTAGCCATTCTAGCTAGTCCAGTTGCTTTACCGCTTATCTTTTTACTTTTAATGATAATTGTTGCTATTGTAGCTGTCGTTGTCAGCATACTTGTTGCAGTTATTGCTTTAGGTGTTGGACTTTTCATTTCTGGTGGAGCTCTACTCATTAACAGCTGGTCTTATCTCAACATTTCTTACGCAAGCACAACTCTTGGACTTGGTTTAGGACTCCTTGCCTTTGGCTTATCATTACTAGCAATTCTGGCTGCTGGCGCTGTTTGTAAATACTCAGGAATTGGACTCGTAAAACTAACCAAAAAAGTTGCAAGCAAAAGGAGAAAATCATGAAAAAGTGGACAAAAATTGTTTTAGGTATTGGTATTGGTGCTAGTTTAGTCGGTGCAGGTTTGACTGCTTCAGGACTTGCTGGTGGCGGACTTTCAAAACTTCAAAGTTATTATGATAACAAAGAAAAACATGACTCGCATTTTTACACAAAAACAGTAGAAAATTTTAACAAAATTGATATTGACACAACAGCATATAATGTCGTCATAACTCAAACAAATAGTGATAAACCAAGCATCTCATACACAGATAATTCAAAACTTCGTGTTTCTCATCAAGTAACGAGCGACGGAACCCTAGCTGTTAAACAAACTGGTGATTGGAAAAGCCCAATAAATAACATTCACTTTCTTAGTCTGTCAGATTTCCTTACCTTCACTAGAGACGGTGTTGTAACTGATAATCATACTATTACCATTGCGATTCCTAAAAAAACAGCTATTCACTCACTTATCGCAAAAGTCAAAGTTGGTGATCTTCAAATCAATCATCTAAATGCTGATTACGCTAACATCGAACTAAACGCTGGTGATTTTGAACTCACAAACAGCTACTTCAAATCTGGTAAAAGCAATTTATCTGTCGGGGATAGTAATTTCCAAGACACTCAGCTAACAAATTTCACTTTGACAAGTAACACTGGTGATATCGACTTTGAAAATGGTAAAGTCTCTGACTCAACAATTAGTCTATCAATTGGAGATTTTTCAGCCGACAATATTACATTTAAAAATAAAAATGAACTCTCTGTTTCAACAGGAGATGTCGATATTACACTAGCTGACAAAGCTCTCACTCTCCAAGCTAGCAACAACTTAGGGGATGCAGATATTTCTGACTCACTCAAACCATCTACAAGTAACATTCTACATATCAAAGGAAATACGGGTGACATTTCTATTCAGTAAACTAAAAAAGGTATCGCAATGCGATACCTTTTTTATAAACAGATTATTTACACTGTTGTCAATTAAGTGTAAACATATTTTTACTCTGCGTCTTGTTTTCTATAAATGATAAGTCCTAATACCATGAAGGCAATAAGGAATCCAGTTAGAACGCCAACTTCTTTTCCGATTGAGCATGTCATTGAAATAGTTTGACGTAAACCTAAAACAATGTAGGACATTGGCATGTACGGATGTACAACTTGGAAGAATTTCGGACTAAGTTCGATTGGATATGATCCACCTGCAGACCCTACTTGTAAGAGCAACATAAGCAATGAAGCAAATGAACCGTAACGGTTATCCCAACCGACCAAGGCTGTAACAAGTGCCATCAATGTCCATCCACTCAAGATGATGAAGAGAAGTGTTTGCCAACCATAATTAGCTTCAACTCCAAGAAAGTGAATAGCTATATAAAGAATGATTGAACCTGCTGTTGAAATTAAACCATTGATAAATAATTTTTGTTTTGCCCATTCAAAGCGATTCTTAACAGGACGACCTGACAATGAATCAGCGAAGATTACGTTTGTTGAAAGAGCAACAACCATAAGCGATACAGCAATCATGTAAGGCGCCATACCAATACCATTTGTTTTCACGCTATCTTTATCCTTAGCTGTTGTAGAAACAGGTTCAGAAACAAGTTTTGCATTCTTACCGTCCACAGAGACAAGTGATAATTGGTGACTTGCATCAGAAAGTGACGTTGTCAATGTTGTCAACCCATTTGTCATTGTTGTCAATCCATTTGTCAATGTGCCACTACCTGCAGCCAATTTGCTTGAACCAGAAGCTAATTCTTGTGCCCCTGATTGTAATTGCTTAGCACCACTATTTAGCTTATCATTGTTTGAAGCTAACTTGTTAGCACCTGATGCTGCTTCACTTGCACCGCTTCTTAACTCATCACTTTTAGAATCGAGTTGATTAGCGCCATCTGTTGCCTGTTTAACGCCGCCTTTAACCTCATCATTGTGAGAAGCTAATTCATTACTTCCTAAGTTCAATCGAGATTCAGCATCTAGTAGTGGCTTATTATTACCAACTATTTGGTTAGCTCCTGCAGTTAATTGACCTACTACAGCTGTATAGTTAGAAACACCTGAAGCATAGGCTGGAAGTGCTGTGTCTGAGAAACCGGCTTTAAATTGTGTCAAACCATTTACTAATTGTTGACTTCCTGCACTGGCAGTTGAAGCATTAGCTTTTAAGGTAGCCACTTTATCAAGAAGAGCTGATAAATTCGTTAATTGAGCTGATAAATCTTGAAGTGAGGCAAGCTGTGTTTGAATACCTGAAATTTGACTTGTTAAATTATTTGCAGTTGTTGCACCAGCACTATTAGTGATAGCCGCATCAATTTCAGCTTGTTGCTCTGGGCTAAGGCTTTGATAAGCTGATGTTGACTGTACTGCTGCCAAGTCTGAACTATTAATAGATGAAATCGCTGAACTCATCGCAGACAAATTTTGTCCAAGTTGATTTAGATTATTAAGATTTGCTTGCAATTGTGAAGTGTCTGGCAAGCTTGTATTATTTAGTTCATTTTGAATGGCTTGTAAGCCGTTATTTAGGCTAGTCGCACCTGCAATCAATTGATCTAGATTGTTACTACTTGCTGTTTGTAATTGATTAATGCCGTCAGTTAAATCTTTAGATTTAGCATTTAATTGAGTTAAGCCTGCTGATAGCTGACTTACGACATCAGTATATGAGGTTACTGCTGTTTCAAAGGCAGATTGACCAGCTGATAATTTGCCTACACCATCGACATAATCATAAATCTTACCTGATTTTTCTGTCAAACCAGCTGATAATTTGCCGACACCATTGGTATATGCTGAAACACCTCCAGAGAGTTTGTCAAGACCAGGTGCTAGTTTTCCAACACCAGCTGTATATTCACCAAGACCATTAACAAGTGTTGTTGAACCATCAGCAAGTTGTTGGCTTCCTGATGCGGCTTTATTAAGGTTATCTGTAATGGTTTGGCTACCTGATTCAAGCTTTTGACTTCCATCAACCAGTTGTGTTCCACCATCACTAGCCTTTTTCAAACCATCTTGAAGACTAGTCATACTTTTGAAGACTGCTTTCGTATAAGTCTTCGTGATATTTTCTGAGACAGTATCCTTAAGCTTAGTCATTGCTGATTCACTCATTTTTGAAGCAACCACACTACGACCAGCTGTTGTTTGGTATTTGATGTTTAGTTTCTTCGGTTTATCTGTTAGCAAGCTTGAAGCTTTCTCTGACAAATCTTCTGGCAAAGTGATAACCATATAGTAGTCACCATCTTTTAAGCCTTTATCAGCTTTTTTCTGACTAACAAAATGATAATCGAGAGCTTTATTTTTAGACATGCTGTCTACCATGTCGTCACCGATTGTTAATTTCTTGTCATTAAGCGTTGCTGTCTTGTCTTCATTTACAACTGCCACTGGTAAGTTATCTAAACTACCGTAAGGGTCCCACATAGAGCCTATAAATGACAGGTTATAAAGAGCTGGCACAAGCGCAACCCCAATCATTGTTACCCAAAGTTTAGGATTTTTAATAAGTGCTTTTAATTCTTCTAACATATTTTCTCCTAATTTAGACACACTGTTCAAAAATTATGATAAAATATATTATACAAGGATAAAAAATTATTTCAAGACAAAAGAAGGGGTTTTTGGACACCATGTCTAAAAGTGTTCAAAAGAGTTTTTAGTATGGCACATGACAACCGCAAAGCAAACACAAGAAAAGCTATCCAAGAGGCGATGGTAACTCTCTTAAAATCTGAAAGTTTTGATGACATTACAGCTATTAAAATCGCCAAGGAAGCTGGTATCAGTCGCTCAAGTTTTTATACACACTACAAAGATAAATTTGAGTTAATTGATTCTTACCAACAGACGCTCTTCAACCAAGTTGAGTACATTTTTGAAAAACATGAAGGAAGCAAAGAACACGCTTTTTTGGAAATCTTCGAATTTCTACAACGTGAACAATTATTGTCAGCTTTGATTTCAGCGAATGGGACACGCGAATTTCAAACCTTTATCATCAATAAAGTCCGTATCTTCATCAATACAGACCTACAAGATCGTTTTGGACGCGAGGTTCTATCTCCTGTCGAACGTGAATATAGCAGCATTTATTTCGCCTATGCCTTTTTTGGAGTATGTCAATCATGGATTGCTAAAGGCAAGAAAGAATCGCCACGTCAAATGACTAATCTCATTTTAAAATTATTGCCTCTTTAGGCAATTTTACCGCCGTTAGGCGGTTTTTTATTTTTTAAAACAAAAAAAACCACGGCAAAAACCGTGGTTTTAAATACTTCAATAAACTGAGAATTAAAGCATTTTGTTGTAGTATTCAACGATAAGAGCTTCGTTGATTTCTGGGTTGATTTCGTCGCGTTCTGGAAGACGAGTCAATGAACCTTCAAGTTTTTCAGCGTCGAATGATACGAATGCTGGACGTCCAAGAGTAGCTTCAACAGCTTCAAGGATAGCAGGTACTTTAGCTGATTTTTCGCGAACTGAGATAACTTGACCTGGAGTTACGCGGTATGAAGGGATATCAACACGTTTACCGTCAACAAGGATGTGACCGTGGTTAACGAATTGACGAGCTTGACGACGAGTAGTTGCAAGACCTAGACGGTAAACAACGTTGTCAAGACGACGTTCCAAAAGAACCATAAAGTTGAAACCAAGAGTTCCACCTTTAACTTTAGTAGCTTGTACGAACAAGTTACGGAATTGTTTTTCACCTACACCGTAAGTGAAACGAAGTTTTTGTTTTTCAGCCAATTGCAAACCGTATTCAGAAAGTTTGCTACGGTTGTTAGGACCGTGTTGACCTGGCACGTAGTTACGACGTGCTAATTCTTTACCTGTACCTGTAAGAGACAAGCCAAGGCGACGTGATTGTTTCCATGATGGACCAGTATAACGTGACATTTAAAATGTCCTCCTATAAAATAAAAATTTTGTAGGAAATAACAATTTAGAGAATCCTGATTCGTGCAGTTGACTTTCATCTAAACAGCCAAGATTACTTTTCCGACTTCTAGAAGCTTTTCTATAAAAAGAAAAACTGTAGAAGAGCCAACTGTTGACGAGCTTCATACTCTCCCGCTATTATTTCACACGGAACTTAGTTTAACATAAAAAAAAGGCCCTGTAAAGCCTTTTGTATGCTAATTCTAAGATTAATTTAATCAAAATAACGAATCAATGTTTTTTCAGTTAAAATATCTGAATAAGTGTATGATTCAACGTAAGAATTATTGATAGCACCCGGAACATCAGAATTTTCATTGTATTCAACGATAAATAATGATGGGTATACTTCAGTCAAACGACCAACTTTATTTTTTTCACGTTTACGGCCATTTTCAAGTGTCAATTCAACCAATTGACCCTCGTGTGCTTTAATATCCTCTTTAATTTTCTTCATCTTAGCAACATCTGCAAATGCATCGCTCATATTTTATTGTACTCCTTAATTTTATTAACGCTCTTCAAACTGCGCAATACTAGAAAATTTATTGTATTCCTTCTGGAAAATGAGTTTTACTGTCCCACGCGCACCAGAACGGTTTTTTTCCAAGATAACCTCAATTGTATTATCTTCAACAGCCTCATCGCTATCTTCACCCTCACGGCGATAGTAATCATCACGATACAAGAAAGCTACAATATCGGCATCTTGTTCGATAGATCCTGATTCACGAATATCAGACAGCACCGGACGCTTATCTTGACGTTGTTCGACACCACGAGACAACTGACTCAGTGCGATAACTGGCACTTTTAGCTCTTTTGCCAAGATTTTCAATTGACGTGAAATATCAGAAACCTCTTGTTGACGGTTTTCTGGACGTGTACCCGTAATCAACTGAAGGTAATCAATAACGATTAAACCAAGTCCACCTTCGACTTCTTGAGATAGTTTACGCGCACGCGCACGAATTTCAGTGATTTTAATACCTGGTGTATCATCAATATAAATTGGCGCTTCGGCAAGCGCACCTTGAGCAATCGTAATATTATTCCATTCTTGATCGGTAAGTTGACCTGTTCTGAGGTGATGAGAATCGACCATTCCCTCAGCAGCTAACATACGGTCAACCAAGCTTTCAGCACCCATTTCCAGAGAGAAGATAGCTACTGGTCGATTTTGCTTAGTTCCGACATTCTGTGCAATATTTAGCGCAAAAGCAGTCTTCCCGACGGCTGGACGCGCAGCCAAAATAACCAATTGATCTGGGTGCAAACCTGTCGTAATTTTATCCAAATCACGAAAACCTGTCGGTAGTCCCGTAACATCACTCGTTTGGCGTGAACGAATTTCTAAGTTTTCGTAGTTAACTTTCAAGACATCTGAAATCTTACGAAAACCACTACGATTACTGTGCTCATTAATCTCAACAAGAGCTTTTTCAGCACCAGCAATCACATCCTCTGAATCGGTAGCTCCTTCATAAGCTAGATTTACCGTTTCTGTCAATCTAGAGATGATATTACGTAGCATTGCTTTTTCAGCAACAATCTTAGCGTAATATTCTGCATTGGCACTTGTTGGAACACTGTTAACCAACTCAACAATATAAGACAAGCCACCAATATTTTGCAAATCTCCTTGATCATCAAGAATGGTTCTCACAGTCGTTGCATCAATAGCCTCGTTACGATCACTTAAGGTAATCATAGCTTTAAAAATAACGCGGTGTGAGTATTTGTAAAAATCATCTGGGCTAACAAATTCACGAACAGTGATGAGTTTATCTGGTGAGATAAAAATAGAACCTAGTACAGATTGCTCTGCTAATAAATCCTGTGGCTGAACTCTCAATTCTGGCTCTTCTGCCAAGCTTTTCACCTCCCCTAATAAGCTCGAATGCGATTATGCTTCTTTAATGTTTAATTTGATTTCAGCTGTTACTTCTTTGTGTAATTTCACAGGTACTTCGACAGAACCAATTGCACGAATTGGGTGATCTAAAGTAATAGAACGTTTGTTAATTTTTAGACCGAATTGTTTTGACAATTCTTCTGCAATTTTCTTAGCCGTAATTGAACCAAAAGTACGTCCATCTGGACCAACTTTTTCAGTGAATTTAACAACAGTTTCTTCTTTTTCAAGCTCTGCTTTAAGAGCTTTTGCTTCAGCCAAAATTTCAGCTTGCGCTTTTTCTTCTGACTTTTGTTTTCCTTTTAATTCACCAATGGCTTGATTAGTAGCTTCTTTAGCAAGATTTTTCTTAATCAAAAAGTTTTGAGCGTATCCAGTTGGAACTTCTTTAATTTCGCCTTTTTTACCTTTTCCTTTAACATCTGCTAGAAAAATTACTTTCATTATTCTGCCTCCATATTTTCTCTTAAATCATTTTCAATCACATCAAGTAGCATCGCTTCAGCTTGGCTGACAGTCGTATTTTCTAGCTGACAAGCAGCCAATGTAAAGTGACCACCGCCACCGATTTCTTCCATCATACGTTGGACATTAATCTTACTACGACTACGTGCTGAGATAGCAACTGTGTTTGGTGCTACTTGCACCAATACAAATGTCGCCTCGATACCAGCTAGAGATAACATGGTATCTGCCGCCTTACTAGCAACTACTTTACTGTAATTAACATCATCACGCCCACTTGCAATGATGATATTATCATAAATTCTGCGACCTCGAAGAATTAATTCATTAACCAATCGGTATTCCTCAAAATCTGTTTGAGAAATATTTTGAATCTCAATACTGTCACTACCATGAGCTCGAAGATAACTTGCAACATCAAACGTTCTGCTTGTAACACTTGCTGAGAAGTTCTTAGTATCAAGCATAATACCAGCCATCAAGATGCTTGCTTGAATCTTACTCAAACGTTTCTTAGCATTTTGAAATTGAATCAACTCTGTAACAAGTTCACTGGCACTACTTGCACCACTTTCAATAAATGTCAAAACAGCATTTTCTGGGAAATTATCATCACGACGATGATGGTCAACGACAATCACATCGTTAAACTTATTATAGAGCTCTTGCGATAAGGTCAAATCAATCTTAGAGTGATCGACCATAATCAACAATGATCTCTCAGTCAACATTGACAAAGCCTGATTAATCGTAATCAGTTTAGTCTTTTCATCCTCTTGCAATCGTTTAATAGCACGCTTGATATCTGGAGTCATTTCATTTGGATTGTAAACCACATAAGACTCTTCATTAACATTACTTGCAAAGAATTGCATACCAACAGCAGAACCAAGCGCATCCATATCAATGTTACGGTGACCAACCACAAACACACGATCAACACCTTTAATGTGATCTGAAATAGCAGTCATCATGGCACGCGTACGCGTACGAGTTCGCTTAACGGTAGAAACAGAGCCACCACCGAAGTACAATGGTTTCTTATGCTCATCATTTTCACAAATAACAACCTGGTCCCCGCCTCGGACAAGCGCAGTATTCAAATTTTGCAAGGCAACTTGTCCAATTTGTTGGTGATTATCATCGCCATAAGCCACCCCAATACTAAGTGTCAATGGCAAATTATGTTCTTCTTTTGCCTGCTTTCGGAAAGCCTCCAAAACATTGAATTTATCGTCAATTAAAGTGCTTAGCACCGCATAATCTGTGAAAAAATAGAAACGATCTAAATTAACACGGCGATAAAAAATATTTTTTGATTTAGTAAAATTCGAAATAAAATTGGCAATAAAGCTGTTGATTTGTGAAATCTCAGCATCCGACAAATCATCTGTAATGTCATCATAGTTATCGATTGAAATAACTCCAATTACCGGGCGCAAAAAAGCCGCATCGCCTAACTGACGATTTCCCATAGATGTATCGAAGAAATAGAAAATTCCCGTTGATGAATCAATGTAAGATGAGTACTTATTGCCATTCAACTCGAATGTCTGACTAGCATCACCTTCACGCTTATTCCCAATAATTCTCCGAATGATATCGTCCTCAAACTCTCCTTCTTCACTGGTAAAAATAAGCTCTGCGTATGGATTAAACCACTCTACCTCATTTGTTTCTTGATCAAATTGAACAACACCTACCGGCATTTGTTCCAAAAGATGTTTTAATCCAACTTCTGTTTTGTCATTTAACAATTCAATTTGTTCAAGCTCTGATAACTCATAAGTTTCCTTTTGATAGTAGAGCAAAGCTACAAGTAAAGAAAGCGCCAAAAAGATTGCAGCTAAGATAGCTGACTCCGTCTGAAAAAGTCTGACACAAATAGCCAAGATGCCAAATAAAATAAGGCCAATCATGACTAAGTGGATAGTTGCAAATCGAAATCTTTTCATTGGTTAACCTCTTAGCTTACAATTATACCATAAAACAGCCCTATTTAATAGGGCTGCGCTTGGTTTAATAATTACAGTTTGATGACTTAATCTTCATGATGGCGATGGTGTTTTTGTTTACCTTCCAAGTAAACCATCAAGATTGAAATATCAGCTGGGTTAACCCCTGAAATACGGCTAGCTTGACCGATAGTTTCCGGATTAATTTTCTTGAATTTTTGACGAGCTTCCGTTGCAATAGAATCAATATCATCCCAATCGATATTAGCAGGGATACGTTTTTCTTCCATGCGCTTCATCTTAGCCACTTGATCAAGAGCTTTGTTGATGTAACCTTCGTATTTGATTTCTGTTTCCAAAAGTTCAATCACTTTGCTATCAAGTTTTTCTTCAGCAGGGCCAACAAAACTTGTTGCAATTTCATAATTGATTTCAGGGCGACGCATGAATTCTTTAGCTGTCAAGGCATCTGTCAACGGTTTGAAACCTAATGCTTCGATACGAGCGTTTGTTTCCTTGACTGGCTTGATTTTAAGGCTTGACAATCGTGTCAATTCATTGTCAAATTGACGTTTACGCTTCAAGAAACGAGCATAACGTTCTTCATCAACCAAACCAACACGATGACCAATCTCAGTCAAGCGCATATCTGCATTATCATGACGCAAAATCAAACGATATTCTGCACGACTTGTCAACAAACGATAAGGTTCCAAAGTTCCTTTAGTTACCAAGTCATCGATCATAACACCGATATAAGCATCACTACGTTTAAGAATCATTTCTGGCTTACCTTGAACTTTCAAAGCAGCATTGATACCAGCAACGATACCTTGACCAGCAGCTTCTTCATAACCTGATGTTCCGTTAGTTTGACCAGCTGTGAAAAGCCCTGAGATTTTCTTCGTTTCAAGCGTTGCACGCAATTGGTGTGGAAGAACAATATCATACTCAATCGCATAACCTGTACGCATCATTTCGGCATTTTCAAGCCCTTTGATAGAGTGAATCAATTCTTTTTGAACATCTTCAGGAAGACTAGTTGACAAACCTTGAATGTAAACTTCTTCAGTTTCACGACCTTCTGGTTCTAAGAATAATTGGTGACGTTCTTTATCCGCAAATCGAACAATTTTATCTTCGATAGATGGACAATAACGAGGACCAACACCTTTAACAATACCAGAGAACATTGGTGCACGATAAAGGTTTTTGTTGATAATATCGTGACTAGTTTGGTTAGTGTATGTCAACCAACAAGGAATTTGATTTTTAAGATAATCTTCGTCATTTGACATGAATGAGAAATGATTTGGTTTTTCATCACCTGGTTGAATTTCTGTTTCATCATAGTTGATAGAACTTGCTTTGACACGTGGAGGTGTTCCTGTTTTGAAACGTCCAATTTCAAGTCCAAGTTCTTTCAAATTATCAGCAAGACCGATAGAAGCCAAGCTATTATTAGGACCTGATGAATACTTGAGTTCCCCTAAAATAATTTCTCCACGAAGAGCTGTTCCTGTTGTGATAACAACAGCTTTAGCTGAGAATTTTTGGTTAGTAGCTGTACGAACACCAACAACTTTTCCATCTTCAACTAGAACTTCTTCAATCATTGATTGACGTAAAGTCAAGTTTTCTTGTTGTTCAACCGTATGCTTCATTGTACGTGAGTAAAGTGCCTTATCAGCTTGAGCACGAAGAGCACGTACAGCAGGACCTTTACCAGTATTGAGCATTTTCATTTGGATGTAAGTCTTGTCAATGTTTTTACCCATTTCCCCACCTAGGGCATCGATTTCACGAACGACAATCCCTTTAGCAGAACCCCCAATTGCAGGATTACATGGCATAAAGGATAACATTTCCAAGTTGATTGTAGCGAGCATTGTTTTACAACCCATACGAGCTGCAGCCAAACTAGCTTCAACACCAGCATGCCCTGCACCAACAACAATTACATCATAATTTTCAGCAAATTCATGTGTCATGATTTAATTACAATATCAAGTAAACAGTTACTAGGTTTTATCCAATTTGAACAGCTTAAAATCTAACTATCTACTTAAAGCATTCCTTTCCAAATATAAAATGATTTATAAAACACAAAAATGATCAAAACCCTCGAAAATTGTGCAGTAAAAACGCACAATTCTCATGAGCTTTGACCATCATGATTATTGTTATGATTATTGTATCAAATTAAGTTAAAATGTCAACTTATCTTTACAAACTTGTCAATTAGATGTATTGGCAAGCAACGCCGTCTTTGTAAGCCATATCGATGATACCGCCACCTAGGCATTCTTCACCATCATAGAATACGACAGCTTGACCTGGTGTGATAGCACGTTGTGGTTCAGCAAAAACAACTTCTGCTTTGTCACCTTTTACATGAACAGTAACTTTTGAGTCCGGTTGACGGTAACGGAATTTAGCTGTTACTTCCATTGTAAATTCTTCTGGCATATCACGTGTGAAGTGAATACTTGAAGCATCAAGGCTAGTTGACATCAATGATTCATGATAGAATCCTTGACCAACGTAAAGAATATTTTTTGACAAATCTTTTCCGACAACAAACCAAGGAGCGTTATCGCCACCTTGTTGACCACCGATACCAAGGCCTCCACGTTGACCAATTGTATAGTACATCAATCCAGCATGTTCACCCATATCACGACCATCAACAGTCATCATACGACCTTTTTGTGCTGGTAAATATTGACTAAGGAATTGTTTAAAGTTCTTTTCACCGATAAAGCAAATTCCTGTTGAATCTTTTTTCTTAGCCGTAGCAAGACCTGCACGTTCTGCAATTTTACGTACTTCTGGTTTTTCCAAATGACCAAGCGGAAACATTACTTTTTGCAATTGTTCTTGTGACAATTGGCTCAAGAAATAAGTTTGGTCTTTGTTAGTGTCTGCTCCGCGAAGCATGTGAACTGTACCATCTTCATCACGAGAAACTTGTGCGTAGTGTCCAGTCGCCACGTAATCAGCACCAAGTGTCATGGCATAATCAAGGAAAGCTTTAAATTTGATTTCTTTATTACACATAACATCTGGATTTGGTGTACGTCCTGCACGATATTCCGCTAAGAAATATTCGAAAACGCGATCCCAATATTCCTTTTCAAAGTTAACAGAGTAGTAAGGAATACCAACTTGGTCAGCTACAGCTGCTACATCTTTATAATCTTCGGTTGCTGTACACACACCGAATTCATCTGTGTCATCCCAGTTTTTCATGAAAACACCGATAACATCGTAACCTTGTTCTTTCAAAAGAAGAGCTGTTACAGACGAATCAACGCCTCCACTCATACCGACAACAACACGTGTTTTTGAATTATCTGTCATGATAATCCTCCCATCAAGATATTTTTTTCGAACATAGGCTTGAAGGGCCTAGGTTTTCAAAAATCGATTTGAAGGTCGATTTTGAACGCGTGAAACCACGCGAAATCTATTATAACATGAATTCTCTATTATGTAAGTCTTTTATGCTTTCCTTTTACATTTTTTTCTCATTTTTAATCAAGTTAAGCGGTTTATTATCGTTTACCCAAGTCATATCCTTTGTTATAATAAGTAAGCATAGATTCTTAAAGGAGCAGATATGAAAAATCTTAAATTCCAATCCGTATTTGACATTATCGGACCTGTTATGATTGGCCCATCAAGCAGCCACACTGCTGGAGCTGTTCGTATTGGAAAAATTGTTAACTCTATTTTCGGAGAAATCCCTGATTCCGTAACATTTCATTTATATAATTCATTTGCTAAAACTTACCGTGGACACGGAACTGATAAAGCACTCGTTGCTGGTATTCTAGGAATGGATACTGACAACCCAGATATTAAAAATTCATTAGAAATCGCCCACCAAAAAGGAGTTCGCATTTATTGGGATATTTTAAAAGACAGCAACGCTCCTCACCCCAACACGGCTAAAATTACCGTAGAAAAAGGGGATAAAATTATGAGTATCACTGGTGTGTCAATCGGCGGTGGAAATATCGAAGTCACTGAACTCAATGGTTTTTCTGTTTCCCTCAAGATGAATACACCTACTCTAATCATCGTTCATCAAGATATCCCTGGTATGATTGCTAAGGTAACAGACATCCTTTCTGAGCACAATATCAATATTGCTCAAATGAATGTTACTCGTGAGCGTGCTGGTGAAAAAGCGATTATGATTATCGAAGTGGATTCACGTGATTGTCACCAAGCTGTCGAACAAATTCAACACATTCCACACTTACATAACGTAAACTTCTTCGATTAGAAAGGAAAAAGATGTTTTATTCTATTAAAGAATTAGTCGAACAAGCAGAACAGAGATTTGACGGTAACATCGCTGAGCTGATGATTACAACGGAAACTGAATTAAGTGGACGTAGCCGTGAGGAAATCATCCATATTATGGAAAAAAATCTTCAAGTCATGAAAAATTCTGTTACTGATGGATTGACACCAAGCAAATCTATCAGCGGTCTAACTGGCGGTGATGCTGTCAAAATGGACAACTACCTAAAATCAGGTAAAACATTGTCAGATACCACTGTTCTTACAGCAGTTCGAAATGCGATTGCTGTAAATGAACTAAATGCAAAAATGGGACTTGTCTGTGCCACTCCAACAGCTGGTTCTGCCGGATGCCTACCCGCTGTACTGACAACTGCTATCGACAAACTAAACCTTTCTGAAAAAGAACAACTCGACTTTTTGTTCACTGCAGGAGCATTTGGTCTAGTAATCGGAAATAACGCCTCTATTTCTGGTGCTGAAGGTGGCTGTCAAGCCGAGGTTGGTTCTGCTTCAGCAATGAGTGCAGCTGCGCTAGTCAAAGCAGCAGGTGGCTCTGCTTTCCAAGCTAGCCAAGCAGTTGCCTTTGTTATTAAAAATATGCTTGGACTTATTTGTGATCCTGTCGCAGGCCTCGTTGAAGTCCCTTGTGTTAAACGTAACGCTTTAGGATCTAGTTTTGCACTTGTTGCTGCCGACATGGCCCTAGCTGGTATCGAATCGCAAATTCCTGTCGACGAAGTCGTTGATGCCATGTACCAAGTTGGTTCAAGTCTTCCAACAGCCTTTCGTGAAACCGCCGAAGGCGGGCTCGCAGCTACACCAACTGGACGTCGTCTTCAGGCTAAAATATTTGGTGAATAAAATTTTAGTATTTAAATACTAAATGCAAAAATTACTTAACGATTGACGGAGTTGTCAATTAATGTTTACAAAATTTACAGGAGAGTAAATGTGAAATCAATTCTATTTGACCTAGACGGAACACTGGTAAATTCAAGTCCAGGCATCAAGGCGGCATTTAATTACGCTTTTGAAAAGTTACAATTACCTTCACAGACTGACAAACAATTGTCAACATTCATCGGTCCACCTTTAGAAGTCACTTTTGGGAATTATTTTGACCAAACTGATGACATTAATCACGCTATTAAAACTTTTAGAGACTATTATGGTACTAAAGGAATTCATCAAGTTGCACTTTATGAAGGAATTTCTGATGTGCTAGAAGAGTTAAATCATTTAAACTATTCACTCTTTGTCACAACAAGTAAACATCAGCCAATGGCAAGACAGATGTTAACAGACCTTGGTATCATTTCACATTTTGAAAAAGTCTATGGCTCTACACCTCAACACTTCCATAAGGCAGACGTTATTAAAGCTTGTCTGACAGAGCAAAAAATTCAAGCACACGAAGCCGTTATCGTTGGCGATACTAAATTCGATATGATTGGCGGTAAAAAAACTGGTGTTAGAAGACTTGGGGTAACATGGGGCTTTGGTAGTCTAGAAAGCCTAAAGGAACACGGAGCTGAGTCCATTTGCTATCAACCTGAAGATTTAAAAAAAGCACTATCATCTTTATAAGATGATTAGTGCTTTTTCTTTTTTATTAATATCCCCAAGCTGATAACCCTTGAGTATTGTAAACTGTAATAGCTGTTGCAATTTGATCTTCAACGGTTGCTGTTGAACCCCAACCAGGCATTGTTTGAAATAGACCTGATGCACCTGATGCGTTAGCAACATTTGGGTCACCGTTAGACTCACGTGCAATGATAGCTTCCCAAGTTGATTGAGGAACACCTGTAGCCGCAGCCATTTGTGCTGCTGCCGCTGAGCCAATTGCTCCTGCTGTATTACCATTAGGTGCTACATATGAGTCCGTAGAAGATGCTACAGTTGTTACTGTGCTAGCTGTCGTATCTACAGTAGATGCCTCAACTGGGGCTTCTTCAACATAAGTTACTTCAGGCTCTTGTACTTCCTCAGTAGATGATGGTTCAACTGCTTCGCTTTCTTCTACTGAACTTGAACTGCTAGTTTCTGTAGAACTAGAGCTTTCTGATGATACTTCTGAACTTTCTGAAGTAGATTTAATAACTTTTGTTTCTGAACTAGTTGTAATTGTTTCTGCAAATGCCTCAATTTTTGGAGCAAGTGCAACAACCACTGTTGTCATTAAAATAGCGCCTAGGACGCTGATAATTATATTTCTAATTGCTTTATTATTGATTTTACTATACATGATAAATAAAATATATACCTCTCTAAACTCCTGTTTCCTATCATATAATTTGTTTATTACTCTGAGATTGAAAATATGTTAAAAATATTACAGAGATATTGAAATTAACTCCATTTTCACGATGAAAACGCTAATTTATCGGAAACAAACCAAAAAAATCGGAGAATATTCTCCGATTTTTTCATTCTAATACTGGTAATTCTATCTCTAAATCTTAGTACCAACCATTTGCATTCCAGAATGCAAGGGCTGCTGACCATGAACCGTAGCGTCCTGCAACGTATGAGTCTGCAACACGTTCTTGGTTTTCAGCTGACAAGTCACCGTTTAGGTATGACATTGTCAATTGATAACGACCATAGTATTGACCGTTTTGAGCTGTGTAGCTACCGCTTGATTCGCGTTGAGCAATGATTTCTTTAGCTTGAGCATCTGAAGTACCCAAGTTTGATGCGTATGATGATGTTGTAGTTGTTTCTGCTGGTGCTGGCGCTTCAGCTACAACTTCAGCTGAGTTAGCTGCTGGAGCAGCTTCTACTGCAGAAGTTTCTACTGATGCTACAGTAGCTTCTGGATCTAGTTCTAAGATTTGACCTACAGTGATGAAGTCAACGTCAGCAATGTTGTTTACTGAAGCCAATTTTTCAACTGTAGTGTTGTAAGTTACGGCAATTTCAGAAAGTGTATCACCTGATTGAACAGTGTATGAATCAGCGTTAGCAACTGTTGGGGCGATTAGTGCTACTGCTGCGGCTACACCGGCAAGACCAAGCTTAATTGTGTTAGATTTAGTTTTAAAAATATTTGTTTGCATTATATGCTCCTTTTTTGTTTCAAAATTAGTACAGGCTATATAATACAGACTTAATGTTACTCAGGCTTTAGACTTATATTAAAAATATTACAATTAGATTGATATAACATAAAGAAAACGCCTACAGATTAGGCGTTTTAGCTTTTTTTAAGATAAAATAAGAGAATTCCTAAAATTACAACGATCAAAATAGTCAAAGAATCTTTCAATTTCCATTGTAAAATTCGATATTTTGTACGTCCATCTCCACCTTGATACCCCCTTGCTTCCATCGCAAGTGCTAAAGCATCTGCACGTTTAAAGCTTGAAGCAAAGAGTGGGATTAGAATTGGGATAATAGATTTTACCTTCTGAATAAGATTTCCTTCACCAAAATCAACCCCACGCGCCTGCTGCGCCTTCATAATACGTGTTGTATCATCCATCAACGTTGGAACAAAACGCAAGCTTAATGACAGCATCAAGCCGATTTCATGGGCTGGTACCTTAAATCGCACAAAGGGTTTTAATAGAGATTCAACTCCGTCAGCAAGACTTAAAGGCGTTGTTGTAAGAGTCAATAGCGTTGAAAAGAAGATAATCAATACAAAACGCATGAAAATCAATACCGCTTGACTAAAACCATAACTTGTAATTTTCAAGATTCCAAATTGAAAATAAGTTTCGCCACCTTGCGTAAAGAACATTTGGAACAAAGTCGTAAATAAAATAATACCAATCATCGGACGAACGCCGCGCAAGAAAAAGCTCAATTTAATCTTCGATAGGATAACAGCTACCAAAGTAAATGCAATCATCAAAAGATTGGTAACGAGGTTATTGGCCCAAAAAACAATAACAATATATAGAATCATCGCAAGTAACTTACTACGTGGATCTAGACGATGAATCAATGAATCTCCAGGTATGTAACGACCAAGTATTAGTTTATCCATGTTTCACCACCTCAGCAAATTCTTCTATAGTAATCGGTAAACTTTCTAAATGTAAGCCTCGTTTGACAAGTTTTTGAGCAAACTTAGTTATTTTAGGAACACCAAGCTGCTTACTTTCAAGAAAATCAACATCTTGAAAGACCTCTTTAGGATAGCCAGAACGCACTAATTTCCCACCTTCGAGTACATTGACATAATCAGCATAATCAGCAACGTCATCCATCAGGTGCGTAACGAGAACAATTGTCATACCATTTTGATGCAATTCTTTAAATAACGTCATCAACTCACGGCGACCTTTTGGATCTAAACCTGCTGTGGGTTCATCTAATACCAAAACTTCTGGTTCCATTGCTAAAATGCCAGCAATCGCAACACGTCGCATTTGACCACCTGAGAGTTCAAAAGGATTTTTTTCAAAAAGTTCTTCTTTAATGCCGACCATTGCAAGTTTTTCACGTGCCAGTTTTTCAGCTTCTTCTACAGAAACACCAAAATTTTGTGGTCCAAATGCAACATCTTTAAGAACTGTTTCTTCAAAAAGTTGGCTTTCTGGAAATTGGAAGACAAGCCCTACTTTTTTACGAACAGGCTTAATCTCCTTACTTTTTGACTCAGCTGTAATTTTAATATCATCAACAATAACAGCACCTTTTGTTGGAATATTAAGCCCATTTAATAGCTGCATAATCGTTGATTTTCCTGAACCAGTATGTCCAATAAAAGCTGTATAAGAACCTTCTTTTATAGAAAGATTAATGTCAAAAAGGGCACGCCCTTCAAAAGGTGTCCCCGCTTGATATGTGTAATTTACGCCTTCAAGAGTAATTCCCATAATTGATCTTCTAATTCCTTTTCCGTAAGATAATCCTCTGTAAATTCAAACCCTTTATTCTTTAAAGCAGAGATGAGATTAGCTGAAAAAGGAATATCAAGTCCTAATGTCAATAATTCTTCTCCTCTAGCAAAGAGTTCTCTTGGTGTTGAACTTGACTCAACTTTTCCTTTTTTCATGACTAAAACACGGTCGCTAAGCGCCACCTCATCCAAATCATGAGTAATAGAGATGACCGTCATATTATACTTATCACGAATCTCCTTGATTGTCTGAATCAATTCAATACGCCCTTCTGGATCTAACATGCTTGTCGCTTCATCCAAAATAATAATATTAGGACGCATAGCAATTGCTCCTGCAATCGCAACACGTTGTTTTTGTCCACCTGAAAGGCGAGAAGGCTCGCGGTTAGCAAAGGCAGACATTCCAACAAGTTTGAGTGCTTCTTTAACACGTGCTTTCATCTCTTCTAAAGGAATTCCTTTATTTTCCAAACCAAAAGCTACGTCATCTTCAACTGTCGCACCAACAAATTGGTTATCTGGATTTTGAAAAACCATTCCTATTTTTTGACGAATGTTCCACACATTTTCTTCTGTTAATAGTTCACCTTCAACAAAGATTTGACCTGACTCAGCAGCTAACAGTCCGTCAATTAAACGAACTGTTGTTGATTTTCCTGAACCATTATGGCCAATAATAGAAAGCCATTCTCCCTGTTTCACGTGAAACGATAAATCATCTAAGGTATTGTAATCTTGTTGATCAGTATATTTAAATGTTAAATGCTTAACGTCAATACTATTTAATGTCATTTAAAAGTGTCCTTAAAGAGGAATCCTGCTCCTTTGAAGTAATCATATCCTGAATAAATAGTGAAAATCAAAGCAACATAAAGTAAAAGTGTTCCAATAAGTGAAAAATGGAAAAGCAAGAAAATAATAGAAAACATTTGAGTAAATGTTTTGATTTTACCAGGCATAGCTGCTGCTAAAACTGTTCCACCATTTTCAACAAGTAGTAAACGAAGCCCTGTCACAGCAAGCTCACGACAAATAATAATCGCTGCAATCCAAGCTGGAACCATTTTAAGCTCAACCAACATGATAAATGCAGTCATAACTAACATTTTATCAGCCAATGGGTCTGCAAATTTCCCAAAATTTGTAACAACTTTCCATTTTCTTGCAAGGTATCCGTCCAAATAATCTGTAATACTTGCAAGTGCAAACACTACCGCTGAAACAGCGTGACCAGCAGTATTATTTGCAAAGCAAAGAATTAAAATAAATACTGGGATTAATACGATGCGTCCTAATGTTAACAAATTAGGAATATTTTCTTTTTTTGTAAAATCGACTTTCATTTTCCTACCTTATTGAATATTAATTGTAATGTAACTTACTGTTGTACTTGTCAAAGCTGACATATCAACTTCTTGACCATTAATTGAAACAGTAACACCTTCTGTAACTCCTAGGGTAATTACAGATGTTTTAGCTCCAGCAACGAGTGCTGTTGAGAAGCTTGTATTCCCTGCTGAAGAAAGAAGTGTTCCACCTTCACCAGTTTCTGAGTTACTTACAGAAACCCAGCTGCTATCAGCACCAGATAGTTTAATATCAACTGTCAAATTGTCTGTGTCTGAAACATTTGATACATTAACAGTTAAATTGCTTCCGCTACCTTCAGTTTCCATCTTCAAACCTTTCTCTTCTTCAGAAGAAGATTCGCTAGTTGAACTTTCTGAAGTTGATGAACTGCTTTCTGATGAAGAACTATGAACAACAGAGTAACTTGGTTTTGAATTATTATTACTATCAGTTTGAAGTTGGCTCCAAGTCACAAATGTGACAAAAGCTAGGATAGCAAGTGCAACCACACATAACATAACAATTGGAAGGTAAGTAGTGTTTTTTTCAGCGCTCTTATAGCGACTTGAGCGTGAACCAACACCAAATTCATCTTTATTTTCTACTTCTTGTTTTTGAACTGGCTTAACAGCTTGCTTATGACTAGGCACAATAGTAATTTTCTCATCTTCAGCTGCTGCTGAAACCTTAGCATTACCTTTAGTCTCTTCTCGATAGCGCTTTAATAGTTCTGCTGAATCAACATCAACCAAATCAGCATATTGAGTAAGATATTCCTCAACCTCATCTGCAGGAATCAGCTTGAATTTTTCTAATTCTAGTGCTAGAAGATGGGGCGATGGAATCGCTGTTTTTTCTTCGACTTCTTCTAGGGTCAAGTTTTTTGCGACTCGACCTTTTCTTAAGATTTCTCCGATTGTTTCTTCTCTCATACAAGGTTTCCTTTAACAAAAATATAATCAGATTTATTATAGCAAATTTTAGCCAGTATTTCGATTTTATTTTGGAAGGATTGTGAATTCTGTTGCATCTGATTGCGCGACAAATTCAGTTCCTGTTTTCAATACCTCTTCAAAAGTTAGGCTAGCCAAAATTTTCGGAACAGCAAAATAGGTCTGATCATCAGATAAGTGATTAATAAATTGAGCAGATAGATTTTCAATTGAGTCTAAACTCTTGAAAAAGTCACCAAACAGTTCCTTTTTGACAATTTCAAAATGTTCTTTCGATAAATCCTCTAAATCACGAGACTGCGCGACTTTATCAAGATATTGTCGAAGATTCGTCGCCATAGCAATTGGTGTTGGTGTATCTAGAGAAATAATCAAAAATTGGAAATCCCCATAAACTTCAATTTCAAAATCAAATGAATCATCGATTTGACCATTTTCGTAAAGCTCTTGATAATGTTTTGATGTCCACCCTAAAATCATGGCAAAGAAAATTCTCAAAATCAATTCTTGACGTAAAGTAGACATTCCTGCAGATAAAACTGGTCCTCTCAAACCAATGGCTAGTTTTGGTTGAACCACCTCCATTGAAACCGACTTTTGAGGCACTACAGGTTCATAAATTGTTTTTTGACGTTCTAAATGATGGACAGTTTTCATATTGCCTTTTTGAATGTCCTGAATTTGCTCAAAGATGGCATCCTTATCGAATTTACCAACAACCAATAATGCCATTTCTTGTGGTGAATAGAAAACTTCGTGATTTTCTTTTAGGTCGCTAACAGTAATTTTAGCAACACTCTCTTGAGTTCCTGCAATATCTTGAGCAAGCGCTGTTTTTGGATATAAGTTCTCTAAAATGCCTTGATACAATCGATAATCTGCATCATCCTGATACATGTCAATTTCTTGACCGATAATTGATTTTTCTCGCTCAATTGACTCCTCTGTAAAGGCAGTATCTGACACCAAATGCTGCAACAAGGCTAGATTTTCACTTAAATTGTCTGCCGTTGAAAAATAAAAGCAAGTCTTGTCAAAAGTTGTAAAAGCATTACTGTTAGCACCTGCATTGGTGAATAATTCTGAGACGTCTTGTCCATTTTCTAGTTCAAATAGTTTATGCTCTAGAAAGTGAGCGATTCCCTCTTCATAACTTCTAACCTTGCCATTTTGTGTAAACTTGTTGTCAAGTGATCCAAAATTGACCACCAACATTCCACAACTTTCTTGAAAATCATTTTTGGGAATCAAGTAAACTTTCATGCCATTATCTAGTACGGCAGTATAGAGATTTTCACCAATTTCAGAGAAAATTTTTTCAGTTAATATTGTCATTTACTTTCCCTCCAAAAAATATAAAGCTTGTAATCTAATTTTTCTTGTCAATTGAAGAATATCAGCTTTACTAACCTTGTCAATCTTGTCAATCATTTCGTCAATGTTATAGTGATTTTCCAAATACTGTCCATTATAGCAACGTTCAATCAAAACTTTTGGAGAATCTCCTGACAATCGCAAATTCACTGTTAGCATCTTCTTAGTCTGCTTTAAAAGAGCTTCTGAAAAGCGTCCTGTCTTAATAATAGAAAATTGTTTATTAATCAACTGCATCGCCTTATTACGATTTTTTTGATCAATACCAGCGTAAACATTCAGTAAACCTGTAAAAATATCAAAGTGGCTTCCGATAGTATATGCCAGCCCTTCTTTTTCACGAACTTCTGTAAACAAACGTGAATGGGCAAACCCACCAAAAAATCCATTAAAAACAAGCAAAGCAAAATAATCTTTGTCACCATACCGCGTTGGAAAAGAATATCCCAACTGTAAAACTGACTGATTAACTTCTCGGCTTTCTAATTTTTCTTGAACAATATTGCTAAATTCTTGTTGGTAGTCAAATACTAAATCCTTGTGACGATCTTCAAAAGGGAATTTATTAAACAGCTGCAACATACGATAATCATCAAATTCTCCTAATATGAAAATGTCCAGCTGATCTTCGCGAAGCATTTTCTGAAACTCTTGAAATGCTGTGTAAGAATTTTCAGCTGCTGCCAATTCTGCCGTACCATATTTTGAACTTTGAAAAGCTGGATTTTCAAAAAAGAGTTTTTTCAACCCTAATTCACTACTATAAAAACTGTCATCTTTATCAGCCTTCAAATAATTAATCAAATTAGTTTGTTCAAGTTCAAAAAGTTTGGATTGATACTGCTCAACAGTGACAAGCGGAGAAAAAAGAACCTGATACAAAAAGTCAATGACTTCTTCTAAAAGATTTTCTTCAGCCATTGTATATCGATTTTTCATAAATGATAATTCAATATCAACAATGTGAACTAGTCCTTTCGTTGATACTTTAGTTGATAAAGTGGCTCCATATAAGCTTGCCAAGCGTTCTCTAAAGCGCTGAGCAGTAGGGTATTTGGCGTTAGCAGTTGCCAAAATTTGAGCCACTAAAACACGTCTCGCAACTGTTTTTTGATTAAAATCTCCAGAAAAACGAAAGGTAATGTGGTTCATCTTGAATTTTTCATTTTTAATTAAATGTAACTCAACACCATCAACTATTTTCATTACAAATTCCTTACTAATACACTTTATTAGCTAAAATTATACCACGTTTATGTTATAATTACTTGGATTACAAAATGGAGAAAACAATGGAATACAAATTATTTGATGACTATATTACTTTACAAGCTTTATTAAAAGAACTGGGTATTATCCAAAGTGGTGGTGCTATTAAAGGTTACTTAGCAGAAACAACTGTCCTTTTCAATGGTGAAGACGAAAAACGTCGTGGGAAAAAAATCCGCATTGGTGATGTTGTAGCTATTCCAGAAGACAATATCACAATCAATATTATTGAACCAACGACTAAAGAAAAAGAAGAACATCTTGAAGCTATGGCTGAAAAAGCTCGTGTTGCTGCTATTGTCAAAGAGTTAAACGCTAAAAATAAAAAAGCTAAAAAGCAAAATCAACCTAAAAAACAAGCTAAACAGACAAACGAACGTAAACCTATTCGTTTTCCAGGAACTTAATCATGTGGATTCAAAAAATAGCCTTAAAAAATTACCGTAATTATTTAAATAATGAACTTGAATTTTCCCCTGGACTCAATGTTTTTATTGGGAAAAATGCCCAAGGAAAAACTAATTTCTTAGAAGCTATTTATTTCTTATCTTTAACTCGCAGCCACCGTACACGTCTGGACAAAGAGCTGATTCATTTTCAGGAAAAAGAACTCCGCGTCTCAGGTAATTTACAACGCTCAACTGGGGTAGTTCCTCTAGAAATCGACCTTTCAAGCAAAGGGCGTGTTACTAAAATCAATCACCTAAAACAGGCTAAACTATCCGATTATATTGGAGTGATGACTGTTGTTTTATTTGCTCCTGAAGATTTGCAACTCATAAAAGGGGCGCCTAGCCTTCGTCGCAAATTTATCGATATCGACCTTGGACAAATAAAACCAGTTTATCTATCTGATTTATCAAATTACAACCATGTTCTCAAACAGCGCAACACCTATCTTAAAACAGCCGAAAAAGTCGACCTTGACTTTTTAGCAGTACTCGATGAACAGCTAGCCGACTTTGGTAGCCGTGTTATGGAACACCGTCTAGATTTTATTGCTAATTTAGAAAAAGAAGCTGATCGCTACCACTATACCATTTCTGATGGCTTAGAACATTTGAAAATTCATTATTTATCATCTGTTCCTTTTGATAAAAAATCTGATATCAAAGAACAATTTTTAAAAACTTTGGAAAAGAATCATAAACGAGATATTTTCAAAAAGAATACCGGTGCCGGTCCACACCGTGATGACTTAGAATTTTTCATCAATGATATGCCAGCTAATTTTGGGAGCCAAGGACAACACCGTAGCCTAATTCTGTCATTAAAAATGGCTGAAATTGAGCTCATCAAAAATGTTACGGGCGATTATCCAATTCTACTTCTCGATGATGTTATGAGTGAGTTAGATAATTACAGACAAACTGAGTTATTGAAAATGATTATCGCTAAAAATGTTCAAACCTTCATCACAACAACAAGTCTTGAACATTTATCACAACTCCCTAAAGAATTAAAAATCTTCACTGTTACTAAAGGACATATTCAAGAAAACTAAAAAAAAGCTGGCTTAGCCAGCTTTTTCTTTATGTTTACAAAATCATTGACACCACTGTCAACAAAGATTAGTAAGATTTTACAATTCCTAGTAGTACAGCTCCAAGGACAAAGCATGCAATACCAATGACTAACCAACGCATTTCTTTACGTGTTTTAGTTTCACCTAAGAATAAGATACCACCCATGATTGAAATGATAACACCTAATTGTGAGAAACTAAAGGCAATTGCAAGACCAGCTTTTGCTGCAGCAAGAAGCATGAAGACATTACCAATACCCCACATAAATCCAACGATAGCATTTTTAATAACAACTGTTTCAAATTTAACATTAAATTTCATGAAGGCAACTGCTCCAAGAACCATACCAACAGCCATTGGGAAGATAACTGCCAAGGCATCAAAGTTCATGATATTGTTAAATAAGATAGTGTAAGAAAGGTAACCAATTGTTGAATAAGTCAATGCACGGAAACCTTTACCAAAGTCAGTAAGGACACCTGATTCAATTTTTTCAGAATCACGTTTACTTGTGAAATAGAAACCGATAACCAATAGAAGTAAAGCAACAATACCTAGTGTGTATTGAATTGGTTTGCTCCATTCTCCAAATACGATTGCACCAATCAAGCTACCAAATACAAGTTGAGCACCACTTGATAGAGGGTTACCAACTGAAACACCCATGTATTGCATTGCGCGGAATTGACCATTTTGTCCCATAGACCATAGCATACCACCGATAATTCCGACAACCCAAAGTGTAACTGACATTTCTGGTTGAACAAACAACCATACAACAAAGGCAAATACAAGTGCCCCAAGAGTCATTCCTAATGTTTGTTGATCTGGTTTACCTCCAATTTTATTGCTGACAAACCCGATACTTCCCCATGCAATCATGGGAATCAATGCAAATAAAATACCCTGCATTTTTTCTCCTTTACGATATGTTTTACAGATTAGTAAACGTTGTTTACACTGTTGTAAATATAAAAATTAGCTGTTCGCTTTTATGAAAACGCTTTTTCAGAAAAGTGAAAGAAAATTTCATGTTTTTGGCGAACATAGTTAACTATTCTAACATATTCTACGTCATTTTGTAAAGGTATTCTTACAAAAAAATTCTGACAGCGCATCGCCATCAGAATTTCTTTCTATTACTTATAAAATATTATTTCACAGAGTAGTTAGGAGCTTCGTTAGTAATTTGAACATCGTGTGGGTGGCTTTCAATCAAACCAGCACCTGACATTTCAACGAATTGTGCTTTTTCATGAAGAGCTAGGATATTTTCTGCTCCAACATATCCCATACCTGAACGGATACCACCGATCATTTGGAAGACGATATCAGCAACAGCACCTTTATAAGCTACACGACCTTCAATTCCTTCTGGAACAAGTTTGTTAGCTTCATTAACTGAACCTTGGAAGTAACGGTCGCTTGAACCTTTCTTCATAGCTGCAATTGATCCCATACCACGGTATGTTTTGAATTTACGTCCTTGGAAGATTTCAGTTTCACCTGGCGCTTCATCAGTACCAGCAAACATAGAACCAAGCATTACAGCATTACCACCAGCTGCCAAAGCTTTAACGATATCACCTGAATATTTGATACCACCATCAGCAATGATTGTTTTACCGTATTCACGCGCAACTTGTGCTGCATCATAAATAGCTGTAATTTGAGGGACACCAACACCTGCAACAACACGTGTTGTACAGATTGAACCAGGACCAATTCCGACTTTAACAACATCAACACCTGCTTCGTAAAGAGCACGTGCTCCTTCTGCAGTAGCAACGTTACCAGCAATCAATGTACGTTCTGGGAAATGTTGACGAATTTCAGCGATTTTACGTAGAACACCAGCTGAGTGACCATGCGCAGTATCGATAACAATTGCATCTGCACCAGCTTCAAAAAGGGCTTCAGCACGTTCAAATGTATCAGATGTAACACCGACAGCACCTGCAACCAAAAGACGTCCAAATTCATCTTTAGCAGCATTAGGGAATTCAATAACTTTTTCAATATCTTTGATAGTGATAAGACCTGACAAACGTCCAGCTTCATCAACCAAAGGTAATTTTTCGATACGGTGTTCGTGAAGGATGCGTTCTGCAGTTTCCAAGTCAGTTCCAACAGGAGCTGTTACCAATTTTTCACTTGTCATATGTGCAGAAATTGGAGCATGGTAATCTGAGATAAAACGCATATCACGGTTTGTGATAATCCCTACCAATTTACGATTTTCAAGAGTTTCAACAATTGGAACACCACTGATGCGGTAGCGTTGCATCAATTCTTCAGCTTCTGAAACAGAGTGTTTTGGTGTTAGGAAGAAAGGATCAATAATAACACCATTTTCAGAACGTTTTACTTTACGAATTTCTTCAGCTTGTTCTTGGATTGACATATTTTTGTGAACAACACCAAGACCACCAGCACGTGCAATCGCAATTGCCATTCGACTGTCAGTAACAGTATCCATAGCCGCTGTTACGATAGGAATGTTCAATGTCAAATTTTTTGCAAGTTTTGTTTGCATGTTAACTTCATTTGGAAGAACATGACTTTCAGCAGGAATGAGTAGTACGTCATCAAAAGTGTAACCTTTTTTCAAAAATTTAGTGTCCCAATTTGACATTAAATAAACCCTCTTTTCTATATATTTGTAGGGGATTTTAACCCTAGCTAATTTTTTATTGTTATTATAATAACACGCTAAAATCATTTGTCAATAAATTAAATTCAATTTTTTTCCAAAAATTCTCTTCTATATTAGACTGATTATTTTTGCAATTCTCATCTAAATCACATGTTTTGTGATTCTAAAAAAACTCCGAAGTAATCACCTCGGAGTTCTGTGTATTTTAGAAGTAATTGATTCCCATAGCTGCTTTTACTTCAGCAAGTGTTTGTCCTGCAACTTCACGCGCTGCTTCACTTCCTTTTTCAAGCATACGGAAAACTTCACCCATATCTTTAGCGTATTCCAAACGACGTTCACGGATTGGTGCTAATTCACGTTCAAGAATTTCTAGTAGGTAACGTTTTGTTTTCACATCACCAAGACCACCACGTTGGTAGTGTTCTTTCATAGCAGCAATATCTGCTTGATCTTCTTCACGTCCGAAAACATCAAGATAGTGGAAAACCATATTTCCTTCGATTTGACCTGGATCTTCAACACGAATGTGGTTCGGGTCAGTATACATGCTCATAACTTTTTTACGAACTGTATCAGCATCATCAGATAAGTAGATACCGTTACCAAGAGATTTAGACATTTTGGCATTACCATCTAAACCTGGCAAACGACCAGCTGCTTCGTTTTCAGGGAAAATTCCTTCTGGTTCAACCAAGACATCAGTTTTATAAGTATGGTTGAAACTACGAACAATTTCACGTGTTTGTTCAATCATTGGTTTTTGGTCATTTCCGACTGGCACATAATTAGCCTTGAAAGCTGTAATATCTGCAGCTTGTGAAATTGGGTAAACCAAAAATCCTGTTGGGATTGAGCTTCCAAATCCTTTTTGTGCGATTTCTGTTTTAACTGTAGGATTGCGTTCCAAACGTGACAATGAAACAAGGTTCATGTAGTACATTGTCAATTCAGCCAATTCAGGAATTTGACTTTGAATAAAGATTGTTGATTTAGCTGGGTCAAGACCTACAGAAAGATAATCAAGTGCAACATTTCCTACTGATTCTCTGATAATTTCAGATTCTTTAGCGTGGTCTGTCAAGGCTTGTTGGTCAGCCAAGAAAACAAACATGTCGTATTTATCTTCATTTTGTAGAAGAACACGATTTTTCAAACTTCCAACATAGTGTCCCAAGTGCAATTTACCTGTTGGACGGTCACCTGTTAAAATAATTGGTTTTGCCATTTTATCACCTCAATAATTAATTCAAATAAAAACGCCTCACGTAGTTAAACTACGTGAGGGCGTTATCGATACGCGGTACCACCTCAATTAATAGACTTAGTCTATCATCTCTTTACCACTATATAAACATTTACACAATCAATGCAAAGATTATTTCTTTTTTCTCATCAGCCCATTCATGTAAGGTTACTACTGATTCTCAGCACCATCAGCTCTCTAAAAGTACGCGTTTACATTACTCTTCTGAATCCTCTTCATTTTATGAAATTATACCCTCTTTGTCAAGCTCAGACCCTATTTCACAGGGGAAATTTTGGATATTCACTACTTTGGTATATTTATGCATTTGTGATTTTAATTAAATTAGAAAGATTAAAAGTTGTTTTTGAGCTTTATCTCAAAAAATCTTGACGATATGGTGCTTCTTTGCCATAATATAATCGTTTGTTATTAAGAAGAGGATTAATATGAAGAAAAAACTTATTGATTTTGGACTCGTAACTGCTGGGTCTTTTATTGCTGCTGTTGGTTTTAACTGCTTTTTCCTTGAAAATCACATTGCCTCTGGCGGGGTGGTCGGAATTGCTGTTAGTCTGAAGGCTTTACTTGGGTGGAATCCGGGTAACTTTGTCATGATTACCAATTTTCCATTATTGATTTCATGCTGGCTTTTCTTGGGAAAAGAAACATTTTTTAAAACAATTTACGGGTCATGGATTTACTCTATCTTCATCAAATTAACTGAAGACCTCCCAAATCTTACCCATAATCCACTACTTGCTGCTCTTTTTGGAGCTGTTATTTGTGGTTTTGGTCTAGGAGTTGTTTTCTGGGGAAATTCTTCAACTGGTGGAACAGGGATTATCACCCAAATTCTCCATAAATACACACCACTGCCTTTAGCTGTCGCAATGACTATCGTTGATGGCTGTAGTGTAGCTATGGGATTTCTAGCCTTCGACGTCGATACTGTTATGTACTCTATTATTGCTTTATTGGTCATTGGATATGTCGTTAACAGCATGCAAATCGGTGTCACATCGTCTCGTAACCTTATGATTATTTCTCCGAAAAATGATTTAATCAAAAATTATATTTCCATGGAAGCTGACCGTGGTGTGACAGAAATTCCTGTGACTGGTGGCTTCTCAGGCGAGCAACAAACAATGCTGATGACAACTGTCTCACGTCAAGAAGTTCCTCGTTTAGAAAAAAATATTCAAAAAATCGACGAAGCAGCCTTTATCGTTGTCATGCCTGCCACACAAGTTATGGGACGTGGTTTCAGCCTTAAAAAATACTACAAACTTAACGAAAAAGATGCTATCTTACCAATGTAACTGAAATGTAACTCAAAGCCCCCTTTCTCTAATTGAAAATTGGGGCTTTTTCATGTACAATGAGCTTATAGATAAATATTATGAGGTGAAAAATTGCTTACAGTTTCTGATGTATCACTACGTTTCAGCGATAGAAAACTGTTTGATGAGGTTAACATCAACTTTACAGCTGGAAATACCTATGGTTTAATCGGTGCCAACGGTGCAGGAAAATCTACATTTTTAAAAATCTTGGCAGGAGATATTGAACCAACAACAGGTCATGTTTCCCTTGGACCAGACGAACGTCTATCAGTTCTTCGTCAAAATCACTTTGACTATGAAGAAGAACGTGCGATTGACGTTGTTATCATGGGAAATGAGCGCCTATATAACATTATGAAAGAAAAAGACGCTATCTACATGAAACCTGATTTCTCAGATGAAGATGGTGTCCGCGCAGCAGAATTAGAAAGCGAATTTGCTGAGCTTGGCGGTTGGGAAGCTGAGAGTGAAGCTTCTCAATTGCTCCAAAACCTTAATATTCCTGAAGACCTTCACTACCAAAATATGAGTGAACTTGCTAACGGTGACAAGGTGAAAGTTCTCCTTGCCAAAGCTCTTTTTGGTAAACCAGATGTTCTTCTTCTTGACGAACCAACCAACGGTCTTGACATCCAATCAATCACTTGGTTAGAAGATTTCTTGATTGACTTTGAAAATACTGTTATCGTTGTTTCCCATGACCGTCACTTCTTGAACAAAGTATGTACACACATGGCTGACCTTGATTTCGGTAAAATCAAACTCTACGTTGGTAACTACGACTTCTGGAAACAATCTTCTGAACTTGCTGCACGCTTGCAAGCTGACCGTAACGCCAAAGCAGAAGAAAAAATCAAAGAATTGCAAGAATTCGTTGCTCGTTTCTCTGCCAACGCTTCTAAATCAAAACAAGCCACTTCTCGTAAGAAGATGCTTGATAAAATCGAACTTGAAGAAATTGTGCCATCAAGTCGTAAATATCCGTTCATCAACTTCAAAGCTGAACGTGAACTTGGTAAAGATTTGCTAACAGTCGAAAACTTATCTGTTAAAATCGATGGTGAAACAGTTCTTGACAATATCAGCTTTATCCTACGTCCAGGTGATAAGACAGCCTTTATCGGACAAAACGATATTCAAACAACAGCTCTTATCCGCGCTTTGATGGATGACATCGAATACGAAGGAACAATCAAATGGGGTGTAACTACTAGCCGTTCTTACCTTCCAAAAGATAACTCGCGTGATTTTGCATCTGGTGAATCAATCCTTGAATGGCTTCGCCAATTTGCATCTAAAGAAGAAGACGATAATACTTTCCTTCGTGGTTTCCTAGGACGCATGCTTTTCTCTGGAGATGAAGTTAACAAATCAGTTAGCGTTCTTTCAGGGGGAGAAAAAGTGCGCGTGATGCTTTCTAAATTGATGCTTCTTAAATCAAACGTTCTTGTTCTTGACGACCCAACTAACCACTTAGATTTGGAATCAATCTCAAGCTTGAACGATGGTCTGAAAGATTTCAAAGAATCAATTATCTTTGCTAGTCACGACCATGAATTCATTCAAACTCTTGCTAACCACATCGTAGTTATCTCTAAAAATGGAGTTATCGACCGTATCGATGAAACTTACGATGAATTTCTTGAAAATGAAGAAGTTCAAGCAAAAGTTAAAGAACTTTGGAAAGATTAATCATTTTGTCATAGCTTGCTATGACGGCTACAATACTTTATAGAAAAGAAACAGGTTGGGATTTTTATCTCAACCTGTCTTACTAACATTATGACATTTAAATCATTTAAACTTACCAAAAACAAACTTTACTACGCAGCTGCTTTTTGTCTACCGTTAATTATCTTATTTTTTGCTCTGTTAGCTGAAAATATTACCTTCAATAGTGAGACAACTATTTTAGCCAGTGATGGTTTTCATCAATATGTGATTTTTGCTGAAAATCTACGAAATATTTTACACGGCTCAGATAGCATTTTCTACACTTTTACAAGTGGACTTGGGCTCAATTTTTACGCTCTAATAAGCTACTATCTCGGAAGTTTCTTCTCACCTTTAGTCTACTTTTTCAGCTTAAAAACTATGCCTGATGCCATATATCTTTTTACGCTATTAAAAGTTGCTTGTATGGGGCTATCTTGCTTTTATAGCCTGCGAAAGCTTTATCCAAAAGTATTAGAATCATTCACTATCATCTTATCAACGTCATATGCTTTGATGAGTTTCGCCATTAGCCAAATTGAAATCAATATGTGGCTTGACGTCTTTATCCTCTTGCCACTTATTATTCTTGGTCTTAATCATTTAATTTTCCAAAAGAGGTTCATCCTCTACTACGTTAGCTTAACCATTCTTTTCATCCAAAATTACTATTTTGGATTTATGGTAGCTATTTTCCTCACCTTATATTTCCTTGTTCAATTAAGCAAAAATTCAACCTGGAAAACCATTGGACGTCAATTTATTGACTTTACAATCGTGTCAACCTTATCAGGCCTATCTAGCTGTATCATGCTGTTACCAACCTATTTAGACCTTTCAACACATGGTGAAAAATTTTCTAGCTTTACAAGTTGGTTTACAGATAGTTCTTGGTTCTTTGATTTATTTGCGAAAAACTTTGTCGGATCTTACGACACTACAAAATTCGGGTCTATTCCTATGATTTATGTAGGAATCTTTCCACTTATTCTTGCCATTATCTTCTTTACAATTAAGTCAATCAAATGGCAAACACGTGTGGCATACGGGCTAATGTTGCTACTAATTATTGCGAGCTTTTATCTCGAGCCCCTTGATTTGATGTGGCAAGGAATGCACTCACCAAATATGTTCCTTCATCGCTACTCATGGACTTTCTCAGTCTTGGTTGTCCTTCTTGCTGCTGAAACTTTATCACACCTAGAAGAACTGGAAATCAAACATTACCTTGCTGGACTTATCCCTCTTACTGTTGGTTTCTTAGCCACCGCAATTTTAAAAAATCACTATGATTTCTTAGAAGCTCCTCAAATTGTTATCACGTTTTCTTTCTTAATCGCCTACGCTATTATCCTACTTAGCCATGCTAAGCAATATTTGACCTTTAATTTTGTTGTAGGCTTTACACTTATCTTCACACTCTTTGAAATATCACTCAATACTTATTACCAAATTAACGCTTTAAATAATGAATGGGTATTCCCATCTCGCCAAAGTTATGCTCGTGATTTAACAGATATCGAAAAACTCGTTCAAAATACCAAAGAACTAAATACGACATTCTACCGTACCGAAGAATTACTACCTCAAACAGGAAACGATAGCATGAAGTATAACTACAATGGTATTTCGCAGTTCTCATCTATTCGCAATACAATATCTAGCAGCACATTAGACCGACTAGGATTTAAATCAACTGGGACTAATCTAAATCTCCGTTACCAAAATAATACTTTGCTAATGGACAGTCTATTTGCAGTAAAATACAATCTTTCAGAAACAGATGTCAATAAATTTGGCTATAGTTGTGTCGATACTTCCAACAACATGTCACTATATGAAAACCAATATGCTTGTCAGTTAGCTCTTCTGACAAATGGTGTTTACAAAGACATTGACTTCAGTGTCAACACTCTTGACAACCAAACCAATTTAATCAATAACATCACCGGACTTTCTGAAAATTACTTTACACGTCTAGCATCCCAGCTAACTAGTGGAGCAAGTGATTTAAATGGTCGTATAACAACAAATAACGGCGATGAATTAAGTGCTCACGCTAATGCTAATTATAGCCTTACAGTAGCTGGAAATACCCAACTTTATGTTAGTGTACCAAATATCACCTTTGCTAACGAAAATAGCCAAAAAGTTCAAATTACTGTGAACGGAAAAAGTACAGAATATACGACTGACAATACCTACACATTCTTTGATCTTGGTTATTTCAAAGACCCACAAACATTACAAATTAGCTTTATATTCCCTGAAAACACTCAGGTATCATTCAATCAGCCAAACTTTTATGCACTTGACTTGACTAGCTACCAAAAAGCCATGGAAACTATCAATAGCCAACCTGTCTCAGTTACCACTGATAAAAATACTGTAACAGCGGCTTATACTGCAACAAAAGACTCATCACTGCTATTTACCATTCCCTACGACAAAGGATGGACAGCCACTCAAAATGGCAAAAAGCTATCACTATCTAGAGCTCAGAATGGCTTTATGAAAGTTAATGTAAAAACTGGAAAAGGTAAGGTAACATTAACCTATCTTCCAACAGGACTTAAGCAAGGAGCAATCCTATCGCTTAGTGGTGTTATTCTATTTATTATCTATCATGCTATAAGAAAACGAAAAAAAGGTAATTAAACATCAAACACCCCACTGACAATGAATAGACAGTGGGGTGTTTTTCTATCTCTAGTAGCTAACAAAAAAGGCAGATCATAATTGTCTGACCTTACCTAAATTAATTCGAAAAGCTTGATTCTTTTGTTTATCTGAGCAATAAAAAATCCTAAGTAAAACTTAGGAAGGTGTCTTATCACTCCGGCAGTAGGACTCGAACCTACGACATCATGATTAACAGTCATGCGCTACTACCAACTGAGCTATGCCGGATAAACAAAAAAACTGCTAAGCAGTAGTTTTATAGTCCGTACGGGATTCGAACCCGTGTTACCGCCGTGAAAAGGCGGTGTCTTAACCCCTTGACCAACGGACCAGAAGTTTTAGGATTTCCCCTCAACACTCTTATTATTATAGCAGAAATTTTCGGTTTGTCTATAGTTTTTTTCAATTTTTTTACTTTTTTTTGAAGTTTTTTTGCACTAAAATATCGCCGAAAAATTCAAATAATTTTAACGTGCCAAAAATCCCTAAATAACAGGCTTTTTGAGATACTCTTATAGTAAAAATGAAGTAGTTGTTTACTAGTAAAAAGATAATATTTCGTTTACTTCTTTTTTCCTTTTAAAAAAAATCACTTCTGCCCGAAAGTACGATTTTTAGTTGACAGAAAAGCTGTTATTTTGATAGAATGATTAAGTTGATATGGTCTCATAGCTCAGCTGGATAGAGCATTCGCCTTCTAAGCGAACGGTCGCAGGTTCGAATCCTGCTGGGATCAAATCTTTAGCCGACGTAAGTCGGCTTTTTTTATACATGTTTCACACGAAACCATAAAAAAGCAGTTCATCTGAACTGCTTTTTTATTTATGATAAGGACTTCCTTGTTGAATCATGAAAGCACGATAGATTTGCTCAGATAAGACTAAGCGCATCAACTGATGAGGTAAAGTCAACAAACCAAAACTCATTTTCAAATTAGCTCGCTTTTTAACTTTATCTGCTAATCCTAAGCTTCCTCCAATAACAAATACAATATCTGAATAGCCTCTCAACGTTGCATCAGCAATAATCTTACTAAATTCTTCTGACGGGAACTGTTTGCCTTCAATAGCTAAAGCAATGACGTAGTCACGATCTGAAATTTTAGCCAAGATACGTTCGCCCTCTTTTTCCATAATTTGTTGATTTTGAGCGTCACTGGCATTATCAGGTGTTTTTTCATCGGGTAATTCGATAATTTCAAATTTTGCAAAGCGACTCATGCGTTTGCCATATTCAGAAATACCATCTTTTAAATATTTTTCTTTTAATTTTCCTACAGCGATAATTTTAACTTTCATGCTTTTATTTTACCACATATTCACAAGCTTTTCACACATTATCCACATGTTAACAAGCTATAAACAGGGCTATAATCGCTTTATTTTAGGCTTTTTTACACAAATATAAAAAGTTTTCCACAACCTGTGGATTACTTTATTTTTTTCATCTTTTAAGGTATAATTAAGTCGTTTTTTATATGCTAGCTGTAAATAAAAGGGAGGTAGAGACATGAAAAAAATTAATTTTCCTAACATTAAAACTAAAAAAATACTCAAGCCGTTGTCTGTCATTTTAATCGGATTCATCGGAGGAGTGGCTGGGACGCTACTGATTTTAAATATGGCTGGCATTTCGATAAATAATGTCAGCGGTTCAAGTACTAAAACAACAACAAGTAAAGTAAGTTACTCAAATTCTAACGATACAACAAAGGCAGTTTCAAAGGTTCAAAACGCTGTCGTATCCGTTATTAATTATCAATCTAACACATCATCAAATGACTTATACGCTCAATTATTTGGTGATAATGCAAATAGCAACAATTCATCGTCTGATGATGATTTAAACATCTCTAGCGAAGGTTCTGGTGTTATTTACAAAAAAGATGGCGATTCTGCCTACGTTGTAACTAATAACCACGTCGTTGACGGCGCTGAGCAGCTTGAAATTATGCTATCTGATGGTACAAAAGTTGTTGGAGAATTAGTCGGAGCTGATACTTATTCAGATATCGCTGTTGTCAAAATTTCTTCTGATAAAGTTTCTACCGTTGCTGAATTTGCTGACTCAGATAAAATTACCGTCGGTGAAACAGCGATTGCCATCGGTAGCCCACTTGGAACTGACTACGCAAACTCTGTAACCCAAGGGATTGTATCAAGTCTAAGTCGTACAGTAACAATGACTAACGACGATGGCGAAACTATCTCAACAAATGCTATCCAAACTGATGCCGCTATTAACCCAGGTAACTCTGGAGGAGCTTTGATTAATATCGAAGGACAAGTTATCGGTATCAACTCAAGTAAAATTTCTTCAACATCTAGTTCAGGTGAATCTGTAGAAGGTATGGGATTTGCCATTCCATCTAATGATGTTGTCAAAATCATTAATCAATTGGAAGAAAACGGAAAAGTTATTCGTCCAGCACTCGGTATCACAATGGCTAATTTAAGCGATTTATCAACGGTATCTATTAGCCACCTCAACATTCCAACTGGTGTCACTGGAGGAGTTGTTGTAGCCTCAGTACAATCAGGTATGCCTGCTGAAGGAATTCTTGAAAAATACGATGTTATCACAGCTATTGATGATAAAGAAGTTACCTCTATTACTGATCTCCAAAGTATCCTTTATGGACATTCAACTGGAGATTCTGTCAAAGTAACATTCTACCGTGGAACTACTAAGAAAACTGAAACAATTAAACTAACAAAAACTACCCAAGACCTCTCTTCTTCATCAAACCAATAATTTATAATTAAAAATCAATGAGGCTGAGCTCTCTCAGCTTCATTTTTTAAAGGACAAAATATGACTGAGACACTAAACCTAATCAACATTGACGATATTTCTCCAAATCCCTACCAACCCCGCTTAGAATTTAAACAAGAAGAACTAGAAGAACTTTCTCGTTCAATCAAAACTAATGGCCTTATTCAGCCCATTATCGTTCGAAAATCCGCTATCTTTGGATATGAGCTTATAGCAGGAGAGAGACGTCTTAAAGCTTCTAAAATGGCTGGCTTGAGCGAAATTCCAGCAATTATCAAAGAAATTTCTAATAAAGAAAGTATGCAACTAGCTATTGTCGAAAATTTGCAACGCTCAGATCTTAATCCCATCGAGGAAGCAAAAGCTTATCAGCAATTATTAGACAGAAATCAGATGACACACGAAGAATTGGCTCAATTCATGGGAAAATCTCGCCCTTACATCACTAATTGCTTACGATTATTGAATTTACCAAGTGCCATTTCTAAAGCCGTTGAAAGAGGTCAACTGTCTCAAGGCCACGCGCGTGTGCTTCTCACGCTTAAAAATGAAAAAGAGCAAGAGAAGTGGTACCAAAAAGTCATCACTGAAGAAATTAGTGTCCGCAAACTAGAAGAATTAGTCAAAAAATCTACACCTGCTAAAAAATCTTCGCAAAAAAATAAAAAAAATATTTTTATTCACCATCAAGAAAAAGAACTGTCAAAATTATTGGGAGTTCCAGTTAGCTTATCCCTTGCCAAATCAGGCTTCAAGGGGGATTTACAATTGCATTTTCAGAGCGAAGAAGACTTTAACAGAATTATCAACAGGCTAAAATAGCTTGTGAATTGCTCATTTTTTATTTCATAGTTTTCCACAAGAAAAAAAGGCTAAATCACCCGATTTTAAGCCTTTTTTTGTGTTTTCCACAACCTGTGGAAAACTTTTATAAACACTGTGGATTTTTATTTTTCACTGTTGTGGAAAACTTTTTTATTTTATGTTAGAATATTGTATGAATTATCCACAAAAAAGGAAACTACT